>NZ_BAAANB010000002.1:127640-184665 GCF_039529575.1 Terrabacter terrae
CTCTCCGGCGTCTCGGGCGGAGCGTGGCCGGCGGCCGACGGAGCGGCCGTCGAGGCCGGTCACGCGTTCACGGCACGTTCAGACTCGAGTCGAAAGCACGCCGCGCAAAAGCCGCACTCCGTGCATTGCCGCCGCTAGGTTGGCCGGGTGCAGTCATCGCTGACCGAACCCCGTGGCGCCGCACCGGGATCCGGTGGCCCCCCTCCAGCAGTCGGGCCGCCCCCACGGCGCTCGAGCGGCCGCGCGTGGGAGTGGTCCCTGGCGGCCCTGCTGCTGCTGCCCAACCTGGTGCTCCTCATCGTCTTCACCTACCGCCCGCTGCTCGACAACATCCGGCTGTCGTTCACGGACTGGAACATCAGCTCGCCCATCGCCAACCCGGTCGGCCTGGCCAACTACGTCGAGTGGTTCGGGCGCGACGACACCAAGGTGATCGTCCGCAACACCCTCGTCTTCACGGTCGCGACCGTGGGCATCTCCATGGCGCTCGGCCTCGGGCTGGCCCTGCTGCTCGACCAGAAGCTCAAGGGCCGCAACCTCGTGCGCTCGGTCGTCTTCGCCCCCTTCGTGATCTCCGGGGCCGCGATCGGCATCGCGTTCCAGTTCGTCTTCGACCCGCGCTTCGGCCTCGTCAACGACCTGCTGGCACGCATCGGCGTGCAGTCGCCGGACTTCTACCAGCAGCCGGGCTGGGCGCTGTTCATGGTGACCTTCACCTACATCTGGAAGAACCTGGGCTACACCTTCGTCATCTACCTCGCCGCCCTGCAGGGGCGCCGCGCCGACCTCGACGAGGCGGCCGAGATCGACGGCGCGTCGGCCTGGACCCGCTTCCGCAGGGTCCTGATGCCGCAGCTGCGCCCGACGACCTTCTTCCTGTCGATCACGGTGCTGCTCAGCTCGGTGCAGGTCTTCGACATCATCAACGTCATGACCCGTGGTGGCCCGCAGGGCAACGGCACCGCCACGCTCGTCTACCAGGTCTACCAGGAGACGTTCGTCAACCAGCGCGCCGGCTACGGCGCCACCGTCGCCACCGTCATGTTCGTCATCCTGCTCGCCGTCACGGTGGTGCAGGTGCGCTTCATGGACAGGGGGAAGCAGTCATGAGCACGTCCACCACGGTCGGCAGCACTGGTCCTGTCGGGGGCGCCGACGAGGAGCGCGCGGGCGGCTCGCCCATCCCGGGGCGGCGCAGGCGTCGGCAGCAGGCGCACAACGTCGAGGCCTCCAGCCACCACCGCGGGCCCGTCTGGACCGTGGCCGGCTACGTCGGCATGGCCCTCATCGTGCTGGTGGTCGCGGTCCCGCTCTTCTGGATCCTCGTGACCTCGTTCAAGGAACGCGGCGACATCTACGTCCGGCCCGCGAAGTGGTGGCCCGACCCCGCGACCGGCCAGAACTACAGCGAGCTCACCACCCGGATCCCGTTCTTCGACTACGTCCGCAACTCGGTGATCATCACCTCGGCGACGTCGATCGCCAAGATCGTGCTCGGCGTCATCAGCGCCTACGCGCTGTCGCTGCTGCGGTTCCCGGGGCGCTCGGTGGTCTTCCTCGTCGTGATCGCCGCCCTGATGGTGCCCAACCAGATCACCGTCATCAGCAACTATGCGCTCGTCGCCCAGCTGGGGTGGCGCAACACCTACCAGGGCATCATCATCCCGCTGGCCGGCGTCGCCTTCGGCACCTTCCTCATGCGCAACCAGTTCCTCAACCTGCCGGGCGAGATCATCGAGGCCGCGCGCCTGGACGGCGCCGGGCCGCTCAAGCTGCTGTGGCGCGTCGTCATGCCGATGTCGTGGCCGACCCTCGTGGCGTTCTCGCTCATCACGGTCGTCAACGAGTGGAACGAGTACCTCTGGCCGTTCCTGATGTCCGACGACGAGTCCACCGCACCCCTGCCGGTCGGCCTGACCTTCCTGCAGAACAACGACGGCGTCACGAACTGGGGTCCGGTCATGGCCGGCACGGTCCTGGCCATGCTGCCGATCCTCGTGCTCTTCCTGGTCCTGCAGCGCCAGATGATCAAGGGCCTGACCGCGGGCGCGGTCAAGAGCTGACGAGACACACCGACAGACCTCTCCACCCACCTTCGACTCCCACACACCACACAGGGAAAGGCACTCACCCATGAACGAGTTCTCACGCCGGGGCTTCCTCGGCCTCGCCGGGGCTGCCGGCATCGCCGGCCTGTCCGCCTGCGCGGGCACCGGCACGTCCGCGACGTCGGGCAACGGGGGCGGCTCGAGCAACACCATCGAGTTCTGGAGCAACCACCCCGGCAACAGCAAGCCGGTCGAGCAGGAGATCATCAAGGCCTTCGAGGCGGCCAACTCGGGGCTCAAGGTCAAGCTCGTCGACGCGGGCAAGAACTACGAGGAGGTCGCGCAGAAGTTCAACGCCTCCCTCGCGGGCGGCCAGCTGCCCGACGTCGTCGTGGTCTCCGACGTGACGTGGTTCAACTTCGCGCTCAACAAGCAGTTGACGCCCCTCGACGACCTGCTGTCCGGCGCCAAGGTCGAGACGTCCGACTACGTCGACGCCCTCTTCAACGACTACAAGCTCAAGGACAAGCACTACGCGCTGCCGTTCGCCCGGTCGACGCCGCTCTTCTACTACAACAAGGACCTCTGGAAGGCCGCCGGCCTCGAGGACCGCGGACCGAAGGACTGGGACGAGTTCCTCACCTGGGCGCCCAAGCTCAAGGCGGCGGCCGGCTCGGACAAGATCGTCATGGAGCTGCCCGACGGCTCGAACTACCTCGACTGGGTGTTCCAGAACATGGTGTGGGGCTACGGCGGCGCATACTCCAAGGAGTGGACGCCCACCTTCTCCGACCCGGGCACCGTCAAGGCCGGCACCTACCTGCAGAACCTCGCCAAGCAGGGCTTCCTGAAGCTGTCGAAGGACCCGGCCCCCGACTTCACGGCTGGCATCGTCGCGTGCAGCATGATGTCGACCGGGTCGCTGGGTGGCGTCGCCAAGGACGCGAAGTTCCCCGTCGGCACGGCGTTCCTCCCGGGCGAGGGCAACTGCCCGACGGGTGGCGCGGGTGTCGGCATCCCGGCCAGCATCTCGGACGAGCGCAAGAAGAATGCCTTGAAGTTCATGGAGTTCCTCACCAACGCCAAGAACACCGTCACGTTCACGCAGGCAACCGGCTACATGCCCGTGCGCAAGTCGGCCGTCGACCTGCCTGAGGAGAAGGCGTTCCTCGACAAGAACCCCAACGCGAAGACGGCCATCGAGCAGCTGCCCAAGACCCGCTCGCAGGACAACGCACGCGTCCTGCTGCCGGGCGGCGGCGCCCGCATCGGCAAGGGCCTCGACCAAATCGTGGCCGGCCAGGACGTCGCGACGGTCTTCAAGTCCCTCGACGCCGAGAGCCAGCAGGTCTTCGACTCGCAGATCAAGAGCAAGCTCGGCGCCTGAGGCGCACCGCACGGCCCCCGCCGTATGCCGTCGGCGCCGTCCCCGGGACGTGCGTGGAGGGCATACGCAAGCAGGTGGGAGGCAGCGGGCGAGCTCGCCCGCTGCCTCCCACCTCACCGGCTCCACCCCGGGACGACCACACCACGAACGGCACGACAGCGAAGGGCATCCATGGCCACCGTGTACTTCGACGAGGCGACTCGTCGGTTCTCCAAGGACGACGCCCCAGCGGTCGACGGCATCACGCTCGACATCGCCGACGGCGAGTTCCTCGTCCTCGTCGGTCCCTCGGGCTGCGGCAAGTCGACGACGCTGCGCATGCTCGCCGGTCTCGAGCCCGTCGACGGCGGCCGCATCCTCGTCGACGGCCACGACCAGAAGGGCGTGCGACCGCGCGACCGCGACATCGCCATGGTGTTCCAGAGCTACGCGCTCTATCCGAACATGAGCGCCGCCCAGAACATGGCCTTCGCCCTGGACAACGCCAAGGTGAGCAAGGCCGAGACGAAGCAGCGCGTCGCCGAGGCGGCCAAGATCCTCGAGCTCGAGCAGCTGCTCGACCGGAAGCCGGGCCAGATGTCGGGCGGCCAGCGCCAGCGCGTGGCGATGGGTCGCGCCATCGTGCGCAACCCCAAGGTCTTCTGCATGGACGAGCCGCTGTCCAACCTCGACGCGAAGCTGCGCGTCTCGACGCGTTCCCAGATCGCCGGGCTGCAGCGCCGCCTCGGCATCACCACCGTCTACGTGACCCACGACCAGGTCGAGGCGATGACGATGGGTCACCGGGTCGCCGTGCTGCGTGACGGCAGGCTGCAGCAGGTCGACACCCCGGAGCGCCTCTACGACCACCCGGTCAACACGTTCGTCGCGGCCTTCATCGGATCTCCGGCCATCACGCTGGTCGAGTCCGAGGTGCGCGAGGGCGTCGCGCACGTCCACGGCGTGCCCGTCCCGCTCGACCGGGCGGTGGCCGGCCGCGCGGGGGAGAAGGTCGTCGTCGGGCTGCGTCCCGAGTCCTGGCACGTCGTGCCGACGCCGGACCAGCGGTCCGACGGATCGAACGGCTCCAGCAGCTCGAACGGCGCGACTGGCATCCGCACCGACGGGTCGCTCGCGCTCGCCGTCGAGCTCGTCGAGTCCCTCGGGGCCGAGTCGTTCGTCTACGGGCGCCCCGTCGACGCCGCCGAGGGTGCCGACCGCGTCACGGTGCGCCTCGACAAGCGCACGCACCTCACGGTGGGCGACGTCGTCCACGTCCAGCCCAACCATGGCGAGGTCCACGTCTTCGACGCGGCGTCCGGCGAGCGGATCGAGGCCTGAGGATGACGGCACGCCCCGGACCGTGGGCGTCGGGTCGCTTCGACGTCGAGGGCCACCGCGGCGCCAGGGGCCTCGTGGTCGAGAGCACCCTCGCGGGCTTCACGGCTGCCTTCGACACCGGGGTGACGGGCGTCGAGCTCGACGTCAGGCTCACGGCCGACGGTGAGGTCGTGGTGTGGCATGACGCGGAGCTGCAGCCGGACAAATGCGTCTCCACCGGTCCCGACCTCGGCGGCGCCCGGCTGGCCGACCTGACCCTGGAGCAGCTGCGCACGGTGGACGTCGGCAGCCGGACGCTGGCCGCGTTTCCCGACCAGCGCCCGTCACCGGGCGCCCGCATCTGCACGCTCGACGAGGTGCTGGCGCACGGTCGAGAGCACGCGCCGGACGTGTGGTGGACGATCGAGCTGAAGGTCAACCCGCTCGACGCCGGGGAGGCGGCCGGGCGACGCCGGCTCCTCGAAGGCGTGCTGGCCGGTGTGCACGAGGCCGGGATCCAAGGGCAGTGCTTCGTGCACTCGTTCGACTGGGCGGTCCTCGAGCTGTCGGCCGAGCTGGCGCCCGACGTCCTGCGGTCAGCGCTCGTGGAGTCCTCCCTCACGTGGGTCCCTGGCAGCCCGCTCACCGGCAGCGTCCGGGTGGGCGAGTCGCACGTCGACCTGTGCGATGGTGCGGCGGCCGTGGGAGCCTCGGTGGTCTCGCCAGACCACGCCATGGTCGACGCCGCCTTCGTCGAGGGAGCCCACGCCGCGGGCCTGTCGGTGCTGCCGTGGACGGTCAACGAGCCGGACCGGATGGTGGAGCTCATCGAGGCGGGGGTCGACGGCCTCGTCTCGGACTACCCCGACCGTGCGGTCGCCCTGCTGTCATCGACCCCGGCCTGAGGCCGGTGCCTCGGCCGCAGCCGAGGGGCCGGTCCGTGCTGAGACGGACCGGCCCCTCGCTGCACCGGCGGCCCCTGCGGGCCGGGGCTCAGGCGCTCGTGGCACACTCGGGCCCATCCACAGCACGACGGGCGGGTGGCCACGTCGACGAGGTCGACGCTGCGGCTCCGGTGCAGCAGCTGGATGGGGACCCCTGAACCCCACCCATTCGCTGGAACGCCGTTCCAGCGAACTCATGATGCGTTTGAAGGACTCCGATGTCAACAGACCGGGCGTACGACAACAGCTCGCGTGCGGAGGCCGCGCTCCAGACCCGTCGCCGGATCATCGATGCGGCGCGCGAGATGCTCCTTCGCGACGGCTACCACGCCATGTCGGTCAGTGCCCTCGCGTCGTCGGCCGGCGTGAGCGCCCAGACGGTCTACAACGCCATCGGCGGCAAGTCGGCCGTGGTCAAGGCCACCTACGACGTCATGCTCGCCGGCGACGACGAGCCGGTGGCCATGCAGGACCGGCCGGAGTTCCGCGCCATGTCCCGCGCCGTCGACCGCGAGGCGTTCATGCGGGCGTATGCCGCCCTGTGCGCGACGATCTACGAGCGGGTCGGCCCGTTGCTGGGCGTCCTGCTGGCGCAGGGTGGCGGCGGTGACGCGGGCCTGCAGGAGTTCGTCGCGACGATCGACCGCGAGCGCCGCGTCGGCAACTCGAACGCCCTGAATGCGCTCGAGGCCGCCCACGGGCTCCCGCCGCGCCTCGACCGGGAGCGGTTCATCGACATCGTGTGGACCATCACGGCCCCGGAGATCTACGACCGCTTCGTGCGCCGGTGCGGCTGGACACACCAGATGTATGCCGCTTGGCTGGCCGAGGCGCTCGTCGCCGTGTTCGACCGCGCCAGCATCGCAACCCAGGAGGACTGACATGCCCCGCCAGATCGCGACCAACACCGAGGTCGACCGTGAGGCCATGCTTGACTTCGTGCGTCCCAGGCACTCGATGGTGCTCATCACGGAGCGATCCGACGGCCGTCCGCAGGCCTCGCCCGTCACCGGTGGGGTGGACGAGCAGGGCCGCATCGTCGTCTCGACCTATCCCGAGCGGGCGAAGACCACCAACGCGCGACGCCGCGCGCAGGTGAGCGTCCTGGTGCTCTCCGACGACTTCGGTGGGGAGTGGGTCCAGGTCGACGGCGACTGCGAGGTCATCGACCTGCCGGAGTCCGTGGAGCCTCTCGTCGACTACTTCCGCGCCATCTCGGGCGAGCACCCCGACTGGGACGAGTACCGCCAGGCCATGCGCGACCAGGGCAAGTCGCTGCTCCGGGTCACCCCGACCCGGTGGGGCCCGGTCGCGCGTGGCGGCTTCCCCGCCCGGCTGGCCTGAGCGCGTGCTGCGGGTCGGGGTCACCGGGGGCATCGGGTCGGGCAAGTCCACCGTGTCGCGCCGGCTCGGCGAGTTGGGGGCACACGTCGTCGACGCGGATGCGGTCGCACGCGAGGTGGTCGAGCCTGGGGAGCCGACGCTCGGGCGGATCCGGGAGCGCTTCGGTGAGGGGGTGGTCCGCGCCGACGGGACGCTGGACCGGGCGGCGCTCGCCGCCCTCGTGTTCCCCGACCCGGAGGCGCTCGACGTCCTGAACGCCATCACGGGTCCCGCCATCGCGGACCGAGTGGCGCAGCAGCGAGATCGGGTCCCGGCGGGCGTCGTCTCGGTCTACGACATGCCGTTGCTCGTCGAGCGCGCCCTCTGGGTGCACGAGCACCTGACGGTCGTCGTCGAGACCGATGTCGAGACCCGGGTGCGCCGGCTGGTCGAGCAGCGCGGCCTGGCTGAGGACGACGTGCGACACCGCATCGCGGCGCAGGCCACCGACGAGCAGCGACGTGCGGCCGCAGACGTCGTGCTCGACAACTCCGGCTCCCCGGAAGCGCTCGTGGCCGCCGTGGACGAGCTCTGGGCACGTCGCCTCCTCCCGTACGAGGCGAGCCTCGTCGGAGGCACGCGGTCCCGGCGCCCCGACCGGGCCGCCGACTGCGTCGTCGTCCCGCGACCGGACTGGGAGGCTCGTGCGGAGCGCGTCGTCGCCCGTCTGGCCGCAGCGCTCGCGCCCACGGGCGTCGTCACGGAGGTGTCCCACGTCGGGTCGACCTCGGTCCCCGGCCTCCTCGCCAAGGACGTCATCGACGTGCAGGTGGGGGTGCGACGCCTCGCCGACGCGGACCGGCAGGAGGTGCGCGACGCCCTCACGGACGCCGGCTACGTGTTCTCCTATGGCAACCACACCGACACGCCGCACCCGCAGGGGGCGGACGCCTCGGACTGGGCCAAGCGCTTCCTCGGCGGCTGCGATCCCGCCAACCACGTCCACGTCCACGTCCGCGAGCACGGTTGCGCCGGTTGGCGGTTCGCGCTGCTGTTCCGTGACTGGCTCCGGCACGAGCCGGCCGAGCGCGACGCCTATGCCGCCGAGAAGCGGCGGCTGCTCCGGGAGCACGAGTCAACGTCCGACTACGTCGTCGCGAAGGAGCCGTGGTTCGAGGGCGCGTGGCAGCGCGCGAACGCCTGGGCGCAGCGCACGGGCTGGCGGCCGCGGTAGGGGGCACCCGGCATACGCCCTCCGCTGGGGAGTGCGCCACGGCGCAGTTCCAGCCTTCGCGACCCCTCAAGCCCGGTCGGAAGTGCGCCGCGGCGCGCTTGCGTATGCCGGTCGGCGCCGCCCGGTCCTCGGTGGACGTGCTCCGCGGCATACGCGGGCGGTCTGCGGTGTTGTGGGGGACATGCGTGGTGAGTACAAGGTCCCCGGTGGCAAGCTCGTGGCGGTCGACGTCGAGGAGGTCGACGGCCGGCTGGCGCGGGTCAGCGTCTCGGGCGACTTCTTCCTCGAGCCCGACGAGGCGCTCGGCGACATCAACGCCGCACTGACCGGCATGCCCGTCGACGCCGGCGTCGACCAGCTCGCAGCCGCGGTGACCGGTGCGCTTGGTGACGGCGTGGCACTCATCGGCTTCACCGCCGAGTCCATCGGCATCGCGATCCGCCGCGCCCTGGGCAAGGCGACGGGGTGGGACGACCACGACTTCGAGGTCATCCCCGCCAAGGTGCTCGACCCGGCGTTGCACGTGGCCCTCGACGAGGTCCTGGCGCGTACCGTCGCGGCGGGCAGCCGACCGCCGACGCTGCGCTTCTGGGACTGGGACAGCCCGCTCGTCGTCATCGGCTCGTTCCAGTCGGTCCGCAACGAGATCGACCCGGAGGGGGCCCAGCGGCACGGCATCGACGTGGTGCGCCGCATCTCCGGCGGTGGCGCGATGTTCATGGAGCCGGGCAACACCATCACCTACTCGCTCGTCGTCCCCACCTCGCTCGTCGAGGGCCTGAGCTTCGAGCGGTCCTACTCGTTCCTCGACGAGTGGGTCATCGAGGCGCTCGCCGACATCGGCGTCAACGCGCACTTCGTGCCGTTCAACGACATCGCCAGCGACAAGGGCAAGATCGGCGGGGCGGCGCAGAAGCGCTTCGCCTCGGGCGCCGTGCTGCACCACGTGACGATGGCCTACGACATCGATGCCGACAAGATGCTCGAGGTGCTGCGCATCGGCCGCGAGAAGATGAGCGACAAGGGCACGAAGTCGGCCAACAAGCGCGTCGACCCGATGCGGTCGCAGACGGGCATGACCCGCGACGCCATCCTCGAGTCCTTCGCGAGGTCCTTCGCCCGCCGGTACCGGGCGACGGTCTCGGACTACACGGCGGAGGAGCTCGAGGCGGCGCGGGCGCTGGTCGACGAGAAGTTCGCGACCCCCGAGTGGACGCACCGGGTCCCGTGAGCCGTCACGCTTCCGGAATGGGCGCTGTCGGTGCTCCGACGTACGGTTGAGCCATGCGTCCGACGACCGACCTCCAGCGCACGGTGGCACCCTTCGAGGTGATCTCCGAGTACACGCCGAGCGGCGACCAGCCGGCGGCCATCGCCGAGCTCGCGCAGCGGGTCAAGGCGGGGGACACCGACACCGTCCTGCTCGGCGCCACCGGCACCGGCAAGTCGGCCACGACGGCCTGGCTCATCGAGCAGGTGCAGCGCCCGACGCTGGTCATGGCGCCCAACAAGACCCTCGCAGCGCAGCTGGCCAACGAGTTCCGCGAGCTGCTGCCCAACAACGCCGTCGAGTACTTCGTCAGCTACTACGACTACTACCAGCCCGAGGCGTACATCCCGCAGACCGACACCTACATCGAGAAGGACAGCTCGGTCAACGACGAGGTGGAGCGGCTGCGGCACTCGGCCACCAACTCGCTGCTCACGCGCCGCGACGTCATCGTCGTCGCGTCGGTGTCGTGCATCTACGGCCTCGGCACCCCCCAGGAGTACGTCGACCGCATGGCGCGCCTCAAGGTCGGCCAGGAGATCGAGCGCGACCAGCTGCTGCGCCGCTTCGTCGAGATGCAGTACACCCGCAACGACCT
Source organism: Terrabacter terrae (assembly GCF_039529575.1). Taxonomy (NCBI): domain Bacteria; kingdom Bacillati; phylum Actinomycetota; class Actinomycetes; order Micrococcales; family Intrasporangiaceae; genus Terrabacter; species Terrabacter terrae. Next base: position 137,744 of record NZ_BAAANB010000002.1, read on the forward strand.
GGCCTTCACGCGCGGCACGTTCCGGGTCCGTGGCGACACGGTCGAGATCATCCCGGTCTACGAGGAGCTCGCCATCCGCATCGAGTTCTTCGGTGACGAGATCGAGCGCATCTACACCCTGCACCCGGTGACCGGCGAGGTCGTCAACGAGGAGCAGGAGATGTACGTCTTCCCGGCGTCGCACTACGTCGCCGGCCCCGAGCGCATGGAGCGGGCCATCCGCGGCATCGAGCTCGAGCTCGAGGACCAGCTCGCGCTCTTCGAGAAGCAGGGCAAGCTGCTCGAAGCGCAGCGCCTGCGCATGCGCACGACCTACGACATCGAGATGATGCGCCAGGTCGGCTTCTGCAACGGCATCGAGAACTACAGCCGCCACATCGACGGCCGCACGGCCGGCTCCGCGCCCAACTGCCTCCTCGACTACTTCCCCGAGGACTTCCTCCTCGTCCTCGACGAGTCGCACCAGACGGTGCCGCAGATCGGCGCGATGTACGAAGGAGACATGTCGCGCAAGCGCATGCTCGTCGAGCACGGCTTCCGTCTGCCGAGCGCCATGGACAACCGCCCACTGAAGTGGGAGGAGTTCCTCGAGCGCATCGGGCAGACCATCTACCTCTCGGCCACACCGGGGGAGTACGAGCTGGCCAAGTCCGGGCCGCCCGTCGAGCAGATCATCCGGCCCACCGGCCTCGTCGATCCCGAGGTGGTCCTCAAGCCCACGAAGGGCCAGATCGACGACCTCATGCACGAGATCCAGGAGCGCACCAAGCGCGACGAGCGCGTCCTCGTCACCACGCTCACGAAGAAGATGGCCGAGGACCTCACCGACTACCTCCTCGACAAGGGCATCCGGGTCCGCTACCTCCACAGCGACATCGACACCCTGCGCCGCGTCGAGCTGCTGCGCGAGCTGCGCACCGGCGTCTTCGACGTCCTCGTCGGCATCAACCTCCTGCGTGAGGGCCTCGACCTCCCGGAGGTGTCGCTGGTCTCGATCCTCGACGCCGACAAGGAGGGCTTCCTGCGGTCGGCCCGCTCCCTCATCCAGACGATCGGTCGAGCCGCCCGAAACGTCTCCGGCCAGGTGCACATGTACGCCGACAAGATGACGCCGTCCATGGAACAGGCCCTCGAGGAGACCAACCGGCGGCGCGAGAAGCAGATCGCCTACAACCTCGAGCGCGGCATCGACCCGATGCCGCTGCGCAAGAAGATCGCCGACATCACGGACCTGCTCGAGCGCGAGGACGCCGACACCCAGGAGCTGCTGGGCTCCGGGCGCATGCAGTCGCGGGGCAGGAGCGGCGCGGGGCGCGGTGCGGTCGCCGCAGACGTCGGCGTCTCGGCCGGCGGCGCGGCCAGCCGTCCGGCCGACATGGCGGCTGCCGACCTCGCCGGCCTCATCCAGGAGCTCACCACGCAGATGCACCAGGCTGCCGCCGACCTCCATTTCGAGCTGGCGGCCCGTCTGCGCGACGAGATCGGCGAGCTCAAGAAGGAGCTGCGGCAGATGAGTGCCGCCACGCGGTGAGGGGCTGAGCTCGTGGCTTCCGGCGATTCCGTCACAGCGCGGCTGAGGGCCGCCGCCCTCGCACTGCCCGGCGCGTGGGAGGACTCGCCCTGGGAGGGCGACACGGTGGCCAAGGTGGGCGACAAGATCTTCGTGTTCCTCGGCTCCGAGTCCATCGGCGTCAAGTGCGCTCGCGGCCGCACCGAGGCCGACGAGTGGCTCGAGCGCTACCCCGACGACGCGAGCGTCATGGCCTACATCGGCCGGCACGGGTGGAACACCCTGCGCACGACGGGGGCGATCGAGGAGGACGAGCTCCTGGACGCGCTCGAGACCTCCTACGAGATCGTGGTGTCGGGGCTGCCCCGCAGCCGACGCCCCGGGGCCTCGTGAAGGCCCCCGTCCCGTCGGGCGACGTGTTCCGCCCACCCGTCGGAACCGGATTTGGGCAGGGCCTGCCGGAGTGAAAGACTCAGGCGTTCACGGAGGGGAGTATCCCCGACACGACGGGCTCGTCATCACGGAGCAGGGACCCACCGCCGCTCCCGGTCCCGTCGGTCCGGCCACGGCGCCGGGCGGGAGAGACCTCCGGTTGCTGATCTGGTGACCGGAAGGTTGTGCCCATGAACGTTCCCGCCTGGGGCTGGTTCCTCACGATCGGCCTGATGGCCGTGTTCCTGCTCGTCGACGTCTTCGTCATCGCGCGGCGCCCGCACGTGCCCTCGATGGCCGAGGCCGGTCGTTACCTCGCCTGCTACGTGACCGCGGCCGTGCTCTTCGGTCTTTTCGTCTGGTTCGAGTGGGGCGGCCAGTTCGCCGGTGAGTTCTACGCCGGGTGGCTGACCGAGTACTCCCTCTCGGTCGACAACCTGTTCGTCTTCCTGCTCATCATGGCCAGCTTCAAGGTGCCGCAGAAGCTGCAGCAGTCGGCCCTGATGATCGGCATCATCATCGCCATCGTCCTGCGCGGCATCTTCATCGCCCTGGGCGCTGTCGTCATCAACGCGTACTCGTGGGTCTTCTACATCTTCGGCGCCTTCCTGGTCTACACGGCGGTCAAGCTGGCGACCGAGGGCGAGAGCGACGACGACGAGTTCCACGAGAACCGGTTCCTGCTCTGGGTCGAGAAGCGCTTCCGCGCGACGAAGGAGTGGAACGGCACCCGGCTCAGCGTCGTCGAGGGCGGCAAGCGGCTCGTCACGCCGATGCTCATCGTGATCCTCGCGCTCGGCACCACCGACCTGCTCTTCGCGCTCGACTCCATCCCGGCGATCTACGGCCTGACCAAGGAGCCGTTCCTCGTCCTGACGGCCAACATCTTCGCCCTGATGGGACTGCGGCAGCTCTACTTCCTCATCGGCGGCCTGCTCAAGAAGCTTGTCTACCTCAGCATCGGCCTCGCGGTGCTGCTCGCCTTCATCGGCGTGAAGCTGGTCATGCACGCCCTGCACGAGAACAACCTGCCGTTCGTCAACGGCGGCCGGCCGATCGAGGGCGTCCCCGACATCCCCATCCTGGTCTCCCTCGGGGCGATCGTCCTGATTCTCGGCGTCACCACGGTCGCCAGCCTCTGGAAGTCCAAGCGGGACGCGCAGCTGGAGAGCCGGACCGTCCCGTCCTCCGAGGCGTCCCACGACGCCTCCTGACCCCGGCCACACGGGGGGCGACGCCGGGACCTCTTGGCGTCGTCCCAGGTCGGGCCGCTAGCGTGCGGATGCTACCCGGCCCCGGCCGGGTATTCCGTACGTGACGACCACTCCCTCCCATGACGACGACCAACGAGATCCCGACGGCGGCACCATGACGACGACCTCATGACGACCAGCACGCTCACCCCCACCGCCACCGGGGCGTCCCACCGCGTCGACCCCGGGCCGACGCGCCGGCGCTACCTCGTTCCTGCCGTCCTCGCGGTTGCCCTCGTGCTGACGGAGGCGTTCAACCAGGCCGTGACCCCGTTCATCCGACATGACGACTGGCCCTTCCTGGTGCCGGAGAACACCGCGGGTGTCACGTCCGTCGCCGAGCACGACCTCTACGAGGGGCGCTGGCTCAACCACCTGTGGTGGGCCGTGGTCGGCCAGCACGGCACCCCGACCTCCGCGGCGATCACGTATGCCTTGGGCTACGCCCTGCTCGTCGCCGGGCTGTGGCGCGTGCTGCACCTCGCCGGCATCCGCCCGCGGCCGCTGGTCGACGCCCTGCTCGGACTGGCCCTCTACGCCTCCGCGGTGTGGGTCCAGCTCCTCTACTGGCCGGGCGCGCTGACGGCCTCCGTGCTCGTCGCCGCGGGTGCGGTGTGGGCGCTGCCGTGGGCGGCGCGCTCGCGCCTGCGGTTCGGTCTGTGGCTGGTCGTCTCCGAGGTCTGCGTCGTGCTGACCTACCCACCCGTCGGCGTGCTGCTCGTGCTCTTCGCCGTCGTGCTGCTGCGCCGGGCGTCCTGGCGACGCGTGCTCGCCGTCGTCGTGGGCTGGGTGGCGTGCTTCGCCCTCGGGGTCGGCGTCGCGTACCTGCTGAACTGGATCGGCAACGACTACTTCGGGATCAAGATCGCCTACTGGCGCAATCCCAACCCGCTCACGTCGTGGGACGCGCTGGTCACGAACACCGGACGCTGGGCGGAGGCTGCCGCAACCCTGTGGGCCGCACAGTGGTGGGTCGCAGTGGTCGCGGTCATCGCGGTCGCGCTCGGCCTGCGCGACGCCGCGGTGCGTCCGCGCCTGCTGCGCCTGCTGGCCGCCCTGGCCGTCGCCGGCGGTATCGATGCGGCCCAGGTGCTCGTGACCGGTGTCGTCACCGACTCCCGGGGCGAGCTGTGGACCTGGTACGTCGCCGTGCTGCCCGCGGCCCTCCTGCTCGTGCGAGTCACGGAAGGCGCGGGAGGCGGCCGTCTGCGCGGCCTCCAGAGCGACCGCGTCGGCGCCCTGGCGCTGGCCCTCCTCGCCGTCGGCGGGGTGCTCGCCTGGCGGTCCGACGTGGGCGAGCACCAGGCGACGCGAGGCGAGTACGCGGCGATCGCCGCGCAGGCCACGCGCGTGGGCCCGGACGGCGAGCGGCCGGTCGTCGTCGTCTACATGGACCCGGCCCTACGCCATTCGCGCGAGGGCGGCATCATGGCCGGCACCATGCGAATGGCCATCCGCGCCGACCAGGACGGACTGCTCCCGGACTGGTGCCGCCCTGCGGAGTGCCGGCAGCTCATCGCCCGAGCCGCGTCGGGCCCTGTCGTCGACCTGGGTCGCGTCGGGAACGGCCCCCACGTGGTCGGCGTCCTGGTGCCAGACCCGCCCGCGTGGATCTTCGATGCCGAGACGACCACCATGGTCGGGCCTGGCGCAACCTCCGTCGCGACCGCGAGGTAGCGCGGCGAGGCGCCGCCGCGGCCGCCGGGCGAGCTGGAGGGATCGGTCCTAGTGGGCCGCCATGGTCGCCCGCAGTGTGGCACGGCGCCTGCGCAGGTTCGCGATCACCATTCGCTGGCGGCGCAGCAGCAGGCGACGCTCGGGGTTGGTGACGAGCCGCCCGCCGAAGGGGACGAAGATCGGTAGGTGCCGCAAGCGATCCTCGGTGGCGCTCAGGGCGCCGATCAGCTCGCGGATGCTCATCGTCGACAGCTGCTGTGCGGTGTCGTCGGTGGAGGTGGGCAGGTTCGGTGCAAGCGACATGCAGTACTCCAATGCCAAGGCTGGCCACAGCCGGGCGTAGGTGCGTATGGAGGGGTCAGGCTGGCCGCGGCGGCCCCCGGTCGGGGTGGTCCGTGTGGCGTCCCAGCGTCGTACGAGGTGCTGATCGAGAACCTACGGATTTCGTGGCCCTCGCGACAGGGACCTAGGTCCCGAACCGGGCCATCCGTTCGGCAGGAGGTGCGTTGCGGGTCGATCTGCAGGCCGGTCGTCCGGCCCTGAGCCGGCTGCTGGGCCTCGCCGCTCAGAGCGAGACGGGGAACGCCGGACCCGGCTGTGCGGACGGCGGGGGCTGCTGGCGTCCGAGCCCGACGAGGACAGCCGTCCGGTCCTCGAGGGCGGCCGGCAGCTCTGCCTCAGCGATCGCTTCGAGCGTCGCCCGCGTCCATGCCAGCCCCGACGAGCCGTCGTCGGTCACCCCGAGATCCAGCTGGTGCACGGCCAGCTCGACCACCCAGGTGGCCAGGAAGTCACCGCTGCGCAGGTGCTTGCCCTGGAAGGCGACAGTCCCCTCCGGCATGGTCTGCGCGGCGCGGACCGCGGCATCGGCCGCCTCCCGCAGGTGGGTGACGGCAGCCCTCGGGCGGCTGTAGGCGGCCGCCGTCCGACGCAGCCACAGGATGTGGAGCACCGGGTCGTCGTCCCGGTCGTCCGGGTGGGCCGCCCAGTAGGAGGCCGCGTCGTGGTCCGGCTCCTCACCGCTGGCGGCAATCGTCCCGAGTGCCATCTCCTGCAGTCCCATGCGCACGTGCACGACGACATCGAGCCGACTCCAGCCGTGGCAGAGTGAGGAACCGAGCAGCTCCAGGTCGCTCATCGAGCCGGCCGCGGCCACGAGCTCGCCGACCTGTCGGCTGAGACGCTCGACGGCCTGCTCGTGCGCGAAGGAGAGCTGCCTCACGCCACGGACCCTGCACGCGCGCCCCAGCGCCGGCCCCGACCGGTGTTCACAGCCGGTCCAGCGAGTGGAGGTAGCGCCGGGTCATCCCGTCCTGGACCCATCGGCTGACCGGGCCGCCCAGCCGCGCGAGCAGGGAGGCGTGGCAGGAGACGGCGGCCACCGTGAACCGGATGCCGCCATCCGGCTGTCGCTCGAGGACGAACCGCTCCTCGCCCGACTCCGGGTGGCCGGGGAGGGTGCCGTAGGCGAAGCCCCGGCGGTCCGGCTCGTCGATGACCTCGACGACGCGGCACGGGATCCGGACCGCCAGCCGTCCGACCCCGAGACGCAGCTCCACGACCGTGCCCGGTGTTGCTGCGGTCCCGGACGCGCGGACCTGGAGGCCGGCCCGGTCCTGCACCCGCCAACCGAGCAGGTCCCGGGCCGAGCCCTCGAAGTCCCGCCGCTGCAGGCGCACGCTCTTCTCGAAGTGCCGGTAGCCCGGCGGCGGGGGCCCGGCCGCTGCGACGGCGTCTCGCGGGTAGGTCAGCGGTTCCGCCCGCAGGGCTGCGAACTGCTCCTGGCCCAGCGCCCTGACCGTCATGCTCCTATCGTCCCCGCATGCGCCGTGGACCAAACACGAGCCGCCCGGCCGCACCCCGCACCTCCGGGCCCGTGACACCGCGTAGGCCGGGTGCCGGCGTTGTCGGGGTGTGTCCGTGGCCGCTGCGGGTGCGGCTCCCAGCCGGCCGCGACACGAACGCACGAGGCCGCCAGCGACCGCCCGCGACGTCTGGCCAAGGTGCCCCTATCGCACGCGGTGGGCGACGAGCCAGCCGAGCAGGGCGGGGACGGCCATGACGGCGAAGACGGCGGCATACGCGCTGGGCACAGCCGACCCGGCGCCCGCGAAGACGATGGCCGACACGGCGATGGCGGTGGCTGCCCCCGACGAGTCGCCGATCTGCAGGGCGGAGCTGACGAATCCCTGCTCGGTCGCGTCGGCGCGCGACAGGGCCTGGGCCGTGACGCGCGGGTAGAGCGTGCCGATGCCCAGGCCGACCAGCGGGAAGAGTGAGATGACGACCCAGGTGGGAGCGCCCGCACCCACGGCGGCGCCGAGCCCAATCAGGCTGAGGGTGATGGCGGCCAGCGACACGGCGGCGGTGCGCCCGACCTCGAAGCGGTGGTCCCAGCGGCCCTGCACCCAGGACCCGGCGAACCAGGTGACGCCGGTGATGGTCAGGGCGACGCCGGCGAGCGCGGGGCTCAGGCCGTCGCGGTCCGTCAGCAGGCGGGGGAGGTAGACCTCGGCCCCGCTGAAGGCCGCGAAGGCGAGAGCCCGCAGGGCGATGTCGGTGGGCAGGCCGCGCGCCGCTCGCAGGGTGCCGCGCGGGGTCAGCGGCAGCAGCGTCAGGCCCACGAGGACCACGGCGGTCACGGCGAGGGCGATGCCCAGCGCGTCGAGGCGGTCGGAGGCGGCGTTGAGGCCGAGCACGGCGGCTGCGAGCAGGACCGAGGCGGCGATGGAGCGGCGGCGCCACGGCACGTCGACCAGCTCCTGTCGCAGGCCGCTGACGATGCGCCCGAGCAGGACCGCGGCGACGACCAGCACCACGAGAGCCAGTCCGAAGACCCACCGCCACCCGATGGTCTGCGCGATCAGGCCGGCCACGAAGGGCCCGGCGATCGACGGCACCACCCAGGCGGCCGAGAAGCCGGCGAGGATCGCGGTGTGCAGCCGCTGCGGGTAGACGCGGGTCACGAGCACGTAGAGCGCGGTGCTCGTCATGCCGGCGCCGAGGCCCTGCACGACGCGGGCGACGACGAGCAGGCCCATCGAGGGGGCGAGGCCCGCCACGACGAGGCCGACCGCGAAGAGGCACAGACCGATGAGCAGGGGCGGTCTCGGACCGCGCCGGTCGGCGAGGTTGCCCGACCAGACGATGCTGACGATGCCGGAGGCCAGCGTCGCGGTGAAGGCCATGGCGTAGAGCGAGGCCCCGTCGAGCTCCCGAGCGATGGTCGGCATGACGGTGGTCAGGGCGAGGGCCTCGAAGGCGTGCAGCGAGACGAGCGCGAGGACGCCGATGGTGGTGGCCCGCAGTGCTGGGGAGAGGATCCCGCCGCCCTCGTCGGGGACGGCGTCCCGGGCGTCAGGGCGCATCGTGCTCGAGGTCATGCGACGAACGTAGGACCTCGAGCGTGCTCGAGGTCAAGCGGGGCGAGGGGCCGCTGCGGGGTGCCCTGACGGGAGCGCTCATCAGCCTGGACCCAGCGCCGCGTCGGGAGTCTCCGGACGCGCCTGCGTGCCGAGGACGATGGCGCTGGCCAGCACGACGAGCGCCATCCCCGCGACCTGCCCGCCCGCGAGCACCTGGTGCAGCACCACGAGGCCGGCCAGCGCCGCCACGACCGGCTCGAGGCTGAGCAGGATGCCGAACACCCGCTGCGCGAGGTGGCGCAGGGCCATGAGCTCGAGGGAGTAGGGCAGGACCGACGAGAGGACCGCGATGCCGAGCCCGAGGGCGACGTCGCGCGCGCTCCACCGGTCGACCGAGGACAGCCCGAAGGGGGCGATGACCACGGTGGAGACGACGAGGGCGAGCGCCAGTCCGTCGAGACCGCCGAACACCCTGCCCGTGCGCTGGCTCAGCACGATGTAGGCCGCCCACATCACACCCGCGAGCGCCGCGAAGCCCACCCCGACGAGGTCGAGCTGCGCCAAGGAGGTGTGCAGCACTCCCGAGACGAGCACGACCCCGAGGGCTGCCGCCGCCACGGCGACGAGGTCACGGGCTCGTCGGCTCGCTGCCGCCGCCAGCCCCAACGGGCCGAGGAACTCGACCGTCACGGCGACCCCGATCGGCAGGTGGGCGAGGGAGGCGTAGAAGGAGGTGTTCATCGCGGCCAGGGCCAGCCCGAAGAGCGCGACGGTGCCCCAGTCCGACCGCCGGTGGCCGCGCCAGGAGGGGCGGGCGACCAGACAGAGGATCACCATCGCGAAGAGCAGTCGGAGCAGGACCGATCCCGGGGCGCCGATGCGCGGGACCAGCGTGGCGGCCAGGGCCGCGCCGAACTGGACCGAGACGACGCCGCCGAGGACGAGGAGAGGGGCGGTGCGCTGGTCGACGCTCACGGCATCGGCAGGCGCCCGGCAGCGACCAGCGTGGCGACGCGGTCGGCCGGCAGGTCCTCCTCGACGAGGACGCCACCGGTCTCCGACGCGTGCACCATCCGCCCGGGACGCACGACGATCCCGACGTGGTGGATGCGTCGCCCCGGACGGGCGAAGAAGTAGAGGTCGCCCGCCCGCTCGGCCCCGAGGTCGACCGGCGCCGCGAACTCGGCCTGGGCGTAGGCGTCGCGCGCGACGACGAGCCCGAGCAGCCGCCAGGCGTGCAGGACCAGCCCCGAGCAGTCGAAGCCGAGCGGGGTGATGCCGCACCAGAGGTAGGGGAGCCCCAGGTGGAGCCGCGCCTCGGCCACCGCGGGGTGGGTGGCGTCCTCGTCGACGGACTCGGCCACCAGCCGTGCGCGAGGCGCGGGAACCGCGTCCTCCGGCGCCACGGGGTCCAGGTGCGCGACGGGCACCCAGCCGGGGTAGCCGCGCTCGTCCTTGGGAGAGAGCTGCCACGGCGCGACGACCTGCGCCCACGAGCCCGACCGGTCCGTGCCGACCACGGTCACCGGCTCGTCCTCGAGGAGCTGGGTCTCGACCCGGCCGTGCAGCCCCAGGCGGCCGTTGCCGGACTCGTCGTCGCCCGCGTCGGCGTCGAGGGCGGCGAGCCACTCCCGGGCGTCGGGGACGTCGCGCACGATCGGCTCGTCGACGGGGCGCGGGCTGTCTGGTGCCGACCAGACGGTCGTGACGGGCACGCGGACGAGGTGCGTGGGGCGGACGGCAGCGGGAACGGCGACGGGCGAGCTCACGCCGGACATCCTCGCACCAGCCTGCGACACCGCTTCGCCCGGTGCGACTGCGCGTGCCTGCCCACTCACTCAGGAGGCCCGAGGTCGGGCGAGCTCTGGTCGGGAGGCCCCGGGAGCCGTACCGTCAGAGGTATGGAAGAGCGGATCACCCTCGAGGGCTTCGATCCCCCGAAGAACCGTCGTCACGGCCCGGACGGCGATCTCGTGGACGTGAAGGGCTGGCTCCACGCACCGGTCGACTGGACCGGCGGTCCCGACCTCGAGCGCGCGTGGCGTGAGCGCCACGGGCGCTCCCGCCTCGGTGTCGGGCTCTGCGTCGCCCACAACCCGCGTCGGCACATCCTGCTGACGAACGTCCCCGACGACCTCGCGTTCCTCCGGACCGAGCTCGAGTCGCTGATCTCCGAGCTCGACACCAACCCCAGCTCGGACCTCGAGGACGCCCAGTAGCCCAGGAGCGTCCGTGCGCTCGCGAGCCCGCGGGGCGGCATACGGGCTCGGTGACCTTCGGTGGCAGCCGGTGGCGTATGCCGTCAGCCGGCGTCGGCGGTCACCAGCCGCGGGCGCGCCACTCGGGCAGGTGCGGGCGCTCGGCGCCCAGCGTCGAGTCGTCGCCGTGGCCGGGGTAGAACCACGTGTCGTCGTCGTAGACATCGAAGACCCGCGTCGTCACGTCCTCGATGAGCGACGCGAAGCTCTGGCCGGGGTTCTTCGTGTTGCCCACGCCGCCCGGGAAGAGGCTGTCGCCCGTGAAGAGATGGGTGTGGCCGTCGGGGTCGGGGTAGGCGAGCGCGATCGAGCCGGGAGTGTGCCCGCGCAGGTGGATGACGTCGAGCTCGACGTCACCCACGGAGATGGTGTCGCCGTGCCCGACGCGCACGTCGACGGGGACGGGCAGCGCGTCGGCGTCGTCGGCCCCGGCCACCGTGCGGGCGCCCGTCGCGTCGACGAGGTCGGCGAGCGCCCCGACGTGGTCGTGGTGCGAGTGGGTGGTGACGATCGTGGCCAGGCCGCCACTGTCGGAGGTGACGAGCGACCGGAGCCGGTCCGGCTCGGCCGCCGCGTCGACGAGCAGCTGCTCGCCGGTGGCACGACAGGTCAGCAGGTAGGCGTTGTTGCCGAAGCCGCCGACCTCGAGCTTGCGGATGGTCAGGGCGGGGAGCTCGCGGACCGCGGGTGGGCCGCCCGCGGTGACGTGGCCGGTGTAGCCCGCGGGGGAGGGGTCGGGCCGCTGGTCGTCGGGCCGGTCGGGCCGGTCGGGCCGGTCTGGGTGGTCGTGGTGGGGGTGGTGGGTGTCGGTCACGTCAGCCTCCGAAGGGCAGGGTGGGGACGGGCCCGTCGAAGCGGACGCCGTCGGTGGCCCCGCGGGCCAGCCACGCCAGCACGTCGGCGCCCGGACCGGTGACGAGGGTGGTGCCGTCCCCGACGGTGTGCTCGTCGCCCTCGTCGGTGCGGATCCGCAGCGACGGTGGCGCGTCGGCGTGGGCGAGGCGGTTGACGGCGTCGCGCAGGAAGAGCGACACGACCTCGGACGGCGTGCTCGCGAAGGTGTAGCCGGCGTCGAGGTCGACGTGGTGGAAGACGACCTCGCGCAGCCGCATGAACGCCACCAGGCCGACGGCGATCGGGAAGCCGCCGGGGGTTCGCTCGACGCGGACGTCCGAGTGCTCGGGCCTCAGCAGCTCCAGGCGCCCGGTGAGGCGGGCCGCCGACTCACGCAGGTCGGCGACGTGCTCGGACAGCGGGCGCCCGGCGTCCCGGTCGATGTCGGCGTCGCGCGAGGCGACGTCGTCGTACATCGTTCCCGGAACGCCCGTCAGGGCGACGTCGCAGACGCGGGCGAGGGCGTCCGCGTTGCGCGCGACGTGGGCCAGCACGTGGCCTCGCGTCCAGCCCTCGCACAACGACGGGGACGACCCGTCAGGATCGTGCAGGCCCAGCGCGGTGGAGACGAGCCGGTCCGTCTCGGCGGCCACGAGGGCCGGTGTGACGTCAGCGTGCCGCATCTGTGTCCTCTCCGTTCGCCTCGGCCAGCGCGAGCGCCGCGCCGATGAGTGCCAGGTGCGAGAACGCCTGCGGGAAGTTGCCCACCATGCGTCGCGCCACCGGGTCGTACTCCTCCGACAGCAGCCCCACGTCGTTGCCCAGGGCCACGAGCCGGTCCATCAGCTCGGTGGCCTCCGTCGTCATACCCGCCTTCGCGTAGGCGGTCACGAGCCAGAACGAGCACGCGACGAAGGGGTGCTCGTCGCCGGCCAGCCCGTCGACGCCGCTGTCGGTGCGGTAGCGCAGGACGAGGCCGTGGCGCAGCAGGTCGGACTCCACGGCGGCGATGGTGCCGAGCATCCGCGGGTCGTCGCCGTCGACGAAGCCGATGGCCGAGAGCGTCAGCAGCGACGCGTCGACCTCGGCCGTGTCGTAGTGCTGGACGAACGTGCCCCGCTCCGTGTCGAAGCCCTTCGTCAGCACCTCGTCGCGGACCCGGTCACGAAGCTCGCGCCACGTCTCCACCGGCCCCTCGAGCCCGTGCTGCTCCACGGCCCGGACCGCCCGGTCGAAGGCCGCCCACACCATCGCCCGGGAGTGGGTGAAGTGGCGGCGCGGGCCGCGGATCTCCCAGAGGCCGTTGTCCGGCTCCTGCCAGTGCTCGGCCAGGTGGTTGACGAGCGCTCGCTGCAGGTGCCACGAGTCGAGGTTCTCCTCCAGGCCACGGGAACGCGCGTGGTGCAGCGCGATCATCACCTCGCCCAGCACGTCGGTCTGCCGCTGGCCCACGGCAGCGTTGCCGACGCGCACGGGGAGCGACCCGGCATACCCGGGGAGGTGGTCGAGCACCCGCTCGGGGAGGTCGCGACCGCCGTCGACGCGGTACATGATCTGCATGTCCTCGGGGTCACCGGCGACGGCCCGCAGCAGCCAGTCGCGCCAGAGCGCCGTCTCCTCGAGGTAGCCGCAGCCGAGCAGGGCCTCCAGGGTCAGGGCGGCGTCGCGGAGCCAGCAGAAGCGGTAGTCCCAGTTGCGCTCGCCGCCGAAGTCCTCGGGCAGCGAGGTCGTGGGCGCGGCGACGATGCCGCCGGTGTCCTGGTGCGTCAGGCCGCGCAGGACGAGGAGCGAGCGGGTCACGGCCTCGGCGTACGGGCCCCGGTAGTGGCTGCGGGCGGCGTACTGCTCGCTGCGCGCGATGGTCTCGCGGATGCGGGCCCGCACCCGCAACGGGGGCGGGACGTCGTCGTGGCTGCGGAACCAGGTCGTCGAGAAGGTGAGGGTCTGGCCCGCCACCACGTCGAACTCGTCGACGTGGTGGCCGTCCTCCGCGTGCGGGAGGCGCGCGCCGCGGAGCACCAGCATGTCGGGACCGGCGATGGCCGTGATGATCTCGTCGGTGCGGTCCTCGCGGTCGTCCGTGTGCCGGGCGACCCACGGGCGCGTGCGGCCGTAGTTGAAGCGCACCGTCCACTCGTGGACCATGCGCACGGTGCCCTCGACGCCCTCGATGCGGCGGAGCAGGTCGGAACGGCCGTCCCCGAGGGGCATCACGTCGGTGACGCGGACCCGGCCCGTCGGCGTCTCGTGGATCGTCTCGAGGGCGAAGGAGCTGCCGATGTAGCGCCGCGTCGTCACCGCGTCGGGGTCGGCCGGGGCGAGGAGCCAGCGCCCGTGCTCCGGGCTGCCCACCAGGGCCGAGAAGCACGCCCGCGAGTCGAACCGGGGCAGGCACAGCCAGTCGACGGAGCCCCGCCGGCTCACGAGGGCGGCGCTCCCGAGGTCGCCCAGCACGGCGTAGTCCTCGATCGGTGTGGGCACGTGCTCGCTCATGCGCAGAGTATGCCGTCCCGGGGCCTTCCAGACGTAAGCCGCATCGTGAGCCCCGTGCCGGGCGGCCGGCTCCGATGCGGGGACTGTCGGTCGCCCGACCTAGCATGTTCCGCGTGACTGCTATGCCCACCGGCAACACCCATTCCCTCGTCGTCCGCGGCGCGCGGGAGCACAACCTGCGCGACGTCTCCGTCGACCTCCCGCGTGACAGCCTCATCGTCTTCACGGGCCTCTCGGGATCGGGCAAGTCGAGCCTCGCGTTCGACACGATCTTCGCGGAGGGCCAGCGTCGCTACGTCGAGTCGCTGTCGGCATACGCCCGGCAGTTCCTCGGGCAGATGGACAAGCCCGACGTCGACTTCATCGAGGGGCTCTCGCCCGCGGTCTCGATCGACCAGAAGTCGACCAACCGCAACCCGCGCTCGACCGTGGGCACCATCACCGAGGTCTACGACTACCTCCGGCTGCTCTTCGCCCGGGCCGGGCGGCCGCACTGCCCCGTGTGCGGCGAGCCGGTGACCCGGCAGTCCCCGCAGCAGATCGTCGACCAGCTGCTCACGCTCGAGGACCGCACTCGCTTCCAGGTGCTGGCCCCCGTCGTCCAGGGCCGCAAGGGCGAGTTCGTCGACCTGTTCGCCGAGCTGCAGACCAAGGGCTTCTCCCGCGCCCGCGTCGACGGCGACGTCATCAGCCTCGCCGAGCCGCCGACCCTCGAGAAGCAGCGCAAGCACACCATCGAGGTCGTCGTCGACCGTCTCGTGGCCAAGGGCGAGGACACCGGCTCCAAGCGTCGCCTGACCGACTCCGTCGAGACGGCGCTCGGGCTCGCCGGCGGCATCGTCATCATCGACTTCGTCGACCGCGACGCCAAGGCCAAGGACCGCGAGCGCCGCTTCTCCGAGAAGATGGCCTGCCCCAACAACCACCCGCTCGGCATGGACGAGATCCAGCCGCGCTCCTTCTCCTTCAACTCGCCCTTCGGCGCCTGCCCCGAGTGCACCGGCATCGGCACCGAGCTCGAGGTCGACCCCGAGCTGGTCGTCCCCGACGACGACCTCTCGCTGGCCGACGGCGCCATCGCGCCCTGGGCGCAGGGGTCCGGCTCCGCCGAGTACTTCCAGCGCGTCATGGGCGCCCTCGCCGAGGACATGAAGTTCTCCATGGACGTGCCGTGGCGGGCGTTGCCGGCGCGGGCCAAGGAGGCGCTGCTGCACGGCCAGAACTACAAGGTGCACGTCAAGTACAAGAACCGCTACGGCCGCGACCGCTCCTACACGACCGGCTTCGAGGGCGTCGTGCCGTTCATCAAGCGCCGCCACTCCGAGACCGAGTCGGAGTGGAGCCGCGACCGCTACGAGGGCTTCATGCGCGAGGTCCCGTGCCCAGTCTGCAAGGGCGCGCGCCTCAAGCCCGAGTCGCTCGCCGTGCTCCTCGGCGGCAAGAACATCTCCGAGGTCTGCGGGCTCGCCATCAACGAGGCAGCCGGCTTCCTCGACACCGTCGACTTCACCCCGCGCGAGAAGCAGATCGCCGAACGCGTCATCAAGGAGATCGACGCACGGCTCGGCTTCCTGCTCGACGTCGGCCTCGACTACCTCTCGCTCGACCGTCCCGCCGGCACGCTGTCGGGCGGTGAGGCCCAGCGCATCCGACTCGCCACGCAGATCGGCTCCGGCCTCGTCGGCGTCCTCTACGTCCTCGACGAGCCCTCGATCGGCCTGCACCAGCGCGACAACCACCGCCTCATCGAGACCTTGACCCGCCTGCGCGACCTCGGCAACACCCTCATCGTCGTCGAGCACGACGAGGACACCATCGCCACCGCCGACTGGGTCGTCGACATCGGCCCGGGCGCGGGGGAGCACGGCGGCCACGTCGTGCACTCCGGTCCCGTCAAGGGCCTGCTCGAGCACCCCGACTCGCTGACGGGCATGTACCTCTCCGGCCGTCGCGAGATCCCGACACCGGAGGTGCGACGCGGCTACGACGGCCGCCAGATCACCGTCTCCGGGGCCCGCGAGAACAACCTCCAGAACGTGTCGGTGAACTTCCCGCTCGGCAACCTCGTCGCCGTCACCGGCGTCTCGGGCTCGGGCAAGTCGACCCTGGTCAACGACATCCTCTACAACGTGCTCGCCAACAAGCTCAACGGCGCCCGGCACGTCCCCGGACGGCACAAGACCGTCACCGGCCTCGACCAGCTCGACAAGGTCGTCCACGTCGACCAGAGCCCGATCGGCCGCACCCCGCGCTCGAACCCCGCGACCTACACCGGCGTCTTCGACAACATGCGCAAGCTGTTCGCCGAGACCACCGAGGCCAAGGTGCGCGGCTACCAGCCGGGCCGGTTCTCGTTCAACGTCAAGGGCGGCCGCTGCGACGCGTGCTCCGGCGACGGCACGATCAAGATCGAGATGAACTTCCTGCCCGACGTCTACGTCCCCTGCGAGGTGTGCCACGGCGCGCGCTACAACCGCGAGACGCTGGAGGTCCACTTCAAGGGCAAGACCATCGCCGACGTGCTCGACATGCCCATCGAGGAGGCGGCGACCTTCTTCGAGGCGGTGCCCGCCATCGCGCGCCACCTCAAGACGCTCAACGACGTCGGCCTCGGCTACGTCCGGCTCGGCCAGCCGGCACCGACGCTCTCCGGCGGCGAGGCCCAGCGCGTCAAGCTCGCGAGCGAGCTGCAGAAGCGGTCCACCGGACGCACCATCTACGTGCTCGACGAGCCCACCACCGGCCTGCACTTCGAGGACATCCGCAAGCTCCTCGACGTCCTGCAGGGCCTCGTCGACAAGGGCAACACCGTCATCGTGATCGAGCACAACCTCGATGTCATCAAGAACGCAGACTGGATCATCGACATGGGTCCAGAGGGTGGTTCCGGTGGCGGCACCGTCATCGCCGAGGGCACGCCCGAGCACGTCGCCCAGGTCGAGGCCAGCCACACCGGCCGGTTCCTCAAGCCGATCCTGGAGCGGACGGCCCGCACGACGACCCGCACCACGGCGGGTGGGCGTGCCAAGAAGACGGGCGCCGCCTCCTCCCAGCGGGCTGACGGCGTGGGCCCAGCCGGCTCGCGCACAGTGAAGTCACCGGCGAAGCGCACCCGCGGTTCGGCCACCACCGCTGCCGCCAAGGCGACGCCGCCGAGCACCACCGTCAGCAAGACGAGGTCCACCGCCCCGACCCGGAAGAAGAAGCCATGACCGAGCAGCAGAGCAGTGGTTCGCCGGCGGCCGAGGGCCTGGCCGAGCGCGTGGCCGGACTCACCGACCGGCGCGGCGTCCTCAGGCTCGCCGGCGTCGCGGCCGGTGCCGGGGTCCTGGCCGCCTGCAGCAGCCCGGCCGTCCCGTCGGGGAACGGCGGAGCGCCACCGGCCGGGGGCGCGGGCGGCGGCGGGGCAAACGGCATACCCACCTCCGAGATCCCGGTCGGCGGCGGCAAGGTCTTCGCGGACTCCAAGACCGTGGTCACCCAGCCGACCGCCGGCACCTTCAAGGCGTTCGACGCCATCTGCCCGCACCAGGGCTGCACCGTGGGGTCCGTCGAGGGCGGCCAGATCATCTGCCCCTGCCACCAGAGCCACTTCGACGACAGCACCGGCGACGTCGTCTCCGGGCCGGCCCCGACCGGCCTGACGCCCAAGACCGTCAAGGTCTCGGGTGCCACCCTCACCGTGAGCTGATCGGCCGAGCCCAGAGCCCTGGCCCCCAGCCGGGGCCGTCCGGGCGCCGTTCAGCAGCGTCCGTGGGCCGACATAGGGTGGGACCGTGGCGGATCCGACGACCTACCGACCGAAGCCGGGGGAGATCCCGACCGACCCGGGCGTCTACCGTTTCCGCGACTCGCACGGGCGCGTCATCTACGTCGGCAAGGCCAAGTCGCTGCGGCCCCGGCTCTCGTCCTACTTCCAGGACATCACCGCGCTGCACCCGCGCACCGCCACCATGGTGACCACCGCGGCCTCCGTCGAGTGGACGGTCGTGCGCACCGAGGTCGAGGCACTCCAGCTCGAGTACTCCTGGATCAAGGAGTTCGACCCGCGCTTCAACGTCAAGTACCGCGACGACAAGTCCTACCCCTTCCTCGCCGTCACCATGGCTGACGAGTTCCCCCGGGCCCAGGTCATGCGCGGCGCGAAGCGCAAGGGCACCCGCTACTTCGGGCCCTACGGCCACGCCTGGGCGATCCGCGAGACCCTCGACCTGCTGCTGCGCGTCTTCCCGGTGCGCACCTGCTCGTCCGGGGTCTTCAAGCGCGCGGCGGCGAGCGGCCGCCCGTGCCTGCTCGGCTACATCGACAAGTGCTCCGCCCCCTGCGTCGGCCGGGTCAGCGCCGAGGAGCACCGGGCCATCGCCGAGGACTTCTGCGACTTCATGGCCGGCAACACCACCCGGTTCGCCAAGCGGCTCGAGACCCGGATGCGCGAGGCCGCGGCCGAGCTCGACTTCGAGCAGGCGGCGCGGCTGCGCGACGACATCGGCGCGCTGACCAAGGCGCTCGAGAAGCAGGCCGTGGTCCTCGGCGATGCCACCGACGCCGACGTCTTCGCCCTCGCCGACGACGACCTCGAGGCCGCCGTGCAGGTCTTCCACGTGCGGGGCGGCCGTATCCGCGGCCAGCGTGGCTGGGTGGTCGAGAAGGAGAGCGAGGACGTCCCGACGCTCGTCGAGCACCTGCTGCAGCAGGTCTACGGCGAAGCCGACCGCGACGCCGTCCCCCGGGAGGTGCTCGTGCCCGCGTTGCCGGCCGACCTCCAGGCGGTCACCGAGTGGCTCTCGTCGGTCCGTGGCTCGGCGGTGGGCGTGCGGGTGCCCCAGCGCGGCGACAAGCGCACCCTGATGGAGACCGTGCGGCGCAACGCCGAGCAGTCCCTGGCCCGGCACAAGGTGGCCCGCGCCGGCGACCTGACGCTCCGGAGCAAGGCGCTGCAGGAGCTGCAGGACTACCTCGGCCTCGACGACGCGCCGCTGCGCATCGAGTGCTACGACGTCAGCCACGTGCAGGGCACCAACGTGGTGGCGTCGATGGTGGTCTTCGAGGACGGCCTGGCCCGCAAGAGCGAGTACCGCCGCTTCATCGTCCGTGGCGCGATGAGCGGCGAGGCGGCCGACGGGCCGGTCACGGTCGACGACACCGCCGCGATGCGCGAGGTCCTCACCCGTCGGTTCCGGCGCTACCTCGAGGACGCGGAGGGTGCCGGCGACCTCGACCTGTCCACCGGGGTCGTGGGTGTCGGCTCCGACCCCGCCGGTGTCACCCCGACCCCGCCGAACGGTTCGTCCGTGGGCTCCGCAGACGGCGCCCGCAACGGCGTCGTCGACGACGAGGACGGTTCGTCGCCCTCCGGGCCCATCGACCCCGAGACGGGCCGTCCCCGCCGCTTCGCCTACCCGCCGAGCCTCGTGGTCGTCGACGGCGGCCTGCCGCAGGTCAACGCCGCGCAGGCGGTCCTCGACGAGCTCGGCATCGAGGAGGTCGCCCTCGTGGGCCTCGCCAAGCGGCTCGAGGAGGTGTGGCTCCCTCGCGAGGAGCACCCCGTCATCCTGCCGCGCACGAGCGAGGGCCTCTACCTGCTCCAGCGCCTGCGCGACGAGGCCCACCGCTTCGCGATCACCTTCCACCGGCAGCGCCGGTCCAAGGCCATGACGACGTCCCAGCTCGACGGCATACCCGGTCTCGGCGCCAGCCGGCAGAAGGCACTGCTGCGCCACTTCGGTTCGGTCAAACGCCTACGCGCAGCGGACGAAACGGACATCATGGCCGTACCCGGCTTCGGCCGTGCCCTCGCCTCGGCCGTGGTAAGCCACCTGGCCGAGGGAGCGCCGCAGGAGCCAGCCGTGAACCTCACGACAGGAGAAGTCCTCGAATGACCGCCGACAGCAGGCCGCTGCCGCAGACGTCCTTGGCCGACGCCCCGATCGTCATCGTGACGGGAATGAGCGGAGCCGGCCGCAGCACGACTGCCAACGTCCTGGAGGACCTCGGCTGGCTGGTCGTCGACAACCTCCCGCCACAGCTGCTGACCCACCTGGCCGAGCTGCGTGACCAGGCCCGGGCAGAGCACCCCCAGGAGCACCTCCAGCAGGTCGCCGTGGTCGTCGACGTCCGCTCGCGGGGCTGGTTCGCGCAGCTGGACGGCGCCATCAGCGCCGCCCGTGCCCGCGGCGAGCGCCCGAGCCTCGTCTTCCTCGACGCGACCGACGAGGCCCTCGTCCGCCGGTTCGAGAGCGTGCGCCGCCCGCACCCGCTCCAGGGCGACGGCCGGCTGCTCGACGGCATCCAGCGCGAGCGCCAGCTGCTCCTCGACCTGCGATCCTCGGCCGACGTCGTCATCGACAGCTCCGGGCTCAACGTGCACCAGCTGAGCGCCAAGCTGTCCTCCCTCTTCGCCGGTGACCGGAAGGTCCAGCTGCGCATCGCCGTGATGTCGTTCGGCTTCAAGTACGGCCTGCCGCTCGACGCCGACGTCGTCTTCGACATGCGCTTCCTGCCCAACCCGTACTGGGTGCCCGAGCTGCGCCCCCTCACCGGACGCGACACGCCGGTCAGCGAGTTCGTGATGAGGCAGGAGGGCGCCGAGGACTTCCTCGAGCGCGCCTGGAGCCTGCTCGACACGATGATCGACGGCTACGTCCGCGAGGGCCGTCGCTACGTCACGGTCGCCGTCGGCTGCACCGGCGGCAAGCACCGGTCGGTCGCCGTGGCCGAGGCGCTGAGCGTCAAGCTGGGCGGCCGCGACCGCGTCGACACGTTCGTCGTGCACCGCGACCTCGGTCGGGAGTGACCGGCTGCCCGTGACGACCTCTCGCCTACCCCTCGTCTCATCACACCACCGACGCGTCGTCGCGCTCGGCGGCGGCCACGGCCTCGCGGCCAGTCTCACCGCCCTGCGCCTGCTGACCGAGGACCTCACGGCCGTCGTGACGGTCGCCGACGACGGTGGGTCGAGCGGGCGGCTGCGCGAGGAGTTCGACGTCCTGCCGCCGGGCGACCTCCGGATGGCGCTCTCGGCCCTGTGCGACGACAGCGACTGGGGCCACACCTGGCGCGACGTGCTCCAGCACCGGTTCGACAGCGACGGCGAGCTGAAGGGCCATGCCCTGGGCAACCTCATGATCGTCTCGATCTGGGACCTGCTGGGTGACACCGTCAAGGGCCTCGACCTCGTCGGGCGCCTGCTGGGCGCCCGTGGGCGGGTCCTGCCGATGGCCGGTGAGCCGCTCGAGATCATCGCCGAGATCCACGGGCACGACCCGGACCGTCCCGACGAGATCGTCGAGGTGCGGGGCCAGCACCGCGTCGCCTCCTCGGCGGGTGTCGTCTCCTCGATCGGCATCGTGCCGACCTGCCCTGAGCCGTGCCACGAGGCGCTCACGGCCGTGCGCGACGCCGACTGGGTGATGCTCGGTCCCGGGTCGTGGTTCACCTCGGTGATGCCGCACCTGCTCGTCCCCGACCTCGCCGACGCGCTCGTCGCGACCCGCGCCAAGCGGCTGCTCAACCTCAACCTCGAGGTGCACAAGGGCGAGACCCGCGACTTCCGCGCCGAGGACCACCTCGCGTCGCTCGCCGCGAACGCGCCGGACCTCCGGCTCGACGTCGTCCTGGCCGACCCGAGCGTGGTTCCCGACGGAGCCTCGCTCCGCGCCGCCGCCGCCGAGCTCGGCGCAGAGCTGGTCGTCGCGCCGGTGGCGGCACGAGGTGCGGCAGGTGTCCACGACCCCCTGCGGCTGGCCGCCGCCCTGCGCGACGTCATCGCCTGAGGCGACCGACGCACCCAGGCGCCACCGGGTCGACCGGCCGGAACCAACCGCCCGAACGGCCTCCACGAGGCTCTGTGGGCGTTCGTTCCGGTCGGGTGCACCGCCGACCCCCCGGTCGACACGGCGAGCCGAGGACGTATGCCGTCCGGCCGGCTCGGCGACACGGCATACGTCGTCGCGGGGCGGCGGGCACGCGGTGACCGGGATGCCGAGGGCCCTCCGGGCCGAGGGTGCTTGATCAGGATGGCAGGATGTCGGCCATGGCCATGACAGCGAAGGTGAAGGACGAGCTCTCACGCCTGGACGTGACCAAACCCTGCTGTCGCAAGGCGGAGGTCTCGACCATGCTGCGCTTCGCCGGCGGCCTGCACATCATCGGCGGCCAGATCGTCGTCGAGGCAGAGCTCGACACCGCCAATGCGGCACGGCGGCTGCGCCGCAACATCGCGGAGGTCTACGGCCACCGGAGCGACGTGCTGGTCCTCGCCGCGGGTGGTCTGCGCCGGGGCTCCCGCTACGTCGTGCGCGTGGTCGAGGACGGTGCCACGCTGGCCCGCCAGACCGGCCTCATCGACACACGTGGCCGTCCCGTACGCGGCCTGCCGCCCAAGGTGGTCAGCGCCGCCACGTGCGACTCCGAGGCTGCGTGGCGCGGGGCCTTCCTCGCCCACGGCTCGCTCACCGAGCCCGGCCGCTCCTCTGCCCTGGAGGTGACCTGCCCTGGTCCCGAGGCGGCACTGGCCCTGGTGGGCGCTGCCCGCCGGCTGGGCATCCAGGCCAAGGCCCGCGAGGTCAGGGGCATCGACCGCGTGGTCATCCGCGACGGCGACGCGATCGGGGCCATGCTGACCCGGCTGGGCGCGCACGACGCGGTGCTGGCGTGGGAGGAGCGCCGGATGCGCCGGGAGGTGCGCGCGACGGCCAACCGTCTGGCCAACTTCGACGACGCCAACCTCCGTCGGTCCGCACGCGCCGCCGTGGCCGCGGGGGCCCGCGTCGAGCGCGCCATGGACCTGCTCGGCGAGGACATCCCCGAGCACCTGCGTGAGGCCGGGGTGCTGCGCGTCGAGCACAAGCAGGCGAGCCTCGAGGAGCTGGGGCAGCTGGCCAAGCCGCCGATGACCAAGGACGCCGTGGCCGGTCGCATCCGGCGCCTGCTCGCCATGGCCGACAAGCGCGCCGAGGAGCTCGGGGTCCCGGGCACCGACGCCAACCTCACGCCCGACATGCTCGAAGGCTGAGTCGGCCCGGGTGGGGGCGGGCGCCGCCTCCGCGGTGAGCAGGCGCTCACCCGGCCCTGAGACTGCCGCATGGCGGGGCGGGGACACGCACTAGGCTGGCGTGTGATCGAGGTCGCAACGGGGCGGCCGTTGGTCTGGCAGTCCGTCCGACACAGTCTCACCGAAGAGGTGCACAGCAGTGACCGTTCGCGTTGGTATCAACGGCTTTGGCCGCATCGGCCGCAACTTCTTCCGCGCCATCGCGGCGTCCGGAGCCGACATCGAGGTCGTGGCCACCAACGACCTCATGGACAACAAGACCCTCGCCCACCTGCTCAAGTACGACTCGATCCTCGGGCGCTTCCCCGGCGAGGTCACCTACGACGAGACCTCGATCATCGTCGACGGCAAGGCCATCCGCGTCTTCGAGGAGCGCGACCCGGCCGCCATCGACTGGGCCGGCGTCGGCGCCGACGTCATCGTCGAGTCCACCGGCTTCTTCACCGACGCCACCAAGGCCAAGGCACACATCGACGGTGGCGCCAAGAAGGTCATCATCTCGGCCCCGGCCAAGAACGAGGACATCACCATCGTCATGGGCGTCAACGACGACCTGTACGACTCCGCCAAGCACACCGTCATCTCCAACGCCTCGTGCACGACGAACTGCCTGGCCCCGATGGCCAAGGCGCTGAACGACGAGTTCGGCATCGTCAAGGGCCTCATGACGACGATCCACGCCTACACGCAGGACCAGAACCTGCAGGACGCCCCGCACAAGGACCTGCGTCGCGCCCGCGCCGCCGCGCTCAACATCGTCCCGACCACGACGGGCGCCGCGAAGGCCGTCTCGCTCGTCCTTCCGGAGCTGAAGGGCAAGCTCGACGGCTACGCCCTCCGCGTCCCGGTGCCCACCGGCTCGGCCACCGACCTCACCTTCGAGGCCGGCCGTGAGACCACGGTCGAGGAGGTGAACGCCGCCGTCAAGGCCGCCGCCGAGGGCCCGCTCAAGGGCTACCTCGTCTACACCGAGGACGCGATCGTCTCCAAGGACATCGAGACCGACCCGGCCTCGTGCATCTTCGACGCGGGCCTGACCAAGGTCATCGGCAACCAGGTCAAGGTCGTCGGCTGGTACGACAACGAGTGGGGCTACTCCAACCGCCTCGTCGACCTCGTGAAGCTCGTCGGCCAGTCGCTCTGAGCCACCCGGCCACCGCGCCCGGCGCTCCCGCCGTCATGCGGGGAGCGGCCGGGGCGGTGGCCGCAGCCATGTCATCCGTGCCCCCGGTGCCCACCGGCACCGCCAACTGATCAAGAGGCATCCCGCGTGAAGACCATCAGCGACCTCGGGGACCTGCGCGGCAAGCGCGTCCTCGTCCGGTCCGACCTCAACGTGCCGCTCGACGGCTCCACGATCACCGACGACGGCCGCATCCGCGCCTCCGCCCCCACGATCAAGGCCCTCGCCGACGGCGGCGCCCGCGTCCTCGTGTGCGCCCACCTCGGCCGTCCGAAGGGCGCTCCCGAGGCCAGGTACTCCCTCGCCCCGGTCGCGAAGCGCCTCGGCGAGGTGCTCGGCACCGATGTCGTCTTCGCCGAGGACACCGTCGGCGACGACGCCAGGGCCAAGGCCGCCGTGCTCGAGGACGGGCAGGTGCTGCTCCTCGAGAACCTGCGCTTCAACGCCGGCGAGACGGCCAGGACGGACGAGGAGCGCGCCGACTTCGCGCGTGAGCTCGCTTCTCTCGCAGACGTGTTCGTCTCGGATGGCTTCGGCGTCGTGCACCGCGAGCAGGCCTCCGTCTACGACGTCGCCCGCCTGTTGCCGCACGCCACGGGCGACCTCGTCTCCACCGAGGTCGACGTGCTGCGCCGCCTCACGAAGGACCCCGAGCGGCCGTATGCCGTCGTCCTCGGGGGCGCGAAGGTGTCCGACAAGCTCGGCGTCATCGGCAACCTGCTCGGCACCGCCGACCGCCTCCTCATCGGCGGCGGCATGGTCTTCACCTTCCTCGCGGCCCAGGGCCACGAGGTGGGCAAGAGCCTGCTCGAGGCCGACCAGATCGACACCGTCAAGGCTTACCTCGCGCGTGCCGAGAAGGAGGGCGTCGAGATCGTGCTGCCGGTCGACGTCGTGGCCGCCGACGCCTTCAGCGCCGCCGCCGCCCACGAGGTCGTGGCGGTCGACGCCATCCCGGCCGACCGCATGGGCCTCGACATCGGCCCCGAGTCGAGCCGGCTCTTCGCCGAGAAGCTCGCCGACTGCCGCACCGTCTTCTGGAACGGACCCATGGGCGCGTTCGAGATGGCGCCCTACGCCGCCGGCACCAAGGCACTGGCAGAGGCGCTCGTCGACATCACCGGGCGCGGCGCGCTCACCGTCGTCGGGGGCGGCGACTCCGCCGCGGCGGTGCGCCAGCTCGGCTTCGCGGACGACGACTTCGGCCACATCTCGACCGGTGGCGGCGCGAGCCTCGAGTACCTCGAAGGCAAGGAGCTGCCGGGCCTGACCGTGCTCGAGGAGGGCGACGCCTGATGGCGAAGAGCACCAAGCCGGTCGGGCGTGTGCCCCTCATGGCGGGCAACTGGAAGATGAACCTCGACCACCTCCAGGCGACGCACCTCGTGCAGAAGCTCGACTGGACGCTGCGCGACGCCAAGCACGACTACACCGCGGTCGAGGTGGCGGTGCTGCCGCCGTTCACCGACCTGCGCTCGGTCCAGACCCTCGTCGAGGGCGACAAGCTCGACCTGCGCTACGGCGCGCAGGACCTGTCGCCCCACACCTCCGGGGCCTACACCGGTGACATCTCCGGCGCGTTCCTCGCCAAGCTCGGCTGCACCTACGTGACGGTCGGGCACAGCGAGCGGCGCGAGGGCCACGGCGAGACCGATTCCGTGGTCAACGCCAAGGTCAAGGCGGCCTACGCCCACGGCCTCACGCCGATCCTGTGCTGCGGCGAGGCGCTCGACGTCCGCAAGGAGGGTCGCCAGGTCGAGCACGTCCTCGAGCAGCTGCGCGCCGACCTCGACGGGGTCACCAAGGAGCAGGCCGCCTCGGTCGTCATCGCCTACGAGCCCATCTGGGCCATCGGCACCGGCGAGGTCGCCACCCCCGACGACGCCCAGGAGGTGTGCGCGGCCATCCGCACCCTGCTCGCCGAGCTCTACAGCGGCGACGTCGCGGACGGCATACGCCTCCTCTACGGCGGCAGCGTCAAGGCGGGCAACGTGGCCGCGATCATGGCGCAGGAGGATGTCGACGGCGCGCTCGTCGGCGGCGCCTCGATCGACCCGACCGGGTTCGCGTCGATCTGCCGCTACCGCGACCACCTCGCGACGTCCTGACTCACGACCGTCGGCCGATCGCCGCGGACCGGACGCGGACCCCGGCGTTCGGCCGATCGGCACTCGGGCAGGTATCCTTGCCCGAGCCCCGGAACACGAGGGGGAGTGGCCGACCGGCCCGACGACCCCCGAGATCCCGACGATTTGGAGTGACCACGTGGATGCGGTTCGCATCGTGCTGCAGGTCCTGCTGGTGCTGTCCAGCTTGGTCCTGACGCTGTTCATCCTGCTGCACAAGGGCAAGGGTGGCGGCCTGTCCGACATGTTCGGTGGTGGCATGTCGACCTCCCTCGGTGGCTCGTCCGTCGCCGAGCGCAACCTCGACCGCTTCACGGTGGGCGTGGCGCTGGTCTGGGCGGCATCCATCATCGGTCTGGGCCTGCTGGCCCGTTTCGCGAGCTGAGAGGACGAGCAGATGGCAGGCGGTAACGCCATTCGTGGAAGTCGGGTCGGCGCCGGCCCGATGGGAGAGGCCGAGCGCGGCGACACCGCCCCTCGCGTCCACATCTCCTACTGGTGCTCCAACGGGCACGAGACGCGCCCGAGCTTCGCCGAGGAGCCCGGCATGGTGCTGCCCGAGACGTGGGACTGCCCGCGCTGCGGCTTCCCCGCGGGCCAGGACAAGGCCAACCCCCCGGCCCCGCCGAAGGTCGAGCCCTACAAGACGCACCTGGCCTACGTGAAGGAGCGTCGCAGCGACGCTGACGGCGAGGCCATCCTCGACGAGGCACTGAGCACGCTGCGCCAGCGCGGGCTCATCCAGTGAGCTGAGGAGTCCCCATGCAGGGACCCCGATGACGAAGGGCCCGGGACATCGTCCCGGGCCCTTCGTCGTGCTGTATGCCGTTGTGCCGTATGCCGTTACGCACCGGGCAGCCCAGCGCGCTCAGTCCAGCGCCGCTCGGTCCAGCGCCGATGCCGCGTCGGTGTCGACGAGCCACAGCGTCGCGTCCGTGCCACGGGGGCCGGCGGCCGGCACGTCCCAGCGGTCCGCACCGGGAGCGAGCGCGGCGGCCACGGCCTCGGCCTTGTCACCGCCGGCGACGAGGAACCACACCTCGTGGCTGCGCTCGAAGCACTCGAAGGTGAGGCTCACCCGGTCCGGCGGCGGCTTGGGGGAGTCGTGGACCGCGACCGCGATCGCGTCGGTCTGGCGCTGCGCCGGGTGGTGCGGGAAGAGCGAGGCCACGTGGCCGTCGGGGCCCACCCCGAAGAGCACGACGTCCCACGCCTTCTGCCCGTGCTGACGGATCGTCTGGGCGTAGGCGTCGGCGCTGGCCTCGGCACTGGCAGACGCCTCGGGGCCGGCCACGCGGTGCACCTTCGCCGGGTCGAGGCCCAGGACGCTCAGGCCTGCCTCGTCGTTCTGGGTGTCGTTGCGGTCGGCGTCGCCGGCGGGCAGGTAGCGCTCGTCACCCCACCAGACGCGGACCCTGGACCAGTCCACGGCGGAGCGACCCGGGGTCCTCGCCAGGGAGGCGATGATCGCCGAGCCCATGGAACCGCCCGTGAGGGCCACCTGCGCCTCCGGGTTGCGCGTCTGCGCGTCGAGGACCGCCGTCACGAGCCGGGCTGCGGCGGCGTCGGCGAGGGACTGCTTGTCCGGGTGGACGACGACACGCGGCCCAGCGGTCACGAGGACGCCGCCTCGTCCGACGTCCCGCTCGTCGTCGGGGCCGACGATGCACGCGTGGCCGCGGTCTTCTTGGCGGTGGCCTTTCGCGTGCCGGCGGTGCTGCGGCTCGTCGTCTTCTTGGCGGCCGAGGTGGCTGCCGCCGAGCGCTTGGCCGTCTTTCGCGCCGCTGGCCGACCCGTCGCCGTGCCGGAGCTGTCGGACGAGCCGGACGTGCCCTCGGACCCGGCGTCGCCGCCGGCCGTGTCGTGTGCACTCGCTGCCGCGGCCGCCTTCTTGCGGTCCTTGGCGGCCTGCTTCTCGCGGGGCGTGCGCTTGCCGGCGAGCTTGCGGGCGGTCGCCTCCTTGACCTCGGACGTCTCGGCATGCGCGGGTGCCGGCGGTGCGGAGATCATCGCGTTGGCGTCCTGGGCGGACTCGTCGCGTCCCAGACGGCTGGCAAGCCTCCGCGCGGCGGCGATGTCGGGCGCCTTGCCTGCCTTCGCGGCGTCGGCAGCCGACAGCCGGACCGGTCGGAGCTCGGCCACTCCCTTGCACAGGGCTTCGGCGTAGGCCTCGTCGGGGTCGAGGCGTCGCAGCTCGTCGGCCAGGCACTCGGGCAGCTCTCGGCGTGGCAGGTTGATCCGGCGGTCCGGCTGCCCCGTCTGCGAGAGCGTCGCGACGACGTCTCCCGGACGGACGAGGTCGATCGGTCCGCTCTCGCGTTCGAGGCGCACGGACGCGATGCCGGACCCTCGGGGGGTGGACACGCGCCGCACCGGCACCTTGAGGCGCCGGCTCAGCCACCCGGCGAGCAGGTCGGAGGACGGCGAGTCCGGTGCACCGCTGACCACCGCGCCGGTGATCGGCTCGTACGGCGGCTGGTCGAGGGCCGCTGCGAGCAGGCCGCGCCAGTGGGTCAGGCGTGTCCACGACAGGTCGGTGTCCCCGGGGGCGTACGTCGCCGCACGCTTCTTGAGCATGAGGCGCGGGTTGTGGGTCTCCGCGGCATCGGTGATGCGGCGCTGGGCCATCGCCCCGATCGGGTCCTTTGCGACGTCGTCGGGGGCCTTGCCCGGCCACCAGGCGACGATGGGGGAGTCGGCCAGCAGCAGCGGCATGACGACGCTCGGGCCGTGGTTGGCCAGTGCCCCGTAGAGCCGGAGGACCACGATCTCGGAGGCGCCGGCGTCACCGCCGAGCCGGATCTGGGCGTCGAGACGATTCTTGCCCCGCCGCTCGCCCGGGATGACCACGATGATGCGGCACGGGTGCTGGCGGCTGGCCTCGTTGGCCGCGTCGATGGCCTCCTGCGCGTCGGTGTCCTCGACGACCACCACGAGGGTCAGCACGCGGCCGAGCGCCATGGCGCCCACCTCGTTGCGCAGCCGGACGAGTGTCTTGCTGATGCCGGTGGTGGTGGTGTCCGACAGGTCCCTGATCACGGCATCCTCCAGACGCGTCCGTCCCGCGCCAGCATCTCGTGGGCCGACGGGGGCCCCCAGGTGCCGGCGGGATACTGCTCGGGCTTCCCGTTGCTGGCCCAGTGCTCCATGAGCGGGTCGAGGATCCGCCAGGACAGCTCGACCTCCTCGTGCCGTGGGAAGAGCGGGGGCTCGCCGAGGAGCACGTCGAGGATGAGGCGCTCGTACGCCTCGGGCGAGGCCTCGGTGAACGAGGATCCGTAGCCGAAGTCCATCGTGACGTCACGGACCTCCATCTGCGCCCCGGGCACCTTGGAGCCGAACCGCAGGGTCACGCCCTCGTCGGGCTGGACGCGGATGACGATGGCGTTCTGCCCCAGCTCCTCCGTGGCGGTGTGCTCGAACGGAAGGTGCGGGGCGCGCTTGAAGACCACGGCGATCTCGGTGACTCGCTTGCCGAGCCGCTTGCCCGCCCGCAGGTAGAAGGGCACCCCGGCCCAGCGACGGGTGTCGACGTCGAGGGTGACTGCGGCGAAGGTCTCGGTCGTCGACTTCGGGTCGACGCCGTCCTCCTGCAGGTAGCCGACGACCTCCTCGGCGCCCTGCCAGCCACCGGCGTACTGGCCGCGGGCGGCGCCCTTGTCCAGGTTGGCCGGGAGACGGACCGCGGAGAGCACCTTCTCCTTCTCCGCCCGAAGGTCCTTGGCGTCGAAGGAGACCGGCTCCTCCATCGCGGTCAGGGCGAGCAGCTGGAGCAGGTGGTTCTGGATGACGTCCCGGGCCGCGCCGATGCCGTCGTAGTAGCCCGCGCGTCCCGCGATGCCGATGTCCTCGGCCATCGTGATCTGCACGTGGTCGACGTAGTTGGCGTTCCACACCGGCTCGAAGAGCTGGTTGGCGAAGCGGATCGCCAGGAGGTTCTGGACGGTCTCCTTGCCGAGGTAGTGGTCGATGCGGAAGACGGCGTCGGGAGGGAAGACGCCCTCCACGATCTCGTTGAGCTTCTGGGCGCTCTTGAGGTCGTGGCCGAACGGCTTCTCGATGATGACCCTCCGCCAGCTGTCGCCCTCGGACCGGGTGAGGCCGCACCGCTCGAGCTGTTCGCAGACGGTCGCGAAGAAGCTCGGGGGGACCGACAGGTAGAAGGCGTGGTTGCCACCGGTGCCACGGTCCTGGTCGAGCTCGGCGACCGTCCTGGCGAGCAGGTCGAAGGCCGCCGGGTCGTCGAAGGTGCCGGGCACGAAACGGAACCCCTCGGAGAGGTTGCGCCAGACGTCCTCGCTGAACGGCGTACGCGCGTGCTGCTTGACGGCGTCGTGCACCACCTGGCCGAAGTCCTGGGTCGCCCAGTCGCGCCGTGCGAAGCCGACGAGCGAGAAGCCCGGCGGGAGCAGCCCGCGGTTGGCGAGGTCGTAGACCGCCGGCATCAGCTTCTTGCGGGCCAGGTCACCGGTGACGCCGAAGAGCACCAGGCCGCACGGCCCCGCGATGCGGGGGAGGCGCTTGTCCTCGGCGGTGCGCAGCGGGTTGTGCCCGTGGGAGACGCGGGCCGGACTCATGCATGTCCTCCTGCCAGCAGTGCCTCGCGCAGCTGGGCGAGACCTGCGTCGTGGTCGGTCAGGTGCAGCTGCAGGACGGGACGGCCGTGGTCGGCGAGCACCGCCGCGTCCCCGCCCGCCTGCGAGGCGATGAAGTCACCGAACGTGAAGTCCCGGCCCGGGATGGCGAGGTCCTCCTTGGGGGCCGTGGTCACCTGCAGGTAGACCCCGACCGCGGGTCCACCCTTGTGGAACTGGCCGGTCGAGTGCAGGAAGCGTGGGCCCCACCCGAACGTGGTCGGCCGCTCGGTGCGCCTGGCCAGTGCCACGCGGCACTCGGCGAGGTCCGCGTCGGCGAGCCGGTCGAGGTAGGCCATCACGGCGACGTAGCCGTGGGCCGGGTCGAGCTGTGCGAAGAGTGCCTCGAGCGCGGCCGGCACCGTCTGCGCGTCGCCGAGCCAGTCACCCGAGCCGCCGAGTGCGCGGATCTCGACCGCGCCGTCGGTCGCGGCAGCCTCGGCCGTGGCCCCGGTGCCCTGGTCGAGCAGGGCTCGGGCGGCCTTCTTGGCGCTCTCGACGTCGGGCTGGTCGAACGGGTTGATGCCGAGCAGGCGGCCGGCGACGGCGGTCGCCACCTCCCACAGGAGCAGCTGGGCACCGAGGGCGCCGCCCACGCGTACCTCCGAGTCGGCCTCGGACTGCGACGACTCCGCGTCGACGGCGACGAGGCGGGCGACCGTCACGTCCGACGCGGGCCAGCTCACCTCGGGGTCGTCGACACCGCCGACGACGACGGGCAGCAGGCCGGTGCCGTTCTTGCCGGTCGACTCGGCGATCAGCTGCTCGGCCCAGTCGGCGAAGCCGACGATTCCCGACCCCTCGTCGACCAGGACGAGCTTGTCGCGCAGCGGCTCGGTGCCACCGATGGCGGCGCCGAGGCGCAGGCCCGGGTTGGCGTCGTCGTCGGCGGCGAGGAGGTCGGCAACGGACTCGGCGTCGTCGAGGAGGGCCTCGATGTCGACGCCGGCGAGACCGCTCGGCACCAGGCCGAAGGCGGTCAGGGCCGAGTAGCGCCCCCCGACGTTCGGGTCCGCGTTGACGACGCGGTAGCCCTTCTCGCGCGACTCCTTGTCGAGCGGGCTCCCGGGGTCGGTGACGACCACGATGCGCGCGGCCGGGTCGATGCCGGCGTCGGTGAACGCCTGCTCGTAGGCGCGGCGCTGCGAGTCGGTCTCGACGGTGGAGCCGGACTTGCTCGACACGACGACGACGGTGTGCGCGAGGTCGTCGCCGAGGGCACGGCGGACGTAGTCCGGGTCGGACGAGTCGAGCACGACCAGCGGCGTGCCGGCGGTGGCGCAGATGACCTCCGGCGCGAGCGAGGAGCCGCCCATGCCGCAGAGCACGACGTGGGTCAGGCCCTGCTCGGCGAAGGACTCGCGCAGAGCGGCGATCTCGCCGACGAGCGGCCGGGACGAGCGCGGCAGACCGACCCACGACAGGCGGATCCGGGACTCGGACTCGGCCTCGGGTCCCCAGAGGGTGGCGTCCTGGGCGAAGAGCCGGCTCGCCACGGAGTCCTCGACGAGGGTCGGCACGTGCCTCCCGATCGCGTCCGCCGCTGCCCCTGTTGCGCTGACGGACAGCGAGCTCATGCGGTCACCTTCTCCATCTCTGCGGTGACACCGTCGATCAGCTCGCCCCACGCCTTCTCGAACTTGTCGACGCCCTCCGTCTCGAGCAGCTCGACGACCTCGGTGTAGGAGACCCCGAGGCGCTCGAGCTCGTCGAGCAGGTTGCTCGCCTGCTCGTAGCCGCCGGTCACCGTGTCGCCGTGGATGTCGCCGTGGTCGGCAGTGGCCTCGAGCGTCTTGCCGGGCATCGTGTTGACGACGTCGGCGGCGACGAGCTCGTCGACGTACATCGTGTCGGGGTAGGCGGGGTCCTTGACGCCGGTCGAGGCCCACAGCGGGCGCTGGACGTTGGCGCCGGCCTCGGCCAGGGAACCCCAGCGCGAGGTCGCGAAGACCTCCTCGAAGGCCTGGTAGGCGAGCCGCGCGTTGGCCAGACCGGCCTTGCCCTTGAGGCCACGGGCCTCGTCGGTGCCGATGGCATCGAGGCGCTTGTCGATCTCGGTGTCGACGCGCGAGACGAAGAACGAGGCGACCGAGTGGATCTGCGAGAGGTCCTTGCCGTTCGCGTGCGCCTTCTCCAGACCCTCGAGGTAGGCGTTCATGACGGCGCGGTAGCGCTCCAGGGAGAAGATCAGGGTCACGTTGACGCTGATGCCCTCGGCGATCGTCGCCGTGATGGCCGGCAGACCCGCCTTCGTCGCGGGGATCTTGATGAGGACGTTCGGCCGGTCGATGTCGGCATACAGCTGCTTGGCCTGCTCGACGGTCTTGTCGGTGTCGTGCGCCAGACGCGGGTCCACCTCGATGGACACGCGACCGTCGACCCCCTTCGTCGACTCGTAGAGCGGCAGGAAGAGGTCGCAGGCGCTGCGCACGTCGGAGGTCGTCAGCTCGTGCACGACCTCGTCGACGCTCTTGCCGGCCTTCGTCAGGGCGGCGAGGTCGTCGTTGTAGCGCTCGCCCTTGGACAGCGCCGCCTGGAAGATCGACGGGTTCGAGGTGACTCCGACGACGTTGCGCTCCTCGATCAGCTCCGAGATCCTGCCGGTCTCGATCAGCTCGCGGGACAGGTCGTCGAGCCAGATGGAGACTCCGGCCTCGCTGAGGGCCTGGGTGTTCGGGTTGGTCATGCTCACTCCTTGCTCGGTGCGGATGCGGCTGCTGCGCCGGCTGCGTTGCCGCTGCCGGTCTGCGCGTCGCCGCCCATGACGTCGGTGGAGGCGCTCTGGGCTGCGCGGGCCGGGCTGGTCTCGGTGACCCCCGGCGCCTTGGTGCTGCCCCCGCGCGCAGCCTTCATGGAGTCCTTCGCCGCCTTGACGACGGCCTCGGGCGTGAAGCCGAACTCGCGGAACAGCGTGGCCTGGTCTGCGGAGGCGCCGAAGTGCTCGATGCTCACGCACCGGCCGGCGTCGCCGACCACGTCGTGCCAGCCCATCGAGACGCCTGCCTCGACGCTGACCCGGGCGCGGACCGCCGGGGGGAGGACCTTGTCCTGGTAGGAACGGCTCTGCTTCTCGAACCATTCCCGGCACGGCATCGACACGACACGTGTGGCGACCTTCGACTTCTCCAGCCGCTCGGCGGCTCGGACGGCGAGCTGGACCTCCGACCCGGTGGCCACGAGGATCACGTCCGGGTCACCCGCGCGCGACTCCTCGACGAGCACGTAGGCACCCTTCGCGACGCCGCTCACCTTGCCGAGCTTCGTGCGGTCCCACGTCGGGACCGGCTGGCGGGTCAGGCAGAGAGCCGCGGGGCCGTCGGTGTTGGTGAGGATCTGCGCCCACGCGGCCGCGGTCTCGTTGGCGTCGGCAGGGCGCACGACGTCGAGCCCGGGGATCGCGCGCAGTGCGGCGAGGTGCTCGATCGGCTGGTGGGTGGGTCCGTCCTCGCCGAGGCCGATGGAGTCGTGCGTCCACACGTACGTCACCGGCGCCTGCTGGATGGAGGCGAGGCGCACCGCCGGGCGCATGTAGTCGGAGAAGACGAGGAACGTGCCGCCGTACGGGCGGGTCAGGCCCTCGAGCGCGATCCCGTTGAGGATCATGCCCATGCCGTTCTCGCGGATGCCGAAGTGGAGGGTGCGGCCGTACGGGCCGCCCTTCCACTCGCGGGTCTGCTTGCCCTTGGGGATGAAGGAGGGCTGACCCTCCATCGTCGTGTTGTTGGACTCGGCGAGGTCGGCGGAGCCGCCCCAGAGCTCGGGCATGACGTCGGCGAGGGCGGTCAGCACCTTGCCGGAGGCCGCGCGGGTGGCGACACCCTTCTCGTCGGCCGGGAAGGTCGGCAGGGCCTTCTGCAGCCCGGCCGGAGCCTTGCCCGCGAGGATGCGGTCGAGCAGCTCGGCGCGGTCGGGGTTGGCCTTGCACCACGCCTTGAAGGACTTGTCCCACTCGCGGTGGGCGGCCTTGCCGCGCTTGACCACGTCGCGGGCGTGCTTGAGCACCGCAGGCTCGACGGTGAAGCTCTTCTTCGGGTCGAAGCCGAGCAGCTCCTTGGTGGCGCCGACCTCCTCGTCGCCGAGGGCCGAGCCGTGGGACTTGCCGGTGTTCTGCTTCGTGGGCGCGGGCCACGCGATGATGGTGTGCAGGACGACGAGGGTCGGCTTGTCGGACACCCTGTCGCCCGAGCGGATCGCGGCGAGCAGCGCGTCGACGTCCTCGACGTAGGTGGCACCGTCTGCGTCCTGGCGCCAGTCGACCTCGACGACGTGCCAGCCGTACGCCTCGAAGCGGGCGGCGACGTCCTCGCTGAAGGCGATGTCGGTGTCGTCCTCGATCGAGATCTGGTTGGCGTCGTAGACGACCGTGAGGTTGCCGAGCTCCTGGTGGCCGGCGAGTGCGCACGCCTCGTGGCTCACGCCCTCCTGCATGTCGCCGTCGGAGGCGATGACGTAGACGTGGTGGTCGAACGGGCTGGTGCCCGGCTTGGCGTCGGGGTCGAAGAGACCGCGCTGGCGACGCTGGGCCATCGCCATGCCGACGGCCGAGGCCAGGCCGGAGCCGAGCGGGCCGGTGGTGATCTCGACGCCGGGGGTGTGGTGCACCTCGGGGTGGCCGGGGGTCTGCGAACCCCAGGTGCGCAGCGCCTTCAGGTCGTCGAGACCGAGGCCGTAGCCGCTGAGGTAGAGCTGAATGTACTGGGTGAGGCTCGAGTGCCCGCACGACAGCACGAAGCGGTCGCGGCCCAGCCAGGTGGGGTCGGACGGGTCGTGCGTCATCACGTTCTGGTAGAGCAGGTACGCGAGCGGTGCCAGGGACATGGCGGTGCCGGGGTGTCCGTTGCCGACCTTCTGCACGGCGTCGGCGGCGAGGAGCCGGACGGTGTCGACGGCGCGCACGTCGAGGTCGCCCCAGCCCGCCTTCTTCGCGACCGGTAGGGGCAGGCCCGGATCGCGCTGTGCCAGCAGGCCCTTCGTGGTCGCATTCTTGGGGGTGCGGGCTCGGTTGGGCTTGGTCGCCGTGGTGGCGGCGCTGGACGCAGCAGTGGGCACGGAACGGGTCTCCTTCGGCAGCGTTGATCGCGTACGGCCACGAGCCTAGTCCCCGGCTTGTGAGGCAGGACACCTCCGCCCGAGGGCCGTCTCGGTGCTCTGCTGGTGCGGTGCCAGCCGTCTTCCTCGACGGTCTAGACTTGCGACGCAATGCTCTCGTACCCCCGGGTCGGAGCGACGTACCAGCGGTGAGGATCTTCGTGACAACGGTGGACCCCCGCGCCGACCTCTCGGCGCTGCACGGTCCGGACGGTAGTGGGCTGAAGTTCCTCGTCGGACAGTACGTGTCGCTGATGAAGCCGCGCATCATCGAGCTGCTCCTCATCACGACGATCCCCGTGATGTTCCTTGCGGACCAAGGGGTTCCGAACCTGTGGCTCGTCGTCGCGACGGTGCTGGGCGGCACGCTCTCTGCGGGCGCGGCCAACACCCTCAACTGCTACATCGACCGTGACATCGACGCCGTCATGCACCGCACGAGCCGCCGTCCGCTCGTGACCGGCACGGTCACGCCGCGGGGTGCGCTCGTCTTCGGGGTCGCGCTGGCCGTCGGGTCGACGCTCTGGCTCGGGCTGCTCGTCAACTGGCTGAGCGCCTGGCTGGCGCTGGGCGCGCTGCTCTTCTACGTCTTCGGCTACACGCTGCTGCTCAAGCGCCGCACGTCGCAGAACATCGTGTGGGGCGGCGCCGCCGGGTGCATGCCGGTGCTCATCGGGTGGTCGGCGGTCACCGGCTCCCTCAGCTGGTCGGCGTTCATCCTCTTCCTCGTCATCTTCTTCTGGACGCCGCCGCACTACTGGCCGCTGTCGATGCGCTACAAGGACGACTACGCCACCGCCCACGTGCCGATGCTGCCGGTGGTCGAGCGCTTCGTCGTCGTGGCCAAGCAGGTCGTCGCCTACTCGTGGGCCATGGTCCTGACGTCGCTCGCGCTCATCCCCGTCCAGCACGTCGGGTGGGTCTACACCGTCGCGGCGCTCGTCTCGGGAGGCCTGTTCCTCACCGAGGCGCACCGGCTCCTTCGGCGGGCCCGCGCAGGCGCGGCCGAGGACGTCCTCAAGCCGATGCGCCTGTTCCACTTCTCCATCACCTACCTCACGATCCTCTTCGTGGGTGTCGCGGTGGACCCGGTGTGGCACCTCCCGCTGCCCTTCTTCTCCTGACCTGCCCGGGCGCTCTCCCTCCCCTTCCGAGGGCGTATGCCATCCGCGCGGCTCAGCCTGTCGGCGTACCGTCCTCGAGGTAGAGCGTCCCGCCGGTGTGCTCGTGCAGGCTCCTCAGCAGGCGCTCGTTGTAGGGGGCGACCCGTCCTGCCCAGTCCAGGGGCCCCGTCCAGTGGACGGCACGGATCTCCCGTTGCTGCAGTCGCGCCCGGTCGACCACCGCCGCGTCCACGGTGCCGAGGTCGAAGACGAAGACGGTGGCGTCGGCCCAGCCCAGCAGCGCCGGGAGCCAGTTGACCGCGAGCAGGCGACCGGCGACCACGGTCAGGTCGAGCTCCTCGCGGACCTCGCGCACCACGCAGGCGGCGGGGGACTCGTGCCGGTCCACGACCCCGCCGGGCAGGTCCCACTCGCCCTTGTAGACGAGCTCGCAGAGCAGGATCCTGCCGGTCGTCGAGCGGAGCACCCCCTGGGCGATCGCACG
The DNA here is from genome assembly GCF_039529575.1 of Terrabacter terrae. Classification (NCBI taxonomy): domain Bacteria; kingdom Bacillati; phylum Actinomycetota; class Actinomycetes; order Micrococcales; family Intrasporangiaceae; genus Terrabacter; species Terrabacter terrae. The sequence continues at coordinate 175,257 of NZ_BAAANB010000002.1, forward strand.
CTTGGTGGGCAGCGTCGAGTCGAGCATCGCGGTGAAACCCTCGCGCGAGTCGGGGTGTGCGTCACCGCGCAGCCGCCCGAGGACGAGCGTGTCCTGGGTGACCCCGGCGAGCCGCGCGTTGCCCCGGAGCAGTCCTTCCCGGCGCAGGCCGGCGCGCAACGCGGTGCGCACGGAGGCCCGGTTGCGGGGGTTGACGTGCGCCTCGACGCGGTCGAGGGCGAGGGCGTCGAAGGACCACTCGACGAGCAGCCGGACTGCTCGCCACCCCAGTCCCCGGCCGCGGAACGGTGCGTAGACGGCCCACGACAGGACGCCGACTGCCGGGTCCTGGAGCCGCACGTCGACCGTCCCGGCCGCGTGACCGCGCCACTCGACGACGAACGTGGCCCTGGACCGCTCGGCCCACTCGGTGCCCGTGCGCTCGATCCAGGACCGGTGCTCCTGCTCGGAGGGGTGCGCCGCAGGGACGTCGAACCACCGCGCGATCTCATCGTCGTGCAGGTGCCTGGTGGCGTCGCTGTCCTCCAGCCGCCACGGCCGCAGGACGAGCTCTCCGTCACGCACGGTCGGCTGGGCGGTCACGACCCCAGCGTAGGGACGGGGCAACCCCCGGGCGTGGTCAGACCGGCTGGCGTCTGGTCGACAGCACTCCGAAGGTCAGGGCGACGACGAGGAGGCTGGCGCCGAGCATGTGCACGAGGACGAGCAGCTCGGGGAGCCTGGTGAAGTACTGGACGTAGCCGACGACGCCCTGGGCCAGCGTGACGACGAGGACCATGGTCCAGGCGCGGCTCGCCTGCTCGGTGTGCTCGGCGATGCGCACGGCCACGAGCGTCGCGACGACGAGCCCGCAGAAGAGCATGACCGCGTCGGCGTGCAACCACGACACGGCCTGGGGATCGAACCCGGTGCGCGCCGGGCGCTCGGCGTCGCCGGAGTGCGGGCCGGAACCGGTGACGACGGTGCCGAGCACGAGGACCACCGCACCGAGGGCGCTCGTGACGAACGCCAGTGTGCGCGCGAGGGGGTGCACGACGAGCTCGCCCGGGCCCGACTCGCTGTCCCGGGCGCCCCGGACCACGACGGTCGAGAACGCGACGAGCACCATCGAGAGCAGGAAGTGACCCATGACGGTCCACGGGTTGAGGCCGGTCAGGACCGAGATGCCCCCGAGGACGGCCTGGGCGGGGATGCCGGCCAGCACACCGATGGCCGCGAGGTGCAGGCGGCGGCGCGCGGGCCAGTGCGTCAGCACGGCCCACAAGGTGGCGACGGCCAGGATGACGACCACGTAGGTGAGCAGCCGGTTGCCGAACTCGACGAGCTCGTGGTAGCCGCTCGCCGCGTGGCGCACCGGCGTGAAGGAGCCCGGCTGGCACTCGGGCCAGGTGCTGCAGCCGAGGCCGCTGCCGGTCAGGCGCACGATGCCGCCGGTGACGACGATGCCCACCTCGGCCACGAGGTTGGCGAGGAGCAGGGGGCGCACCCAGCGGGGAGGTGCTGAGGGCAGCCGGCCCGCTGCGCGGGCGAGGCGACTGGGGCTCGTCCCGGGGGCGGCCTCGGTCACGGTACGCGTGGATGACACGAGCAAAGGGTATGCCGCCCGCTGCCGTTGACCGAATCGCTGGACAGCGCGCCCGGCGGTCTCGGAGAGGCGCGCGGGGTGACGGGCGCGCCTGCCGCGCTCAGGCCAGCCCGTGCCAGACGACGGCCGAGCCGGCGTGTCCGGCGAGCACCACGGTGACCAGGGAGGCCAGGGCGGCCACGACGACGGCGGTGCTCGCGACCACGTCGCTCGTGTGGCCTCGAGGCGCCTCCTCCTCCGGGGGCCGGGCGAACCACACCGCCAGCAGCGCGACGACCATGAACACGGCGCAGGCCACCTTGGCGCGGTCGCCCCACTCCACGTGCTGGCCCAGCAGCTGCGCGTCGGTGGTGGCGGCGCGCGCCGCCAGCACGCGGCGCCGCAGGGCCTCACCGCTCTCGGCGGCCACGAAGGCGGAGATGCCCGAGATGACAGCGCCGGCGGCCGTGGGCCAGCGCAGGAGTCGTCGCCAGGCCGGCCGCACGGCGTAGGCCATGGCGGTGAGCACGGACAGCGGCACGAGGACGACGACGGCGTGGACCACGAGCGCGTGCATCGGGAGTCCGAAGATGTAGTCGAACACATGCCCTCCGAACCGTCGGGTCGCCTGAAGGCGTCGGGGCCCGCGCTGAGCCTTCGATGCCGTGGCTGCAGTCTCGCCGCTTCAGTCGTCGAAACGGAACAGACGCGCCGCGAGGGCGGTGGCGAGGACGCCCCATGCGAGGACGACGCCCAGGGCCGGCAGGTTCAGCCGACCCTCGACGAGGGCCGACCTCAGGCCGTCCGCGAGGCCTGCGGAGGGCAGGACGCTCGCGAGGTGGGACAGTCCCACCGGCAGTTCGGTGCGGGGCACGATGACCCCACCGAGCGCCAGCAGGACCACCCACACGAGGTTGGCCACTGCCAGCACGGCCTCGGCCCGGAGGGTGCCGGCGAGCAGGAGCGCCAGCGCCACGAAGGTCCACGTGCCCGCGAGGACGAACAGGACGGCATACGGGATGCCGGACGGCTGCGGGCGCCAGCCGAGGAGCAGGCCCAGGGCGCTGATGACAGCGATCTGGACGGCCTCGACGACGAGCGTGGCCAGGACCTTGGCGGCCACGAGGCCGCCGCGACCCAGCGGTGTCACCCCGAGGTAGCGCAGCACCGCGTAGCGGCGGTCGAACCCCGTGGAGATCGCCTGCGCCGTGAAGGCAGAGGAGATGACGCACAGGGCGATGACGCCGGGCACCGCGAGGTCGATGCGCGACCCCGGGCCGAGGGACGGCGACGTCGTGGCGTGCAGCCCCACCAGGGCCATGACCGGCAGGACGAGCGAGACGAGGAGCTGTTCGCCGTTGCGCAGCAGGCTGCCGACCTCGAAACCGGCCTGGGCCAGGACTCGCCGCCGGGCAGAGGCGGCACGCGAGACCGTCGGTGTCGCGGTGGTGTCGGAGGTGCTCACGCGGCTCCCTTGCGGGTCAGGCTGAAGTAGACGTCCTCGAGGGAGCGCCCGCCGGTCACCGACCCGGGGGTTCCCTCGGCGACGGTGCGTCCGGCGTTCATGATCACGAGGTGGTCGGCGAGCCGCTCAGCCTCCTCGAAGGAGTGGGTCGTCACGATGACGGTCGTGCCCGCGTCGCGCTGCTCGGCGACGAGGTCCCAGACGTCCAGACGTCCGTGGGGGTCCAGGCCCGCGGCCGGCTCGTCGAGGAAGAGCAGCTCGGGCCTGCCGAGCAGCGCCGCGGCGAGGGCGAGCCGTTGCTTCTGGCCCCCGGAGAGCCGGCGGACGGTGGTCGAGGCGAAGTCGGTGACCCCGAGCCGACGGGCGACCGCGTCGACGTCGACGGGCTCGGCGTAGAGGCGCGCGAGGTGGTGGAGCAGGCGCAGCGGCTTCGTGCCGTTGGGGAGGCCTCCCGCCTGCAGCATGACGCCGACACGGGCCCGGTGGTCGGCGCCGGCCTGCCACGGGTCGCTGCCGAGGACGCGAACGGTGCCGCTGTCGGGGCGCCCGAGCCCGACTGCGCACTCGATGGCGGTCGTCTTGCCCGCGCCGTTGGGGCCGAGCACCGCGGTGATGCGCCCCGAGGGGGCCGACCACGTGAGGCCGTCGAGCGCCGCGACCGGGCCGAAGGAGCGGCGAAGGTCGGACAGTGTCACCGCGGCGGTCATGGCTCATGAGTCTAGGCTCGGGGCCAACGACCAACTCATCCGGCATGCATCCGCCTCGACCGACGGAGACCCCTCCCGTGAAGACCCACCCAGCCGCCGCAAGGCCCTCCACCGCCATGGCCGCCATGCCGCTGCCGTGCAGCGAGGCGGAGCTCCCGTGACCGGTGACACGACGTCGGAGGGGCGGCCACGAAGGCGCGACCGCATGAGCAGGGGCATGCGGCTCGTCTCGGCGACGGGCGCCCGGGTCATCCCGCTCGAGCGGCTCAACCCGCGCGTGCGCGCCCGGGCCACCCTGCCGAGCCTGTTCACCCTCGGCAACATGCTGTGCGGGTTCTCGTCCGTGCTCCTCTCGTTCCAGGGCCACTTCCGCACCGCGGCCGTGCTCGTCGGCATCTCCATCGTCCTCGACATCTGCGACGGGGCCGTGGCTCGTGCGGTCGGGGCCATCACGCCGTTCGGCCTGCAGTTCGACTCGCTGGCCGACCTCATCTCCTTCGGCATCGCGCCAGCCGTCCTCGTCTACACGTGGGCGCTGCCGGCCTACCCCGTCTGGGCCTGGGCCGGGGCGATGTTCTGGCTGGCGTGCGCCGCCTACCGGCTGGCGCGCTTCAACGTCACCATCGACCCGCTCGCCGACAAGCGCTACTTCGTCGGTCTCGCCAGTCCCGGGGCAGCCGGCGTCGTGATCTCCACCGTGCTCGCGATCGGGGACCCGCTCTACGACTGGGCACCGCTCGTGCCGGTCGCGGCAGGGGTGGTCCCGGCGGCGCTGATGGCGTCGTCCTTCCGGTTCCGGTCCTTCCGCGACCTGCTGTCGCCGCGGCACCTGCGCATCACCGCGCCGCTCGCCGTGGTGGTCGTGCTGGGCCTGGTCCTGTTCCCCGGCGCCACGGGCATGGCCCTGGCCTACGGCTACGTCCTCACCTGTCCGCTCGGGTGGGTGACCGCACCGCTGCGCCGACGGTGGTTCGGCGAGGGCGCGGTGGCTCCGCCGCGCACGCCCATGCCGTCGGTGATCATGCCCCCGGAGGCCGACGACGAGGCCGATGAGTCCGACGATGCGGAGGACTGCGAGAACGACTCCGACGGCCTAGACGGCGGGTCGTGCAAGCGGCCGGGAGTCGGTCACCGGCGCGGGGCAGGGGAGTCCTGACGCGTCCCGCGGTCGTCCGTGGTGGCCGGGAGCCGATGCGTCCTGGTGTGCGCTGGTGGTGTGCGCTCGGTGCCGTTGGTCCCGGTACCGACGGGTAAGGACCCCCTAACTGGAGTAGCGCGCCCAATTACGTCACAATGGTGTGGTGTTTTTCGATGAGCGCCCGGCGCGGGTGGCGAAGGACGGCGAGGACGGCCAGCACGTCTCGCCGCTCGAGTCGCGCACGCGCTCGCGAGTGCTCCACATGGTCTCCGCCGACGGCCCCATCACGGCGGCCGAGCTGGGCCGCCACCTCGACCTGACACCCGCCGCCGTCCGCCGCCACCTCGACGCGCTCGTCGAGCAGGGCGCGGTCGTCCCCCACGAGCCCACGGGTGGGCGCCGGGGCCGCGGACGCCCGGCCCGCGCCTACGTCGTCTCCGGCGCCGGCCACAGTGCCCTCGAGGCCGACTACGACTCGCTCGCCGTCGAGGTGCTGCGCTACCTCGAGGCGCACGGCGGCCCGTCCGCCGTCGGTGACTTCGCGCGCACCCGCGTGCGTGCCCTGGAGGAGCGGTATGCCGCCCGCCTCGCCGCAGCCGGCGACGAGCCCGCCGCTCGCACCGAGGCGCTCGTCGAGGCGCTGAGCGAGGACGGCTTCGCGGCCACGGCCCGACCGGTCGGTGCCGGTGGCCTCACGGGGGTCCAGCTGTGCCAGGGCCACTGCCCGGTGCAGCAGGTCGCGGCCGAGTTCCCGGCCTTCTGCGAGGCCGAGACCGACGCGTTCTCACGACTGCTCGGCGTGCACGTCCAGCGCCTCGCCACCCTCGCCGGTGGGCACCACGTCTGCACGACGTTCGTCCCGACCGGCGGAATGGGCCTACGGGCCCGGAAGACCACGCCGCCCGCCGGTGTTGACCACCGGGACGCAACGAACCGCACCACCACCACACGAACCGACACGCTCACGCACGTTCAGGAAGGTTCCTCATGACCACCCACATCGAAGAGCTGAACCCCGGCCTCAAGGGCATCGGCACCTACGAGTACGGCTGGGCCGACGCGGACGTGGCCGGAGCCACCGCGCGTCGCGGGCTCAACGAGGAGGTCGTGCGCGACATCTCCGCCCGCAAGAACGAGCCGGAGTGGATGACGAAGCTGCGCCTCAAGGGCCTGTCCCTCTTCGGCAAGAAGCCCATGCCGGCCTGGGGCTCGGACCTCACGGGCATCGACTTCCAGAACATCAAGTACTTCGTGAAGTCGACCGAGAAGCAGGCGACCTCCTGGGAGGAGCTGCCCGAGGAGATTCGCAACACCTACGACCGCCTCGGCATCCCCGAGGCCGAGAAGCAGCGCCTCGTCGCCGGTGTCGCCGCGCAGTACGAGTCCGAGGTGGTCTACCACCAGATCCGCGAGGATCTCGAGGCGCAGGGTGTCATCTTCCTCGACACCGACACGGCGCTGAAGGAGCACGAGGACCTCTTCCGCGAGCACTTCGCCACCGTGATCCCGGCCGGCGACAACAAGTTCGCCGCGCTCAACACGGCCGTGTGGTCCGGCGGCTCGTTCATCTACGTGCCCAAGGGCGTCCACGTCGACATCCCGCTCCAGGCGTACTTCCGCATCAACACCGAGAACATGGGCCAGTTCGAGCGGACCCTGATCATCGCCGACGAGGGCTCCTACGTGCACTACGTCGAGGGCTGCACGGCGCCGATCTACAAGTCCGACTCGCTGCACTCGGCCGTCGTGGAGATCATCGTCAAGAAGAACGCCCGCGTGCGCTACACGACGATCCAGAACTGGTCCAACAACGTCTACAACCTCGTCACCAAGCGCGCCACCTGCGAGGAGGGCGCGACGATGGAGTGGGTCGACGGCAACATCGGCTCCAAGGTCACGATGAAGTACCCGGCTGTCTTCCTGATGGGCGAGCACGCCAAGGGCGAGACCCTGTCGATCGCGTTCGCCGGCGAGGGCCAGCACCAGGACACCGGCTCGAAGATGGTCCACGCGGCTCCCAACACGAAGAGCTCGATCATCAGCAAGTCCGTCGCCCGTGGCGGCGGCCGCGCGAGCTACCGCGGTCTCGTGCAGGTGCTCGAGGGCGCCTCGCACTCGGCCTCGACGGTGCGCTGCGACGCCCTGCTCGTCGACACGATCAGCCGCTCCGACACCTACCCCTACGTCGACATCCGCGAGGACGACGTCTCGATGGGTCACGAGGCCACGGTCTCCAAGGTGTCCGAGGACCAGCTCTTCTACCTCATGTCCCGCGGCATGGCCGAGGACGAGGCGATGGCGATGATCGTGCGCGGCTTCATCGAGCCGATCGCGCGCGAGCTGCCGATGGAGTACGCCCTGGAGCTCAACCGCCTCATCGAGCTGCAGATGGAAGGAGCCGTCGGCTGATGGGCCTCCTGGCTGACACGACCACCCACACGCCCGACACCCCCGAGACCCAGCAGAGCGAGACCACGGTGCCCGACGCCGCCACCAGCACCACCACCCTGCCCGGCTCGACCGCCCACACCGACTCGGCCGCGGCCTTCGTGCCCGACCAGTCACGGGCCGAGCGCACGGCGTCGTTCGACGTCGCCGACTTCCCGTTGCCCACGGGCCGCGAGGAGGACTGGCGCTTCACGCCCGTGAAGAAGCTGCGCGACCTGCTGGCCGAGGGGGCCCCGGGCCGCCTGGACCTCGGCACGCAGCTGCCGGAGGGCGTCACGACGTCCACGATCGGGTCGGACGAGGCCCGCGCGCTCGGCGTCCTGCCCCCGCAGGACCGCGCAGCGGTCGTCGCCGGTGCCGCGAGGGACGGCGCCCTGCTGCTCGACATCCCGGCCGAGGCCGAGCTCGACCAGCCGATCCGCATCTCGCTCTCCGGCCGCGACGGCGAGCCGGTGCACGGCCACCTCGTCGTGCGTGCCGGCCGCTTCTCCAAGGCGACGGTCGTCCTCGAGCACACCGGCACGGCCCGCTACTCGCAGCTCGTCTCCGCCGTCACCGGCGACGGGTCCGACCTCACGGTCGTCTCCGTCCAGCGCTGGGACGACGACGCGCAGCACCTGGCCCAGCACGACGCGCTCGTCGGCCGCGACGCCCGCTACCGGCACCTGTCCGTGACGCTCGGCGGCGAGGTCGTCCGCGTCAACGCCAACGTGCGCTACGCCGGCCCCGGAGGCGACGCGACGCTCCTCGGCGTCTACTTCGCCGACGCCGGCCAGCACCTCGAGCACCGCTCGTACATCGACCACAACGCCGCGCACTGCAAGAGCCGCGTCACCTACAAGGGCGCGCTCCAGGGCGAGACGGCTCGCACCGTGTGGGTCGGCGACGTGCTGATCCGAGCCGAGGCCGAGGGCACCGACACCTACGAGCTCAACCGCAACCTCGTGCTCACCGACGGCGCGCGCGCCGACTCCGTGCCCAACCTCGAGATCGAGACCGGTGAGATCGAGGGTGCCGGGCACGCTTCTGCCACAGGCCGGTTCGACGACCTGCAGCTGTTCTACCTCCAGTCGCGCGGCATCACCGAGGACGAGGCCAAGCGTCTCGTCGTGCGCGGCTTCTTCGCCGACATCATCCGCGAGATCCCGCTCGCCGACCTGCGCGACGAGATCACCGCGGCGATCGAGGAGGAGCTCGCGTCGACGGCATACGCGACTCCCACCCAGCAGACCCCCAGCATCACGAACAAGGAGAACTGACCCATGAGCACGCTCGAGATCAAGGGACTGACGGTCTCGGTCGAGACCGAGGACGGCCCCAAGGAGATCCTGCGCGGGGTCGACCTCACGGTGAAGTCGGGGGAGACGCACGCGATCATGGGCCCCAACGGCTCCGGCAAGTCGACGCTGGCCTACAGCATCGCCGGCCACCCCAAGTACACCGTCACCGGCGGCACCGTGACCCTCGACGGCGAGGACGTCCTCGCGATGAGCGTCGACGAGCGCGCTCGCGCGGGCCTCTTCCTCGCCATGCAGTACCCCGTCGAGGTGCCCGGCGTCACGGTCAGCAACTTCCTGCGCACCGCCAAGACGGCCATCGACGGCGAGGCGCCCAAGCTGCGCACGTGGGTCAAGGACGTCAAGGAGGCCATGGGCAACCTGCGCATGGACCCCGTGTTCGCCGAGCGCAACGTCAACGAGGGCTTCTCCGGCGGCGAGAAGAAGCGCCACGAGATCCTCCAGATGGAGCTGCTCAAGCCCAAGGTGGCCATCCTCGACGAGACCGACTCCGGCCTGGACGTGGACGCCCTCAAGATCGTCTCCGAGGGCGTCAACCGCGCCAAGGACTCGAGCGACCTCGGCGTCCTGCTCATCACGCACTACACGCGCATCCTGCGCTACATCAAGCCCGACTTCGTCCACGTCTTCGTCGACGGCAAGGTCGTCGAGCAGGGCGGCCCCGAGCTGGCCGACCGCCTCGAGGACGAGGGCTACGACCGCTTCCTCACCGCCGCGCAGCCCGCGTCGGCCGCGCCGGTGGAGGCCTGAGCCGAATGGCCGGTGTCCTGCCGTTCACGGACGAGGAGC
>NZ_BAAANB010000002.1:184699-229267 GCF_039529575.1 Terrabacter terrae
AGTTCCCGATCCTGACGCGCACGGTGCGTGACGGCAGGCCGCTCGTCTACCTCGACTCCGGGGCGACGTCGCACAAGCCCGCCGCCGTGCTCGACGCCGAGCGCACGTTCTACGAGCAGCACAATGCTGCCGTGCACCGGGGAGCCCACCAGCTGGCGGAGGAGGCGACCGACGACTTCGAGGCGGCGCGGGCCACCATCGCGTCGTTCGTCGGCGCCCCGGCCCACGAGGTGGTCTTCACCAAGAACGCCACCGAGGCACTCAACCTCGTCGCCTACGCGTTCTCCAACGCGGCCCCGACCGACGAGCCCAAGGACGAGCGCTTCGTGCTCGGTCCCGGTGACGAGATCCTCGTGACCGAGATGGAGCACCACGCCAACCTCGTGCCCTGGCAGGAGCTGGCCCGACGCACGGGTGCGGCGCTGCGGTGGGTGCCGGTGGGCGACGACGGCGCGCTCGACCTCTCACACCTCGACCACCTGCTGACGTCGCGCACCAAGGTCTTCGCGTTCACGCACGTCTCCAACGTCCTGGGCACCGTCAACCCGGTCACCGAGCTGGCTCGCCGGGCCCACGAGGTCGGCGCTCTCGTCGTCGTCGACGCCTGTCAGTCGGTCCCGCACCTGCCCGTTGACGTCGCGTCCCTCGGCGCCGACTTCCTCGCGTTCAGCGGCCACAAGATGTACGGCCCGATGGGTGTCGGCGTCCTCTGGGGCCGCGCCGAGCTGCTCGAGGCCATGCCGCCCTTCCTCACCGGCGGCTCGATGATCGAGCTCGTGACGATGGAGCGCTCGACCTACGCTCCCGCGCCGCAGAAGTTCGAGGCGGGGGTGCCCAACGCCGCCCAGGCGGTGGGCCTGGCTGCCGCAGTCCGGTGGATCGAGGGCCTCGGCATCGAGCGCATCCACGCGCACGAGGCCGCGCTCGTCGACCTGCTCATGCGCGGTCTTGCCGAGCGCCCGTGGGTGCGGGTCGTCGGACCGCCGGTTGGCACCGGCCGTGGTGGCGCCGTCGCCTTCGTCGTCGACGGCGTGCACGCGCACGACGTCGGCCAGGTCCTCGACGACGCGGGCGTCGCCGTACGCGTGGGGCACCACTGCGCCTGGCCGCTGCACCGTGCCCTTGGAGCACCTGCGACCACCCGGGCGTCCTTCGCGGTCCACAACACCGCGGCCGACGTCGAGGCGCTGCTCGCCGCGCTCGACCGGGTGCCCGTGGTCTTCGGGCTCGAGACCGAGAAGGAGGCCAGCTGATGGACCTCTACCAGGAGCTCATCCTCGAGCACTCCAAGCGCCCGCACCACGCCGGGCTGCGCGAGCCGTTCGACGCCGAGGTGCACCACATCAACCCGACGTGCGGCGACGAGGTGACCCTGCGGGTCGACGTCACCGGCACCGGGCCAGACGCCGTCGTCTCCGACGTGTCGTATGCCGCCCAGGGCTGCTCGATCTCGGTGGCAAGCTCGTCCGTGCTCGCCGAGGAGGTCATCGGCCACCCGGTCTCCGAGGCCCTCGAGACGTTCGAGGCGATGCGCGCCATGTTGACCTCTCGCGGCACGGTGGCCGGCGACGAGTCGGTGATCGGCGACGGCGTCGCCTTCGCCGGCGTCTCGAAGTACCCCGCACGTGTCAAGTGCGCCCTGCTCGGCTGGACCGCCTTCACCGATGCCCTGGCCCAGGCCGGCGTCGACATCTCGTCCACGAGTCCCTCGTCCCCGCAAGGAGTTTCGTCATGACCCAGACCTCCACCCCGCCGAACGTGGCCGATGTCGAGGAAGCGCTGCGCGACGTCGTCGACCCTGAGCTCGGCATCAACGTCGTGGACCTCGGGCTCGTCTACGGGATCACCGTCGACGCCCAGTCGCACGCCGTCATCGACATGACGCTCACCTCGGCCGCCTGCCCGCTGACCGACGTCATCGAGGACCAGACGGCTCAGGCGCTCGAGGGCCTCGTCACGACGCACCGGATCAACTGGGTGTGGATGCCGCCGTGGGGCCCCGACAAGATCACCGAGGACGGCCGCGAGCAGCTGCGCGCCCTCGGCTTCAACCTCTGACCACCCACCGACCGCGGTGGTGACGACCCGCGTCATCGAGGTCGCGCCCGAGCGGTTCGGCCGCTGGATGGCCGGCTTCGCCGAGCGCCACGGGCCCTACGACGCCGCCGGGGAGAGCACTCCCGGCGGCGTCGTCGTGTCCGCGCGCGCCGCTGACGGGTCCAGGTGCGTGGCGACGCCGTTCGAGCACGACCCGCTCGGCGTCGTGCTCGTGCGTCGGGGAGGGTATGCCGTCGGCCTGGCCCGAGCCGGCGCGTTCGTCGCCTCGAAGGTCGGCACCCGACACGTGCAGTCGCGCACCGCGGCCGGGGGCTGGTCACAGCAGCGCTTCGCCCGGCGCAGGGACAAGCAGGCCGACGAGCTCGTCGACGCGGTGGTCCGGCACGCCCGACGGGTGCTGCTCGACGACGACGAGTCGCCGCGGACGGGGGCGGACGGCATACCTCGTGGTCTCGTCGTCGGGGGAGACCGCGCGCTCGTGCGGGAGGTGCTCGAGGCCGGCGCCCTCCGAGCCCTGCTCGGCTTGCCCGTGCGCGAGCTCTACGACCTGCCCGACCCGAAGCGCGAGGTCATGGAGACGGCCCTGCGCCGCGGTCGTGCCGTGCGGGTCGAGCTCACCGACGTGGGTCCGCACCGGACGGCGGACCCCGTGCCGGGTGGCGTCAGCTGACGGTGTCGACCCCGAAGGTGTTGCACTGGTTGAGGTCGCCGGTCTCGTAGCCCTGGGTGAACCAGTGCATCCGGGCCTCCGCCGAGCCGTGCGTCCAGGTCTCCGGGGTGACCCGGCCCTGCGCCTTCTGCTGGATGCGGTCGTCTCCGACGGCCGCCGCCGCGGACAGGGCGGACTTGATGTCCTCCTGCGTGATGGGCTGCAGCAGCGGCGCGCCGGTCTTGTCGGTCGTCTCGGTGGCGTGCTTGACCCACGTGCCGGCCAGGCAGTCTGCCATCAGCTCCGTGCGGACCGAGCCGGAGTTCGCGCCCTGCGGGCTCTGCTGCGCACGCCCGAGGATGCCGAGGAGGTCCTGGATGTGGTGGCCGTACTCGTGCGCGATGACGTACTCCTTGGCGAGCTGGCCGCCGTTGGCGCCGAACTTGTCGCGCAGCTCCTGGAAGAAGCTGGCGTCGACGTAGACCTTGGCGTCGAGCGGGCAGTAGAAGGGCCCCACCTGCGCGTTGGCCGTGCCGCACCCCGACTGGGTCTGGCCCTGGTAGATGACCGTCTTCACCGGCTCGTAGCTCACCTGGTACTTCGGCAGGGTCTTGGTCCAGTAGTCCTGGACGCTGTTGACCGTGGCGATGACCAGGCAGACGTCGTTCTTGTTGGCGTCCGCGCCGCTCTTGCAATGCGAGAACTGGTTCCGGTCGACCTGACCGCCGGCGGCCACCTGGTCGCTCTGCAGCGGCTGTGACGGCAGTCCCCCCGTGGAGCTGCCGCTGTCGCCGCCTCCGCCGAGGATGTTGCCGCCGCCGAAGACGAGGGCGAGGACCAGCAGGATGAGGCCGCCGATGCCGCCGCCGACCTGGATGCCACCGGGGAAGCCGCCGCCTCCGCCGCCGCCGAACCCGCCGCTGCCGCCACTCTCGACCTGCGAGGTGTCGAGCTGGGCGTTGTCGTTGAAGGTCATGGTGCCGCTCCTCGGGCTCGGGACCGCGGGGCGAACCGGGTCGGTCGGGATCACCCCATTGCGCGGCGATCGCGGCTCGTCTGCAGCCGTGTCGCAGACGTACCCGTTGGTCCCCGGCCTGCACCCCCGCTCTCGGGACGACGTGAGCGAGCCGCGGCGCAGCCGTCACGGTGCGTGCGCCCGCGTTCGTGCTGGCACGGGAGAGCCCCCGGTGCTCGGCGTCCCTCCACGTGAGCCGAGGACCGGGGGCTGTGCGAGCCTCAGCAGCGGGGCCGGACGCTGTCGAGCACGTGCCCCCTCTCTCGCACGTGCTCCGCCGCCACCGACGGCTCGCCCTTGTCCCAGTTCTGCCCCAGCCACTGGCTCGACCCGGTCATCCTCGGTGGTGACCCGCGCCTTCGGAATCCGCCGGGGGATGAATCTGTCCTCCCCCTTCGACGGACCAAGAGGTCCGGTGCGTCCGATAGCGTCCAGTCGTCCGCGCACGCTGGTGCGGGTAGGAACGGGGCAGGGATCCCACGCCGGGACCTGAGAGGCCCCGACAGGCACGAAGGAGGTCCGCATGCCGCTGACCGATGCCGCGGTGCGCGCGCTGCGCCATGCGGACCAGGTCATCCACGAGGCGGACCGTGCAGACGTGTTCAGCGTCTACGACGCCTGCCGGGCCGCCGCGGGCGCCATCGCGAAGGTGGACGACTTCTACGTGGCGCTCATCCGCGAGGGCGACCGCCAGATCTCCTACCCCTACCTGTTCAGCAACGGCCGCTACCTCGAGGGTGGCACGCTGACCTACGGTCCCGGAGGGGTCGTGGCCTGGGTGGTCGCCTCGCGCAAGCCCTATCGGTTCGCCGACGACGAGGGCGCGCTGCTCAACCGGGGAGTGCGCTTCGGCGACGACGACTTCTCGGCCGACGCGGCCGTCGTGCCGATGGTCACCGAGGAGGGGGTGGTCGGGCTCCTCGGCGCACTGTCGGACACGCCGGCCTCGCTCGGTGACGAGGTGGTGAAGGCCCTGACCTGGCTCGCCGGACTCGTGCAGGACCGGATCCTCGCCGTCAGCCCCCGCCGGGGCCTCAACCTCGGCATGGTCTACCCGGAGCTCGACGACACGGGCCGAGCGGGAGCGCTCATGGCCGTGAACCAGGCGGCGACCGCCCTCAGCGAGCTGGGCGCGGAGATCGACGAGCTGCGGCAGACACTGGCCCAGCAGGACGGCGAGAGCCCGGTCGTGGAGCGCCTGACCTCGTTCAGCCGCCGCTGCTTCGAGGTGCAGGCCACGATCGTGACGCGGCTCGGCATGCGGCCCGAGCACGGCGGTCCCGGGCAGGCGGGGACCGATCCCCTCGAGGGGCTCTCCCCTCGCGAGCGCGCCGTGGTGGCCCTGGTCACCGGACCCGAGGGAGACCCCGGCAACGCCGGCATCGCCCAGGCGCTCAACATCGGGACGGCCACCGTGAAGACCCACATGGCATCGGTCCTCGCGAAGCTGGGCCTGACCCACCGGAGCGAGCTGCGCTGGCTCGTGCTCGGCCGGCCCTCCAGCGAGACCAGGGGCGGCTGACCCCGACCCGCGACGTCAGGAGACGACCACGGCGTCCGGGGTGGTCGTCGTCAGCCGCATCCGGACCGGCACCTCGTCGCCGACCCGTGGCGGCGTCACGCCGGTGGGCAGGGAGAGCAGGCTGCACTGCATGTGCGGCGGCTCGACGAACCGCGGCATGAACCCGGCCACGGTGAAGGGCGAGCGTACCCGGTGGACGGCCTCGAGGACCCCCTCCGTCACCGCGATGGCGCGGGAGCGCGCCGTGGCGGCCGGGGAGGGGCTCTCCATCGCGACCCCGTGGGAGGTGCCGCCGCTGACGACGACGAGGTGCCCCTCTGGCAGGGTTCGCTGGCGGTAGCCGGCGTGGGCGCCCTTGCCGACCGGTCGTACGTCGAGGACGTGGGCCCGCACCTCGTAGGAGCCCTTGTCGGCGTACCAGAGGTCGGTGCCGATCCGGGGCCGGAACTCGTGCTCGGGATGGCGGGCGGCCAGGGTCGCGAGCTCGGCCGCCGACACGTGCGAGACGAACCACGTTCGTATGCCGGGTGCGGCGGCGAGGAAGCGCGTGATCTCCTCGACGTGGCCCGTCCCGAGCGGCAGGTGCAGGGTCACGCCGAGCGCGTTCGCCGTGCCGGCGAGCTGCGCCAGGTCCTCGATGGGGGTGCCGTAGCGGTTCATCGAGGTCAGTCCCTCGACGACGACGCGTGCCTCGCCCGCCAGGGCGCGCAGGCTCTCCAGGTCCGGGACGCCCGTCACGGTGTGCACGAGGCGCCGGTCGGTCAGCTCGGGCAGGCCGGCGTGGAGGGCTGCCCGGTAGGGCTCCATGACGAGGACGTCGCCGCCGAACGCTGAGAGGGCGTCCGGCACCTCCGCGTACGCCCCGACGGCGACCATGGACACCTCGAGCCGCAGGGCCTCGGCGCACAGCAGGTCCCGGCCGAAGCCGTAGCCGTTGCCCTTCACGACCGGGACGACACCCGGGTGGGCTGCGACGAACCGGTCGTGGCCGGCTCTCCAGCGTTCACCGTCGACGTGCAGGACGAAGGACACGAGCGCTCACCGCCGCTTCATGTAGAGGTCGAAGGCCTTGTAGAGCAACGGGTTCAGGGGCAGGTCCCACTCGCCGGCCAGTCGCACCGCCTCGCCGCCGGTGCCCACCTTGAAGCGGATGAGCCCGATGTGCGCGTTGTCGGTGTCGACCGTGTTGGTGATGCCGCGCAGGTCGTAGACGGTGGCGCCGGCCGCGAGCGAGTCCTGCATCATCCGCCACTGGATGGCCGTCGAGCCCTGCAGCTCGCGCTTGGCCGAGGTCGAGGCGCCGTAGGAGTACCACGCGTGCTCACCGACGCGGATGTAGACGGTCGCGGCGAGCACGTCGCCGTCGTGCTCGGCCAGGTAGACGCGGATGCGGTCGGGGTCCTCGGCGGAGAGGGCGGCATACATGCGCTGGAAGTACTCGAGCCCGCGCGGCGTGAAGCGGTCCCGTTCCGCGGTCTCCACGTACGTCCGGTGGAAGGCCGGGAGGTCCGTGGCGTCGCCGACGCGGACCTTGACGCCGTTCTTGGAGGTCTTCTTGATGTTGCGCCGCCACAGCTGGTTCATGCCTGCGAGCACGTCCGCCTCGGTGCGGCCGGCGAGCGGCACCTGGAAGACGTACTCGGGCTGACCCGCGGCGAAGCCGTCCTCCGGGCTCAGGTGGCGGAACCCCAGGCGCTGCAGCTGGGCGACCACCGCCGTGCCCACCGGCTCGACCACGTCGGGGACCGCCTCGTCGTAGCGGCGGATGGCGGGGTCGGCGATGGCGTCCTTGATCGTGGCGGTGCCCCAGCGGTGCGTCGCCACGGGCGGCCCGAGGCGCAGCGCGAAGGCGCCCTTGGCCTTGAGGTGGTCGCGGAGGGCACGCAGCAGCTCGACGAGCCGCGGGGAGGACCAGTCGATGCACGGCCCCTCGGGCACGTAGGCCAGCGACCGCTTGAGGCGGGGGAGCGTGCGGTGCAGCACGAGCGCCGCCCCGACCATCTGCTCGCCCTCGAACCAGCCCACCGACTCGGCGCGCCACTCGCGCTTCACCTCGGCCCAGGCCGGCGTCTGCAGGAAGCTTGCCGACGGCTGCGTCCGCAACCAGGCCAGGTGCTCGGCTGCGGTGATGTCTCGAACGGTGATGGGCGCGTTCACGCTGGGCCACGCTACCGGAGCCGCGCGGGGCGCCCGGCACGCCTCGCCCGCCACACGGCACACGACAACGGGCGGCGCCGCTTGACCTTCGACCAGGTCGAGCGGCCACGCATGACGGCCATGCCCGACACCCACCGACCCGACCGCCTGCTCAGCATCGGGCAGCTGGCACGCGACACGCCGTGCCGGTGCTGCCGCGACGGGACGGCCGACCCGGACCCCGCGCCGACGCTGCTGCCCACGTCGAGCTCGCCACACGGCATTCCGCAGTGGTGGCTCTCCGTCGAGCAAGCTCTCCGGGGAACCACTCCCCGCTCCACGGAGCCCTTGTGGGAGCCGGGCACCGCGCGCAACGTGGGCACCATTGCCCGCGAAGGTCTGCCGCTGTGACGCCTGTCATGCGTCCTCCGCGCCTCGGGGGCCGGGACGCGCGGCGCACCGGGCGTGTCGGCCCCGGACCCGCGGAGCGAGCCGGAGCGCGACGCGGGACAACGCGTCGAGAGCACCCCTCCGCGGCTCCTAGACTGGTGGGGTTGTCCGGCCGCTGACGTAGTGCGGCACCGATAGGAGGAATGCCGTGATCGTCGCCACCGGGATCGAGCTGCGTGCGGGAGCGCGCCTGCTCGTCGAGGACGCCAGCTTCCGCATCGACTCCGGCGACCGCATCGGCCTCGTCGGCCGCAACGGCGCCGGCAAGACCACCCTGACGAAGGTCCTCGCAGGCGAGGGCCAGCCCGCCGCCGGCACCGTGACGCGCACCGGCGCCGTCGGCTACCTCCCGCAGGACCCGCGCACCGGCGACCTCGAGATCCTGGCCCGCGACCGCATCCTCTCGGCCCGCGGCCTCGACACGATCGTCCGTGAGCGCGCCGAGGCCGAGGCCCGGATGGGCAGCGACGACGAGTCGGTGCGCGAGCGTGCGATGCGCAAGTACACCCGGCTCGAGATGGAGTTCGAGGCCCAGGGCGGCTACGCCGCAGAGTCCGAGGCCGCCTCGATCGCGAGCGCGCTGGGCCTCGACGAGCGCATCCTCGGGCAGCCCCTCAAGACGCTCTCCGGTGGTCAGCGCCGCCGTGTCGAGCTGTCGCGGATCCTCTTCTCCGGCAACGAGACGCTGCTCCTCGACGAGCCGACCAACCACCTCGACGCCGACTCGATCGTGTGGCTGCGTGAGTACCTCCGCGCCTACAAGGGCGGCCTGATCATCATCAGCCACGACGCCGAGATGCTCGACGCGGTCGTCAACAAGGTCTACCACCTCGATGCCAACCGCTCGGCGCTCGATGTCTACAACGTCAACTGGAAGACCTACCTCCAGTCGCGCGAGACCGACGAGAAGCGCCGCCGCCGCGAGCTGCAGAACGCGCAGAAGAAGGCCGGTGCGCTGCTCGCCCAGGCCGACAAGATGCGCGCCAAGGCCACCAAGGCGACGGCCGCCCAGAACATGGCCAAGCGCGCCGAGCGCCTCCTCGCCGGCGTCGAGGGCGAGCGCGTCCAGGACAAGGTCGCCAAGCTGCGCTTCCCGAAGCCGGCCGCCTGCGGCAAGACGCCGCTGCGCGCCTCCGGCCTGTCGCGCTCCTACGGCTCGCTCGAGGTCTTCACCGACGTCGACCTCGCCATCGACCGGGGGAGCCGCGTCGTCGTGCTCGGCCTCAACGGTGCCGGCAAGACGACGCTGCTGCGGATGCTCGCCGGCGTCGACACCCCCGACACGGGCGAGGTCGAGCCCGGTCACGGCCTGCGCCTCGGCTACTACGCCCAGGAGCACGAGAACCTCGACGTCAACCGCTCGGTGCTCGAGAACATGAAGTCGGCCGCGCCCGAGCTCGGCGAGACCGAGGTCCGCAAGGTGCTCGGCTCGTTCCTCTTCTCCGGTGACGACGTGCAGAAGCCCGCCGGGGTGCTCTCGGGTGGTGAGAAGACGCGCCTGTCGCTCGCCCTGCT
This sequence comes from Terrabacter terrae, assembly GCF_039529575.1. Taxonomy (NCBI): domain Bacteria; kingdom Bacillati; phylum Actinomycetota; class Actinomycetes; order Micrococcales; family Intrasporangiaceae; genus Terrabacter; species Terrabacter terrae. The sequence continues at coordinate 194,045 of NZ_BAAANB010000002.1, forward strand.
CGTCGTCTCGTCGGCCAACGTGCTGCTCCTCGACGAGCCGACGAACAACCTCGACCCCGCCTCGCGCGAGGAGATCCTCGGAGCGCTCAAGACGTACGAGGGTGCCGTCGTGCTCGTGACCCACGACGAGGGCGCGGTGGACGCCCTCGAGCCCGAGCGGATCCTGTTGCTCCCGGACGGCGTCGAGGACCTGTGGGGTCCCGACTACAAGGACCTCATCTCGCTCGCCTGACGGGATCTGTTTGCTCCCATCGCTACCTTTGGCGCCATGGGAGTGAGCAGGTCCAGACGTCGCCGGCACGAGACGCGTTCCAGTGCGGGCGAGAACCGTCTCCCGCCCACGCTCGCCGTGGTCGTGGCCGTCCTGGCCTACGCCGTCCTGCCCGAGCGTCTGCTCGTCGGGCCGCGCCTTGCCATCCCCGTCGCCGAGCTCGCCCTGCTCGCCGCGCTGCTGGTCACCCACCCGCGGCGCCTCGTCCGGCAGACGCGCTGGTCGCGCGGCATCTCCATCGCGTTGGCGTGTCTCGTCATCGCCGCCAACCTCGTCGCACTGTCGATGCTGGTGCGGACGCTCACGGAGGCGGACCCCAACGGGATGCCGCTGCTCCTGGCCGGCATGCAGGTGTGGCTGACGAACGTCATCGGCTTCGGGCTGCTCTTCTGGGAGCTGGACCGCGGCGGACCGGTCGCACGACACACCGTGGCCCGGGACCGGATGCCCCCGGCCGACTGGCGCTTCTCCCAGGACGAGAACCAGGACACCGTGACCGAGGTCGCCGCGACGTCGAGCGAGCGCAGCAACTGGCGGCCCACGTTCGTCGACTACCTCTACGTCTCGCTCACCAACTCCAGCGCCTTCAGCCCCACGGACACCATGCCCCTCTCGCCGCGAGCGAAGTCGCTGATGGCGCTCGAGGCGACGGCCGCGCTGCTGACGTCCCTTCTGGTCGTGGCCCGAGCCATCGGCGCCCTGGGGCACTGACGCTCCGGGGTCCGCTGACGGCATACATAACCAGCGGTGCTGTTTCGAATAATGAATGGTTATTGACGACGCACGTGAGGCTGCGAACACTGGTGGTCATGCCGACCCACCACCACCTCAGCTGCCCGTTCTGCGGCGGTGACGACGTGACGCCGTTCCCCGACCCGACCGCCGCGTGGTCGTGCCTCGCCTGTGCCCGCGTCTTCCGGGTCGAGCTGGTGCAGCCGGCAGCGGTGAGCGGGTGGGGTGTCCTGCGGGTCGTGCTCCCCGCGCCGACGGCGAGCGCGGCGGCCGCCTGACCGACGGCTCCGCGGAGGACCCGCCGGTAGCCTGCGTCCATGACGCATCCGCACCTTCGGGTCGAGACCGACGGACCTGTCCGCACCCTCACCCTCGACCACCCGGAGAAGCGCAACGCGCAGACGCCCTCCCTCTGGGCCGCGCTTGCCGAGGAGGCCCGCTCGGTGCCCGAGGACGTACGCGTCGTCGTCCTCCGCGGGGCCGGTGACGCCTTCTCGGCCGGCATCGACACGGCCATGTTCAGCCCTGCCGGCGTGCCGGGGGAGGAGAGCGTGGCCGAGCTGGCCCGGGGCGGGCCCGAGGGCATCGACCGCGGCATCGCGGCCTACCAGCAGGGGTTCACCAGGTGGGCCGAGTGCCCGGCGGTCGTCGTGGCGCAGGTGCACGGCTACGCGATCGGCGCCGGCTTCCAGCTGGCCCTCGCGGCTGACCTCCGGATCGCGGCGCTCGACGCATGGTTCGCGATGCGCGAGACGAGCCTGGGGCTCGTTCCGGACCTCGGTGGCACGGGCCCTCTCGTGCATCTCGTCGGCTACGCTCGCGCCCTCGAGATCTGCGCGACGGGCCGCAAGGTCTCGGCGCCGGAGGCACACGCCATCGGGCTGGTCGGCTCCCTCGCGCCGGCTGCCGACCTCGACGAGGCGACGGGCTCGCTCGTCGACGCGCTCCTCGCGGCGCCGGCGCCGGCGCTGCGCGCCCTCAAGCCGCTGCTGCGCGCAGCGGCGGCGGGGGAACGGGCGGACCAGCTGGCACGCGAGCGCAGGGCCCAGATCGGCCTGCTCCAGGCGCTGCTCGGCGGTCCGGCGTCCTGACGGCGCCCCGGGCGCGCGGGTGCGTGGCGCGCGCCGGATGCCCGGCCCCGGGAGCCGGTCCCGGGACCGCGGGAATCGCTGTCGGTGCTGCGCGGTTGGATGGAGGGACAAGAGGAGGTCTGTGCAGTGGGCATGCAGCCGTGGATGGCGATGCGATCGATGTCGCGTGACTCGTCGGTGACCGAGCGGAGCCTCTCGCCGGGCTTGCGCCGGCGCGTGCTCACGTATGCCGCGCCCTACCGGGCAGCCATCATCACCTTCCTCGTGGTGGTGGTGGTCGACTCGGTGCTGGTCGTCACCGTGCCGCTGCTGCTCAAGAGCCTCGTCGACGACGGCGTCATCCCGAAGGACTCCTCGGTGGTGGTGCGCCTGGCCATCGTCGTGGCAGGCATCGCCGTGCTCGACGCCCTGCTCACGGTCGTCTCCCGTTGGTACTCCGCGCGCATCGGCGAGGGGCTCATCAACGACCTCCGCACGCAGGTCTTCGGACACGTGCTCCGCCAGCCGATCGCCTTCTTCACCCGCGCGCAGACCGGGTCGCTGGTGTCCCGGCTCAACAACGACGTGGTAGGCGCGCAGCAGGCCTTCACCTCGGTGCTGTCCAACGTCGTGTCCAACATCGTGTCGGTCGTGCTCGTCGTCGGAGCCATGGTCGCCCTCTCCTGGCAGCTGACCCTCGGCTCGCTGATGCTCGTCCCGCTCTTCCTCATCCCGGCCAAGCTCATGGGCCGGCGTCTGGCGAGCCTCGCGCACCGCCAGATGACCCTCAACGCCGACATGGGCACCCGGATGACCGAGCGCTTCAACGTCGCCGGGGCCCTGCTCGTCAAGCTCTTCGGCACGCCGTCGCGCGAGGAGGCCGAGTACTCCGACCGGGCCGGCCGCGTCCGCGACATCGGCGTCCAGATCGCCCTGAACCGCACGGTGTTCATGGCCGCGCTCACGCTCGTCGCCGCCCTGGCCACCGCGATGATCTACGGGTTCGGCGGCGTCATGGCGGTCAACGGGTCGCTGTCGGTGGGCACCCTGCTCGCCCTGGCTGCGCTGCTAGCCCGCCTCTACGGGCCGCTGACGTCCCTGTCCAACGTCCGCGTCGACATCATGACGGCGCTGATCTCCTTCGAGCGTGTCTTCGAGGTGCTCGACCTCGAGCCGCTCGTCAAGGAGCGCCCGAATGCCGTCACGCTGCCCGAGGGCCCCCTCGGCGTGGACCTCCACCACGTGTCGTTCCGCTACCCCTCGGCCGACGAGGTCTCGCTCGCCTCGCTCGAGTCGGTCGCCTCTGGCGACCGGCGCGGCAGTGGCGACGTGCTGCACGACGTCACCGTGTCCGCACCGGCCGGGCACCTCGTCGCGCTCGTGGGTCCCTCCGGGGCGGGCAAGACGACCCTCACCTCCCTCGTCTCGCGGCTCTACGACCCCAGCGAGGGCGCGGTCCGCATCGGCGGCACCGACCTGCGCGACGTGACCATGACGTCCCTGCGCGACCGCGTCGGCGTCGTCACCCAGGAGGCGCACCTCTTCCACGACACGATCCGGGCGAACCTGCTGTATGCCCGTCCCGACGCCACGGACGACCAGATCCAGGCTGCGCTGCGCGCCGCCCAGATCAGCCAGCTCGTCGACGAGCTGCCCGAGGGCCTCGACACCGTGGTGGGCGACCGTGGTCACCGCCTCAGCGGTGGTGAGAAGCAGCGCCTGGCCATCGCCCGGTTGCTCCTGAAGGCCCCCGACGTCGTGGTGCTCGACGAGGCGACCGCCCACCTCGACTCCGAGTCCGAGGTCGCCGTGCAGCGGGCCCTGGACGCGGCCCTCGAGGGACGCACCTCCATCGTCATCGCGCACCGCCTCTCGACCATCCGCCAGGCCGACCTCATCGTCGTCCTGGAGCACGGGCGGGTCGTCGAGACCGGCCGCCACTCCGAGCTGCTCGCGTCGGGTGGTCTCTACGCCGACCTGCACGCGACGCAGTTCGACGACAAGGCGGTCGACCGGGCCGAGAGGACCCGCCCGGTCGACCTCGAGGAGCTCGGCACCGACGCCCTCGACCACGTCTGAGCGTCCCGGCCTGGTCTCCAGCGGCGCCTGTCACCTGCTCTCTGCCCGCGTCGTGCGTCGAGGCCGCGGCTTCCGGGTGCGTGGACGGGGGTCCTTCCCGCGCCCTGTGTGTTGGGTCGGGGAGCGACTCAGCCGCGGAGCCGTCCTCGGGCGACGTCCCGTGAGTGACCTCCCGACCCCACGCACACCGTCTGGCAGGGGTCCGTGCGAGCCGGATCTCCGCGACGAGGGTGCCCGCGACGCGAATCTCTCTGCGACGGCCGTCAGGCGTCCTCTTCGTCCCAGATGCGGACCTTCTTCGGGCGCGGCGGGACTGCGTCCGGACGGCCCTGCGACTCCCGGAGCGCGGCCGCCTGCCGACGGATCGCGAAGAAGATGAAGAGCACCCCGCCGGGCATGAAGAGCCACCACTGGTAGGCGTAGGCCTGGTGTGGCCCCAGGTCCTCCTCCGGGCGGGGCAGCAGCTTCAGCGGGTGCTGCCCGGCGTCAGGCGCAGGCTGCTGCCCACCGAGGACGACGTAGGCGTCCACCGGGCTGAGCGAGGGCACCTGCGCGCGGGCGTCGGCGGTGCTGATGCTCGCCAGCTGTGGCCGGGGCAGGTCACGGCCCAGGCTCACCTCGCCCGTGCGCAGCCACCCGGTCACCCGTACCGGACCCGCTGGCGGGGGGTCGGCCGGCGGGCTGGTCTCCGCGTTCGCGCCGTTGGGGACCCATCCCCGGTCGACGAGGATGGCCAGCCCGTCCGTCTGCAGCGGGGTCAGCACCTCGAACCCGACCGTTGCGTCGATCGTCCGGTTGCGGACCAGGAGGTCGCTCCCGACGGCATACGTCCCCGTCAGGGTCACGCGGGTCCACTGGCGCTCGGGGGAGAGGGGCTGCTGGACGAGGCGGGGGGAGAACGGCACCGGCGTCGCGTCATAGTTGCCGGCGATGGCGGCGACCTTCGTGCGCTGCTCGACGTGCCGGTGCCACTGCCACAGCCCGAGGTAGAAGCAGGCGACCCCGAAGACGACCGCGGCCACGGTGCCGAGCAGCCAGCGCCGGGTGAGCCAGAGTCGAAGCACCCAACGACGGTACCCCGGCCTAGAGTGGAGCCCATGACCCGCCTTCCCGACCCGAGCGTGCGACCGGCCGGCCTCGCCGACCAGTTCGGCCGGGTGGCGCGCGACCTGCGCGTGTCGGTCACCGACCGCTGCAACCTGCGCTGCACCTACTGCATGCCCGCCGAGGGGCTGCCATGGATGCCGCGGGCCGAGATGCTCACCGATGAGGAGATGCTGCGCATCATCGGCCTCTTCGTGCGCGACGGCGTCACCCAGGTCCGTCTGACCGGCGGCGAGCCCCTGCTGCGCCGGTCGCTCGTCGACCTGGTCGCCGGCATCGCGGCCCTCGAGCCGCGGCCGAAGATCGCGATGACGACCAACGGCGTCGGCCTCGAGCGGGTCGCCCGCGGGCTCAAGGAGGCCGGCCTCGACCGCGTCAACGTCAGCCTCGACACGATCGACTCCCAGACCTTCACCCAGCTGACCCGCCGCGACCGGCTCGCCGACGTCGAGGCCGGCCTCCGGGCCGCCTCCGACGCGGGCCTCACCCCCGTCAAGGTCAACGCCGTCGCCATGCGCGGCATCAACGACGACTCGGTCGCCGACGTGCTGGCCTGGTGTCTCGAGCGCGGCTACGAGCTGAGGTTCATCGAGCAGATGCCTCTCGACGCGCAGCATGCCTGGGACCGCAGCGACATGATCACGGCCGACGAGATCCGTTCCCAGCTGTCCGATCGCTGGGAGCTGACGCCGCTGCCTGCCGCCGACCGCGGCTCGGCACCCGCCGAGCGCTTCCTGGTCGACGGCGGCCCCGCCACCGTCGGCATCATCGCCAGCGTGAGCGCGCCGTTCTGCGCCGCGTGCGACCGCACCCGCCTGACCGCCGACGGCCAGGTGCGCAACTGCCTCTTCTCGAACACCGAGACCGACCTGCGTGGCCCCCTTCGTGAGGGTGCCACCGACGAGGAGCTGCTCGCGCTGATGCGGGGCGAGATGTGGCGCAAGCGCCGCGGGCACGGCATCGGCGACCCGGACTTCGTCCAGCCCGACCGCCCGATGTCGGCGATCGGCGGCTGAGCCGCAGACCCGCGCGGAGCCGCTCCCGTCCCGAGGCGTGTCCGGCTGCTTTGATGGCCCCATGGATCCCGTCGTGCGTGTCTCTGGTGGCCTTGTCCGTGGTGCGAGCCGTGACGGGGTGAACGCCTTCCTCGGCATCCCGTATGCCGCTCCCGCGGTGGGCGCCGACCGCTACCGCGCACCGCAGCCGGTCGTGCCGTGGGACGGGGAGCGGTCCGCAACCGCGCACGGCCCGACGGCCGCGCAGTCGGCATACCCCACCCCGATGGACACGGTTCTGCCCAGCTCGGTCGACCCCGGTGACGACTACCTCAGTGTCAGCGTGTGGGCTCCTGAGGGTGCGGACGCCCTACCGGTCATGGTGTGGATCCACGGCGGGGCGTTCGTGCGTGGCGCCAGCTCGGTCGCGACGTACGACGGCACGGCGTTTGCACGCGACGGCGTGGTGCTCGTCGGCGTCAACTACCGCCTCGGGGTGCCGGGCTTCGCGGTGCTCGAGGGAGCCCCGACCAACCTGGGCCTGCGTGACCAGGTGGCGGCGCTCGAGTGGGTCCGCGACAACGTCACGGCGTTCGGCGGCAACCCCGACGACGTGACGGTCTTCGGCGAGTCCGCGGGCGGGATGAGCGTCGCGACGCTGATGGCCTCGCCGGCTGCCAAGGGACTCTTCCACCGGGCCGTCATCCAGAGCGGCGGGGGCACGGCCGTCTGCTCGCTCGAGGACGCCCGCAAGGTCAGCGGCGAGATCGCCGCCCACCTCGGCGTGCCCGCGACGGCGGAGGCCTTCGGCGCCCTCGACCCAGAGGCGGTCGTGGCGGCCCAGACGACGATCGGCCTCGCGATCCAGGCCGACCCCGACCCGGCTCGCTGGGGAGCCTCCGTGCTGCGTGGCGGCCTGGGCATCATGAGCCTGTTCCCGGTCGTCGACGGCGACGTCGTCCCGGGTGTGCCCGAGGAGCTCATCGCCCAGGGCGCGGCGGCCGGCATGCCCCTGCTCATCGGCACGACACGCGATGAGTTCCGCCTCTTCCTGGTGCCCACGGGGATCGCCGGCGGGGTCACCGCGGAGCTGCTCCCCGTACTGGCCGCCCGCTACGGCTGGCCGGAGGGGACGATCGAGAGGTATGCCACCAACCGGCCCGGCGCCTCACCCGGTGACCTCATGTGCGCGGTCCTCACCGATGCGGCCTTCCGCGGCCCGTCCACCCGGCTGGCTGCCGGGCACCACGCCGCCGGCGGCGCCGTGCAGTTCTACGAGCTCGGCTGGGAGACGAAGGTCGCCGACCTCGGAGCCTGCCACGCCCTCGAGCTGGCGTTCGTCTTCGACACCCTCGCGGACGCGGTCCTCATGGCCGGCGAGGGCGCACCGCAGGAGCTCGCTGGGCAGATGCACGCAGCCTGGGTGGCCTTCGCCGGGGACGGGGACGCCGGCTGGCCCGCGTGGACCCCGGAGCACCCTTCCGTCATGGTGTTCGACCTCCCGTCGGAGGTCGTCGAGGGGCCGCGCGGCGACGAGCTGGCCCTCTGGGAGTGAGAGCGGCCCGACGCCCGCGGCTCAGCCGTCGGCGTCGGTCAGCTGCTCGACCGGGACGACCTCGATGAGGAAGCCGCGGAGGGCGACGAAGTCCGCGAGGCTCCGGCGGTGCTCGTCACAGGCGAGCCACACCTTGCGACGGTCCGGGGCGTGGAGCTTCGGGTTGTTCCAGACCACGGCGTGAACGGCTGCCTGCCGGCAGCCCTTGGCGCTGCACACGTGGCGATCGCCGGCCTCCGGGAGGTCAGGCGTCGGCTCTGCGGCGCTCACTGCTCGATGCGGTGCAGGTCGTCCTGCGGGGTCACCGACTGGAGGCTGCCCGGCTGTCGGGGAGCGACGGCGTTCGCGATGACCACGGCGATGTAGGGGATGAACACCGCCGCGAGGACAGCCGCCCAGCGAAGCCAGCCCGAGGTGACGAAGACGAGACCGAAGCAGGCGATGCGGATGCCCATCATCGTCAGGTAGCGCTTGATGCGCTTGTCCTGGTCGTCCGTCGTGGACGTCGGGGCCGAGGTGACGGAGTACACCACGGGTTGCTTCTTGGCTCTTGGCACCCTTCCACCATAAGCCTGTTCCGAGCGGCGAGCCGTGGTGCTGTCTACCCTTCGGTAGTCCGTTAGGTTTCGGGGCAGGAAACCGCCGGACCGATGGAGGAACCCACCAGTGCCCACGAACGAAGCGTCGACGACCCAGGCGCGAAACGTGCTCGTGACCGGCGGCAACCGCGGCATCGGGCTGGCCATCGCCCGGGCCTTCGCCGACGCCGGCGACGACGTCGTCATCACGCACCGTTCGGGCGAGCCGCCGGAGGGGCTGCGGGGCGTGCAGTGCGAGGTCACGGACTCGGCCTCCGTCGACGCCGCCTTCACCGCGGCCGAGGAGATCTTCGGCGGCCCCGTCGAGGTGCTCGTGGCCAACGCCGGCATCACGCGCGACACGCTCCTGATGCGCATGAGCGACGACGACTTCGACTCCGTCATCGACACCAACCTCGCCGGCGCCTTCCGCTGCGCCCGTCGCGCGGCGACGGGGATGATCCGCAAGCGCCGGGGCCGCATCGTCCTCATCAGCAGCGTCGTCGGCCTCTACGGCTCGCCCGGCCAGGCCAACTACGCCGCGTCCAAGGCCGGGCTCGTGGGCCTTGCCCGCTCCATCTCGCGCGAGCTCGGCGGGCGCGGCATCACGGCCAACGTCGTGGCCCCCGGCTTCATCGACACCGAGATGACGGCCGTGCTCCCCGAGGAGCAGAAGAAGGCCTACCTCGCCAGCATCCCCGCCGGCCGCTTCGCCACTCCGGAGGAGGTGGCGTCCGTCGTCCGCTTCGTGGCCGGCGACGACGCCGCCTACATCACCGGTGCGGTGATCCCCGTCGACGGCGGGCTCGGCATGGGGCACTGAGCCCACCACACGGCATACGTACGCCGGCCGCGCGCTCGCGCGGCCACGGCACCCCACACGAGAAAGTCGCAGGCATGGGAATCCTCGAAGGCAAGAAGCTCCTCATCACCGGTGTCCTGATGGACAGCTCGATCGCGTTCCACGTCGCGAAGATCGCGCAGGAGGAGGGGGCCACCGTCGTCCTCACCTCCTTCGGACGCACGATGCGGATCACCCAGACGATCGCCAAGCGGCTGCCGGAGACGCCCACCGTGATCGAGCTCGACGTCGCCGACCAGGAGCACCTCGACACCCTCGCCGACCGGCTGCGCGAGCACGTCGACGGCCTCGACGGGGTGCTGCACTCGATCGGCTTCGCGCCGCAGGGCGCGTTCAACTTCCTCGAGGGCACGTGGGACGACGTGTCCACGGCCCTGCAGATCTCGGCCTACAGCCTCAAGTCCCTCGCGGTCGCGACGCTGCCGCTCATGTCTGAGGGTGGCTCGGTCGTGGGCCTGACCTTCGACGCGAAGTTCGCGTGGCCGGTCTACGACTGGATGGGCGTGGCCAAGGCCGCCTTCGAGTCCACCAACCGCTACCTCGCCCGCGACCTCGGGCCGAAGAACGTGCGCTGCAACCTCGTCGCCGCCGGCCCGATCCGCACCACGGCCGCGAAGTCGATCCCCGGCTTCGAGCAGTTCGAGCAGGTCTGGGACGAGCGAGCACCGCTCGGTTGGGACGTCAACGACGCGGTCCCCGCAGCGAAGGCCTGCGCCGCCCTGCTGTCGGACTGGTTCCCCGCGACGACGGGCGAGATCGTCCACGTCGACGGCGGGGTGCACGCCATGGGGCAGTGAGCGAGCAGGCCCTGTCGTCGTCTCGCTAGAGTCTGCCCATGCCTGACCCCGGGACCGAGTCCAGAGCCCTGACGACCGAACCTGAGGCGGGCGCTCACACCGGGCCGGACGGCGTCCGGGTGGACGAGGTGCGGGTGCTCGACGGGCCCAACCTCTACTTCTCGAGGCCGGCCATCAAGGTCCTCCTGGACCTGCCCGGCTACCTGCAGCTCCGGCGCACCGAGGCCGAGGCCCTGGCCGGGCGCCTCGGCCTGCGCTCGGCCAGGCCGGGCAAGCGCGGGACGGCGCTGCGTCAGCGCTTCGTCATGCGTCTGCTGCGCACCGTGATGCGCCGGCTCGGCACCGAGATCGGCGCGGGGCGCCTGGGCGTACGCGTTCGCGCCGGGCGGACGGTCGAGGACGTCGTGCTGGCATTCCCGTGGGTGCACCGCACGCGCGGTCGGGTCGCCGGCGAGCAGGTCGGTCTCGTGATGGCGAGGCTGCTCGACACCTCTCGGAGGGCCGACGTCGTGATCGAGGAGGCGGCGGCCGTCATCCTCGCCGCACCGGACGGGCCGGGGCCGAGCGTGCTCACTCCGACGGTCCCCGTGGCGTCGGTGACCGGCACCAACGGCAAGACGACGACGACGCGTCTCATGGCCCACATGTGCATGGCCGCCGGCCTGACCACGGCCTGGAGCTCGACCGACGGCATCGTCGTCATGGGGGAGACCAAGGAGGAGGGCGACTTCTCCGGCCCCGCAGGCGCCCGGGGCGTGCTGGCGACGCCGGGCCTCGACATCGGCATCCTCGAGACGGCCCGTGGCGGGATGCTCCTCAAGGGGATGGGCGTCACGGCCAACGACGTCAGCGTCGTGACGAACGTCAGCGCCGACCACCTCGGCCTGCAGGGCATCGACACCCTCGACCAGCTCGCCGAGGTCAAGGCCATCGTCACGACGGTGACCAAGCCGCAGGGATGGGTCGTGCTCAACGGCGACGACCCACGCGTGTGGGCCATGCACTTCGGCATCAGGGCCAAGCCCTGGGCGTTCAGCCTCGACCCGGCCTCGCCCGCCCTCTGGGAGTCGATCAACGCCGGCGGCCGGGGGATCACGGTGCTCGACGGCGAGATCGTCGTCCTGTCGCCCAACGGCGATCCGGACCGGCTCGTCAAGATCGTCGACGTCCCCATCACCTTGAGCGGGCTCTCCCGCAACAACATCGCCAACGCCCTCGCCGGCGCTGCTGCGGCCCTGGGCCTCGGCGTGCCTCGCTCGGCCGTCGTCGAGGGCCTCCGCACGTTCGCACCCGACCCCGAGCACAACTGGGGCCGTCTCAACACCTACACGCTGCGGCTGGAGGGCGGTGGCAGGGCGACGGTCATCATGGACATGGCCCACAACGAGGCCGGCCTCGAGGCGCTGCTCGAGGTGGCGCGAGGGCTGGCGGCGCCGGGTGGCGCCGTCCGGCTAGGCCTCGGCTGCGCCGGTGACCGCGCCGACGAGGCCATCGTGGCCATGGGTGAGATCGCCGGCCGCGGCGCCGAGGAGGTCGTCCTCAAGGTCGCCGAGCGCTACCTGAGGGGACGCCGGCCGGAGGACCTGCTGGCCCTCTTCCGCGAGGGCCTGGCCAGGGTGGGGGTCCTCGACGTCCCCGACTTCGGCACCGAGCTCGCGTCGCTGGAAGCGCTCGTGCCGCACGCGCTCGACGGCGACGTCATCGCCCTGATGTGCCACGCCGAGCGCACCGAGGTCGACCGCTGGATCCGCGAACACGGCGGGTCGGTCGACGACGCCCGCGCGATCCGGCGCAAGGTCGTCGCGGCCCGTGGCGAGCACGAGCTCGAGGCCGAGATCGCCGCGCTGTGGGCGACCGAGGACCCCCAGGCACGGCAGGAGAGGGCGCAGGCGCTCGTGGCCGAGCACCCGCAGGACCCCAGGCTCCTCTTCGAGCTGGCGGGGGCGAAGGATGCGATGGGCGACGAGCAGGGCGCCATCGGGCTCTACGAGGAGGCTCTCGCCTGCGGGCTGCGAGAACCCCACCGGCACCGCGCCCAGCTGCAGCTCGCGTCCAGCCTGCGCGTCGTCGGCCGCGCCCCCGAGGCGCAGCGGCACGTCGCCGACGTGCTCGAGACGCGCCCCCACAACACGGCTGCGCTGCTGCTCCGGGCCCTGGTCCAGGCCGATCTCGGGCAGGAGCGACAGGCCGTCGCCGACCTCATCCGGTCCACGCTCGAGGCCACCACCGACGTCGACACCCAGGCCTACCGCCGGGCGCTGCGGACGTACGCCGACGAGCTGGCACCCGCCACCGACTGAACCGCTCGCCCGCGGACCGCGCCGAGCCAAATACGCAAGCGCGCGGCCCGGGGATCACGCCGACCGGCATACGCAAACGCGCCGTGGCGCATCTCCAGCCGAGAATCGGGCGTGGCGACGGCTCCAACTGCGCCATGGCGCACTTTCAACCGAGATTCGGGCGCGGCGACGCCTCGAAGTGCGCCAAGGCGCGGTTGGTGGCCCAGCTTTCGCACACGCCCGCGCGGCCGGCGTGTGGGAGAGGGTCAGACGGCTGTGTCGTCGAGCGCCGCCGGCTGGGCCTCGGAGGGAACGGTCGCCAGGGCCTCGCCCTCGGCCTCGTCCCCCTCGGCCTCGGCCGTCTCGGTGAGGGTGCTCGGGTCGAGGTCGGGGTCGCTGGTCCCGGCGCCGGGGGTGCCGAGGCGCGCGCCGGCCTGCGCGGAGTTCGTGCGCTCCTCGAGCTCGGCGACCACGCGGGCGTGGTTGTCGACGCACATGACGACGACATCGCCGGGGTTGGTGCGGGCCAGCACGTGGCGGGTCGCCTCGAGCTCGTCGAGGACGATCTCGACCTGTCGGCAGCGCGCGCCGTCGGCCATGGCCTTCCGTGCACCCTCGGCCACCAGCTGGGCCGACTCGCCGGGTCGACGGCCGCGCAGGCGGGCGTCCTCGCGGACGACGACGACGTCGAAGTGGTGGGCCGCGACCTCGCCGAGCTCGCGGATGTCGTCGTCCCGGCGGTCACCCGCAGCGCCGATCATGCCGATGCGAGAGGTGCGTCCGAGGTCCGACTGGCCCTGCTTCTGCTCGGCGTAGCGGTCGACGAAGACGCCGAGCTCCTTCATCCCGGCGGCGTTGTGGCAGTAGTCCACGAAGACGTCGGCGTTGCCGACCTGCACGAGGTTGAGGCGTCCGGGGGAGAGGTAGTACGTGGTCGCGAAGGTGCGCAGGCCCTGACGGATGTCGTGGAGCGGGGCGCCGCCCGCGAAGGCCGCCCCGGCCGCCGCCAGCGCGTTGGCGATGTTGAAGCGGGCCGCCCCGCCGAAGGTGGCCGGCAGCAGATGGGTCCAAGCGAGCTGCATGCTGCGGCGGCCGTGCTTGATGACGATCATCTCGCCCCGCTCACTCGGGTCGAGGACGACGGCTCGGCCGCCGCGACGGCAGTAGTCGTCGACGAACTCGCGGACCTCGCTGCCCGGCTCGGCCATGGAGAACCAGACGATGCCTCCGGAGCACCGGCGGCGCATGTTGCGCACGTGCGGGTCGTCGGCGTTGAGCACCGCGAAGCCGTCGCGCGGCACAGCCTCGACGATGACGGCCTTGACGTCGGCCAGCTGGCGGAGCGTGTCGATGCCCTTCATCCCGAGGTGGTCGGGGGCGATGTTGGTGACGACGGCGATGTCGTTGCGGTCGTAGCCCAGGCCTTCCCGGAGTATGCCGCCACGCGCCACCTCCATGACCGCGAAGTCGACGCGGGGGTTCTGCAGCACCATGCGCGCGGACCGCGGCCCCGACGCGTCCGCCTTGATGACGAGCCGCTCGTCGATGACGACGCCGTCGGTGGAGGTCATGCCGACCTTGCGCCCGAGGCCCTTGAAGATGTGGGCGATCATGCGCGAGGTCGTGGTCTTGCCGTTGGTGCCGGTGACGGCGACGATGGGCACCCGCGACTGGGTGCCGGGCGGGAAGAGCAGGTCGACCACGGGCTTGGCGATGAACTGCGGCTCACCCACCGTGGGGTGGGTGTGCATGCGGAAGCCGGGAGCGGCGTTGACCTCGCAGATGGCGCCGCCCGTCTCGCGCACCGGATAGGTGATGTCGGGGCAGATGAAGTCGATGCCGGCGACGTCGAGCCCGACGATGCGCGCGGCCTCCTCGGCGATCTCGACGTTGTCGGGGTGCGCGTCGTAGGTCCGGTCGATCGAGATACCGCCGGTGGACATGTTGCCGGTGAGCGCGAGCTTGACCATCTCACCATCGGCAGGCACCGACTCGAGCGTGTGCCCCTGCCCGGCCAGCACCGCGAGGGCGTTGGCGTCCACCTTGATCTTGGTCAGGACCTTCTCGTGCCCGACGCCTCGCCGGGGGTCGGCATTGGTGATCTCGACGAGCTCGCCCACGGTGTGGGTGCCGTCGCCGACGACGTGCGCGGGCACCCGCTCGGCGATGGCCTGCATCTTGCCGCCGACGATGAGGCAGCGGTAGTCGCGGCCCGTGACGAACGACTCGACGATGATCGTGCCGCGCCGCGACTGCGCCCTGGCGATGTCGAACGCCTTCTCGACCTCCTCGTCGCTCGTGAGGTCGAGGCACACGCCGCGTCCGTGGTTGCCGTCGAGCGGCTTGACGACGACGGGGAAGCCGATGCGGCGGGCGGCCTCGAGCGCTCCGCGCACCGTGCGCACGGCCTCCTGCTTCGGCACGGGAAGGCCCGCGGAGCCGAGGAGCTTGGTGGTCAGGTCCTTGTCGCTCGCGATGTCGACGGCGAGCGCGCCGGTCTTCGAGGTCATCGTCGCCCGGATGCGCTGGGCGTGGACGCCCTGCCCGAGCTGCACGAGGGATGCGGAGTTGAGGCGGATGTAGGGAATGTCGCGCGACGCCGCCTCCTCGAGGATGGCCGAGGTCGACGGGCCGAAGGCGACCCGCTCCGCCTGGCGCAGGAACGCGTTGAGCTCGGCCTCGAAGTCGAAGCCGTCCTCGGCGTCGACGAGGTGGTTGATGAGGCGTACGGCCAGCTTGCCGGCGGCGACGCCCACCGTCTCGTCGGTGTAGCTGTAGACCACGTTGTAGCGGCCGGGCTCGCCCTTGACCGCACGGGTCTTGCCGCGCCGGGAGTCGTGGCCGGCGAGGGTCTGCAGCTGCAGGGCGACGTGCTCGGCGACGTGACCGAGCCAGGTGCCCTCGTGCAGCCGTTCGATGAACCCTCCGCGTCGTCCCCGGGAGCAGGTGTGCCGGTCGAGACCGGGCACGAGCTCGACGAGCTGGTCGGTGAAGCCGGGGAGGGAGACCGTCGGGTACTCCTCCAGGCTGCCGAGGTCGACGACGAGGTGGATCGCCTGCTGGTACGACCAGACGTTCGGTCCGCGGTAGATCCGGGTCTCGAGGATCTTCAGGTCCGGTCGCGCCGGGCCTGTGGGGGTGGGTACCTCGACGGCCATGGGTCTCCTCCTACGGGGCCGGGTGGGGATGCGCCGTGCGACACGTCCCGTCGACCGTTGCTGCTGCGATGTGGCGGGCGAGCGGACTCAGCGAGCGGCGTTGCCCGTCGAGGCCGCCGTTCGTTCCTTCGCCGGGACCACCGCCCCCTCGACGTCCGGATGGCGTTCGACGAAGGCGGTCAGCTCGACGTGGTCGAGGTCGAAGGTACTGCCCGTGGGCAGTGAGTGCACCACCGCGCCGGAAACCAGGAGGGGGGCGCCGCGGCGCGCCTCGGGTGCGTCGGTGATCGCGTTGCGCGCGTTGATGACGAAGATCGAGCCGGCCCCGAGGACCGACATGACGCGGCCACCACGGATCTCGCCGGCCGTGTTCTCGTCGATGCCCATGCCGAGCAGGTTGGGCGATGCCGCCACCATGGACATGAGCCGTCCGTAGCGCCCGCGCTGGTCGAAGTGCTGGTCGATGATGATGTCCTCGACGAGGCCGAGCCCGGCCGAGACCTGGCTCGCGCGCTGGCGCGGCGTCAGCCCCTCCTCGCCGAGCGAGATCATGAAGCGGCTCATGATCGAGGCCCCCGCCGACGTGCCCGCGACGACGGCGCCGCGATGGTAGGCACGGACGACGGCGTCGCCCACCGGCGTGCCGACGATGTTCTGGGCGAGCTTGACCTGGCTGCCGCCGGTGAGGAAGACGCCGGTCGCGGTGTCGAGCGCCTCCACCATGGCGGTGTCGCTCGCGTCGCGGCGGGTCTCGGGGTGCACGACGGTGACGTCGCCACCGCGCAGCCGGGTGAAGACGTCCCGGTAGGACTCGGAGACCTCCTCGGCGAACGACGAGGCCGTCGGGATGAGGACGATGTGCCCGCGGTGGCCGCCGGCCAGCTTGACGAAGCGCTTCAGCACGACCGAGCGACCGATGCGGTCCTCCGCCCCGCCGATGATCAGGAGGGTGCGGCGCACGTCGTCCGAGCGGGAGGCATCCGACGCGGAGGAGGTGGACGGTGGAGCCGCGGTCTGCATCGCGCCAGCCTAGTGACGGGCGTGCGGCACCGGCGGAGCCTGGGTCGGCGTGCCGTCGTCGAGATCGGCCTGCTCGATCTCGTCGCGGGAGATGCCGAGCAGGTAGAGGACCGAGTCGAGGTAGGGCACGTTGACGGAGGTCTGGGCCTGCTCCTGGACGATCGGCTTGGCGTTGAAGGCGACGCCCAGGCCGGCGATGTCGAGCATGTCGAGGTCGTTCGCGCCGTCCCCGATGGCGACCGTGCGGCTGAGCGGCAGCCCCTCCTGCTCGGCGAACTCGCGCAGGGCGCGGGCCTTGCCGGCGCGGTCCACCACCTCGCCGACGACCCGCCCGGTCAGGCGGCCGTCCTCGATCTCGAGGCGGTTGGCGCGGGTGTGGTCGATGTCGAGGTCCTCCGCGAGACTGCCGACGATCTCGATGAACCCGCCGCTCACGAGGCCGACGGTGAAGCCCAGCCGCTTGAGCGTGCGCACGAGCGTCCGGGCGCCCGGCGTGAGCTGGACGGCCCGGCGCACCTCCTCGAGCGCGGTGGCAGGGAGCCCGGCCAGGGTGGCCACCCGCGCCCGCAGCGACTCCTCGAAGTCGAGCTCGCCGGCCATCGCCCGCGCGGTGACCTCGGCGACCTCGGCCTCGCGTCCGCAGTGCGCGGCCAGCAGCTCGATGACCTCCTGCTGGATCAGCGTGGAGTCGACGTCGAGCACGACGAGGCGCCGGCCCCGACGGGCGAGGCCGCCCGGGGCCACGGCGACGTCGATGCCGTTGGAGGTGGCGACGAGGGCGAGCTCGGTGCGCAGCGACGACACGTCGGCGCCCGAGATGTCGAACTCGACGGTCGTGACCGGGTAGCGCGAGAGGCGGCGGATCCGGTCGATGTTGGCACCGTGCTCGGCGATCCGGGAGGTGACGAGGGAGACGGCGTCGGCACGCAGCGGGGCCCCGAGGACCACGACGGCCGCGCGACCCTGCCGGGAACGGGGGTTGTCCCCGGTGCCGGCGATGACGGTGAGCGTCAGACCCAGCCGGTGCGCGGCGACCGCTGCGGCGTCGCGCAGCTGCTCGACCTGGTCGCCGGGCCGCAGCAGCACCGTCAGGGTCAGGTGTCCCTGGACGACGACCTGCTGGATGTCCAGCACCTCCGCGCCGAAGCCGGACAGGGCCCCGAGGAGGGTCCCGGTGACACCGGGCCGGTCGTCGCCCGTGACGGTGACACTGAGGTTCTGGAAGTCCGTTGCGTCGCTGCTGGCGTCGGTCACCCGCGTCAGGGTAGTGACGGCACGCCCGCGCCCGCGCCACCTTCCGGCATACGGCGAGACGCGTCGCGACCCGAGGACGTATGCCGTCCCGCTCCTCAGGCGCGCACGACCCGTCGCCCGGACGGCTGGCACCCCCTCAGCCGGGGACGACCTCTGCTCGTGCCTGACGGGCGTTGACCTCGTCGCGCCACTGGAGCAGGTCGCGCACGCGCGCCAGGTCCGGGTCGGCCGCGGCGACGCTCGCCGTGAAGAGCCGCGTGCCCAGGGCGTGCAGCTGCTCGGCGTTGTTCGCGTAGTCGCCCGTCTGGTCGGGGTTGCGTCCGGGCACGAACGCCACGCCCGCCGAGCGCTCGATCTCGAGCGGGTCGCGACCGCGGCGGGCACACCACTCGTCGAGCACCCGGTGCTTGCGCGTGATCTCCTCCGGGTCGCCGAAGCCGTGCCAGATGTCGGCGTGCTCGGCGACGATCCGCAGCGTCTTCTTCTCGCCACCACCACCGATGAGGATCGGGATGTCCCGGGTCGGTGGCGGGTTGAGACGCGTCCACCGGTCACGGATGACGGGCAGGTCCCGCGCCAGGTCGTCCAGGCGCCCACCCGCGGTGCCGAACTCGTAGCCGTACTCGTCGTAGTCGAGCTGCTTCCAGCCGGAGCCGATCCCGAGGACCAGCCGCCCGCCGCTCATGTGGTCCACGGTGCGCGCCATGTCGGCGAGCAGGCTCGGGTTGCGGTAGCTGTTGCACGTGACGAGCGCGCCGATCTCGACGGACTCGGTCGACTCGGCCCACGCGCCGAGCATCGTCCAGCACTCGAAGTGCAGGCCGGCCCGGTCGCCACTCAGAGGGAAGAAGTGGTCCCAGTTGAGGAGCAGGTCGACGCCCATCTCCTCGAGCGTGGCGGCGGTACGTCGGATCTGCGCCCACGTGGCGTGCTGCGGCGGCACCTGGATGCCGACCCGCGCCGGACGCGGGTCGTCGGCGCTCGCGAGAGGTCCTGCGTCGGCGGTCGGTTCGGCCTGCTCGGTCGCCTTCTCGGTTGTCGGCCCCGGGGTGGTCACCGGGTGACGACCTGGCCCTTGCCGACCACCACGATGCCGCTCTCGGTGACGTGCAGGCCTCGCGCGCGGTCGTGCTCGTGGTCGATGCCGATCTGGCAGCCCTCCGGGATCACGACGAACTTGTCGATGATCGCGCGCCGGATCTGGGCGTGCCGGTGCACCTCGACGCCGTCGAGCAGCACGGAGCCCTGGATGCTGGCGTACGAGTGCACCTTGACGAGCGGCGAGAGCACCGACGCGTAGATGTGCGCGCCGGAGACGACGACGCCGGGGGAGACGGCCGAGTTCAGGGCCTCGCCGATGCGGTCGCCGCTGCCGTGCACGAACTTCGCCGGCGGGTAGGGACTGTGGCTCGTGTAGATCGGCCACTCGTAGTTGTAGAGGTTGAACACCGGGTGGATCGAGATGAGGTCCATGTGCGCGTCGTAGTACGACTCGATGGTGCCGACGTCGCGCCAGTAGCCGCGGTCGCGGTCGGTCGCGCCCGGCACCTCGTTGTCCTTGAAGTCGTAGACGCCGGCCTCGCCCCGCGCGACGAACCACGGCACGATGTCGCCGCCCATGTCGTGGTTGGACTCGGTCTCGCGGTCGGCGCTGACGGCCTGCTCCAGGGCAGAGGCGGTGAAGACGTAGTTGCCCATGGAGGCCAGCACCTCGTCGGGGTTGTCGGGCAGGCCCTTGGGTTCACTGGGCTTCTCGAGGAACGCGGCGATCTTGGACGGATCGTCGTCGTCGACCTCGATGACGCCGAACTGGTTGGCGAGCGAGATGGGCTGGCGGATCGCGGCGACGGTGCAGGCCGCACCCGACTCGATGTGCTGCTCGACCATCGCGCTGAAGTCCATGCGGTAGACGTGGTCGGCCCCGACGACGACGACGATGTCGGGCCGCTCGTCGTGGATCAGGTTGAGGCTCTGGTAGATCGCGTCGGCGCTGCCGAGGTACCAGTTCTTGTCGACGCGCTGCTGCGCGGGCACGGTCGTGACGTAGTTGCCGAGGAGGGTCGACATGCGCCACGTCTTGGTCACGTGCGCGTCGAGGCTGTGCGACTTGTACTGCGTCAGCACGACGACCTGCAGGTAGCCGGAGTTCACGACGTTGGACAGCGCCAGGTCGATGAGCCGGTAGATGCCGGCGAACGGCACTGCAGGTTTGGCGCGGTCGGCGGTGAGCGGCATCAACCTCTTGCCCTCGCCGCCGGCGAGCACGATCGCGAGGACTTTCGGACCAGCGGCTGGGCTTCGTCGGGCCATGCACGCCACCCTAGGGCAGCAGTGCACGCAGGGGGCGGGTCGGCACGCAAGATGGACACGTCTTCACCCTCCGGTCTTCATCCGGTGGTGGGCGACCGCCGGCACTAGGGTCGGATCGTGCGCGTCGACATTCTCAGCAAGGAGTACCCGCCGGCCATCTACGGAGGTGCGGGTGTTCACGTGGCCGAGCTCGTCAGGGCCCTTCGCGCCCGAGGCGACCTCGAGGTGCAGGTGCGCTGTTTCGGCGCGCCGCGCGAGGAGGCCGACACGACGGCATACCCCGACCTGCCCGAGCTGGCGCGCGGCAACGCCGCGCTGCAGACGCTCGGCGTCGACGTCGGCATGGCGGGCGACTGCGTCGGGGCCGACCTCGTGCACTCGCACACCTGGTACGCCAACATGGCCGGCCACCTGGCCTCGCTCCTGGGCGGTATGCCGCACGTCGTCACCGCGCACTCCCTCGAGCCCATGCGTCCCTGGAAGGCCGAGCAGCTCGGCGGCGGCTACCGCGTGTCGTCGTGGGCGGAGCGCACCGCCTACGAAGCGGCCGCCGCCGTGGTCGCCGTGAGCGCGGGTATGCGGGAGGACATCCTCCGCAGCTATCCCTCCCTCGACCCGTCGCGGGTTCACGTGGTGCACAACGGGATCGACTCGCAGCTGTGGTCGCCGGACCGCTCGCCGGACGCGGCCGAGATCGTCCGGCGGCACGGCGTCGACCCGGAGAAGCGGTCGGTCGTCTTCGTCGGTCGCATCACCCGGCAGAAGGGGCTGCCCTACCTGCTCCGCGCCTGCGCCGAGCTGCCGCCCGATGTCCAGCTCGTCCTCTGCGCGGGCGCGCCGGACACCCCCGAGATCCTCGCGGAGGTGGAGGGGCTGATGGACGAGCTGCGCTCGCAGCGCGAGGGCGTCGTGTGGATCCCCGACATGCTGCCCCGCAACGAGGTCGTGGCACTGCTCAGCCACGGCACCGTGTTCGCGTGCCCGTCCGTCTACGAGCCGCTCGGCATCGTCAACCTCGAGGCCATGGCCTGCGAGCTCGCCGTCGTGGCCACCGCGACGGGTGGCATCCCTGAGGTGGTCGTCGACGGCGGGACCGGATGGCTGGTGCCGATCGAGCAGGTGCAGGACGGCACCGGCACGCCCGTCGACCCGGACCGGTTCGTCGCCGACCTGGCCGCAGCCCTCACCGACGCCGTGTCGGACGTCGACCGGGCGCGCGCCTTCGGTCGGGCGGGCCGGCAGCGGGCTGTCGACTCCTTCTCGTGGGCGTCCATCGGCGACCGCACGCTCGAGGTCTACCGGTCGGTGCTCGAGCCCTGAGGGCAGGGCGGGTCAGCCGATGAGGCGTCCTGCGACCGAGTGGCGCACGCCGACGTCATCGACCGCGCCGCCGAGGATCTGGCCGAGCAGCTCGCTCGGCTCGGGGTAGTCGGGGCCGAGCGCCGAGAGGTACTGCTTGTGGGCCGACAGCGAGGCGACAGCCGCGTCGAAGTGGTCCGAGACGTCGACGAAGTGCGTCGGTTCGGGATCCGCGCCGATGAGGACCCGGGCCACCCGCCACGGCTCGTGGCCCTCGTCGACGAGCTCGGGGAAGACCCACCGGTTGCCCGCGTCGGCTCTCGCGTCGACCACGGCCAGCCCGACGGCGCGATGGTCCGCCTGGTTGACGGCGCCGCCGCGGAAGCTGTCGGCATACGTGATGGTGACGAGCAGGTCCGGCCGGCGTCGTCGGATCTCGCGGGCGATGGCCCGGCGCAGCGGGAGGCCGTGCTCCACGACCCCGTCGGCGAACCCCTCGAGGAACTCCACGACCTCGACCCCGACCCGGGCCGCGCCGTCCCGCTCCTCCTGCTCGCGCAGCGGCCCGGCCTGTCCCGGAGGCATCGTCCCGATGCCGGCCTCGCCCCGGGTCACGAGCAGGTAGGTGACGGTCTTGCCGGCGCGGACCCAGCGGTCCACCGCCGCGGCGAGGCCGTATTCGAGGTCGTCGGGATGGGCGGCGACGCACAGCACGGTCTCGAAGGTGCTCTCGTCGAGGGGCTCCAGCTTCGGCGGCGTCATGGACCGAATCTAGGGTCTCTTGGCGAGGACCCGGGCGGATGTGACGATGGGGGCATGCTGACCATCGAGCTCGCCCGCCGGCTGACCGATGCGGGGCTGACCTGGGAGCCGGTCTCCGGCGACCGCTTCGTCGTGCCGGTCAAGGGCATGGAGGAGGAGGTCTTCGTCATCAGCGAGATCACCGTCGACGTGCACCACTTCTCCACGGGCGACGTGATCGGCTTCAACGGCACGACCGAGTGGGCGCTCGACAGCGTCGAGCGGGACAAGGTCGTCTGGCTGCCGCGTGAGGACCAGCTGCGCGACCTCCTCGGCGAGGCGTTCGTCGCGCTCGAACAGCTCGAGGGTGGGTATGCCGTCTCCGTCCTCGGGCACGCCGGCGCCGTCGAGCGCCACGCGGACATCGACGCCGAGCGGGCCTACGCCCGCGCGCTCATCGCGCGCCTGGAGGCAGCGGCGGGACGCGACGGGCAGGAGTAGTCAGGCGGGCCGCCAGCCGGCGATCGTCATGACGGCGACGTTCGTGGCGTCGGCGAGAGCCGTGTCGGCGTCGGCCGCGAGGTCGCGGAGCAGCCGCGACCGTGCTTCCGTGGTGCCGGCGTCCAGGCCGCCCGATCCCAGCGAGGTGAGGCTGACGGTGCGGTGCGCGAGGCGGGAGAGGTTGGCGGCGAGCGACATGATGCGCAGCGCCCGACCCGACGTGGCCGCCGGGATGCCCCACAGCGCCGTGTCGAGGTCGGCCTGGGCCTCGGCCCGGGCCCGGTCACCCCACGGGTGCCCGCCGACCTGCTCGAACTGGGCCGTGTGGTCGCGCAGCCCGGTCATGAGCTCGCGCTCGATGTCACGCAGGTCGAGCATCTCCATCCGGTGACGCGGCAGCGGATCCGCCTCGTAGGCCGTCCAGTCGGCCCGGATGCCCACGTCGCCCTCCGGGCCGAACTCGGAGAGCGTGGGCACGAGGACGCCGCCGATACCGGCGACGAAGACGCACTCGCCCGCCTCGGCAGCGTGCGCGGTGGCCCGGGCGGAGCCACGCGGCATACGGCTGAGGTCGCCGGGGCGGGGGAGCGCGACGAAGAGCGCCTGCTCCCCGAGATCACGCCAGACGTCGAGCCGGGCGAGGTCGCCGGCGGCGTGGTCGAGGTCGGGGAAGGCGCGGGCGAAGGCGTCGGTCGTGCCGAGGTCACCGTGCCAGGAGGCCGTGACCCACAGCGCGAGCCGGACGGACGCGGGCAGCTCGGGCACCACGCCATCCTAGGGCGAGCCCGGACGGCGGCCCCGGCGACCGTGCCATAGGGTCGAGCCATGAGCGACGTCCTCGCCTTCGCCGGAGTCACCGTCCGCCGCGGCACCACGACGCTGCTCGACGACATCACCTGGGAGGTGGAGGAGGGCGAGCGCTGGGTTGTGCTGGGCGCCAACGGTGCCGGCAAGACCACGCTGCTGCAGATCGCGGCTGCGCGGCTGCACCCGTCCTCGGGGGTCGCGGGTGTGCTGGGCGAGGTCCTCGGCGCCGTCGACGTCTTCGAGCTGCGGCCGCGCATCGGCCTGGCGAGCTCCTCGATGGCCGAGCGCATCCCGGGTGACGAGCTCGTCGGCAACGTCGTCGTCACCGCGTCCTACGGCATCATCGGCCGCTGGCGCGAGACCTACGACCACGTGGACTACGTCCGAGCCATGGAGCTGCTCAAGGCGCTCGGCGCCGACCACCTCGCCGACCGCACCTACGGCACGCTGAGCGAGGGCGAGCGCAAGCGCGTCCAGATCGCCCGGGCCCTGATGACCGACCCCGAGCTGATGCTGCTCGACGAGCCCGCCGCCGGCCTCGACCTCGGCGGACGCGAGGACCTCGTGCGCCGGCTGGGAGAGCTGGCGGCCGACACCGAGGCGCCGGCCATGGTGCTGGTCACCCACCACGTCGAGGAGATCCCGCCGTCGTTCACCGACGTGCTGATGATCCGCGACGGCAAGGTCGTGGCCGCCGGCCCCATCCCGCTGACCCTCACCGCCGACAACCTCACCGCCACCTTCGGACTGCCGCTCGTGCTCGAGCAGCGCGGGGAGCGCTGGACGGCGCGCGCCGAGTCCTGATCGCAACCCGCGCGCCTTCTCGATCCGTAGGTCTCCGGCGGGAACCGAGAGACAATCGAGAACGTCACACAAGTGACGCACGGGACGTCGGTGTCCATCGCCGACGCGAACGAAGGCAGGGTGTGGTCACGTGTCCGAGGGGCAGGCGTGGATGGTCTGGCTGGGGGTCGCCCTCGTGCTCGTCGCCATCGAGACCGTCACGGTCGACTTCACCTTCCTGATGCTCGCCGGCGGTGCCGCCGGGGGCGCCATCGCAGCGGCGTTCGGACTTCCTCCGGTGGTCCAGGCCATCGTCGGCGGCCTGGTGGCCGTCGCCCTCCTCGCTCTCCTGCGCCCCTGGCTCAAGAAGCGCTTCACGGCCACGACGCCGCCGCAGATCATGGGCGCCGCAGCCAACGTCGGTCGCTCCGCGATCGCCATCGACCGCGTCAACCCCGCGGGCGGTCAGGTCAAGCTCGCCGGTGAGACCTGGTCCGCCCGGACCCGGGGCGACGACATCGAACCCGGCGAGGAGGTCGTCGTCGACTCCATCGAGGGAGCCACCGCCATCGTGCGGCGTGCGCACGTCGTCGGCTCCTAGAGCCGCAAGGGCGGTCGCCGAGCCGCCGTCACCACCAGCAGTTCCGAGAGAACGGGCGGGTCGTCCGACCCACCCGCACCAACCGTGGCTCCTCGGGGGAGCACGGACCCCACAGGGAGAAGGTCGAGAAGGTCGTGGAGCCGGTAGTCATCATTCCCATCCTCATCGTCATCGTGGCGCTCATCATCGTGGTGCGCACGGTGCGCATCGTGCCCCAGCAGACGGCGCAGATCGTCGAGCGCCTCGGCAGCTACAGCAAGACCCTCGAGGCCGGCATCCACTTCCTCGTGCCGTTCGTCGACAAGGTCCGCGCCAACATCGACCTGCGTGAGCAGGTCGTCTCCTTCCCGCCCCAGCCGGTCATCACCTCCGACAACCTCGTCGTCAGCATCGACACGGTCATCTACTACTCCGTGATCGACGCCAAGTCGGCCGTCTACGAGATCGCCAACTTCATCCAGGGCATCGAGCAGCTGACGGTCACGACGCTGCGCAACGTGATCGGCTCGCTCGACCTCGAGCAGACGCTGACGAGCCGCGACCAGATCAACGGCCAGCTGCGTGGGGTGCTCGACGAAGCCACCGGCAAGTGGGGCATCCGCGTCAACCGCGTCGAGCTCAAGGCCATCGACCCGCCGCACTCGGTGCAGGACTCGATGGAGAAGCAGATGCGCGCCGAGCGTGACCGCCGCGCCGCCATCCTCACGGCCGAGGGTGTCAAGCAGTCCGCGATCCTCACCGCCGAGGGTGAGAAGCAGAGCCAGATCCTGCGCGCCGAGGGCTCGGCCCAGGCCCGCATCCTCGAGGCCCAGGGCCAGGCGCGCGCGATCCAGCAGGTGTTCTCGGCCATCCACCGCGGCAAGCCGACGCAGAAGCTGCTCGCCTACCAGTACCTCCAGGTGCTGCCGCAGATCGCCCGCGGCGACTCCAACAAGATGTGGATCGTCCCCTCCGAGCTGACTGATGCTCTCAAGGGCATCGGGAACGCGTTGGGCGGATCCGAGACCCGCATCAACGAGGACGATGACGAGTCGTGGGTGCAGACGACCGACGCACAGGAGGACGCCTTCGCCGAGACGATCCTGGAGGACTCCGCGAAGGCGCTCGCCGAGGCGCGTGACCAGGCCGCGGCCGCCAGCGCGGAGTCGACCGAGCCCCTGACGCGTCCGCACGCCTCCGTGCGCCCGGCCGCCGACGTGCCGCCGCTGCCCACCGCCGCACCGTCGGTGGCCCCCGACGCGCCGCCCGCCGACGCCCCGGTGCCGGCCGCGCCGGCGGACCTGCCGGGAGCCGACCCGGAGCCGCCCGCCACGCGCTGAGCCGGCTTCTCACGCGAGGTCGCGCACGGCATACGCAAGCGGGACCGAACCACCGAGAGTGACACCCGGTCACCCTCTGTAGGGTGACCGGGTGTCTTTCTGGTCGGGGGTCGCTGTCGCGCTGGCCGGCACGGGTGCCGGCATCATCAACACCATCGTGGGCTCGGGAACGCTGATCACCTTCCCGACGCTGCTGTTCTTCGGCGTCAACCCGCTGGTCGCCAACGTCTCCAACAACATCGGGCTCGTCGCCGGGGGTGTGACGGGTGCCTGGGGCTACCGGCACGAGCTGACCGGGCAGGCGCAGACGCTGCGCCGTCTCATGCCGATGTCGTTCCTCGGCTCCATCGTCGGGGCGAGCCTGCTCCTGGTCCTGCCGGCCTCGGCCTTCCGGGCGATCGTGCCGGTGCTGATCCTCATCGCCCTCGTGCTCGTCGTCGCCGGGCCCTCGATCCAGGCCCGCATCCACCCCGCCGGCCACGACGGCCCGGTGCCGGCCTGGCACGCGCCCGCCATGTCTGCCGGCGTCTTCGTGGCGGGCGTCTACGGCGGCTACTTCGGCGCCGCGCAGGGCGTGCTCATCATGGGCCTGCTCAGTGCGCTCAGCCTCGAGCCGCTCCAGCGCCTCAACGGCTACAAGAACGTCCTCTCGCTCATCGTGAACTTCGTGGCGGCGACCGTCTTCGTGCTCTTCGCGCGCGACCACATCGACTGGCTGGTCGTCGTGCTCATCGCCGCCGGTGCGTTCGTGGGCGGCATCATCGGCGCCCACGTGGGCCGCCGGATCCCGCCGAACGTGCTCCGCGCCCTGATCCTGCTGATCGGCGTCGTCGCCATCGTCAAGCTGGTCTGGTTCCCTTGAGCGTCGGTCCGCGTCGTCCGCTCCCGGGGGCGACGCGATGCGGGGGCGGCGAGGGTGCCGCACTAGCCTGACGGGCGTGCCGATCGAGATCACCGACCCCGCCGACCCGCGCCTCGCCGACTACGTCGCCCTCACCGACGTCGTGCTGCGGCGGCGCACGGAGCCCGAGCGCGGTCTCTACATCGCCGAGAGCCAGAAGGTGATCCGGCGGGCACTGCGCGCCGGGCACCGTCCCCGCTCCTACCTGATGGCACGCCGCTGGCTCGACGACCTCGCGGACCTCGTCGCCGAAGCCGAGACCGACGGCATCCCCGTCTACTTCGGCGAGCACCCCGTCATCGAGCAGCTGACCGGCTTCCACCTGCACCGGGGGGCGCTCGCCGCGATGCAACGGCCCGTCCTGCCCTCGGCGGCATCCCTGGTGCGCGACGCCCGGCGCGTCATCGTGCTGGAGGACGTCGTCGACCACACCAACGTGGGAGCGATCTTCCGCAGCGCCGCCGCCCTCGGCGTCGAGGCCGTCCTCGTCACTCCCCGCTGCGCCGACCCGCTCTACCGCCGCTCGATCCGGGTCTCGATGGGCACCGTCTTCCAGGTGCCGTGGACCCGAATCGACCCGTGGCCGCAGGGGATCGAGCTGCTGCACGACGCGGGGCTCACGGTGGCGGCCATGGCACTGTCCGACGACTCGGTGTCGTTGGACGACCTCGAGGCTGCTCCGCCCGAGCGCCTCGCCCTCGTCGTCGGCACGGAGGGCGACGGGCTGTCGCACCGCACCGTCGCGGACGCAGACCTCACCCTGCGCATTCCCATGGCCGGTGGCGTCGACTCCCTGAACGTCGCCGCGGCGAGCGCCGTCGCGATGTGGGCCTTGCGCCCCCGCCCGACCGACTGAGCGATGGCCTGGGTGCCGGTCGCGAGGCACGACGAGCGCACCGAGGGTCACCGGTTCTGGCCGAAGAGCCCGGGCGTGGACGCGCTTCACCGGTCATCTTGAACCCACGGGGCTGCCGCGTTCACCCCGGCCCGGCGGGGTGTTGCTCCCCGATGCAGGCCTGTCCTGAAGTGCGTCCTCTGAGCGTCGGTTATCGCGAGGCGCGCTCGAGCCAGGCGAGGTCCCCCATGAAGCGCTGCTCGACCTCCATCGTCGTGTTGGCCTTGACCCAGTCGATCAACGCGCTGTCTGCCTCCTTGGCGTGGGCCTCGGACGCCCACTGGCTCACGGACACGACCTTGTCGTCGTTGAACATGACGGCGTACGAGATGTACCCCGGCGTGCCGGTCACGATGGGAAGGGCTCCCTCGCGTGCCTTCGCCTCGAGCTCGTCCTTGTCCTCGCTGTAGGTGTAGACGACCACGCGCTCGTACATACCTGCCTCCTTCGTCCGGTCCGCCGGCACGTCGGACGGAGGTCCTTCCGTGCCAATGCTTTCGAACGTAGCCCTGCCGCAGCGCGCCTCGTGCACGAACTCGGGAACGCGGCCCATACGCGCGGATTGCCGTCCGAGCTGCGTCGAATGCGCCGTGGCCGCGGATGCCGGACGGCGAAGCACCGCCCGTCCACGGCCCCGTGGCCGGACCTGCGACGGGTCAGGCGCGCACGAGCCGCTCGAGCAGGCGACGCAGCTCCACCGCCGGGTCCTCGCACAGCCCGCCGTGGACCGGCCCGGGCTGGACGACCGTCGAGCGCGGGGCGATGATCCAGCCGAAGCGCTGGCCGGGCTTGTCCAGGGTCGGCAGCCCGCGGCCCGTCTCGCCCCGGCACACGGCACGCACCCGCTCGAGCATCGAGCGGACCCCCGCCAAGTCGCAGGTGGGCGCCAGTGCGCCCGCGCGGCGCTCGTCGAGGTGCCAAGCAGCGTCGAGGAAGCCGGCGTCCTGGGAGTAGAGCACGACGCCGACGTTGATGAACTCCTCCCGGTCCACGCGGGGGACCAGCCGCAGCACGACGTACTGGTACGCGTTCACGCCGCCACTCCCGCCGGCAGCCAGGTGAGCGGCCCGTCCAGCCGGGCCCGGAGCATGAGGGCGTATGCCGCCCGCACCGAGGGTGCGTCGGCGAGCTCCGCGGTGGGCTCGAGCCACTCCTCGGGCACGTCCGCGACGACGCCTTCGACGGCCTGCGGGGTGAGCCGGGCGGCGAGCTCGTCGTGGCGGCGCGCGACGTCGCCGGCGACGTCACGCAGGACGTGTCGGCTGGCGTCGAACGGCTGCGCGGCGAACCGCTCGGGAGCCGGCGGGCGGCTGGGCCACGAGTGGTGGAAGTAGAGGGCTGCGCCGTGGTCGATGGCCCAGGTGCGGCCGTGCCAGACGAGCAGGTTGGGGTTCGACCAGGTCCGGTCGATGTTGGCGGTCAGCGCGTCGAGCCAGACGATCCGCTCGGCGAGATCGGCGTCGGGCGGGCAGGAGCCGTCGTAGCCGAGCGAGCCGGGCAGGAAGTCGACGCCGAGGTTGGTGCCCACGGAGGCGGTGAGCAGGTCCTGGACCTCCTCGTCCGCCTCGTACTTGGCGATCCGGGGGTCGAGGTGGACCACGGCCAGATCGGGCACCGGGACCTCGAGGAGCCGAGCGAGGCCTGCCACGATCACCTCGGCGACGAGGACCTTGAGCCCCTGGCCGGCCCCGCGGAACTTCAGGACGTAGGTGCCGTCGTCGTCGGCCTCCACGATGCCGGGCAGCGAGCCGCCCTCCTTGAGCGGCGTCACGTAACGGGTGGCGGTCAGCTCGGGAAGCACCGCGTCAGCCTAGTGGTCGCTCACGGTCGGCCGTCGTCGCGCGCTCCCAGAGCGTGCCGACCGTCATGGCGAGGATGCCGTAGAGGCAGGCGAAGGACACGATCGGCCACCAGGCGAGCCCGCTGGGGGGCAGGACGAGCGCTCCGAGCGCGGCGGCCGCGACCATCCCGGCGTTGTAGACGACGTCGTACGCCGAGAAGGCGCGGCCGAGGAGCTGGTCGTCGACGTGAGCCTGCATGAGGGAGTCGACCGTGATCTTCACGCACTGGGAGGTGAAGGAGACGGCCAGCCCCACGACGACGACCGTCCACGGCAGGAGGAACGGACCGAGCGCCGCGCAGACCAGGGCGCCGAGCGCGAGCATCCTCGCGGCATACGGCACGGCCGTCAGGCGCGGGGCGAGCCAGGGCGTCACGAAGGCCGCGGCGGTGAAGCCCAGGGCGGAGGCGGCGGCGGCGACCCCGAAGCCCAGGGGGCCGTGGCCGTTCTCGAACGGCCCGCGGAAGAGCAGAAGCGTCTGGAGCAGCAGGAAACCGAACGGGATGCGGGTGAGGAAGACGAGTGCCAGCAGCAGCCGGGCGCGCCGGGGCAGCGTCCGCGCCGCCTCGAGGAGCCCGCTGACCACGGAGCGGGCGATCTGGCCCATGGACGGCGCCCGGCTGGTGTCGTCGGGGCCGATGAACGGCAGGCGTGCTGCCGCCCAGGAAGCCACGGCGACGCCCAGGGCCGCGAGCAGCACGTCGGTCACGTCGCTGCCGGAGAGCGCCCGCACGCCGGTGCCGACGGCGCCCCCGAGCAGGTAGGCGATCGAGCCGCACGTGGGCGCAACGGAGTTCGCGCTGACCAGGAGCTCGCGCGAGACGACGTGCGGCATGGCTGAGGAGAGCCCCGCGAGGATGAACCGGTTGACGGAGAAGACGAGCAGCACGAGGCCGAAGAACGCCGGGCTGGTGCCCACGCTGGTCACGAGCCCGGCGACCGCGAGCATGGCAGCGACCCGCACCAGCTGGCTGACGACGAGGACGCGCCGCCGCGGCCACCGGTCGAGCAGCACCCCGGCGAAGGGGCCGAGAACGCTGTAGGGGAGCAGGACCACGGCGAAGGCCATGGCGATGCCCCGCGCGTCGGCGGCCTCCTCCGGGTTGAAGAGGACGTGGCTGGCGAGCGCCACCTGGAACACTCCGTCGCTGAAGGACGACGTCACCCGGCTGACGAAGAGCCGGCGGAACCCTCGACCCCGGAGCAGGGTGAACAGGGCCCGCAGGAAGGTCACGCGGCACAGCGTACGGTCAGGCCCCGCCCGCGGCGCAGGAAGCGCTCAGCTGCGTCGGGGAGGACAGGCGTCAGGCGTGCCCTTCCAGAGCCGGCTGCCTGGGGGAGTCGGCGACCAGGGAGGCGGAGATGCGGGTGTCGGGGATGGGCGCGGCGGACGAGTCGGCGCCGGTCGGTTCCACGACGGGAGCCTGCTCCTGGGTGTCCGGCAAGCCCACGGCGATTCGGGCGATGGTGGGCAGGGCCGCTGCAAGCCTCGCGCGCTCGTCCTCGGGCAACTGCGCGAGGACCGCAGCCGTGGCCTGCGAGCGGCGGTCGCGCCACTGCTCGAGACCCTCGCGGGCGCGGGGAGTCAGCTCGAGTCGCGCCAGCCGCCGGTCGGCGAGATCCCGGCTGCGCACGAGCACCTCCATCGCCACGAGCTGTCCCACGAGGGTCGAGACCGTGTTCGGCGCCAGGCCCAGTACCCGGGCCGCCTCGGCCACGGTGACGCCCGGACTGCGCCGCACGACCCGCATCAGCTCCAGCTGTGCGCCGGAGAGGGCCAGCTCGGGCAGCGGAGCGCCCACGAGCCGGCGGGAGCGCCGTCTCAGGAGGCCGACAGCGTCATAGAGGTCGTCCACCAGCCCGGCCACCGCGTCGTCACTCACGGTGGAAGGGTACGGCTGCAGCGCGGCGGCCACCAGAGCCGTGTCCAGGGCAGGGTCAGACGTGGAGGTCGACAGCGGCCTCGTCGAAGGGCGAGGATCGGTGCAATTCAGGCGATGTGAATCCTCGGTGGCGTCGCCCGACCAGGAGTCGGGCCGCCCGCCGTCCGTCTCCGGGCTGCGGCGCTACCTCCACAGAAGGTTCTGAGCTGTCGGTGCGGACAACGAGAAGGGCGAAGGTCCCCGGTCTCCGGGGGCCTTCGCCCATCTCTCATGGTGTCGAGGGGGGGACTTGAACTCTCATCGCCCCTCGGACACTCAGGTACATGTAGGGACGTTCGCATGCTCAGTTAGCCGTGTAACGGGACTGCGTGGGGCAGTTCACCGTCATGCAGGAACTCCCAACTACCTCCCCGGCAGTATCACCGCTGGTATCAGGTAGGCGAAGCGCAAGCACTGGTCGGCCCGCGGCTCGCGTGAGCAGCCCGCCACTCGCCTGCCCTGGCTACAGGGGTGCGCTCCTCAGAAGCCACTGGGCGGACGGACAGTCTGGCCTCAGTGTCCCTCGCCGGGTGGCGTAACGATGATTCACCTAGCCGTGCGGCGTCCCGGCCCGTGCCTGGTATCAGTCGCTGAGCGCGACGTTCAGCCCCGCCTGTCGCCCTTGGGCGGGAAGTCGAGCCACTGCCAGGACCCACCGCGGCAGACCAGGAACTGGTGCCAGTAGTTGGACCAGATCCAAATCCCATCCAGCCCGCTGAAGCCCTCAGGACTTCGAGTGGGGGCCGCGAAGTCGTTGGTGAGAAACCGTGCGGGCAACACCTCATCGACCGGGACCAGGAACAGGTGCCGCTCGGCGACACCGGCAGCGGAGAGCACCTTCTCGACGTGACGGGGCATGTGCGGCAACTTGAGCCACCCCTCGACCACGGTCGCGAAGTCGCATGTCGATGCCTCAACGAACTCCGCGCGAACCTCCGAGAACAAACTTACGCCGGGCTTCAGAGACGATCGGCGAAGCTCGCCCACCTCGTTTACCCAGCCGACCTCGGGCTCGCGATCGAGCACGTCTGCGGGGAGCCCATGTGGTTCATCGACGCCCCACTGGTCACACAGCGCAACTGCTCGTAGCACCGCGTTGCGGGCTCGTCGGTAGGGCATGTCTGGCCCCGCAAGACGAAACTCCCACCCGGAGAGCGCCGGCCATTGCCAGCCCTCTCTGGCAGCCATCCCTTGCCATGCCGCTGACTCCGGTTGAGTAACAAGGGTCACCTCGAGCGCGCCATGACGACCGTTGGGCCACTCCATCAAGAAGTCCACGGCCGACTGGCGGCCCTCGGCATCGAATTTGCTCGCCGTGGCACCAAGAGCATGCGCGACGAGGTGGGCGCCGATAGCCTCAGCCCGGCTGGCAAGTTCGCTCACAAGCCCATACTGCCGTCAGCACCTGGACCCGCGGCCACCAGCGGCGTGAGCGGTTTGCGTCCGATGCTAGTCAAGGGCGGTAGCCGGAAGGGCCGCACGGGCACTCGACGATCGGGAGTCCGGTAGTCGACACCTGGCCTGCACATCAGCGGCATGTCCGGACGTCGCCCGAGGGTAACAATGAGGACGTCTACGCGTCCCTACAACTAGAAGCAGGGGGATTGGTCGAACTCCTGACGCGATACCACCTTCATGAACCTCTCGTTCTCGTCCCGAGCTTGCTGCTCAAGGCTGCCCGTCGCCTCGCCCGCTGGCTGGGGCCGGGTGGAGTCGTAGATTCGCACCTGTCCGGGCTTCATCTTCTTGAGATCTTCGGCGGTGAATAGCACGTATCCGCTGAAGCCCGAACCATCGTTGGCACCGGCTTCGAGGTGGTAGACGACCCCTGGTTTCAGTTCCGCCGGGCGCCGTGTCACCACCCAACCGCTAGTGGGCCGGTCAAACGACCAGAACGTGGAGCCAGTCGCTGCCGGCTTCGCGTCCCAAGACGCGACTGCCCTGGTGCTGTCGTCATGGGGCTCGGCAATCACAAAGGCCCCGTCCATGTGCGCTCCCGGACAGACCTGCAGGTAGCCGACTGGGTGGCCTTTGGCATCAACCCCGACGCCGATCGTGCCGGTGCCAGCCGGTCCGCAGGCGGCCAGCGAACCGACCGCCGCAAGCATCCCTGCGATGGCGAACCCGCGCGACTTTGACATGTGCGCAAGGTAGGGCGGACAAGCGGCGAATGGTCACCCTTGGCAGCCGCTGACACCGCATCGTGACAAAGCGCGCTCATCGGCACGCCGATCAGCGGCATGAGCGCGCGTCCCTGTAGCCCGATCTGTCGTTCAGTGTGCGCGCAGGCGTGGGTCGCGCAGCAGCAGGTCACGCACTCGCGCGCCGGCAGCGCGGGTGTGCGGATCGGCCCCGGCAGCCTGGATGGCCGCGGCCCACCGTGCACGGGTGACCCGACCGCCGCCGCCAACGTGTGCAGGCGAGGTCGCGTCCGCCTCTTCCTGAAGGGCCTGCAACAGCGGGTCGTCGTCGGGGGCCGTGAGCAGGAGCGCGAGGATCTGCGTGAGATCGGTCTCGGTGAGGTGCGCCGTCTGCGGGTCTTGCCTGGCCTGGCGAGCTTGCTGTTGGCGCAGAGCCGTCATCCGCCACAGCAGGTGCTGCAGGTGGGCGAGCGTCGCGCGCACCGTACGGGTGCCCCGCTCGCCGATGGTGTGCGTCGCGGGATCCCAGCCGAGACGAGCGCTCAGGGCGTGCGTTGCGTCGGCGTTGAGGTCTCGCTCCTGCGGGGACGAGTACTCCCGAGCGAGCTGCGCGGCGAGCGCGGTCGCGGCGGCAGGTTCCAGGCGCAGGGTGGGACGGTCCTTTGCGTTGTCGCGCGGGTCGGGGCGGGTACTGCGCATGGTCTGCCTGCACTAGACGGCGTTGAGCTCGCGCGCCTTCTCGACGAACCGGCGCGCGACAGGTTGTCCCTGGGTCAAGCACTCGACGACGTGGCGGTACGGGTCGAGCCGAGCCTCGCTGTTGTTGTCCAGTTCGACGAAGCAGATGCCGGCGCGCGGGTCGAGGAACCATCGCGTCCCGGCGTCGTTCATGACGCCCCAATCGCACAGCCAGACCGCGAGGTCGTGACCCGCCTTCTCGGCATCGAGGTCATCCAGATGGGCGGTCACGAAAGCGTCAGCGTCCTCCAGGGCAGACTCGTCGTAACGGTCCACCCAGACCTGCACACGTGCCCGAAGGTACGGGTACTGGTCAAGCACGTCGCGGGTTCTGCGGGGTTGTGACGGGTCATCGGCAGGCAGGTAGGGAACCGCGGCCCTTCGCGGGTCTGCGGCCGACAGGAGCCGGTACGCCATTTGCGCCACCATGGGCTGACTCTACGTTGGCATGACGGCGGTGCCCGGCGATTGGCCGGGCCCATCCCTCTGACGCGATACACGCTGATCGGCGCGACCGGTCGGCGGCATGTGCGTGCGTCGCTGGGCTCCTGTCACTGGCACTCTTCTTGCATGACGATCTGGGTGGAACTGCGACGCCGCGACTCGTCGCCTGTGCGGGACGTCGCCGACCCTTCCGGAGGCACATTCGATGCCGCCGGCGACTTCGATCG
>NZ_BAAANB010000003.1:0-463535 GCF_039529575.1 Terrabacter terrae
GTCAAACCTGCGACCCGCCCTTCAGGACGGCCAGACATGACCCGCTTGGTGTCAGCGGTTCCTACGCGGTGAAGCCTACCCGATCATCCGGGCCGCTTCAGCCAGTCCCGCCGACTGCTCGATGACTCGAGAGCCTGTGCGGGCGTCCGGAACCATACCGGATCAACCGGCACGAACCGAACCACGAGGTCAGCCCCGGGACCGGCCAACTTCGCTCTCGATCGTGTCGATCGCGGTGGCGTCCGTTCCTCCCTGTCGGGCTGACGAAGAGAACAGTAACCCCGCCTCTCGGAGGAACACAAATCGGCCGCCGCGCGAGGCGTCCCAGATGCCCGAAAAGCCGGATCCCGTTGTCAGACAGCGGGATCCGGCTCGACAGCGGCGGAATCAGGCGCGCCGCGCTGCTGCGAGGCTCCGCCTGCCGCGCTTGATCACCGCGACGCTCCCGTGCAGGAAGTCGCCCTCCTCGAGCACGCGGTCGGGGTCGGTCACCTTGACGTTGTTGACCGAGGCCCCTCCCTCCCCGATCGCTCTCCGTGCACCGTTGCGGGAGTCGACCAGGCCCACCGCCACGAGGGCGTCGACCACGGGCGTTCCCACGGGCACGTCGGCTCCGGGCAGCTCCGCCGTCGCGTCCCCCAGGGTGCGCAGGTCCAGGCTGCCCAGGTCCCCCTTGCCGAAGAGCGCCTCGGACGCCGCCTGGACGGCGGCCGTCGCCTCGGCACCGTGCACGAGCGTCGTCACGTCGGCCGCCAGGGTCCGCTGCGCCGTGCGCCGGAACGGCTCGCTCGCCACCTGCTGCTCGAGCTGCCCGATCTCCTCGCGCGAACGGTCGGTGAGCGCCTTGAGCATCGCCACGACCGACGCGTCCTCGACGTTGAGGAAGTACTGGTAGAAGGCATAGGGGCTGGTCATGTCGGCGCTCAGCCACACGGCGTTGCCCTCGGACTTGCCGAACTTGCGCCCCGTGGAGTCGACGAGCAGCGGCGTTGCCAGGGCGTGCACCGTCGCACCCTCCGCCCGGTGCACGAGGTCGACACCCGCCGTGATGTTGCCCCACTGGTCGCTGCCACCGATCTGCAGGATGCACCCACGGGTGCGGTAGAGCTCGAGGAAGTCGAGCGCCTGCAGCATCTGGTAGCTGAACTCCGTGTAGGAGATCCCGTGCTCGCTCTCCAGGCGCCTGGCGACCGCCTCCTTGCGGATCATCTGGTTGACGCGGAAGTGCCTGCCGACGTCGCGGAGGAAGTCGAGGGCGCTGAGCGGGGCCGTCCAGTCGAGGTTGTTGACGAGCAGCGCGGCGTTGTCGCCCTCGAAGTCCAGGAGCGGACCCACGAGCTGCTGGATGCGCGCCACCGACTCGGCGATCGTGTCCTTGTCCTGGAGCACGCGCTCGGCGTCGGGCTTCGGGTCCCCGATCAGCCCGGTGGACCCGCCGACGAGGCAGATGACCCGGTGGCCGGCTGCCTGCATGCGCCGGAGCACCGAGAGCTGCACGAAGTTGCCGAAGTGCAGCGAGGGCGCGCTGGGGTCGAAGCCGCAATACACCGTGACCGGTCCGTCGGCGAGGGCCTTGCGCAGCGCCGCCTCGTCGGTGGACTGTGCCACCAGGCCGCGCCACTGCAGCTCGTCGAAGATGTCCGTCACGGGTATCGGTGTCCTCTCTGTCGGGTGGGCCGGTCGCCCACTCCGGTCACAGCCTGCCGTATGCCGTCACGCCCGGGCCAACGAGTAGCCCCTGGTCCCGAATGCCGGGCTTCCGGCAGGTCGCTCACGAGCGTGGGGCGGTCGCGCGGCGCCGTTTCACCGTGCCGGGACGGTAGGCGGAGACGAAGCGGTCGCCCTCGAGGAAGAACCGCCATGGGTATGCCGTGCCATCTCCTCCCGGACCGCTCACCCCCACGCGGGGCCCCGTCGCCACGGCACCGGCCGCCACGGGCCGAGCGGGTTCGGCCACGACGAGGTCGATGGGCTCTCCGAGGACCGGCCGGCAGAAGTCTCGCCCGGTGTGCTCGCCGCCCATGCACAGTGCCTGGCCCAGCCGGCCCGGCCCCCTGGCCCAGTCGCGTTCGGCGACGGTGCCACGCCGTGCCCGGACGAGCTCACGACCCTCGACCACCTCACCGGCCCGGACCAGGACGGCCTCGGCGGTGCCCTCCTGTCCGGCGACGAGGTTGAGGCACCAGTGGTTGCCGTAGGTGAAGTAGACGTAGGTGAACCCAGCCGGACCGAACATCGGCCGGGTACGCGGCGTCTCCCCGCGGAAGGCGTGCGACCCGGGGTCGACCTCACCGGCATACGCCTCGACCTCGGTCAGCCGCAGCGTCACCCCGCCGAATGAGAGCAGGCAGCCGAGAAGGTCCCGGGCGACCTCCACGGACGACCTGGCGAAGAAGTCGCGCGGGAGGCGGCAGGTGTCGGTGCTCACCGGGGACACGCTAGCCGCACCCTCAGACGCCGGACGAAGACCACCGGCGCGCGTCGGCGAGCCGGTCACGGGCGGCGGCGAGCTGCTCGGCCACTCGCACGGGCGCGGTCCCGCCCACGGCGTCGCGCGACGCGAGCGACCCGGCGACGGACAGCACCGAGCGCACGTCCGGCGTGAGGTGCTCGCTGATCCGGGTGAAGTCCTCGTCGGTCAGGTCCCAGAGCTCGATGCCACGCGACTCGCACTCGCGCACGCAGGCACCGGCCACCTCGTGGGCCACCCGGAAGGGCACGCCCTGGCGCACCAGCCACTCGGCGATGTCGGTGGCGAGGGCGAAGCCCTGGGGCGCCAGCGACTCGAGGCGGTCGGTGTGGAAGGTCAGCGTCGCGACCATCCCGGAGAAGGCGGGGAGCAGCACCTCGAGCGTGTCGATGGCATCGAAGACCGGCTCCTTGTCCTCCTGGAGGTCGCGGTTGTACGCCAGCGGCAGCGCTTTGAGGGTCGTCAGCAGACCTGCGAGGTCACCGACGAGCCGGCCCGCCTTGCCGCGCGCCAGCTCGGCGACGTCGGGGTTCTTCTTCTGCGGCATGATGCTCGAGCCGGTCGAGTAGGAGTCGTGCAGCGTGACGAAGGAGAACTCCTTCGTCGCCCACAGCACGACCTCCTCCGCGATTCGGGAGACGTCGACGGCCGTCATGGCAGACACGAACGCGAACTCCGCGGCGAAGTCACGGGAGGCCGTGCCGTCGATGGAGTTCTCGACGGCGCGCGCGAAGCCGAGGTCGCGGGCCACGGCCTCCGGGTCGAGGCCGAGCGAGGACCCGGCGAGCGCGCCCGAGCCGTAGGGTGAGGCGTCGGTTCGCGCGTCCCAGTCGCGCAGCCGGTCGACGTCGCGCAGCAGCGCCCACGCGTGGGCCAGCAGGTGGTGCGAGAGCAGGACGGGCTGCGCGTGCTGCAGGTGGGTGCGGCCCGGCATGGCGACACCGAGGTGCTCGTCCGCTTGGCCGACGAGGGCGTCGACGACGTCGAGGACCAGGCCAGCGACCACCCGAGCGTGCTCGCGCAGGTACATCCGGAAGAGCGTGGCGACCTGGTCGTTGCGGGAGCGCCCCGCGCGCAACCGGCCGCCGAGGTCGGTGCCCACCCGCTCGATGAGGCCCCGCTCGAGGGCGGTGTGCACGTCCTCGTCGTCCTCGGCCGGGGTGAAGTCACCCGAGAGCACGTCGGCCTCGAGCCGGTCGAGGCCCTCCAGCATGCCCGCGAGGTGCTCGTCCGACAGGAGCCCTGCCGAGTGCAGCACGCGTGCATGGGCGCGCGAGCCGGCGAGGTCGTGGGGAGCCAGTCGCCAGTCGAAGTGCGTGCTCTTGGACAGCGCCGCGAGGGCCTGGTCGGGACCGCCCGCGAAGCGGCCGCCCCACAGGCTCACCCGCGGGGCCGGCGCGCCGGGCGGGTTCTCGCTGCCGTCGCTGGCGGTCGTGCCGGTGGCGTCCGTCATTCGGGTCTCCTCGGTGCTTCGTGGGTGAGTCGCGTGTGAGTCGGCGAAATGCGTTCGTCGGGTCCGGTGCGGGGCGTCTCGTCGGAGGACCGCTGGCCCGTTCGGGCGCGCTCAGTCTCGGCTGCCGGCCAGGGACTGGAGCCGCTCGGCGACCGCGACCGCCTGGGCCGCGGCGCCCGTGACCAGCAGGATGGTGTCGTCACCGGCGATGGTCCCGACGACCTCGGGGTCACGGGCCTGGTCGATCGCCGACGCGAGGTAGTTCGCGGCGCCCGGCGGCGTGCGCAGGACCACGAGGTTGTCGGCGGCCACGGCGGAGACGAGCAGTTCCTCGCACGTGCGGCGCAGCCGCGCCGAGGCCGCGTCGCCGATCGAGCCGACGGCGGTCACCTCGCCGCCCTCGCCCGGGACGGCATACACCAGGGCGCGTCCGCGCCTGACCTTGACCGCCCCGAGCTCGACGAGGTCGCGGGACAGGGTCGCCTGCGTCACCTCGGTGCCCTCGGCCACGAGCAGGTCGGACAGCTCCCCCTGGCTGTGGACCGCGTGGGCGCCGAGGAGCTCGACGATGCGACGCTGGCGCTGGGTGCGGCTCACGAGACCGCCTCCCCCATGGCGCGAGCGGACTCGAGGATCGCGGGAAGGGCGTCGAGGAAGCCCCGGAGCTCGTCCGCCGAGATGACGAGGGGCGGGGCCAGTCGCAGCGCCGTCGGCGTGACCGCGTTGACGATGAAGCCGGCGTCGCGGGCCGCCGCCATCGCGGCGGCTGCAGGTGTGCCGTCCAGCTCGAGCGCGCGGAGCAGCCCGCGACCGCGGGTGCCCTTCACCCCGGGCACGCCGACGTCGTCGAGGAGGGCGCCGACCGTGCGGACGTGCTCGAGG
This sequence comes from Terrabacter terrae, assembly GCF_039529575.1. Taxonomy (NCBI): domain Bacteria; kingdom Bacillati; phylum Actinomycetota; class Actinomycetes; order Micrococcales; family Intrasporangiaceae; genus Terrabacter; species Terrabacter terrae. The sequence goes on from NZ_BAAANB010000003.1 coordinate 4,806, forward strand.
AGGTGGTCGCGCTCGATGGTGTCGAGGACGGCGAGCCCGGCCGCGCACGCGAGGGGGTTGCCGCCGAACGTGGTGCCGTGCTGACCCGCCGTCAGCAGGGCGGTCACGTCGGGGCCGAAGGTCACCAGGGCACCGATCGGCACGCCGCCGCCGAGCCCCTTCGCCAGCGTCATCGCGTCGGGAACGATGCCCGACGACTGGTGGGCGAACCAGTCGCCCGTGCGCCCGATGCCGGTCTGGATCTCGTCGACGACCAGCAGCACGCCGTGGGCCGACGTCAGCTCACGCGCGAGCCGGAGGTAGTTGGTGGACAGCTCGCGCACGCCGGCCTCACCCTGGATCGGCTCCACGAACAGCGCCGCCGTGGTGTCGTCGACGGCGGCGCGCAGCGCCTCCGCGTCGTTCGGCGGAACGAAGACGACCTCGGGGATGAGCGGCTCGAAGGGCTCGCGGTAGGCCGCCTTGTGCGTCAACGCCAGGGCCCCGGTCGACCGGCCGTGGAAGGAGCCCTCGAGGGCGACGATGCGGGTGCGGCCGGTCCGCCGCGAGAGCTTGATCGCCGCCTCGGTGGCCTCGGTGCCGGAGTTGGCGAAGAAGACGCCCGACCCGCTCGGGGCCGCGGCGATGTCGAGAATCCGCTCGGCGAGCGCGATCGCCGGCTCGGAGGTGAAGAAGTTGGACACGTGGATCGCCGACTCGGCCTGCTTGGCGACCGCCTGCACGAGAGCGGGATGGCCGTGGCCGAGCGCGTTGACCGCGATGCCGGAGAGCAGGTCGAGGTAGCGGTTGCCGTCGACGTCGGTGACCCAGCAGCCGTGCCCCGAGGCGAGGACGAGCTGTGGGGTGCCGAAGACCTGCACCATCGCGCCGGCGTAACGGCCGAGCAGGTCGGTGGCCGTGGTCATGGGGCCTCCTCCGGTGTGACGGTCGAGGGCGAGGCGGTGACGGGAGAGCTGGGGGTCGATGGCGTCGACCCGGCGATCTCGGGGAGCACCATGGTGCCGATCCCCTCGTCGGTGAAGATCTCGAGCAGGATCGAGTGCGCCTTGCGGCCGTCGACGACGTGCGTCTGCGGGACGCCGCCCTCGACGGCGCGGATGCACGCCTCGAGCTTGGGCACCATGCCGTGGTCGACGCGGGACAGCAGCTCGCGGGCCGCGCCGACCGTGATCGTGGACAGCAGCGAGCCCCGGTCGGGCCAGTCGGCGTAGATGCCCTCGACGTCCGTGAGCACGACGAGCTTCTCGGCCTCGAGGGCGACGGCGATCGCGGCCGCGGCGGTGTCGGCGTTGACGTTGAGCACCTGGCCCTCGACGTCGAGGTCCGGTGCCACCGTGCTGACGACCGGGACGCGACCGGCGTCGAGGATGTCGAGGATCGCCGAGGGGTTGACGCTCTCGACGTCACCGACGAGGCCGAGGTCGACCTCCTCGCCGTCGACGACCGTGCCGCGGCGGCGAGCGCCGAGCAGGGCCGCGTCCTCGCCCGAGAGCCCGACGGCGATGGGGCCGTGCTGGTTGAGCAGGCCGACGAGCTCGCGCCCCACCTGCCCGGTGAGGACCATCCGCACGACGTCCATCACCTCAGGCGTCGTGACGCGCAGCCCGCCCTTGAACTCGCTCGCCAGCCCGACCCGCTCGAGCATCGCCTTGATCTGCGGGCCACCGCCGTGGACGACGACGGGGCGCAGTCCGGCATACCGCAAGAAGGCGATGTCCTGCGCGAAGGCGGCCTTGAGCTCGTCGTCGACCATCGCGTTGCCGCCGTACTTGACGACGACCAGGGCGCCGCGGAAACGCTCGAGCCACGGGAGGGCCTCGACCAGGGTCGCTGCCTTGCCCGCGGCGACACGGAGGGCGGCGGCGTCGATGAGGCCACGCACGTGGGCGGGCGGCTGGGCGCGGCCGCTGCCGCTGCTGGGGGCGTTCATGTGCTGTAGGCCGAGTTCTCGTGGACGTAGTCGTGGGTCAGGTCGTTGGTCCAGATCGTCGCGCTCTCGCGGCCGGCGTGCAGGTCGACGAGGACGTGGACCTCGCGGGCGTCGAGGTCCACCAGGCTGCGGTCCTCCCCGACCCCGCCGGAGCGGCAGACCTGGACCCCGTTCATCGCCACGTCGAGGGTGGCAGGCTCGAAGGCCGCCCGGGTCGTGCCGACGGCAGCCAGCACGCGCCCCCAGTTGGGGTCGTTGCCGAAGACGGCGCACTTGAAGAGGTTGTTGCGCGCGACCGCCCGGGCGACCTCGAGGGCGTCCTCGACGCTCGCGGCGTTCACGACCTCGATCGCGATGTCGTGCGCCGCGCCCTCGGCGTCCCCGATGAGCTGGCGCGCGAGGGACGAGCACACGATGGTCAGAGCCTCGGACAGCTGTCCCCCGTCGACGAAGACCCCCGACGCGCCGGAGGCGAGCACGACGACGGTGTCGTTGGTCGACATGCAGGCGTCCGAGTCGATGCGGTCGAACGAGACGGCGGTGGCCCTCCGCAGGGCCGCGTCGAGGTCCGCCTGCTCGACGACCGCGTCGGTCGTCAGCACGACGAGCATCGTCGCGAGCGCCGGGGCGAGCATCCCCGCACCCTTGGCCATGCCCGAGACCGACCAGCCCTCTCCCGCGTGCGCGGCGACCTTGTGCACGGTGTCGGTGGTCTTGATCGCGACGGCCGCGTCCTCGTGGCCGGCCGGTGAGAGGGCCGCGCCCGCCGCATCGACACCGGCTGTGACCTTGTCCATCGGGAGCAGCTCGCCGATGAGGCCGGTCGAGCAGACGACCACGTCGCCGGCCGAGATGCCGAGGACGTCCGCGACGTGCTCCGCGGTCCGGTGGGTGTCCAGGAAGCCCTGCGCCCCGGTGCAGGCGTTGGCGCCGCCCGAGTTGAGCACGACCGCGTCGACACGGCCGTCGGCGACGACCTGCCGCGACCACGTGACCGGAGCCGCCTCGACGCGGTTGGTCGTGAAGACCGCCGCGGCGTGGTGGTCGGGCCCGTCGTTGACGACGAGGGCGAGGTCGGGACTGCCGCTGGCCTTGAGCCCGGCCGTGACCCCGGCGGCCCGGAAGCCTGCAGGCAGGTCGACGCGGGCGTGCGGGTGGATGCTGCTCACGGTGCGACTCCTGCGGTCGGCAGGCCCAGGGTCTCCTCGAGGCCGAGGGCGAGGTTGGCGCACTGCACCGCGGCGCCCGCGGTGCCCTTGGTGAGGTTGTCGATCGCCGACACCACGACGACGCGGCGCAGCCGCTCGTCGACGGTGACCTGCAGAAGCACCTGGTTGCTCCCGACGACGGACGCCGTGCTGGGCCAGGAGCCCGCGGGCAGCAGGTGCACGAACGGCTCGTCGGCGTATGCCGTCTCCCAGGCCGCGCGCACGCTCGCCGGGTCGGAGTCCTCCCGCAGCCGCGCCGTGCAGGTCGCGAGAATTCCTCGCGGCATCGGCGCCAGCGTGGGCGTGAACGAGACCGTGACCGGCTCGCCCGCGGCACGGGAGAGGTTCTGCTCGATCTCGGGGGTGTGCCGGTGCACACCGCCGACGCCGTAGGGCGACATCGACCCCATCACCTCGCTGCCGAGCAGGTGCGGCTTGAGGGACTTCCCCGCACCGGACGTGCCGGAGGCTGCGACGACCACGACGTCGTCGGCCTCGAGCAGTCCTGCGGCGAAGCCGGGCGCGAGGGCCAGCGAGATGCCGGTCGGGTAGCAGCCCGGGACGGCGATGCGCCGGGCCCCCTCGAGCCGGTCCCGCTGGACCGACGCCGCCGCCCCGGGAAGCTCGGGGAGGCCGTAGGGCCACGACCCGGCATACGGCGTGTCGTAGAAGGACGTCCAGGCTGACTCGGACTCGAGGCGGAAGTCCGCGCCACAGTCGATGATGACGACCGACTCGGACAGCTGGGCGGCGATGGCGCCAGAGTGGCCGTGCGGCAGCGCGAGGAAGACGACGTCGTGACCGGCGAGGGTCGCAGGCGTGGTCGCCTCGAGCACCCGGTCCGCGAGCGGAACGAGGTGCGGGTGGACGCCCCCGAGACGTTCACCCGCACTGCTGGCCGCCGTCACGGCGCCGACCTCGAACCGCGGGTGGGCGAGCAGCAGCCGGAGGATCTCTCCTCCGGCGTAGCCGCTCGCCCCCGCAACTGCTGCCCTGATCACGATGCATGACTATACACGTTCATGCATATTCGTGCATCCACTCTCAGCGCTGGACGGCTCCCGTGGCCTCGGCCGCCGACGCGACCGCCGCGTCGCGGAAGCCGTTGACCTCGTCGGTCGTCAGCGTGCGGTCGGCAGCGCGGAAGGTGAGCCGGTAGGCCAGCGACCGGTGCCCGGCCTCGATGCGCTCCCCCTCGTAGACGTCGAAGAGCGTCACGGACTCCAGCGACGCCCCTGCGCCCCGGCGGAGCGCAGCCTCGACGTCGCCCGCGGGCACCTGCGCCTCGACGAGCAGCGCGATGTCGGTCATCGCCGGCGGGAAGGTCGAGAACGGGCGTGCCTGGACCGGCTCGGCGCTCGCCGCGACGAGCACGTCGACGTCGAACTCGGCCGCCACGGTCCGCGCCGGCAGGTCGAGCGAAGCGAGCACCTTCGGGTGGAGCTCGCCCGCGTGGCCCACCAGGGTGCCGTCCGCGAGGCTGATCCGAGCGCACCGGCCCGGGTGCCACGGCGCGTGCGCCGGGTCGTTGGCCACGACCACCTCGACGGCGAGCGCGGCGGCGACGGTCTGCACCGCGGCGACCGCGTCGCTCCAGTCGGCGGCGCGGCCCGGGCCCCACCAGCCGGCGTGCTCGATCTGGCCCGTCATGAGCAGGGCCACGTGACGCGGCTGGGCGGGCACGGCGGCATACAGCTGCTCCAGGGTCTCGCCGTCGGGACGGCTGAGCACGCTGGGGATCGGTGCTCTCGCGAGCGGCCCGCCGGGCCGGAAGACGAGGCCGACCTCGAAGAGAGACACGTCCTTGTGGCCGCGGGCGACGTTGCGGCGCAGGGCGTCGACGAGGCTCGCGAGGACCGACGTGCGCAGCAGCGGGCGCTCCTCGCTGAGCGGGTTGGCGACTCGGACCGCGTGCCGGCGGTCGTCGTCGGCACGGAGCATGAGGTCGTCGGCGACCGACTCGGCGACGAACGGGTAGGTCAGCACCTCGGTCAGGCCGGCGCCGGCGAGCGCGTCGGCGACGACCCGGCGGGTCTTCTGCCCGTGGGTGAGCCCCTGGCCCTCGATGGGGGTCGGGGTGATCGACGGGATGTTGTTGTAGCCGTCGATCCGCGCGACCTCCTCCGCGTAGTCGGGGCCGTCCTGCAGGTCGGGCCGCCAGGAGGGCGGTGTGACGAGCACGTGGGTGTCGTCGGTGCCGGCGCCCGTCTCGTCGACCATGCAGCCGAGGTCGCGCAGGATCTGCACGACCCGCTCGCGGGGGTAGTCGAGACCGACGATGCGGCCGGGCTCCGTGACGTCGAGGAGGTATGCGGAGGGCTCGGGCGTGTGGTCGACATCCGTGACGCCGTGGTCCACCGTGCCGCCGCCGTGCTCGACGAGCAGGTCGACGGCCAGCTGGGCGGCAGCCGGGGCGAGCTGGGGGTCGACCCCACGCTCGTAGCGCTTGGAGGCCTCCGTCACGAGCTTGTGCCGGCGCGACGTGCGCGCCACCGACGTGGGGTCGAAGTGGGCCGACTCGATGAGGATGTCGGTGGTCTGGTCGTCCACCTCGGAGGAGGCACCGCCCATGACGCCGGCGATGGCGAGGACGCGTTCGCCGCCGTCGGTGATGAGCAGGTCCTCCGGCGAGAGCTTGCGCTTCACCTCGTCCAACGTCGTGAGGGTCTCCCCCGACTCGGCCCGGCGCACGACGATCGAGCCGGAGAGCTTGCCCAGGTCGAACGCGTGCAGCGGCTGCCCGACGGCGAGCATGACGTAGTTGGTGACGTCGACTGCCAGCGAGATGGGACGCATGCCCATCGCGGTCAGCCGCTGCTGCATCCAGGCCGGACTCGGCCGCGTCGGGTCGATGCCGCGGATGACGCGGGCGACGTAGCGGTCGCACCCGGCGATCCCCTCGATGGGAGCGGCGTCGTCGACGCGCACGGCGTAGCCCGCGTCGTTGACAGCCGGTGTCTCGATGAGGGCGGGGTCGCGGAACCCCCCGGCCGGGCTGCCCTGGGCGTGCCAGTACTCGCGGGCGAGGCCGCGCACCGAGAAGCAGTAGCCACGGTCGGGCGTGACGTTGGCCTCGATGGTCTCCTCACCGAGGCCCAGCAGCGCGATGGCGTCGTCGCCGGGCTTGAGGTCGGCGGCCTTCTCCTCGCCGAGCAGACGCGAGAGGACGATGATGCCCTCGTGGTCGCTGCCGAGGCCGATCTCGTCCTCCGCGCAGATCATCCCGTTTGAGACGTGGCCGTACGTCTTGCGGGCGCTGATGTGGAAGCCGCCGGGGAGGGTGGCCCCGGGCAGGACGACGACGACGAGGTCGCCGACCTCGAAGTTGAGGGCGCCGCAGACGATCTCCTGGTGCTTGCCCTCGGTGAGCATCTGGCCGTTCTCACCGACGTCGACGGTGCACCAGCGGATGGTCTTGCCGTTCTTCTGGGGCTCCTCGACGAAGTCGAGCACCCTGCCCACGACGAGGGGTCCGGTGATGTCGCCACCGTGGAGGTCCTCCTCCTCGATGCCGACGGAGACGAGGGCAGCGGCGACGTCGGCGCCGGTCGTGCCCGGCGGGACCTCGGCGTACTCGGCAAGCCAGCCCAGTGGCATACGCATGTCAGACCTCCATCCCGAACTGCTGCGAGAAGCGGACGTCGCCCTCGACCATGTCGTGCATGCCCTGCACGCCGTGCCGCAGCATGAGTGCCCTTTCGATGCCGAGCCCGAAGGCGAAGCCGGAGTAGACGTCGGGGTCGATCCCGCAGGCGCGCAGCACCTTGCGGTTGACCATGCCGGAGCCGCCGAGTTCGATCCAGCCGGAGCCACCGCACGTGCGGCACTCCCCCGGAGCGGAGTCGCCGTGGCAGGCGAAGCAGACGAAGTCGGTCTCCATCGACGGCTCGGTGAACGGGAAGTAGGAGGCGCGCACGCGGGTTCGGGTGCCCTCGCCGAACATGATGCGCACGAACGCATCGAGGGCGCCGCGCAGGTGCGCCATGGTCAGACCCTTGTCGATGGCCAGGCACTCGATCTGGTGGAAGACGGGGGTGTGCGTCGCGTCGAGGTCGTCGGTGCGGAAGACCTTGCCCGGGGCCACGACGTAGATGGGCGGCTCCTTCTCGAGCATGGTGCGGATCTGCACCGGAGAGGTCTGGGTGCGCAGCACGAGGCCCGAGTCGACGGGGTCGAGGAAGAAGGTGTCCTGCATCTGCCGCGCCGGGTGGTCGGGTCCGAGGTTGAGCGCGTCGAAGTTGAGCCACTCGCTCTCGAGCTCGGGCCCCTCGGCGACCTCCCAGCCCATGCCGACGAAGGCGTCGGCGAGGCGCTGGGCGACCAGCTCGATGGGGTGCCGGGCGCCCGGCTGGCGGCGCAGGGCCGGGAGCGTCACGTCGACGCGCTCCTCGACGAGGATGCGCTCGTCGCGCTCAGCCTCGAGCTCGGCCTGACGGGCGGCGAGGGCCTGCCCGACGCGACCGCGCGCCTGGCCGACGCGCTTGCCGGCCTCGGCCTTGGCGCTCGGCGGGAGGGCCCCGATCTCGCGGTTTGCGAGGGCCAGCGGGCTCTTCTCTCCCTGGTGCGCGATGCGCGCCGCCTTGAGGTCGTCGAGCGACGCGGCCTCGGCGATGGCGGACAGCGCCTGCTGCACCGCGGCGTCGACGTTGGCCGGGTCGAGCGCGGAGACCTCGACGGGGTCGTAGTTCGTGTTGGGTCCGGACATCGGCGTGCGTTCGCTGCTCTCGCTCGGGTTCACGGGTGGGGGCCGCTCGTCGGCTCCGGTCACCCCTGGACTCTGGGTCTGGGTCACCTGCGCCGACGACCCGCCCACCACGAGGCGGCCGGGTGCGTGCGCTCCAGTCTAGGGGCGGCCCCGTGCGGCTCACGCGGGCCGCTCGCGCTGCGGTCAGCCGCCCACCACGGCCGGCATGCCCGCGGGGAGACGGACGACGAACCGCGCCCCTCCCGACTCGTTGTCGGTCACGTGCACCGACCCCCCGTGCGCCTCGACCAGCCCCCGCACGACGTAGAGCCCGAGGCCCGTGCTCGCGTTGGAGGGCCCGTGCCAGAAGCGCCCGAAGATCCTCTCGCGGTCGGACACGGGTATGCCGTCACCCTCGTCGTCGACCAGGACGACCACCGACTCCGCGAAGTCCTCCAGCGACTCCCCGCGGTCCAGCGTGACGGTGACACGGCCGTCGCCGTGGGTCAGGGCGTTCTCGATGAGGTTGAAGAAGATCTGCTCGAGCCGGTCGGTGTCGGCCCACAGCTGCGGCAGGCCTTCCTGCGTCGCGCGCGCACCGAGGCGCAGCTGGACGGCACCGACCGAGCGACCGAGCTCGTAGCGGACGACGTGGGTGCGGAGCAGGGCCTGCAGGTCCACCGGCCCCAGGCGGAGGTTGAGGCTGTCGGAGTCGAGGCGGGAGATGTCGAGCAGCTCGGTGATGAGCCGTGTCAGCCGGGTCGCGTCGGACTCGATCGTCTCGATCATGAGGCGCTTCTGCTCGTCGGTGAAGCGGTCCCAGCGGCGCAGCAGGCTGCTCGTGAAGCCGGTGACGGAGGTGAGAGGCGCCCGCAGCTCGTGCGCCACGGTGGACAGGACGGTCGCCTGGTCACGCTCGGCCAGCTGGCGCCCTTCGGCGTCCCTCAGGCCGAGGAGGACCTGCTCCACGGCGCCGTTGTGCCGCGCTCGCACGAAACGCGCGGTCACGAGCACCTCGTGACCCTTCGGTGCGACGAGGAGCTTCTCCCTGTGGGTCGTACGGCTCGAGACACCGTTCCACGCGGTGGTGTGTGCCCACCAGTCGCGGCCGTCCCTGTCCCGGAGCGGCAGGCCGTCCACCACCGTGCGGCCCAGCAGGTCGGAGCGGTCGCACGCGAGGATGCGCAGCGCCTCGGTGTTGGCGAAGGTGACGCGCTGGTCGGCGCCGACGACGACCAGGCCGTCGGGCAGCAGCTCTTCCACCCCGTGGACCTGTGCCGCGTCGGCCCGGCTCACCTGCCCTCCTGGCGACCCGGCCGTCGGTTCGGGCAGCGGAGCGCCGGTCCCGTCGACGGAGGTCATGGAGCCGACAATAGTCACGCTTGCCGGGACTTGGGTGGATGGCCCGGTCACCGGCTGGTGCGCCGAGCTTCCGCCGAGGCGTAGAGACAGATGGTGGCCGCCATGGCGAGGTTGAGCGACTCGGCATGGCCGTGGATGGGCACGCGCACGACGTCGTCGCAGGCGTCGCGGACCTCCTGCGGGAGGCCCCACGCCTCGTTGCCCATGACCCAGGCGTGCGGGCCGGAGAGGTCGGCGTCGTGCAGGAGCGTCGTCCCGGCGCCGTCGGCGGCGAGCAGCCGGACACCGCGGTCACGCAGGGCGGAGAGGATCTCGGGCACGGACGCGCCGATGCTGAGCGGCAGGTGCCACAGCGATCCGACGGTGGAACGCACGACCTTGCTGTTGTAGACGTCCACGCTCGCGTCGCTGACGAGAACGGCGTCGGCGCCGGCGGCGTCGGCGCCACGGATGACGGTGCCGGCGTTGCCAGGGTCGCGCACGTTGGTGAGGACGCAGACGATCGCGTCGGTCGGCAGGTCCGCGAGCACCGAGTCGAGCGGGAGGTCCAGCACCCTGCATACGGCCGCGACGCCCTGCGGAGACTCGGTGTCGCACATCGCAGCGAGCACCTCGGGGCTCACCTCGTGCACCCACACGCTCGCTGCCCGGGCCGCCTCGACGATCCCGGCGTGCCGCTCCCCCGCCTCGGGGGTGACGTAGACGTCGCGCACGAGCTCGGGCCGGAACGTCACGGCCTCACGGACGGCCTGCGGCCCCTCCGCGAGGAACTCGCCGGTGCGGGAACGCACCGAGCGCCGGGACAGCGCCCGCACTGCCTTGACCCGATCGGATCGGGGGTTGGTCAGCACGGGGCGTCCCGGCGCTCTGGGCTGCGTCGTGTGTTCGACGGCGTCGCTCAGGCGGCGTCGCCTGCGGCGGCCTTCGCCTCTGCCTGGGCAGGGACGTTGGCGCGCGAGAGCTCCACGAGCGTGGCGAAGGCCGGCGCGTCGTTGACGGCGAGGTCCGCGAGGATCTTGCGGTCGACCTCGACACCGGCGGCCTTCAGGCCCTGCATGAACCGGTTGTAGGTCATGCCGTTGGCGCGAGCCGCGGCGTTGATGCGCTGGATCCAGAGGCGACGGAAGTCGCCCTTCTTGGCGCGACGGTCACGGTAGGCGTACCCGAGGGAGTGGGTGACCTGCTCCTTGGCCTTGCGGTACAGACGCGACCGCTGGCCGCGGTAACCGCTGGCGCGCTCGAGAACGACGCGACGCTTCTTCTGGGCGTTGACCGCCCGCTTCACGCGTGCCACGTGAATACTCCTTCTCTGCTTGACGCAGTGCTTGCTGCTGCTGGCCTACCGGGGACCCGGTTGCTCAGCGAAGTGCTGATGGGTGGGGGTCCCGGCTCACTTGCCGAGGAGCTTCTTGGCCTTCTTGGCGTCCGGCTTGGCGAGCTCGACGTCGTTCGCGATGGAACGCATCTTCTTGCTCGACTTGTGCTCGAGCAGGTGACGGCCGCCGGCCTGCTCGCGCATGACCTTGCCGGTGCCGGTCAGGCGGAAACGCTTCTTCGCACCGCTGTGCGTCTTCATCTTCGGCATGGGGGCCGATCTCCTTCGTGTTGCGTGCGCCAGTGGGCGCACGTGGTCTGTCGTGCCGGTGGCTCGCGCCCCCGGCCGGTCACCGACCGCCGGTCACTCGGCGGCTGCGGTGGCCTCGTCGGTCTGCGGGGCCGGGGCGGCCGGCTGCTCGCCGGGCGCGCTCTGCTCGGGCTGGCCGTGCTGCTCGTGCTGCTCGTGCTGCTCGCGGGAGCGGCGCTGCTCGGCCTTGGCCTCCGCCTTCTTCTTGGTCGGCCCGATCACCATGATCATGTTGCGGCCGTCCTGCTTCGGCGCCGACTCGACGAAGCCGAGCTCGGCGATGTCCTCGGCGAGGCGCTCGAGCAGACGTCGCCCGAGCTCGGGCCGCGACTGCTCGCGGCCACGGAACATGATCGTCACCTTGACCTTGTCGCCGGCCTTGAGGAACCGCTCGACATGGCCCTTCTTGGTGCCGTAGTCGTGCGGGTCGATCTTCGGACGGAGCTTGATCTCCTTGATGACCGTGTTGACCTGGTTCTTGCGCGCTTCCCGTGCCTTCATGGCGGCTTCGTACTTGAACTTGCCGAAGTCCATGAGCTTGGCGACCGGCGGCTTGGCCATGGGGGCCACCTCGACGAGGTCGAGGTTCGCCTCCTCGGCCAGACGCAGCGCGTCCTCGACGCGGACGATGCCGACCTGCTCGCCGTTGGGGCCAACCAAGCGCACTTCCGGGACCCGGATGCGCTCGTTGATGCGAGGCTCGCTGATGTGGTGCTCCTTAGATCGTGAAACGTGGTGACCAGACGGGTGTGGTGCCAGTCCTGCCGCGACCACAACGAGAAAAGGCTCCCCGTGTGTGCACGAGGAGCCCAAGGGTCGCGTATGCCGGACGGTCGACGTCGCGTCACACGGCTCGACACGTGTGCCGCGGACGGCATCCGGCCGAGCAGACCTTGACCCGGCAACCGTGAGGTCGACGCGGGTGGAAGCGAGCTTCTCTTGCACGTCGTCACACGCGTCCGCCGGAGCGGGTGCAGATGTGACGGCTGGTCAGTGATCGATGGTAGCAGCCGGGACGCCGTGCTCCGAATCGGTCGGCGCGACGCCGTCGGGTGACGCAGGTGCGGCGACGGCGGACGCTTCCGCTGCGGCGGCCGGTCCGGGCTCGGCGACCTCCCGACCGCGGCGCGAGGCCAGCCAGCCGAGACCCGCGATGAGCACTCCGAGCGCCGAGACGACGACGAAGCCCCACGACCAGCCGCCGTGGTCGATGGCGAAGCCGGCGACCGGGGCGCCCACCGCCGAACCGGCGGTCATGGCCGAGCCGTGCCAGCCCATCATCTCCCCACGGAAGCGCTCGGACACCAGGCGGCTCAGCTGCTCGACCGTGGCCGTGATCGTCGGGGCGCACAGGAAGCCCGAGACGGTGACGAGCACGGCGAAGCTCGGCACGCCGAGGGCCAGCGCGACCGGCGCGGTGGTGGCCGCGAGGCCGCCCAGCAGCCAGAACACCGACAGCGACCGGTGCCACGCGCCGTAGACGAGACCTCCGACGAGGGAGCCGGCGCCCCACAGCGCGAGCACCCAGCCGATGGAGCCGGTGGACCCGAAGGAACGCAGCGCCGCCACGATGGAGACGTCGGTGCCGCTGAGCACCAAGGTGGAGCAGGCGGCCGCGAGCAGGACGGCGGCCACCGGCACGGTGATGAAGCCGCGCACCGCCCGTGGGGCCACGCCCCGGCCCGGAACCGCCGGGGCGGCGATCGCCTCGGCCCTCGCGCCCTCCCCCTGCTCGTCGTGCCCAGCCTCCGGTGCCCCCTCCGGCCGGCCGGACGTGAGGGGCGGGTTGACGAGCCACATGACGAAGCCGGCGGCGGCCGAGGCCAGCTCGCAGACGAGCAGCGCCCAGCCGGTGTGCCACGATGTCGCCAGCCAGACGCCGATGGCGGGGCCGGCCATGAACGACAGCTCGGTGGCCGACGAGTCGAGCGACAGCGCCGTGCGCCGCTGCTCGGCCGGGACCGACCCGATGATCACCTGGCGCAGGATCGAGAACGTGGGGACGACGAAGAGCCCGGCCAGCGCGGCGAACGCGACGAGCGGCAGGTAGCCGACCCACGGAGCGACCGACCAGCACACGACCTGCACGAGGAGCGAGGGACCGACCGTGCGGCGCAGGCCGATCCGGTCGAGCAGCCGGCCGCGCCAGGGCCCCGAGACGGCCACCGCGACCGTCGATGCGGCCGTGACGAGACCCGCCTCGCCGTAGCTGCGGCCCAGTGAGGTCACGACGTGCAGGGTCAGGATGACCCCACCGGCCCACATGGGCACGCGGATGAGGAAGCCGAGCAGCAGCGCGCTCCGGGTGTCGCGGTTGGCCAGCACCGGCCGATAGGCCCCCAAGTCCATGGGGCCAAGCCTGTCACCGCCCACCGACGGCGCGCACCCGGGTTTGCCGACGCCGACGGTGGGGCGCGACGACCCGGGCGGCCGGCATAGCCAAAGTCCTTGTGAGGGGTGCGCAACAGGAGAAAGGTGGTGGTATGGCGCGAGCAACCGGCAGACCAGACCTCCCTGCGGCTCCCAACCCCGCCTCGCCGCAGGTCATCCGCAACGTCGTGCTGGTCGGACCCGGCGGGGCCGGCAAGACGGCACTCTTCGAGGCGCTCGTCGCGGCGCGGGTGCCGGGCCAGCGCACCGGAACCACCGAGCACGTGCGCACCACCACCCTGACGGCCGCCTCCTTCGAGTCAGGCGGCGTCACCGTCAACCTCCTCGACACCCCTGGCTATCCCGACTTCATCGGGGACCTGCGGGCGGGGCTCCGAGCGGCCGACGCGGCCGTCTTCGTCGTCTCGGGCGCCGACGGCATCGACCGTCCGGTGTCCCTGCTGTGGCGCGAGTGCTCGGCGGTGGGGATGCCGCGCGCCGTGGTCGTGACGCATCTGGACCAGCCCCGCGCGGACTTCGCCGCGACGGTGGAGGCCTGCCGGCGCACCTTCGGCGACGCCCGCGCCACCCTGTGGCCCGTCGTCGAGGACGGCGCCGTCACCGACGTCGTCGGGCTCCTCACCGGCGAGACCTCCGCCGAGCACGAGGAGGCGCGTGCGGCCCTGATCGAGTCGGTCATCGAGGAGTCGGAGGACGCGACGCTGCTCGACCGCTACCTCGAGGGTGAGCCGCTCGACACGGACGCACTGCTCGCCGACCTCCGAACCGCCATCTGCCAGGGCACGTTCTTCCCGATCGTCCCGGTCTCGCCGCTCACCGGTGTCGGGATCGAGGCGCTCCTCGGGATGGTCGAGCGGGCCTTCCCCGACCCGACGGTCCACCCGCTGCCGACCGTCACGTCGCCCGTGGGCGGGACCGTCAAGGGCGTCGCGTGCGACCCGTCGCAGCCGCTCGTCGCGGAGGTCGTGCGCACGACGACCGACCCCTACGTCGGGCGGCTCTCGCTCGTGCGCGTCTTCTCCGGCACCCTGCGCGTCGACGAGACGGTGCACGTCTCGGGCCACCTCGGCGACTTCGTCGGTCGCGAGGTGGAGGGCCACCCCGCTCACGACGACGACGAGCGCGTCGGCCCGCTGGCCTCGCCGTTCCAGGACCAGCACCGACCCCGGGGTACCGCGGTCGCCGGCGACGTCGTGCTCGTGTCGAAGCTCTCACGCGCAGAGACCTCGGACACGCTCTCCTCGCCCGACCGACCTGCCGTCGTCGCACCCTGGCTGCTCCCCGAGCCCCAGCTGCCCGTGGCCATCCGCGCGGCGACGAAGTCCGACGAGGACAAGCTGGCCGGCGCCCTGCAGCGCCTCGTGGCCGAGGACGTCACGATGCGGATGGAGCACGCCGGCGAGACGGACCAAGTGGTGCTCTGGGCGATGGGCCAGGCCCACGTCGACCACGTCATCGCGCAGCTGGCCGACCGCTACGGCGTGACGGTGACCGCCGAGCCCTACCGGACGGCGCTGCGCGAGACCTTCGTGCGCCGCTGCTCGGTGCAGGGCCGGCACGTCAAGCAGTCCGGCGGGCACGGGCAGTATGCCGTCTGCTCGATCGAGATCGAGCCGCTCCCCCGCGGGGCCGGCTTCGAATTCGTCGACAAGGTCGTCGGTGGGTCGGTACCGCGGCAGTTCATCCCCTCCGTGGAGAAGGGCGCTCGGGCGCAGCTCGAGAAGGGGCTGCTGACGGGGCACCCCGTCGTCGACGTTCGCGTGACGCTGACGGACGGCAAGGCGCACTCGGTCGACTCCTCCGACGTCGCGTTCCAGACCGCAGCCGCGCTCGCCCTCAAGGAGGCGGCCAACGAGTCCACGATGGCGCTGCTCGAGCCGATCGACCGGGTCGACATCACGATCGCCGACGACTACCTCGGTGCCGTCATGTCGGACCTTCGGGGGCGGCGCGGACAGGTGCTCGGCACCGAGCCGGCCGACGGGATGGGACCCGAGGGAGGGTGGACGGTCGTGCACGCCGAGGTGCCGCAGGCGGAGCTGTCCCGCTACCCCATCGACCTGCGGTCGGTCTCGCACGGCACCGGCTCGTTCGTGCGCGAGCCGCTGCGCCACGACCTGCTGCCCGCCGACAAGGCCAAGGAGCTGCTGGGCGGCTGAGAGGGCTGACGCGGCCGCGACGACGACGGGCGGGTGCCACGGCACCCGCCCCTCATCGAGCTCCTGACGACGTCAGGCTCGTCGGCTCAGAGCCGGACGACCATCTTGCCGACGTTCTCGCCGCGCAGGACGCCGAGGAAGGCGTCGACGGCGTGGTCGATGCCGTCGACGAACGTCTCGCGGGAGGCCAGCGTCCCGTCGGCGATCCAGCCGGCCGCCCGCTGGGCGTACTCCCCGGCGAGGTCCCAGTGGTCGCCGACGAGGAAGCCGGTGATCGTGCCCCGCGTCTGGATCAGGCGGGCCAGGTTGCGCGGACCGGGAGCCGGTTCGGTGGCGTTGTAGACCGAGATGGCGCCGCAGATGGCGATGCGCCCGCCGAGACGGAGGGAGCCGATCGCGGCCTCGAGGTGGTCGCCGCCGACGTTGTCGAAGTAGACGTCGATGCCGTCGGGCGCGGCCCCGCGCAGCAGGTCGGAGACGCGACCGTCCTTGTAGTTGAACGCGGCGTCGAAGCCCAGGTCGTTCAGCAGGTGGTCGACCTTCTCCTGCGAGCCCGCGCTGCCGACGACCTTGCTGGCGCCGAGCGCCTTGGCGACCTGGCCGGCGACGCTGCCGACGGCGCCCGCGGCGCCCGAGACGAACACGACGTCGCCCTCCTTGAGCCCCGCGACGCGGGTCAGGCCGGCGTATGCCGTCAGCCCGGTCATGCCGAGCACGCCGAGGTAGGCGGACGCCGGCGCCACGGACGTGTCGACGACGCGCACCCCCGAGGCGTCGAGGACGGCCTCCTCGCGCCAGCCGAGACCGTGGAGGACGCGGGCGCCGACGGCGACGCCGTCGGCGCGGGACTCGGTGACGACGCCGACCGCGCCGCCGTGCATGGCCTCGCCCAGCGCATACGGCTCGGCGTAGGACTTGGCGTCGCTCATGCGGCCACGCATGTAGGGGTCGACCGACATGACCTCGTTGCGGACGCGGACCTGGCCGTCGGCGAGGTCGACGGGGGCGCTCTCGACGAGCTCGAAGTCCTCGTGGGTGGGCCAGCCGACCGGGCGGCTCTTGAGCTGGACCTCGCGGGGGTTGGTCATGGTTCTCCTGGGGTGTCGGGGGGTCAGGGGGTGTCAGGCGATGCGGGCGGGAATCAGTCGACGACGATCTCGACCGGGATGTTGCCTCGGGTCGCGTTGGAGTACGGGCACACCTGGTGGGCGGTGTCGACGAGCTCACGCCCCACCTGGGGGTCGAGGTGCTCCGGCAGCTCGACGTGCAGGACGACGCCGAGCCCGAAGCCCGTGCTGGAGGAGCCGGACAGGCTGACGTCGGCGGTGACCGCCACGTCGAAGTCCTCCACCCGGCGCCGCCGGGCGACGAGCCCGAGAGCGCTCGCGAAGCAGGCGGCATACCCCGCGGCGAGGAGCTGCTCCGGGTTGGTACCCTCGCCGCTGCCGCCGAGCTCGCGCGGTGCGGCCAGCGCGACGTCGAGGCGCCCGTCGGAGGTGACAGCGCGGCCCTCGCGCCCGGAGGCGGTCGCGGAGGCGACGTAGGACGCGGTCTGGGTCGTGGTGGTCATGCAGCTCCTCTGATTGGCAACAATTCAATTGCGCGCAATTGGATAGTACGCTGGAGCCATGAGCCCGTCCAACGCGCCGGCCGACCCCACCGCCGACCTCAGCCTCGAGCGCCAGGTCTGCTACGCGATGCACACGACCGTGCGCGCGTTCGACGCCGTCTACCGTGACCTGCTCTCCCAGCACGGCCTCTCATACCCGCAGTACATCGCCCTGATGACGGTCGGCGAGCACGGTCCGCTCACGGTCGGGCGGCTCGGTGAGCTGATGCACCTCGACTCGGGGACTCTCTCCCCCCTGCTCAAGCGGATGGAGGGCGCCGGTCTGGTCGGGCGTGCGCGCGACCCCGAGGACGAGCGACGCGTGGTCGCCTCTCTCACGGCGGGTGGGCGCGAGCGGCTCGATGCGCTCGGCGACCTGCCACGCCGCATCGCCGACCTGAGCGGGCTGTCGCGGCAGGAGCTGCTCGACCTGCACCAGACCCTGCGCGAGATCACCGAGCGGCTCGACGGACGCGCCTGACCGCGGTGCGGCGCAGGCGGGGTGAGGTGATCACCCCCCGGCGAACACCTCGTCGAGCACGTGCCGGGCGAACTGCGCCTGGCCGGGCGGTTCGTTGGTGAGCATGATCAGGCCCTTCCACAGCGCCCAGCCGCGTCCGCGTGCCCACGTCGCGTCGTCCACTCCGAGCTCCTGGACGAAGGTCCGGCGTGCACGCCCGCGGAGCTGGGTCCAGCGGATCACCGTGTCGCACGCCGGATCGCCCACGGCCGAGCACCCGAAGTCGATCACCGCGGACAACCGGCCGTCCCGGCCCACCAGCAGGTTCGCGATGGCGACGTCGCCGTGCACCCACGCGGGCGTGCCGTCGAACCGCGCGTCCAGGGCGTCGCTCCAGATGGCACGCGCCAGCTCGCGCTCCCGTCCTGACACCCGGTGCACGAGGTCGTGCATCTCCTCGTCCCAGTGCTCGGGCGGGCCGCCCCGGAAGGCACTGTGGGGGCCGGGGCCGGGCGCGTCGCTCGGGTCGGCCGAACGCAGAGCGACGAGGAAGCCTGCGAGGTCGGACGCGAACCGCTGCTCGTTGCGGACGTCCTTCGGGCTGGCCGGGGTGCCGGCGATCCAACCGTAGACGGACCACGGAGCCGGGAACGCGGACGAGGCTCTCCCCGCACCGCGCACCTGCGGGATCGGCAGTGGGAGCTGCATCGCCAGTCGCGGGAGCCACGTCTGTTCCTTCTCGACCTGCGGCACGTAGCCGGCAGCGCTGGGCAGTCGCACGCTCAGGGTCTCACCGAGACGGAACATCCGGTGGTCGTTGCCACCGTCGACCACACGGCGGACCGGCAGGTCGGCCCACTGCGTGAACTGCTCGGCGAGCAGGCGGCCCACCAGAGCCTCGTCGAGGAGCGCAGCGTCGATGACGTCCGGAGCGTCGGCAGGTCTGGGCGACATACGCCCCGACGCTAGCCGACCCGAGACCCGGAGGGCTGGGTCGCGCCGCGCCCCGGGTCAGGAGGGCAGGAGGATCGAGACGGCGTGGATGAGCATGCCGATGAGGCCGCCCACCAGCGTGCCGTTGATGCGGATGAACTGCAGGTCGCGGCCCACCTGCAGCTCGACGCGCTCGGCGGTCTCCTTGCCGTCCCAGCGGTCCACGGTGTCGCTGATGACGCGCGTCAGCTCGGTGCCGTAACGCTCCACGGCGTAGACGGTGGCGTCGCAGATGCGGCGGTCGATGCGGTCGCGCAGGGCGGCGTCGGCCAGCAGCCGCTCGGCGAGCGCCGTCACCTCCTTGACCGCGCGGGTGCGGACCGGCCCCTGCTCGTCCTCGAGGGCGGAGATCACGACGGCGCGTAGCGACGCCCACAGCGACATGGCGGTGTCCGCGACCTGGGGGTGGGACAGCAGTCGCTCCTTGAGCCGCTCGGCCTTGGCCTGGGTCACCGGGTCGTGCTGGAGGTCGTGGGCGAGGTCTACGAGCAGCTTGTCGAGCGCGAGACGCACGTCGTGGCGCGGGTCGTTGCGGATGTCGGCGAGCCACTTGAGCGCCTCGACGTGGATCTTGCGGGCGACGAGGTCGTTGACGGCGTCGGGCACCCAGGCTGGGGCCCGCTGGGTGATGAGCGACTCGAAGAGGTCCTCGTTGTCGACCAGCCACACGCGCATCTCGTCCAGCGCGAGGTCGACGAGGCCGACGTGCGCCTCGTCGCGCACGACCTGGTCGAGCAGCCCGCCCGCCAGCGAGCTGACCGGCTCCTGCGCCAGGCGTGGCAGCAGGGCGTGCTCGATGACGGCACGGACGTCCTCGTCGGGGATGCGGTGCAGCGCGTGGACGGTGACCGTGGCGACCTCGTCCACGAGGCGCTTGGCGTGCCCGGGCACGAGGGCCCACTCGGAGGCGCGCCGCGTGGGTTCGGCGTCGAGGACCCGCTCGCGGATGATGTCCTCGCGCATGAAGTTCTCGCTGACGAACTCCTCGAGGCTGCGGCCGATCATCTCCTTCTTGCGCGGAATCAGCGCCGTGTGCGGGATGGGCAGGCCGAGCGGGTGCCTGAAGAGCGCCGTCACGGCGAACCAGTCGGCGCACGCGCCGACCATCGAGGCTTCCGCGCCGGCGTTGACGAAGCCGAGCACGCCGTTCTCGTGCCCGCGGGTGAGCACGTAGACGACCGCGGCGAAGACGAGGAGGCCGGTGGCGACCAGCCGCATCCGGCGCAGGTCGCGCCGTCGGCGGGCGTCGACGGCGGGGTCGACGATGAAACCGAGAGGGCCACCGGCACCGCGGCGTGCGCGTCCGGCCCGGTGCTCCGCTGAGCCGTCCTCCGCGGAGGGCACGGACCCGGCGGGCGGCGAGGAGGCCGACGCCGGGAGCGCGGCAGGCGGGCTGGACGGCGTCTGTGGGCTCGGCGGCAGGTCGGGGCCGCGCTCCTGCGTCGTCGGTCGTGTGGTGTCCACGTGCGGCACCTCCGCGGGTGGTGTGCTCAGCGCGCCGCTTCGAGCGCGAACGTCAGAGCATCGATCCTCGCACGGGTCTCGCCGTCGGTCGCGATCCGCTCCCCGATCCGGGTGGCGACGACGCCCACCTGCTCGGCGTCGAGGCCGGGTTCGAGCGCCAGGACGACGCGCAGCACCCCTGCCCCGGCCGGCTCGCCGGGCTCCAGCCGGTGGGCGGTGACGTGGGGCTCGGGTTCGATGGCGCGGCGCACGGCCTCCGCCACGTGGGCGTCCCTGTGGCTCGGCTGCCACCTGCGCTCCTGGGCGAGCGCCCACAGCATGCTCGGCCGCAACACCATGGCGTGCGGGGAGGCGACGTCGACGATGAGCACCTGGCACTCCTCACCGATCGCGGCCTGCGCCGCCGCGGCCGCCCGGACGGGGACCGGTCGCGCCGTTGGGTCCCACGCCGCGAGGGACTCGAGCGCGGTGAACATGGGCAGTGCGCGCGAACCGTCGGGCGAGGTCAGCGTCACGGCCGCCATGTCGCTGCGCGTGTCGGCGGCGTGCGGGCCCGACTCGTCGATCTCGGTCGCAACCGCCACGACCGGCACGAGCCACCGCGCCTGCGCGACCCGCTCCAAGACGGCGACCTCGGCCTCGGGCCCGGGCTGGGACCTGGCGGTGACCAGTGCCGCGACGAGCGCGGGGTCGGCCTCCCCCGTGTCGCCGGAGAAGCCGTGGGACGGGATCGACTTGCCCTCCCACGCCTGCCCGGCCGAGTCGGCCGGCCGGCCCTGCTCGTCGCGGTGTCCCGGCGTCCCAGGGCTCATGCCGCGGGCCGGCCCGCGACGTCGAGCGCCTCGGGCAGCGTGAAGGCGCCCCGGTAGAGCGCCGAGCCGACGATGGCGCCCTCGACGCCCTCGCCGACCAACTCGCGGATCGTGGCGATGTCCTCGAGGGTGGACACGCCCCCGCTCGCCACGACGGGGCGCTCGGTGCGGGCGCACACCTCCCGCAGCAGGGAGACGTTGGGGCCCTGGAGCATGCCGTCCTTGTTGACGTCGGTGACGACGTAACGGGCGCAGCCCTCGGCGTCGAGTCTGGCGAGGGTCTCCCAGAGGTCGCCGCCCTCACGGGTCCAGCCGCGGGCGGCGAGCGTCGTGCCGCGGACGTCGAGGCCGATCGCGACCCGGTCGCCGTGCTCGGCGATGATCGAGGCCGTCCACTCGGGGTCCTCGAGGGCGGCCGTGCCGATGTTGACCCGGCGGCAGCCCGTGGCGAGGGCCGCCTCGAGGGACTCGGTGTCGCGGATGCCGCCGGAGAGCTCGACCTGCAGGTCGAGCCGGACGACGATCGACGCGATGAGCTCGCGGTTGCTCCCGCGGCCGAAGGCGGCGTCGAGGTCGACGAGGTGGATCCACTCGGCGCCCTGCTCCTGCCAGCGCGAGGCGGCCTCCCACGGGTCGCCGAACTCGCCGCCGCTGCCGGCCACGCCCTGCACCAGCTGGACGGCGCGGCCTCCCGAGATGTCGACGGCTGGCAGCAGCTCGAGGCGGGGCTGGTCGATCGGCTGGGTCATGCGGCGCGTGCTCCTCGGTGGTCGTGGTCTGGCCCCCGAGTATGCCGTGAGCACCGTTCGCCGGGGCCGCCCGGTCCGTGACATGAGCGGACACGAGTGGGGTCGGCCTGGTCTCTTCGTACGGGAACGGAGGCGTCGGTGAATGGTGCACCACTCATCGACGGACCGAGCGCGCACGAGCAGACGTGGCGGGTCTGGTCAGAGGCTGCGGACCCAGTTCTCCAGCAGGTGCAGCCCCGCCTCGCCGGACTTCTCGGGGTGGAACTGGGTGGCGCTCAGCGGGCCGTTCTCGACGGCTGCGACGAAGTCGGCACCGTGATGGGCCCACGTGACCCGGGGTGCGACCCGGGCGAAGGCGCCGGTGGCCTCGAGCGTCCAAGCCTGGACGGCATACGAGTGGACGAAGTAGAAGCGCTCGCGCTCCACGCCCGCGAACAGGCTGGAGCCCTCGGGAGCCCGCACCTCGGACCACCCCATGTGGGGGACGACGTCGGCCGGCAGCCGTTCGACGGTGCCGGGCCACTCGGCGAGACCGTCGAGGGGGTGTTCGGAAGCCTCGGTCGAGCCGTCGAAGAGCACCTGCATGCCGACGCAGATGCCGAGCACGGACCGACCGCCGCTGATGCGCCGGCCGATGATTCGGGGGCCGTGGGCGGCGGCGAGGCCGGCCATGCAGGCGTGGAAGTTGCCGACCCCGGGCACGAAGAGGCCCTCGCACTCCAGCGCCCGGACCGGGTCCGACGTCAGTGTCACGTCGGCCCCGACGCGCTCGAGCGCGCGCACGGCGGAGCGGACGTTGCCACTGCCGTAGTCGAGGACGACGACGTCGGCGCTCACCGGCGCACCTGCACGGTCACAGGGCGCCCTTGGCGCTGGGGATGCCGACGACGCGGGGGTCGGGCGCCACGGCCGCCCGCAGGGCGCGGGCGACGGCCTTGAACTGCGCCTCGACGATGTGGTGCGGGTCGCGGCCGGCGAGCACGCGCACGTGCAGGCAGAGCCCGGCGTTGTAGGCGAGGGACTCGAGCACGTGGCGCGTCATGGAGCCGGTGAAGTGGCCACCGATGAGGGCGTACTGCTGCCCCTCGGGCTCGCCCTCGTGCACGACGTACGGACGACCGGCGACGTCGACGACCGCGTGGCACAGCGCCTCGTCGAGCGGAACCGTGGCGTCGCCGAAGCGGGAGATGCCGGACTTGTCGCCGAGCGCCTCTCGGAGGGCCTGGCCCAGCACGATCGCCGTGTCCTCGACCGTGTGGTGCACGTCCACGTCGACGTCGCCCGTCGCCTTGACGGTGAGGTCGATGAGCGAGTGCTTGCTCAGCGAGTGGAGCATGTGGTCGTAGAACGGCACGCCCGTGGAGACCTCGGACCGGCCGGTCCCGTCGAGGTCGAGCCACAGCTCGACGGAGGACTCGGACGTCGCCCGGGTGATCTTCGCAGTGCGGCTGCCGCTGCTCGCGGCGGGGCTGGTCTCCGTCATGCCTGGCGGTCCTCACGCTCGACGTGGGTGGGGGCGAGGCGGGTCATGGCCTCGAGGAAGGCGGTCGTCTCGTCGGGGTCGCCGGCAGTGACACGCAGGTGGTGGGCGATGCCCATGTCGCGGACGAGCACGCCCTCGTCGAGCAGCGCCTGCCACGTCGCCTTCTCGTCGCGCAGTCCGCCGAAGAGGACGAAGTTGCTGTCGCTCGCGACCGGGCACGCGCCCAGCACGGCGAGGCGCTCGACGATGCGGTCGCGCTGGTGCTTGATGACCTCGACGGTGCCGAGCATGACCTCGGCGTGCTCGAGGGCGACCCGGGCGATCGTCTGCGTCGGGCTGCTCAGGTGGTAGGGCAGCCGCACCAGTCGAAGGGCGTCGACGAGCTCCGGGGCGGCCACGAGGTAGCCGAGGCGCCCGCCGGCGAACGCGAAGGCCTTGCTCATCGTGCGCGTGACCACGAGCCGGGGGTGCTCGGCGACGAGCGTCAGGGCGGACCTGGTTCCGGGGCGGGCGAACTCGGCATACGCCTCGTCGACGACGACGATCGCGTCCGGCGCTGCCTCGAGCACGGCACCGATCACCTCGAACGGCAGAGCCGTGCCGGTCGGGTTGTTGGGCGAGCAGAGGAAGACGACTGACGGGTCGTGCTCGCGCGCCTGGGCGGCGGCCGACTCGGGCGTCAGGTCGAACGCATCGGGTTCCGTTGCAGCAGAGCGGAGCCCGTCCACCCACGTCATGCCGTGAGTCTCGCTGATGATCGGGTGCATCGAATAGCTCGGCGTGAACCCGAGCGCAGTGCGCCCGGGGCCGCCGAAGGCCTGCACGACGTGCGAGAGCACCTCGTTGGACCCGTTGCCGGCCCACACCTGCTCCGGCGTCACCGACACGCCCGACTGCTTCTCGAGGTATGCCGTCAGCGCCTTGCGCAGGTCGGTGAACTCGCGGTCGGGGTAGCGGTTGAGCGACGCCACGTCGTCGGCGAGCGCCGCGAGGACCGCGTCGACGACCACCTGCGGCACGGGGTAGGAGTTCTCGTTGGTGTTGAGCCGCACCGGCACGTCGAGCTGCGGGGCGCCGTAGGGCGTGCGGCCGCGCAGGTCGGGACGCAGCAGCCGCTGGACCTCCTCGGAAGCAGAGGTGGCGGGGGCCGCGGGGGCTGCCGAACCGGCCGATGCGCTCGTGTCTCCCCCGCTCACCGGGGCACCTCGTCGCCGAAGCGGGCGGTGACGGCCTCGCCGTGCGCCGGGAGGTCCTCGGCCTGCGCGAGCGTCACGACGTGGCGGGCGATCTCGCGCAGGGCCGGCTCGTCGTAGGTGACGACGTGGATCCCCCGCAGGAACGACTGCACGGACAGCCCGCTCGAGTGGGAGGCGCACCCGGCGGTCGGGAGCACGTGGTTGGAGCCCGCGGCGTAGTCGCCGAGGCTGACCGGGCTGTGGGGGCCGACGAAGACGGCGCCGGCGTTGCGTACCCGCGCGGCCACCGCGGCGGCCTCACGGGTCTGGATCTCGAGGTGCTCGGCGGCATACGCGTTGACGACGTCGAGGCCGGCGTCGACGTCGTCGACGAGGACGATGCGCGACTGGGTGCCCTCGAGGGCGTCCGTGACGCGCTCCGAGTGCTTCGTGGCCGCGACGCGACGCGTCAGGGCCTGCTGCGTGCGCTCGGCCAGCTCGGTGCTGTCCGTGACGAGGACCGACGCGGCCAGTGGGTCGTGCTCGGCCTGGCTGACGAGGTCGGCGGCGACGTGGTCGGGGTCGGCCGACTCGTCGGCGAGGATCGCGATCTCGGTCGGGCCCGCCTCGGCGTCGATGCCGATGAGGCCCTTGAGCAGGCGCTTCGCGGCGACGACCCAGATGTTGCCGGGGCCGGTCACGAGGGAGACGGGGTCGCAGACGACAGGCGCTCCGTCGACCTCACCCCACTGCGGGTCGGCGTCGACGAAACCGTGCGCGAACATGGCGACCGCCTGGGCGCCGCCGACGGCATACACCTCGTCGACGCCGAGGAGCTCGCACGCGGCGAGGATGGTGGGGTTGGGGTAGCCGGCGAACTCGCCGGTGTTCTCGCGCTGCGGCGGCGAGGCGACGGCCAGCGAGCCGACCTCGGCGAGCTGGGCCGGGACGACGTTCATGATGACGCTGCTCGGGTAGACGGCCAGGCCACCGGGGACGTAGAGCCCGACCCGGTCGACGGGAACCCAGCGCTCGACGACGGTGCCGCCGGGGACGACCTCGGTCGTCGTGTCGGTGCGACGCTGGTCGGCGTGCACGAGCCGGGCACGCCGGATCGACTCCTCGAGCGCGGCGCGCAGGTCGGGGTCGAGCTGCTCGAGGGCGGAGCGGAGCACGGCGCGCGGAACCCGCAGGTGCGTCGGCCGGACGCCGTCGAAGCGCTCACCGAGCTCGCGCAGCGCCGCGGCACCGCGATGCTCGACGTCCTCGCAGATCGGTCGCACCTGCTCGAGGGCGGCCGTGACGTCGAACTCGGCTCGGGGCAGTTCCCGGCGCAGGAAGCGCACGTCGAGCGTGCGGCCGCGCAGGTCGAGGGAGGACATCATGGGTCACCAGTCTAGGAGGCGCGCCGTGTGCCGCGGACCGCGGTCTCAGCGGGCGGAGCCGAGCGGGTGGCCCTGCCGAATCCTGAACCCGGCCAGACGAAGGTCAGACCAACGGCTGACCCTGCGTCCAGTCGTGGTGCGCCACGCTCGGGGAGCCGCCCCACCCACCGGGCGGCGAGAGTCCGGCGACACCGGACACCCCTTTGGGACAGGAGAACCCGTGCCCGTCGTCATCCCAAGACGTCGCCTCGCAGCCGTCGTCACCGGCCTCGCCGTCGCCCTCGTGCCACCGAGCCTCGCCCTCAGCTCGGCCGCCGGCTCGCCGGCCACCGCACTGACCCTCCCCCACGCCGCCACCGCGCAGGCCGTAACCGCGGCGGCGCCCCTCACCGTCTCCCAGGCCATCGGCTCGCAGACCGGCCAGAGCGCCACCGTCCGCGGCCACGTGGTCGGCCAGCCCACCGCCACCAGCACCGTCGTGCGCTCGGGCTTCCCCAACGACTACGCACTCGCCATCGCGGACTCGGCGTCCGAGACGTCGACGAGCCGGATGCTCTACGTCCAGATCCCCTCGGCGTTCCGGTCGTCGTGGGGCCTGAAGACCAACCCGTCACTCATGGGGCGCCAGGTCGACGTCACCGGCTCGCTGTCGGCGTACTTCTCCCACCCGGGCATGACCGCAACGACGGCCTTCGCCTTCAGCGGCACCCCGACGACCACGCCCCTGCCGACGACGAGCACGAGGACGACCCCCGTCCCGACCAGCACGACGAGCCCCTACGACTCGACGTACTACGCGTCGGCCATCGGCAAGACCGGCTCGGCACTGCACACCGAGCTGCACCGGATCATCTCCAGCGGCGTCACGACCCTGACCTACGACCAGGTCTGGACCGCCCTCGGGGACACCGACCAGGACCCGAACAACGCGGGCAACGTCATCGAGGTCTACTCCGGTCGCTCGATCGCCAAGTCCGACAACGGCGGCGGCGTGGACCAGTGGAACCGCGAGCATGTCTGGGCCAAGAGCCACGGCGACTTCGGCACCGTCAACGGGCCCGGCACCGACGTGCACCACCTGCGCCCCGAGGACGTGACCGTCAACAGCACCCGCGGCAACCTCGACTTCGACAACGGCGGCTCGGCGGTGGCGCAGTGCACCGGCTGCCTGAGCGACAGCGACTCGTTCCAGCCGCGCGACGCCGTCAAGGGCGACGTGGCCCGGATGATCTTCTACATGGCGGTCCGCTGGGACGGCGGTGACGGCTTCGCCGACCTCGAGCCGAACAGCTCGGTCGCCAACGGGACCGCCCCGTACCTCGGCAAGCTCTCCGTGCTCAAGCAGTGGAACCTGCAGGACCCGCCCGACGCCTTCGAGAAGCGGCGCAACCAGGTCATCTACGACACCTGGCAGCACAACCGGAACCCGTTCATCGACCACCCCGAGTGGGTCACCGCGATCTACGGCTCCTGACCGGCGAACAGCTGGGCGACGACCGTGCTCACGACGTCTGGTCGATGAGGACGGCCGTCTCCCAGGCCCACTGGCGCCACAGGTCGTAGCGGCCGGAGCGTCCACCGTGCCCGGCCGCCATCTCGGTGCGGAACAGGATCTGGGCAGGGTCCTCGACCTGCTGGTCGGCGTGCCGCAGGGCGGCGACCCACTTGGCCGGCTCGGTGACGAACACCCGGGTGTCGTCGAGCCCGGCCGTGACCAGCAGGCTGGGGTGCCGCGCCGGCTGCACGTTCTCGTACGGGGCATAGGACTTCATGAGGGCGTATGCCGTCGGGTCCTCGAGCGGGTTGCCCCACTCCTCCCACTCGACCACGGTGAGCGGCAGGCTCGGGTCGAGCACCGTCGTCAGGGCGTCGACGAAGGGCACCTGCGCGTGCACGAAGCGGAAGCGCTGTGGAGCCAGGTTGACCACCGCACCCATGAGCAGTCCACCTGCCGAGCCGCCTTCTGCCGCAAGCCGGTCGGCGGCCACGATGCCGCTCTCGACGAGGTGGTCGGCGCACGCGACGAAGTCGGTGAAGGTGTTGGGCTTGGCCGCCAGCTTGCCGTCGTCGTACCAGGACCGGCCCATCTCCGAGCCGCCGCGGACGTGGGCGATGGCGAAGACCCAGCCGCGGTCGAGGAGCGAGAGGCGCAGCACCGAGAACCACGGGTCGCTGGAGATCCCGTAGGCACCGTAGGCGTTCAGCAGCCCCGGCGCCGTCCCGTCCGCCTGCACGTCGTGCCGGTGCACGACCGAGATGGGGATGCGGGTGCCGTCGGCGGCTGTCGCCCACTCACGCCGCTGCCGGTAGCGTCCGAGGTCGACGTCGCCGCGGACGCGCTGCTGCTTGAGCAGGGTCAAGGAGCGTGTGCGCACGTCGTAGTCCTCGACCGTGCGCGGCGTCACGAGGGACTCGTGGACGACCTGCAGCGTCGGGGTGCTCGCCTCCGGGTTGACGCCGACGTGGAGGGTGCCGATGGGCTCGCCCACGACGACGTCGTGGGCCTCGCCCAGGCCGTTCGCACACGCGGGGTCGCGCAGGACGACGCGGATGCCCGTGACTCCCTCGCGACGGAGGGACACGGCGATGAAGTCGTCGAATCCCTCTGCGCCGGTGACGTACTCGTCGTCGCTCGTGACCTCCAGCGGCACCCAGTCCTCGGCCGTGGTGCTCGTCACCGGCGCGATCGCCAGCTCGAAGTTGACCCGGTTGGCGTTGTGCACGACAAGGAGCTGGTCGCCGAACGGCTCGATGTCGTACTCGACACCCTGGCGCCGTTCGGCCACCACCCGCGGCGTGCCGAGCGGGTCGGCGGCGTCGAGCAGGCGGAACTCGCTCGTCGTCTTGGAGCCGATCGCGATCAGGACGAGCCGGTCGTCGCGCGAGGTGCCCACGCCGACGAAGAAGCGCTCGTCGGCCTCCTCGTGGACGAGGACGTCGTCCTCGACCGGCGCGCCGACCTCGTGGCGCCACACCTGGAAGGGCCGCCACGCCTCGTCGACGCGGGTGTAGAAGAAGTGCCGGGCGTCGAGGGACCAGGCCAGCGACCCGCCGGTGCGGCGCACGGCGTCGTCGAGCACGGCGCCGTCCTCGATCCGGCGCACGCGCACGTCGTAGCGCTCGTCGCCGACGACGTCGACGGCATACGCGAGCAGGTCGCCGGACGGCGAGACCTCGCTCGCACCGACGGCGAAGAACTCGTGGTCGCGGCCCTCCTCGTTCTGGTCGAGCAGGACCTGCTCGCCCGCGGGAGGGCGGCCGGCGTCCAGGGTCGGGCGCTCCGGGTGGTCGGCGATCGCGACCCGTGCCTCGACGGCGTACTGCTCTCCCTCGACCGTGCGTGAGTAGTACCACCAGCGGTCGTGGCGCACCGGCACCGACAGGTCGGTCTCCTCGATGCGGGAGCGGAACTCCTCGAAAACCTGCTCCGCCAGGGGGCGCAGGTGCTCGGTGCGCTCGGTGGCGTACGCGTTCTCGCCGACGAGCAGCTCACGCAGCTCGGGTGACTCCCGGTCGGCCATCCAGGCGTAGGGGTCCTCGAAGCGGTCGCCGTGGTGCTCGCGGACGACGGGGTCGCGGCGCGCGGTGGGGGGTTGCTGCATTCCGCACACTCTACGGACCCGCACGCGAACGGGTCCGGAGCCCGGTGGGTGATCACCCACCGGGCTCCGGCGCCTGCTGTGGCTCAGGAAGGCTCGGGAAGGCTCAGTGCAGCTTGACCTGTCCCTGGACCCGCTGGGTGCCGCTGTCGTAGACGAGGGCACCGGACGCGTCGCGCACGACGAGGCGCAGAGTGTCCGTCGCAGCGTCGGTGGCCGTCGCCTCGAAGCGGTACCCGGACACCCCGCCGACGGTCGCCGGGCCCGCGAGACGGGCGGTGTCACCGGTGACGACGAGCCAGTCGAGCCCCGTGGAGGCCAGAGCCAGCCCCGGCGTCACGAGGGTCAGCGCACCCTCGGGACGGCTGGCCCCGCTCGTGTACTTGGCCGAGAGGCTGAACTCCGCCTTGCCGCTGGAGGACGGCGAGCCGGCCACGGCACCCTTCGGCGAGACGAACCAGCCACCGCCGGTGAGGAACCCGGCGCCGCGGTCGTAGACGACGACGGTCGTGGTGCCGGTGCCGGTGTGGCCCCACTGGTCGGTCACGGTCACCGTGACGGTGTAGACGCCCGCCGCCGAGTAGACGTGGCGGCCGCTCACGGCGCCGCCGCTCACGGTGGCGACCGACGTCGACCCGTCACCCCACTGCACCGACGCCGTGTGGGCGTCGAGCGTGTCCGCGTCGGTGAACGTCGCGTCCACCGCCACCGGGTCACCGACCGAGACGGCCGACGACGGGCCGGTGACCGTGTCGACCTCCGGCGCGGCGTTGGTCAGGTCCAGGCCGACGACCACGGGGTCGTGGTCGGAGATGCGGAACTGGTCCGGCGCGTAGAGGCTCATCACCTGCGACGGCGTCTTGAACTCGGTGTTGTAGTCGAGGATGGCGGGCTCGTCGGAGTTGACGTGCCAGTCGCCGACCCCCGTCACCTGGCTGCTGATGGACGCCGACCCGAGTGCGTGGTCGAGGTAGCCCCACTGCCCGTCGAACGCGTACGAGTACGCCTCACGCCCGTTGCGCTGCTCGATCAGGTTGGCGTAGCCGGCCTTGCCGAGCGTGGTGATCGGGTCCTCCTTGGCGTAGGAGTTCATGTCGCCGAGGATGAGCACGTCGGGGTCACCGGTGCCCGTCGGGTCGCCGGCCAGCCAGTCGGCGAGGAGCTGCGCCGAGCGAACCCGGACGGCGTTGCAGTTGCCCTGGCCGTCGCCGGCGTCGGGCACGGTGCACGCGCTCCCCTTGCTCTTGAGGTGGTCGGCGACGGCCACGAACGTGCCGCCGGTGGTGTTGTCGCGGAAGGCCTGCGCGAGCGACGGGCGGTTGCGCGGGGCGGGGTCGCCACCGTTGACGAAGTCGACGGAGTTGAGCGCAGCGGTGGTGCCGACCGGCGTCATCTCCGCGGGCTTGTAGAGCATGCCCACCTTGATGGCGTCGTTGCCCAGCGCGTCGGTCTGGCCGGTGCGTGCGTCGGCGTCGATGAATGCCCAGGTCCCTGCGCCGTCCTGCTCGTTGAGCTTGCCCACGAGGAACTGCTCCGCGCTCCCGGGGCCGTAGCCGTCGTTCTCCATCTCCATGAAGGCGACGACGTCGGCACCGGTCCCGGAGACGGCGGTGACCGTCTTGTGCCACTGACGGTCGAACTCGGCCGCGGTGTTGGCGCCGCGGCAGTCCATCACGTCACCGGTGAGGCCACCACGGCAGTTGTTGCCGGTGGTGTCGAGGGTGGTGAAGAAGTTGAGCAGGTTCATCCCCACGACGCGGGTGCGGCCGCCGACAGCCGGAGGGCTGGACGGGCGGGGGTTGGTGGGCTGGAAGTCGACCGTCGCCCGCGGGCTGACGGGGCGGATGCGGTAGGCGTTGGCGCTGGCCGAGTTGCCGCCCCAGGTGTACGTCAGCACACCGGTCAGGTCGGTGACGGTGTCGCCACCGCGCAGGGTGTTGGACGCCGACAGCGGCTGCCCACCGCGCCCGAATGCGATCGGGTCGACGTTCTGCGCCTGCGTCGTGTCGTCGAGGATGATCTTGCGCAGGTCGTTGGCCGCCTGGAGCGCAGCCGCCGGGGCGCCGGGGGCCACGACGTTGGTCGGCTGCTCGAGACGGCCACCCTGGGCGAGCGTGACCTGGCCGAAGCGGCCGAGCTGGTAGTGCTCGGTCACCGACATGTCCTGCGGGAGCGTGACGAGCATGCCCTCGTAGCGCTCGAGGGCCGTCGGGCTCGCCACCGGGAAGCGGACATCGGTCGGGGCGACCGTGCCGGTGCCACAGACGGTGATGCGGCCGGCGCTGACCTGCGTCTGGTCCTGGTTCTCGCCGACGTTGCCCGTCACGGTGACGACGTCGCCGAGCTTCACGCTGTCGGCGTTGCTGCCCTCGAAGACGAAGATGCCGTCGGAGGTGGCGGCGTCGCCGTCACCGGTGGGGTCCTGGATGAAGAAGCCGCGCAGCGCCGGGGACGGGCCCTCGTAGTCGCCGACGACGACGCCGCGGGTCGTGACGCTGCCGGTCACCGCAGCCATGTCGCCGCGGCCCTGAATCGCGGGGATCGACGTCGTGTCGGCCTCGCACGGGTTGCTCGCCGGCACCGAGAAGCGCACGACGACGTCGGACGCGAGCGTGTCGGGCGGGTCGACGGCGTCCTGGTCGGTGACCGCCGACGCCGACACGGTCAGGGTGCAGGCGTCACCGAGGGCGAAGTCGGCGGAGGGGTCGAGTGTGAAGGTGGCGGGGCCACCCGTGACGGTCAGGCTCTTGGCACCCGAGAGGGAACAGGCGAGCGAGAAGGCGCCGGGGGCGGCGTCGACGGGCTCCGAGAACGTCACGGTGGGGCTGGCGTCGACGGCCACGCTGGAGGCGCCGTCGGCCGGGGTCGTGGCCGTCACACTCGGGGCCACGTCGGCGGCGGGACCGCCGTCGACCGTGTGGCTGCCGAGGCCGTCGAAGGTGTCGACGGCGTAGCCGTCCCACTGCACGGCAGGGTCGAAGGCGTCGGCGCCGTTCGGGTCACCCGCGGTGACCGACGTCTTGCGACGCAGCGTGTTGTCGGCGGTCGAGGTCAGGCCGGTGCCCCATTCGGTGCCGGGGTCGGTGCCGATTTGGCCGATGACGTCGACGGCGGTGGTGCCCTTGCGCAGGGTGATCGCGTCGTCCCCGTTGAAGAGCGATGCGGTGGTGGTCTGGTCGGCCAGCGCGACCAGTGCGGTCGAGGCCGAGCTCGCAGCGAGCACGAAGACGTCGCCGCTGGCGACGCTGCCGCTCAGCGGGATGGTGCCGTTGGACGTGCCGCCGTTGAACGAGATGGCGATGCTGTAGGCCGACAGGTCCACCGTGGACCCCGTGCCGTTGTAGATCTCGAGCGCCTTGTTGTTGCTCGAGCCCTCGACGTACTCGCTGAAGAACAGCTCCGTCGGGGCCGCCGCCGAGGCCGGTGCGGCCACGACGAAGGGGGTGATGCCCACGGCGAGCGCAGCGGTGGTGACCGCGGCTACCCGACGCAGGGCAGGACGAGACTGACGCATGAATTTCCTCCCTGGGACCGGCTCCTCCGCTCGGTCTGCGCGTCACCCTAGACCGGACCCCCGACGTCCGCGCGTCGAGGCGAGCACGCGACGCTGAACGCAGCATGAACGACGCCTGAGGAAGAACTGCGCGGACATTCGGTGCGAATCGCCCGGCCGCATGAGATCGCCCGCTCAGCCAAGGGGCCAGGCGCCGGGCCAAGCCGCCAGCCTGCGTCGGCTGACGAACCGGCGCGGCGTCCCGTCGACCGGGTCGTCGAAGGCGAGGACGGCGGCGAGCAGCTGCAGGGGCGCGTCGAAGCCGAGCGGCACGTCCTGCTCGACCGGGTAGAGCGGGTCGCCGACGATCGGGATGCCCAGGCCGTTCAGCTGGCACCGCAGCTGGTGGGTCCGGCCCGTCCGCGGCGTGAGCCGGTAGAGGCCGAGTTCCTTCCCGTCGCTGTCCGCTCCCGGCGCCGTCTCGAGCAGCTCCACCAGCGTCTCGGCGTTGGGGTCGGCGTCCTCGACCTCCCGGGCCTGGTGCGTGCCGTGGTCCTTGACGAGATGCGTGCGACGCACCAGGGGCAGCGCGAGCCTCGGCAGGACCGGTGCCACGGCGAGGTACTCCTTGTGCGCGAGGCCATCGGCGAAGACGCGCTGGTAGGGCCCCCGCCACCGCTGCTCGACCGTGAGCATCAGGACGCCGGCCGTGGGGCGGTCGAGACGGTGCGCCGGCGCCAGCCGGTCCAGCCCGGTGAGGACGCGGGTGCGGGCGAGGGCGCTCTGCACGACGTGCCTCCCCCGGGGCATCGTCGCCATGTCGTGGGGCTTGTCGACGACGACGATCCGCTCGTCCCGGTGCAGCACGACGGGCGGTTCGGGGTGCACGACCTCCTCGGGCAGGTCGCGGTGGGCCCACACGGCTGCCTGCGGCACGAACGGCGCGTCGGCCTGCAGCGGGGTGCCGGATGCGTCGACGAACTCCCCCGCCCGCAGCATGCGGTCGACCTCCCACGACGGGACCCCCGGCGAGAGCCGCTCGACGAGGTGGTCCCGCAGGTACGTCCACGACCCGTCCTGCGGCATACGGAAGCGCTGGGCATCGACGCCGTGGCGAGGCGGCAGGGGCGAGGGCGGGATGGCTCCCCTGGCCACTCAGGCGCTCCCGTCCCCGGACGGGAGACCCGGCGCCGCGCGTACGACCTGTGCCTCGACGCCGAGGAAGGTGGCGTAGGCCTCCGCCGCGCGTTGGACCTCTCGCCACCGTCGGGCGGAGAGCTCGGCGAAGGGCTGCACCTCGACGCGGACGTGCGCCGACTTCGAGACGCGCCGCCAGGTGCCGGCGACCTGCCCGTCCACCACCAGCGTCGGCTTGAAGACCATGTTGCGTCCGGGCACCACCTTGGCGAAGTGCTCGGGCGGCAGCGTCACGTCGCGCGACTTGTAGCCGAGGAGGAACTCGTCCCACTGCGGGAGGAGGTGCACCCCACCGGGCAGGTCGGGGACGGGGCGGGCGTCGACGTGGGTGAGCCACACCTCGTCGTCGACGGTCTCACGCACCAGGCGGTCGTCGACCAGGGCCAGCGCCTCACGGGTCAGCGACAGGGGCTTGAGCAGCCAGCCGGCGAGGTCCCTCTCCGTCACGGGTCCGTGGCTGCGGACGTAGCGCTCGGCGACCGTCGCCAGCCCTTCCTCCCGCGAGGGCTGCCGCGACCGCGGGACCCACGCGTCGATGAGCACGAAGCTCGGCTGCTTGCCGATCAGCGGCCCCTGGCAGATCAGGCCGCTCATGCAGTGGTAGCCGATGAGGTGGTATTTGCGCTGCCCGGCCGGGTCGATGCCGTGCTCGACCAGCAGCGCTGCGACGTCGGGGCGGCTCCTCGGCACGCGCAGGTGCTCCTCGAAGACCTGTCCGGAGCGCTCGACGTCGGCGGCGGTGATGGCGAGCTGCGCGAACCGGGTCGCGAGCGTGGTGCTTCGCGGCGCCGCGAGCAGCTCGCACATCCAGCGCGCGTCCTCGGCGGGGACCCAGTGGATCGTGCCGCGCATCGGCCACGTGCGTACGACCTGCCGGTCCACGACGGCCTGTTCCACCTGCTCGAGGGTGAGCCCCGAGCGGACGCCGAGCGACCACGCGCCGCTGGCGTAGTCCTGGGCCTGCAGGGCGCCGAGCTCCTGCGTGACCTCGAGCGCGGACTTCGGCGCGGCGCGGCTGGTGCCGCCGAGCGGTGGAGTGAGGCCGAGGGCGGCCATCCGCGCCCGGCGCAGCCGCCGCCGGTCGCTGTCGCGCATCACCGCGGCCTCAGCTCAGGCAGGCGGGACCGAGGAGCGCCTTCAGGTCACCGAACAGGGCGGAGGTCGCGGTGACCCGCAGCGAGTCGTCGAGCGACATCAGGACCGAGCGTCCGGGCTGGGTCAGCTTGACCTGCACCTCGGTGGCCCCGGGGTGCTCACCGAGCACCCGCTTGAGGCTCTCGGCCACGGCTGGGGTCGCTCGCCCGAGCGGCAGCGTGAGTACGACCGGCCCGCGCGGGCCCTCCTTGATGTCGGGGATCGTCAGCTCCTGCGCGAAGATAGAGATCGAGTCGTCACGCGCGCTGACGCGGCCCTTGACGGCGCACACGGTGTCCTGGGCGAGCATCGTGGAGTACGTCATGTAGGCCGACGGGAAGAAGAGGCACTCGACCGCGCCGTCGAGGTCCTCGACCGTCGCGATGGCCCACAGGTCGCCCTTCTTCGTGCGCTTGAGCTGCAGGCTCGTGATCAGCCCGGCCACCGTGACCGGGGTGCCGTCGGGCTTGGGGTCATCGCCCATCAGTGCGGCGATGGAGGTGTCGGCGTGCGTGGCGAGGATGTGCTCGATGCCGAAGAGCGGGTGGTCGCTGACGTAGAGGCCGAGCATCTCGCGCTCGAAGGAGAGCAGCGTCGCCTTCTCCCACTCCATCGTCGGCACCGGCGGCAGCCCGTCGAAGGCCCCAGGGCCGTCCTGACCGTCCCCGGACGCGTTGTCGTCGCCGAAGCTGGCGAAGAGGCTGTCCTGCCCGATGGCCTCCTGCTTCTTGACCTCGATCAGCGCGTCGATGTAGCGCTCGTGGACCTCGACCATGCCGCGGCGGGACTCGCCGAGGGAGTCGAAGGCGCCACCCTTGATGAGCGACTCGATGGTGCGCTTGTTGCAGACGACGGCCGGCACCTTCGAGAGGAAGTCCTTGAAGGACGCGAAGGCGCCCTTCTCCTCGCGGGCCTTGACGATCGCCTGGACCACCGGCAGCCCGACGTTGCGGATGGCGGCCAGGCCGAAGCGGATGTCGGTGCCGACAGCCGCGAAGTTGGCGATCGACTCGTTGACGTCGGGCGGCAGCACCTTGATGCCCATGTGCCGGCACTCGTTGAGGTAGAGCGCCGACTTGTCCTTGTCGTCGCGCACGCTGGTGAGCAGCGCCGCCATGTACTCGGCCGGGTAGTTGGCCTTGAGGTAGCCGGTCCAGTACGAGACGAGGCCGTATGCCGCCGTGTGCGCCTTGTTGAACGCGTAGTCGGAGAACGGGACGAGGACGCCCCACAGGGCGGCGATCGAGGCCTCGTTGAAGCCGTTGGCCTTCATGCCCTCGGAGAAGGGGACGTACTCGGCGTCGAGCACCTCCTTCTTCTTCTTGCCCATGGCGCGGCGCAGCAGGTCGGCGTTGCCGAGGGTGTAGCCGGCGAGCTTCTGGGCGATCTCCATGACCTGCTCCTGGTAGATGACCAGGCCGTAGGTCATCTTCAGGATCGGGTCGAGTGCCTCGACCATCTCCGGCTGCAGCTTGCCCTTGAGCTGAGGGTCGAGCGGGATGACCTCCTGCTTGCCGTTCTTGCGCAGCGCGAAGTTGGTGTGGGCGTTGACGCCCATGGGGCCGGGTCGGTAGAGCGCGAGGGCGGCGGAGATGTCCTCGAAGTTGTCGGGCTGCATCAGGCGCAGCAGCGCCCGCATGCCGCCGCCGTCGAGCTGGAAGACGCCGAGCGTGTCGCCCCGGCCGAGCAGCTCGTAGGTGGCCTTGTCGGTCATGTCCTTGGACAGGGCGTCGAGGTCGATGTCCTCGTCGCGGTTGAGCTTGATGTTCTCGATGGCGTCGTCGAGGATCGTGAGGTTGCGCAGCCCCAGGAAGTCCATCTTGACCAGGCCCAGGTTCTCGCAGCTGGGGTAGTCGAACTGCGTGATGATCTGGCCGTCCTGGAGGCGGCGCATGATCGGGATGACGTCGACAAGCGGCTCGCTGCTCATGATGACGCCGGCGGCGTGCACTCCCCACTGACGCTTCAGGCCCTCGAGACCCAGGGCCGTCGCCACGACCTCCTGGGCCTGCGGGTCCTCGTCGTGCACGGCCCGGAAGTCGACGGCCTCGTTGTAGCGCTTGGACTCGGGCTTGAAGACGTCGGCGAGCGGCATGCCCTTGCCCATGACGTCGGGTGGCATGGCCTTGGTGAGCTTCTCGCCCATCGAGAACGGATGGCCGAGCACCCGGCTCGCGTCCTTGAGTGCCTGCTTGGCCTTGATGGTGCCGTAGGTGACGATCTGCGCGACGCGCTCCTCGCCGTACTTCTCGGTGACGTAGCGGATGACCTCGCCACGACGGCGCTCGTCGAAGTCGACGTCGAAGTCGGGCATGGACATGCGCTCGGGGTTGAGGAAGCGCTCGAAGATCAGGCCGTGCGGGATCGGGTCGAGGTCGGTGATCCCCATCGCGTAGGCGCACATCGAGCCGGCACCGGAGCCTCGGCCGGGGCCCACGCGGATGCCGTTGCGCTTGGCCCAGTTGATGAAGTCGGCGACGACGAGGAAGTAGCCGGGGTAGCCCTTGGAGACGATGACCTCCTCCTCGAAGGCCGCCTGCTTGCGGGCGTAGTCCGGCACCCCCTCGGGGAAGCGGCGCTGCAGGCCGGTCTCGACCTCCTTGATGAACCACGAGGTCTCGTCCTCGCCCTCGGGGCAGGGGAAGCGCGGCATGTAGCGCCCCTCCCCCTCGGTGAAGGAGACCTCGCACCGCTCGGCGATCAGGAGGGTGTTGTCGCACGCCTCGGGCAGCTCGCGCCACAGGTGGCGCATCTCCTGGGCGGACTTGAGGTAGAAGTCGTCGGCGTCGAACTTGAACCGGTTGGGGTCCATGAGGGTCGAGCCGGACTGCACGCAGAGCAGGGCCGCGTGGGCCTTGGCGTCCTCGGCGCGGGTGTAGTGCAGGTCGTTGGTCGCCACGAGCGGCAGCTTGAGGTCGCGCGCGAGGCGGATGAGGTCCTTCTGGGTGCGCCGCTCGATGTCGAGGCCGTGGTCCATCAGCTCGACGAAGACGTTCTCGTTGCCGAAGATGTCGCGCAGCTCGGCGGCGACCTCGCGGGCCTCGTCGTACATGCCGAAGCGCAGCTTGGTCTGGATCTCGCTCGAGGGGCACCCGGTGGTGACGATCAGGCCCTTGCCGTAGGTCGAGAGCAGGTCGCGGTCG
The DNA here is from genome assembly GCF_039529575.1 of Terrabacter terrae. NCBI lineage: Bacteria > Bacillati > Actinomycetota > Actinomycetes > Micrococcales > Intrasporangiaceae > Terrabacter > Terrabacter terrae. The sequence continues at coordinate 42,860 of NZ_BAAANB010000003.1, forward strand.
ATGCGCGGCCACTTCGTGTAGACCTGGTCCAGGCTCGCGATCGAGCTCATCCGGAACAGGTTGTGCATGCCCTCGTTGTTGCTCGCGAGCATCGTCATGTGGGTGTAGGCGCCACTGCCCGACACGTCGTCACGGCCGCCGTCACCCCAGCTGACCTTGGTGCGGTCGCTGCGGTGCGTGCCGGGCGTGATGTAGGCCTCGACGCCGATGATCGGCTTGACGCCGGTGCCCTGTGCCTTCTTCCAGAACTCGTAGGCGCCGAAGACGTAGCCGTGGTCGGTGGTGGCCAGGGCCGGCATGCCCATCCGGGCAGCCTCGCTGAAGAGGTCGCCGATGCGGGCCGCCCCGTCGAGCATGGAGTACTCCGTGTGCACGTGGAGGTGCACGAAGTTCTGGTCGTTTCTCGGGGCGGCTTCGGTCGACATCGTGGATGAGTCTAAGCCTCGCCGAGGACAGTCCCCGGCGTGTCGAGCACGGGTGTCGCGGCAGGTGTTCCGGTGGGCGCTCCGGAGGGTGTCGCGGGGGTCCGTGCCCGCCGTCGACCTCGCCCACGACGAGGCCGCCCCGGCCCACGAAGGGGCCGGGGCGGCATACCCGACGGTTTCAACCTCCGCTGGAGGGTGAAGGTCTAGAACGTCGCGACGATGTCGAGCGCCCGCTGCAGGTCCTCCGGGTAGGGGCTCTCGAAGTGGACGTACTCGCCCGTGCCGGGGTGCTCGAACCCGAGACCGACGGCATGCAGCCACTGCCGCTCGAGCTTCAGCCGGGCCGCGAGCCTCGGGTCGGCGCCGTAGGTGAGGTCGCCGCAGCACGGGTGGTGCAGCGCCGCGAAGTGCACGCGGATCTGGTGGGTGCGGCCGGTCTCCAGGTGGATGTCGAGCAGGCTCGCGTGCCGGAACGCCTCGATGACCTCGTAGTGGGTCACCGACGGCTTGCCGGTCTTCATCACCGCGAACTTGTAGTCGTGGCCGGGGTGCCGACCGATCGGAGCGTCCACGGTGCCGACGACGGGGTCGGGCAGGCCCTGCACGAGAGCGTGGTAGGTCTTGTCGACCGTGCGGCTGCGGAAGGCGTGCTTGAGGCGGGAGTACGCGTACTCGCTCTTCGCGACGACCATCAGTCCCGAGGTCCCCACGTCGAGGCGGCTCACGATCCCCTGGCGCTCGGGAGCCCCCGACGTGGAGATCCGGTAGCCGGCGGCGGCCAGCCCCGAGACGACGTCGGGACCGGTCCACCCGACGCTCGGGTGCGCGGCCACGCCGACGGGCTTGTCGACGACGACGATGTCGTCGTCGTCGTGGACGATCGCCATACCGGGCACCGGCTGGGCGATGACCTGCAGGCTCGGGCTCTCCTGGGCGCTCGGCAGCGACACCTCGAGCATCGCGCCGGCGAACAGGCGCTCCGACTTGGCGACGGCCTTGCCGTCGAGCACGACGTGGCCGTCGGCGGCCAGGTCGGCCGCCTTGGTGCGGGAGACGCCGAAGAGCCGGGCGACACCGGCGTCGACGCGCTCCCCCTCCAGCCCGTCGGGGACGAGGACGGTGCGGACGTCAGGCATGCTCGTCGCCTCCGGTGCCCCCGCGGCTGCTGTGGTCGCGCTGGTCACGGCGGCCGTCGACGCCGATGCCGACCATCGCCAGGATGACGATGAGGACGGCGGCCGAGACGATCCAGATGTCGGCGACGTTGCCGATGAACCAGTGGTAGTCGATGAAGTCGACCACGTGGCCCTGCCCGCCACCGGGCGGTCGGACGAAGCGGTCGGTCAGGTTGCCCAGCGCCGCCCCGAGCAGCAGGCCGAGGGCGATGGCCCACGCGCGCGACCCGAGCCGGCGGGCCACCACCACGATCGCGACGAGCACCGCGATTGCGATTCCGGTCATGATCCACGTGCTGCCGGCGCCCAGCGAGAGCGCCGCACCGGGGTTGCCGATCAGCCGCAGTCGGATGAGCTGGCCGAGGAACGGATGTGCCTCGCCGTCGGCGAGGGTGTCGAGGGCCACCGCCTTCGTCAGCTGGTCGCTGGCGTAGGCGAGCACCGCGACGACGCCGAGCACCGCGAAGAGGCGCTTGCGCCGGTCGGGCGCCGGTCGGCTCTGGTCGGGGCTGGGCGCGGTCACGGGGGCTGGGGCCGCGGACTCGTTCGCGGGGGTGCCCGCGGTTGGGTCGGCGGGTGTGTTCGTAGTGGTGGACACGCCGTCGACCCCCGCGCGGGGGGTCGACGTGGCGTGATCGGGCGTCAGTGGCGGTCCTGCTTCTCCTGGCATGTCATGCACAGGGTCGCACGAGGACGGGCCTGAAGTCGAAGCTTGCCGATGGGGTTGCCGCAGTCCTCGCAGATGCCGTAGGTGCCGGCCTCGAGCTGCTCGAGCGCGTGCTCCGCCTGGCGCAGGCTGGCGCGGGCGTTGGCGGCCACCGAGATCTCGTGCTCGCGCTCGGCCGTCTTGGCGCCCGCGTCGGCCTGGTCGTCGCCGGCGCCGTCGCCCGTGGCGCGCAGCAGGTCGTCGAGCTCGTCCTCGGCGAGCTTCAGCTCGACGCGGTGCTGCCCGATCTCGTCGAGCAGGACTCCGCGGACCTCGGTGATCTCCTCCTCGCTCCAGGGGCTCTCGTCGTCCTTGACCCGCAGCTGCTCACTGAGCTTGGCCGCGTCGACGGACGTGCGGGTGGTCTTTGCTGCGCTCTTGGTTGCGGCTTTCGTGGCCGTCGCGCGCGGTGCGGTTGAGCTCGTCGTCACAGCTGCCTTCTTGGTTCGAGGTGCAGGCGCCTTCGCTGCGGGCTTGGCAGCCCCGGCGCCTGCTCGGGATGAGGTGGTGGCGGACGTCTGCTTCGCCGCCGTCGACCGGGTCTGCGCCGCCGTGCTGGTGGCGCGACCGGACGTGTTCTTCTTCTGTGCCTGGGTGCTGCTAGCGCTCATGGTGTCCGCGCCGGCCTTCTCCGCGCTGGCCTTTCGAGCCTTCGTGCTTCTCGCGCCCGGCTGTGCCGCGCTCGCCGTGCCTGCCGCTGCCGGCTTTTCAGCGACCTTGCCAGCAGGGTTGGGCGCCGACCTCGTGGTCGGCGCGCCCGTTCGCGCGACCGGCTGCCCGCTCGTCGGCTTCTTCGTCGACCGGGTGCCCGGCTCCGAGGAGGCCTTTGTGACAGATGCCGTCCTGCTGCTCGTCTTGCTGGCCGTCTTGCCCGGTGTCTCGCCCGTTGCCTTGGTGCTGGTGGGAGTCGGCGCCTTCTTCACCGTCGATGCCGCCGCGGCGACCTTGCCTCCAGCGGCGCTGGAGCGCCCTGCTGCCGTCTTCTCGACAGCGGCCGTCTTGTCCGTCGTACCCGTCGGCGCCTTCTTGGCCGTGCCGGTGGTGGCCGCACCGGCCCGGGCCGGCGTGGACCGCTTGACCGCGGAGCTCGGCGCTGCCGTCTTCTTCGCCATCAGACCCTCCGTCGTCACACCGTCGACGCTGACAAGTGGGGCTGACAATAAGCCTCGTGCGGGTCGCACACAAACGCGAAACGCAAATGCGTACCAAGTGTTCGTCCCTCGGTACACCGAAGGCCGCCTGGATGTTGGTCCGGGCGGCCTTGGTGCGTCTGTCGAGGTGGGGGGCTCAGTCCTGGCTGCCCTCGCCGGCGCCGACGTGTGCCGGCTCCTGGGCGCTGCCGTCGAGGTCGTGCAGCTGGCTCTCGATGTAGGACTTGAGGTTGGAGCGGTAGTTCTTCTCGAACCCGCGGAGCTCAGCGATCTTGCGGTCGAGCAGGCCCTTCTGCTTGTCGAGCTCCTCGAGCAGGGCCGCCTTCTTCTGCTGGGCCTCGGCGACCATGCCGGTGGCTCGCTCGCGGGCCTCCGTCAGCATCTCGTCGCGCCGCGAGGTCGCCTCCGCGAGCATCTGGTCACGCTGCGAGGTGGCCTGGGCGATCATCTGGTCACGCTGGGACGTGGCCTCGGCGATCATCTGGTCACGCTGCGACGCCGCCTCGGCCGAGATCTGCTCCGCCTCCTTCGTGGCCTGCTCGTGGCGGCTCTGCCCGGCGTTGACGAGCTCGTCGTGGCGGGCCTGGGCGGCTTCGACCATCTCGCGGTGACGGTTCTCGGCCTCGGAGATCAGCTCGTCGCGGCGGCTCTCACCGGCGGCCACGTGCTCGTCGTGCAGGCGCTGGGCGAGGGCGATGACGCCGGCGGCGTCGAGGTTGCCGGCCGGCGCGTTGGCCGGCGCCTCTGCGGCGGCGGGAGCGGGAGCGGCTGCGGGTGCCTTGGCCGACTCCTCGCGGATGCGGGCGGCCTCGACCTGGGCGGTCTCCGCGTCCTGCGCGGCCCGGGCGGCGCGCTCCTCGGCGGAGCGCGCGTTCTCCTGCGCCTTGGCCAGCTGCGCCTCGGCGTCGGCGACCTGGGAGTTGAGGGCGTTCAGCCTGGCCTGCGCGTCGTTGAGGGCCTGCGAGTCGACGGCAGACTTGGCGGCGGCCTCGGCACGCTCGGCCTCGGCCTTGGCGCGCTCGATGCGCTCCTTGGCCACACGCTCTGCGTTCTCGGCCTCCGCCTTCGCCTTGGCGGCGCGCTCGCTGGCGGCCTTGAAGGCGCGCTCCGCGTCCTGGATCTTGGCGGTGAGCCCGCCGAGCTTGGCCTCCTCGCCGGGGCGCGCGACCGCCGGCATGGCAGCCGTCGGCCCGTCGGCGCGCACGGCCGACTGGTTCTTGCTCGCGCGGCAGTCGTTGAGCTGCTTCAGGTAGTCGTCACGCTGCTCGATGAGCGAGCGCATCTCGGCCACGATCTCGTCGAGGAAGTCGTCAACGTCCCGCTCCTCGTAGCCACGGCGAAACTGCGTGGTCTGGAAGTGCTTGTTGAGCACCTGTTCCGGCGTTAGCGCCATGGGTCACCTCGATGCAGACGTAATGGTTCGGGTCAACGCTATCCAACGACTCCTGCGGCGACCAAAGCAACGTGCGGCCGCCCGGGCTCGAGGAACAACGGGAAAGTCAGAAGTAGTTGGGGACGTTCAGGGCCAAGGACGTCAGCAGCATCAGGACGAGGAAGCTGAGGTCGAGCCGCACGCCCCCGATGTTGGGGGACGGGATCACCTTGCGCAGGGCTCGCAGCGGCGGGTCGGTGACCGTGTAGACCGCCTCGGCCAGGACGAGAACGACCCCCGCGGGGCGCCAGGACCTGGCCAGCACCTGCACCCAGTCGAGGACGAAGCGACCGATGAGCGCGATGAAGAAGGTGAAGACGACCACCCCGTAGATCGTCCAGAACACATCCATGGTGGTCAGTGTCCCTGATCTGCGCGCAGGAGCGAAACGCGGACGGGGCGCCGGGCGCTCGGTGAGGCCCGCTCGTGGTGGAGGACCGCGGTCTTCAGCTCTGGTTGAAGAAGCCGCGGGCGGACGCGGGGGGCTCCGGCTCGTCGGCCGAGATCTCCACGTGTGCCGGCGAGAGCAGGAAGACCTTGGAGGTGACGCGCTCGATCGTGCCGTGCAGCCCGAAGACCAGACCCGCGGCGAAGTCGACGAGACGCTTGGCGTCGGCGTCGTCCATGTCGCTGAGGTTCATGATGACCGGGACCTGGTCGCGGAACCACTCGCCGATGTTCTTGGCCTCGTTGTAGGTGCGCGGGTGGATCGTCGTGATGCGGTTGAGGGATCCGACCTCGACGTCGCGCACGACGGCAGCCACGGGTCGCTTGGTGGGAAGCTGGGTCACGGCCGCGGTGTGCTCGCTCTCGTCGTCGTAGCGGTCGGACTCGTCGTAGGCGTCGTAGTCGTCGTAACGGTCATGACGCTGGTCCTCCTCGCTGAGTCCGAGGTACACCATCGTCTTGCGCAGTGCCCCTGCCATGGCCAACTCCCAGAACGTCGAATTGTGATCTCCGCCGACGTTACAGAAGTGACGGGCGTGAACCGAGGATTGCGGTACCGACACGCAGGTGTGTCGCACCGTGGCGCAGCCCCGCCTCCAGGTCCCCGCTCATCCCCGCCGAGATCCAACCCGCCCCGGGGTGCCGAGAACGTATGCCGTCGGCGACCTCCCGCAGGCGCGCGAAGGAGGCGTCCGGGTCGGCTCCCAGGGGTGCGACCGCCATGACGCCGCGCAGGTCCAGCAGGTCCTCCGCCGCCACCGCGTCGGCGAGCGCATCGAGGTGCTCCGGCAGGGCGCCTCCGCGGGAGGTGTCTGCGTCGAGGCTGACCTGGAGCAGCAGGAGCAGGCGACGGTCGTGCGTGCGGGCGCCTCGGGCGAGGGCGGTCACCAGCTTGTGGCGGTCGACCGACTGCACGACGTCGGCGTAGGCCGCCACGTGGCCGGCCTTGTTGCTCTGCAGCTGCCCGATGAAGTGGAGGAGGGGTTCGGGCTCACCGGTGGCCGAGAGGACCCGCCGGACATCGCGGAACTTCTCGACGGCCTCCTGGTCGCGGTTCTCCCCGAAGTTGCGCACGCCGAGGCGGTGGAGCAGCAGGACGTCGGAGGCCGGGAAGAACTTCGTGACGACCACGAGGGTGACCTCGCCGGGATCCCGACCCGCGTCGGCGCAGCCCCGCTCGATGCGTTGGTGGACGGCGGCCAGGTTGTCGCGCAGCTGTTCCAGCCGCCCGCGCTCCTCGGCGGTCACGAGGCCACCGCCCGGCGCAGCACGACCCCGGCGAACCGCCCGGTGCGACCGTCGCGGCGGTACGAGTAGAGGTCACCGCTCTCGCGGGTGCAGCCGGGCACCCACTGCACCGCGACGTCGGCGGCCGCGAGCTGCTCGACCACCCCGGCGGCCACGTCGATGGCGGGGGTCCCGGTCCACGACCGTGCGGCGGCGCTGCGAGACGCGCTGACGGCGGCCGCGGCCATCTCGTCGGGCACCTCGTAGCAGCGTCCGCACACCGACGGCCCGACGGTGGCGTGGAGGCGCGTGGCCCCGAGGTCGCGCATCGCCGAGACGGCGCGCCCGATGATCCCGTTGACCATGCCCGGGCGGCCGGCGTGGACGGCACCGAGGACGCTCCCGTCGGCGTCGTGGAGCAGCACCGGGACACAGTCCGCGACGAGGACGGCGAGGACCAGGTCGCTCTCGCGGGTGACGACCGCGTCGACGGCCGGCGTCTCGCCGTCCCACGGGCCCGCGACCTCGACCACGTCACAGCCGTGCACCTGGTTCATGAAGACGATGCGCTCCCGCGGCAGGTCCACCGCGTGGGCCAGCGCCTTGCGGTTGGCCTCGACGTCGGCGACGTCGTCGCCGACGTGGCCGCCGAGGTTGAGGCCGGCATACGCGCCGCTCCCCCGTCCGGCCGACCGACCCGTGAACCCCAGCTCCACGGGGGCTGCTCCGGGTGCGGACGTGAAGGTGGTGCGCCAGTAGAACACGGGGACCAACCTAACGCCCGGCCCCCCGGACCCCTGACGGGGAGCGAGGCGTGGTGGGGACGGCGCAGGGACAGGATGGCGGGCATCGCGGACCCGGCACGCCGACGGGCAGGAGACGCCTGAGCGTCTCCCGCCCGTGCGGTGAGGTCCTGCTGTTCCCGGCTGCCGCGATCGGCGCCGGCGTCGTCCTACTTGAGGAAGTCGGGGACGTCCAGCTCGTCACCCTCGTCGAAGGTCACCTGGCGCGGCGGCTGCTGCACCGGGTGCGACTGCTGGACCGGCTGCTGCTGGACCGGCTGCTGCTGGTGCTGCGGCTGCTGGTGCTGCGCCTGCTGGTGCTGGTGCTGCGGCTGCTGGGCCGGCGCGGCGGGCTGCTGCGTGGGCAGCTGCTGGGCCGGACGGTGCATCGGCTGCTGCGTCGGGACGGCGTGCTGCGGCTGCCCGTTGGAGTGCTGGGGCTGGCCTCCCTGGTGCGGCGCCTGCTGGGGCGCCTGCTGCGGCGTGCTGGGTCGCTGCTGCGACGGGGGGGCCTGCTGCTGCGACCGCCCGACGACGTGGCCGAGGGCCCGCTCGTCGTGTCGCTGGCTGGGGCCGCCGCCGTCGAAGCCGGCTGCGATGACGGTGACCCGGACCTCGTCGCCGAGGGCGTCGTCGATGACCGCGCCGAAGATGATGTTGGCCTCGGGGTGGGCCGCCTCCTGCACCAGGCGGGCCGCCTCGTTGATCTCGAAGAGGCCGAGGTCCGAGCCGCCCTGGATCGACAGCAGGACGCCGTGCGCGCCGTCGATCGAGGCCTCGAGCAGCGGGCTGCTGATGGCGAGCTCGGCAGCCTGGACCGCGCGGTCCTCACCACGGGCCGAGCCGATGCCCATGAGCGCCGAGCCGGCACCCTGCATGACCGACTTGACGTCGGCGAAGTCGAGGTTGATCAGGCCGGGGGTGGTGATCAGGTCGGTGATGCCCTGGACACCGGAGAGCAGCACCTGGTCGGCCGAGCGGAACGCGTCCATCATCGAGACGTTGCGGTCGCTGATCGACAGGAGCCGGTCGTTCGGGATCACGATCAGCGTGTCGACCTCCTCGCGGAGGCTACCGATGCCCGACTCGGCCTGGTTGGCGCGGCGGCGACCCTCGAAGGTGAACGGGCGGGTGACGACACCGATCGTCAGGGCACCGAGACCGCGGGCGATGCGAGCCACGACGGGCGCCCCACCGGTGCCCGTGCCGCCGCCCTCACCGGCGGTGACGAAGACCATGTCGGCCCCCTTGAGGACCTCCTCGATCTCCTCGGCGTGGTCCTCGGCGGCCTTCTTGCCGACCTCGGGGTCGGCGCCGGCGCCGAGTCCGCGCGTGAGCTCGCGACCGACGTCGAGCTTGACGTCGGCGTCGCTCATGAGCAGCGCCTGGGCGTCGGTGTTGATGGCGATGAACTCGACGCCCTTGAGGCCGACCTCGATCATGCGATTGATGGCATTGACGCCGCCGCCGCCGATGCCGACGACCTTGATGACGGCCAAGTAGTTCTGCGGTGCTGCTGCCACGAGAGTGGGCCTTCCTGACTGGTGGTGCCGTGCTGCGGGTGGGCTGGGGACGGGCGGCGATGCTGCGCCGCCCTGTGACGAAGGTCTGACTGGTCTTGGCTGGTCTTGGCTGGTCTGCTCGAGGCTCCCGTTGGTGCGGCTCGCCCCGAGCCTGTAAGCCCTCAAACCTTAAACGTAGACCTAAAGGTTACAGTTTGGTCACGAACCAGTGCCCTGACGGTATGACGAGCCGTAGGGCCGATCAACCCACGGCCCGGCGTGTCGTCCCGGGGATTGCCCCGTTTCCGGAGGCGGCGCCCCAGCAGCAACATCCGCACCACAAGCACCCTGCGGACGCCTGGGCCAAGCCTCCCACGCACCGACAACCACCGGTATGTCGGGGTTGCACCGTGGCGTGGTGCCGCTCGCTCAACGCGTGACGGGAGAGGACGGCACGCTCACGTCGATCGTGGAACCGGGCTCGGGCAGCAGGATCTTCACGAGCTCGGCCTTGCGGGGTCCGTCACCCGCGCCGCCCCAGACCACCGTCTTGCGCTCCTTACCCTTCGACGCGACCGTGAAGGACACCTGGTCGGCGGTGGACACCGAGACGCCGGACACCTCGTCACGCAGCGAGGGCTCGAGGGAGCCCAGGGCCTGCAGGGCGGCCTCCACCCCGGCCTTGGTGACCTGGGCGGCACCGGAGCTGACCAGCGGCACGTCCTTCGGCGGTGCACCGACGGTGCGGAAGGCGACGCCGTCGCGATCCACGACGTCCACCTCACCTTGAGGGTTGCGGACGGCGAGCACGGCGACTCGAGGGGTGACGCTGATCACGACGGTGTCGGGCAACGCTCGCGTGACCGTCACCCGCCCCCAGGCCTTGTCCGCGAGGAGCCGTTCGGCGGCGGCGGCGGTGTCGACGCGCAGGAGCGGACCCCCGAGAGGAACCGCGGCGACCGCGCGAACCCGGCCCGAGGCCGCCGCAGGCACGCCGCGGACCTCGACCCTCGATGCCGTGAGAGCACTGCTGAACCACCCCAGCCAGACGGCCAGCACGGCGACCAGCACGACCACCGCGAGGACGGCGGCCACGAGGCGGGGCCTACGCCGTGCGGCGGCCGCACGACGCTCGAAACGGGTCCGCGAGGACGCGAGCCCCCTGCCGGCCAGTCGCCTGCGGGCTCCACCCTGCTCGGCCATCACGGCTGCTCGCCCCCGAGGACCCGCAGCACCTCCGGGCCGACCATCGTCACGTCGCCCGCGCCGACGGTGAGGACGAGGTCACCGGGTCGCACCAGGGACGCCACCTGCTCGGCCACCTCGGACCACGACGGGACGTAGTGGACCTCGGCGTCCGGCCGCGCAGCCGAGACCGCGTCTGCCACCAGGTGCCCGGAGACGCCCGGCACGGGGTCCTCACGGGCGGCGTACACGTCCATGACCACGACGACGTCGGCGGGCGCGAGACCGGCACCGAGCTGCACAGCGAAGTCACGCGTGCGGCTGTAGAGGTGCGGCTGGAAGACCACGACGAGCCGACCACTGCCGCCGACGAGCTCCTTGGCGGTCTCGACGACTGCGGCCACCTTTCCGGCGTTGTGGGCGTAGTCGTCGACGACGGTGACCCCGCCGGCCTCCCCCTTGGGCTCGAACCGCCGCCGGGTCCCCGTGAAGGAGGCCAGCCCGGCGAGGACACGCTCGGGCTCCTGCCCCAGGCCGTGCACTGCGGCTGAGTACGCGGCCGCGGCGTTGAGGGCGTTGTGGCGGCCGGGCACACCCAGCGTCATGCGTCGCTCGGTGCCCGCGTCGGACACGGTGGCCGAGGCCGTGACACCGTCCTGCTCGTAGTCGCGCAGGACCACGTCGGCGGCGGCGTCGAAGCCGTAGGTCACCACGCGCGTACCTGTTTCCCGCGCGCGCTCGGAAAGCGCGACCGCGCCCGGGTCGTCTGCGCAGGTCACGAGGAGGCCTCCGGGCCGGATGGTCCCCACGAACGCGTCGTACGCCGCCTGCACAACGTTGAAGTTCGAGTAGAAGTCGAGGTGGTCGGGCTGCACGTTCGTGACCACGGCGACCTCGGGACGGTAGACGACGAAGGAGCCGTCGCTCTCGTCGGCCTCGACGACGAAGACGTCGTCCGCACCGTCATGGGCGTTGGTGCCGTGCTTGGCCAGCTCTCCCCCGACGGCGAAGGACGGGTCGAGGCCGCTGCCCTGCAGCGCCACCGTCAGCATCGAGGTGGTCGTGGTCTTGCCGTTGGCGCCGGCGACGGCGACGGGACGCCGTCCCTCCATGAGCGCCGCGAGGCCCTGCGCCCGGTGCAGCACCGGCACACCGCGCTCCCGCGCGGCCACCAGCTCGACGTTGTCGTCGCGGATCGAGGAGCTCATCACCACCGCGTCGGCACGCTCCTGGTGGCCCTCGTGGAAGCCGACCCACACGCCGGCCCCCTCGCTCTCGAGTGCCTTGAGGACCGGCACGTCCTTGGCGTCGCTGCCGGTCACCCGGATCCCACGCGCCAGCATGATGCGGGCGACGCCGGACATGCCGGAGCCCCCGATGGCGAGGAAGTGCACCCGACCGAGCTCGTCGGCGCTCGGGACCGGAGCGTGGAAGTCGAAGCGCGCCGCGGCGAACGGGTCGTCGACGGTGGGCGTGCGCGGGGTCTGGCTCACGTGCGGTTCCTGTCTGCAGCCGCCCTGTCGACCAGGTCGGCGAGCGTCTCGTCGGCCGCAGGCTCGCCGAGGGCTCTGGCGGCAGCAGCCATCCGGGCCAGCCGGTCGGGGTCGGTGGCCAGCGGCAGGAGCTCGGCGTCGATCCACTCCGGCGTGAAGGCTGCGTCGTCGACGAGGATCCCACCTCCGGCCGCCACGACCTCGGCGGCGTTGAGCCGTTGCTCGCCGTTGCCGACCGGCAGCGGGACGTAGACGGCGGGGAGGCCGACAGCCGTCAGCTCGCACACCGTGTTGGCGCCGGCGCGGGCCACGACGAGGTCGGCGGCGGCATACGCCAGCTCCATGCGGTCGGCGTAGGGCACGACGACGTACGGGGCTCCGGCGGCGGGCGGCGACGCGGCGAACTCCTTGCCGAGACCCGTGACGTGGAGCACCTGCACTCCACGGCCGCTCAGCTCGGCCACGCGGGCTCGGAAGGCCTCGTTGAGCCGCTGGGCGCCGAGGGAACCGCCCGTGACGAGGACCGTCGGCCACCGGGGGTCGAGGCCGAAGTGCTCGAGCGCCTCCCGACGCAGCGCCGCCCGGTCGAGCGTCGCGACCTCTCGCCGCAACGGCATGCCGATGCGCTGGGCACGAGGCAGGGAGGTGCTGGCGAAGGTCGTGGCCACGGCGCGGGCCCACCGGGCACCGAGGCGGTTGGCCAGCCCGGCGGTGGTGTTCTGCTCGTGCACGACGATGGGCACGTGCCGGCGCCGCGCCGCGAGGTAGGCCGGCGTGCTGACGTAGCCGCCGAAGCCGACGACCACCTCCGCTCCCGTCTCGTCGATGGCGGCGCCCGCCGCATCGATCGCGGCCTTGAGCCGGGCCGGCAGGCGCAGCAGGTCCGGGCTCGGGCGGCGTGGCAGCGGCACCTTGGGCACGAAGCGCAGGTCGTAGCCGCGCTCGGGGACCAGGCGCGCCTCGAGACCCTCCCGGGTGCCGAGCGCCGTGACACGCACGTCGGGGTGGCGGCGTCGCAGGGCGTCGGCGAGGGCGAGGAGCGGCGACACGTGGCCGGCGCTCCCTCCCCCGGCGAGCAGGACGGAGGTGGGCGAGGACAGCGGGATCACCGACTTCTGCGACGTTGCGGCACGGAGCGCACCCGGGCGGGGAGCACCGCGAGGGACCTGCGGACGAGGCTGGGGCGCGCGTCGAGCAGCGCCTTGCACCCGGGCTCGTTGCGGGCGAAGGAGAGCAGGATGCCGAGGGCGACGAGGGTCGTCACGAGCGAGGACCCACCGGCCGAGACGAGCGGCAGCGGGACGCCGATGACCGGGAAGAGCCCGATGACCGCACCGATGTTGATGATGGCCTGGCCGAGCAGCCACGCCATGATGCCGAAGCCGGCCACGCGCACGAACCGGTCCTGGGTGCGGGTCACGAGCCGGAAGCAGGCCCACGCGAGGATGGCGAAGAGGGCCAGGACCATCAGGGTGCCGGGCAGGCCGAGCTCCTCGCCGATGATGGCGAAGATGAAGTCGTTGTGCGCCTCGGAGAGCCAGGCCCACTTCTCCTTCGAGGCGCCGAGTCCCACGCCCCACCAGCCGCCGTCGGCGAGGGCGTACATGCCGTGAACCGACTGCCCGCACCAGCCGTCGGGGTCGGACTGACAGGCCGGGCTGAGCCAGTTGGCGATGCGGCTCGTGCGGTTGCCGCTGCCCGTGACCATGAGGGCGACACCGACAGCCGCGAGACCACCGGCGATCGCGAAGACCCGCTTGGGCGCGCCTGCGACCAACAGCACGGCGCCGATGATGACGAGCAGGATCATCGCCGTGCCGAGGTCGTGCCCGACGAGGATCAGGCCGAGCACGACGAGCGAGATCGGGACGAGGTAGGGCACCGCCACGTGCACGAGGTTGCCCATCCGCGAGGACTTGTTGGCGAAGATGACCGCGCCCACCAGCACGATCCCCAGCTTGGCGAACTCCGAGGGCTGGAACTGCACCGGCCCGACCGCGAGCCAGTTGCGGTTGCCGTTGACGGTGCGCCCGAGCGGGATGACGGCAGCCATGAGCAGGATCGCAACAACCATCGTGGGAGCGGCGAGGCGTTTCCACCACCGCACGTCCAGACGGCTGGCGAACGCCGCCACGGCCGCGCCGACCACGGCGAAGAGCAGCTGGCGGACGAAGACGGCGTAGGAGGCCTCGTCGGCCAGCAGCGCCTCGACGCTGGAGGCGGAGAAGACCATGACGAGACCGAAGACCACGAGCGTCGAGGTGACGCCGAGGATGAGGTAGTACGTCGTCAGCGGCGACTCCAGCTTGCCGATGACCGGCAGGGACCGGCGCCCGTCCGAGCTGCCCGCCGTGCCGGAGGCCGCCGAACCCATGGATGTGCCCGCGGTCGTCGTGCTCACTCCAGCCCTCCGTGCGCCTCCAGGTGCCGCCGGACCGCCTCCTCGAAGGCGTCGCCGCGAGCCCCGTAGTTGGTGAACATGTCCATCGACGCGGCAGCGGGGGCGAGCAGCACGACGTCGCCCGGCTGGGCGAGGCGGGCGGCCTCCCTGACGACGCGGTCCATGACCCCAGTGTCCGTCTCGGCCACGTCGACGACGGGGACATCCGGTGCGTGTCGGGAAAGGGCCTGCGCGATCTGGTCGCGGTCGGCTCCGAGCAGCACCACGCCGCGCAGCCGCGAGGACATCTCCTCGACGAGGCTGTCGACGTCCGCGCCCTTGAGGAGCCCACCGGCGACCCAGACGACCGAGTCGAAGGAGCGGATCGCCGCGGCGGCCGCGTGCGGGTTGGTGGCCTTGGAGTCGTTGACGAACCGGACGCCCTCGACGGTCGCGATCTCGGCGATGCGGTGCCGGTCCGGGCGGAAGGCACGCAGCCCGTCGCGGACCGCGATGGGACCGACGCCGTACGCGCGGGCGAGCGCCGCGGCGGCGAGAGCGTTGGCGAGGTAGTGCGGCGCGACCGAGGGGGCATCGCCCTGCAGGTCGGCGATGGTGCACAGCTCGGCGGCCGAGCGCTGCCGCTGCTCCACGAAGGCCCTGTCGGCGAGGACGTCCTCGACGACGCCCACCATCGAGGGCGCCGGGATGCCGGTGGTGAAGCCGATGGCGCGGCACCCCTCGACGACGTTGGCCTCCATGACGAGCTGCTCGGTCTGGATGTCGGCGACGTTGTAGATGCAGGCCAGGTGGGTGTTCTCGTAGATCTTGCCCTTGGCCCGGAGGTACTCGGCGTAGCTGCCGTGCCAGTCGATGTGGTCCGGCGCGACGTTGAGCACGGCGGAGGCCACGGCCGACACCGAGCGCTGCCAGTGCAGCTGGAAGCTCGACAGCTCGACCGCGAGGACGTCGTAGGGCTCGGGGTGCAGCACGGCCTCGAGCAGGGGCGTGCCGACGTTGCCGGCCGAGGTGGCACGGAGGCCGGCGTGCCGCAGGATCGAGGCGAGCATGTTGACCGTCGTGGTCTTGCCGTTGGTGCCGGTGACGGTCAGCCAGGGCGCCGCCCCCTCCCGGGTGCGCATGCGCCAGGCGAGCTCCACCTCTCCCCAGACGGGTATGCCGGCCGCCGCGGCCGCGAGCATGAGCGGGTCGTGGGGCGGGACCCCGGGAGAGGTGACGACCAGCTCGGTGCCGGGCGGGGGCGCCACGACGTGCTCGGGCCCGACGCGGACGTCGACGTCGAGGATCTCGAGGATGGTCGCGCGCTCGCGGATGGCGTCGGTCTCGTCGCGCGAGACCGCGACGACGTGGGCGCCCCGGTCGGCGAGGGCGTCGGCGGCCGCGAAGCCCGACACCCCCAGGCCGACGACGAGCACGTGCAGGCCCGACCAGTCGGCGTCCCGGTGGGTGAGGCCCTCGCGGGGCTCGTAGAGCGGGTCGAAGCTCACTGGGACCCCACCACCCACTCGGCGTAGAAGACGCCGAGGCCGAAGGCCGCGAAGAGGCCGGCGATGATCCAGAAGCGCACCACGACCGTCACCTCGTTCCAGCCCACCATCTCGAAGTGATGGTGCAACGGTGCCATTCTCAGCACCCGTTTACCAGTGGTCTTGAACGAGGCGACCTGCGCGACGACCGAGAGCGTCTCGAGGACGAACATGCCGCCGAGGATCACGAGGAGCAGCTCGGTGTGGGTCATGATCGCGAGGCCGGCGAGGGCGCCGCCCAGGGCGAGGGACCCGGTGTCGCCCATGAAGATCTTGGCCGGGGTGGCGTTCCACCAGAGGAAGCCGAAGCAGGCGCCCATGCCGGCCGCCGCGACCAGCGCGAGGTCGTGCGAGTCGCGGACCTCGTAGCACTTGATGCCCGGGTTGGTCTGGCAGTTCTGGTTGAAGGTCCAGATGCTGATGAGGACGTAGGCGCCGAAGACCATCGTGGACACACCCGTCGCCAGACCGTCCAGCCCGTCGGTGAGGTTCACCCCGTTGGAGGCGCCGGCGATCATCACGTTGGCGAAGATGACGAAGAGGATCACGCCGACGACGGTGCTGCCACCGAGTGCCAGGCTGATGTTCGTGTCGCGCACGAACGAGACGAGCAGCGACGCCGGGGTGCGGAACTGGTCGTTGGGGAACTGCAGCGCCAGGCCCGCGAAGATGATGCCGACGAGCGCCTGGCCAACCAGCTTCTGCTTCGAGCGCAGCCCGAGGCTGCGCTGCTTGCTGATCTTGATGAAGTCGTCGAGGAAGCCGACGAAGCCGAGGCCGGCGGCGAGGAACAGCACGAGCAGCCCGCTGGCCGTGGGCGGGTTGAGCGTGAAGAGGTGCGAGAGGAAGTACGCGCCGAGCATCGCCGCGATGATGACCGCGCCGCCCATGGTCGGCGTGCCGCGCTTGGTGTGGTGCGAGGTCGGGCCGTCGTCGCGGATGAACTGGCCGTAGCCCCGCTTGACGAGGAACTTGATGAACAGCGGCGTGCCGAACAGGGACAGGAGCAGCGAGATGGACGCCGCGAGCAGGACACCCTTCACCGCGTGACCGCCTGTGCGTCGGTGGCCGTGCCGGGCGCGGGCAGCGCCTGCCCGCCGTCTGCGCCACCGGCGGCCAGCCGGTCGCCGAGCCACCGGAGCCCGCTGTCCCGGCTGGACTTGAGCAGCACGAGGTCGCCGCTGCGCAGGCGTGCGGAGAGCAGCCGGTGCGCGGCGTCGATGTCGGGCACCCACTCGGCGCCGGGGAAGGCGTCGGCGAGCGGTCGGGCACCCTTGCCCACGGCCACGAGGTGGTCG
The DNA here is from genome assembly GCF_039529575.1 of Terrabacter terrae. NCBI lineage: Bacteria > Bacillati > Actinomycetota > Actinomycetes > Micrococcales > Intrasporangiaceae > Terrabacter > Terrabacter terrae. Next base: position 59,610 of record NZ_BAAANB010000003.1, read on the forward strand.
AGCGCGAGCGACGCGGCATACGCTCCCACGGACGCGTGCTCGGCGTCGCTGTCGGCGCCGAGCTCCAGCATCCCGCCGAGGACCGCCCAGCGCTCCCCCCTGACGTGCATCGCGACGACCGCGTCCAGGGCCGCGCGCATGGAGTGCGGGTTGGCGTTGTACGCGTCGTTCACGACGACGACCCCGTCGGGCCGGTCGGTGATCTCCATCCGCCACCGGCTCACCGCCTCGGCGGCGGACAGGCCCGCGACCACCTGGTCGAGCGACAGCCCGAGCTCGAGGGCGGCCGCGGCCACCGCGAGCGAGTTGCCCACGTGGTGGGCACCGCTCTGCCGCAACGTGACGCGGGCGCGGCCCTTCGGGCAGACGAGGGTGTATGCCGCCCTGCCGCGCTCGTCGAGCGAGACGTCCTCGGCGCGCACGTCGGCCTCGGGGGCCAGCCCCACGAGCTGCACCCTGGAGCGGAGGCCGGAGGCCATGGCGGCGACGAGCGGGTCGTCTGCGTTGAGGACGGCCAGGCCCTCGGCCGGGACGGCTCGGGGGAGCTCGGCCTTGGCGCTGGCGATGTTCTCGCGTGAGCCGAACTCGCCGAGGTGGGCGCTGCCGACGTTGAGGACGATGGCGACCTGGGGTGGCGCGATGCGCGTGAGGTAGTCGATGTGTCCCACCCCGCGGGCCCCCATCTCGGCGACCAGGAAGCGGGTCGTCTCGGTGACGCGGCAGACGGTCAGGGGCACGCCGATCTCGCCGTTGAGGGAGTTGACGGGCGCGACGGTCTCGGCCACGGACGACAGCACGGACGCGAGCAGGTCCTTGACGCTCGTCTTGCCCGACGAGCCGGTGATCCCGACGACGCGCAGCTCCGGTGCCCGGTCGACGACGCCCCGCGCGACCTGGCCGAAGGCTGTCTGGACGTCCTCGACGACCACGCAGGGCACGTCCTCGACCACCCGGGAGGTCAGGGCCGCGACGGCACCGGACTGCACGGCCGCGGCGACGAAGTCGTGGCCGTCGGCGACCTCGCCGACGCGGGCCACGTAGAGGCTGCCGGGGACGCACTCGCGCGAGTCCGTCGTGACGGTGCCCTCCACGACGACGGCGTCGGGGTTGTCCGTGCCGTGCACCACTCCCCCGGTCAGGTCGCGGACCTCCGCGAGCGACATGGGGATCACGACGTGACCTCCACGTCCGTCGTCGAGCTGACGGCTGCGAGGGCGGCGCGCACGGCGTCGCGGTCGTCGAACGGGTGCTTCACTCCGTGGATCTCCTGACCCTTCTCGTGCCCCTTGCCGAGCACCACGACGGTGTCGACGGGGCGGTCCTTGCCGGCGGTGACCACCGAGAGGGCGATGGCCTCGGCGATGGCGTTCGAGCGCCTGCCGCCGTCGATGATCTCGCGTGCCCGCGCAGAGCCCGAACCGACCTCTTCCCGGGCGCCTGCGACCACCGCGGCGCGGATCTCGGCGGGGTCCTCCGACCGGGGGTTGTCGTCGGTGACGACGACGACGTCGGCCTGCCGGGCCGCGGCAGCACCCATCGCGGGGCGCTTGCCACGGTCGCGGTCGCCGCCGGCACCCAGCACGGCGATGAGGCGTCCGGGGGTGGAGGGCCGCAGCGCGGCGAGGGCGGCGTCGACGGCGTCGGGCGTGTGGGCGAAGTCGACGATGCACCGCGGCCCCTCGTGGCCGCCCGGTGAGACGACCTCCATCCGGCCGGGCACCTCCGGCGCCACGGCCATGGCGGCCTCCACGTCGGCGGCCTCGAGGCCGAGCGACAGCAGTGCGAGGGCGGCGAGCGCGGTGTTGGCGACGTTGAAGTCGCCGGGCAGGTGCGAGACGAGCGACATCTCCACGCTCCCGGAGCTGTGGCGCAGCGAGAACGCGCCGGCCGTGCCGCCCTCGACGACCCAGTCGGCCGTGTGCGGGGTGTCCGCGTCCCCGGGCGTCGTGGCGAGCGTCGTCGTGGGGACGGTCGCCTCCCGCGCCAGCCTGCGGCCCCATTCGTCGTCGACGCAGACGACGGCCCGGCGCGCTCGCCGGGGCGTGAACAGGGAGGCCTTGGCGGCGAAGTAGTCGTCCATCGACGGGTGGAAGTCGAGGTGGTCCTGCGAGAGGTTCGTGAAGAGCGCGACGTCGTAGACCACCCCGTCGACGCGATGCAGCTGCAGGGCGTGGCTGGAGACCTCCATGACGCACGCGTCCAGTCCCCGCTCGCGCATCAGCGCGAGCAGGGCGTGCAGGTCGGTGGCCTCGGGCGTGGTGCGCACCGACTCGATGCGCTCGTCGCCGATGCGGGTCTCGACCGTGCCGATGAGCCCGGTGCGCTGCCCGTGGGCGCGCAGTGCCGACTCGACGAGGTAGGCGGTCGTGGTCTTCCCGTTGGTGCCGGTGACCCCGATCATCGTGAGGTCGCGAGAGGGGTCGCCGTAGACGTGCGCCGCGAGGTCGCCGAGCACCGCGCGGGGGTCGTCGGCGACGAGCACCGGCACCGAGGCGATGCGGGCACGGGCGACGGCGCGCGTGCGCCCCGGCTCGCTCAGCTGCGCCCATCCGGCTGCGTCGGTCAGCAGGGCCACGGCCCCCGCAGCCACGGCGCTCTCGGCGAAGTGGGCACCGTGGAGGTTGAAGCCCGGGAGGGCGGCATACAGGTCTCCGGGCAGGACCGCACGGCTGTCCAGGGTCACGCCGGTGACCAGCACGTCGGAGAGGTGGTCGGAGTGCGCGTGGGCGGGGCCGGCCGGGTCGGTGACGAGCACGCGGGTGCCCTCCCCCGTCCAGGAGGTCAGGTCGCGAAGGCGCACACCCGACGTGGCGGGTCGTAGAGGGGAAGGTGACACGTCATCCCAACTTACAGGCCATCCCGTTTGGCCCGCGCATTGCTGATGACCTCCGGGTCGTCGGGCGAGAGGGGCTTGGTGGCCCACACGTGGTAGTTCAGGGTGGACTTGGGGCTCGGCGGAGCGGCGGTGCGCTCGAGCAGGTAGGACATGACCTGGTTGAAGACCGGCCCGGCGAGGGCACCACCGAACATGCCGGCGCTCGGCTTCTGGATGAAGACGGCCACGACGTACTTGGGCGCCTCGGCCGGCGCGAAGCCGATGAACGAGGCCGTGAAGCCGTTGTAGCGCTTCAGCTTCTCGTCGTAGCGGTCGGCCGTGCCGGTCTTGCCCGCGACGCGGTAGCCCTTGATGCGGGCCGCGCTGGCGGTGCCGTCCTTGCCCGTGACCTCCTCCATCATCCGGGAGAGCTTGACCGCGGTGTCCTTGGTCACGACCCGCACGGGCGTGGTGGGCGGGGTCGGGATGAGCGTGCCGTTCTGGTCGACGGTGCCCTCGACCAGCGAGGGCGGCATGCGAACGCCCTTGTTGGCGATGGTCTGGAAGACCCCCGCCTGCTGGATGGCAGTGACGGAGTAGCCCTGCCCGAAGAGGATCGTGTAGCGCCGGCTCGACACCCAGTCCTTGGCGCCGGCCAGGAAGCCGGCCGACTCTCCCGGGAAGCCGACGGGGGTCTTGGAGCCGATGCCGAACTTGCGGTAGTACGCCTCCATCACGGCGGGCGGGATCCGCTCCCCGATGAGGATGGTGCCCATGTTGGACGACTTGGCGAGCACGCCGGTCGCCGTCATGTTCTCGACGCCGTGCGGCTCGTTGTCCTTGAAGTTCGTGCCGGCGCGCGGCAGCCGCGGGGGCACGATGACCCCGGTGTCGGGCGTGATGACCTTCTGCTCGAGCGCCGCGGACATCGTCATGAGCTTGCCGGTCGACCCGGGCTCGAAGGCGTCGTTGAACGCGTAGTTGCCCAGGGCCTTGGCCTTCGCGTCCGCGAGGTCGTTGGGGTCGAAGGTCGGGTAGCTCGCGGCGGCCCGGACCTTCCCGGTCGCGACCTCGAGGACGACGGCGGTGCCCGACTCGGCACCCACGGCCGTCACCTGCTTGGCGAGGGCGTTCTCGGCGTACCACTGCAGGTCCGCGTCGATGGTCAGCTTGACGTCACGGCCGTTGACCACCGGGGTGTCGACGCGCTGGGAGCCGGGGATGACGTAGCCGTCACGGGCCCGCTCGGCGACGTTGACGCCCGGGGTGCCCTGCAGCGTGGAGTTGAACATCCGCTCGATGCCGCCGGCGCCGGACTGGTCGGCCGGCAGGACGTAGCCGACGAGCTGGCCCAAGGCCATCGACGTCGGGTAGACGCGCTGCGCGGTGCGCTCGCCGCTGATGCCGGGGATGCCGAGCGCCCGGATCTCGCGGTAGATGGCCGGGTTGACGTCCTTCTTGACGACGACGTAGCGGGTGTCGGCCCGGGTGAAGAGCTTGGTCAGCTGGGCTGTCGACATGCCGAGGAGAGGAGCGAGGTCGGCGGCCGCGCGGGTGACGCCGACCTGCTGGCGCACCCCGTCGACCACGGCGGTGTAGAGGGGGACCACGGTCGGGTCCGCGGCGATGGTGAACCGCTCCACGGAGTCGGCGAGCACCTGGCCGTTGGTGTCGAGGATCTGCCCGCGCATCGCGGGGGTCGTGGTCTTCACGGTGCGCTTGGACAGGGCCGCGGCCTGCGTCGCGGACGCGTCGAAGGCCTGGATGCGCAGCAGCTGGCCGGCGAAGATCGTGAACACGAAGAGGATCGCGACGAACATCACGCGGGCGCGACGACGGGGGTTGGCCCGGGAGATCCGGAGCGGTCGACGGGGCCCACGCGGGCCGCGCGGTCCCCGAGGTCCCTGGGGTCCGGCCGCTGCCCGGGCGCCGGCAGCCCGGCCTCGGCCGCCGGCCGGGGCGGTGCGCCGCGGCGCGCGGTCCTGGCCGGGTCGTCCCTGCACTCGGGGGTCCGGGGTACGCGTCGGGCGGGCTCCCGTGCGCGCGTGACCCGGTGCCTGACGGGGGGTCCCTGCGGCGGCCGGACCGCCGCTGCGTCCGGCACCGGGGCTGCGGGTGGCACCGGAGCTGCGGGCGGTGGCGCCGCGGGCGCCGGTGACCGGCTTGGCCGCCTTGGCAGAGCTGCCGGCCTTGCCGGAGCCGGCCGGCTTCGCCCCCTCGGACCCGGCGGAGCCGGCGGACTTCGACGCCTTGGGGTTGGCTGCCGAGCCGGTGCGCGACGGGGCACCGGGCCGGTCGGGGCGGGACTGCCGAGCGGGCGCAGCGCCGCGACCGGTCCGCTGGGGATCGGTTCCTCGGGTCTGCGTCACCGGGTCACCTCGCCGTCGTCTGCTGGGCCTGCCCGTCGTTGCTCGACGCGGCCCCACCTGTGGCCTGGCCGGTCGACGCACCGGGCGTCGTGCCCAGTGTGGACGCTGCGGGGTCCGGTGCCCCGGCACCGGAGGTCGTCGGCGTGGCGGCCTGCGGCGACGAGGCGGCGCGCGAGGACACCGCCGCGGCCGAGCTGAGCACCTTCTCGGCCGTGACGGAGAAGGCGGGCGGGGTGGGGCTGGTGACGATCGGGAAGGCGTTCTCCTTGGTGGCGGGCTCCGGCTTGCCGGTCACGGTGCCCTTCGTGAGGTCGATGTAGCCCCGCGTGTTCATCCGGACCATGCCGATCTTCGCGGCGCTCGCCGCCAGGGCGCCCGTCGCCGAGGCGCGCGCGATCTCCTCCTGGAGGTTCCCGGTGGTGTCGCTGAGGCGCACCGACTCGCGCTGGAGGTCGCCGAGGGCCATCGAGCCCTGGGCGAGGGCGGTGTTGAGCAGGAGGAGCGCGATCAGCCCCGCAGCCAGCAGCGCGATGCAGATGGACACGAACGCGCCGTTGCCGGTGCGCGAGATGGTGCTCGGGATGACGCGAAGGGGCGTCGGGGCAGGCCCGCGTCGCGGCGTGCGGAGCGGTCTGGCCGTGGCAGTCATCGAGCTCATCGGGTGGGTCCCTTCCTGGTCCTGCTGGCTGAGAGGTGCGTGGAGGTGTCGCGCACGCGCTCTGCGACGCGAAGGCGGGCCGAGGCGGCCCGTGGGTTCGTGGTGACCTCGTCATCGCCCGGCGCCTCGGCGCCGCGCGTGACGAGGGAGAGGTATGCCGCGTGCTCCGGCAGCTCGACCGGCAGTCCCGGGGGCGTGCTGGACGTCGCTCCCGCGGCGAAGGCGCGCTTCGTCGCGCGGTCCTCGAGCGAGTGGTACGACAGGACGGCGATCCGGCCGCCCACCGCGAGGACGTCGATGGCCTCGTCGATGGCCCGGCGCCAGACCTCCAGCTCGTCGTTCACCTCGATGCGCAGCGCCTGGAAGGTGCGCTTCGCCGGGTGGCCGCTCTGGCGCTGCGAGGCGGCCGGGATGACCCGGCGCAGCATCTCGACCAGCCGGGCGGAGGTGGTGTAGGGCTCGATCTCACGGTCGTGGACGACGGCCTTGGCGATCTTGCGCGCGAAGCGCTCCTCGCCGTAGTCGCGCAGGATCCGCGTCAGGTCCTCGACCGAGTAGGTGTTCAGCACGTCGGCGGCGGTGCGACCGGTCGACTGGTCCATGCGCATGTCGAGCGGCGCGTCGACGCGGTAGGCGAAGCCCCGGTCCGCCTCGTCGAGCTGCAGCGAGCTCACGCCGAGGTCGAAGAGGATGCCGTCCACGGCCGGCACGTGCAGGTCCGCCACGACGGCCGCGATCTCGTCGTAGACCGCGTGCACCGGGCGGAAGCGCTCGCCGAAGCGGGCGAGACGCTCGCCGGCGAGGGCGAGGGCCTCGCGGTCGCGGTCGATGCCGACGACGGTGCAGTCCGGGAAGCGCTCGAGGACGCCCTCGGCGTGGCCCCCCATGCCGAGCGTCGCGTCGACGTGCACGGCGCCCGGACGCTCGAGGGCCGGGGCCAGCAGCTCGAGGATCCGGTCGCGCATCACAGGGACGTGTCGGCCCTGTGCCGGTCCTCGGTCGCTCATGGTGCGTCCCTCGCGCTGGTGTTCCTGGACTTGCGATGTCTGGTGCTGCTGGTTGACCGGGCCCGGTGGCCCCGCCCGGTGGTTCGCACCTGCGGGCTGGTCCCCATCCGCTGCCTCGCCCGGGACGGGGGAAGTCGTCCCGGGAGTGGAGCGGCTGGAGGCCGGCTCTCAGGTGCTGCTGGCCTGTGGTGAGTTCGTGGGGGGTGCTGGTTCGGGGTGGGCGGTGGTGGCCGGGACTCAGAAGAGTCCCGGGATCACCTCCTCCGCCGTGTCGGCGAAGCTCTGCTCGGTCTGCTCCAGGTAGGCGTTCCACACCGCGCTGTCCCAGACCTCGAGGCGTGAGCCGGCACCGATGACCGTGACCTCCCGGTCGAGGCCGGCGTACTGGCGCAGGTTGGCGGGGATGGTGAAGCGGCCCTGCTTGTCGGGGACCTCGTCGGAGGCCCCGGAGAGGAAGACGCGCATGTAGTCGCGTGCGGCCTTGCTCGTGGTGGGCGCCTGGCGCATCTGCTCGGCGACCTTCACGAACTCGTCCATCGGGTAGATGAACAGACTTCGCTCCTGGCCACGGGTGACCACGAGACCGGCCGCCATGCGGTCGCGGTACTTGGCGGGGAGGAAGAGGCGGCCCTTCTCGTCGAGCCGGGGTGTGTGCGTCCCGAGAAACATCGTCCGCCACCTCCCCTGATCGACTCGCGAACGCACCAGCTCTTACCTTGTTGCCCCACCGTACTCCACTTTGCTCCACCGTCAACGATCCTTCGCACAAATCGCCGCGTGGATTCGCACATTCGCGCAGGTCAGACGGGGTGGAGCGAAGTGGAGTGCGGCCGGGCCACCGCTCCTCGGGCGTCAGCGCACTCGCCGGCGTCGCGGCGGGACGGCGGGCGACGGCATACGGCTGGGACACCGCGTTCGTGCTCACCGGATGCCCGAAAGCGAACCGAACGGGCACCGGAGACGTTGCAGGTGGTGGAAAGTGGAGGTCTTCGGGTGCCGCGCGCCAGTTGCAACCGGAGAGGAACTGCACCCGACGACCCCGGGGGCGGCCCTACCAAATGTGCTCGTGCATGGGAGAAGATCTCCCCACGGGTCGCGCATCCCGCGAGGAGCAGGCTGCGCCACGACATGGGGACAACCAGCGGAGGACAGCGTGACGAGGACGGATACCGGGCGTGAGTCGTCCGTGAGCACGACGACGGCCGGGGCCGGCGGTGGCGCTGCAGGCGCGTCCACGAGCGCGCAGACGTCAGCCGGTCGGGCCACCTTCGGCTCGACGAGCGCCAACGGCTCCGCCACGGAGGGCACCGACCTCGGACTCGTGCACGAGGTCGCGGACCGGTTGATGACCACGATGACCCGCGTCATCGAGGGCAAGCCCGACGTCGTGCGCACGACCATCACCGTGCTCTTCGCCGGCGGGCACCTGCTCATCGAGGACGTCCCGGGCGTCGGCAAGACGATGCTCGCCAAGACGCTCGCCCGGTCCATCGACGCCACCGTTCGACGCATCCAGTTCACCCCGGACCTGCTGCCCAGCGACGTCACCGGCGTCAGCATCTTCAACCAGGACGCGCGGCGCTTCGAGTTTCGGCCGGGCGCGATCTTCGCCAACGTGGTCGTCGGTGACGAGATCAACCGCGCCTCGCCCAAGACCCAGTCGGCCCTGCTCGAGTCCATGGAGGAGCAGCAGGTCACCGTCGACGGCACGACCTACCCGCTGCACACGCCCTTCATCGTCATGGCGACGCAGAACCCGATCGAGATGGAGGGCACCTACCCGCTGCCCGAGGCGCAGCGTGACCGCTTCATGGCACGCATCTCGATGGGCTACCCCTCACCGAGCGCCGAGCTCGACCTGCTCGAGACCCACGGCGCGCGCTCGCCGCTCGACGACCTGTCCCCCGTCACCGACGCCGAGACCATCAACCGCGTCGTCCAGTCCGTCACCAGGGTGCACGCGAGCCCGGCCGTCCGCCAGTACATCGTCGACCTCGTGACCCGGACGCGGTCCTCGACGGCACTGCGTCTCGGCGCCTCGCCACGCGCCGCCCTCCACCTGCTGCGGGCCTCGCGCGCCCACGCCGCACTGGAGGACCGCGACCACGTCATCCCCGACGACGTGCAGTTGCTCGCCGGCCCGGTCCTCGCGCACCGCCTCATGCCCTCGAGCGAGACCCAGCTCGCCCGCCGGACCACCGGCGAGGTGGTCTCCGACCTGCTGCGCCAGGTGCCGGTGCCGCCCGCAGCACGCTGAGACGCCCGTTGAGAAGCACACTGAGACGCACGCCGAGACGCATGATGAGAAGAGCGACCAGCAGCACGGCGAGAAGCACGACGAGCGGAGGACGGCACCGGTGGGATCCCTGCGCAGCGTCCTGACGACGAGGGGCCGGGCGTTCCTCGGCTCCGGGACCGTCCTCGCACTGGCCGGCGTCATCCTCGGCTTCCGGGACCTGACCCGCTTCGGGGTGCTGCTCATCGCGCTCCCGCTCGTGTGCGCAGTCCTGGTGCGCACCCGCAAGACGCGGATGCGCATCGAGCGGCACACCGACCCCGAACGCATCAGTGTCGGGCTGGACGCCCACGTGACGCTCTCCTTCGAGAACGCGTCGAGCTCCACCACCCCGATCTTCCTGGCGGAGGAACGACTCGACTACGTCCTCGGTGACCGCCCCCGCTTCGTCGTGGGCCGCATCCCCCCGGGGCGCGTCCGCGCCATCGACTACGTCGTGCGCTCGCACCTCCGGGGACGCTTCCACCTCGGCCCCCTGGGCGTGCAGGTGCAGGACCCGTTCGGCCTCGCCAACCGCAACGCCGTGCTCGAGGGGACCACCGACCTGGTGGTGCTGCCCGCCGTGCACCCGCTCTCGTCGAGTCGTCAGCGCAGCTCCGGCGTGGGCTCGGAGGGCGAGCAGGCGCACCTCATCGCGCTGCACGGCGAGGACGACGTGACGATCCGCGAGTACCGCGACGGCGACGACCTGCGGCGCATCCACTGGCCGGCCACGGCCCGCACCGGAGACCTCATGGTGCGCCAGGAGGACCGCCCGGCGCAGCGGCGCGCCGTCGTGCTCCTCGACCCGCGTCCGTCCGCACACGGCGGCGTCGGGGCGAGCAGCTCCTTCGAGTGGGGGGTCACGGCCGCCGCGTCCATCGGCGCGCACCTGTGCGAGTCGGGGTATGCCGTCCACCTCGTCTGCGCCGAGACGGTCCAGAGCTCCCGTGCGGCAGAGACGATCACGACCGACGAGATGCTCGACGTCCTGGCGGTCACGACCATGCGCGACGACTCGGGCGAGGACGAGATCCTGCGCGCCGGGCAGGCCCTGGCGGCCGCGGGCGGGTTCATCGTGGCGATCGTCGGGCCGTCGGGCCGCGACGTCACCTCGCGGGTGGCGAGCGTCCGCCAGCCCGGCACGACCGGACTCGCCCTCGTCCTGGACGCACGCAACTTCGGCACCAGCCACGCCGACGAGGCCGAGCCCCATGCCGAGGCGCTCCGGCTCGCCGGCTGGCGTGCCGTCACGGTGTCCCGCGACGCCGACGTCGCCGAGACCTGGGCGGTGCTGAACGCCGCGACCGTGGGGAGCGGCAGATGAGCCGCCGTCGCTGGAGGATCACCGTCCTGGCCGCTCTCGCCACCCTGAGCGCTCTCTACCCGATCACGAGCCTCTTCACGGACTCGACGTGGCTGCCGTCGGCCGTTCTCGTCGTGGCGCTCGTGGCCGGGCTCGGACTGGTGGGGCGCGGCCTGACCCGCTCCCGGCTGCTCGTGGTCCTCGTCCAGGTGCTCGTCACGGGCTACGTCCTGATGGCCGTGTGGGCCGGTGACACCTTCACCTTCCTGCTGCCGTCCCCCGCGACGGCCGAGGCCGCCAACACGCTGGGCCTGCAGGCCCTCGAGACGGTCCAGCGCTACTCCGCCCCCGCTCCGCTCAACGACGGGGTGACCTTCTGCCTCGTCGTCGCCGTCGCCCTGGTGGCGATCGCGGTCGACGCCGTGGCCGCCACCTGGCGCGCTCCCGCGGCCGCAGGGTTGCCGCTGCTGACCGCATACCTCATCACGGCTGCCAACGGGGACTCGGCGCTCGCCCTGCGCTTCTTCGTGGTGCCCGTGGCGCTCTGGCTGGCGATGCTGCACACGACCGCGCGTGCGCAGTTCGGACGGTGGGGCACCACCCACGCCGCCGGCGGTGGCTCCATCGAGGAGGCCGCGCACGACCGCGAGGCGCTGCGCTCCTTCTCCGCGGGTGCGCTCCGGCTCGGCGCCGTCGGCGTCGTGGCCGCCGTGCTGGTCCCGGCCGTCGTGCCACACTTTCCGCCGCACTACCTCACCGAGGGCCTGGGGCGCAGCACCAGCGGTGCCGGTGGCGAGGGCTCGGTGGGCTTCAACGACACCCTCGACCTCTCACGCAGCCTCAACGACCAGGACCAGACCCCCGTCCTGACCTACACGACCACCGGTTTCAGCCGGCCGCCGCTGCGCGTGCTCGCCACCTCGTACTACTCCCGCGGCCAGTGGACCGCGGTGGGTTCCGCCGCCGAGCAGGCCGACAGCCCGGCCCCGCTCCCCCCGCCGAACCAGCGTCGCGACTTCGTCCTCAGCGTCACGAACAACACCCTGGCGGCGCCGCGCATCGCAGCGCCCTACCCCGTGGTCGCCGTCGCCATGGAAGGCACACCGTGGGCCATCGACCCCGTGACCCGCGACGTCAGGGTCGGCCGGTCCGTCAGCAGCTACCGCATCACCTACGCCGACCTGGCGCCCACCCCGCCACAGCTGCGTGAGTCCGGCAAGCCCGACTCCCCAGCCATCACCGGTGACGACCTCGCCGTCCCGGACCGGTCGCGCGAGCTGATCCAGCGGTGGTCCGACGAGGTCACCCGCGGCAGCTCCAACCCGCTCGACAAGGCCATCGCGATCCAGAACCACCTGCGCGACACGAGCGTCTACACCTACTCGCTCGACCTCGGTGAGCCGCTGCGCGACAGCGAGGGGCGCCTGCTCGACCCGATCGAGAGCTTCTACCAGACCCGCCGCGGCTACTGCGTCCAGTTCGCCACCGCGATGATCATGATGGCCAGGGCCCAGGGCATCCCGGCCCGGATGGCGATCGGGTTCCTGCCGGGCCAGCTCTCCGGCGAGGAGTACATCGTCCGGGCGAGCGACGCGCACGCGTGGCCCGAGCTCTACTTCCAGGGCTACGGCTGGCTGCGCTTCGAGCCCACCCCCGGGGTGCGGTCGGGCAGCCCGCCGCCGTATGCCGTGCTCGGCTCCGACTCGGGCGCCACGCGTGGTGGCCGTGAGGTCACCGAGAGCCGCTCCGGCGGTGCCGTCACCGCGGCCCCGACCAAGGCGACGAAGCCCACCGTGGCACCCGTGACCCAGCAGCCGTCGTTCCTCGACTCCGTCGGCCAAGCCTTCAGCCTGCGCAACGTCGCAGTGTTCGTCGCGATCCTGATCGGGCTGCTCGCGGCCTTCTCGATGCCCATCACGGCCTGGCTGCTGAGGGTGCGACGGCGACGCGCCGCCGTGTCCCAGCAGGACCTCATCGAGGCGGAGTGGGCCGAGCTGACCTCGCACCTCGGCGACCTCGGCATCGCCGCTCCCCCGGGTGGGACTCTGCGGCAGGTGCGCGAGCGCTACGTCACCGATGCCCACCTCGACGACGATAACGCGAGCGCCATGCGTCGGGTCACCGCGACGCTGGAGAAGTCCCGGTACGACCGTCCCGAGCAAACATCGGCGCAGGAGGCAGTCCGGCTGCACGAGGACATCAGGGCGATCCGTCGACAGGTCGGTCGCACCCGGGCGTGGCAGGTCCGGGCGCGATCCTTCCTCTGGCCGCAGGCCGGCGTCTCCTACTGGCGCTCGTTCCCGGGCCGGATCTCCGCCCGCGTCCCGAGCAGCATCTCGAGGCGACTGCCGCGCCGGTCCACCCGCCGTCGGTGACCGTCGGGGGCGCGGACGGGCCTCCCACCGCCGCGCCGCAACCCGGCATACCCGTGAGCTCGGACTCGCTGCCCCTGTCGCAGTCGGGTTCCCTCGCCGACTGACCCCGCCCCGGGCGACCCGCGGCCGTGCCGTCAGGCGCTGGGCCGCGACTCGGCCGCCGACCCCTCGAGGAACCGAAGGAGCTCGCCGACGGTGTGGTGCCGGTGCAGCGGATGCCGCAGCGGGAGCTAGTCGTGGACCTGGTACTCGAACAGGCGATATGCCGCCGAGACCAGCAGAGGCGGGCATGAGAACGGCCCCTGACCATCGAAATCGCGGTCAGGGGCCGTCGAGCTCAGGGCCGCCGGAGCTCAGTCCAGGTAGTCGCGCAGGACCTGGCTGCGGCTCGGGTGGCGCAGCTTGCTCATCGTCTTGGACTCGATCTGGCGGATGCGCTCGCGCGTCACGCCGTAGACCTTGCCGATCTCGTCCAGGGTCTTCGGCTGTCCGTCGGTGAGACCGAAGCGCATCGACACCACGCCGGCCTCGCGCTCGGAGAGCGTGTCGAGCACCGAGTGCAACTGCTCCTGCAGGAGCGTGAAGCTCACGGCGTCGGCCGGGACGACAGCCTCGGAGTCCTCGATGAGGTCACCGAACTCGCTGTCGCCGTCCTCGCCGAGCGGCGTGTGCAGCGAGATCGGCTCGCGGCCGTACTTCTGGACCTCGACGACCTTCTCGGGGGTCATGTCGAGCTCCTTGGCGAGCTCCTCCGGGGTGGGCTCGCGCCCGAGGTCCTGCAGCATCTGGCGCTGAACGCGGGCCAGCTTGTTGATGACCTCGACCATGTGGACCGGGATCCGGATCGTGCGGGCCTGGTCGGCCATGGCGCGCGTGATTGCCTGGCGGATCCACCACGTCGCGTAGGTCGAGAACTTGTAGCCCTTGGTGTAGTCGAACTTCTCGACCGCACGGATCAGGCCGAGGTTGCCCTCCTGGATGAGGTCGAGGAAGAGCATCCCGCGCCCGGTGTAGCGCTTGGCGAGGCTGACGACGAGTCGGAGGTTGGCCTCGAGGAGGTGGTTCTTGGCCTTCTTGCCGTCCTGGGCGATCCACCAGAGCTCGCGCTTGAGCTTCATGTCGATCTTCTCGCCGGAGTTGAGCTTCTCCTCGGCGAACAGGCCGGCCTCGATCCGCTTGGCGAGCTCGACCTCCTGCTCGGCGTTGAGGAGGGCCACCTTGCCGATCTGCTTGAGGTAGTCCTTGACCGGGTCGGCCGTGGCGCCGGCCGTGACGACCTGTTGCGCCGGGGCGTCGTCCTCGTCGTCGTCGCGGATGACGAAGCCGGACTCCTCGGCCTCCTCGGGTTTGGCTGCCGCTGCGGCGGGCGCGGCCTCGTCGGTGTCGTCGGACTCCTCGGCGTCGTCGGCCACATCGGCGACGACCTCGACCTCCTCGAGCTCGGCGACCGGTGCGTCGTCGGGCTCGACGTCGGCGTCCTCGTCGACGTCGTCTGCAACGACGGTGTCGCCGGCGGCGTCCGTGCCGGCAGCCTTCTTCGCTGCCGTCTTCCTGGCCGTTGTCTTCTTCGCGGCAGGCTTGGCCGCCGCCTTGGCGACCCCCGCGTTGGTCGTGGCCTTCTTGGCGGTGCGGGCGGCGGGCTTGGTCGTGGCCGCGCCCTGCTCGTCGTCGCCGGACGCCGTGGGCGCCGCCTTCTTGGCGGCGGTCTTGGTGGTCGCAGCGGTCCGCGTGGCGGACTTCGTCGCCGCGGCCGTGCTGCTCCGTGCGGTGGCCACAGTGCCTCCCTTGGTCCCGGTTCGGGTCTTCTTCGTGCTGGAGTGCGGTGCGTCGACGACGATCTCGATGTCGTGGGCCTCGAGGGTGGTGAGGACCGGCTTCATCTGCTTCAGGTCGAGCCCAGCATCGACCTGCGCCCGCGCGATCTCCGTTCCGGTGATCGTCCCGTTGGTGCTGCCCTTGACCAGGAGCTGCATGATCGCCTCGTGCTGGAACACCTTAGGCAGGGTCTTGGGAGCTCCAGCGCTTGTTGCCTTGGGCACGGATGCAGTCGCCTTTCGTCGCAGGTCTCGTCGGGTGTGTGCGCCGCTTCCGGGCATGCATCATCACAACGAGCGAAGATGGGGGTTGGTGCCCGGAGGAGCGTGGCCTGTCGGAGTCGGTCCCTGTACGAGCTCTCGGTGCGCCTTGTGCGATCCGGTACCCAGACATTATAAAACGGCGCGAGCCATCGAGGCGAACCCAGACCGGATACCGGGTGCCGCACGCCGGTTTCTCCTGCGGCGAAAGGGAAGGCCCGGAAGGTCTGCGAGGGCCTCCGGACGCGCCGCCGCGCTCCCGGCCCTGACGAGCCCTGACGATCCGCCCTGTGCCTGCTCGACGCGCAGGGCCCTCAGTCGCCCTTGACGGCCAGGACGGGACAGCTCGCGTCGAGCAGGATGCGCTGCGCGTTGGAGCCGAGGATGAGCTTGCCCACCGGGCTGCGGCGGCGCAGGCCGATGACGATGAAGTCGGCCTTCTCCTCCTCGGCGACCGAGATGAGGTCCTCGGCCGGGTCGTTGCCCCGGACCAGCTGGCGGACCTCGTGCTCGAGACCCTTCTCCTGCAGGAGGGCCTGCACGCGGTTGAGCTCCATCTCGAACTGGCTGGCCTCCGCCGCGTCGAAGTCCTTTCCGCCTCGGTGCGAGCTGATCACGACGAGCTTTGCTCCCCGCAGGACGCACTCCTCGGCGGCTCGCTTGAGCGCCGCGCGACCTTCCTTGGTGGCGACATAACCAACGACGATGGCCACTTTCCCGGACCTTCCTTGGGACGGAATCAACCAGTGCTCGCACCGTACCCGATATCCCCACCTACGGCGCGGCACCCGGAGCCGTGGGGCGACCCGTCTTCGGCGCCCGGCGGTGGTGCTCGTCACACGTCGACCGTCGGGATGGTCCGTCGGTCCGACTGCGGCACCCCACCTCCCTGACCGTCAGTGCCGAGGACGCCCGAGGGCCTCGCGGACGATGCGTCCCACCTGGTCCTCCTCGATGAGGAAGCCGTCGTGGCCGAAGTCGGAGACGATGTGCTCGCGCTTCGACGCCGGCAGGGCCTCGTGGAGCTCGTCGGAGAGCCGAGGGGGGTAGAGCCGGTCCGTGTCGACCGAGACGACGGTGCAGTCGGCGGTGACGCGGGACAGCGCCGTACGTAGTCCCCCGCGGTCGCGGCCCACGTCGTGGGAGTTCATCGCCTCGGTGAGCACGACGTAGGAGTTGGCGTCGAAGCGGCGGGCCAGCTTTCCGGCGTGGTGGTCGAGGTAGGACTCGACCGCGAAGCGGCCCCGGTCGCCGGCGCGCAGGGGATCCTCGCCCAGCTGCGCCTCGCGGCCGAAGCGACGGCCCAGCTCGGCCTCGGTGCGGTAGGTGATGTGGGCGATGCGCCGAGCGAGTCCCAGACCGGTGTCGGGCCGGTCACCGCTGCCGTAGTAGTCGCCACCGGCGAAGTGGGGGTCGCTGCGGATGGCCAGCAGCTGGGACTGGCACCACGCGATCTGGTCGGCGGTGGCGTAGGCCGTGGAGGCCAGGACGATGCACCGATCGACGCTGTCCGGATGGGTGACCGCCCACTCGAGCGCGCGCATGCCCCCCATGGACCCGCCGACGACGGCGGCGACCCGGTCTATCCCGAGCCGGTCGAGCAGCAGCCGCTCGGCGGCCACCTGGTCGCGCACCGTGAGGTAGGGGAAGCGGCTCCCCCACGGGCGGCCATCGGGGCCGGGGCTGGAAGGACCCGTGCTGCCCTGACAGCCACCGAGGACGTTGGAGGCGACGACGAACCACTGCTCGGGGTCGACCGGGCACCCGGACCCGATGAGCGAGTTCCACCAGCCCGGGGATGCGTGTCCCGGACCGGCCTCGCCGACCACGTGGCTGTCGCCGGTCAGTGCGTGCTCCACGAGGATGACGTTGTCCCGTGCCTCGTTGAGCCGGCCCCACGTCTCGTAGGCGATGCGGACCCCCGGGAGGACGCCGCCCCGCTCCAGCTCCAGGTCTCCGACGTCGGCGAACTGGCGACAGCCGAGGGGGTCCCCGTCGGCCCAGACCGCGTCGGGACGGCTCGTGACCCGGTGGCCGGGCTCGGCAGACCTCGAGGGACGCGACGTCTCGCCGAGGAGCTTCGTGCCGCCGTGGGGAGCGGGACGCACGGACCGTCGCGTGCTCTGCGTCCGGTGGGTGACGGTCATCGGAGTACTCCTCGTGTTCGCGCTTGCTCACACCGGGACGGGTGTGGCCGGGTCCTCACCCGGGGCACCCCACCGCGAAGGAGGGTTGCCGACCAGCGAGCCGGGGCTTGTAGCTGGTACTCATGACCTCGGACAACCATACGCGAGGCCGTGCCGGGCTCGGATGTGGCAGTCCACGTCATGGACGCCGTGGTGAAGCGCGGTGCAGGGCCCTCGGGCCGGGTGGTGCCGGACCGTGGGGCCGCGTGGGGCCGGGCCGGCAGCCGACGTCAGGCGCACCGGGGTGGTCGGATGCCGTGGTCCAGGGACTGGCGAACGAGCCTGCAGAGCCGGTGCCGCGGTTCGAGCTCGAGTGCCCGGTCGACCGCGACGCCGGACCGCGCCCCGTCACCGCACCACCAGGCGACAGATGCCACCACCGACAGCAGGGGCGCCGCGTGTGCTGCCGGCGTCAGCCGACACACCTGCTCCAAGCGGCTCAGCAGCATCCGAGGCACGAGGGCCTCGTCCCAGCCGTCGAGCCCGCCCAGCTCGTCGTCCTCCTTCGAGTCGTCCGCCTCCTGCCCGTCCTGGAGGTCCTCGATCTCCTCGAGCTCGTCCGACTGGTCGAACCCGTCCGCCTCGTCGATCTCGTCGATCTCGTCGATCTCGTCGATCTCGTCCATCTCGTCGAAGGCGGCGAGCGCCTCCAGAGCGCTCAGCGCCTCCAGCTTCGCCACGCCCTCGTCCCACCCCTCCGGCGATCGCTCGTCGGACGTGTCGGACCAGTCGCCGGGAGCCTCCGCGGACCAGACCTCGGGCCCCTCGCCCCGGGATCCGGACGACTCGAGCGCCAGCAGGTCCTGCAGGGCTCGAACCATCTCGGCGTCCGGGTCAGGCGCCATCGAGCCACCGGTGCCCTGCGCGGCAGGGCGCTCCCGGCCCTCGAGGCCGCGGCTGCTCCGACCGTAGAGCCGAGACGGGTGCGCGCCGTCGCCGGCAGGCGAGACCCGCAGCGACGGTCCGAGCATCTCCCGCAACAGGACCACGAACTCGTCGGGGAAGCCGTCGAGCGGCACAGCGCCGGGACAGAGCCAACCGATCAGCGCGTCTCGGAACTGCAGGTCGCGCAACGGCCCGACGAGCGAGGGCAGGCAGCCCGGGAGCGCCTCGTCCTCGATGGCGCCGTGCAGCACGCCGGCCCACGCGGAGAGCGAGTCGGTGATCATGAGCTGACGTTCGGCCGGATCCCCTCCATCGACCACCGTGAGGCCGGACTCGTCGCCGCGCGCAGGTGGGCGGGTGCCCTGCCCGCCTCGGCTCAGGGGGGCGCCGGAGACGGTCGCTCCGGTAGCGGCATATCGCTGTTGCCAGTCGTCGACGGCTGCGAGGGCCACATCGTGGTCGGGTCTCGTGGGTGCGAGCGGTTCCACGAGCCGGGTCAGGTCGTCCCGGTCGGACAGGACCGCGTGTCCCAGCGCCACGTAGGCCGCGACCGCCGGCACGTCGGCCTGCTCGGGCAGGAGCCATCCTTCGTCAGGACAGCAGTCGCAACCCACGGAACGCCAGCGGCCGCCACGGACGAGGAGACGCTCCCGCACGACGACGCGGTCCCACTCGACCGCATCCGTCAGCGCCTCGAGCAGCGGCAGGGACTCGTCCGGGACGTCCTCGAACGCCACGAGGGCGACCGACGAGGGCTTGGCGCGCAGCAACGTCGGTGCGGTCTGGACCGCGGCCTCCACCGCGAGCTCGGCGCCGACGATGTCGAGCCGGGCCACGAGACCGAGGCGCTTGCCGTGGAAGCAGACGACCACGACGCTCCGCACCGGCTGGAACCCGAGGTGGAAGGGGATGATGGTCAGCAGCTCGGCCGGCCCGGACAGTGAGATCTTCGGCATGGGTCGAGCCTTGCGGTGGGGGCGGGCCTTCGACAGACGCTCGAGCGCCCTGTGGACGGAGCGTCGTGGCGCCCGGGGGATGTGGACCGACCGAGACACGCGTGCGGGGCGGTCCCTCGGAAGCCCTCTCACCGATCGTCGCGGGCAGGGCCCCACCCGTCGCGACGTCGCCCTCGCCCCTCAGCGCTCCAGACGCTTGCGCACCGACTCGAGGACGTAGTCGGTCGCGGCCTGTCGCACACCCTCGGGCAACCGCCCACGGCCACCGTGGCCGGCCGCCGCTCCCGTGACGTCGCGGTCGGGCCGCGGTGCCCCGTCGGGGCGAACTCCTGCGACAGCGATCTCCGGCCCCTTCGCCGAGCCGGCCGATGCCGAGCCGGCCGATGCGGAGCCGACCGATGCGGAGCCGACCGATGCCGAGCCGACCGATGCGGAGCCGGCCGGGTCGACCGAGCCCGAAGGAGCCTGCGAAACCGTCGCGCCGGGAGCCGTGGTCCGCGGCGAGCTCCCGCGCCCCGCCCCGAACCCGGAGCCCCTGCGCGTGATCCCCTGCCCGGCCTCCCAGGCCAGGAACCGGTCGGTCTCGTCGAAGAAGGCCTTGATGACCCAGGAGATGACGACCGCGTCGTCGGCGGCACCGACGACCGGGAGGATCGCCTCGGGCAGCAGGTCGATGGGCGAGGCGACGTAGGCCACCGCCCCGGCGACGAGCCCGAGCCGCTTGAGGGTGGTGCCGGCATACGCGCCGTGCAGGGTCGAGCGCACCAGCCGCGGCACGGCGTGCACGCGCTCCTGCAGGCTGGGCGCACCGGGTCGCGTGGCTGCTCTCACGACGGAAGCCACGGTGGCGGCCATCTTGATGCGGGACGGGGTCTTCATGACCCGCCCAACGAGCCGCGTGCCGAGACGATTCCCCGCGCGCGACCATGAGAGAGCCGGGCGACGGTGCTGAGCAGTCGCGTCATGGTCTCAGGCGCCGGCAGTGTCGACAGTGGGGAACTCCTTGGCCGCCTGCCGACCGATGCCGTTCAACATGTAGACGTCGACGGCCGCACCGATCAGACCTCCCACCAGCGGCACCGCCCGGCCGAGCCGGGCCAAGGAGCTCTGGCCGATGCGAGCGAGCAGCCGGAAGGCGACGGCCTTGTTGAGGACCATCAGCGCCGGCGCCGGGAGCCGGTCGAAGGCGAGCGACGACATCTTCCCCCCCGCCACCCGCAGCCCGGCCTTCTTGAGCAGGTCCTCGCTGTCGGCTCCGGTGAGCGTCAGCAGCACCGCCGAGCGGATCTCGGGCCGGTCGATGTCGTGGCCGCGCAGCTCCGCCGTGGCCGCGGTCATGCGGGTGGCCAGGAGGTAGAACTCCAGCACGTTGGCCGGCAGGGAGACCGGCATGGTGAAGAAGCCACCGAGTCCGGTGGCGAAGCCGCCCACCGCGCCGAGCTGGCGGTGGTCGCGGACGATGATGCGCATCGCCTGGTCGACGTCGCCGTGGGCCTGGCGGAGCGCGTCGGCTGCGACCTCGCGCGCCGAGTGGAAGGGCCCCTTCCCGTCGATGCCCACGTCGAGGAGGCGTTCGACGAGCCGCGTCGCGGCACCCGAGAGCCCCCCTTCGCGTGGCTGGGAGGCCCGCTCGAGCGCGCCGACGTCCTTGGGCCTTCGCACCTGCGAAGCCGTCGCGTCGGAGGCCCGCAGGGCCTCGCTCCTGCCCCAACCGAAGACACCCACCGGGTCCACCTCTGTCCGTCTCGACGTCACTTGTTGCTGTGTTGCTCGCACGGGCCCGTCACCGACCGCCGTCCGCGGTGGCCGGGTGGGTCACCGGTCGAACCGTACCCACTCCCCCTGCGGCTCCCACCCCGCCTCCCACCCGCTCGGCGGGCGTCGGTGCCGTCTCGTAGGGTCGGGCCATGGCCGAGAGCGAGACCCTGCCGCCCATCCTGGGCGTGCCCCTGGACGACCTGCGCCGCAGCCGCACGTCGGTCAAGTGGGGAGTCTTCGGCCCAGACGTCATCCCGATGTGGATCGCCGAGATGGACAGCGCTCCGTGCCAGGCCATCGTGGAGGCCGTGAGCGCCGCGGTCGGGCGCGGCGACACGGGCTACGCCCTGACGGAGGCGTATGCCGCAGAGGTGGCCTCGTTCGCCGACGCGGAGTGGGGCTGGGCCTTCGACCCGCAGTCGACCACCCGGGTGGCCGACGTGCTGACGGGCGTGACGCACCTGCTGCGCCTCTTCACCGACGATGGCGGGCCGGTGGTCGTCAGCCCCCCGGTCTACAACGCGTTCTACGACGTCATCGCAGCCTGCGGCCGGCGAGTGGTCGAGGCTCCGCTCGGTCCGGACCACCGTCTCGAGCTCGACCGTCTGGCAGCGGTCTTCGCCGAGGTGACCGCCGGCGGCCACCGGGCGGCATACCTGCTGTCCAACCCGCACAACCCCACGGGCACCGTCCACTCCCCCGGTGAGCTCGCGGAGCTCGCTCGGGTCGCCGACGCGCACGGCGTACGCGTGGTGTCCGACGAGATCCACGGCCCTCTCGTCCTGCCGCCGAGCACGTTCACGCCCTACCTCTCGCTGCCGGGCACCGAGCGCGGCGTCACGGTGACCTCGGCCTCCAAGGCCTGGAACCTCGCCGGGCTCAAGGCGGCCATCGTCGTGCCGGGCGCCGAGGCCGTGGCGGACCTGCGCCGCCTGCACCCCTTCGTGACCTTCGGCGCCAGCCACCTCGGGGTCATCGCCCAGACCGCCGCCTTCCGCGACGGCCGCGAGTGGGTGCACCGGCTCGCCTGCGAGCTGGATGCCAACCGCCGGCTGCTGGGCCGGCTCGTCGCCGAGCAGCTTCCCGGCGTGCGGCTCGTCGCACCGGAGTCCACGTACCTCGCCTGGCTCGACCTTCGCGTCCTGGGACTGGGTGACGACCCGGCGGCCGAGCTCGTGCGTCGCGCCCGCGTGGCACTGTCCTCGGGTCCGACCTTCGGCTCCGGCGGAGCGGGACATGCCCGCCTCAACTTCGGCACGTCGCCCGAGATCATCCGCGAGGCGATCGACAGAATCGCCGCCTGCCTTGGCTGACAGGCCTTCTCGTCCCCCGCTCGTCGCGCTCGTCGTCGGACCCCAGGGGGCGTATGCCGTGGGGCCGGGCCTGGCCGAGCCGTGGCCGCTCGACACCCTCGTCGCCCGCTTCGTCGACCTCGCGACACGGCTCGGGCCCCGCTGGGTCGTGTGGTCGGCCGCTTCCACGCTGCGCGTCCCGGTCGCTGCGGGTGTCGACGTCGACCGCACCTGGGACCTCGCCGAGGCCCACCGGGTCATCCACGGAGGATGGTGGGCGACGCCCGGCCACGTCGTCGCCGGGTGTCGAGGGCTCGACGAGGCGGCGGTCCCCGCGCCGCGGTCGGCACGCCTGCGGGGCTTCGACGGCGACCTCTTCGACGTCGCGGCCGGCGAGGACGCCTCGCTGCTCGCTGCCGACGGGCACCTTCGCGCCGATGCCCTCGCCTGGGCGACCGACGACTCACGGCTGCGGCAGCTCGCGCTGCTCGCCCTGGAGTGCCAGTCGGCCCAGCAGGAGGCCCTGGGCCGACTCGGGGGCGACCACACCGGCCGACTCGAGCGCACGGTCTGGTCCGAGTCGGCGGCAGCCGTGCTGTGCCTCGAGCTCGAGCGCGACGGGCTCCCCGTCGACCGGGCTGCCGCAGAAGACCTCATCGCGGCCTCCGTGGGCGCTCGACCGCGCGACGAGGCCGACGCGCTCCGCATCCGGGCCGGGCGCGACGCCGCGGTGCTGCGTCACGCGCCCGGCCGCGAGCGCACCGACCTGCGCAACCCCACCCAGGTCCGCGAGCTGCTCCTGTCCGTCGGCGTCGACGTGCCCAACACGCGGGCCTGGGTGCTGGAGCCCTACCGCCACACCCATCCGCTCGTCGATGCCCTGCTGCGGTGGCGCAAGGACGAGCGCATCGCGACCACCTACGGCTACCGCTGGCTCGACGACCACGTCGGGAGCGACGACCGGCTCCGCGGGAGCTGGACCGCCTGCGACGGCGGCGCCGGCCGCATGACGGCCCAGAACGGCCTGCACAACCTCCCCGCTCCCCTGCGTCCGGCCATCTGCGCCGCGCCCGGCCACCTCTTCGTCCGGGCCGACCTCGGCCAGATCGAGCCCCGGGTTCTCGCCGTCGTCAGCGCCGACCGCGCCTTCGCCGAGGCGACTCGTGCCGACGACCTCTACGCGCCGGTCGCCGCCAAGCTCGGCGCCGACCGCCCACGGGCCAAGGTGGCCGTCCTCGCGGCCATGTACGGCCAGCGCTCCGGTGCCGCCGGCGAGGCCCTCAAGGACCTCGAGCGCGCCTACCCCGTCGCCATGGGGCTGCTCGACCGGGCGTACGCCGACGGAGTCGCCCGACGACCGGTGCGGACGTGGGGTGGCCGGCTGATCCGGCTCGGGGGCACGCCCACGCCACCGGCCGACGCCGACGCCGCACCTTCGTCGCCCGGCGGCGACCTCTCCGGGACCGGTGCCGAGGGGGCCAGGGGTCGCTACGCGCGCAACGCGATCATCCAGGGCTCGGCGGCCGAGCTCTTCAAGGCGTGGGCCGCGACCGTGCGCCACGCGGTACGCCCCCTGAGCGGCCAGATCGTCCTCTGCCTCCACGACGAGCTCCTCGTCCACGTGCCCGAACAGCACGCACCGGCCGCAGCAGCCGCCGTCGAGCACTGCCTCACCAGCGCAGCCCGCACCTGGGCCGGCACCGAAGAGGTCCGCTTCGTCGCCGACACCTCGATCGTCCGCCGCTGGAGTGAAGCCAAACCCTGACCGGACGACCTGCCGGTCCACGCACACTGGCCCTTCGACCGCACCAACCCGGCACGTTCTGGCCTTTCGACGGTAGAAGTCAGAGCCGGCAGGCGGCCCCTGAGGACGCGAGCACGAGAGCGGCACGGCGGCAGCCTGGCTCGAAAGGGAGCGGGACGCGGGGGTGTGAGCGGCATCGGCGGCGGCCCACGGCATACGCAAGCAGCAGGTGAGCTGGAACGGCCGCCGACGCTCCACGCCGCGAGCGCCCTCGGGTCCCGCGACTGCCCTTGCAGCCCTGGACAGCAGAAGGCGGGCCCGACCCGATGGTCGAACCCGCCTTCGTGAAGCCGTCAGTTACTGCTCGTCGTCCTCGGTCACGTCCTTGAGGAACGCCTCGAACTCCGCGCCGATCTCGTCGGCGGTGGGCAGCTCGGACAGGTCGGTGGCCAGCAGGTTGCGCTGCTTGCGGCCCTCGAGGAACGTGTCGTACTGCTGCTCGAGGGCGCGCACGACCGCCATGATCTCGTCGGACTCCTCCATCTGGCGGGAGATCTCGGCCCGGTTGAGCCCGGCGGTCGCGGCGAGCTCTCGCAGGTCGAGGTCGAGACCCGTCGCAGCGCGAAGGCGCTCGAGGCCGAGCACGGCGGCGTCGGCAAACTCGGCCTGGCCGAGGTAGTGCGGCACGTGGACGGCGAACCCCATGGCGTCCCGGCCGGCCTCGCCGAGCCGCAGCTCGAGCAGCGAGGCGAAGCTCGCGGGCACCTGGACGGCGCCGAACGCCGGGTCGTTGCCGGCGATGAGCCGCGGGTTGGTGCCGTGGGTCGTGACGCCGAGCGGGCGCGTGTGCGGCACCGCCATCGGGATGCCGTGCACGCTCACGGTCAGGTCGACACCGAACGCCCTGATGAGCGCGGTGACGGCCTCCACCATGCGGTTCCACTGGTAGTCCGGCTCAGGCCCGACGAGGAGCAGGAAGGGCACGCCCTCCTTGTCGACGACGCGGTGCAGCAGCAGGCTGGGGTCGTCGTAGCTGCTCCAGTGGTCGCGGTCGAACATCATCACGGGCCGGCGCCCGCGGTAGTCGAGGAGCTGGTCGACGTCGAAGGAGGCGAGCACGCGGGACTCATGCGCCTCGAGGAGGTGCTCGGCCACGAGGCGCTGTGTGTGGCCGGCGTCGATGAATCCGCCGAGGGCCACCACGAGCACCGACGCCTGCAGCTCCTGCAGCTGGCTCGGTGACGTGTCGCTCTCGAACTGGAAGAGCTCGGTGGGGTCCTGCACGAGTCTGGCCTTTCGTCGTACGCGGTCATGTGGTGCAACGTGCCGGTGCTGCCCATGATTCCCCGTCGGTCCGGTGCGGGTCGATGCGGCCCCGGGGTGGCCGGCCAGGTCAGGCGGCCACCTTGGCGATCGCCTTGAGGATGCGCTGCGGGGAGACGCTGTATGCCGTCCCGACCGTCTGCGCGAAGAGGGACACGCGCAGCTCCTCGATCATCCAGCCGATCTCGACGACGTCGGCGGCCCCACGCTGGGCGGGTCTCAGGGAGTCGAGGAGGTCGGCGTAGCGACCCTCGACGAGGTCGACCTGGTCGAGGGCCTGCGCGTCCCGGGCCAGGTTGCCCGGGGCCTTCTCCAGGCGGTGGGCGATGGCGCGCAGGTAGCGGTCGAGGTCGGGCAGCCGGCGCAGTCCGGTGTCGGCGACGAAGCCGGGGCGGACGAGCTCGCGCAGCTGGGCGCGCACGTCGGCGAGCAGGGGTCGCATGGCCGAGCTCGTGGACCGGTCGAGCTCGGCGAGCAGGTTCGTCAGCGCGAGGTGCTTGGCGAGGATCGGCTCCACGAGGCCGACGACCTGCACGACCTTGGCTGTCGTGTGGGTGCGCACGGCCGACAGCGCCCACTCGAAGTCCTCACGGGTGCGCACGGTGTGGTCGGCACGGTCGGTGACCGCGTCGTCGCGGATGGCATCGATGGCTGCGGCGAGGCAGTCGTCGAGCAGGGCCGGGACGCTGCCGTGCGGGTTGTGTCCCAGGGCGAGCTTCTGGGCGTTGGTCAGGCGCGCCAGGATCTGCTTCCACGGCGGCGTGATGCCGAGCAGCAGGAGCCGGCGCACCCCCAGGCGGTGCTCGGCGTCCGCCTCGGCACGCGTGGGCAGCACCCGGAGGTCGACGGCCGAGCCGGTGTCGACGAGGGCGGGGAAGCCCTGGATGCCGCTCGCGCTCTCGAACGTCTCCGCGACCCCCTCGTCGGGGAACTGCGTGAGCGCGGTGCGCTCCACGCTGGAGCCGGCCCGGCTGACCTGCCGGCGCAGCTGCGGGGTGGCCGCGTCACGGACCGCTTCCAAATCCTTGCCGGTGGCGACGGCACGCCCGTCGGGCCCGTCGACCTGGAAGGTGACGGTCAGGTGCGGCGGCACACGTTCGAGGTCGAAGTCGGCGGGGGTGACGGCCACGCCGGCCCGGCGCCGCAGCACGGTGGCGAGCGCTGTCAGGAGCGGACCGGACGTGGGGTCGAGCTCGGGCAGCACGGCGCGGGCGTGGTCGGGCGCGGGCACGAGGTTGCGGCGGATCCCCTTGGGAAGGCTTCGGATCAGCGCGGTGACGAGCTCCTCGCGGAAGCCGGGGACCTGCCAGTCGAAGCCGTCGGGGCTGACCTGGTTGAGCCGGTCGACCGGGATGTGCACCGTGACGCCGTCCTGCGCCGCACCGGGCTCGAACTGGTAGGTCACAGGCAGCACGTTCTCGCCCTGCGCCCACGTCGTCGGGTGGTCCTCGTCGGCGATGCTGCCCGCGCTCTCGCGCAGCAACAGCTCCTCGGTGAAGGTGAGCAGGTCGGGCGTCTGCCGGCGGGCCTTCTTCCACCAGGTGTCGAAGTGCCTGCCGGACACCACCTCGGCGGGGATCCGCTTGTCGTAGAAGGCGATCAAGGTGCTGTCGTCGACGACGATGTCGCGGCGCCGGGTGCGGGCCTCGAGCTCGCCGAGCCGCTCGACGAGGGCGGCGTTCTCGCGGAGGAAGGCGTGCGGGGTGTGCCAGTCGCCCTCGACGAGGGCGTGCCGGATGAAGAGGTCGCGCGCGAGCTCAGGGTCAATGCGGCCGAGGCCGACGACGCGGCCGACGACGAGCGGCACGCCGTAGAGCGTGACCCGTTCCGTCGCGACGGCCGACCCCCGCTTGCCCGACCAGCGCGGCTCGGAGTACTGCCGCTTCACGAGGTGCTCGCCGAGCAGCTCGGCCCACACCGGGTCGATGCGGGCGTTGACCCGCGCCCACAGGCGACTGGTCTCGACGAGCTCCTCGGCCATGACGAACTGGGGCTGCTTGCGGAAGAGCGCCGACCCGGGACTGATGCCGAAGCGCGTGCCGCGCGCGCCGGCATACTCCCGCTTCTGCTCGTCGCGGACGCCGACGTGCGAAAGGAGCCCGGCGAGCAGCGACTGGTGGATCGCGTCGGCGTCGATCTCGCCCTCGCCGACGTGGACGGTGCCTCGGCTGACGTCGAGCCCGGCCTGCTTGGCGGCCTGCTTGACCTGGCTGTGGAGGTCCTGCCACTCCCGGATGCGCAGGTAGTGCAGGAACTCGGCCTTGCAGAGGCGGCGGAAGGCGCTGCTGCTCAGCTCCTTCTGCTGCTCCTTGAGGTAGGCCCAGAGGTTCAGCCAGGTGACGAAGTCGCTCGTCTCGTCGGCGAACCGCTTGTGCGACGCGTTCGCGAGCTCCTGCTTGTCCTGCGGGCGCTCGCGCGGGTCCTGGATCGAGAGCGCGGCGACGATGACGAGCACCTCGCGCAGCACCCCACGCTTGTCGGCCTCGATGACCATGCGGGCGTGGCGGGGGTCGATCGGCAGCGCCGCGATGGTGCGGCCGTATGCCGTCAGGCGGCGTCCCGGTCGTCGCCTCCCTCGCCCGGTGCTGGGCTCCTCGTCCTCGGGCGCGAAGGCCTGCAGCTCCTCGAGCAGCCGGATGCCGTCGGTGATCTGGCGGCTGTCCGGTGGGTCGACGAACGGGAAGCGCGCGATGTCGCCGAGCCCGAGGCTCGTCATCTGGAGGATGACGGAGGCGAGGTTGGTGCGCAGGATCTCGGGGTCGGTGAACTCGGGGCGGCTGTCGTAGTCGTCCTCGGAGTAGAGCCGGATCGCGATGCCGTCGGCGACGCGGCCGCAGCGGCCCGACCGTTGGTTGGCACTGGCCTGGCTGACGCGCTCGATCGGCAGGCGCTGGACCTTGGTGCGCTGGCTGTAGCGGCTGATGCGCGCCGTGCCCGTGTCGATGACGTAGCGGATGCCCGGGACCGTCAGGGACGTCTCGGCGACGTTGGTGGCCAGGACGATCCGGCGCCCGGTGTGCGGTGAGAAGACGCGGTGCTGCTCGGCGGCCGAGAGCCGTCCGTAGAGCGGGACGACCTCCGTGACGGGCAGCTTCATGCCGTTGAGAGCGTCGGCGGCGTCACGGATCTCCCGCTCGCCGGAGAAGAAGACGAGGATGTCGCTGCTCGTGCCGGAGTGCCGCTCGGTCCACAGCTCCTCCACGGCCTCGCAGACGCCCGTGACCATGTCGCGCTCCTCCGCCTCGGGGCGGTCGGGGTCGACGAGCGGGCGGTAGCGGATCTCGACGGGGAAGGTGCGCCCTGAGACCTCGATGATCGGCGCCGGGTCACCCGTGGCCGGGTCGGCGAAGTGTTCGGCGAAGCGCTGCGGGTCGATCGTGGCCGAGGTGATGACCACTTTGAGGTCGGGTCGGCGCGGCAGCAGCTGCTTGAGGTAGCCGAGGATGAAGTCGATGTTGAGGCTGCGCTCGTGGGCCTCGTCGAGAATGATCGTGTCGTAGCGGCGCAGGTCGCGGTCGCGCTGCATCTCGGCGAGCAGGATGCCGTCGGTCATGACCTTGACGAGCGTGTCGCGAGTGGCCTGGTCGGTGAAGCGCACCTGGTAGCCGACGGCCTGCCCCAGCTCGACCTTGAGCTCCTCGGCGAGCCGCTCGGCGACGGCGCGTGCGGCGATCCGGCGCGGCTGGGTGTGCCCGATCTGGCCGTCCAGACCGCGACCCAGCTCGAGGCAGATCTTCGGGATCTGCGTGGTCTTGCCCGAGCCCGTCTCCCCTGCGATGACGACGACCTGGTGGTCGCGGATCGCCTCGGCGATGTCGTCGCGCCGGTCGACCACCGGCAGGTGCTCGGGGTAGGAGATCGGCGGCACGGTGGCTGCACGGGCAGCGCGACGGGCCTCGCGCTGCTCCGGCGAGGGCTGGCGCGGTCCACGGGCTCCCTGCGGGCGGCGGCCTCGGCCGCGAGCGGGCCGCGAACGGGTGGGAGCGTTCGCGGACTCATCGGGCATGGGCGACAGGATAGGCGCGCACCGGACACGGCTTCGAACCGATATCCGAGGCGACGACCCACGCCGGGGTGCTTTTCACCGGTTCGCCCGCGAGAGCGCCGGGCCTCTGCTTGTATGACCCCGTCATCGACGCAGGGGGGACGACGTGGCCGTGCACGACCCGACACCGCCGACGCCCGGCGACCTGCCCGAGTACCGCAGCGACCCTCCACCGAGCCGGTTCACCCTGCCGGGGCGCGCCGACTGGGTGCCGCAGGCGGTGAGGCCGCGACCGGTACCCACCCCGGACGACGTTTCGGGTCCGGCCGCGACGCCCGTCGGGGTGCGCCTGCGGCTGTGGCACCTCGTCGCCGCAGGTTCGATCGTCGCGATGGCTCTCACCGGCATCGCAGTCATCGCCACGGGCCACGAGCCGTCCGGTCGGGCCGACGCCCTGCGCGCCACCGACCGGGCCACAGCCGGACCGACCTGGCCTCCGCCGACGCTCTTTCGGCGTCCCAGCGTGACGCTCGCACCCGGGTTTCCGCCCGCTGCTGCCGTGCCGGCACAGCCACGACAGACGGGCCAGCCGGGAATCCCGGGTCTTCCGGGTCTTCCGGGGCTACCCGGGCTTCAGCCGGTGGCGCCCGGTCTCGGCAGCACCTCGACCGTGCCGGCGCCCGTCCTGACGCCGCGGCTGGTGCCGATCCCCACGAGGGCGGTCACTCCCGTGCCCACCGGCGCCCGCACGGTCCGGTTCGAGGCCTGGGGCGAACGCGGCGCCACCATCGACGTCACGGTGGCGGACTCGCGTCACTCCCAGGCCATGCTGCCGGCGCGGCGCGGACCGGTCGCCTTCGACCTCACGCTGCCCGCGCAGGTCGCGCCGACCGACTTCGTCGTCGTCCGGGTCCAAGTGCCCTCGAACGCGAGCGTGACCTCGCGCGGCGAGGTCGCATGTCGCGTGCTCGTCGGTGGCGTGGTCGTGCGGTCGCAGCAGGGCCGTGGCTCCGTCATGTGCCAGATGTCCCCGTACTACGACGTGCGGCGGCGCTGACGCCTCAGATGTCCCCCTCGGGGGCCGAACCACCGCCGGTGCGCCGCTTGTTGATCGCGATGCGGGCGGCCATGGCCTTGGCGAAGGCGAAGTGCCAGAAGCGGCTGAGCACCAGCTCCCGCTCCCCCACCATCTCGACCACGTCGGCCCCGGCACCGAGCTTGAACAGGAGCAGGCCGGTGAGCGGGCTGGTGGCGCCGAGGGAGGTGTTGAAGCCGCGGAAGTCGTAGGCCTCGCAGCCTGCGGCAGCGGCATCCCGCATGGCCCGCCACTGCAGCGCGTTGGAGGCCCGGGCGTCCCGGTTGCGCTCGGTGGAGCCGCCGTAGAGGTAGGAGAAGGTGCGGCCGAAGCGGATCATCAGCGCGGACGCGAGCACGTCGCCGTCGACGTGGGCCTCGTAGAAGCGTGCCGACACGGGTCCCTCGTCGGTGGCGAAGGAGCGCGCCATGACGTCGAAGTACGCCTTGGGCCGCGGCATGAAGTTGTCGCGGTGGGCCGACTCGACGTAGAGCGCGTGGAAGGTGTCGAGGCCCTCGGCACCGACGGCGCGAACCTGCACGCCCGCCTTCTCGGCCTTCTTGACGTTGCGGCGCCACTGCTGGTTCATGCCCTTGAGCAGCTCTGCCTCGGTGCGGTCCCGCAGGTCGACGATGCAGAGCAGCCGGGGCTGACCGACCGCGACGCCGTCCGCGCCGAGCGAGAGCCAGCCGTTGTGGTCCAGCCAGCCCTCGAGGGAGCGGGCGGTGGGGTTGTCCACGGCCGGCGGCAGCGTCGTGAAGCTCAGCAGGCCGTTGTCGACAACCTGCTTCTTGACCGGCTCACGGTCCCACACGCGGGACACCACGGGGTAGCCGAGGCGCAGGGCGAACGCCTTGTGGGCCTTGGCCCAGGCGACGAGCGGGTCGAGCCACACGGTGGGGTCGGCAGCGACGACGTCCCAGGGCAGTCCGGGTCCCTCCGGCAGGTAGGCATACGACCGCGACAGGCGCGGGATGGTGCGGGAGAGCACGAGCCCGGCCCCGACGCGCCGGCCCGTGGCGTCGAACCAGCCGAGGTGCGTGCGGCGCCAACCGGCCTTCGCGCGTCCCCACGCCGGTGTCTGCAGGAAACTGCCACCGAGCTCGAGGAGGGTCTCGACCGCCTCGTCGCCGGTGATCTCGCGGACCGTCAGGGGCCCGCTCGCGGGCGGCTCGGATGCGGTCGTCGACACAGGGGCAGTGGTCTGCTCGGTCATGGCCGACACCCTATCGGCGCGCCACGGGTGCACTGTCAGCGCCGCGTCGTGGCCGCTTCCGTGGCTGCTGTCGCGCGCGCCGTGCGACGGATCCACCAGAGGCCGACGATCGGCAGCAGGAGCGGGACGTAGCCGTAGCCGGCGCCGAAGTGCGACCACACGGTCTTCTCCGGGAAGGCCGCCTTGTCCACGACGCTCCAGGTGCCGACGACCAGCACGCCGACGAGCTCGATGCTGAGTGCGACGGTGGCGAGGCGCACCGACGTCCGGTCGCCGCGAGCGAGCCCGATGGTGGCGACGAGGTAGATGAGGGCCGCGACGGCCGAGAGGAGGAACGGCACAGGGGCGCGATCGAAGTACTCGGTGATCTGCAGGATCGAGCGGCCGGTCGCCGCCAGGGCGAGCAGGCCGTAGACCGCCACGAGCAGGCGACCGAAGCCGTGTCCGGTGTGCGGGCGCACCGCCTCGGCGCCACCAGCGGCATCAGCGGCACCAGCAGCGCCACGGTCGTCGGGCGTGGGTGTGGTCTCAGACATTGAGGCTCCAGACCTGCTGCAGTCGGGCGACGAGGATGGCCACGACGAGAGCGCCGCCCAGCACGACGGCCATCGCCCACTGCGTCTTCTCCTTGACGGCGATGACGACGCTGGCGGGCACGACGAGCAGCACCGTGAAGAGGTAGGCGATGAACGTGGCGCGCTCGGCCCCGTCGGCGATCGCGCCCGACTTGGCGAGGCCGACGACGAGCTGCACGAGCAGGGCAAGCTCCAGGCCTGCGCCGACGAGGATGAGCGGGTCGTCGACGAGGCGTCGCCGCAGCAGGTGGTGGGCGGCCAAGAGGCCCAGCACGGCGCATCCGGCGAGGAGCACGATGGTCAGCGGTTGGAGCACGCGAGAAGCCTACGGCGTGGGCAGCGACGCCCCGAGCCGGGCGCGGCGGCCGGGAGCGGCGGCCGGGGGCGGCGCCGGCCGAGGTGAGGGGACCCGACGAGCGCCGCGCCTCGACAGGCTGGGCGTGGAGGGACCGGACAGCCGGCGCGGCCGTCGCGGCGCGGCCGGTACGTTTCATGCACAGCGTCCACAGCACCAGCCCGCGCCACCCGCGCCAACCCGCACCACCCCCGTGTCGCCCGAGGAGCAGCCGTGCCCATCCGCCCCATCGCCGTCGACCGAGCCGCCGGAGTCCTCCTCGGGGAGGCATGTGGCGACGCCCTCGGCGTGCCCTACGAGATGGCGGCACCGCCGGTCGGCGAGGCCGTCATGAAGGGCGGAGGCCTCGGCCCCTACGAGCCCGGTGAGTGGAGCGACGACACGCAGATGACGCTGTGCGTGGCCCGCGTGGCGGCCCGCGGCATCGACCTCACCTCCCCCGAGGGGCTCGACGAGGTGGCGGAGGCCTTCACGGCCTGGCTGGACGGTGGCGCCACCGACGTGGGCATCCAGACCAGGGAGGTGCTGACCCGTGCCAAGCAGCTGACCGGCCGTCCGCACGAGAGGCTGACGCGCGCCAGTGTCGAGCTGCACGCGCGCACCGGGCTCACCGCGGGCAACGGCGCGCTGATGCGCACCCCCATCGTCGGGCTCTCGGCGCTCGAGGACCGCGAGGCGACAGCCCACGCGGCCCGCGCGATCGCCCGGCTCACGCATGCGGATCCCCTGGCCGCCGACTCCGCGGTGCTGTGGTCCGAGGCCATCCGGGTCGCTGTCACGGAGGGGCGCCTGGACCTCACGGCGGGTCTGGATCTCGTCACGCCCGCCGACGCGGCGCGCTGGGGCGACTGGGTCGAGGCGGCGACGGGTGCCGAGCCGGGCGGCTTCGGCGACAACGGCTTCACCGTGACGGCCCTGCAGGACGCCTGGGCCGCGATCACCACGACCGACCGCGGCGACGGCTCGGCCATGCACCTGCAACGGGGGCTGCAGGCGGCGGTGCGCGCGGGCCACGACACCGACACGGTCGCGGCCATCGCCGGCTCATTGCTGGGTGCACGCTACGGCGCCTCGGCGGTACCCACCCAGTGGCGGCGCATGGTGCACGGGTGGCCGGGCCTGCGAGCGCACGACCTCGTCGAGCTGGCCGTCTCGACATCGGCGCGTGGGAGGCGGGTCGGGGAATGGCCGTCCGTCGTGTCGATGGGTGACACCGGCATCCCGGCTCTCGGCATCCCGCACCCGATCGACCCCGACATCGTGCTCGGGACCATCTCGGACCTCGGCCGGGTGCGTGAGCTGGACGTGCAGGCGATCGTCTCGCTGTGCGCGCTGGGCCTGGACGACATCCCGGCGGCGGGCATGACCGCCCGCGAGCACATCGAGTTCTGGATCAACGAGGAGGAGCAGGAGGAGTCGAACCCCCACCTCGACTTCGTCCTCGACGACGTGTCGTCAGCGCTGCGGCAGTTCCGCGCCGAGGGCAAGCGGGTGCTCGTGCACTGCCGTCAGGGGATCGAGCGCACCCCGGCCGTCGCCCTGCGGTATGCCGTCGACCTGGGAGTCGCTCCCGAGCTCGCCGAACGCTCGATCCGGGCGGCGCTGCCGCACATCCGCGGCCAGGGGCGGCTCTGGGACGTGGCAGCCCACGGCGCCTGACGGCACCGGCCGCGATCTTCAGCAGCCGGCCCCGGCGCTTGAGGGCGCCGCAGACCGCCGCCCGGAGCACCGGGCAGAACAGCCGGACCAGCCGGTCCCCGAGGTCCCGGTCGTGTCGCGGCCGCGACGCCTCACACCTCCTTCGCCTCGTCGACGTAGCGGCACAGGGCGTTGACGGCACGCAGCTCCTCGGGGGTGTGCACGGCCGCGTCCGTGAGCAACGGGCTACCGACGAGAACCGCCATCGCCCGCGCCCGTGAGATCGCCACGTTGAGGCGGTGCAGGTCGTAGAGGAACGAGACGCCGCGCGGTGCGAGGGCTGCGGTGGTGCTCGCCAGGGAGTAGATGACAACCGCTCCCTGCTGACCCTGGAACTTGTCGACGGTGCCGACCCGGGCGCCCTCCGGCAGCTCGGCGACGAGAGTGGCGACGTGGGAGTTGTAGGGAGCCACCACCAGGATGTCGGACAGCGTGATGCCATGTGGCATCCCGTCCGCGTCGGTCCAGCGGCCCCGCAGCAGGTCGTCGACGAGCGCACGGACCACGCGAGCCTCCTGACGGCTCGACTGCTCGCATGGAACGTCGTGCTCGACCGGCACCCAGCGCAGGCCGTCGCCCGAGAGGGCGCCGGGCGCGTCGACGGACAGGCGCTCTCGGCCGGGTGCCGACTCGAGCCGCCCTTCGTAGGCCAGCTCGGAGACGAAGGCGGTCAGGCTCGGGTGCATCCGGTGGGTGCGGTCCAGGAACACCCCGCGCTCGGCCGGGATGACGTCGTGCAGCAGCCCCTCGTGGTCCACGCGGAGGTGGTCGAGCGCCGAGACACCGGAGCCGTAGGGGTGGACGGCCTTGGTGGGCTGCGTGAGCTGCTGCGGGTCGCCGAGCAGGACGAGGGACCGGGCGGCAGGCGCGACGGCGACCGCGTTGGCCAGGGAGAACTGGCCCGCCTCGTCGATGACGAGCACGTCGACGGAGCCCTCCATGTCGTCGCGCGACCACAGCCAGGCGGTGCCTCCCACGAGCGTCGCCTCCCCCGTCGAGAGGGCCGCTGCGACGGCGGAGTTGTCGGTCGTGTGGCGGACGAGGGAGTCCGCGTCGGTCGGCTCGTCGCCCTCCTCGGCGTTGCTGCCGTCCTTGTGCAAGGCCGGACGGCCGACCTCGTGCAGCAGGTTGAGGACCACGGCGTGCGACTGCGCGGTGACACCGACCCGGAGGCCGGCGTCGAGCAGCTCGCGGATGAGGGCCGAACCGGCATACGTCTTGCCGGTGCCGGGCGGTCCCTGCACCGCCAGGACCTGCCCGTCCAGGCTGCATCCGACGCGGACGACGACGTCCTTCGGCGTCTCCTCGCCACAGGCCGCGAGCGCCTCGGCCGTCGGCACCACCCGTGCCAGCAGCCGCGTCGCGAGGTTGCTTCCGCCCGACAGTGCCAGCTCGCCCGTGCGCGCGATGCTGGCCCGCAGCACCTGGTCCATCACGGGACCGGGGCCACCGAGTCCGCGCGGCCGCGGCGGCTCCAACGCCTTCTTCATGGACAGCTCGACCCACCCCTCGACCGGGTCGAGGGCGACGACCTTGCCGACCGTGGCGTGCGTGTCGACATCGGGGGCGTACTTGCCGACCGGCACCTTGCACTCCTGCGGCGGGAACGGGTAGCGCCAGACCCTGGACTGCTTGACGACCCGCACCTCCTCGGGCTCACCCAGGTCGCCGATGGCGGTGGCGTCCTCGACGAGCTCGGCCGTCTCGAGCTCCTTGTAGCGGAAGAAGTCCCACCACTCGGGCCTCTTCTCACGGCGGTGCCAGCCGACGAGGCCGGCGAGCAGCTCGTGACCGTGCTCGACGAGCCGCTCGGACAGCTCGATCTCGGCGCGCTCGTCGTCGCCCATCTCACGCAGCTCGGAGGACACCGGCCGCGACAGCACGTGTCCCGCCGTCTCGAGCTCGCGTCGGCGCTCCTCGAGCCAGTCGTGCAGGGCGAGGGTGGAGCGCACGTCCTCCTCGTTGTAGCGCCGGATGTCGTCGAGGATGGACTGGTCGGGCGAGCCGTCGTCGCGGCCGGCGAGCCAGCGTTCGTACTCGACGACGGAGGAGAGCCCGTCGGCGACACCGGCACCCTCGGCGGGTCGCGTGTGGCCCCAGTAGAACTCCTCGAGCTTCTTGATGGAGTAGGAGCCCTTGCTGATGCGCACGCCCTGGCGCACGACGGCGTAGAGGTCGACGAAGGCCTCGTGCCGCAGGAGCTGGTCGAGCTCGGCCTCCCGCGTCGCGTGCTGTCCGACGAGCCGCTTGAGGGCGGTCGTCTCGTAGGGCGCGTAGTGGTAGACGTGCATGCCCGGGTGGCGGTGCCACCGGTCGGTCAGCCAGTCGAGCAGGTCGGTGGTCAAGCGCCCCTCGTCCGCGAAGTCGTGGGCCCAGAAGCCGACGAACTCGCCCTCGCGGGTCCAGATGCCCGCGAGGTACTCGCGGCCGGCACCGCCCTCGGCCCACGGGTCACCCTCGAAGTCGAGGTAGACGTCACCCGGGTCGGGCTCGGGCAGCATCTGCAGCCCGCGCGCGGGCTCCGGGTCGAGCAGCTGGAACTGCGCCTCGCCGGTCTCGCGCTCGGCGAGCTGGAGCCGCGCCTGCTGGAGCAGCCGCCGGCGGGTCGTGGGCGACAGAGCCGGCGCCAGCTGCTCCTCGGACGCCTCGGCGAGCGAGCGGAGCGTGGGGATGCCCAGGTCGATGAGCGCGGCCCGGTGGTCGGCGCGCATGCCGGCGACCTGGATCAGGTCGTCGCGGTCGAGCCACTCCTGCGCGCACCGCTCCTTCCACCGGCACTGCCCACAGTGCTGGACGCGGGCGGACTCGGTCTCGCGCGGGTCGGCGATGGCGTCGAGCAGCTCGGCCCGGCGACGACGCGCGTAGGGCGCGACGTCGACGAGCCGCCACGGGTGCGCCTCGGTGTCGCCCGTGACGACCGTCAGCCACTGCGGCGGCACACCCTGCAGCACCTCGAGGCGGGCGGCATACGTGGCCATCTGGAGCAGCGCGGGCACCTTGAGCCGGCGCGCGAGCTTGGTGTCGGCGATGTCGTAGCGCCAGGGACCGAGGTCGCTCGGCTCGTCGACGCGCAGGAGGAAGTCGGCCAGGCCCACCCAGTGGCCGTCGAAGAAGGTCGCCTGGTAGATGACGTCGACGCCGCGCCGCATGGCATCCAGCGTGGCGGCCTCGGCCCCGGACCCCCGCACGCCGAGGGCCGCGATGTCCTCGACGACGTGCCCCTCGGCGCGCAGCCGCTCGAGGTAGGCCCGCTCGTGCTCGAGGCCCTTGGCGAAGACGAGGTTCAGCGAGTCGTCGGCCCCACTCGCCCGCGAGGCCCGGGCGTCAGGGGCGTCGAGCGCCTGCAGGTCGAGCGTGGTGATGTGCGCGCAGGCGACGTGCTTGGTCAGGTCCGTGGGACTGAGGACGAGGTGGCCGTCGATCCGCTGCATGGCGCCGAGTATGCCGTCCGGCACCGACAGCCTCCGTTCGGGTGCGGCCCGGCGATTCAGGGCGAAGCGGACGCAGCAGGAAGGCGGTCCTCCGAGGAGGACCGCCTCGCTGCTCGGGCCCCGGGGCCCTCGCTGGTGACCGTGTCAGGGAGCACGGTCACCGACCCGCTCACCTCAGGAAGCCGTTACCGACATGGCGGCCCCACCACTTGCCGAGGCCCCAGGTGTCCCCGGCCAGCGTCGTGGCGATCACCGCGACGCCGAGCGCCTCGATCCAGTGGCTGTCGATGAGTGGGTTCGTGTAGACGCCGGTGGTGCCGAGGGGGAACTCGGCCAGGTACATCAGCGCGAGGAGGACCGCAGCGCTCCACGCCGCGATCTTGAGGCCGGCGCCGGCGAGGAGTGCGACGCCGATGCCGAGGAGTGCTGCCATGAAGAGCCAGTCGGCCCACGGGCCGGCCATGTTCTTGAACATGCTGGCGAAGGGACCTTCCGCGCCCTTCATGAAGCCCTGTGCGGGCGCGCCGCCGTGGATCCAGGCCTTCGCCGCCGGCGTCATGTAACCGAGGCCGAAGAGCTTGTCGATGAAGGGCCACAGGAAGGTGAAGCCGAGGACGATGCGCAGCCCCGCGAGGAACCTACGAGCAGCGGCCGAACGGACCACCTCCTCCTGGAAGGTGACGACGCCCTTGGTGGGATCGTGACGGCTGCCCGTCGCGGTGCCTTGCGTGTTGGTGTCACGAGGGATGGTGCCCATGGAACTCAACTCCAGAACTCGGTGTGCGTTCCGGCAGCTACTCTGTCGGTACTACAAAGCGTAGTAGTCAGCGGAAGGGACCGCCAGAGAACCGTTGCGGTGCCGATGTGATCTCGCAGACACGTGGCCGACCGGTCAGGCGCCGGTCCTGACGACCTCCGGCACCTCGAGCCCGCCCCGCCCGTCGGCGAGCTCGCGGACCAGTCCGGCGAGCGCGTCCAGCGAACGGCACACTCCGGCATACGAACCGTCGAGGCGGATGGGCCGGCACAGGATCCGGGTGCCCGCGTTGCGGATGACGATCTCCGACTCGGGCGCACGCTGGCTGTTGCAGTGCACCAGCAGACCCGTCGGCAACGCCATGGCCGTCGTGTACGCGACGAGCTCGAGGTAGTCGCGCGAGGCGAGATAGCCGTCGGCCCCCATCGAGTACCTCGCGTCGCCGACGAGCACGACCTCGCTCCCCCGCCGCACCACGAGGTCGGGCGCCATGGTGACGGCGCGGCCCTCGTCGAGCCAGACGTCCTGGTCGCGCTGGATGCGCAGCTCGGGGGCGAGGCGCACGTCGAGCTCCTGGCCGATCCAGCGGCGGAAGAGGTCGTCCATGTCGACCATGAGGCTGTTGGCCTGCTGGTCGCCGGCCTCGTGGCTGAGCGACATCGCCTGCAGGACAAGGCGGCTGAGCCGCATGGCGTCCTCGTAGTGCTCGTTGAGCCGTGTGATCGGCAGGGGTGTCGTATGCCGCGTCGCCGGCGTGTCGGCGACGCCCTCGAAGCGTCCGAGCACCCGCAGAGCCTCCCGGCGCACGTGTGGGGCCAGCTGGGGCCACGAGAGGATCGCCTGGAGGGTGCAGCGCAACAGCTGGTTCTCGGCGATGTCGGCGGTGAAGTCGTCGAAGCGGCACTGCGGCTCGGCGGCGCTCCACGGCCGGCGGGCGAACTCCTCGACGAGCAGGCGCCCGCGGATCATCCGCATCCGCTCCTCGCGCGCGACGTACCCGTGGACGAGCCCACGCATGGTGGCCGAGTCGATGAGGCGGATCGCGAAGTAGGCGACGCCGTCGATGAGCTCATCGGTGTCGCTCCACGTGACGTGCTCGTGGTCGAACGCGTCGGGGGCCACGCCTGCACCCAGCATCGCGAAGAAGTTGGTGACCGAGACCCGCGGCGTCACGCGGACGACGAGGCCGGGGACGGCGAGGGCACCGACCCAGCTCGTCGCGCCGATGGTCACGACGTCCGGGTCGGCCGTCGCGTGGATGACGAGGCGCTCCCCCGCGGCGGTGACGAGGGCGGCGCGTGTCTCGCGGGACAGGCGCACCGGCCCCGAGCGGCCGTGCTCGGGGATCGGCGCCAGCTCGATGGTCATCGGCGCCTGGAGGGGGCGTCGGCGGTCACGACCGGGTCAGGTCGAGCTGGTCGAGGCGGCCGTATCGGGCGACGACGTTGTCCCAGCGGAACTGGGCCAGCTCGTGCTCGCGGCCGTAGAGCTGGTCCTCGATGAAGGGGTAGACGTTGTAGTCCCAGATGCGGCGCAGGGTGGCCTCGTCGTCGGCCAGGCCGGGGCGCATGAAGTAGCTGTGGCCGATCTGCAGGTGCGGCCCCCGCAGCGCCCGGCGCAGGTCCTCGTTGACGCGGTCGACGAGGTCGGCGACCCAGACGGGGCCGTCATGCGCCTCGAGCCAGCGGCGCAGCAGCCCCTGCATGGGCCCGTCGTGCGGCATGAACGGCACGAAGTCGAAGCGGCGGCGCAGCGCGGCGTCGACGAGCGCGATCGAGCGGTCGGCGGTGTTCATCGTGCCGATGAAGTAGAGGTTCGGCGGCAGCTCGAACCCCTCGTCGGGGCGGTAGCTCGTCTTGACCGAGTGCGAGCGGTACTCGAGGAGGAAGAGCAGCTCGCCGAAGACCCGCGGGAGGTTCGCGCGGTTGATCTCGTCGATGATCATGATGTGCGGCGTCAGCGGGTCGGCCTCGGCTGCCTCGGCGAGCAGGGCCAGCGGGCCCTTGCGCAGCTCGTAGACCATCTGGCCCTGGTGGTCGATCTGCGGGCGGAAGCCCTCGAAGAAGTCCTCGTAGCTGCTGCTCGGGTGGAACTGCACGATGTCGCGCTTGGCCGGGTCGGGCTGCAGCGCCTGGGCGAACCGCTGGGCGAGGTAGGTCTTGCCGGTGCCGGGCGGCCCGTAGAAGATGACCTGCTTCTTCTCCTCGAGCAGGCTGCGGATCTCGCGGAGGAAGTCCTCCTCGATGAGCAGCTCCTCGGCGGCCTCGCCGAGCGCGTCGTGGTCGGGCATGAGCGCCTTGTCCGAGCGGCGCATGAGCCAGTACGCGAGCTGCGCCTGCCCCCACGGGTCGCCGGGCAGCAGCGGGTCGAGCGTCTGCTTGAGCAGGGCGTTGGTCTCGACGTGCGTGCGGCCGCGGGACTTGCCGTCGGTCCAGCGGGCCGGGCCGCCGAGCCGGGTGAGCATGGCGATCTTGCCGGAGTCACCGCCGAGGGTGAAGAGCGGCAGCCAGT
Organism: Terrabacter terrae; assembly: GCF_039529575.1. NCBI lineage: Bacteria > Bacillati > Actinomycetota > Actinomycetes > Micrococcales > Intrasporangiaceae > Terrabacter > Terrabacter terrae. The sequence goes on from NZ_BAAANB010000003.1 coordinate 100,237, forward strand.
GCTCGGGGTGGGCGATCGCGAAGAGCTTGAGCACGACGCTCTCGCCGAAGCCCTGCACCGGCACGTCGTCGGAGCCGAGGACGCGGTTGATCCGCTCCTCGTCGCGCCCCTCACCCCAGAGCAGGTCGCGCACCATGACGCGCAGCTCGTCGATGCCCGCGGCGTCCAGCGCGTTGATGCTGCTGATGAGCACGGACTGGGCGCCGATGTCGCCGTAGCCGCGCGTCGAGACGATGCGCTTGAAGGTCGGCAGGTCGAAGTCCTCGAGGCCCTCGCGCGACAGGCAGGCGGCGAACACGCGGCGCTGCTCCTGGTGCCAGGCGTCGCGCTCGGTCGCGTAGGGCCGCTCGCGCCGGAAGATCTCGACCTCCCCCTCGAGGTCGACCATGGCGGCGAGCTCGAGGCTCGGGTCGTCGAGGGGTCCGCGCTGGCTCGAGGTCATGAAGCGCAGCAGCGGCGTCAGGGTTCGGGCGGTCGCGACGATGTCGTCGGCGAAGTCCGCCCGGCCCACGGCTTCCTCGCCCCTCCACCAGCGCCCGACGAGGGTCTCGCCGCCGGGGTACTCGCGTCCGACCGGCTCGAGACGGTCGGTGCGGCCGTCCTCGTGGACGTGGAAGAAGCTGAGCCCGCGCGGCAGGTGCTCCTGGACGATGGTGCCGACCTCGCGGTGCTGCTGGTCGCTCTCGCCCTCCCAGCCGCCGTGCAGGCCGAACGCGACACCGGACTGGGTGACCCAGAGCCGGAACCCGGGGGCGCCGGCGCCGCCGACGAGGATCCACGCGGCATACAGGTCGGAGCGGTACGCGACGTCCTCCCCCGCGTGCTGCTGGAGCGCGAGGGTGGGCGCCTCGAGGTAGAGGCCCGTCTCGGTGGAGAGGCGCTCGATGAGGCTGTCGGAGAGGTGGTCGGCCTCGCCGCGCAGCTGGCGGGCGAGGTCGGCCGCGCGCTCCTCGCGCCGGGCCTCGCCGTAGCCGGACGAGGGGCGGAAGTCAGCGGCGATCTCGGCGGCCTCGACGCACACGTCGAGCGCCTTGGGGGCGATGCCGACGAACGGGTTCGTCTCCTTGAGGTACCAGAGGATGCGGGCGGCGTACTTCGGGTCGTCCGGCCGCAGCGCCGCGCACAGGTCGGCGAAGGCGACGTAGCGCTCCGCGTGGCTCAGGCCGCGCTCGAGCCAGCCGAGCCGCTGCAGCATGTGCGGGGCGTTCTCCCACATGTGCGGCCAGTCGCCACCGTCGTCGGTCGACCAGAAGAGCGAGAGGACGTATGCCGTGTGGCCCGGCCCCGGAGCCCGGTGTCCTCGTGAGCCGCCGCGCGCGAGGAAGGCCTCCATCGACTGGAGCTTGTCCGCGGCGTCCTGCGGGGAGGCCGGCGTCTGCAGGGTGAGCTTGAGCAGACCGACGACCTCGGCGTAGTCATCCTCGGCGCGGCGGACCAGAGCGGCCAGCCACGGGCCGCCGATGGGGCCGAAGCCGACGTAGGGCCCGTCCTTGCGGGTCCACTGGTTCATCGCCTCCTTGAAGGCGACGAGGTCACTGGAGGCGACGAGGTCGGCGAGGATCTCGCGCAGCTCGCCGTTGCGGGCGCCGCGGTCGGAGTCGAGCTCGGCGAAGAGGGCCTGGGCGTCCTTGTCGGCCTCGGCGGCACGCTCGATGAGGGCGTACTTGGCACGCCAACGCGTGACGTCAACGGTGTCGGTGCGAGACATGGAACTCCCTTGCACGCCCGTGGCCGGGCGCAAGACGACTGCGCACGTGGAGGTGCGCGCAGGACCGGCGAAAGGCTACCTGCAGGCCGCGACTGCCCCGAACTCGTGGGTGTGTTCCCGCGCGTGTCTGAGTGGGGCCTGTGGACGGCGCGAGCGGCTGGGGATGCGGGTGGGTGAGGATCGTCGTAGGTTGGCGGGTCAGGGCCCAGGGGCGGCACCCTCTCGTGGCCCGACCGCACGATGATCGACGATCGACAGGGGACGCCGATGACCGCACGCGAGAGCTGCTTCTTCCGAGGCCGGACCCGCCTTCCGTATGCCGCCACGCTCGTGGCGTTGTGCGCGCTGGGCGCGTGCACGAGCAGTGGGGCGGCAGGCGAGCCCGCGGCGTCGTCCACCTCGGTTGCTCCGGCGCCCACCACGACGACCTCGGCTCCGTCGAGCACCACGCTGACGTCGGCTGCCCCGAGTCCCACGACGTCTGTGGACCCGGTGATCGCCAAGATCCCCGCCGCCGCACGCCCTCACACGCAGGAGGGCGCGGAGGCCTTCGCCCGCTTCTTCATCGAGTCACTCAACGAAGGTGCCACCAAACCTGATGCCACCGCACTGGCGGGCCTTTTTGCTCCTGGATGTAAGACCTGTGTCGCAATGGAAAAGTCCCTACAGGAGTTGAAGGCTCAAGGCGAGCGCCACGCAGGGAGTTCCATCGTTGTGTCACGCACAAGCTCTCTAACCTTCTCGACTTCTGCCGCCCAAGTGTTGATTGACGTTCAGCAGAAACGCGTCAAGGTGCTCAACTCTAGAGGCTCGACTCTCCGGGAAACAGCCTCGGGGCCAGGAACGTTTGTGATGACCCTCAACCAAAACGGCGGCCATTGGGTGGCGAGTAAACTGCAGACTGCATCATGAGAAGGGGCGTGAACGTTACGGCGTGGGCCTTATTTTTGGCTATGACGCTGGTCTCGCCAGCTCATGCAACCACGGAAGATCCATGTGGCGACGCTTGGGTTGACTGCGGCACCACTCAAGACGGTGCTTTCGCTGGACTGCTGTCGCGGGAAAAAGTTCGCAACTTGCCCAAGTATCCGGGGGATTCGGGCGGTACCGTGGTGGGAGATCGAGACCAAGGTCTCCCAAGGTACGAGTACCGATCACTTGCAGACTGCTACAACGCCGCTCCTGAAAGTGTCACGGAGACTGTCACGTGCGCCGGAGCACTCCGATCATGCCCACCCGATGAAGTCGGTCCCAGACTGCGCGTCTGGCGCCGCACCGTCCTGGATGGCAAGGTCGTAGAGCCTTGGTCCCTCATCGGCCTTACATGTGCAGCCGATGTGGCACCTGGGGCGCGGCCGACGTTGACGATGGCTGATTTGAAGGCGGCCTTCATGCGCACGCCGTGGTCGAAGCCGCAGATCTCGAGCCAGCCCGCCGGGGACACCACGCTGGTCAACCTGCTGACGTTCTACCAGGTGAACTGGACCACCACCGGCTTCCAGCCAGGTGAGGTCGACCGCTCGGTGCTGCGGGGCATCCCGGTGCAGATCAGGCCGAAGCTGGTCGGCTTCACCTACTTCTTCGGTGACGGCTCGAAGATCGGCCCGACGACCTCCACCGGCGGTGTGTATCCGGACGGCGACGTCACCCACATCTACCGGGGCAAGGGAAAGTACCCCGTCCGCGTCGACACCACCTTCGGGGCCGACTTCAGCCTCGACGGGTCGACCTGGGAGGAGATTCCCTCGACGGTGACCGTGCCGGGTCCTTCCACGACCGTCACGGTTCGCGAGGCCAAAGGCGTTCTGGTCAACCGCTGACACCTCGACCCGCGAGTCCGGGAACCGTGGAGCCGCTGGTGGGTGACCTCACTCCCTGTGCGTTGGGTCGTGGGATGACCCAGGACGGCGCAGCGTGAACGTGCGCGGGCGTCGGTTGACCGCTGGGTCACTGGATGACCGAACGCACAGGGGCCGCGGAACACCCGGACGGGCCCCTGCGAAACGCGCCCGAGCGTCGGCTGCCCGCTGGGTCACTGGTTGACCCAACGCAGAGGGGCCGCGGAACACCCGGACGGGCCCCTGCGAAACGCGCCCGGGCGTCGGCTGACCGCGGGGTCACTGGATGACCCAACGCACAGGTGGTCGTGGAAGACCCGCGCGTCAGCCGTGTCAGACGCCGTCCGGCTTCTGCTCGTCCGACTCCAGCTCCTCGGACTTCTCCTCTTCCGACAGCAGGGCATCGATGTCCTCGGCGTCGTCGTCCCAGCCCACTCGCGGGCTGACGGTGGATCTGGTGCGCTCCCCGCCGAAGCGGCTCGCGTCCTCCAGGTCGTCCTCGACAGGCTCTGACTCGCCGATTCGGTCGCCGGCCACGCCCTCGACGTGCTCCGCGTCGCTGCCCACGCCGCTACCTCCATCGTTCGGGTCGCCGGTGGCGTCGGGGCCGGCCGGCACCGTCACGCTTACCCGTCTGACGGTCAGCAGCCACGTGATGGCCGCACCGAGGACGAACGCCACCGCCACCAGAAGCCACTTCATCACTTGCCGGCCGTCCCGCTGCCGTGCGCCGCCCTGTCCCCGCCCCCGAGCAGGTCCAGGCCCTCATCGTCGGAGCGAGCCGGCACCAGACGCCCGGCGACGAAGAGCGCGACGAGCGAGCCAAGGACGAAGCCGACGATGCTCCAGAGGAAGACGCTCCAGAAGCCACTGGAGCCGCGCCCGACGACTCCCAGCGCCACTGTGACGACGACCATCGCGGCCCACCAGCCGGCGCCGAGGTCGCGACGGCAGGTGCGCGTCACGGTCGTGACCTGGGTCTCGCCGTCGCCGTGCGGAGCAACTGGCTGAGCCATCACTCCTCCTGCGTCGGGACAGCGTGTCGCCGATACGACCGCCACCTCGACGCTACCCCGACTCCCTCCGAGCAGCCGCCGAAGCTGCAGTGCGGAGAGACGGCAGGGGTGCTTCACCGACACCACAGCCGCCCCAATCCGCCCACCACCCTCAGCAACGAAAACGACCGCCGACCTCCGCCGACATCAGCCAGCGGCGGCCTTCGCCGACGTCAGGCAGCGGCGGAGTCTCCTTCCGGCGACAGGACCGCCACGCCCGTCGGCGCTGCGACTGCGACCGCGTGCAAGGTGAACCCAGCGGCGCGGCAGGCGCCCTCGAACGCCGCGCGGAGGTCCCGGTCACGCGGTGTCGCCGAGACCGAGCCGGGTCTGGCGATCACCATCACGACGTCGTGCACGTCGTGGCGCGACAGTTCGGTGAGCAGCAGGCGCACGCCGTCGAGAACCTCGCCGACGTCAACTCGCCGCGGCTCGTCGGGCAGACAGATCGGCTGCAGCAGCCGCCGGTTGGGGTGGCACAACAGCAGGTAGGTGGCCCCGTCAGACCTCGACTGCTCGGTGGCGATGAGGTCGACGACTCCCTCGAAGACCTCGGGGTCGGTGATCGGGCGTTGGGCCCAGTCCCTGGGCAGCTCGTCGAAGCGCATGGGTCGAGCATGGCTGCCACCGGTGACAGTCGACGGCCGTCGTCCACAGGTCACAGCGCTGGGTCGGCACCCGAGGCGACGGCACCCTCCACCGGCGGCTGCTCGATGACGCGTTCACATCGGCGGCGTGTAACGCCCGTCGATCACGGTCCACCCGCCGTCGACGAAGAGCTGGCTCCCGGTGACGAACGATGACGCGTCCGACGCCAGGTAGACGACCGCGCCGACCAGCTCGTCGGGCCGTGACCACCTGCCCAGCGCGCTCTTGCTCGCGTACGCCTGCGACCACTCCGGGACCGCACGGATCTGCGCCGTGAGCGGCGTGTCCACGATGCCGGGAGCGATGGCGTTGACCCGCACGCCCTGCTGCCCCAGCTCCACCGCCGCTGCTCGCAACAGCTGGACGAGCCCGGCCTTCGTGGCGGCGTAGACGCCCTGTCCCGGCTCGACCGTGACCGCCCGGATGGAGCTGAACCCCACGATGCTGCCGCGACCACGCTCGGCCATGCCGGCCCCGAACGCCCGCACCAGCTCGAAGGACGAGCGCAGGTTCAGCCCCACCACCCGGTCGAACTCCTCCGCCGTGTAGTCCAGCACGCGCTTGCGCACGTTCGTGGCCGCCGTGAAGACGAGCACGTCCACGTCGCCCAGATCGTCCGCCGCACGGGCCACGGCGTCGGCGTCGGTGACGTCGAGCTCGTACGCCTCCGTGCCCGCCCCCAGGGCCGCCGTCTCCTTCGCGGCCTCGAGGTTGCGGTCGGCGCACACGACGTCCGCCCCGTGCGCGGCGAGCGCCAGCGCGCTCTCCCTGCCGATGCCGCTGCCCGCACCGATGACCACCGCCCGCCGGCCGTCCAGGCGGAACAGCCGCGCATAGTCGGGCCGGGCCGCAGCCGCCTGGTCGCGTCCGTCCGACTCCCCGGTCGTCCCGGCCACTGCCGTCACGTCGGCCGACACGGTCGTCTCGGTCGCCTCATTCATGGGCACTCCCCTGCTCCTCCGGCACCACTGCCGGCTCGGTGGCCGCGGGCACCGTTGCCTTGACGGCCGACGGACGGATGATCGCCATCCGCGTCACGGTCAGCTCCTCGATGGCGAAGCGCGGGCCCTCTCGCCCGACTCCGCTGTCCTTGACGCCGCCGTAGGGCATGACGTCGGACCGGAAGCCGGGCACCTCGTTGACGACCACGCCTCCGGCCTCGATCCGGTCGATCGCGGCGAAGGCCGAGCCGAGCCCCTCGGTGAAGACGCTCGCGTGCAGGCCGTACCTTGACCGGTTCACGACGTCGATGGCGGCGTCGAGGTCGGGCACGGATCGCACCACGACGACGGGTCCGAAGACCTCCTCGTCCCACGCGAGCTGGCCGTCGGGAACGTCGAGCAGCACCGTCGGCTCGATCACGCCGTCGCGTATGCCGCCTCCGTGCACGAGGGTGCCGCCGGCCTCGCACGCAGCTCGGACCCAGTCGACCACCCGCTCCGTGGACCGCTCGTCGATGAGCGCCGAGACGCGGGTCGCCTCGTCCCGGGGGTCGCCGACGACGACCTGGTCCATCCGCGCCTCCAGCGCCGCGAGGAAGGGCGCGCGGGCCGGCTCCACGACCACCACGCGCTGCACGCTGATGCAGGCCTGACCGGACGCGTAGTAGCCACCCCGCACCACCGCGTCGGCTGCCGCGTCGACGTCGGCGTCCGCGGCCACGACGAGCGCGGCGTTGGACCCGAGCTCGAGCAGCACCTTGGTCGGGGCCGCGTCCTTGGCGATGCGGTGGCCGACGGCAGCCGAGCCGGTGAACGACACGGCCGCCACCCGCGGGTCGGTGGTGAGGGTCACCCCGACCTCCACCCCGCCGGTGACGAGCTGGATGCCGGCGCGTGGGCCACCGGCCGCCGCCAGCGCCTCGCGGAGCACGTGCACGAGCCACAGGGTGGCGAGCGGCGTCTGTGGGGCCGGCTTCACCACGACCGGGCACCCCGCGGCCAGGGCCGGTGCCAGCTTGTGCACGGCGAGCAGCAGCGGGTAGTTGAACCCCGCGATCCCGACGACCACGCCGACCGGTTTGCGCACCCAGAAGCCGAGGAGCCCCTCGCCGCTCGGCAGCAGGTCCAGCGGCACGGTCTCGCCGTGTAGCCGCGCCACCTCCTCGGCCGCGGTGACGAGCGTGAGCAGGGTGCGGTCGACCTCGACCCGGCAGTCGACGAGCGGCTTCCCGGTCTCGAGGACGAGCAGCTGCTCGACCTCGGCGCGCCGCTCAGAGAAGACCCGGTGCGTCTCCACCAGGGCAGCCCGACGCGCGTGCGACGGGAGCGAGCGCATCTGCTCACGGACGGCTGCAGCATACGAAAGCGCTTGGGCGGCAATCGCGCTCGACCCGACGGGCGCCGACGCGACGACCTCCCCCGTGTAGGGGAAGCTCACGGTCGCCGTCTCGTCGACGTCGACCCAGCCGTCGCCGACCGGCAGCCCAGCGGGGTGTTCAGGGGTGTACTTCGTGGTCACGATGCGTCTCCAAGGAGGTCTGCGGTGCCGGCCCCTGCGAGGGCGCGCCGCATGCTCGGCGCGGCGCGCAGGAGGCGCCGGGTGTAGGGGTGCTGGGGGTCGTCGAAGATCTGCTGCGTGGCGCCGGTCTCGACGACCTCACCCTCGCTCATGACCGCCACGCGGTCGCACACGTGCCGCACCACGGACAGGTCGTGCGAGACGAAGACGAGGGTGAGGCCGAGCTCGCCGACGAGGTCGGTGATGAGGTTGAGCACCTGCGCGCGCACCGACACGTCGAGGGCGCTGACCGGCTCGTCGGCGAGCAGGATCGAGGGCGACGGTGCGAGCGCGCGGGCGATGGAGATGCGCTGGCGCTGGCCCCCCGAGAACTGGTGCGGAAAGCGGTCCGCCGCCGCGGGGCTGAGCCCGACGGCCTCGAGCAGCTCGGTGACCCGCGCCTGCCGGTTGGGCAGGCCCTGGGCCACGAGCGGCTCGGCGATGATGTCGCGCACCCGCATGCGCGGGTCCAGCGAGCCCATCGGGTCCTGGAAGACCAGCTGCAGGCTCGAGCGCAGGAACCCGAGCCGGCGCTCGGGCACGCCGGACACCGTCTGCCCCTCGACCTGCACCTCGCCGCTGGTCGGCTGGTCGAGGCCGGCGAGCAGGCGCATGAGTGTGGACTTCCCACAGCCGGACTCGCCGACGATGCCGAACCGCTCGCCGCGGGCGACCTCGAACGACACGCCCTTGAGCGCCTCGACGACCGGCCCGGGCTGCCGCAGGGAGGTGCGCGGCCGCTGGTAGGTGCGTCTCAGCTCGTGCACGTGGATGGCTGGCGTCGTCACGGCACACGCTCCTCGTCGGCGGGGTGGTGGCAGGCATAGCCCTCACCGGGGTGGGGGCCGGTCCACTCCGGGTCGGAGGCGCACACCTCGGTGGCGTGGCCGCAGCGACTCCGGAAGACGCACCCGTCGGGGAACTCGCCGGCGGGCGGCACGGTGCCCCGGATCGTGGGCAGCCTTCCTCCCGGGACGGCGACGTCGAGGTCGGATGCGGCGAGCAGCCCCTGGGTGTAGCGGTGGCGTGGCCGCCGGAAGACCTCGTGGACCGGACCCGCCTCCACGACGCGACCGCCGTACATCACGAGGACGCGCTCGCACACCGTCGCGACGACGGAGAGGTCGTGGGTGATGAAGAGCATCGCGGAGTCGCGCGCAGTCACCCCGCGCACGATGAGGTCGAGCACGCGTGCCTGCACCGTCACGTCGAGCGCCGTGGTCGGCTCGTCGCAGACGAGCAGCGCCGGGTCGTTGGCCAGGGCGATCGCGAGGACGACGCGCTGGCGCTGGCCTCCGGAGAGCTGGTGGGGGTATGCCCTCGCGGCGTCCCGCGGGTCGGGCAGCCCCACCTGGTCGAGCAGCTCCACCGCCCGAGCCCGAGCGGCGCGGCGGTCGGGGCCACCGCGGCGGGCGTGCATGGTGATCGCCTCCGCCACCTGGTCGCCGACTCGCATCGTGGGGTTCAGGGCCGTCATCGGCTCCTGGAACACCATCGCGACGTCACGGCCCCGGACGGCGGCCAGGTCGCGCTCGCGCGCCCCGACGAGGTCGGCGTCCACCCCCGCGAGCCGGATGGAGCCACTGACCCGGGCGTCGTCGGGCAGCAGCCCGAGCAGGGCCAGGCTCGTCAGTGACTTGCCGGAGCCGGACTCCCCGATGAGGCCGACGCGCTCACCCTTGTCGATGCTGAACGAGACGTCGTGCAGGAGGTGGAAGCGACCGAGTCGCACGTCGAGGTGCTGCACGTCGAGCACCCGCGAGGTCGGCGCCTCCGCCGGGCGCGCCTGTGTGGCAACCGAGCTCATCGTCGGTCCTCCAGCCGTGGGTCGTAGTGGTCACGGAGCCCGTCACCGAGCAGGTTGAACCCCAGGACGGCGACGGCGATGGCGATGCCCGGCACGACGGCGAGCCGAGGTGCCGAGAAGAGCAGCTCCTGGCTCTCCTGGAGCATCCGGCCCCAGCTCGGCGTGGGTGGGGGCGTGCCGAACCCGAGGAACGACAGCGCCGCCTCGGCCAGCACCGCGATGGCGAAGGAGACCGAGGCCTGCACGATGACGAGGCCGCTGACGTTCGGCAGCACGTGGCGCAGGCCGATGGCCCACGGACCGCGCCCCGCGGCCCGCGCCGCCATGACGTACTCGGTGCCCAGCACCTGCAGCGCGCCGCTGCGGACGACCCGCACGAAGCTCGGCACGGAGGCGATGCCGATGGCGACCATGGCCACGAGGGTGCTCCCGCCGTAGACGGCGCTGAACATGATCGCGAGCAGCAACGCGGGGAAGGCGAGGAGCAGGTCCATGCCGCGCATCAGCGGCTCGCCCACCCCGCGGTGCGCCATGGCCGCGATGATGCCGAGCGGGACGCCGACCAGTCCGGCGAGACCTACGGCGACCAGCCCGACGAACAGCGTGGTGCGGGCGCCGACGAGGACCTGGCTCAGCACGTCCCGGCCGAGCTTGTCCGTGCCGAGGAGGTAGTCCGGGTCGCCGATCGGGCGCAGCCGGGCCGAGGCGTCGACGAACGTCGGGTCGTGCGGCGTCCACACGAAGGAGACGAGCGCCATCAGCACCACGATGCACACGATGGCTGCGCCGACGAAGAAGCTGGCACCGGGCCGGCGACGGGCACTGGTCGGCGCCGGCGCGGGCTCCACCGCGAGGTCCGGCAGCGTGGGACCGTCCAGCGAGACGACGGGCCTGGGGGCGGGGTCGGCGCTCATCGCGTGGCCACCTTCAGTCTCGGGTCGATGACGAGGTAGAGCAGGTCGACGACGAAGTTGACGAGGAGCACGGCCAGGACGAGGAGCATCACGATGTCCTGGACGAAGATGAGGTCACGGTTCGCCACCTGGTCGAGCAGCAGGCTGCCGAGTCCCGGGATGACGAAGACTCGCTCGACGACGACGGCCCCGATGAGCAGGGTCGCCAGCTGCAGGGCGAGGACCGTCACGACTGGGATCGCCGCGTTGCGGAACCCGTGGCGGCGCAGGGCCTGCATGGGGCCGAGGCCCTTGGCCCGGGCCGTGCGGATGTAGTCCTCGCGCTGCACGTCCAGGATCGCGCTGCGGACGTAGCGCGTCAGGACCGCTGCCTGGACGAGGCCGAGCGCGAGCACGGGGAGGACGAGCTGGCGCAGGAACTGGACGGGGTCCTCGTTGGGCGGCGTCCAGCCGTTGGCGGGCAGCCACTGCAGCTTCACCGCGAACACGGTGACGAGCAGGATGCCGGCGAGGAAGGCGGGCACGGCGACGCCCACCTGCGACAGGGCGGAGAGCACGAGGCCGCTCGGGCGGCGTTGCCGCAGGGCCATCAGCGTGCCGAACGGGACTGCGATGACGAGGGCCAGCACCATGGAGCAGACGACGAGCCACAGCGTCACCTGGAGGCGGTCGACGATCTGAGGCGCGATGGCGACCCGCGAGACGTAGCTCGTGCCGAGGTCGAAGTGGAGGAAGCCGCCCACCCAGGAGAGGTACTGCGCGACCAGGGGGCGGTCGAGCCCGAACTGCTCCCGCAGCTGGGCAACGGACGCTTCGGATGCGTTGACGCCCAGGGCAACTCGTGCCGGGTCACCGGGCAGCAGCGCCATGAAGACGAAGACCAGCACGGAGCTGACGACGAGACTCACGATGAGCGTCGCCGTGCGTCGGAGGATCTGGAGCAGCATCGATGTCCTGTCAGGGTCGAGGGCCGCGGGGTCTGACTGCCGTGGGGCGGTCAGGGACCGGCCGGCGCGTGGGCGGCCGGTCCCCCACCGTCACGACCTCGCCAGGTCGGCGAGCTCGAAGGACTCCGTGATGGCGTTCTTGGGCAGTCCGGTGATGCCCTTCTCCGCCACCATCAGGTTGGGCAGGACGAACAGCACGTCCCCGGCGGCGTCCTGCGACAGCTCGCGGGCCGCCTTCTTCATCAGCGTCACCTGCTGCTCCGGCGTGCCGGAGTCGGCGGCCGCCAGGTCGGCCTGCAGCTGCTTGTTGTCGTAGCGGGTGTAGTACTTCGGGTTGCCGAACACCGCCGGCAGGTCGCGCGGCTCGACGTGGGCCACGATCGACATGTCGTAGTCGGCGTTGGTGAACACCGTCTGCAGCCACACGGCCGGGAACTCGAGCTGGTCGAGCTGCACCTTGAAGCCGGCCTGCTCGAGCTGGCTCTTGACCACCTGGCCGCACGAGACGGCATACGGCAGGGACGGGATCCGCAGGCGCACGGGCGTGGCGCCGGCGTTCGTCTCCGTGACGAGGGCCTTCGCCTTGGCGAGGTCGTGCGGGTAGAGGCCGGTCAGGTCCTCGTACCACGGGTCGGTCGGCGGCACGAAGCTGCCGACGAGGGTGCCGTGCCCGGCCCAGCAGGTGTCGAGCAGCGCCTTGTGGTCGATGGCGTAGCGGACGGCCTGGCGCACCTTGAGGTTGTTGAACGGCGCCTTGCCGTTGTTCATCGACAGGAGCACCTCGCCGTTGGTCGTGCCCTCGACGATCTCGTAGGCGTCGTTGCCCTGGAACTGCGCGAGGGACTCGGGCGCCTGCACCGTGCCGATGACGTTGATCGTCTTCGTCAGCAGGGCGTTGTTGAGGGCGGTCGGGTCCTTGAAGTACTTCAGCGTCACTTGCTGGAAGTACGGCTTCTTGCCCCAGTAGGACGGGTTGGCCTTGAGGGTGATCGAGTCGCCGCGGCGCCACTGGTCGAAGACGTAGGGCCCGGTGCCCACGGGCTTGGTCGCCAGGTCGGCAGTCTCCTTCTCCGTCATCATCGCGCCGATGCGGGTGGACATGCGGTAGAGCCAGTCGTTGCTCGGCTTGCTGAGCGTGACCTGGAGCTTGGTGTCGCTCAGCGCCTTCGCCTCCTGGACGACGTCCATGGCCGCCTTGAGCGAGATCGTCCACGCCTTCTTGACCTGGTTGATCGAGTAGACGGCGTCCTTGGCCGTGAAAGGCTGCCCGTCGGTGAACTTCGCGTTGTCGACGAGGTCGAAGGTGTACGTGCGGCGGTCGGGCGAGACGGTCCACGACTTCGCGAGCGAGGGCTTGAGGTCGCCCTGCTGGTCGACCTTCACGAGGGTCTCGTAGACGTTGTCGAGCAGGGCCTGGGGAATGGCCGCGCCGTCCTGCTTCGTGAAGTCCAGGCTGGCCGGCTCGGCGACGAGGCCGACGCTCAGGGACGTGTCACCGCCTGCGCCACCGGCTCCCCCGCTGCCGCCGGAGCCCGCGGCACCCGAGGTGCCCGAGCCCGCCGAGCAGGCCGTGGTGAGGGCCAGGAGCAGCGTCGCCGACGCGGCCGTGCCGATGCGGGTGTGCTTCATCGTGACTCCATCTCGTGCAGGACCGCTGCGGCGAGCTGCGAGGTGCTCGCGGTGCCGCCGAGGTCGGGGGTGTGGTGGTGTGGGAGGCGAAGGACGGCGGCCAGCGCCGTGCGGACGGACTCTGCGGCCGCAGAGCGGCCGAGGTCATCGAGCAGCATGGCACCCGAGAGCAGGCACGCGGTGGGGTTGGCGATGCCCTTCCCGGCGATGTCCGGCGCCGAGCCGTGGACCGGCTCGTAGACGCCCGGGACGCTCCCGCCGGGCAGCACGTTGGCACTGGGTGCCATCCCCATGCCCCCTGCCAGCACGGCCGCCAGGTCGCTGAGGATGTCTCCGAAGAGGTTGCCGGCCAGCAGCACGTCGAGCGAGTGCGGGCTCTGGACCAGCCGGGCCGCCATGGCGTCGACGAGGACCACCTCGAGCTCGACGTCGGGGTGGCGTTCCCCCACCTCGCGGACCACGGCGTCCCAGAGCGGGTAGCCGTGGCGCATCGCGTTGGACTTGGTGACGAGCGCGAGCCGGCCTCGCCGCTGCTCCGCGAGGGTGAACGCGTGCTCGGCGGCGCGCTCGATGACGCGCCGGGAGTGCACGGCGACCTCGATGCCGAGGTCGTGGCCGGTGCCGGCGTGCGCCAGTCCACCCGCCCCGACGTACTCCCCCTCGGTGTTCTCGCGCACGATCACCAGGTCGACGCCCTCGACGTCCCTGACCCGGCTGGGCACGCCCTCGAAGGCACGCACCGGGCGCACGTTGACAGCGAGGTCGAGCTGTTGGCGCAGGCCGATGATCAGGCCCCAGACCAGCTCGTGGTCGGGGACGTCGGGCCGCCCCACCGCGCCGAAGAGGACGGCGTCGTGACGGCGTACGGTCTCGGCGGCGTCGGCCGGCATAGCGGCTCCCTCGCGCACGAACCGGTCTGCGCCCCAGTCGAGCTCGGTGACCTCGAGAGCCTCCCCCTGGCTGTCGAGTGCCGCTGTGAGCACCGGCAGGGTGGCAGCGACGACCTCCGGACCGACACCGTCACCGGGGATCGCTGCGAGTCTCACCGTCATGGCTCTCCTTGTCGAGGAAGGTCGTCATCGACCACGCTCATTTCACTGGTCTGACCAGTGGACTTTTTCGCCGTGAGAGGTACCGTTTCTCTCATCAGGCCGGATGTCAAGACCTCGTCCGGCGAGTCAGGCGGCCGCCGCGCCGTCCCCGCGCGGAAGGACCCCCATGCCGCACTCGACTGGCCGACCCGCCAGCCTCACCGCCACCGAGCTCGTCGCCGCGTATGCCGCCGGCGACCTCTCCCCCGTCGACGTCCTGCAGGACGTGGCCGCGGTCATCGAGGAGCGCGAGCCGGCGCTCAACGCGTTCTGGCACCTCGACCTGGAGAGCGCCCGGGCGGCCGCCCGGTCGAGCGAGCAGCGCTGGGAGAGAGGGCAGCCGGCCGGCCCCGTCGACGGCGTCCCGGTGACCGTCAAGGAGAACCTGGCGCGGAAGGGCGTGCCGATGCCCGCCGGCAGCGCGGGCGTCGAGCCGGCCGTCCCGGTGCGCAGCAGCCCGGTCGTCGAGCGCCTCGAGGAGTCCGGCGGTGTCATCCTCGGCTCCACCGTCATGCCCGACTGGGGCATGCTCAGCTCGGGGGTCTCGAGCCTGCACGGGATCACCCGCTCGCCGTGGAACAGCGCCCTGACGACGGGCGGCTCCAGCTCCGGCGCCGGGGCAGCTGCTGCGGCCGGCTACGGGCCCCTGCACGTCGGCACCGACATCGGCGGCTCCATCCGGCTGCCCGGCACCTGGCTGGGACTGACCACGCTCAAGCCGAGTGCGGGGCGCGTTCCTCTGGACGCCCCCTACCTCGGCCGGGCGGCCGGCCCCCTGACCCGCACGGCCCGCGACGCAGCCCTCCTCCTGTCGGTCATCAGCCGACCCGACCCCCGGGACTGGACGAGCCTGCCGCCCGAGGACCTCGGCACCGTCCTTCCGCCCGAGCCGCGAGAGGTCCGCGGGCTGCGCGTCGGCCTGCACCTCGACGCCGGCTGCGGCCTCCCGCTGGACCCGGAGGTGCGCCGGGCCGTCGAGGCGGCTGCTGCCCTCTTCGCCGACGCAGGCGCGGAGGTCGAGCCGTTGGGCCCGTTCATGACGCCGCGGATGCTGCACGACCTCGACGAGTTCTGGCGGGTGCGCTCACTCGCCGACTTCGACGCGTTGCCGCCAGCGGCACGCGAGCGGGTCCTCCCCTTCATCCAGCGCTGGGTGTTGGCCGTTCGGGGCGTCGACGGCACCACGGCGCTGCGCGACTACGCGAGCATCATGCTGCTCCAGAAGGCCACCGTCGCGGCCACCGAGCCCTTCGACCTCGTCCTGGCGCCGGTCGCGCCGGTGACCGCCTTCCCCGCCGAGTGGCCGATGCCGTGGGGCGAGGACGACGCGGGCATGGCCCACATCGGCTTCACCGCGCCCTACAACATGTCGGGCCAGCCGGCCGCCTCCGTCAACTGCGGCTTCACCGCCGACGGCCGGACGATCGGGCTGCAGGTCTCCGGCCGCCGCTTCGACGACGTGGGCGTGCTGCGCGCCGTCGACTGGTACGAGCAGCACCGCCCGGCGGAGGCGGTGCCATCCTGGCCCATCCCCGAGCCCGAGCGCCGGGCCGAGCCCGTGTCGGCCGACGAGCGTGGCGCCCATGCCTGAGGACGCCGCCCGTGGCTTCGAGCCCGTGCGCCCGGTCCGGCTCTACGAGCGCATCGTCGAGCAGGTCGAGGAGGCGATCGCGAGCGGGGAGCTGCGCCCCGGCCAGCGGCTGCCGAGCGAGCGCGACCTCGTCGTCCAGTTCGGCACCAGCCGGGCCACGGTCCGCGAGGCACTGCGCGTGCTGGAGAGCAACGGCGTCGTGCGCTCGCGCCCCGGCGACCCCAACGGCCCGGAGATCCTGCCCTTCACCACCGGTGGCCTGACCAAGCAGCTGCGCCGCCTGGCCCGGGCCGACGGCCTGGCCCTGTCCCAGCTGCTCGTCTCCCGGATGATGCTCGACTCGACGGCGAACCGGCTCGCCGCCGTGCTGCGCACCGAGGAGCAGCTCGGCGAGATGGACGCCGCCATCGAGCAGATGCGGGCGGCCGTCGAAGGTGGCTACGCCTCCTTCAGCGAGGCCGACTTCGCCTTCCACGAGGCCATCGCCCGGGCCAGCGGCAACACCCTCATCCAGGTCTGCAACGGCGTCGTGCGGGACACCGTGCTCTCGCTCATCTCCGACAAGATCGCCCATGCCCGCAACTCCCAGGCCCTGATGAAGCGCTCCCTGGGGCACCACGAGCAGGTGCTTGCCGCCATCCGGGCCGGCGACGGCCCCGAGGCGGGCCGGGCCTCGCTCCACAGCCTCTACGACTACTACGCGGGCTACGTGCCCAAGGCGGAACGCGCCGCCCTGAAGGCCCTGCTCGACGACTGACCGGCGACGCACGGCAGAATGCGTGGCTCGGTCCGTCGTCGATGACAAGGAGAACAACCCGGTGAGCATGCAGGCGAGCGGGCAGGTGAAGGTGCCCTCGATCGAGCGTCGCATCGCAGAGGAGCTCGGCGTGCGCGACGGGCAGGTGGCCGCCGCGGTCGGCCTGCTCGACGGCGGCTCGACCGTGCCCTTCGTGGCGCGCTACCGCAAGGAGGTCACCGGCGGGCTCGACGACGCCCAGCTGCGCACGCTCGAGGAGCGCCTCGGCTACCTGCGGGAGCTCGAGGAGCGCCGGGCCGCGGTGCTGGCCTCCGTCGAGGAGCAGGGCAAGCTCGACGCGACGCTGCGCGCCCAGATCCTCTCGGCCGAGACGAAGGCACGTCTCGAGGACATCTACCTGCCCTTCAAGCCCAAGCGGCGCACCAAGGCCCAGGTCGCTCGCGAGGCCGGCCTCGAGCCACTGGCCGACCTGCTCCTCGCCTCCCCCGACACCGAACCGGGCGCTGCTGCAGCGGGATTCGTCGACCCGTCCCGCGAGGTGGCCGACTCGGCAGCAGCCCTCGACGGCGCCCGGGCGATCCTCGTCGAGCGCTTCGCCGAGGACGCCGACCTCATCGGCGACCTGCGCGACCGCGTGTGGAAGCAGGGCCACCTCGGCTCGCGCGTCCGCTCCGGCAAGGAGGAGGAGGGCGCGAAGTTCTCCGACTACTTCGACTTCTCCGAGCCGCTCTCGAAGCTGCCGTCCCACCGCATCCTCGCGCTCTTCCGCGGCGAGAAGGAGGACGTGCTCTCGCTCGAGATCAACCCCGAGGACCCGGCCGCCGAGCAGCAGCCCGGCCCGACGGCATACGAACGCGCCATCGCCCGCCGCTTCGGCATCGAGAACGCCGGGCGCCCGGCCGACCAGTGGCTCGCCGACACGGTGCGGTGGGCCTGGCGCACGAAGATCCTCGTGCACCTCGGCATCGACGCCCGTATGCAGCTGCGTCGCGCCGCCGAGGAGGAGGCCGTACGCGTGTTCGCCGCCAACCTGCGCGACCTGCTCCTCGCCGCCCCCGCCGGCGCCCGCGCCACGATGGGCCTCGACCCCGGTTTCCGCACCGGCGTCAAGGTCGCCGTCGTCGACGGAACGGGACGCGTCGTCGCGACCGACGTCATCTACCCGCACGTGCCGCAGAACCAGTGGGACCGCTCCCTCGCCACGCTCGCCCGCCTCGCCAAGGAGCACTCGGTCGACCTCGTCGCCATCGGCAACGGGACGGCCTCACGCGAGACCGACCGCCTCGCCGCCGACCTCATCAAGAAGCACCCCGAGCTCAAGCTGACGTCTGCCGTCGTCTCGGAGGCCGGTGCGTCCGTCTACTCCGCGTCGGCGTTCGCGTCGCAGGAGCTGCCCGGGATGGACGTCTCGCTGCGCGGGGCCGTCTCCATCGCGCGGCGCCTCCAGGACCCGCTCGCAGAGCTGGTCAAGATCGATCCCAAGTCGATCGGCGTCGGGCAGTACCAGCACGACATCAGCCAGTCGGCGCTCTCACGCTCCCTGGACGCCGTCGTCGAGGACTGCGTCAACGCGGTCGGCGTGGACGTCAACACGGCCTCCGCCCCCCTGCTGACCCGGGTCTCGGGCATCACGCCGGGCCTGGCCGACAGCATCGTGGCGCACCGGGACGCCACCGGCCCCTTCAGGTCCCGCAAGGCGCTGAAGGACGTGCCCCGGCTCGGGCCCAAGGCCTTCGAGCTGGCAGCCGGCTTCCTGCGCATCCCCGGCGGGGACGATCCGCTCGACGCCTCGGCCGTGCACCCCGAGGCCTACCCGGTCGTACGCCGGATGCTCGAGTCGACCGGCCAGAAGCTGACCACGCTCATCGGCAACACCCCAGCCCTCTCGGCGCTGCGGCCGGC
Organism: Terrabacter terrae; assembly: GCF_039529575.1. Lineage (NCBI taxonomy): Bacteria > Bacillati > Actinomycetota > Actinomycetes > Micrococcales > Intrasporangiaceae > Terrabacter > Terrabacter terrae. Next base: position 118,623 of record NZ_BAAANB010000003.1, read on the forward strand.
GGACTACGTCGACGACACCTTCGGCCTCCCGACGGTGACAGACATCATCCGCGAGCTGGACAAGCCCGGCCGCGACCCGCGCCCGACCTTCAAGACCGCCACGTTCAAGGAGGGCGTCGAGGAGATCAAGCACCTCGAGCCCGGCATGACGCTCGAGGGCGTCGTGACCAACGTCGCCGCCTTCGGTGCCTTCATCGACATCGGGGTCCACCAGGACGGCCTCGCCCACGTGTCGGCGCTGTCGAAGACCTTCGTCCGCGACCCGCGCGAGGTCGTCAAGCCCGGCGACGTCGTCATGGTCAAAGTCCTCGACGTCGACGTGCCGCGCAAGCGCATCTCCCTCACGTTGCGCCTCGACGACGAGGTGACCCCCGGAGGCACGAAGGAGCGCGGCGACGCGGGTGAGACCCGCAGGCGCCAGCCGGGACAGGGTCGCGACGCGCGCGACGGCTCAGGTTCGCGCGGCGGCCAGGGCAGGAACGCCCAGGGCCGTGGTGGCCAGGGAAGCTCCGGTCAGGGCGGCCGTCCTCGTCGGGACGAGGCCCCGGTCAACAGCGCCATGGCCGACGCGCTGCGCCGGGCCGGCTTCACCGGCTGAGGCTGGGCTCCCCCGGCCGACCCGGGTCGAGCCCGACGGCCCGCCCGCGCCTCGAGCACTCAGGCATCGGCACGAGCCCGGTGGAAGACCGCCTCCACGTTGTTGCCGTCGGGGTCGCGCACGAACGCGCCGTAGTAGCCCGGGTGGTACTCCGGCCACAGGCGCGGCTCGTGCAGCGACTCGGCACCGAGCTCGAGCGCCTTGGCGTGGAAGGCCTGGATCGCCTCGACGCTGTCCGCCTGGAAGGCGCAGTGCATCTCGCGGTTGGGCTCGGCGCCCTGCCACCGGGTGATCCAGAAGTCGGGGTGGCCCTCCGTGCCGTAGCCGATGGCGGGTCCGACGTCCATCTGCCGCCCGTAGCCGAGGACGCCCAGCACGGCGTCGTAGAAGCGGGCGCTGGCCTCGAAGTCCGAGCAGTTGATGCCGAAGTGGTCGATCATTCCCCGAGGCTAGGGCGCGCGAGCGGCCGCCGGAGCCCGAACGGGTGCCGTCGGACCATTGTCATCGGGCCCGGTCTTTGGTCGACTGTCTGGTAGTGGGTCCGGCCCAGGAGGAGCCGGTCCGAGCAACCCGGAGGTGCTCATGAGCAGTCCCACCCAGTCCGTCCCCGACAACGCCGCCCCCGGCGACGAGGACCGAGACCTCGAGGGGTCTCCCGCCGGGGTGCACTCGACGGTGACGGTCGAAGCGCCCGTCGACCAGGTCTGGCAGCACCTGATCAGCGCCCGCGGCACGGAGGCCCTCCTCGGCCCCGGGGTCACCCTCGGCAACAAGGGCGAGTCGTGGCACAGCGCGGACGGGCCGCACGGCGTCGTCCGCAGCTACCACCCCCTCGAGCAGATCCGGGTGTCGTGGCACCCGCACGAGGACGGGCCCCTCAGCGTCGTCGACCTGCAGCTGAAGCCGCAGGGCGACAGCACGCGAGTGGACCTCTACCACGAGGGCGAGGGCATCGCCGAGGACGGCCCCGGCGACAAGTCCCGTTGGGACGCCGCGCTCGGGCGCTTCGCCCAGGCCCTCGACGCCTGACCGCCACCCTCGCCCCAGCCCGCCGACCTCTCGCGATCAGCGGACGACCAGCACCGGGCAGGCCGCGTTGTGCACGACCCGGTGGCTGACCGACCCCAGCAGCATGCCGGCGAACCCGCCGCGTCCCCGGGAGCCCACGACGACCAGTCCGGCCGTGGCGCCGAGGTCGGCGAGCGACTGGCCGGCGTCTCCGTAGAGCACCTCGGTCGTCACCGCGACCTGCGGGTGCTGCGCCCGCACCCGGTTCCCGGCCCGTGCCAGGAGCTCCTCGGCCTGCTCCCGGACGGCGTGCGTGTGCTCCGTCCCGCCCTTGGCCGTCTCGACGTAGGCCCACGACTCCATCGACGGCGCGTGTGCGACGGTCACGACGTGCAGCGGCGCACCCTCCGACTCTGCGAACTGGCCGGCCGCGTCGACGGCTCGCATCGCCGTGTCGGAGTCGTCGACGCCCACGACGACGCGGTGCTGGGGGCCGGGTCGGGGCGGCGGCGGCACGTCGTCCGGCTCCTGGCCCTCGGGGCCCCGGACGACGAGGACGGGGCAGTGCGCATGGGCCGCGACGGCATACGACGTGGAGCCGAGCAGCCCGGCGAGGACACGTCCACGGCCGCGGCTGCCCACGACGACGAGCTCGGCGTCCTTGGACGCCTCGACGAGCTGGGCGGCCGCGCTCCCGAGCCAGTACTGCGTCTCGATCTGCGAGGCGTCGAGCGTGGCGCCCGCGTGCTCGGCGCCCTGGTCGACGAGCGCCTTGGCCGCGTGCTCCAGCGTGGGCTCGACGGACGCAAGATCCATGGCGGGGTACGCCGGGACGGCTGCGACGTTGACGCCGTGCACCAGGGTCAGCTGCTTGCCCTGCCGCCGTGCCGTCTCGGCGGCCCACTCGAGCGCGAGCTGTGATCCTGCCGAACCGTCGTAGCCGACGACGATGCCGTACGACGGGCGCGCCTGGCCGTTCATGGTCCACCCCTTCCAGGTCCCGGCCGGGGCCGATCCTCCGGCCACTCCCATCCTCTCGCGGGGAATGGGCGGTCGAGGCGCTTTGTGACGACTCAGGCACGAGCCACCACGCGGGGTATGCCGTCCCGCGCAGAGTCAGTCCTGGCGCGCCTTCGCAGTGGCTCGGTCGTTGGCGTGCTGGATGGCGTCTACCAGCTCGTCCTTGGTCATGCGCGAGCGCCCCCGGACGTCGAGCCGCTGGGCGATGTCGTAGAGGTGCTTCTTCGACGCGTTCGCGTCGACGCCGCCGGCCGTGTCGCCACGGTCCGCGCGGTCGGAGCGGCGGGCATCCGCTCCTCCTCGGGCTGCCTGGCGGTCGCTGGGGCCCTTGGAGCCCTTCTCCTCCCAGTGGTCGCCGACCTTCTCGAAGGAGTGCTTGAGCGAGGCGAAGGCGGTGCGGTGGGCACGCTCCCCCTCGCCGTACTCCTCGACGGCCGAGTCGTGCGTCGCGAGCCAGGTGTCCTGGGCCTTCTGGGGCGACCGTTCGAGGGTCGAGGGCAGGTCCGTCTTCGACCTGCTGGCTGAACGCTTCTTGGCGGGCATGGCGACCTCCTCTGGTGCAACCGTCCATTTGGTTGAGATGCAACCGTCCGTTTGGTTGAGACGTACCCACCCGCGCGGTCCGCGGCGCGTGCGGCGGCAGGAACGGCATACGCGATCGGTCGGCCGGAGTGCACGTGCGACAGAGGGGTAGGGGCGGGGGCATGGACACCTCCACCCCGAGCTACCCCGGCACCCCCGACCCCAGCGAGTTCGACGGCGGCCAGCCCGACCCCGTCGACGACGAGACCCCCGACGTGCTCTTCCCCGACACCCTCGGCGCCCACGGACGCGAGGAGCCGCTGCCTCGCGCGGACGAGGCCGACGCCCTCGAACAGCAGACGGACGCCGTCCCGGACTCCGCCGCCGGCGACGCGGAGGACGAGCGCCGGGACTGAGCGTCCCAACGCGTAGCCCGGCCGAGGAAGCTCGCCCGGGCTACGCGTTGGGAGCAGCGGCTCTCGGGGTACGCAGTCCCCGGTGAGGACGTGTCATCACATGTCCTGACCGGCGGGTTCCATGCCGTTCGCTGTTCGGATCAAAGGAGATGTGATGAGCGAGGCTGTCGCACAACGTAGGGGCGGTGCCATCAGGAGCCTGGTGCCGGCTCGCATGGACCGGCTCCCGTGGACGAAGTTCCACTGGTCGGTCGTTTTCGGGCTCGGCGTCTCGTGGATCCTCGACGGACTCGAGATCCAGATCGTGTCCGAGTCGGGCTTCCAGAAGTCGCTCGGCATGTCGGCCGCGCAGGTCGGCCTGACGGGCACCGTCTACCTGGTCGGCCAGGTCGTCGGCGCGCTCACCTTCGGGCGCCTCACCGACAGGCTGGGCCGCAAGAAGCTCTTCATCCTGACGCTCGTGATCTACCTCGTCGGCTCGGGAGTCGCCGGTTTCGCACCCAACATGATCTTCCTCTGGGTGTTCCGCTTCATCGCGGGCCTCGGCATCGGCGGTGAGTACACCGCAATCAACTCGGCGATCGACGAGCTGATCCCCGCGCGCTACCGCGGTCGCGTGGACATCGCCGTCAACGGCACCTACTGGGCCGGCGCCTTCCTCGGAGCGCTGGCCAACCTCTACCTGCTCAACCCCGACAACCTCGCCGAGAACATCGGCTGGCGCATCGGCTTCTTCATCGGTCCGGTCCTGGGCCTCTCCATCATCTACCTGCGGCGCCACATCCCGGAGAGCCCGCGCTGGCTGCTCACGCACGGCCGCGCCGAGGAGGCCGAGCGCACCGTCGACGAGATCGAGGAGCGCGTGCGCCGTGAGGGTGGCGAGATCTCCGAGGTCGACGAGAGCAAGGCCATCAACGTCAAGCCCGAGGACCGGATGGGCCCGAAGGTGCTCTGGGACGTCTTCGTCAACCGCTACGGCCGGCGCACGGTGCTCGGCCTCACGATGATGGTGACCCAGTCGTTCCTCTACAACGCGATCTTCTTCACCTACGCGCTCGTGCTGACGAACTTCTACGGGATCACCAAGGCGCAGACCTCGCTCTACTTCCTGCCCTTCGCAGCAGGCAACCTGCTCGGGCCGCTGCTGCTCGGACACCTCTTCGACACCATCGGGCGTCGCAAGATGATCTTCAGCACCTACACCATCGCGGGCATCGTGCTGCTGGTCTCGGCGTGGGCCTTCCACGCGGAGATCCTCAACGCGACGACGCACACGATCTTCTGGTGCGTGTCGTTCTTCTTCGCCTCCGCCGGCGCCTCGGCCGCCTACCTGACGGTGAGCGAGATCTTCCCGCTCGAGGTGCGCGGCCAGGCGATCAGCTACTTCTTCGTCATCGCGCAGTGCGCCGGCGCCATCGCGCCCGTGCTCTACGGCGCGCTCATCGGTGAGGGCAAGGACCGCATGCCGCTCACGTGGGGCTACGTCGCCGGTGCCGTGATCATGATCTTCGGCGGCATCGTCGCCCTCGTCATCGGCATCGATGCCGAGCGCAAGTCCCTCGAGGACATCGCCGACCCGCTGAGCAAGGTCCCGGAGGAGTCGGGAGCGGCCGCATGAACGTCAAGGACCTCGGGCGCCAGCACCGGATCGTCGTCGGCGTGAGCCCGACGAGCGGCTCCCCCGGCGCGCTCCGGTGGGCGGTCGAGGAGGCCGCCGGCCGCGGTGGCCGAGTCGTGGCCGTCCGGGCCTGGCGTTCGCACATGCCCGAGACGGCGACCGGCGGCCGCCTGCCGTCCGTCGTCTCCGACGACACGACGCTCGCCGTCGAGCAGGCACGCCTCGCCGAGGACGTCGCCCGCGCGCTCGGCCCCGACCACCTGGTCGAGACCCGCGTCGTGGCCGGCAAACGCCGCGCCGTCCTCGTCGAGGAGAGCCGTTCCGCCGACCTGCTCGTGATCGACGCCGGCCACTCGACCGAGCTGGGTGCCCGCTGGCTCGGCAGCCGGCTCGTGCACGTCGCCCACTGCCCCGTCGTCGTCGTTCCCCCCGCCCTCGGGGACCTGCCGCCCCGGCCCATCGGGTCGGCCGCCGGACGCCTCGAGCGCTCGATCGAGCGGGCGGCGTCGACTGCGGGCAGGCCAGGCTTCCAGCGTCCGCCCTCCCGCTGACGCCCGACGTCGTGGAGGTTCTCCGGCACCTGCCGCCGCAGAACCTCCACGAACTCCCGCCGCCGCCGTTCGCACGGCTGCTCCCCGGCCGTATGCCGCCGGGCACGGTCTCGAGGCCCGGGTCCCCCCGCGAGTTGCGAGGATTCGGGCGCGAGACCGACTTCAGGACGAGATCCGCGTCGCCGCGCCTTCGTCAGCGGACGAGCATGACCGGGCACGTCGCGTCGTGGACGATCCGGTAGGCCGGGGTCCCGGCCAGCACGGCGCCGATGCCGCCCTGGTGCGGCGCTCCGACCACCAGCAACCCGGCGGCTCGGCTGCTCCGGGCCAGAGTGGAGACGGGATCGCCGTGGAGGCTCTGCACTGCGACGTCCAGGCCGGGATGGCGGTCGGTGAGGGCGTCGACGGCATACGGAATCGCCTGTCCCGCAGGCCCTTTCCCACTGTGCACGTCGGCTCCGGGTAGCACCGTGACGAGCCGCAGCGGAGCCGAACATCCGTCCGCCACGGTGGCGGCCGCCGAGACGATCCGTTCGACGCGGGCGGCGTGCCCGTCGTCGCCAGCTGCCGTCACCGCGCAGACCACCTCGCGCCCGGGCCCCGGCACCGGCACGCCGTGCAGAGCGCCACGCTCGTGCCGGCCCAGCCCGTGCAGCACCACCACGGGGCAGTACGCGTGAGCGGCCACTGCTGACGACACCGAGCCGATGAGCGCACTCCGCGCGCGTCCGCGTCCGCGGGTACCCAGGACGATGAGGTCCGCGGTCATGGACGCGTTCACGAGTTCCTCCGCTGGACGGCCGAAGGCGTGCACCGCGCGGACCCGCGACCGCGCCAACGGACGCCCCGCCCACATCGACGGGGCTCCGACGAGGGTCTCCGCGACGGTCTCGAGCGAAGGGCTGAGCGGACGCACGGCATAGCCCTCCCGGCTCGGCACCAGCCGGACGGCGTGCACGATCTTGAGCGCGTCTCCGAGCGAGTGGGACACCCCGGCTGCCCAGGCGAGCGCGCGCTGCGAGGCGGGAGACCCGTCGTAACCGGCGACCACCAGCCCCTCGGCCGGTGCGGGCACCCCCATCCGTCCTCCTCCTCCGGTGAACTGCGGACCGCCGGGTGGTCAGTGGATCACCAGGACCGGACACGGCGCGTCGTGGACGACGCGATGACTTGCGGAGCCCAGCAGCATGCCGGTGAACCCGCCGTGCCCGCGCGACCCCATGACCACCAGTCCCGCACGGACGTCGACGGCATACGCGGCGATCGCCTGTCCCGGGGACCCACCCAGCACGCTCGTCCTGATCTCGAGACCGGGGTGTGCCTGACGGGCGTCCTCGGTCACGTCCTGGAGCACCTGGCCCACGCGACGGTGCATCGACTCCATCATCTGCTCGCGTCCGATCATGGTGTCGGTCTCGGGCCACACCTCCAGCCCACCGACGTTGTCGACGGCGATGACATGCAAAGGCGCCTGGGCCGCCGCCGCCACCTGCCCGGCGGTCTCGAGCGCCTGCTGTGCGTTCTTGGAGTCGTCGAAGGCTACGACGACCGGGTGGGAGGGCCCGGCGTGCACGACCGCGTCGCCGCGGACGACGACCGCGGGGCAGTGCGCGTGGGCCGTGACGGCATACGAGGTGGAGCCGAGCAGCCCCGCGGAGATGGCGCCGTGCCCGCGCGACCCCGTCACGACGAGGTCGGCTCGGTCGGACACTCCGACGAGCTCTGCGGCGGCACTGCCGATGACGCTGACCGAGTGCACGTCCTGGTGGCGCAGGGTCTTGGTGGCGATCTCTACCGCCTCGGACAGGACGCCCTGGCCCATGACGTCGTACGGGCGCGCCTGGACACCGGGGTCGTAGGCCCGGAAGGTGGGCGTCATGGTCATCCCGACGCAGTGCAGCAGCGTCAGCGGCCTCTCGTCGCGCTTGGCCGTCTCGATCGCCCACTCGAGCGCGAGCCGTGCCCCGGGCGAGCCGTCGTAGCCGACCACGATCCCGTGGCTGACCGTCTCGACACCAGCGGTGTCGTTCCTCGCGGTGTCGGTGCTCGAGGTGGCGTCTGTGGTGCTGCCTGCGGCGCTCATCGCCCTCCCCTTCCGGTCTGGTCGGGGCCGCATGCTCCGGCCACCTCCATCGTCCCGCGTCGGGGCTGGGGCGTCTGCGACTTGTGACGGCTCTGACAGGCCGGCGGGGAACGGTGCGGCCCGCTCCCCGCCGGCCTGTTCATGGGCTCCTACGGCTCCTACCGCCTCCTACTTGCCGATGAGCACGCTCACCGAGGTGTTGCCGGTGCACTCGGGCATCTCCCGAACGGCCCATCGGCCCCGCAGCCCGTTGCCCGAGAAGTTGGACTCCGCGTCCCGCTCCTCGACCTCTCCCTCCGAGGCCGTCCACCCGCGGGTCGCGTACGCCTTCTGCATGTCGGCGAGGGTCTGCGCGAAGGGTTTGGGCGACACGGCCGTCACCACGGTCCGCCCCTGGCTGCGCGCCTCGACCCGCGTCACGACGTAGGTGTCCGGCAGCGCCGCCTGCGAGGGGAACGACCCGGGCAGCGCCACCGGCTTGGCCTCCTGGGCGCAGACGGGCGCGAGGCTGGTCACGGTCGCGGCCGGCTCGGCCATGGCCGCCTCCAGCTCGTCCGACTCGCAGCCGCCCATGACGGCGGCCGCGAGCACGGCCAGCCCCGCGACCACGGGCACCACCAGTCCCCTTGTGGCACAGGGCCTGCCGCCCGGATGACCACGAGTCAGCGCCGAGCCCCTCACCGGGTCACCTGCGTCTGGCGCTGGTTGTCGGACTCGTCGGACTCCTTGATGCGGCCGTCGGGATCCGTGACGACGGTCACAGTGTGGGTTCCCTTGCCCAGTCGCACTCCCGGGAAGGCGATGCTCGCCGAGCGCCCGGCTGCCAGGTCGGCCGGCGCGGACGTGGCCACGTTGACACCGTCCACGAGCAACCGCGCGGTGACGCCCTGAGCCGCCGCCTTGCCCGTGTTCGCGACGGTGGCGGACGTGACGTAGAGCCCACTGCTCTTGGCCACCGACAGGGAGGTCGGGGTCAGGTTGGGCTGGGCGTCGTAGGCGGCATACAGCGTGTTTCCGGTCTGCTGGCGCGCGATGGTGGCGTACGCGTCGAAGTTCTGCGCGCCACCCGGCTGGGCGCAGGCGCCCGTGCAGCCGTCGGCGTAGCCGACCTCGACCCTGCCCGTCCTGTCCACCGTCGCATCCATGAAGTCCAGCAGGTTGCGGTCGTTGCCGCAGGTGGTGCCGCCGGTGCAGATGGAGCCGCGCTGCACCGGGTCGCTCGGGGTCGTGTCGACCGTGACCCAGCTCTTGCCGCCGTCGTACGTGGTGGACACGTAGAGGTGCCAGTCACCCTTGAAGCTGGTGGCGTCCTGGTAGTTGCCGGCCGTCGTCGTGCCGATGAAGGCGAACGATGCGCGGTCGTCGTCGCCGGCGACCACCGCCGGGAAGACGACGTTGTGGATGCCGAGGCTCGCGCCCACGTTCTGGTCGTCGGTCCAGGTCTTGCCCTTGTCGCGGCTCACGGCCACGCGCGGCGTTCCGTCAGCGGCCTGGTAACCCAGGTAGACGGTGCCCCTGGCGCCGATGCCGACGCTCGGGTCGGAGTCCCCCGCGGTGCTGGCCGGGTTCTTGCGCACCGACCACGTGGTGCCGCCGTCCTCGGAGACGGCGACCGCCTGGTTGCCGCCGCACGACTTGTTGGGCACGTAGACGGTGCCGTCGTTCGGGGCGACCTTCACGTGCCCGTGCAGGCCTCCGCAGTCGAGCAGCGAGTACATCGGGATCGCGGGCCCGAAGGTCACGCCGCCGTCGTGGCTGGAGGCGCAGTTCGCGTCCGCGATGTCCTGGCTGCAGTAGTAGACCGCGTTCTTGTAGGACGACGTCGGCAGGGCTCCGATCCCGTGGGGCGAGTAGGGGCCACCCCCGACGGTCTGGTGGTCGACACCGGAGTTGAGGCCGCCCCCCTGACTGGGCGACCACGTCTTGCCCTCGTCATCGGAGTAGCACATGAGCGACGTCTTGCCGGCGAGCTGGCTCTCGAAGACCCTGCCGGTCGAGGGGTCGGTGAAGCCGATGGGGTCCAAGGAGGTGGAGCCGCCGGTGAGGCAGCCGTTGGCGGGCGTTGCCGAGACGTTCGTCCACGAGACCTTCGACGGGCTGACGCTGTCGTCCCACGTCGCCCGGTAGGTCTCGTAGAGCGCCTGGTAGAACGACGCGCCGGTCGTGTGGCTGCTGCCGAGGGACGGCTCCCCCGCGTTGTGTGCCTGGGCGAACGACTCGGGAGCGCCGTACTGGCTGAAGGTGGGCGGCGTGGCGGTGCTCGGCGCCGGGTTGGCGGGAGGGGTCGTCAGCGTGGCGGTGCCGGTGACGGTCTCGGCGAGCGGTGCATAGGGCACGACGCGCACGGTGTAGTCGCCGCTCGTCGGCGGTGCCACGATGACCTCCGGGTCGGAGCTCGAGGCGGCCGATGCGACGACCGAGCCCTGCTGGTTCAGCAGGTAGACGTCGAAGTCGGCCACGGCGTTGGCCCAGCCGACCTTGATGGTCAGCTGGTGGCTGTCGCCGTAACCGCTGGGGGTCGAGACGTGCAGGGCGAAGTCGTCGCAGAGACCGGGTCCGCATGTGACGTCACCGGTGGTGCCCGTGACGTTGGGCACCGCGAAGGGCCCGGCGGTCCACTGCACGCTGGTGCTGGTGTCGGACACCATTCCGGAGTCCGGCGTTGCGGCGAGGGCAGGGGCAGCCACGCCGAGGGCTGCGACCACGGCGGCCGAGGCCACGAGGGGCACGGCGCGGGAACGAGGTCTTCTGAGCAAGGTTGGCAGCATGTGCGCAATCTCCTGGGTCAGGGAAGGGGACACCCCCGAGGCATCCGGTCGAGACCGTGAAGCGACGACAGGCGTCCTCGCTCGTCTGCTCAACGACCTCGGCACCGCGGAGGCTACGAAATCGCGGGTCAAGAGAGCGTCAAGATGCGCTGGGATTCCGCTGGATGCCGGCTGTGCGTCCTGAGAACCAAGGCTGCAGCGGCAGTCCGTGAGCGATGAGACAGGGCAGGCTGCGGCGACAGCGGCCCAGCCCGGCTACCGCCGACCTACCGTCGAGTCCTGGACACGAGGACTCCACGCGAGGCCCTCCGCGAAGCGCCCTTCATCGACCGCATCTCGCCGAGCGACCTCACGACGCTGGTGACGGACCGGGGGCCCGCCGCCATGAACATCGCGGCCGTCCTCCTCGTCGACGACGGGGCACGCCTGGCCCGTGCCCGGGTGGAGCGTGAGGCGCGTCGTTCCCGTCGCGGTGACGCCCGGGAACTCCGGCGTCACCTTCGACGTGCTGTCGTATGCCGGCACGCTCGGGATCACGGTCGTCAGCGATCCCGACGTGGTGCCGGGTGGAGGGACCTCGCGGCTCCCGTGGCGCAGGAGCTCTCCGCGCTGCTGGCCTCGGCGGGCTGACACGGCGACGTGGCAGACGTGGTGGGCATGGCAAGCGCGGCAGCGAGGGGGGCGGCTCTGTCACCCGTCGCCGAGCGCCACCGAGGTCGCGGCCGCCAGGATGGCATCCGCGGACACGTCGATGTCGTGCTCGGTGGTCGTCGCGTTGGAGACGGAGACGCGGATCAGGCGCCGGCCGTGCCAGGTGGTGCCTCCGACCCAGCACGTGCCCTCACGCTGGATCGCCTCGATCGCGGCGTCGATGCGGCCGGGGTCGCCGACACTGACGAGCACCTGGTTGAGGACGACGTCGTTGTGGATCGTCGCCCCACCGGCTTCGAGGCGGGCAGCCATCCGGCGGGCCAGTGCGCAGCAGCGGTCGACGAGGTCGGCCACCCCGTCCCGACCGAGCTCTCGCAGGGCGGCCCACACCGCGAAACCCCTGGCCCGCCTGGACGACTCGGGGGTGAGGTCGCCGAGGACTGGGTCGGAGGTGGCGCCGGAACCGGTGAGGTAGGCGGCGGCATACGACATGGTCGCGGCGTGCAGCGCCGCGTCGGCGCAGATCGCCAGACCGCAGTCGTACGGGACGTTGAGCCACTTGTGGGCGTCGGTGCCCCACGAGTCGGCCAGCTCGATGCCGGCGACCAGATGCGCGGTCCGGGGGCTCGCTGCCGCCCACAGGCCGAAGGCGCCGTCGACATGCACCCAGGCGCCGTGCTCGTGCGCGACGGTGGCGGCCGCCCTCAGGTCGTCGCAGGCGCCGGTGTTCACGTTGCCGGCCTGGAGGCAGACGATCACGGGCGCGTCGTCGAGCGAGTCGAGAGTCGCCCGCAGCTGCGCGAGGTCGATGGCCCCCTGCGTGGTTGCCGCCACGGGTCGCACGCTGTTGGTGCCGAAGCCGAGCAGGCGCGCGGCGCGGTCGATGGTGGCGTGCCGCTCCTCGCTCGCCACGATCGCGACGCGGGGCGCCCCGAAGAGGCCGTCCCGGGCCACGTCCCAACCGGCGTCGGCGAGGACTCGCTGACACCCGACTGCGATCCCTACCGTGTTGGCGGCCTGCGCCCCGGTGACGTAGCCCACGGACGCCGTCTCCGGGATCCCGAGGAGCTGCTTCGTCCACGCGGCGGCGGCCCGCTCGGCGGCCGCGGCAGCGGGTGACAGCACCTCGTTGTAGGCGCACTGGTCCCACGCCGTGGTCAGCAGGTCGGCCGCGCTCGCAGCGGGCGACGCGCCACCGATGACGAAGCCGAAGAAGCGCGGACCCACCGTGCCGACGAGCCCGGGGCTGGCCGCGGCGATGAGCTCCCCCACCACACGGTCCGGGCTGGTGGCCCCGGCTGGGAGCTCCCCGCCGAAGGCGGCGTCGAGCGAGACCCGGTCGGGAAGAGGATGCACGGGACGGTCGCGGACGCGGTCCCGGTGGTGGGCACCCTCCGACGCGGCGCGCGCGAAGAGCCTGTCCAGGTCGACGTCCATGTCGGCACCCTCCTCCGGGGACGCGGGACCGCGCAAGGAAACGGCTGCGACGTCGCGTCGGAAGAAGAGTCACTCACCCCCGCGTGCACGACACGGCAAGCCTTTGACTCCTGTTCGAACAGCGAATGAATCATGAGGTCGATCGAGTCGGTGGCAGCGCTTCCCCCGCCCGGCGACGCCCACCGCGGCGACGTCGTCCTCGATCTCGACCACCTGTCCCAGCTCTTCCGGGGTCGTGCCGCGAGTCGCACGCCACTGCGCCAACGCGACCTGCCGATGCTCGGGCGGGTGCTGCGCCAGCAGGTCGCGGAGTCACGGCTGACCCCTGTCGTGCCGGGCCTGCTGGGCGAGCTGCTCGAGGCTGCCGCAGACGACCTGTCGCCGGTGGTGGCTGCCGACCTCCTGGCCGTGAGCCACGGCAGGACGAGGAGGGGCCGTGGAGGACGGGGGCTGCCAGGTGGGTTCAGGTAGCCGCGGTCAGCGGCTCGGGCAGCCGAGAGATGCCGTCGCCCGTGGCGAGATAGAAGCCGAGCAGCCCGACCCCGTGGTCGGCACACCGGTCTATCGACACCTGGTGCCAGGCCCTGTCGAGGTCGTCGGGAGCGGTGCCCCGCGGTCGTCCCCGGCCGATGAGCACAGAGCCGCCGCTCGCGGCGACCAGGGGCAGGACGAGGCCGAGCAGCTGAGACAGGCTCGCGGGGCCGGCACCCGACGGCACGTCACGGAGCACGAGAGGCTGGAACCCCCGGTCCCGGGCGTCACACAGCATCACTGCCACGCATCCGGCGGCCCGGTCCGCGTCGCCCACGATGAGGTCGACGACATCCGCTGCCACGCGTCGGTTGGTCAGGGGAATCTCACTGGCACGAGGAGGTAGGTCTCTGAAGGTCATGCTCGCCATGGTGGTCGGGAAAAGCCCCGGCACGCTGGACTTGTCCCCAGTCACCGCGCCGCTTCACCAGCCAGCCCACCGGGTAGTGCTCAGCACATGAGAGAAGCCCATGGGTCAGGAGCCGGACCGCGGGCCCGTTCGTCTCAGGAGGAGACCTTCGAGAGCGCGGCATGGCAGGACGGTTCGACCTTCCACGGCAGCGACGCCCCCATCTACAGCGGTGATGCGACCCTGGCGCACCTGGTCAAGCGCGGCAGGAACATGGCTCACGTCGCCTACCAGCCCTCGCACCCGAACCCGCACGAAGGGGGCGCCCGCGCCGGCCAGGGCACCAGCCGCTGCATCTGGCTGTCCAGCGAGCAGGGGCGCCAGGCCGAGGCGATCGCGGAGTCCTGCCTGGAGGGCATGCTCGACACATGGCTCGAGCCAGGTGCCAGCGTCGGCTGGCACCGGCACGACAACTCCGAGGAGCACTACTACCTGCTCGAGGGCAGGCTCGACGTGACGGTCGAGGACCTCACCGGCCAGGTCCACACGTTCGAGCTCGAGCCGGGCGACAGCCACCGCGTGGGAACCGGCATGACTCACGGCTCCGTGGCAGGTACGGGGGGCGCGCGGTTCATCTGCGTCATGCTGACCACGACGCGCCCGGCCTCGACGGGCGGCGAACGGCAGTGAGAGCGGCCGTCGTCGGGACGGGCTGGGGTCTGGTCCACGTCCGAGCGCTCCGCGAGAACGACGTCGACGTCGTGGCCCTGTGCGGCTCGCCGAGAGACGCCGAACGCACCCGAGCCGTCGCAGCGCAGGAACGGATACCGCTGGCACTGAACGACCCCCGCGACATCCACGACCTCGACGTCGACGTCGTCACGGTGGCAACACCGGCGCACACCCACCTGGACATGCTCGAGCTATTCGCCGGGTCCGCGGTGATCTGTGAGAAGCCCGTCGCGGGAGCCACCGGTGACCTGGCCCGGGTGCCGTCGGCCACGTCATCGACGTTCGTGAACTACGCGTTCTCGTTCCTCGACTGCGCCCGGGTCTTCGCTCGAGCCCTGGAGAGTGCAGGGCCACCGGACCACGTCTTCATCGACACGGCATACGACCTGCCCCTGACGTTCACCGCGCCCGAGTGGTTCCTGGAGGTCGCGAGCCACCCGCTGTCGCTGCTGGTGCACCTGCTCGGGCCTCCGGCGGTCGTTGGCGGCTCGACGAGGCCCGACCCGCACGACGCCACCGAGCTGCAGCTGCGCATCGGCGAGGTGGACACGCAGGTCGCATCGCGCCACGAGCCCGGCCTGCACGGACTGCGCCATCGCATCCGAGCGCACGGCCCCGCCGGGACCCTCGAGCTCACCGGCGGTTTTCAAGAAGGCCGGTCGTGGCGCTTCGCACCCGTCCGGCTCGACGGCAGGGCCCTGGATGCTGGGGAGTGGTCACCGCACGACGTCTGGCACCGCGCCAACCAGCGAAGCATCGGGGCCGCCCTCCAAGTGTTCCGCGGTGAGCTGGCCCCCGAGGAAGCCGGTGCCGCAGGGCTTTTCACGCCGTCTCGAGCCGCCGTCATCGACCACTGTCTCCAGCAGGCGCTCGGGCGACCTCTCGGGACATCGAGCCGCGAGGACCGATGACCGGGCGGGACCGCCGGCCGGGAGCGTGCGCTCCCGACCGACGCACCCGCTCGCAGATCAGGCGACGCGGTGCTGGGGCGCGGTCTCCTTGGTCCTGCCCGGGTCGCGCTCGACGATGTCCCCGAGCACGTCGTCGATCTTCTTCATCAGCTCGGGCTCGAGCTTGACACCCGCCGCCTTGACGTTCTCGGCCACCTGCTCCGGGCGCGAGGCCCCCACGAGGGCGGCTGCGACGTTCGGGTTCTGCAGCACCCAGGCGACAGCCAGCTGCGCCATCGTGAGACCGGCCTCGTCGGCGATCGGCTTCAGGTTCTGGACGCGGGTCAGCACGTCGTCGTTCATGAAGCGCTTGATCATGTCGGCACCGCCCTTCTCGTCGGCGGCGCGTGAGCCCTCGGGCGGCTGCTGGCCGGGCTGGTACTTGCCCGTCAGCACGCCCTGCGCGATGGGGCTCCAGACGATCTGGCTGACGCCGAGCTCCTCGCACGTCGGCACGACCTCGCCCTCGATGACGCGCCAGAGCATGGAGTACTGCGGCTGGCTGGAGATGAGCTGGAAGCCGAGCTCCTTTGCGAGAGAGACTCCCTCGCGGATCTGGTCAGCCGTCCACTCGCTGACCCCGATGTAGAGCGCCTTGCCCTGGCGCACGATGTCGGCGAACGCCTGCATCGTCTCCTCGAGCGGCGTCTCGGTGTCGTAGCGGTGCGCCTGGTAGAGGTCGACGTAGTCGGTCTGCAGCCGCTGCAGCGAGCCGTTGATGGACTCCATGACGTGCTTTCGGGACAGGCCGGTGTCGTTCTTCCCGCCGGGGCCCGTGGGCCAGTAGACCTTGGTGAAGATCTCGAGGCTCTCGCGCCGCTCGCCCTTGAGCGCCTCACCGAGGACGCTCTCCGCCTTGGTGTTGGCGTAGGTGTCGGCCGTGTCGAAGGTGCTGATGCCGGCCTCGAGCGCGGCGCGCACGCACTGTGTCGCCACGTCGTTCTCCACCTGGGACCCGTGGGTCAGCCAGTTGCCGTAGGTGATCTCGGAGATCTTCAGTCCGCTGTTGCCGAGGTATCGAAAGTTCATCCTTCCACCGTATGCCGCCGCCTCCGTTGCGCCAGAGGCGCCCGGTTTGCCGTGAGACGGGGTGAATCAGGAACCGTCCGGGCGGGTACGGACGTTGCTCCGATACAGGTTGTCGGAGGTTCGGCAGAGCGGAATCTTCACGTTCACTTGAACGTTGGATGCATGTCACGAGCGTGGGCACGGTGCCCACGCTCAAACCCGGAGGGGGTGCACGATGAGGCGCAGGAAGTACGAGGAGTTCGAAGAGGACAACGGCACGATGCTGCGCTACGCCCGCCACGTCAACGGTGGGGGCTTCGTCGAGTCGCACGCCCACGTCGACCCGACGGCGTACGTCGGCGAGCACGCATACGTCGACCGCGGAGCGGTCGTCAGCGAGGGCGCTCACATCGCCAGCGGTGCCTGGATCGACCGCGACGCGGTCGTCCACGCGGGCGCGAACGTCGGCACCACGGCACACGTGGCGGCGGGCGCCGTGGTCGGGCGTGAGGCTCGGATCGGGCCTCGCGCCAAGGTCGGACGCGAGGCACACGTCTGGGACGGGGCACGCGTCGACAGCGACGAGTCCGTTCCGGAGGGTGCCGTCGTCCGCACCGGCAGCCGCGGGCGCCACGCGGCCTGACGCGCTCCCCGGAGCGCTGTCCCGCTGCTGAGATGACGGCATACGTACGCGTTGTCACCGCTTGGCGGCGCGACGCACCGCATCGGCGACGGCCGGCGCGACGCTCGCCTCGAAGACGCTGGGGATGATGAAGCTGGGGTTGAGCTCGCCCGGCTGGACGGTGTCGGCGATGGCGTGCGCGGCCGCGACCATCATGGCGTCGGTGATGCCGGAGACGTGCGCGTCGAGGAGGCCTCGGAAGAAGCCGGGGAAGACGAGCACGTTGTTGATCTGGTTGGGGTGGTCGGAGCGCCCGGTCGCCACCACGGCGGCGTGCTCACCGGCTGCCAGCGGGTCGACCTCGGGAACGGGGTTCGCGAGGGCGAAGACGATGGCGCCGGGAGCCATGGTGGCGATGTCGGCGCCGGTGAGCAGGTCCGGTGCGGAGACCCCGATGAAGACGTCGGTGCCGACGAGGACCTCCTTCAAAGTGCCGCTCTGGTGCCGGGGGTTGGTGTGGTCGGCGATCCACTGTCGGAACGGCTCCATCACCTGCTCGCCGCTGTGCACCGCGCCGTTGCGGCCACAGGCCACGATGTCGCGAGCGCCCTGCGTGAGCAGCAGCCGGATGATCGCGTGCCCGGCCGCGCCGACCCCCGACACGACGATGCGCACGTCGTCGATGGACTTGCCCACGACGCGGAGGGCGTTGCGCAGGGCCGCCAGCACGACGATCGCGGTGCCGTGCTGGTCGTCGTGGAACACCGGGATGTCGAGGAGCTCGCGGAGCCTCGCCTCGATCTCGAAGCACCTCGGCGCGGAGATGTCCTCGAGGTTGATGCCGCCGTAGACGGGCGCGATGGCGCGCACGATCTCGACGATCGCGTCGCTGTCCTGCGTGTCGAGGCAGACGGGCCACGCGTCGACTCCCCCGAACTGCTTGAAGAGGGCGGCCTTGCCCTCCATCACCGGCAGGGCGGCGAGGGGACCGATGTTGCCGAGCCCCAGCACGGCCGACCCGTCGGTGACGACCGCGACCGTGTTGCGCTTGATGGTCAGCCGGCGCGCGTCCTCCGGGTGCTCCGCGATGGCCAGGCAGACGCGGGCCACGCCCGGCGTGTACGCCCGCGAGAGGTCGTCCCGGTGCTTGAGCGGGACCTTCGGGTTCACCTCGATCTTGCCGCCGAGGTGCAGCAGGAACGTCTGGTCGCTGACCTTGCGGACCACTGCGCCGGGGACCGCGGCGATGGCCTCGGTGATGGCCTGCCCGTGCGCCTCGTCCCGGGTGTCGCACGTGACGTCGACGACCAGCCGGTCCGTGTGGCTCTCCGCGACGTCGAGCGCCGTGAGCGCGCCACCCGTGGACGAGACGGCCGTCGTGAGCGCCGCCGTGGCGTCGGCCGACGCGGGCACCTCGACCCGGACGGTGATGGAGTACCCGGGACTCGGGATGGTCATGACGGTCCCCTCGCGAGAGCAGCAGTGCCCGACGAGGCCAGTCTCCACCCTGGCCGTGCTCATCCGCCGTGATCGGCCTGTGGCGGTGCACCCGAGCGACACCGCACCACGTTGACCGCCGCGACGCCGGTGACCTGGCAAGCTGCCGGCCATGACCGACGACGGGGGCAGCCTGCTGGAGGGCGTCTACGAGAGCCTGATCACCGAGCGCCTGCAGAGACGGCTGGACCGAGCCGGAGCCATCCGGGCTGCCCGGCAGGCCGTCCCCGAGGCGGACGAGCCGGACGTCCTCAGCCGGCACGTGGCCCAGTCCGTCGCCCGAGTCCTCCGCGGCGAACGCCGTCCCGAGGCGCGGGTGGAGCTGGTCAACCGCATCCTCGGCGTCCTGGGCGCCGACGAGGACGCCGTCGTGGAAGCCTCACGCCAGCTGCTGTCAGTCTCCTACGTCCGTGAGCACGGCACGCTGCGGTCGACGGGCCGCCCGGCCACGCCGCTGTCCGACGCCGCCCTGCTCACCAACGCGGCCGGAGAGCCGGGCATCGGGCACGAGGTGCGCGCCGAGCTGCCCAGCGCCGACCGCGTGGACGTCGTGATGGCCTTCGTGAAGTGGCACGGCATCCGGGTCATCGAGAGCCAGCTGCGGGAGCTGCGCGAACGCCAGGTGCCGTTGCGGATCATCACCACGACCTACCTGGGTGCCACCGAGCGCGCTGCCCTGGA
The DNA here is from genome assembly GCF_039529575.1 of Terrabacter terrae. Lineage (NCBI taxonomy): Bacteria > Bacillati > Actinomycetota > Actinomycetes > Micrococcales > Intrasporangiaceae > Terrabacter > Terrabacter terrae. The sequence continues at coordinate 137,665 of NZ_BAAANB010000003.1, forward strand.
CCGGCTGGTCAGGGAGTTCGGCGCCGAGGCGAAGGTGCAGTACGACGCCCTCCGCACCCGCCTGCACGCCAAGGCCTGGCTCTTCCGGCGCGACACCGGCTTCGACACGGCCTACGTCGGCTCCAGCAACCTCTCGCGCGCCGCCCTGCTCGACGGGGTCGAGTGGAACGTGCGGCTCTCGGCCGTCGCCACGCCGACCCTCATCGAGAAGTTCCGGGCCACCTTCGACAGCTACTGGAACGACGCGACGTTCGAAACCTACGACCCCGACCGTGACCGGGACCGCCTCGACGACGCGCTGGCCGAGGCCTCCGGCCGCCGCACGCACGACCGCGTGACGCTGTCGCTCTCCGGCCTGGAGGTGCGCCCGTACCCGCACCAGACGGAGATGCTCGAGCAGCTGGACGTCGAGCGGCTGGTCCACGACCGCCACCGCAACCTCGTCGTCGCCGCCACCGGGACCGGCAAGACGGTGGTTGCCGCCCTCGACTACAGGCGGCTCTGCCAGCAGCTCGGCGACAGGCCGACGCTGCTCTTCGTCGCACACCGACGGGAGATCCTCGAGCAGTCGCTGCGGACCTACCGGGAGGTGCTGAACGACGCCGACTTCGGCGAGCTGTACGTCGGTGGAGCCCGCCCCGAGCGGTGGCGTCACGTCTTCGCCTCGGTCCAGGCGCTCACGGCATACGGCATCGGCAACCTCCCCGTGGACGCCTTCGCCGTCGTGGTCATCGACGAGTTCCACCACGCCGAGGCCCGCACCTACCGCGACATCCTCGACCGCCTGCGTCCCGCTGAGCTCCTGGGTCTGACGGCGACGCCCGAACGCGGCGACGGCACAGACGTCCGGGCGTTCTTCGACGGCCGGGTGGCCGCCGAGCTCCGCCTCTGGGACGCGTTGAAGGCAGAGCTGCTGACCCCGTTCCACTACTTCGCCGTGGCGGACGGAACCGACCTGCGCTCGGTGGACTGGACCAACGGGGCGTACGCCGTGCAGAGCCTCTCCGAGGTCCTCACCGGCAACGACGCGCGGGCTCGACTGATCCTCAAGGCCCTTCGCGACAAGGTGCTCGACCTCGACGGTATGCGGGCACTTGGGTTCTGCGTCAGTCGCGAGCACGCGCACTACATGGCGGACGTCTTCACCCGGGCGGGCATCCGCTCGGCCGTGGTCCTCGGTGACACCGCGCCGCGGGAGCGGGACCGCCACATCGGCGAGCTGCGCGGGGGCCACCTGCAGGCCCTCTTCACGGTCGACGTCTTCAACGAGGGCGTCGACGTGCCGGCCATCAACACCGTGCTCTTCCTGCGCCCGACGGAGAGCTCGACGGTGTTCCTGCAGCAGCTCGGACGTGGCCTGCGTCGCGCGCCCGGCAAGGCGGTGCTGACCGCCCTCGACTTCGTCGGCCACCACCGCAAGGAGTTCCGCTTCGACCAGCGCTTCCGCGCCGTCACCGGAGCCACCCGCTCCCAGCTGGTCCACGACATCGAGCGAGGGTTCCCCTTCCTCCCCGCCGGCACCCAGATCGTGCTCGACCGGCTCAGCGAGGAGCTCGTCCTGCGCAACATCCGCGAGCAGGTCTGGAACCGTTGGGCACAGCTGGCAGCCGAGCTGAGGGCCCACCCGACCACTGACCTCGGCGCCTTCCTGCGTGACTCCGGGGTCGACCTCGCCGACGTGCTGCGCGGTGACCGCTCGTGGGTGCGGCTGCGCCGGGACGCCGGGGTCGCCGCACCTCCGCCGGGCCCGCGGGAGGACAAGCTGCTCAAACGCGTCCGCGCGCTCGCCCACGTCGACGACCCGGGGCGCGCTGCGGCATACCGACGGTGGCTCTCGGCCGACCCGCCTACCTACGGCGAGGCCGCGGCCGAGATGCAGCGATACGCCCGGATGCTCTTCTTCTCGCTCTTCCCGGACGGCGGCGGGTTCGCCTCGTACGACGACGGACTGGCCGCGGTACGCCGCGAGGCCGCCGTGTGCGAGGACCTACGCGCGGTCCTCGACCTGGGCGTGCAGAACGCGTCGCACGTCACTCGGCCCCTGGTCGGTGCGCTCGGGACGGCCGGCGTGCTCGAGGACTCCGGCGCGCTCGGGGATTCCGGCGCGCTCGGGGATTCCGGCGCGCTCGCGGACCGGCCGCTGGCCGTGCACGCCCGCTACACCCGCGAGGAGGCTGTCGCGGCGCTCGACTACGTCGGCCTCGACGGGCGCAAGCCGAACAGCTTCCGTGAGGGCGTGCTGTTCTCCGCCGCGGCGAACAGCGATGCCTTCTTCGTGACGCTGAACAAGTCCGAGGGCGACTACTCCCCCACGACGATGTACCGGGACTACGCCATCAGCCCGACGCTGTTCCACTGGGAGTCGCAGTCCGGCACGACCACCGCGTCGAAGACGGGGCAGCGCTACCTCGCCCACGAGCGGCAGGGCAGCCACGTCCTGCTCTTCGTCCGCGAGGCCAAGACCACCGAGTTCGGCGCCGGCGCGCCGTACCTGTTCCTCGGCCCCGTGTCCTACGTCGAGCACCGGGGCGAGCGGCCGATCGCCATCACCTGGCGGCTGCACACACCCATGCCGGCGGACCAGTTCGCGGTCGCGAGCGTGGTCGCCTGACGCGCCCTCGCTCCCGGCTCCGTTTCTGCGAAGGAGCCGTCATTCCTGGGTCGTCGGGACGACCTGGGCCGGAGCGGCCATCATGTGCTCCTCGAGGCGCTGCATGAGCAGGAGCAGGGCGAAACCGAGCAGAGGGGTGGCAAGTGCAAGGACGATCACGGTGACTCTCCGTTGATAGTGGGCTTCAGGCCGCCGCTCCCCCGATGCGTTGCTGCCTGATCACCCGGCTCATACCCACAACGGTCACTGCGAGCCCGGGGATCGGCGTTCTTTCCAGCCGTTACCGGGGCATACCGACGGCGCCCGAGGAGGGGTCCGGACAGGACCGTCCGAGCCCCTCCATCGCGTTTTCGGCACGGGTCGGCCGTCGTGGCCGTCGTCCCCGTCGAGTCTGGCTCGGAGGCGATCATGCCCCCGAGACGATGACGGTGCCCACCATGCCCAGGTTGTCGTGCAGGGCACAGATGTACGGGTAGGTGCCTGCCTTCGTGAAGCGCACGGTGAACGACCCACCGGGCGTCACGATGCCCGAGTTCAGCTGACCACCCGAGAAGTGGGTGGGGTCGCCGTAGGGGACGAAGATGTTGGCCCGTTCGGGTCCGAACGTCACGGTGTGCGGAGCCGCCATCCCCACGTTTCGCCACGTGACGGTCTGCCCGACACGGACGCGTGAGGTGGGCCGGATGAACCGCATGACCATCGCCACGCCGTCGTCGGCTCCGAAGAAGGAGGTCCGGCTCGTCGCCCGCAGGGCCGTGCTCACCCAAAGACGCCAGCCGTCAGCGAAGATGCGCTGAGCGTGAAGCGCACTGCGGCGGTCGTACTGCCCCTGCGAGAAGGGGTAGCTGGTCCCCTCCGGCCGGACGTGGACCACGCCCTTCATCATCACGCCGTGGACGAGGCACCAGTAGGTGAAGGTCCCCGTCTTGTCGAAGGTGAGGGTGTAGCTGCGCCAGGCTGGGAGGACCGGAGCCTCGTCGCTGCTCATGATGCCCGAGTTGTAGTACGAGCGGCCGTCGTAGTGGCTCCCGCCACGGGGGCGCAGCTGGTTGGGGTCGAACGGGTCGAACGGTTTGAGGGACTGCCCCGTCGCCAGGAAGGTGACGGTGTGGATCTCGCCGGAGTTGGCGGTCCAGGTGATCCGGTCGCCGGCATTGATCCAGATGGTTCCGGGCAGGAACGCCATGCCTTGGATGGCCTGGTGGGCGGTCTCCTCACCCACCCGTACGTGCCAGGTGCGCGTGTCGCGCTGCGTGCTCGTGGCCGTCTGGGTCATGGTGCCCTGGGCGGACACCGCGGGGAGCATGAACAGGGACAGTGCTGCAGCGCAGGCCGCGGCGACCATGAACCGGATCCGATGCGTCAGATGCGTTGTTCTCATACGAGGCCTCCTGGGCCCGTGGTTTGAGTGGCACGCTTCCGGTCACGGCCGAAAGCGGCCGGGGACAGGTCAATGGTGGACCTCGGCACCGTTGTCCGAGGGCGAAGACCCACAAGACACGAATAGGCAGAAGCAGCCGACAAGCCCAGCGATAGGCAGACATGCGCGGCGTCCCGGTTGACAGGGCGCCGCGCTGGACAGCGCCCGACTACAGGCGCTGGGTGCGCAGTCGCAGGGCGTTGCCGATGACGCTGACGGACGACAGGGCCATGGCCGCCGCCGCGATCATCGGGGACAGCAGCAGGCCGAACGCCGGGTAGAGCACTCCGGCGGCCAACGGGATGCCGGCAGCGTTGTAGACGAACGCGAACACCAGGTTCTGGCGGATGTTCGACATGGTCGCCTCGGACAGCGCTCGGGCACGGGCGATCCCGGTCAGGTCGCCCTTGAGCAGGGTCACGCCGGCGCTCTCGATGGCGACGTCGGTGCCGGTGCTCATCGCGATGCCGACGTCCGCTGCGGTCAGAGCCGGGGCGTCGTTGACGCCATCACCAGCCATGGCCACGACCCTCCCCTCGGCGCGGAGCGCGTTGACGACGTCGCTCTTGTGGTCGGGCAGGACCTCGGCCTCGACCCGGTCGATGCCCAGGTTGCGGGCGACGGCCTGGGCCGTGACCTGGTTGTCGCCGGTGAGCATCACGACGTCGATCCCCTCCTCGCGCAGCGCCTTCAGGGCGGCCGGGGTGGTGTCCTTCACCGAGTCCGCGATCGCGAGCACTCCCGCGACGTGGTCCTCGACGGCGACGTAGACGGCGCTGGCGCCGTCGGCGCGCAGCCGGTCCGCCTCCGCGTCCATGCCGGCCGTGTCCACGCCGTGACCGGCCAGGAACGAGCTGCTGCCCACCAGGACTCGCTGGCCGTCGACGATGCCCAAGACACCCCTGCCGACGGGAGCGTCGAAGTCGGTGACCTCCGGGATGGCCATGGCGGCGTCCGTGGCGGCCCGCACGACCGCCAGGCCGAGCGGGTGCTCGCTGGCGCGCTCGACGGCGGCCGCCAGCCGCAGCACCTCGTTCCCGTCCCCGTCGTCCGTGGCGACGACGTGAGTGACGGACGGACGCCCCTCGGTGAGCGTGCCGGTCTTGTCGACGACGAGCGTGTCGACCCTCTCCATGAGCTCGAGGGCCTCGGCGTTCTTGATGAGCACGCCGAGCGAGGCGCCCCGTCCGACGCCGACCATGATCGACACCGGCGTGGCGAGCCCGAGGGCACACGGGCAGGCGATGATGAGGACGCTGACGGCGACGACGAGCGCGTGGGCCAGGCGCGGCTCCGGGCCCAGTGTGGCCCAGACGACGAACGCGACCAGCGCGGCCAGGATGACTGCGGGCACGAAGACGGCTGAGACCCGGTCGGCCAGGCGCTGGATGGGTGCGCGCGAGCGCTGCGCGTCGGCCACCATCTGGACGATGCGGGCCAGCATCGTGTCGCGTCCGACCTTGTCGGCGCGCATGACGAGCGACCCGGTCTGGTTCACGGTGCCGCCGATGACGGCGTCACCGGCCGCCTTGGTGACCGGCATCGACTCACCCGTCACCATGGACTCGTCCAGGCTGGACCGCCCGTCCTGCACGGCACCGTCGACGGGAATGGACTCCCCGGGGCGGACCCGCAGCAGGTCCCCGACCTGGACCTGGTCGAGGGTGACCTCGGACCCGGTGCCGTCGGGGTCGACGCGGTGGGCGGTCTTCGGCGTGAGGTCCAGCAGGGCGCGGATGGCACCGGAGGTGCTCTCCCGGGCGCGCAGCTCGAGGACCTGCCCGAGCAGCACCAGCGCGGTGATGACGGAGGCGGCCTCGAAGTAGACGGCGACCGCGCCGTCCATGCGGAAGGCCTCGGGGAAGATCTCCGGCGCGATGGTGGCGACCACGCTGAAGAGCCAGGCCACCCCTGTCCCCATCGCGATGAGGGTGAACATGTTCAGCCTCATGGTCCGCACCGAGGCCCACCCGCGCTGGAAGAACGGCCAGCCCGCCCACAGCACGACCGGCGTCGCCAGGACCAGCTGCGCCCAGTTCGCCGCCGTGGCCGAGATGGCGTCCTCGAGCGCAGGGATGAGGTCGCGCCCCATCGACAGAACGAGCACAGGGATGCTGAGGGCGACCGCGACCGTGAACCGGCGCGTCATGTCCGCGAGCTCGGGATTCGGGCCGCTGTCCGCCGTCACGGTGACCGGCTCGAGGGCCATGCCGCAGATCGGGCAGCTGCCGGGGCCAGGTCGCCGGATCTCGGGGTGCATCGGGCAGGTCCATTCCGCCACCTCCCCCGGTGCCGCGTCGGCCACGTCGGCACCGGGACCGTGCTCGGCGTGGCGGCCATGGTGGCCACGCTCGTGACCCGACGGAGACTGCCCCGAGGAGCTGCTCAGGTAGCTGCCCGGGTGCGCCTCGAACTCGGCTCGGCAGCCGGCGGAGCAGAAGTGGTGCTCGTGTCCGTCGAGCTCGATGTGGTGGTCGCTGGTGGCGGGGTCGACGTCCATGCCGCAGACGGGGTCTTGCACCAGCGAGGTCGTCGACCATGTCGAGTGTTCGCTGTGGCTGTCCATACCTCCAAGGTACCCCCCTGGGGTATTAAGTCAAAACGATTGGCTGCAGACACCAACCGAGTCAGGGGTCAGCGCCGACAAGCGTGCGTATGCGACCGGGCTCAGCCGGCGTGGCTGCGCGCCTTGCGCGTGGGCGTCGACTCGCGCACCGCTGGCTCGCGCACCGGCCACGACACGACGGCTGGGTCCGGCACCAGCGGCGAGAAGGCGGCCATGACGTCGATGCCCTCGCGCAGGAGCGCGACCAGGCGTTCCTGGCGGTCGTCGACCCAGGCCCGGGCGATGCCGTCCACCGCGAGCACTGCCACCTTGGCCGCGGTGGAGGGGCTCACCCCCACCGGGTTGAAACCCATGCGGGCCAGGTAGAGCCGCGCCCAGCGCTCGGCCGAGGGCGATGTCGCCAGAGCGTCGCGGGAAGCGTCGGACAGGTGCCCGGGGGAACAGCCGTCCTGCTCCGCGAGCACCCGCTCGGCGTTGAGGATGGCCAGGGCCATGAGGTTCTGCCGGTCCTCGGCGGCGACCGGGAGGGCGGCTCGTGCAGCGGTCAGGAGCAGGGCCGTCGTCGCGCGCGGGTCGTCCGGATCGAGCCCGACGATGTCCGGGATCATCGTCACCAGACGCTGGCGGTGCGCGTCGTCCAGCATGTCGTTGACGCAGCGGGCCAGGGTGGCCAGCACCGGGTGGGTGCACGTCGGATGGTCGCTCCACCGCTCGCCGGCGAGGAACGAGGCCATCTCCATCAGGCACGCACCCTTGCGCGGGCTGCGGTGGCGGCCCCGTGACAGGACCGGCACGCCATCGGGGACGAAGGGAGCTTGTCGTGACATCGTCGCTCCTCGGGCTCTTGCTCTGGATCCCTCGGCCGGACCTTTTCATGCTGCGCCTCGATCACCGAGTTGACCACCCGTTTGACACACCACACAGCATCCGCGCACCAGCAGGCGTTGCGAGCCCAGATGTCGCCCGTGACGGCGCAGGAGACGATGTCGAGATGACGGCCTCTTCCCTCCTGACCCGGTGGCGCGTGCGGTCCCTGCGCTTCCGCATCCTCGCTGTCACCGCAGCGGCGGCGTCCCTCGCTCTCGTGGTGGCCCTGGGGGCCTACGAGAAGACGCTCGAGGCCGTCGTCGGCAACACGACCACGACGGCGGTGACGGAGCAGGCGAACCAGATCGCGTCGATCATCGTGGCCGCCAGGGAACCGGCCTCGACGCTGCGCTCGGTGCCCGCCCGAGGCTCGGTCCTGCAGCTGTTGGGAAGCGACGGGCGGGTGCTGTCGTACAACGACGTCGCGGCCGCGAACCGCCCGTTGGCCGACCTGCACGCAGCCCCCGGACAGGTGGTGACCACGCGGGTCGACGGCATACCGACGAACGAGCACGAGGCATACGTCGTGGTGGGACGTGGGCTCGCCACCGGTTCCGAGGGTGGCCGCGGTGGTGGCGGGGCGACCTTGCTCGTGGCGACCCCGCTGCAGACCGAGTCGCTGCTCATCGAGGGCGCGACCACGGCGCTCGGTGTGCTGGCACTGCTGCTGCTGGCGGGTCTGCTGTGGTTGATCGACCGGGTGCTGGGCAGCGCGCTGGGCCGCGTCGAGCGGGTCCGGGCCTCGGTCTCGGAGATCGGCGCCACCCGCTCCCCCGTGCGCGTCCCCGTCCCTCCCGGAGGTGACGAGATCACCCACCTGGCCCAGACGATGAACGACATGCTGGACCGGCTGCAGCGCGCCGACGCCGCGCAGCGTGCCTTCGTCAGCAACGCCTCGCACGAGCTGCGCAGCCCACTGACTGCCATCCGCGTCATCAGCGAGAGCTCACCGGCGGGGATCGACGCGGCGGGCACCGCGGTCGTCGGCGCCGAGGCCCTGCGCATGCAGCGACTCGTCGACGACCTGCTCACCCTGGCCAAGGCGGACGACCAGGGAATCGCGCTCCAGCACAGAGATGTCGACCTCGACGACGTGCTCATCGAGGAGATTCGACACCTTCGGGCAACGAGCTCGCTGACGGTCGTCGGCGACATCCACGCCGCCCGCGTCAGCGGCGACCCGGACCGGCTGGCCCAGGTCGTGCGCAACCTCGTCGACAATGCGGTACGCCACGCCCGCAGCGCCATCCGTCTGGCCTGCGGGCCAGGACCGGCCAGAACGCTCGTCATCACCGTCGACAACGACGGCGACGTGGTGCCGCCCGACCTGCGCGAGGCGATCTTCGACCGCTTCATCCGCCTGCAGGACTCCCGAGACCGCGACACCGGAGGTAGTGGGCTGGGGCTGTCGATCGTGCAAGCCCTCGTCGAGGCCCACGGCGGGTCCGTGAGCGCCGGCGTGGCCCCGGACGGGTGGTGCCGGTTCGAGGTTCGGCTCCCTCAACCGGCCTGAACGCGAGTGAGAGCTCAAGTCGGGTCGAGCCGCGCGGTCTCCTCCGGGGCACGACCCTCCTCAGGGGTGACGGGCGCCCGGCCCCGCTGGAGCCGCCAGGCGCTGAAGAGCGCCGTCAGGGCCGCGAGCCAGGGCCCTCCCAGGACGAACCCACCGACCACGTCGGAGACGTAGTGGGCGGCCAGCGCGACCCGGGACAAGCCGATCGCGGCGACGAGCACGGCCGCCACGGCCAACGCAGGACGGCGCCACCGGGCGGGCAGCACCGGGAGGAAGACGAGCAGCAGGACGCCGTCGCCGACGATCGCCGCATGGGCGTGTCCGCTGGGGAAGCTCGCGCCTGGCTCAGGGACGAACAGGTCGGTGACGACGGGCCGGGTCCGGTGCACCCGCGTCTTCACGACGGTCGTTGAGCGGCGAGGAGCCTGCGACGGTCACGGCGGTGAGGATCGCGAGCGGCCACAGGCGACGCCAGAGCAGTCAGACGACACGGACGCCGACGACCACCTGCCACGCCAGGGCCGAACCGGAGTCGCTCAGCACCCGGGCATCCCGCGTGCGCTGCTGCGGCGGCGGGTCGGTCGTCAACGGTCGGTATGACATCGCGTACTCCCTCGATCTCGTGCTCCGTACCCGGAGCGTTCAGCCACGCCCCAAGGAGGACCCACGATCTGGGGACGCGGCTGAAGCGTTGTTGAACGACGTGCCCCGTCCTGCCCTCCGGCGTGCGGGCTACTGTGCGGCCTGAAGGAGGTGCGATTCCGATGCGTGTGCTGCTCGTCGAGGACGAGGTGAACATCGCCGGCCCGCTGAAGCAGGCCCTGACCGGCGAGGGGTTGGTCGTCGACGTGGCGCACGACGGGATCACCGGCCAGTGGCTGGCCACGGAGAACCCCTATGACGTGGTCGTCCTCGACATCATGCTCCCGGGCCGCAACGGCTACGACGTGCTGCGCAACGTGCGGGCGCAGCAGGTGTGGACGCCCGTCCTGATGCTGACGGCCAAGGACGGTGAGTACGACCAGACCGACGCCTTCGACCTCGGCGCCGACGACTACCTGTCCAAGCCGTTCAGCTTTCCGGTTCTGGTGGCGCGGCTGCGCGCCCTGGTGCGCCGGGGCGCTCCGGAGCGACCGGTCACGCTGACTGCCGGGGACCTGCACCTGGACCCGGCCCGACACGTGGCCACGCGTGCTGGCACGGCTCTGCAGCTGACCGCCCGCGAGTTCGCGATCCTGCACTTTCTCGTGCGCCACGCCGGGGACGTCGTCTCCAAGGCGCAGATCCTCGACAACGTGTGGGACCCGACCTACGAAGGCGGCGAGAACATCGTCGAGGTCTACATCGGGCACCTGCGCAGGAAGATCGACGCACCCTTCGGGACCGAGTCCCTGGAGACCGTCCGGGGCCGGGGTTATCGCCTCCACCCGGTCAGCTCCGGTCCGGACACCTGAGGTCGACAGCACACCGTCACCTCGTTCACCTCGTTCACCTCGTTCAGCATCGGTTCAGGCAGTCGACGGCATCGTGGGGGGTACGCACGGCGCCGGACGGGCACACTCGGTGTCCGGGCGCCCCACCCCGCCCTCGGGAAGGACTCCGGTGACCGCACCCGCCGACGCCAACCAGACTCTCTTCAGCCAGGTGAACGACGTGGCCCGGCACACGCCCTGGCTGCACGGCCTCGCCACCGGCTACGCCGAGTACGGAGTGCTGCTCTTCGGAGCGCTGGTCCTGCTGGCCGTGTGGCAGGGCCGGCACGCACCGCACGCGAAGCTGGCGGCCGCCCTCTGGGCCGGTATCGCGACCGTCCTCGCGGTCGGGGTCAACCAGCCGGTGGTGTCCATGGTGGCCGAGCCCCGTCCCTACCAGACCCACCCGAGCATCCTCGTGCTCGTCGCCCGGAGCACCGACTGGTCCTTCCCGTCCGACCACTCGGTCATGGCCGGTGCCTGCGCCGTTGGGCTGCTCATCTTCTCCCGGCGCCTGGGTGCCGTGGCCGCGGTCGCGGCCCTGCTGATGGCCGCGACACGCGTGTACGTCGGAGCGCACTACCCTTTCGACGTTCTCGTCGGCCTCCTCCTCGGTGCCGTCGTCGCCGGCGCCGGCTGGCTGCTCTTGCGCACGCCCCTCGTGCTCGCCGTCTTGCGGGCGCGGACCATCACCCCGCTGCGTGCGTGGTGCGAGCCGCGGCCGGGTATCTGAGTGGCCGGTTGAGCGACGTCGTCGACCACGTCTCAACGTGCCCGCGGTCTGGGTGCTGGTCGTCGTGATGGATGAGCCTCTCGCTCACGCGGCTGCTGGGCAGTGACGCGTGCCCTTGACCACGCTCCCCCGAGCGCGTCGAGGGCCCCGGCCTCCCACGTGGGAGGCCGGGGCCCTCGCGCTGGCTCGTCGTCATGCTGAGCCGATCCGTGACCTCGCTGACCGGCCGAATGTCACTCGTGACCGAGGCCCTCATGACATTTCCTGACCGACGACATCAGCTGCAGCCGCTGGTGCTTCCGCAGCCCTCGCAGACGTAGCAGGAGCCGGCGGGGCGCATCTTCGTGCCGCAGGTCATGCAGATCGGTGCGTCAGCCGTGATGCCGCCGAACTTCTCGAGCAGCTCGGCCGAGCTGTGCACGTCGCTGGACGCCTCTCGAGCGGAGGCTGCGCCGGCGCCGAACTTGACCTCCGCGGCCGCGCCCTTGACCTCGGTCTTGCTCGTCTCATCCGACTTCGGCTCGGACTTCTTCGAGACCGGAGCCGACTGCTGCAGCGACTCGAGCTCCTCCTCGAGGTCCTCGTCGGACTCGTCGGACTCGACGGCCTCGTAGGAGCCGGTCTCGACCTGCCGGGCCCGCTCGGCAGCCGTGTGGATGCCCATGAAGGAGCGGGTGTCGAAGTCGAGGTAGTCGAGCGCCAGGCGGCGGAAGACGTAGTCCATGATCGACTGCGCCATGCGGACGTCGGGGTCGTCGGTCAGGCCGGCCGGCTCGAAGCGCAGGTTGGTGAACTTCTCGACGAACGTCTCGAGCGGCACGCCGTACTGCAGGCCGATCGACACCGCGATCGAGAAGGCATCCATCACACCGGCCAGGGTCGAGCCCTGCTTGCCGAACTTGAGGAAGATCTCGCCGAGCTGCTGGTCGTCGTACGTGCCCGCAGTCAGGTAGCCCTCGGCGCCACCCACGGCGAACGACGTCGTCTGCGAGCTGCGGCGCTTGGGCAGCCGGCGGCGGACCGGGCGGTACTCGATGACCTTCTCGACCTTGACGTCCGCGGCAGCGGCGTCGGCAGCGGCCTTGTTGTCCTTGGCCGTCGAGCCACCGTCGGACAGCGGCTGTCCGACCTTGCAGTTGTCGCGGTAGACGGCCAGCGCCTTGATGCCGAGCTTCCAGCCCTGCAGGTAGACGTCCTGGATCTCCTCGACCGTGGCCGTCTCGGGGAGGTTGACCGTCTTGGAGATGGCACCGGAGAGGAACGGCTGGGTCGCGGCCATCATGCGCACGTGACCCATCGGCGGGATCGCGCGGGCACCCATGGCGGTGTCGAAGACCTCGTAGTGCTCGGGCTTGAGACCCGGCGCGTCGATGACGTGGCCCTTGTCGGCGATGTACTCGACGATCGCCTCGATCGACTCCTGCTGGTAGCCCAGCTTCTTCAGCGCGCGCGGGATCGTGAGGTTGACGATCTGCATCGAGCCGCCGCCCACGAGCTTCTTGAACTTGACCAGCGAGAAGTCAGGCTCGATGCCGGTCGTGTCGCAGTCCATCATGAAGCCGATGGTTCCGGTCGGGGCGAGCACCGATGCCTGGGCGTTGCGGTAGCCGTGCTTCTCACCGAGCTTGACCACGTCGTCCCACGCCTTCGTGGCGAGCGTGTGGACGTCGGAGTCCATCGCGTCGAGTGTCTTGATGTTGTCGTTGGCGGCCTGGTGCTTGCGCATGACCCGCTTGTGGGCCTCGGCGTTGCGGGCGTACCCGGCGTAGGCGCCGACGACACCGGCCATCTCGGCGGACCGCTTGTAGGCGGCACCCGTGAGCAGGGAGGTGATCGACGCGGCGAGCGAGCGGCCACCCTCGGAGTCGTAGCCGTGACCGGTGGCCATGAGTAGCGCGCCGAGGTTGGCGTAGCCGATGCCGAGCTGGCGGTAGTTGCGCGTCGTCTCGCCGATGGGCTCGGTCGGGAAGTCCGCGAAGCAGATGGAGATGTCCATCGCCGTGATGACGAGCTCGACGACCTTCTGGAAGGTGACTCCGTCGAACGTGTCGTCGTCGCGCAGGAACTTCAGCAGGTTGAGCGAGGCGAGGTTGCACGAGCTGTTGTCGAGAGACATGTACTCGGAGCAGGGGTTGGACGCGGTGATGCGGCCGGTCTCCGGGTTGGTGTGCCACGCGTTGATCGTGTCGTCGTACTGGATGCCGGGGTCGGCGCACTCCCAGGCAGCCTTGGCGATCTTGCCGAAGAGCTCGCGAGCGTCGACCTCCTCGATGACGGAGCCGTCGAGGCGGGAGCGCAGACCGAAGTTCGTGCCGTCCTCGACGGCCTTCATGAACTCGTCGTTGACACGGACGGAGTTGTTGGCGTTCTGGTACTGGACCGAGACGATGTCCTTGCCGCCGAGGTCCATGTCGAAGCCGGCGTCGCGCAGGGCGCGGATCTTGTCCTCCTCGCGCGCCTTGGTCTCGACGAACTCCTCGATGTCGGGGTGGTCGACGTCGAGGACGACCATCTTGGCCGCACGGCGGGTGGCGCCGCCGGACTTGATGGTGCCGGCCGACGCATCGGCCCCGCGCATGAAGGAGACCGGGCCGGAGGCGGTGCCGCCGGAGGAGAGCAGCTCCTTGGAGGAGCGGATGCGGGAGAGGTTGAGGCCGGCGCCGGAGCCGCCCTGGAAGATCTTCCCCTCCTCCTTGTACCAGTTGAGGATCGAGTCCATCGAGTCGTCGACGGAGAGGATGAAGCAGGCGGAGACCTGCTGCGGGCTCTTGGTGCCGACGTTGAACCACACGGGCGAGTTGAACGAGAAGACCTGGTGCAGCAGGGCGTGGGTCAGCTCGTGCTCGAAGATCTCGGCATCCTCGGCGGAGGCGAAGTAGCCGTTGCTCTTGCCCGCGGCGACGTAGGTCAGCACGACGCGGTCGATGAGCTGCTTGAGCGAGACCTCGCGAGCGGCCGTGCCCACGGCGCCACGGAAGTACTTGGTGGTGACGATCGTGCTCGCGTTGACCGACCAGAAGTCAGGGAACTCGACGCCCCGCTGCTCGAAGATCGTCTCTCCCGTCTTCCAGTTCTGCTGGACGACGTCGCGCTTCTCCCACGTCACCTCGTCGTACGGGTGGACGCCGGGCGTGGTGTAGATGCGCTCGATCTTGACGCCCTTGGCGCCAGCCTTCGAGCGTGAGCTGCGGTTACCGATCTCCGTCATGTCGTGCGGCCTCCCTGACCGAATCTGCTGCTGGGAATGAGTCTTGCGTGGAGCACCGACAGCGTGCCTGCCAAATGCCTGCTGCTGCCTGCTGGTGGCTCCGGGTGGAGCCGGTGTGGTGGAGGGTGTTACCGCTGGGCGTCGAGCTCCTCGCGCTGCGGGGAAGCCTCGGGCTCCTCCCCCAGCGCGGCGCGCTCGGCTCGCAGGAGCGCGATGGCCCCTTCGAAGTCCTCGAGGCTCTCCCACGCCTGGTAGACGCTGGCGAACCTGAGGTAGGCGACCTCGTCGAGCTCGCGGAGCGGCTCGAGGACGGCCATGCCGACCTCGTGCGCCTCGATCTCGGCGTTGCCCTGCGACCGGATCGCCTCCTCGACCTGCTGGGCGAGGAGGGCCAGGTCGTCCTCACTGACGGGCCGTCCCTGGCAGGCCTTGCGCACACCGGAGAGCACCTTGGCCCGGCTGAACGGCTCGGACGCCCCCGACCGCTTGATCACGTTGAGGCTCGAGGTCTCGAGCGTGGTGAAGCGGCGGTTGCACTGGGGGCACTGGCGACGCCGGCGGATGCAGGCGCCGTCGTCAGTGGTGCGCGAGTCGATGACCCGCGAGTCGGTGTGCCGACAAAATGGACAGTGCACCTGTGGCCACCTTCCTTCCCAGTCCGTCGTCCAAAGCGTCCACACCGCCCCGTATGCCGTCCCGGGGCTCCCGAGGCCGCGCCGGTGTTCGTGGGACCGGCGACCTGGGGATGTCCTGGGGATGACGTTGGGGATGGCCTGTGGGTAACCCCGAGAAGTTGGGGACTACATGTGGACGTCTTACATCTGTGTAACTACTAGATGTAGGGGTAACTCTGACACGGTGCGACCCCGATCGCAAGCAGTTGCGAAGATGTCCGGCGTGGCAGGTCGCTGACCTGCACAAACAGCCACGCCGACCGGCGCAGGGCGGCGTGTCGGGGCAGTGTGACCCCAAGATCTGGGGGTGCTCCC
The DNA here is from genome assembly GCF_039529575.1 of Terrabacter terrae. Taxonomy (NCBI): domain Bacteria; kingdom Bacillati; phylum Actinomycetota; class Actinomycetes; order Micrococcales; family Intrasporangiaceae; genus Terrabacter; species Terrabacter terrae. The sequence continues at coordinate 153,044 of NZ_BAAANB010000003.1, forward strand.
AACCGCACAACCGCTCATGTGCACCCTGATGACGCGACGCGGCCCCGGCTTCCACAGCGCAGGTCCTTGCACGCAGGGCCCCGATGTCGGAGGCTTCCCTGCGTGACAATCCGGACACCAGAGGCGCCGCCGTCGCCCGCCACCCGGCGGCGCGAGGAGGCGCTGCTCGAGTACGACGTGCTGGGCAACGCCCCGCAGCGTGAGCTGCAGGCCCTGGTCGACATCGCGGCACAGGTCTGCGACGTGCCTCGGGCAGCGATCAACCTCATCACGGCCACGCACCAGCAGCAGATCGCGACGACGGGCTTCGACCCCTCCATCTGCGCGCGCGAGGACTCGATGTGTGCGGCAGTGCTCGAGAACGCCGACCGGGTCGTCGTGCCGGACGCCAGCCTCGACGCCCGCTTCCGGCACAACCCATTCGTCACGGGTCCCCTCGGCGACGTCCGCTTCTACGCATCGGCCCCGCTCACCACTCCGGACGGCATCATCATCGGCCGGCTGTGCGTCTTCGACTCCACCCCGCGCCACCTGGACGCAGCCCAGGAGGAGTCGCTGGCCGCTGTCGCCGAACGGGTGGTGGACGTCCTGGAGCTGCGGCTGCGCACCCGCCGGCTGCAGGACTCGCTGGAGGCCCTGACGCGGGCGCAGGAGGAGCTGCGCCGATCCAACGAGGCGCTCTCGGTGTTCGCCGGGCAGGTGAGCCACGACCTGCGCACGCCGTTGACCGCGATCATGGCCAGCACCGAGCTGCTCGGCCAGGAGGACTCGGTGCGGGCCGACGAGTGGGCCCAGCGCCTTGTCTCCACGGCCCACCGGGCCGCTGGCCGGATGGCGGGCATGATCGAGGAGATCCTCGCCTATGCGCGCGTGGGCGCCGAGCTGCGGCGCAGCCGGACCGACGTCAACGAGGTCCTGACCTCCGTGCTCGAGGACCTCGAACCGGCCCTGCGCGCGAGCGGTGCGACGGTGACCTCCGACCGGCTGCCCGTCCTGTGCGTGGACCGGCAACAGCTCTACTCCGTGCTCCTCAACCTGGTCTCCAACGCCGTGAAGTACGCACGTCCCGACACTGCTCCACGAGTGACCATCTCGGCCGTGCAACACCCGGGCAGCTGGCGCCTCACCGTGCAGGACAACGGCATCGGTATCGCGGAGGCGGACCGGGAGAAGGTCTTCGGCCTGTTCAACCGGGTCGAGACCTCGGTCCCTGGCAACGGCATCGGACTCGCCACCGTCAGGCGAATCATCGAGGCTCACGGCGGCGCCATCGGGATCGGCACGGTCGAAGGCCCGGGCTGCAGCGTGTGGTTCGAGGTCCCTGTCGAAAAGACCGACGCCGGCTCTGCCGGAGTGACCGCAGAGGGCACGTCGGGAGGCGCTGCAGGAGGCGCTTCGGGAAGTACTGGATCAGGCGACCGGCAGGGCTGAGCGGGCGCGCCGGTCCCGGCCCACAGCATGGACCACCCCGAGGACATGGCCTCGAAGACGGCGGCAACCCGAAACGCCGCATCCCTGAGCGGGATACGGCGTTCGGGGGCGGATGCGGCGGGGTCGAAGCGCCGCTACCGCCAGCCGCTGGAGGTGGAGCCAACGCGGCCGATCGGAGAGCCGGGTGCATCAGGCACAGTGGCGCGGGCACGGGCTCGTGGGACGAGGGCGCTGTGGGTCAGTGCGCGGGGATGACCAGCTGCTGCCCGGCGTGGACCTGGGAGGTGCTCAGGCTGTTGGCGACCTGGAGCTGCACGACGCCGTCGGGGACGGTGAGCTCGGGCAGCTCGCGGGCCGCGATGCCGGAGAGGGTCTGGCCGGACTGCACCGTGACCGTGTGCGGGTCGCCGGTGGCGGATGCCAGCTGGCCCGCCAGGCCCACGCCGAGCAGCGCGACGACGCTCGCGACGAGAATCGTGCGCACGAGACGCCCGAACCTGGTCAGCCGCATCGGGGACCGTGGCGACGAGTGGTGCGCTGCACGACTCCCCCGGGCCGCGTCACGCCCGGTGGGCACGAGGACGAGGTGCGGCCGCGGCGTGGACGACTGCCCCCCGGTCCGCTCCGCCTGCGGCTCGCGAACGGCCTCGAGGACGATTGCGCTCATGGTGACCTCCCCTTGCTCCAGATGTGACGAACATGTGTTCGATAGAACGTGTGTACGAGTTGTAGCACGTCTGTTCGACGAAGTCGAGACACGCCTCGAACAGGTGTTTGGCAACTGTGTTCGAACCTCGTAGTCTTTCCTCACACCACAGACCTCACCAGCCACCACTGACACTGGCCGCTCCACGCCGGCGTCACGCGCGGCCTGACGAGCCGACGAAGGGGACACCATGGGCGTGACCGAGCTTCCCGACCGCGAGACCGGCGACGGCCTGACCGTCCGCCAGCGGCGCGTGCTCGAGGTCATCCGCAACTCCGTCGACCGTCGCGGCTACCCGCCGAGCATGCGCGAGATCGGCGACGCCGTCGGCCTGGCGAGTCCCTCCAGCGTCTCCCACCAGCTCAACGCGCTCGTCGCCAAGGGGTACCTGCGCCGCGACCCCAACCGTCCGCGCGCCCTCGAGGTCGTCTCCCCCGACGCGAAGGCAGAGGAGCTCGGCTACCGCGGCGGCTCCGTCGAGCCGATCCGCCCCCGCGGTGACCAGTACGACACCGAGACCGACTCGGGCGACGCACGGCCCGAGGCCTCCTACGTGCCGGTGCTCGGCCAGATCGCGGCGGGGGTGCCGATCACCGCAGAGCAGGTCGTCGAAGACGTCTTCCCGCTGCCGCGGCAGCTCGTCGGTGAGGGCGAGCTGTTCCTGCTCAAGGTCAACGGCGACTCCATGGTCGAGGCCGCCATCTGCGACGGTGACTGGGTCGTGGTGCGCCAGCAGCAGCACGCCGACAACGGTGACGTCGTGGCCGCCATGCTCGACAACGAGGCCACCGTCAAGACGTTCAAGCGCAAGGACGGCCACGTGTGGCTGATGCCGCACAACCCCAGCTTCTCCCCCATCGACGGCGACCACGCCACGATCCTCGGCAAGGTCACCGCGGTCCTGCGCCGCATCTGAACGAACCCCCGGCGGACCGAGGCGAACACGAGCGGGACGAAGGCGGACACTCACCCCGATGACCCCGATGACCCCGATGACCCCGATGACCCCGATGACCCCGATGACCCCGATGGCGCAGGAGCGCACCCCAGACGTCGTCCTCACCTACCGCTACCTGCGGGGCGCGATGATCGCGCTGCTGCTCATGCTCCTGTTGTCGGTCGGCTACCAGTGGTGGTGGGAGACCGGGCACTCCTGCTGGCTCGGATCGATCAGCGCCTACTACTACACACCTGCCCGTGGCGTCTTCGTCGGCGCGCTCTGCGCGCTCGGTGCCAACCTCATCGCCTACAAGGGACACTCCCCGGAGGAGGACGTGCTCCTCAACTTCTCCGGCCTGATGGCCTTCGTCGTCGCCCTGGTCCCCACCGCGCCCGACGACCGGTGCGGGCCCAACGCATACACCCAGACGGCCCCGGAGATCGCGGCAGCCGTGCGCAACAACGTGTGGTCACTGCTCGTGGTCGCCGTCGTCTCCGCGGCAGTCGTCGCCTGGCTCGGGCGGGTCGGCAGGGCGGGAGCGCCGCCGCGACCGCGCAGCGTGCGCTCCATCGTCGTGAGCGTCGTCTGCGGGACGGTCGTGCTGGCCGAGCTCACCCTGTTCCTCGTCCTGCGCGACCGGTTCATCGCCCTGAGCCACGGCATCGCGGCCGGCACCATGGTGGCCGGCGTCATCGCCGTCATGGTGCTGAGCGCCCTCGGCGCCGAGGAGAGACACCTGGGCCGTGACGGCAGTCGCGGCACCGTCTACAAGAAGGTCTACATCGCACTGGCGGTGGCCCTCGCCTTGGCGCTCCTCGTCGCCGTGGTCACCGCAGCCGGTCTCACCGGATTCGGGCACCTCGTGCTGGTCGCCGAGGTCATCGTCATCATCCTCTTCGGCACGTACTGGGGGGTGCAGACCAAGGAGCTGTGGGACCTGCGGGACACCTCGGGCCCGGAGGCCCGGGCCCCCGGTCCCGTCGTGAGGTGAGGCGACCGGCTCGGTGACGGGTTCGGTGACCCGTCAGTGACCGAGCGCGCTGCGCAGCTTCGTCAGGGTGATCCCGAGCGGCGCATGCAGACGCAAGCTGGCCTCGCTGTCACCGCGAGTCGCCGACCGCGTCACGATCGCCACGGGGACCTCACGCTGGTGCGCCCGCCGGACGAACCGGTAGCCGCTCATGACCGACAGCGAGGAGCCGAGCACCAGGACCGCCCCCGCGCCCTCCACGAGTGAGAAGCACTGCTCCACCAGGGCCTTGGGCACCGACTCGCCGAAGAACACCACGTCCGGCTTGACCGTGTCGCGGCCGCACACGAGGCACCGCGGCGCGTGGAAGGTCTCGACGAGGGCGTCGGCGAGGACGATGTCACCATCGGGTCGCACCTGCTCGCCCCACTGGGAGCCCACGGTCGCGGCGGCCTCGGCGAACCGGTCCATGAACCCCGGGTTCGCCTCGGTCATGCGCTCGTGCAGACCGGTCCGAGACGTGTACTCGCCGCAGGTCAGGCACACCGCCCGGTCCAGCGAGCCGTGCAGCTCGACGACATCGACCGCTCCGGACGCCTGGTGCAGCCCATCGACGTTCTGCGTGATGATCGGCCCGACGTAACCGGCCCGTTGCAGGTCGGTCACCACGCGGTGTCCCTCGTTGGGCTGGGCCGCGTTGAAGCGCTGCCAGCCGATGTAGCTGCGGGCCCAGTACCGCCGTCGGGCCTCCCCCGAGCCGGCGAACTCGCCGTAGGTCATCGGCTCCACCCGGCGCGTCCCGTCCGGTCCCCGGTAGTCGGGGATGCCGGACTCCGTCGACAGGCCGGCGCCCGAGAGCACGACGACACCACCGCCGCTGACGAGGTCGACGAGGTCGTCGAAGCTGCCGAGGTCGTGCGTCTCGAGCGGCAGGGTGCGCGACGTGGAGAGCCGTGTGGTCGTGGAGGATTGTGGGGGTATGCCGTTCGGCTGCTGCACGTCGCAAGCCTACGTCGCGCGGCGGCCCGTGCCGGACGCCCGAGATCCCCCGAACACCATAACGGTCGGTTATGCTTCTTCCATGATCGATGCTGCCGGCCTGCGGGTCATGAAGGCCATTGCCGACGAGGGAAGCTTCACCAGCGCCGCCAACGCCCTCGGCTTCACCCAGCCGGCCATCTCGCAGATGGTGCGCCGCCTCGAGCAGCGCACCGGCACGGTGCTCGTCGAGCGCTACGGCCGGCAGGTGCGCCTCACCGAGGCCGGGCAGGTGCTTGCCCGCCACGCCGTCGGCGTCCTCGCGGCCCTCGACGCCGCCGAGGAGGAGATCACCGCGATCGCCGGGCTCCGCGCGGGCCGAGTCCGACTGCAGGCCTTTCCCAGCTCGTCGGCGACGCTCGTGCCTCGCACGCTCGCGATCCTCAAGGCGCGCCACCCCGACATCACGGTCACGTTCACCGAGGCCGAGCCGCCCGAGTCGCTGGCAGCACTGCGCAATGGCGACTGCGACGTGGCCGTCGCCTTCGCCTACGAGGGCGCCGAGCTGGGCGAGCTCGAGGAGGACCTCTCGCTCCTCGTGACCCGGCGCCTCATGGACGACGAGGTCCGACTCGTCGTCCCCGGCACGCACCCCCACGCCCGTGACGAGGCGGCCACCCTGACCGACTTCGCCGACGAGGAGTGGATCGCCGGCTGTCCCCGCTGCCGCGGCCACCTGCTCTCCCTCGCCGACGGCGCCGGCTTCCGCCCCAACGTCGCCTTCGAGACCGAGGACTACGTCGCCCAGCTCGGCCTCGTCACCGCCGGTCTCGGGGTGGCCCTCGTGCCCGACCTCATCCTCAACGCCGCCAAGCACGACGAGGTCGCGACCTTGCCCCTCTCCCCCGCCTCTCGGCGCCAGATCCTCGCCGTCACCACCCCGGACCTCCAGCGCGTTCCGGCGGTGGCTGCGGCGCTCGACGCCTTGTGCGAGGCGGCCGGCGCCGACCCCCGGGTCTCGCCGGCCAGGCTCGCGGGCGCGAACGCCTGAGGCCCGGCCGTCCCGGCGCGCCGCCCAGGGGCGGACGACTGCCACCCGGCATACGGTGGGCTCATGGGTGACCGTCAACGCATCTCCTACCTGCCCGTGCCCGAACGAGACGAGGTGCCCGAGGGCGTGAGCCGGCTCTGGGACAAGGCACACGAGGCCTTCGGCTTCGTGCCCAACGTCTTCAAGGCACAAGCGCTCAACGGCGACCAGTTCCTGGCGTGGTGGGGCTACTTCAACCTCCTCGTCAACAAGGAAGGGCACCTGAGCAACGCGGACCGCGAGCTGGTGGCCGTCGTCGTCAGCAGCGTCAACCGGTGCACGTACTGCGAGGTCAGCCACGGCGCCGCCCTGCGCGAGTACACCGGCGACGCCGTGACCGCTGACCTCGTCGCCTCCAACTGGCGCCAAGCGGGCCTGCCGGAGCGTGAGTACGCCATGGCCTCCTACGCCGAGAAGCTCACCCTGCACCCGGCCGAGGTCACCGAGTCGGACCTCGAGGCGCTGCGCGCGGTGGGCCTCGACGACCGCCAGCTGGTCGAGCTCGTGCAGGTGGTCGGCATGTTCAACCTCACCAACCGGGTCTCGACCGCACTGGGCTTCGTGCCGAACCCGGAGTACCACTCGACCGGTCGCACGACCTCATGACCCGGGTCGCCCTGGCCACGCCGAGCTCGACGGCCCTGGCCGCAGGCCTCGAGGCCGCAGCAGAGGGCGGCAACGCCGTCGACGCAGCCATCGCGGCGTCCATCGCCGCCATGAGCACGGAACCCGGGATCGTGAGCCTCATGGCCGGCGCCTTCGTGAACATCTGGCCTGCGGGGTCCGACCCCGTCGTCGTCGACGGGAACGTCGAGATGCCGGGCCGCGGACTCGACGCGGCGGCCTTCGGCAAGGGCGTTCGCGAGGTGACCACCGACTACGGGGGCGGCATCACCATTGGCGCCGGCCACGGCTCGGTGGCGAACTCCGGTGCGCTGCAAGCTCTCTCGCTCGCTCGGGATCGCTTCGGGAGCCTTCCCTGGGGCCGGCTCGTCGAACCGTCGGCGCGTGCCTGCCGCGAGGGATACCGCATCGGAGCGTCCGCCGCGCTCTACCTCGGCCTCGTCCGCGACGTCCTCTTCGGGCCCGACCCCGAGGCGCACGCGCTCGTCACGGGCGCCGACGGTGGGCCGCTCGAGCCTGGCGAGACGTCGCTGAACCCGGATCTCGCGGACATCCTCGATCTGCTTGCCACCCAAGGGATTTCGCTCTTCACCACAGGAGCGGTGGGGCGCGTGCTCGTCGACGACATGGCCGCCAACGGCGGTCTCGTCACGCAGGCCGACCTGACGGCCTACGAGCCGGTCGTGCGCACACCGACCCTGCGAACGCTGGGCTCGTGGCAGGTCGCGCTGAACCCACCACCGTCCGTCGGTGGTCCCATGCTCGCGGCGATGCTCGGACAGCTGGCGCGGCACGAGCACTGGACCTGGGCCGAGGTCATCGACATCCAGCGGCGGGTCCTGGCCTACCGGCTGTCGGTCCACGACCGCTCGCGCGACCTCGACGCGGACGGGCACGCCCTCCTCGAGACCGTCGAGCGGCACGGGCTCGCCGGGCTGCCCACCTCGGCGTCGACGGCGCACGTGTCGGCGGTGGACGAGCACGGGAACGCCTGTGCCATCACGATGTCCGCGGGCTACGGCGCCGGCATGGTGATTCCCGGCACCGGGATCCTGCTCAACAACGCCCTCGGGGAGCCCGAGCTCAACCGGTTGGGGCTGCACGCCGTCCCGCCCGGCACGCGACTCGCGTCCAACATGGCACCGACGACAGGTCGTCGCACCTCCGGTGCCGCCCTGGCCGTGGGGTCGCCCGGCGCAGACCGGATCACGACCGCGCTCATGCAGGTGCTCGGACGCGGCCTGCTGCTCGGGGACGACCTGCAGCACTCCATCGATGCACCTCGCCTGCACGTGCGGTTCATGGATGACGGGTCGCCGTGCGTCGAGCACGAGCCGTCCGACGAGATCGCCGCAGCGATCGGGGCGAGCGGCCTTGCGTCCCACGCGTTCCCGGGTGCGCACATGTACTTCGGCGGCGTGGGCGCGGCCGTGCTCGGTCCCGACGGGCTCGTGGCAGCCGGTGACGGGCGGCGTGAGGCTGCCGTCGGCGTGTCTCGCTGAGCGGAGCCAACGGCCCCGAGCGAGCTCCACCCATCCGGAACGGGCAGCGCACCGAACTCTCCGAGTCGACCCCGAACGAGAGGCCACCGCGATGACCCTGACCGACCACCGTCCCGACCTGCCAGCCGTCACCCCGCAGGCGCCCTCGCGGCCCACCGGGATCGCACCCCGGCTCGCGACGGTGGTGGAGCCGCTCTTCGGCGGTCGGCTGCCGGTGCGCCTCAAGGCGTGGGACGGCACCGTCGCCGGACCGGTCGACGCACCCACCGTGGTGCTGCGCGACCCCGCCGCGCTGCGTCGGCTCGTGCGCCACCCCGGCGAGCTCGGGCTCGCCCAGGCGTACGTCACGGGCGAGCTCGACGTCGAGGGAGACCTGCTCGACGGGTTCCGCCGGGTGTGGTCCAGCGCCCGACACCTCTCGGGTGGGCGTGGCTCCGCCGGCACTTTCGTCGCGGCGGCGAAGAACGGCATCCGCACGGCGTTCGACCTCGGCGTCGTCGGCCTCCCGCCGGAACCGCCAGTCTCGCAGGCGCGACTGCGCGGCCGCCTGCACACGAAGCGCCGCGATCGCAGCGCCATCGAGCACCACTACAACCTCTCGAACGACTTCTACTCCCTGATCCTCGACCCGCACATGGCCTACTCGTGCGGCTACTGGTCGCGCACCGCAACCGACTACACCGTCGAGGACGCGCAGCGCGACAAGCTCGACCTCGTCTGCCGCAAGCTCGGCATCGAGCCGGGTGGGCGGCACCTCGACATCGGCTGCGGATGGGGCTCCCTGTCCGTGCACGCCGCCGAGGAGTTCGGTGCCCGGGTCGTCGGGGTGACGATCTCGGGCGAGCAGAAGGCGTTCATCGACGCGCGGATCCGCGAGCGCGGGCTGGAGGACCTGGTCGAGATCCGCCTGCAAGACTACCGCGAGGTCCCCGACCGCCCGTTCGACACGATCTCCTCGATCGAGATGGGTGAGCACGTCGGGCAGCGCAACTACCCGACGTTCACCGGCCAGGTCCACCGCCTGCTCAAGCCCGGCGGCCGGGCGCTGATCCAGCAGATGTCGCGCACGACGCGGCCGGGAGGCGGGCCCTTCATCGAGGCGTTCATCGCGCCCGACATGCACATGCGCCCGGTCGGCGAGACCGTCGACCTCATCGAGGAGGCAGGCCTGGAGGTCCGGGACGTGCACGCCATGCGTGAGCACTACGTCCGGACAGTCAATGCGTGGTACGAGACCTTCGAGACCAACTGGGACCGGGTCGTCGCGATGGTCGGCGAGGAGGTCGCACGCGTGTGGCGGCTCTACCTCGTCGGCGGGGCCCTCGCCTTCGAGGAGGGTCGCATGGGCGTGGACCAGATCCTCGCCGTGAAGCCGACGGCCGAAGGCCGCAGCGGTATGCCGCCCGTGCGGGCCTGGTGACCACTGTGTCGTCCGCGTGGGCGACCTTCACGGCCACTGCCGCTCTGGCCACCTCGCACGCAACCGCTGCCACTGTCCACGCCCCTGCGTCGACCGCCGGCTTCGACGGTGGCGGCTTCGGTCGTACCCTGCTGCTCACGGCCCTGACCGTCGTCGTGGTCCTCGCTGTGACGTTCGCGGTCGCTCTCCGCGTGGGCAAGCAGGCCGTCATCGACGTCACGTGGGGTCTGGGCTTCGTGGCGCTGGCGGTGACGGCGTTCGTCAGCAGCTCCGGCCACGGCGACGGGCTGCGCCGGTGGCTGGCGCTCGTGCTGACAGCGTCGTGGGGTCTGCGCCTGGCGGGGCACATCTGGAACCGGTCGCGCGGGAGTGGCGAGGACCCGCGCTACGAGGCGATGCTGGCGCGTGCCGACGGCAACCCGAAGGCCTACGCCCTCGTGCACATCTACCTCCCGCAGGGCCTCACCATGTGGTTCGTCTCCCTCCCGGTGCAGATCGCGATGTTCGTGGAGGGCGGTCAGCGCTGGGTGCTCTGGCTGGGGGTCCTCGTGTGGGCGGTGGGCCTGTTCTTCGAGGGGGTGGGCGACCTGCAGCTCATGCGCTTCCGACGCGACGCGTCCAACCGCGGCGCGGTGCTCGACACCGGGCTGTGGAGGTACACCCGCCACCCCAACTACTTCGGGGACGCGTGCGTGTGGTCGGGGCTCTTCCTCGTGGCAGCGAGCGCTTGGCCGGGGGCGCTGACGATCCTGTCGCCCGCGGTGATGGTCTGGAACCTCTACGCCGGCACCGGCAAGAAGCTGCTCGAGAAGGACATCGGCGACCGTCGTCCCGCCTACGCCCACTACGTGCGGCGTACGAGCGGGTTCTTCCCGTGGCCACCGAAGCCCGCCGACCCGGCGCGGACACGGACCCGTGCAGCCGACTGCCAGACAGGACTGAGCGAGCGTCGAGCGGGTCGGCGATGATGGTCGTCATGCGCCCGCCTCTCGCCGATCTGCTCGACCTGCAGCCACACCCCGAGGGCGGGTGGTACCGGCAGACGTGGGTGTCCCCCGAGACGGTGACCCTGCCCGACGGTCGGCAGCGCGCCACCGCGACGCTCATCCACTTCCTGCTGCCTGCCGGTGAGGCGTCCGCGTGGCACCGCGTCGCCTCCGACGAGGTGTGGCTCGCCCATGCCGGCTCGGTGATCCTGGAGCTCGGCGGTGACGGTGCGGCGCCGCAGGTACACGGTGATGAGGGCCCAAGGGTCACTGTCGGAGTCGACCTCGCGGCGGGTGAGGTGGGCCAGGCGGTCGTGCCGGCGCATGTGTGGCAGCGCACGGTGTCGACCCGCTCGGACGCGCTGGTCAGCTGCCTCGTGTCCCCGGGCTTCGACTTCTCCGACTTCGAGCTCGCGGACGACAGCCGTACCGACGTGGGCGGCGACGTCGGCGGCGACGTCGGCGGCGACGCGGACGCCGACGTGGACGCCGGCCCGGTGCAGCGTGCCCCGGCAGGTCCCGAGGAGTCGCCGGTGGACCCCTCCGAACCGACCAACCCGGCCTGAAGTCCTGCTTCGACGAGGCTCCGTCGCCGATCCTTTCACCGGGAGACCGCTGTGATGTCCTCACCGTCGGCCACGACGGCCACGTCGCCCTCGAGGTCGGTGCGGTGCACCTGGAAGCCCCTGTCCTGCAGGGCTTTCATCGTCGCCGGGGCCGGGTGTCCGTAGTCGTTGTCCTTCCCGACGCTGATGAGGGCGAGCCGTCCGTCGACCTGGTCGAGGAGCCGGTCGTCCCGGTTGCTGGACCCGTGGTGGGCCACCTTGAGGACGTCGATCCTCCCCCACCGCTGCGGGTCCAGCAAAGTCTCGCGGAGCAGCTGTCCGGCCGCCTCCCGCTCGATGTCACCGGCGAGCAGGACGGTGAGGCCGCGCACGTGCATCGTCAGCACGACGGAGCCGTTGTTGGGTACGGACCCGGCGTCGATGCGCCGCGCGGGCCACCACACGTCCGCACTGATGGTGCCCACGGTGAGCTCCTCACCGGCACGGAGCTCCCCGAGAGGTATGCGTGCGGCGGCCGCGAGTCGCGACACCCGGGCCGCCTCGGCCGGCGGGTCGAGCACGGGCGAGGCCCGGATCTCGGTGACCGGCCGCTCGAGAACGGCAGCCAGTCCACCGACGTGGTCGGCGTGGAAGTGGGTGAGCACCACCAGGTCGACGGCTGTCACCCCGATGCGGTCGAGACAGGCCCGCATCGGCTCCGGCTCGGGTCCGGTGTCGATGACGACGACGTGTCCGCCGCCGTTGTCGGCCACGAGGCCGTCGCCCTGCCCCACGTCACAGGCGATGAGCGCCCACCCCGGCGGAGGCCAGGCGACCGTCGAGGTCGGCGCGCCCACACCCGAGGCGAGGACCACGACGGCGACGGCCACGGTCGGGCGCTGCCTCGTCCGGTGCCAGGCCCACGGCGCGGTGAGGACGACCGCCACGGTGAGCACCGCGAGCAGGATCGCGGCCGCGGCCGAGTCTCCCCAGTGGATGCTCCCGAGCGGAAGGCCGGCGCACCACCGGGCCACCGCGGCGATGGCCTGGGCCGGGAGCGCCGCCGCCCACGCGAGCCAACCGGCTCCGGTGACCCAGATGATCGCGACGACCGAGACTGCGACGCCGACGACGGTCGTGGGTGCCACGAAGGGTGCGGCCAGGAGGTTGGCGAGGACGGCCACGACCGAGACACTGCCCTGGAGGGGCACGACGAGCGGGGCGCAGACCGCTTGGGCGGCAACGGGGATGGCGAGAACCGGCCCCAGCGGCTTCAACCGGTCAGGCAGCCGGCGTGCGACCGTCAGGCCCCACGGCCGGGCGAGGACCAGCAGGCCCAAGGTGGCGACGCTCGAGAGCGCGAACCCGTAGGAGCGGGAGAGCCAGGGGTCCCACACGAGCAGCACGACGATCGCGCCGGCGAGCGCCGGGATGCCCGCCCGTCGGCGCGACGTCGACAGCGCGAGCAGGCCGACGAGACCCATCACCGCGGCCCGTACGACGCTCGGCTCAGGACGGGCGAGGACCACGAACGCGAGCAGCGCCACCGCGGCAACGGCTGGGCGCCATCGCCGGGAGAGCCCGACGATGCTGCACAGCCACATCACCGCGGCGAGGACGAACGTCACGTTGCTCCCGGACACCGCGCTGAGGTGGCTGAGCCCGATCTGCAGCATCGCCGCCTCGAGGTCCGGAGGAGTTCGCGACGTGTCGCCGACCACCAGGGCGGGGACGAGTCCGCGTGCGTCCGGCCAGAGCTGCTCGGTGGCGGCGCGGAATCGCGCCCGGACTGCGTCGGCGGCGGCGAAGACCCCGCCCGGGCGGGCGATGACCCGCGGACCACCCTTCGGGGTGGCCACCGCGACGACGTCGTCGCCGGGTTCCGCCGGCGCCAGGCGGACCACGACTTCCACCTGCTCGCGCCAGTGCAGCGCCGACCACTGCGGACCTCGTCCGATGACGAGCACCGGGCTCGCCACTGCAGAGGTCCGGCCGCGCGCGACCAGCTCGGTGACGTCGAGCCGAACCACCGTCACCTGCGACCCCGGAGCGTCGTCCGGGCCGGCACGTCCGCGCTTGTGCACGGGCCGCGGCTCGGCAGCGACGACGGCACGCACCGTGGCGACGGCTCGCTCCGAGGCGAGGTCGCCCAGCGGGCCGGCGGACCTGACCGCGCGGTGGCCGGCGGCCGCGCCCAGCAGCAGGGCGAGCACGGCGCAGGCTGCTGCGAGGGACCGCAGGCCGGGCGAGGTCCCCACAGGAACGCCGCGGCGCCAGCGCTCGCGACCACGACTGCGGCCCTCGCCGCCGAGGACGTCAGGGCCGCGAGGCGGCGGGGCGCGGCGTGGCGCGGGTCGGTCCCTGGCACTCGCCGTCGCGACGAGGGTGCCCACCGCGAGCGCCAGCACTGCGCCGCTCGCGACGAGCCAGACCGGGCCGACCAGACCGACGAAGGCCACGAGCGGCCAGGCGAGCACGACGGGAAGCAGCAGCCGTAAGTCGAGCCGGTGAGAGGCGCGTGGCCTGACCCGGCGGATCGTCTCGCGGCCGGTGAGGACGACAAGGGACGGCCCGCGCGGGGCCTGTTCACGCTCCGGGGGCGGGCTCGATGAGCGCGTCACAGCGTCACCTTCGGCCTCAGCTGCGCCATCAGCTTGTCGCCGATGCCGCTCACCTCGCCCAGCTCGTCGACGGACGTGAACCGCCCGTGCTCGGTGCGCCAGTCGACGATCCGCTGGGCCAGCACCGGGCCGACACCGGGAAGGGTGTCGAGGGCCGCGACATCGGCGGCATTGAGGCTGACCGGAGGGCCCGCCACTGCGGACCCGCCCGACGCGCCCCCAGCGCCAGCGGATGCGGCGCCACCAGAGGTCCCGGAACCGGGCGCCGCCACGAGCCTCTCCCCCGGCTTCGGCACCCGGATCTGCTCACCGTCCTGGACGAGACGCGCCAGGTTGAGGACCGAGACGTCGGCGCCGCGTCGGGTGCCTCCCGCCGCCGTGATGGCATCGGCGACGCGGGCGCCCTGACGCAGCTGCACCAGACCGGGGCGGTTCACCTGCCCCACGACGTGGACGACGACCGATCCACCCGGCGGCGCTGCACCCGCTGTCCCGCCGGAGCCACCGGCGTCGGCCAGCCCGTCGCGCGAGGGTGCGCCGGCCGTGGGGTCACCCGGTCCGACGGGCGGCGTCCGCGTCGTCCCCGCCCCCGGCACCGCGGCACCTCTTGCCGTCCCTCCGACCACCTGGACGGTGGCCGCTCCCGCGGCCGGGCGCTCCGAGGCGGACGCGGATCGTTCGGCCCACAGGACCCGGAGGACGAAGGCGCAGCCCACCGCCACCACGAGGGCGAGCATCGACACGACGGCGGCGCTGGTGAGCCCCCGCCGTCCTGCGCGCAGCTCGTCCGGGACGGTGAGCACCCCCGGGCGTCGCGCCCTGCGGAGGTCGGCATCGAGCCGCGACACCTCGTCCTCGGTGGCCCGCTCGGTCAGCCGACGCAGGACTGACCCCAGCCGGGCCGCCCCCGGACCTGCACCCGCGGTCCCGCTCGACCAGAAGGTGGGCGCCCGCGCACCGTCGGGCGGAGACGGCACCCAGCCACCGGCCGGCTCCGACTCCTCGTCGACGGCCGGGAGGCCTGCCGGTCCCGAAGGGTCTGCCGAGCGCGACTCCCCCGCATCCGGCTCGCTGGACCGCGCACTCGGTCTCCCGGAAGAAGGAGGCCCGGCGCCGAGGACCCGAGCCACCCGCTCGAGGTCCGGCGGTCGCTGGGCGCGTCGGAACGGCATACCCCGACGGTAGGAAGCCGGCCGCCCGTTCCCGGCCGCCTCGGCACCGGCTGGGGACAACCCGTCCGCGCCCGCAGGGGATGTGGACGGCCACAGAGCGAGACTGCCCGCGCGTCGATTCACCCCGACACGGCCCGCTGGTCCAGACTGCCCCAATGGCCCGGCACATCATGACCCTCACCTGCGACGACCGGCCCGGCATCGTCGCCACGGTCTCCGCGGCGCTGCTCGCCGTGTCGGCCAACATCGTGGAGAACCAGCAGTACTCCGACGAGGACACCGACCTCTTCTTCATGCGCACCGTCTTCGACGCGGAGCCGCACGAGGTCGAGCAGGTGCTCGAGGCCATCCGGCAGAGCGCGGCGATCTCCCACCACCACCTGGCAGCCCGGCCCGAGGACGAGCACTGCCGCACCATCATCCTCGTCAGCAAGTTCGACCACTGCCTGCTCGACCTGCTCTACCGCTGGAAGTCCGGCGACCTGCCGATCGACATCGTCGGCGTCGTCAGCAACCACGAGGACTGCCGGGGTCTCGTCGAGTACTACGGCCTGCCCTTCACCGTCATCCCCGTCACGCGTGAGACCAAGGCCGACGCCGAGGCCGAGCTGCTGCGGATGGTCGAGACGAACGACGTCGGGCTCGTCGTGCTTGCCCGCTACATGCAGATCCTCAGCGACCAGCTGTGCACAGCGCTCGAGGGCCGGGCGATCAACATCCACCACTCGTTCCTGCCCGGCTTCAAGGGCGCCAAGCCCTACCACCAGGCCCACGACCGCGGCGTCAAGCTCATCGGCGCCTCGGCGCACTACGTCACGGCCGACCTCGACGAGGGCCCGATCATCGAGCAGGACGTCGTGCGCGTCACCCACGCGGAGTCCCCGGAGCGGCTCGTGGCGATCGGTCGCGACGTCGAGCGACGGGTGCTCTCCCGGGCGGTGCGCGACCACGCCGAGTCGCGCATCTTCCTCTCCGGGCGGCGCACGATCGTCTTCTGACCGATTCCCCGGTTCACGACGTGCGCCGGGGCCGCCTCATCTCACGACAGGTGCCGCTGGCGCCACCAGCCGATGACGTTGTTCTTGTGGCGGGCCAGGACGAGCAGGCCGATCGCCATGAGCCACAGTGCAGTCCACCCATCACCCGGCGCATGACCGGCCCAGATCAGCACGGCCAGGACGACCATCGCGACCGAGCCGAGGATCGACCCTGCCGCCACCCAGCGCGTGGCCGCGACGCCCACGGCGAAGACCACGACGACGACCAGGGCGACCCACGGGTGCACTCCGAGGATGGCGCCGAGCGTCGTGGCGACGCCCTTGCCGCCGCGCCCCCTCAGGAAGGGCGACCAGATGTGCCCGAGCACGGCTGCGATGCCGACGGCGTATGCCGCGTGGGCCCCGAAGAGGTGGCCCGCGACGAACGCGGGGAGGAGCCCCTTGAGGACGTCGAGGACGCCGACGACGATGCCCCACTTGCGCCCGAGCACCCGACCGGCGTTCGTGGCGCCCGGGTTGCCGGAGCCGGACGCGGCGAGGTCCTTGCCGAGCAGGCGCGCGATGATCGTCGCCGGGTTGACGGAGCCGACGAGGAAGGCGACCACCACCAGGGCGGTCCACCCGAGGACGGTCCCCACGGTCACGACCCGGTGACCTCCCCGTGCGAGGCGTCGAGCGGCTCGCCGGGACGCGGGGACACGGCGATCGCGACGGTGCCCGGGCCGACGTGGGCTCCCACGACGGCGCCGAGCTCGACGACGAGGACGCTCGGGGTGCCGGGCACCATGGTCCGCAGCTGGGAGGCGATCTCCTCGGCGCGTGCCGCCGCGTCCAGGTGGTGCACGGCGAGGTCGACGGCGTGCCCGCCCCTGCCGACGTGGTCCACCACCATGGCCTCGATCCGGGCGACGGCGCGCGAGGAGGTGCGCACCTTCTCCACCGGCACGATCCTTCCGCCCCGCACGGCCAGGATGGGCTTGATCGACAGGGCGGAGCCGAGCAGCGCCGACGCGGCACCGATGCGGCCACCCCTTCGGAGGTGCTCGAGGGTGTCGACGTAGAAGAGCACGCCCGAGGGCCCGAGCCGGGCGTGCACCGCCCCGGTGACGGCCCGGGCGTCTGCCCCGCCGTCCGCCACCTCCGCGGCCGCGACGACGGCGAACCCCATTGCCATCCCAATGGTCTGGCTGTCGATGACCTCGACGGGCACCGGGGCCTCGGCCGCCGCCAGGCGAGCCGCCTCGACGGTCCCGGACATCTGCGACGAGAGGTGGACCGACACGATCGCGGTCGCCCCCTCGTCGACGAGGCGCTGGTAGGTCTCGGTGAAGACTCTCGGAGTCGGGCGCGACGTCGTCACGATCGTGTAGTCGCGCAACGCGGCAGCGACCTGCGCTGCGGTGATGTCCTGCCCCTCGACGTGGTCGTCACCGCCGACGACGACGTGGAGCGGGACGACCTCGATCGAGTGTGTGCGCAGCAGCTCGCCCGGCAGGTACGCCGTCGAGTCCGTCACGATCCGCACCGTCACGTCCCGCTCCTTCCGTCCCCGCGCGCCCTGGTGTGCCTCAACCTACCGGCGCGGACCCGGCTCGCCCCGGAGCCGGACCCGCGCGGTGACCGCGACGTCAGAGCGGGACGACGTTGACCAGCTTCGGGGCCCGCACGATGACGGTGCGCACCCCTCCCTCGGTCGCGGCGCGCACCTTCTCGCGCGCCAGGGCCAGCTCGCGCAGCTCGTCCTCAGAGATGTCGGGGCTCACCTCGACCCGGTCACGGACCTTGCCCTTGATCTGGATGACGCAGGTGACCCGCTCGAGCACGATCTTGGCGGGGTCGCTGACGGGGAACGGGGCATACGCCACCCCACTCTCGTGGCCGAGCCGCTGCCACATCTCCTCGGCGATGTGCGGGGCAACGGGAGCGAGCATCAGCACCATGGCCTCGACGACCTCGCGCGGCGGCGCGTCGAGCTTGGTCACGGCGTTGTTGAGCTCGATGAGCTTGGCGATCGCGGTGTTGAAGCGCAGCCCCTCGAAGTCCTCGCGCACGCCGGCGATCGTCTGGTGCAGCTGGGTCGTCAGCGCCTGGTCGAGCGGCACGTCGACGACCCGCAGCCGGCCGGTTGCCTCGTCGACGACGTTGCGCCACAGGCGCTGCAGGAACCGCTGGCTCCCGACCACCGCGCGGATCTCCCACGGCTTGGACAGCTCGAGCGGGCCCATCGACATCTCGTAGACGCGGAAGGTGTCGGCGCCGTAGGCGTCGTACATCTCGTCGGGGCTGACGGAGTTCTTCAGCGACTTGCCGATCTTGCCGTACTCGCGGCCCACCGGCTGGCCCTGCCACGTGAACGTCGGCTCGCTGCCGTGGCTGCCCGGGTGCTCCTCGACTTCGGCGGCCGGGACGTACTGGCCGCGGCTGTCGGTGTAGGCGTAGGCCTGGATGTAGCCCTGCGAGAAGTACTTCCGGAACGGCTCCTCGCTCTGCACGTGGCCGAGGTCGAAGAGGACCTTGTGCCAGAAGCGGGCGTAGAGCAGGTGCAGCACCGCGTGCTCGACGCCGCCGACGTAGAGGTCGACGCCGCCCGGGTCGCGAGTCCCGGCCGGGGCTCCCTCGACCGGGGTGTCGTGCCGCGCCAGCCAGTACGCCTCGTTGGCCGGGTCGACGAAGCTCTCGCGGTTCGCCGGGTCGAGGTAGCGCAGGTAGTACCAGCACGAGCCGGCCCAGTTGGGCATCGTGTTGGTCTCCCGGCGGAACTTCCGCAGGCCGCGCCCGTCGCCGAGGTCCTTCTCGACCCCGACCCACTCGGGGACGCGGGAGAGCGGCGGCTCCGGGCTGCTCTGGGCGTCGTCCGGGTCGAACGTCTTCGGGCTGTAGTCCGGCACGTCGGGAAGGGTCAGCGGCAGCTCGTCGTCCGGGACGGCATACGCCACCCCCTCCTCGTCGAACATGATCGGGAACGGCTCGCCCCAGTAGCGCTGGCGGCTGAAGAGCCAGTCGCGGATGCGGTAGCTGATCGTCCCCTCGCCGATGCCCTCGGCCTCGAGGAAGTCGATGATCTTCGCCTTGGCGTCGGCGACGTGGAGGCCGTCGAGCGAGATGCGCTCGTTGGAGCTGTTGACCGCGACGCCGTCGCCGAGGAACGGCTCGTCGTCGGGGTGGCCCTCGGTGGGCTGGACCGTGCGGACGATCGGGATGTCGAACTTCTCGGCGAACTCCCAGTCGCGGGTGTCCTGTCCGGGCACCGCCATGATCGCTCCGGTGCCGTAGCCCATCAGGACGTAGTCGGCGACGAAGACCGGGACACGTTCTCCCGTAACGGGGTTCGTGGCCCACGAGCCGGTGAAGACACCGGTCTTGTCCTTGCCCTCCGTCTGCCGCTCGACGTCACCCTTGCGCGAGGCGGCGAGCTGGTATGCCGCCACGGCCTCCTTCGGGGAGCCGGCCGCGTCGGCGTCCGCCCCCTTCCAGGCGTCCTTGGTGCCCTCGGGCCAGCCGCCGGCCGGGACGAGCGCGTCGACGAGCGGGTGCTCGGGGGCGATGACCATGAAGGTCGCGCCGAAGATGGTGTCGGGGCGCGTCGTGAAGACATCGATGCCGTCCTCCTCACCAGCGCCGGTGACGACGGGGAAGGTGACGCGAGCACCCTTGGACCGACCGATCCAGTTGCGCTGCATGAGCTTGACCTTCTCGGGCCAGTCGACGCCGTCGAGGTCGTCGGCCAGGCGGTCGGCATACGCGGTGATGCGCATCTTCCACTGGCTCAGGTTGCGCCGGAAGACGGGGAAGTTCCCCCGCTCGGAGCGGCCCTCGTTGGTGACCTCCTCGTTGGACAGGACCGTCCCCAGGCCCGGACACCAGTTGACCGGGGCCTCGTCGGTGTAGGCGAGCCGGTGGCCCTCGAGGACCTTGGCGCGCTCGGTCGCCGACAGGTCGGTCCAGCCGCGACCCTCGGCGTCGACGACCGCGCGGCGGCCGGACTCGAACTCCTCGACGAGCTCGCGAATGGGGCGCGCCTTGCCACGGCCGCCGTCCTCGCGGACCGCCTCGGGGTCGTACCACGCGTCCCAGATCTGCAGGAAGATCCACTGCGTCCAGCGGTAGTAGTCGTCATCGATCGTCGCGAAGGTGCGGCGGTTGTCGAAGCCCAGCCCCAGCCGGCGCAGCTGGCGCTTCATGTTCGTCATGTTCTCCTCGGTGGTCTTCCGAGGGTGCTGTCCGGTCTGGACGGCGTACTGCTCGGCCGGCAGGCCGAAGGCGTCGTAGCCCAGGGCGTGCAGGACGTTCTTGCCGAGCATCCGGTGGAAGCGGCTGTAGACGTCGGTCGCGATGTAGCCGAGCGGGTGGCCGACGTGCAGGCCGACGCCGGACGGGTAGGGGAACATGTCGAGGACGACGAGCTTCTCACCGCGGGCGGCGACCTTCTCCGGCTCGGCCCACGGCCCGGCGGGGTTGGGGGCGTTGAACGTGCCCTCCTCCTCCCAGCGGTCCTGCCAGGCGGTCTCGATCTGCTGCGCCATCGCGGCGGTGTAGCGGAACGGGGTCTCGTTCGTCTGCTCGCTCATCGTCTTCTCTTTCGTCGCTGCTCGTCTGGGCAAAAGAAAACCCCTCGCACAGGAGGGGAGCCGCGTTGATGTCGGGAGTCCCGACCTTCGTCAACGCGGCTGCGGAAGGAGCAGCAGGCCAGCCATGCGGCCAAGGTTAGCGCAGCGCCTTCCGAGGCTCGTGGACGTGCCCGCCCGGGTCGCCCCGTGACCCGGCTCACCTCCGCGGTGAGACGAGTCGGCGCCCGCGCGGATCTCTGCCAGACTCGTCAGATGCCCATGCGCAAGTTCCAGCACACGGTCTCCGCCGACGACACCTCCGCCCGCGTCGGCAGCGGCGACCTCGACGTCCTCGCCACCCCTCGTCTGATCACGTGGTGCGAGAACGCCGCGTTCCAGGTCTGCAAGCAGAACATCGACGACGAGCACACCACGGTCGGCACGATGGTGAGGATGGAGCACGTCCGGGGTAGCGCGGTGGGCTCGCAAGTCACCGTGCTGTGCGCCGAGCCGATCAACGACGGACGCCGCCTCGTCTGCCACGTCACCGTCCGGGACGCGGACGGCGAGGAGATCGCCAAGGGCGAGATCCACCGCGCCGTGGTCGATCCCGACCGCTTCATGAGCAAGTGCCAGCGGACCGT
The DNA here is from genome assembly GCF_039529575.1 of Terrabacter terrae. Lineage (NCBI taxonomy): Bacteria > Bacillati > Actinomycetota > Actinomycetes > Micrococcales > Intrasporangiaceae > Terrabacter > Terrabacter terrae. Next base: position 174,218 of record NZ_BAAANB010000003.1, read on the forward strand.
CTGACCCGCCTGCGCGACGAGGGCTCCGCAGGCCGGGACGTCGCGAGCGTGACCGGCACCGTCTCCGTGACCGGCTGAGCCGCATGGGCCCGGGACTGCTCGGCGCCCTCCTCGCGGCGCTCGCCTACGGCGCGGCCACCGTGCTCCAGGCGATCGGCGTGCGCCGGGCCACCAGTCTGCCGTCCGGCGCGCCCCTCCGGCGTCGCGTTCGCACGGCCTGGCCGTATGCCGTGGGCCTGGCCCTCGACGGGCTCGGCTTCGTCGCCTCCGTGGCCGCGCTGCGGACGCTGCCGCTCTTCCTCGTCGAGTCCGCGGTCGCCTCGTCGGTCGCGGTGACCGCCGTCCTGTCGGTGCTCGTGCTCCACGTCCGCCTCGGCGCCGTCGAGGTCGTCGCGCTGGTCGCCGTGGCGGCCGGCCTGGCGGGCCTCGCCCTCGCCGCGGCGTCGGGTCCCGCGGTGCAGCCGCCCGCCAACGCCGCCTGGTGGCTACTCGCTGCTGCTCTCCTCGTCGCCGCCCTCATGGCGCTGGGCCTGCGCACCCCCGACCGGCGTCTCGCCGCGGTCCTGCTCAGCGTCGCCGCAGGGCTGGGCTTCGGTGGTGTCGGGGTCGCAGCACGGCTGCTGGAGATCCCGTCGCCGCTCTGGCACCTGCTCACCAGCGGCACGGCGTGGGCCCTGCTGGCGCACGCTGCCCTGGCGACCGTCGCCTACGCCGTCGCCCTCAGCCGGGGCCGGGTCACGACGGTCGCCGCACTCACGTTCGCGACCGAGACGGTCGTGCCGGCGATGGTGGGCCTGGTGGCACTCGGTGACCGCGTCGTGCCGGGGCGTGAACCGCTGGCCGCCGTGGCGTTCGTCGTCACCCTCGGCGGCTGCATCACACTGGCGGGGCGTGCGGAACCGGCCGAGCCGGCGCACCCGGCTGCCTCATCCGGAACCCCCGGGAGCGCCGGCCCGACGGCGGCGCCGCACGACGTGTCCGATTGGCCGTGACGTCGTCTCAGCGACGCCGCAGCCGCTCCATCTCCTCCGTGACCTGCTTCTCGGTGGGTGTGTCCACCACGTAGGCGTCCACGGCGTTGGCCACCAGGCCGATGCCCCATCCGGCGAGGATGAAGGCGGGCCAGAAGAAGCTCGAACCCGTCATGGCCCAGATCAGCACGAACATGCCGTTGACGACCACGTAGATCAGCAGGTGCACCCGGAAGTCGGCCTTCTTCTTCAGCCGACCCAGCGCTCTGCCTCTGAGGAAGTCCTCCTCCGGGACGACCCGGTCGACCGTGGGGTCCGGTGTGTCGTGTCGGGGTTCGGTCGGGACCTGGTTCGCGGTCATGGTGCTCACCGCTCCTTCACGGGCCGCCGTGCGGCGGGCCCACACGGCTCCCTACCTCCAGCGTAGGCACCGGCTCCCCCGCCGGCGCCGAAGGGTGCGCCGGATCACGAGACCTGCCGCGGCCGTGCCGGGACGTGCCGTATGCCGGGCGCAGACCTCAACGGGTCAGAGGACGTACGCGTCGCCCGACCGACGGAAGCCGAGCTTCTCGTAGTACGGCTCGACCATGGCGGGCGGGGTGAGGACCCGGCGGAAGCCGCGGGACCGGAACGGGCCGGCCGGACCGAAGATGAACTCCCCCGGCGTCAGGTCGCGATGGCGAGGCGTCACCCAGTCGAGCAGCAGCTGCGCGGTGCCGTGCCCGAGGTCGCGCATGAGGACCACGCCGACGGTCTCGTCGCCCCGCAGCACGAGGTAGGACAGGGCGCCGGCGAACGGGTCGTGGACGAACTGCGGGTTGTAGCGCCGGATGTCGCTCTCATGCACGCGGAGCACGTGCCGCAGGTACGTGTCGTCGCCGGCGACCTCGAGCACCTCGTAGGCGCCGGCGTCGTGCTTCTCCCGGGCCATCCGGACGAGGTGGAAGACGTTGATCCCCGCGAGCACGACATTGAGCCCCACCATGGGCCACACGTGGATGACGGCGTTGTAGGCGACGAGCACGACGCAGCCGAGGAGGTTGAACAGCCGAAGCCGGTGCAGCTGCGTCTGCAGCAGCGACCACACCAGCACCGCGGAGCCGGCCCAGCCGATCGCCTCGAGCCACCAGCTACCCATGACCGCGACCCTAGCGCTCGGACGCGGTCCAGCCGGCCGGATGGAGGTGGTCGCCGCCGCGGCGACCACCTCCATCGGGGCTGTCAGGCGTCGGGTGCGACGAACTGCGGCAGGTTCGACTCGAACTGTGAGTCGAGCGTCAGCGACGGCAGGACCTGGCCCTGCTTCTGTGCCTCTGCCGCGACCGAGGCGCCCCAGGTGGAGGCACGCAGCCGCTGGTTGGGGGTGCCGTGGTGACCCTCGCTCGTGAAGCTGCAGTCGCCGACCTGGTAGAAGGACTGCTCCGCCTCGAGCACCCGGGCGGTGTTGAGGGCGAGCCCGCGCTTGTGCGTGACGAAGTACGTGCCGAACGCGTCGGCCATGAGCTCGGTGCGACGCGTCGCCTCCGGACCGGTCAGCGGCGAGGCGAACAGGTGCTTGTCGTACTGCACGTGGTGGCCGTACTCGTGGCCGATGACGGCGCGGGGACCGACGTCGCCGACCCCGATGGCGCCCAGGGCGTCGAGCATGCCGTCGCCGAAGACGAGCTTGTCGGGCAGGGAAGCGACCATCGGGTCGGGGTCCCCCTCGCCGCTGAAGGCGAAGGCGTTGAGGGTGAAGATCGGGTTGTCACCGCCCGAGAGCCCCGGGTCGCTCGCCACGGCCTGGCTGAGGATGGCGGCGAGCTGCGCGGCCTGGGCGTCGGGCAGCCCGTAGACGACGCGGTAGACCCTGGCGATCCGAGCCGGGTCGCGCAGGACGTCGCCGTGCATGGCCATGAGCGAGATGTCGGAGCCGTCGGTGTCCCAGAACTTCTGGGCGGCACGGAAGGCGGTCGTCAGCTCGTTGCGCGAAGCCTTCGTCAGTGCGTAGTGCGGGTCGGCGCTGGAGCCGAAGACCAGCGTGTCGTACGTCGGCATGTCGAGACCGCCCAGCGAGATCACGAGCGAGAGCGTCGACCGGTCGACGTGCGCGAGGATGCCGTCGACGTAGGCGTCGAGTCGGGTCGGGGCGCACTGGTACTGCGTCGGGTCGATGGCTCGGCCGAGGGCCTCCTGGGCGGCGGACGGCTCGATGCCGAACCGCTTCCCGGCCGCGGCGCGGCGGACGTCCCAGTCCGAGGGCAGGTGGGCGCGGGCTGCGGCGAGCAGCGCACCGGAGTCGGTGGCCGAGGCCGTCTGGGACGAGGCTGCCGAGGTGACGGGCGCCGCGGAGGCGGCGACCGCTCCGGTTGCTCCCGAGATGGCCAGCGACGCGACGAGCGCGATCGTCCCGGTCGTGGTCCTGCGCACGTGGTGCTCCTTCGTGTTCGTGCCCCGCGACCGAGTGCCGTGGGCGAGCCCATCATCACCGGCACCGGTGACAATGACACCCCGAACGGGAAAACCGCCCGTATCCGGACACCTCCGGCGGGCCATCCGTACCTCTGCCGGAGGACCCCGGGAGCTGCGGCAGCGCGGTCACCATGCGTGGCGCTCCTCGCCGACCAGCTTGAGGCCGATGACGGACCCGACGATCCCGGTGAGCAGCAGAACCTTGGCGACGGAGAACCCCTCCGCGCCCGTCGTCATCGCCCACGCCACCGTCAGCGCGGCTCCGAGGCCGGTCCACACGGCATACGCGGTCCCGATGGGGATCGAGCGCACGGCGTGCGCCAGTCCGATCATGCTCACGGTGCCGGCCACGAGGAAGACCACGGCGGGGAACGGGCGCGACAGGCCCTCGGAGGCAGCCAGCGCCGAGGCCCACACCGCCTCCAGGACGGCGCTGCCGAGCAGCACCACCCACGGCATCACGCCACCGCCTTGAGGCCGGCGACGCACCCGACGAGCACGAGCAGCAGCACGGCGCGCGCGGCATCGAGTCGCTCCTCCCGGCGAAGGACGGCGAGCAGGACGGTGCCGACCGCGCCGATGCCCACCCAGACGGCATACGCCGTGCCGGCGGGGAGCGCGGTCATCGCCCACGCCAGCCCGGCCATGCTGAGTGCGAGCGACACGGCGAACACGAGGGTCGGCCGGGGCCGACGGAAGCGGTCAGAGGCGGCCAGGGCCGTCGCCCAGACGGCCTCCATGGCGCCCGAGAGGACGAGGACGAGCCAGTGCACGACAGTTCCGATCTGGCCGTCTTGTCGCGAGGCGGGTACGGCTCCCTCGTCCGCGGGCGCCTGCTGGTGCGCCCTGGAGCAGCCTACCGGCGCCGGGTAGCGCTCAGGGTCACGCTCCCGGTCACAGGCCGGGTCACTGGAAGGGCACGGTGCTGTGCTCGTTCTTGACAGTACGGCCGGTTGCGGCGTCGGCTTGAGTCATGAGCGAGGGCTGGGCGTTCACGGGCGGACCACCGAGCGCCGGCATCGTGTCCCAGGTGTCCCTCGTCGAAGGGCGTTCCTTCTGCGTCTCGGGCTCCTCCGGCGACATCGGGGCCGGCGCGGGCCAGGGGCTGGTGGTCAAGGACACCCGGTTCCTCGACCACCTCGAGCTGCGCGTGGACGGCGAGTCGCTCGAGCCCATGGCGGTGCAGTCGCTCGGCCCGCACGCCGCCACCTTCGTCACCCGCCGTCCACCCCGGCACGGGCTGGCAGACAGCACGCTGCTCGTCGTGCGCCGTCGCTACGTGGGCGGCGGGATGGTCGAGGACATCACGCTGGAGAACCTCAGCAGCGACGCCGTGGACGTGACGCTCACCCTGACCGCCGACACCGACTTCGCGGGCCTCTTCGACGTCAAGGAGGGCCATCTCGACCGCCTGCGCGCCCAGGACATCACGGTCAGCATGGACCAGACGGCCCTGCGACTGCACGTCGAGGGAGCAGACCCGCGGGGCCTCGAGATCAGCGGCACGGGCGCCTACACCGTCTTCCAGCACGGCATGGTGTGGCGCCTGTCCCTCGCCGCGAGGGGCACGACGACCGTCACGGTCCGCGTGGTCCCGTCCTTCCGCAACATCCCCCTGCCGACCCCCTACCACCACGGCGTGGCTCGCCTCGAGAGCGAACCGGCCAAGGAGCACCGTCGCTGGCGTGAGCGCAGCCCCGTGGTGCGCTCCGGCGATCCCCGGCTCGACGCCCTCGTCGTCAACAGCACGGGCGACCTGGCCGGTCTGCGGATCGAGGACCCGAAGCACCCGAGACGAGTACTCCTCGCGGCCGGCGCCCCGTGGTTCATGACGGTCTTCGGCCGGGACTCGCTCCTGACCAGCTGGATGCTGCTGCCCCTCGACCCGCGGGTGGCGCGCAGCACCCTGGAGGTCCTGGCGCAGGACCAGGGACGGCTCGTCGACCCCCGCACCGAGGAGGAGCCGGGGCGCATCCTGCACGAGGTGCGCTCGGGCCTCACCGAGGAGCCGGGTGGCGAGGAGGACACCGTCTACTACGGCACCGTCGACGCCACTCCCCTCTTCGTGATGCTCGCCGGTGAGCTGCTGCGCTGGGGCGGCCCCGAGACGGACATGAGGGCGCTGCGTCGCCACGTGGACCGGGCCCTGAGCTGGATCGAGGACTACGGCGACGCGGACGGCGACGGCTTCGTCGAGTACGAACGTGCCACCGACCGGGGCCTGGTCAACCAGGGCTGGAAGGACTCCTTCGACGGGATCACCTTCGACTCGGGTGCGATCGCCGAGACTCCGCTGGCGCTGGCCGAGGTGCAGGGTTACGTCTACGCGGCGCTGGTCGCCGGGGCCCGGATCGCCGACACCGCCCGCGACGGGGAACGGGCGCGCGAGCTTCGGTCGCGGGCAGCGGACCTCAAGCGCCGCTTCAACGACCGTTTCTGGCTGCCCGACCGGGGCCACTACGCCCTCGCCCTCGACGCCGACAAGCGGCCGGTCGACTCGCTCGCCTCCAACATGGGGCACTGCCTGTGGACCGGCATCGTCGACGAGGAGCACGCGGGCCAGACCGCGTCAGCACTGATGTCCCCGGAGATGTTCAGCGGCTTCGGCATCCGGAGCCTGTCGTCCAAGGCGGGGGCCTACAACCCGATGAGCTACCACAACGGTTCGGTGTGGCCTCACGACAACGCCATCGTCGCCGCAGGCCTGCGACGCTACGGTTTCGCCTCCGAGGCCAACCGGGTGGCCCTCGCACTGCTCGATGCCGCCGACAGCTTCGAGGGACACCTCCCGGAGCTGTTCTGCGGTTTCGGCCGAGACGAGTTCGAGGTCCCCGTGCCCTACCCGACGTCGTGCTCACCGCAGGCGTGGGCGGCCGCGGCTCCGCTCCTGCTGCTGCGCACCCTCCTCGGGCTGGAGGTCGACGCGCCGGCCGGCGTCGTGCACGTGGACCCCAAGGTGCCCGAGTCGCTGCTGCCGCTCTCGGTCGAGCAGCTCCACGTGGGTGGCCAGCTCCTCGGCGTCCAGGTCGAGCAGGCGGGCTGGCGCACAACGGGCCTCACGCCACCGCTGCGCGTCGAGCCGGGGGTGAGCGGGCCGACGACGGAGGGCCTGCAGCCCGCGGCAATGTGGCCGGAGGCCGCGAAGCGCTGACCCCGCACCGAGTGCGGGAGGTCACGGGCCGTATGCGGCCGGTTCGCCGCCCGGCACGACCCTCCCGTGGTGATACTGGAGTGTCGGGGGCGGATCAGGAAGTCGCGGTGGAGCGGCTCCTGGGGGTGATGAAGCTGTCGACGCGAGTCGTGTCCGGAGGGACACACCACCCGATGATGCGGCCCCGAGTGCTTCGCATCGCGATGGTGGCACCGCCGTACTACACCGTGCCTCCTGACGGCTACGGCGGCATCGAGGCGGTCGTCGCCGGCCTCGTCGACCGGCTCGTCGCACGCGGGCACCAGGTGACGCTGTTCGCGGCCGGTGCTCGCGGCACGGGGGCGCAGGAGTTCGTCCGCACGAGCGAGCGCACGATGTCCGGCCGGCTGGGCGAGGCGATCCCGGAGGTGGTCAACGCGGCCCGGGTCTTCGGCCAGCTGCGCTCGCGCCCGGTGGACATCGTGCACGACCACACCATTGCCGGCGCACTGACGGCGAGCGGGCGGGCGGCCCCCACGCTCGTCACCGTGCACGGCTCCGCGGCGGAGCTGGCGGACGTCTACCGCCCGCTCGGGCGCACGGTCTCGCTGGTGGCGATCTCTCACGCACAGCGTGCCAGCGAGCCGGGCCTCAACTGGGTGGCGACGGTCCACAACGGCATCGACGTGCGCAGCTTCCCGTACCGCTCGCACAAGGACGACTACGTCCTGTTCATCGGAAGGTTCCACCCGCAGAAGGCACCGCACCTGGCCATCGACGCCGCGCGACGGGCCGGGGTCCGCATCATCCTCGCCGGCAAGTGCACCGAGCCGGTCGAGCACGAGTACTACCGCACGAAGGTGGCGCCCCTGCTCGGCCGGGACGCCGTAGACGTCGGCATCGCGGACGGCGCCCTCAAGCGTCGGTTGCTCGCGGGGGCGCGCTGCCTGCTCTTCCCGATCTGCTGGGCGGAGCCGTTCGGCCTCGTCATGGTCGAGGCCATGGCTTGCGGCACGCCGGTGGTGGCCCTGTCCGCGGGGTCGGCGCGGGAGGTGGTGGCGCAAGCACGCACCGGCTTCGTCGTCGAGCGGCCGGAGCAGCTGGCTCGTGCCATCACCGACTGCGAGCGGCTGGAGCCGTCGGACTGTCGTCGACTCGTCAGCGAGCGGTTCAGCCTCGACGCCATGGCCGCGGCCTACGAGCGCACCTACCGTCGGGTGCTCGAGCACCCGCTGGCGCAGCGGCCGGGCGGCCGGCTGCCGCAGGCACGTGCCGGGGGCTGAGCTCGCGAGCTGCGACGAGAGAAGGACCGGACACGAGTCGTGTCCGGTCCTTCTGGTGTCGGTGGAGCTGAGGGGACTCGAACCCCTGACCCCCTGCATGCCATGCAGGTGCGCTACCAGCTGCGCCACAGCCCCTTGCGGGTGTCACCTCCTCGAAGCGACTGCGTAACCATAGCCGGTCCGCCGCCGAGAGCCAAAATCGGGGCGGCCCTGCGGCGTCAGACGTTCCACGGCCCGAGGTTCCACCCTCCGATGCGCCAGCGGACGACCTCGGAGAAGCTCTTCCGGCTCTCGACGAGCTCGATCCAGTGGCAGTTGCCCAGGCCTCGGAACACCGCGTCGGAGACGTCCTGGTCGAGTCCCACCAGGTCGGTGGCCGCCACGCGCGCGGAGACCCCGTGGGCCACGACGACGGCCGTCTGCCCCGGCCGGAGCTCGCCGGCGACGTCGCGCAGGGCGGCGCCCGCTCGCTCGGCCACCTGGGCACGGCTCTCACCCGTGACGCCCCGCGGGACGTCCTCGCCGCGGTCGAGGGCAGCGACGAGGTCCGGGTAGCGCCTGCGCACGTCGTCGGCGTGCAGGCCCTGCCACTCGCCCACGTGCACCTCACGCAGGCGCTCGTCGAGCCGCACGGTCAGCCCCGTCAGACCGGCGATGGCCTCGGCAGTCGTGGCAGCACGCTGCAGGTCGCTGGAGACGATGAGCGCCGGCTCGTAGGCCGCCAGGTGGGGCGCGGCGGCCGCGACCTGCTCGTGGCCGCGCGCCGACAGCTCGGTGTCCTTGTGGCCCTGCCAGACCCGGGCCGCGTTGTCGACCGTCTCGGCATGGCGCACGAGCACGATGCGGCGAGGCCCACCGGACCCGGTCACGCGCACCGGCCCGTGGGCCCGGACGCGCTCACGCCTCGGTGACCTCGGAGTCGTCCACGCCCGGACGCGCCGGGACGGTGACGCCGGTCAGGTCGACCTCCGGGCAGTCCTTCCAGAGGCGCTCCAGGGCGTAGTACTCGCGCTCCTCCTCGTGCTGGACGTGCACGATGATGTCGCCGAAGTCGATGAGCACCCAACGTCCCTCGCGCTCGCCCTCGCGGCGGACGGGCTTGCTGCCCAGTTCACGGAGTCGGTCCTCGACCTCGTCGACGATGGCGCCGACCTGCCGCTCCGATGGGGCGGAGGCGATGACGAAGACGTCGGTGAGTGGCATCTGGTCGCTCACGTCGATGGCGAGCACCTTCTCGGCGAGCTTCTCCTCGGCTGCCAGGGCGGCCACCTTCGCGAGCTGGATCGAATGGTCTGCTGCGGTCACGGATCTCCTTAAGACGAAAGACTGCGGGCGCCGTCGCTGCGTGCGTCGTCGGGACGCGCGCCTGCCGCGTCCTTCGCGGGGTGCACAGGGACCGGGGTCGCCTGCGGGTCGGCGTAGAGGTGGTACTTGTTGATGTACTGGACGACGCCGTCCGGCACGAGGTACCAGACCGGCTCCCCGCCCGCCACGCGCGCCCGGCAGTCGGTGGAGCTGATCGCCATGGCGGGCACCTCCTGCAGCGTCACGCGGTCCTCGGGAAGGCCCTTGTCGGAGAGCTCGTGCCCGGGGCGCGTGACACCGATGAAGTGCGCCAGCTGGAACAGGTGCTCGACGTCCTTCCAGGAGAGGATCTCGGCGAGGGCGTCGGCACCGGTGATGAAGAACAGCTCGTCGTCGGGTCGCTCGTCCCGGATGTCACGCAGGGTGTCGATGGTGAACGTGGGTCCGGGCCGGTCGATGTCGACCCTGCTGACGGTGAACCGCGGGTTGGAGGCCGTCGCGATGACGGTCATGAGGTAGCGGTCCTCCGCCGAGGAGACGTGGCGGTCGGCCTTCTGCCACGGCTGGCCCGTGGGGACGAAGACGACCTCGTCGAGGCCGAAGCGGGCCTGGACCTCACTGGCCGCCACCAGGTGCCCGTGGTGGATCGGGTCGAAGGTCCCGCCCATGACGCCGAGGCGCATGGTCAGTGGTGCGCTCCGCCGGAACCGCTCGTGCCTTCGCGGGTGACCCCCTGGGAGCCCTGGTGCGCGGCCTCGGCCGGCCGCGTCGGGCGCGGCGCCTGCACCTTGTACGCGGTGTTGCGGAAGCTCCACGTCACGGCGAGCGCCACGAGGAAGAGCGCGAAGGTGATGAGGAAGTAGGCGATCACCGGCATGGGAAGCTCGCGTGCGGCTTCCTCCCCCTGCGTGACGAGTGCGACGGCGCGATCAGACATGCCGCCAGCCTAGCGCCCACGCGGCGCGACGCACGCAGCGCGTGTCCGCGGGGTCCCACGCCTGCCCTGCAGTGGTGTGCCCCATGCGGCGCACCCTACCGGCGACGTCACAGACAGCGCTCAGCGCAGCGGCAGGTGCCCTCCACCGGGGGCAGTAACCTTGGACGCATGGTTCCTGAGTTGTCCGTGGTGATCCCGATGTTCAACGAGGAGGAGGTCCTGCCGCTGCTCGTGCAGCGCCTGCGCCCGATCCTCGACGGGATGAACGTCCCCTACGAGGTCGTCGCCGTCGACGACGGCAGCAAGGACCTGACGGCCGTGCTTCTCCAGCGCTACCACCGCGAGTGGCCGAACCTGCGAGTCCTGCGCCTGCGCGCCAACGCCGGCCACCAGGCCGCGATCTCCGCCGGCCTCGCCAGCGCACTCGGGGACTACGTCGTGACGATCGACGCGGACCTGCAGGACCCGCCGGAGATCATCCCCCAGATGCTGGCCGCCGCCAAGGACGACGGCGTCGACGTCGTCTACGGCGTGCGCAACGACCGCTCCACCGACACCTGGTTCAAGCGCGCCTCCGCGCAGGCCTTCTACAAGCTCATCGGCCTCATGTCGCAGACCTCCGCCCACGCCGACGCCGGTGACTACCGCCTCATGTCCCGTGCCACGGTCGACGCCATCAACAGCCTCCCCGAGCACAACCGGGTGCTGCGCTTCATCGTGCCGGCCCTCAACTTCCCGTCCGACACGGTCGAGTACAAGCGTGAGGAGCGGGCCGCCGGAGACTCGAAGTACCCGCTCATGAAGATGGTCAAGCTGTCGCTCGACTCGCTGACCGGCTTCTCCACGGCCCCGCTGCGCCTGGCGACGTTCGCCGGCTTCGGCGGCGCAGTGCTGGCCGTGCTGCTCGTGCTCTACACCCTCATCTCGCGCTCGCAGGGTCACACCGTCGCCGGTTGGACCTCGACCGTGGCCATCGTCGCCGGCGTCGGAGCGGTCCAGCTGGTGTGCGTCGGCATCCTCGGCGAGTACATCGGCCGGATGTACGGCCACATGCAGGGCCGCCCCACCTACTTCATCGCCTACGACTCGATGACCGCGCAGGGCGCTGACCACGGGCCGACCGACACGCCGCTGCCGGCCTCGCCGCACCCCGAGACGATCCAGGCCACCGACGAGGCGCCCGACGCAGCCACCCACGCCGCCCGCGTCACCAGCCCACAGCCGAGCCGGCTGCGAGGCTGACGCCGAGCCGTGTCGACCGGGGCGGGAGACCGGACCGAGCCCGATCGAGCCTGATCGAGACGGAGCCGGGTGTGACGTCGGGCCGGCTCTCACCGGCTCGGTCACACCCAGATGCGGCTCACGCCTGGCGGCGCGGTCGAGCCGTGACGAGCAGGCTGACGCCCGGGAGGCTGCTGACCGGCAGGTAGCGCTCGGCCGTGATGACGGTGCGCAGTCCGAAGTTGACGGCGGGGTGCACGTTCTCCAGGTCCGAGCCGGAGCTGCGACGACGGTGCATCGCGACGACCGGACGCAGCAGCACGTTCCACGACCGCACGTCGGCGACCTCGAAGCCGCCGCGTTGCAGCAGGTCCACCAGTCCCGCGCGGGTGTAGCGGCGCACGTGGTCGACGGCCTCGTCGTGACTCGACCAGAGCCGGGGATCGGCCGGGACGGCCACGAGGTAGGTGCCGGTCGGCTTGAGCACGCGTCGCACCTCCGCGACCGCGGTGTCGTCGTCGGGCAGGTGCTCGAGCAAGTCGAAGGCGACGACGAGGTCGAGGGCGTCGTCGGAGAACGGCAGACGCGTCGCGTCGGCGCGCACCGTCGCCAGCCCGCGCTCGTGGGCGACCTCCGCGCCGTCCTGGCCGTACTCGAGCGCGACTGCGTCCCAACCGTGCTCGCGCAGGACCCGGGTGTTACCCCCGCCCGCGGCGCCGATGTCCAACGCGTGACCGGGCGTCAGGTCCGCTATCGCCTTGGCGAGGAGGTGGCGCCGCTCGCGGTACCACCAGTGGTCGTCCTCCAGCTGCGCGAGCTTGCGGACCTCAGTGCCTTCCATGGTGCGCCATCATGCCATCCGGCAGGGCGGGCGCAGCACACGGTCGTCAGCGGGTGTGTCCGTCACCCTCCACGACCCACTTCGTGGTCGTCAGCTCCGGCAGCGCCATGGGTCCGCGGGCGTGCAGCTTCTGGGTCGAGATGCCGATCTCGGCGCCGAACCCGAACTCGCCGCCGTCGGTGAAGCGGGTGCTGGCGTTGACCATGACCACGGCGGCGTCGACCTCGGCGGTGAACCGGCGGGCGGCCCCGCGGTCCTCCGTCACGATCGCCTCGGTGTGCCCGGTGCCGTACTTCCGGATGCGCTCCATCGCCTCGTCGACGTCGTCCACGACGGCGACGCTCAGCTCCAGTCCGTGCCACTCGGTGCCGAAGTCCTCCTCGCTCGCGAGCTCGTATGCCGCCCCCGCCGCCTCGGCGTACTCGGTGACCTCGGGTGCCACGTGCAGTCGCACACCGGCCCCTGCCAGGTCCGTCAGCACCTTCGGGAGGAAGTCGGCGGCGACGTCGCGGTGCACGAGGAGTGACTCGGCGGCGTTGCAGACGCTCGGCCGCTGGGTCTTGGCGTTGACCGTGACCGCCTGTGCCTTGTCGAGGTCCGCCGCGCGGTCGACGTAGACGTGGCACACTCCGACGCCGGTCTCGATGACGGGAACGGTGGACTCACGCACCACCGTCTGGATCAGGTCGGCGCCGCCCCGGGGGATGACGAGGTCGACGTGGCCGCGGGCGGTCATCAGCGCGCGGGCAGCGTCTCTGCCACCCTCCTCGAGGAGCGTGATGGCATCGGCCGGCAGCCCCTGCGCCGCGAGCGACTCGCGCAGCACGGTGACCAGCGCGTGGTTGCTGCTGGCCGCCGCCGACCCTCCGCGCAGCAGCACCGCGTTGCCCGACTTGAGGGCGAGGCCCGCCGCGTCGACCGTGACGTTCGGGCGCGCCTCGTAGATCATCCCGATGACGCCCATGGGCACGCGTACCTGCCGGATCTGCAGGCCGTTGGCCAGGGTCGACCCGCGCACGATCTCGCCGACGGGGTCAGGCAGTGCCGCGACGTCGCGCAGCGCCTGCGCGACGGCCGCCACCCGGGTCTCGTCGAGGCGCAGCCGGTCCTGCAGGCTCGCGCTCATGCCGGCGGCCCTGCCGCGCTCGAGGTCCTCGGCGTTGGCCTCGACGACGGCGGTGGCGGCGGCGTCCACGGCGTCGGCCAGCAGGAGCAGGGCTGCGTCCTTCTCGGCGCGCGACATCAGGGCGAGGTGGCGCGAGGCCGTCCGCGCGCGTCGGGCCAGTGCCGTCACCTGCTCGACGACGGTGGGGTCGATCGTCTGGGACATGCCTCCAGCCTAGGTTGCGGACGGCCGTTCCGATCCGCGGCTTCCGGGTCCTGGTCCGGCTCAGGCGAAGACGCCGCTGTAGGCGTTGAGGGCGGGCTGGCCACCGAGGTGGGCGTAGAGGACCGTCGAGTCCTTGGGGATGGCGCCGGAGCCGACCAGCTCGACGAGTCCGGCCATCGACTTCCCTTCGTAGACGGGGTCCAGGATCATCCCCTCGAGGCGGCCGGAGAGCCGGATCGCCTCGACCGTCGACGCGACAGGCACTCCGTAGAGGTCGCCGGCCCAGCCCTCGAGGACCGTGATCTCCTCGTCGCGCAGCTCGCGCTCCAGGCCGATGAGCGCGGCCGTGTTCCGGGCGATGCGTCCGACCTGGCCCCTCGTCTTGTCGATCGTCGCCGACGCGTCGATGCCGATCACCCGGCGGGGGCGACCACCGGCGTCCTCGAGGGCGGCGAACCCGGCGATCATCCCGGCATGCGTCGACCCGGTCACGGTGCACACGACGATGGTGTCGAAGAAGACGCCGAGGGCCCGCTCCTGCTCGGCCACCTCGTAGGCCCAGCTCGCGAAGCCGAGGCCGCCCAGACGGTGCTCGGAGGCGCCCGCGGGGATGGCGTACGGCCGCCCTCCCGCAGCCTCCACCTCGGCGATGGCTTCCTCCCACGAGGGGCGAAGGCCGATGTCGAAGCCGTTCGGGTCGAGCCGCACGTCGGCGCCCATGATGCGCGACAGCAGGATGTTGCCGACCGTGTCGTTGACCGGGTCGTCCCAGTCGACCCACTTCTCCTGCACCAGGCGGCACTTCAGGCCGAGCTTCGCAGCAACTGCCGCGACCTGGCGGGTGTGGTTGCTCTGGTACCCGCCGATGGACACCAGCGTGTCCGCGCCGCTGGCGAGTACGTCGGGGACGATGTACTCCAGCTTGCGGGTCTTGTTGCCGCCGAATGCGAGACCGCTGTTCACGTCCTCTCGCTTGGCCCAGACATCCGCACCACCCAGGTGCTCGGTGAGCCGGTCGAGCCGGTGCACCGGGCTCGGGCCGAAGGTCAGCGGGTATCGCTCGAAGTCGTGAATCGACATGGTGGATCTCCTTGCGGGGCAGACATGGTCGGGCTCGGATGAGGATGTGGTGCCTGAGCAGCAGAGGCTTCTTCAGTCGCTCTCGGACTCGAGGGTCTCGATGAGTGGCCGCAACGTCTGCCAGGTCTCGTGGGCGACGTCTGCGGCGGCCGCGGGGTCACCCGCCGCGCACAGCTCGACGATGCGCTCGTGCAGCGCGACCGATGCGCGGCCTGACAGGGAGCTGAAGCGGAGCCGTTCGAGTCGGCGCAGAACCGGTGTGAACTGGTCGAGGACGCTCTCGATCGCGGCGTTGGCAGCAGCGCGGACGGCGACGGCGTGGAACGCGTCGTCGGCCGCCACGGCCGCCTCGGGGTCGTCACGACGCAAGGCGTCGGCGAACCGCTCGTTCGCGGACCGCATGGCATCGAGGTCGGCCGGGCCCAGCTGGGGCACCGCCTGCTCGACCGCGAGGCGGTGCATGGAGGCGACGACGGCCTGCGCGTCGCGGATCGCCCGTGCGTCCAGAGTGGCGACCGTGGTCGACCGGCCGGGCGCTGCGTGCACGAGACCTGCCTGCGCGAGCCGGAGCAGGGCCTCGCGCACGGGCGTGCGGCTCACGCCGAGCCACGCCGCGAGCTCCTGGTCACGGAGCCGCTCTCCCGGTGCCAACGTGCCGGCGACGATGGCGTCGCGCAGTCGCAGGTGCACGTCGTCGCGCAGCAGGGGGCGCGGCGCGAGCGACTCGAGAGGGACCGGCATGCAATATATTGCACATCGAATGCGTCGCCGCCGTCAACACCCCGCAGGTGATTCGCAGCGTGGCGACCCGGTCTGGACGCATCTGCGAGCGCCGTGCCCCATCACTAGAGTTCCGGGTGTGTCGCCCCACTCGGTCATCCGCAGCGCTCGGCGCCTCGTCGTCAAGGTGGGCTCCAGCTCGCTGACGGGCGTCGACGGCGGCATCGACGTCGCCCGCCTCGTGGCCCTGTCCAACGCGCTGGCCCGGCGGCACCTCGATGGCACCCAGGTCGTGCTCGTCAGCTCGGGGGCGATCGCCGCCGGGCTGCACCCGCTCGAGCTGGCGTCGCGACCGCACGACCTCGCCACCCAGCAGGCCGCCGCCTCGGTGGGGCAGGGCGCCCTGCTCGCCGCCTACACGCACGCCTTCGGTCTGCACCACATCACGGTGGGTCAGGTGCTGCTCACAGCCGACGACATGACGCGCCGCACCCACTACGCCAACGCCCGCCGCACCCTCGACCGCCTGCTCGACCTCGGCGTGCTGCCCATCGTCAACGAGAACGACACGGTGGCCACGAGCGAGATCCGCTTCGGGGACAACGACCGCCTGGCGGCCCTCGTCGCCCACCTGATCGACGCCGACGCACTCGTCCTGCTCTCCGACGTCGACGCCCTCTACGACGCGCCGCCGCACCGCCCCGGGGCCCGCCGCATACCCATCGTGCGGGGGCCGCAGGACCTCGCCGGCGTCGAGGTCGGCGGCAGTGGCTCCAAGGTCGGCACGGGCGGGATGGCGACGAAGCTCGAGGCGGCCCGCATCGCCACGGCGGCCGGGGTGGTCACGGTCGTCACGGCCGCCGACCGGGTGCTCTCGGTCCTCGCCGGCGAGGACGTCGGCACCGTCTTCCTGCCCGTCGGCGTCCGGGGCCGCTCGCGGCGCCTGTGGCTGGAGCACGCCACCACGGCGCGCGGCCGGCTGATCGTCGACGACGGCGCCGTCGCCGCCCTCGTGCACCGCAAGAAGTCCCTGCTTCCCGCCGGCATCACCTCGGTGGAGGGCACCTTCCACGACGGCGACCCCGTCGACGTGTGCCGTCCCGACGGCACCCCCCTGGCACGCGGGCTGGTCAACTACAGCTCGTCGGAGCTGCCGGCCCTGCTCGGACGTTCCACCAGGGAGCTGGCCCGGGACCTCGGTCCCGAGTACGAGCGCGAGGTCATCCACCGGGACGACCTCGTCCTCCTCTAGCCGGGTCAGCAGGCTCTGCCGGCCGCCCTGCCGCTCACGGGCCTCCGGAGAGGTGGCGAGCGTCCGGCGCCGCTCGCCGCCGCCGCGGACCCGACCGCGAACTCGACCAGCGGCCCACGAGCACGCGAGCGACGACGGCGGCAGCGGCATACGCCCCGATCACCGTCAGGCGGGACGAGCGCACGGCCCCACCCACGAGCGTGGGGACCGGGACCGCCATGGTCAACGTGCCGACCTGCTCGCCGGCGACGACGGCGAGCAGGCCCAGGCCCCAGCCCGACGCGGTGCCCGAAGGTTGCCACGCGGCCCGAGAATCCACGGGCGAAGAACCTGCCGGACGAGCCGGAGGCCGCGCACACCCCTGGCGTGCGCGGCCTCCCTGGGCCCGGTCCTGGGCCCGGTCCTGTCCTCTCAGTGGTGCGTGGCGGCCTCGGCGCCGTGACCGGTCAGGGAGCGGACCTCCATCTCGGCGTACTTGGCCGCGTTGTACTCCGTGCTCGTCACCGTGCCGATGTAGCCCAGCAGGAAGCCGAGCGGGATCGAGATGATTCCCGGGTTGTCCAGCGGGAACCAGTGGAAGTCGACCCCCTGGAGCATCGACGGGCTCTTGCCGGTCGCCGGGTCGACGGCCTTGCCGGACACGACCGGGCTGAAGATGATCAGCGTGATGGCGCTGACCAGTCCGCCGTAGATGCTCCACAGCGCGCCGCGCGTGTTGAACCGCTTCCAGAAGAGCGAGTAGAGGATCGTCGGCAGGTTCGCACTCGCCGCGATGGCGAAGGCGAGGGCGACCAGGAAGGCGATGTTCTGTCCGAGGGCGAAGATGCCGCCGACGATGGCGATGGCGCCCAGCACCAGCGCGGCGATGCGCGCGACCTTGACCTCCTCCTCCGGGGTGGCCTTCCCGGCCTTGACGACGGTGTTGTAGATGTCGTGCGACAGGGACGCGCTGGCCGTGATGGTCAGGCCCGCGACGACCGCGAGAATCGTGGCGAAGGCGACGGCCGAGATGATGCCGAGGAGGATCTCGCCGCCCAGCTCGAACGCCAGCAGCGGGGCCGCGGAGTTCACACCGCCCGGGGCCTTCTTGATGGCATCGGCGCCGACGAGCTCAGCCGCGCCGAAGCCGAGGACCAACGTCAGCAGGTAGAAGATGCCGATCAGCCAGATGGCCCAGACGACCGAACGGCGGGCCTCGCGCGAGGTGGGCACGGTGTAGAACCGCATGAGGACGTGCGGCAGGCCGGCGGTGCCGAGCACCAGTGCCATCGCCAGCGAGATGAAGTCGACGGGGTTCTTGTACTGCAGGCCCGGCTGGAGCAGGTCCTTGCCGCCGGCGCTCTGGGAGGCGGTCGTCGCGTCCCCGAGCAGCGTCGAGAGGTTGAACCCGAACTTGCCGAGGACCCAGACGGTCATGAGAGCGGCGCCGATGATGAGGAGCACGGCCTTGATGATCTGCACCCAGGTCGTGCCCTTCATGCCGCCGTAGATGACGTAGAAGATCATGATCAGGCCGACGACCAGGATGACGATGCGCTGGCCGACGGCACCCTCGATGCCGAGCAGCAGGGCGACGAGGCCTCCCGCACCGGCCATCTGGGCCAGCAGGTAGAAGAACGAGACGACGAGCGTCGAGATCGCGGCGGCGATGCGCACCGGCCGCTGCCTCAGCCGGAAGCTCAGCACGTCGGCCATGGTGTACTTGCCGACGTTGCGCAGCAGCTCGGCCACGAGCAGCAGCGCCACGAGCCAGGCGACGAGGAAGCCGATGGAGTAGAGGAAGCCGTCGTAGCCGTTGATCGCGATGGCGCCGGCGATGCCGAGGAAGCTGGCCGCCGAGAGGTAGTCACCGGCGATCGCGATGCCGTTCTGCCGGCCGGTGAAGGCGCGGCCACCGGCGTAGTACTCAGCAGCGCTCCGGTTGTTGCGCGAGGCCCGGATCACGATGGCCAGCGTCACGACGACGAACAGGGCGAAGATCCCGATGTTGATCGCCGGGTTGCCCACGGTCGTGCCGGCCGCCGGGACCAGTACGGGGGCCGAGGTCAGCAGGGCGCTCACTGGTCGTCTCCCATCTTGCGGGCGAGGGCTTCGGCCTCGGGGTCGAAGACGCGGTCGGCCCAGCGGGCGTAGACCATCGTGATGACGAACGTGGAGACGAACTGGAGCAGGCCCAGGACGAGGCCCCACGTGACGTTGCCGGCGACCCGCGTGCCCATGAAGTCCTTGGCGAAGACGGAGAGCAGGACGTAGAGGAAGTACCACGCGAGGAACAGCGCGGTCAGGGGGAAGACGAAGCGGCGGAACTTGCTGCGCAGCTGTGCGAACTCGGGCGAGTCCTGCATGGCGACGTTGGCGTCGACGGCGACGCGGTCTGGAGCTTCCTTGCTCACGGGCCACCTCCGGGGCGGTTCGGGTCATGACTGCCGTGCCGGGACGGACAGCGCAGTGCTGCGGCCGGCGCCAGCAAAGGTAGGAGCGCCGGCGCAGCGCCGTCAGCCGCAGCGCGCCGGCCATCGCCCAGCGGCGCCGACCGCTCGCCGTGCGCCGGCTCAGCCGCGACGAGCGGTCGTGTCCGAGCGACGAGCGGAGGGAATGGGGCTGTCGTATGCCGTCTCCGTCGCGCCGTGCGCCGGTCGCGTCCCGTGGTCGACGGGTCCCGTTCCCCGGTGGGCCGCTCAGGTGTGGCGCCGTTCGGGGTGGAAGGAGCCGCGGTTGAGGGCGACGTCCTCCGGCGCGTGCAGCCTGACCATCGTGCGGGCCACGTGCTCGGGGGTGCGCGAGCGCGTCGCGAGCGAGGCCGCCACCATCGTGGCGAAGGCCAGCGGGACGCTCACGGCGGCCGGTTGGGTCATGACGACGCCGAACCACCCGCCCGTCGCGATGCCGAAGGTCGTCGTCACGACGGCTCCCATGGACAGGCCGCCGCCCACGGCCATCCCGGCGACGGCGCCGACGGACGTCAGGCCGCGCCACCAGATCCCGAGGAGCAGCATCGGGCAGAACGTCGACGCCGCCACGGCGAACGTCAGCTCCACCGCATGGGCGACCGGGACGCCGGCCGACACGACCGTCAGCAGGAGTGAGACGACCACGGCCACCACCGTGGAGAGCCGGAAGGCCCGGATCCCCTGGCGATGGCCGGCGCCCCAGCTCACCAGGTCCTGGCTCAACACGCCGGCCACCGACACCACGAGCCCGGTCGACGTGGACAGGAACGCCGCGAAGGCGCCCGCGGCTAGCAGGGCGGTGAGTCCCTCGGCGACCGGCCCGTCGAAGACCCGGCTCGGCAGCTCGAGCACCACCGAGTCGGCCCTGCCGGCAGCCACGAGGTCGGAGGCGACGTAGCGTCCGAGGACGCCGTAGGCCACAGGCAGCAGGTAGAAGCCGGACAGGAGCACGAGCACGACCAGGGTCGCCCGCCGCGCGGCCCGGCCGTCGCGGTTGGTGTAGAAGCGCACGACGACGTGCGGCAGGCCCATCGTGCCGAAGAAGGTGGCGAGGACCAGCGAGTACGTCAGGTAGAGGGCGTTGTCGCCCCGCAACGGCTCGACCCAGTCGGAGACGAAGACGGCGCCCACCTCCGGGTTGGCGGCCCGGACGCCCACCGTGCCGAGCAGGAAGAAGAGCGGCGTCAGCAGCGCGACGAGCTTGAGCCAGTAGTGGAAGGCCTGGACGAGCGTGACACTGCGCATGCCTCCCGGCAGGACGTTGAGGCCGACGACCACCGCCACCGCGAGCTGGCCCACCCAGCTCGGCGCGCCCGTGAGGGTGTGCAGGGTCAGACCCGCGCCCTGGAACTGCGGGATGAGGTAGAGCAGGCCGATCGCCACGACCAGCAGGCTCGAGATCCGGCGCGCGACGACCGACTCGAGGCGCAGCTGCGCGAAGTCGGGAAGGGTGTAGGCACCGGAGCGACGCAGTGGGGCGGCCACGAAGACGAGCAGCAACAGGTAGCCCGCGGTCCAGCCCACCGGGAGCCAGAGCATGTCGACGCCCCGGGCGAGCACGAGACCGGCGACGCCGAGGAAGGACGCGGCCGAGAGGTACTCGCCGCTGATCGCCGAGGCGTTGAGCACCGGGCCGACACCTCGGGACGCGACGTAGAAGTCGCTCATCGTGCGTGAGAGGCGCAGCCCGAACGCGCCGACCACCAGCGACGTGATCGAGACGAGGACGAGGGCGGCAACGCTCGCCGAGTTGCTCACCGGTGACCCCTTCGCCTCACCGGCCGGCGAGCAGGTCGCTGAAGGTGGCCTCGTTGCGCTCGGACCGCCGAACGTAGAACCACCCGAGGAGGATGATCTCCCCGAAGGCTGCGACCGTCAGCAGGAGCCAGGGCAGCGGCACGCCGAGCAGCTGCACCTCGGCGACCGCCGGAACGGTCAGGAAGACCAGGGGCAGCAGGCCCAGCGTCGCGGCCAGCACGACCAGGACCACGAGCGCGAGCCTCAGCTGGCTGCGCATGAGCGAGGAGATGTAGACCTCGCCCACTCGCGTCTGCTCGTCGATCTCCGACGCGACCGACAGCCTGCGGGTGCGCGCCGCGGACGCACGAGGGCTCGTGACTCGCACGCGCGACCGTGCGGGCGCGCGGGCCTCGGCTGGGGCAGCCCGGACCTGCCTCTCGTCGGCAGCCGGCGGCATACGTCGGGTGGGCCCGTCGGGCCGCGACGGGTCGCGAGCGCTCATGTCGTGGACCGGCCGAGCGGCTGGGTGCGCCCGACGAGCAGGTCACGCAGCTCGCGGGCGTGCCGACGGCTCACCACCAGCTCGTGGCCTCCGGCGACGACGGTCGTGCGTCCGCCCTCGGTGCGCCACTCGGTGATGTGCCCGAGCGCCACCAGCGACGAACGGTGGATCCGCACGAAGCCGGCCTCACGCCACTGGTCCGCCAGGGCCGTCAACGGCACTCGCACGAGGTGGCTGCCGGTGGCCGTGTGCAGCCGGGCGTAGTCACCCTGCGCCTCGACGAAGAGCACCTCGGAGCGCGGCACCAGCCGGCTGACTCCCCCGAGCTCGACGACGATGCTCTCGTCGGCAGGCGACGCGGCGGGCTCGCGCCCGTGCAGCTGGCGCACGACCCGTCGCACCGCCCGGTCGAGCCGCTCGTCCCGGACCGGTTTGAGGACGTAGTCGACGACGTTGAGCTCGAAGGCGTCGACCGCGTGCTGCTCGTGGGCCGTCACGAAGACGATCGGGGGCTGGGTCGTGAAGCGGGAGAGGACACGCGCCAGGTCCAGACCGCTCAGGCCCGGCATCTGCACGTCGAGGAAGACCGCGTCGACCTGCTCCTCGTGGAGCACGCGCAGCGCCGCCTCGCCGGAGCCGGCGGGCACGACGTGCCCCACGCACTCGTGACGGCCGAGCATCCACGCCAGCTCGTCGAGCGCCGGCGCCTCGTCGTCGACCGCCAGCACTCGGAGCGGCGGCGCCCCGTTGGGCAGCGCCGGCGGGGCCGGTGCGCCGGCTGGTGAGGGTGGCACGGCGGAGGAGGAGGTCACAGGTGCACCCCCGGCCGGAACTTGGGCAGCCGCACGACCACCTTCGTGCCCGCGCCCGGCGCCGTCTCCACCACCAGGCCGTAGTCGTCGCCGAAAGCCGTGCGGAGGCGCTCGTCGACGTTGGCCAGTCCCACCGACCCGCTGCTCGGGTCGCCGGCCAGCACTCGGCGGACCCTCTCCGGGTCCTCCCCCACGCCGTCGTCCTCGATCGTGACGACGCACTCGTGGTCGGCGTCCTGGGCGGTGATGCTCACCTCGCCGTCACCCGCGCGGCCCTCGATGCCGTGCTGCACGGCGTTCTCGACGAGTGGCTGCAGGCACAGGAACGGCACGACGACGGGGAGCACCTCCGGCGCCACCCGCACCGTCACCCGCAGCCGGTCGCCGAAACGAGCCTTCTCGATGACCAGGTAGGCCTCGATCGAGCGCAGCTCCTCGGCCAGGGTCGTGAACTCGCCGTGCCGACGGAAGGAGTAGCGGGTGAACTCGGCGAGGTCGAGGAGCAGCTCGCGGGCCCGCTCGGGGTCGGTCCGCGTGAACGACGCGATCGCCGTCAGCGAGTTGTAGACGAAGTGCGGGCTGATCTGGGCGCGGAGGGCGCGCACCTCGGCCTCCATCAGGCGGTTGCGTGAGGCGTCGAGCTCGGCGAGCTCGAGCTGCCCCGAGACCCACCGGGCGACCTCGTCGGTCGCCCGCACCAGGCTCGCCGACGCCAGGCCGGTGAAGACCTGCAGCGTGCCGACGACCTTCTCGTCGATGCCGAGCGGCGCGACGATCGCCTGGCGCACCACGCACGACGACTCCGCGCACGCCACGTCGGCCCCGTCGACGACCGTGGTGCGACCGTGTTCGAGGGTGCCGGCGGCGATGACGGCCGGCTGGCTCGCATGGTGTGAGCGGCCACCGTCCCAGGCGAGCAGGCCCGACGTGTCGGTCATCGCCACGGCCGGGGCACCCAGCAGGGCGCGCAGGTGCTTGAGGGACTTCTCGGCCGCGGCGGCGCTCAGGCCCCTGCGCAGGGGCGGCGAGGCCAGCAGCGCCGTGTGCAGGGTGCGGTAGGTGGCGCGGTCGGCCTCGGTGCCGAGGTGACCGCGACGCAGCAGCGCGCCCCACGAGCTCATGGCCACACCCTAGAGGGCGCCCGGAACGTCGCGTGGGCACGTGTTGCACGCCGTTTCCGTATGCCGTCGCCCGCGCGCCGAAGCGCTGGCGGCGGCCCAGGAATGCGGAACGTCGTAGAAGCGTGCGGTCAGGCGTCGTCCTCGTCGGCGGCGAGGTGCCACAGCCCGGACCGGCGCTCCGACTCGAGCTCCTCCTGCGTCGCCGCGCGCGCGGCGTAGCGGTCCTTCTGGGCCTCGCGCTTCTCGTCACGCGTCGGTCGCGCGGACTCGGACAGTCGCAGGTCGGTCCCCCTCGAGCCGAGCAGCTCGGCGCCGGCCTGCAGCGTCGGCTCCCAGTCGAAGACGACGGCGTCGTCGGTCGCGCCGATGACCACGGTGTCGCCGGCGACGGCGCCCACCTTGAACAGCTCCTCCTCGACGCCGAGACGACCCAGGCGGTCGGCGAGGTAGCCGACGGCCTCGTCGTTGCTGAAGTCGGTCTGGCGCACCCAGCGCACGGGCCGGTCGCCCGTGACGCGGTAGAAGACGCCCTCGGGGCCTTCCTCGCGCGTGACGGTGAAGCCCTTGTCGTCGACGGAGCGCGGCCGCAGGACGACCCGCTTGGGCATCGCAGCCTCGGCCTCGATCTCCTTGCGTGCGTCCTCCACGTGGCGGGCCATGGCGAAGGTGAGCTCGCGCAGGCCCTGGTGGGCCACGGCTGAGACGATGAAGACCTCTAGTCCGCGAGCCTCCAGGTCGGGCTTGACCATCTCGGCCAGCTCGCGCGCCTCCGGCACGTCGGCCTTGTTGAGCACGACGATCCGCGTGCGCTCGGCGAGCGGTCGCCCGCCGAGGTCCGCGTCGGGGACGTAGAGGGACAGCTCGTTCTCGATGACGTCGAGGTCGCTCATCGGGTCGCGGCCCGGCTCGAGCGTCGCGCAGTCGATGACGTGGACCAGCACCGAGCAGCGCTCGACGTGGCGCAGGAACTCGAGGCCGAGCCCCTTGCCCTCGTGGGCCCCCGGGATGAGGCCCGGCACGTCCGCGATCGTGAAGCGGCTGGAGCCGGCCGTCACCACGCCGAGATTGGGCACGAGGGTCGTGAACGGGTAGTCGGCGATCTTGGGCTTGGCGGCCGACAGCACCGAGACGAGCGAGGACTTGCCCGCGCTCGGGAAGCCGATGAGGGCGACGTCGGCGAGCGACTTCAGCTCGAGCACGACCTCCACGTCCTCGCCCGGCTCACCGAGCAGGGCGAAGCCGGGTGCCTTGCGCCGCGCGCTGGAGAGGGCCTTGTTGCCGAGGCCCCCGCGACCGCCGGCGGCGATGACGTGCTCGGTGCCCATCGCGACGAGGTCGACGATGATCTGCCCGGACCGGTCCTTGACGACGGTGCCCTGCGGCACGGCCAGCACGAGGTCCTCGCCGTCGGCGCCGTTGCGCTCGTCGCCGGCGCCGGGCGCGCCGTTGCCGGCCTTGCGGTGCGGGTGGCGGTGGTAGTCGAGCAGCGTCGTGGCCGACGGGTCGACGCGCAGGATGACGGAGCCACCGCGCCCGCCGTTGCCACCGTCGGGGCCGCCGAGCGGCTTGAACTTCTCGCGCTTGACGGAGGCGACGCCGTGGCCGCCGGCTCCGGCGCTGAGGTGCAGCACCACGCGGTCGACGAAGGTCACTGCCATGGGGGGTCACTCTTCCAGATCAGGTGGGCTCACGGCATACGCAAGATGGCATAGGCCGGGTCGCCCGGGAAAGGCGGAAGGGCGGGCCGCGCGGGCCCGCCCTTCCGGAAAAAGCTCAGTGCGTGATCACGCGATCACTCAGCGGCCGCGGTCTCCGGCTGCTCGATGTTGACCGTCTTGCGGCCACGCTTGGTGCCGAACTTCACGGCGCCGGCGACGAGGGCGAACAGCGTGTCGTCGCCACCGCGACCCACACCCTCACCCGGGTGGAAGTGCGTGCCGCGCTGACGGACGAGGATCTCGCCCGCGTTGACCTTCTGGCCACCGAAACGCTTGACGCCGAGGAACTGTGCGTTCGAGTCGCGACCGTTGCGGGTCGAGGACGCACCCTTCTTGTGTGCCATGTCAGTTACTCCTTGAGGACGTTCTGTGCCGAGCCGTCAGGCGTCGATCACGCGGTGATGTCAGTGATCTTGACCTGGGTCAGCGGCTGACGGTGGCCCTGACGCTTGCGGTAGCCGGTCTTGTTCTTGTACTTCATGATGACGATCTTGGGGCCCTTGGCGGCCTTGACGACCTCGGCCTTGACCGACACCTTCGACAGCTTGTCGGCGTCGGACGTGACCGTGGTCCCGTCCACGAGGAGCAGCGGCGTGAGCTCGATGGCATCGCCGGGCTGACCCGTCACCTTGTCGACGAGCAGGACATCGCCCACCGACACCTTCTCCTGGCGACCGCCAGCGCGAACAATCGCGTACACAGTGAAACTCACTTTCATCAGGGTTGGAGACGCCGCTTTCGGCACCGGCCCGTCAACACGGGCCCGGTGGGCGCACCAAGGAGCAAGATTACCGGCTGGGAGCTCCCAGCTCCAAACCGAGGTCGGGCCAGGTCAGGCCCGGTCAGGCCTGGTGGGACCCCTCCTCGTCGGCACCGGACTCCGCGTGGGCACGCGGCGGGCCCGCCGGGGCCACCACACGGCCGCGACGACGCCGACCGCGGGCGGCGGGCTGGACGTCGACGGCGGCCTGGACCGGGGCACTGCCCGTCGTCTCGACAGCCACCTCGGGCGCGGTCTCGGTGGTGGCGCCGGCAGGCGCGGCGTCGTCCGACTCGAGCTCGACGTGCGTGCCGCCCTGTGTGGCCTGGCCGTCGCCCGAGTCGCTCGCGTGGGCGTCGTCTCCCGACCACGGACCGGCGTCCTCGGGGAAGGCGGCGCCGGTCTTCGGCTGCGCCTCGGGCACGGACTCGGACTCGGGCTGGGAGTCGGCGCTGGCCTGCGCCTGGACCTCGGCGACCGCATCCGCGGCGGCCTCCCCTGCGGGCTGGCCGGACGCGCTCTTGAGGGCGGCTGCGTGGGCCGCCGCGGCGATCTGCGCCGCGGTGGGGCCGCCCTTGGCTTCGCTGGTCGCCTGGACGGCCGGCGCCGACTGGCCGCCGTTGACACCGGCGTTGCCGTTGCCGTTGCCGTTGGCGCCTTGGCCGCGGCCACGACGACGGCTGCCGCCGCTGCTCTCCGGCTGGCTCGCCTCGTGCGGGTGCGCGCCCTTGTCGACGGGGTCCGTGTGGATGATGAAGCCGCGCCCGTTGCAGTGCTCGCACGTCTCGGAGAAGACCTCGATCAGGCCCGACCCGACACGTTTGCGCGTCATCTGGACGAGACCCAGCGAGGTGACCTCGGCGACCTGGTGCTTGGTGCGGTCGCGACCCAGGCACTCGAGCAGGCGACGCACAACGAGCTCGCGGTTGCTCTCGAGCACCATGTCGATGAAGTCGATGACGATGATGCCGCCGATGTCGCGCAGCCGCAGCTGGCGCACGATCTCCTCGGCGGCCTCGATGTTGTTCTTGGTGACCGTCTCCTCGAGGTTGCCGCCCGAGCCGACGAACTTGCCGGTGTTGACGTCGACGACCGTCATCGCCTCGGTGCGGTCGATGACCAGCGAGCCGCCGCTCGGCAGCCACACCTTGCGGTCCATGGCCTTGGAGAGCTGCTCGTCGACGCGGTGGTGGGTGAAGAGGTCCTCCTCGGACGACCACTTCGTGACGCGGTCGGCGAGATCGGGCGCGACCGACGAGATGTAGGGGTGGATCTCGTTCCAGGCCTGCTCGCCGGCGACGACGAGCTGCTTGAAGTCCTCGTTGAACACATCGCGGATGACCCGGACGGTCAGGTCGGGCTCGCCGTGCAGCAGCATCGGCGCCTGGCCGGCGTTCGCCGACCCGGAGCCACCGTTCTTCTTCTTGCCCTTGCTCTTGCCGGCGCGGGGGGACGACGCCGCTTCCGCCTTGGCCTGGATGTCCTCCCACGTGCGGGTGAGGCGCTCGACGTCGGCGCGCAGCTCCTCCTCGCTCGCGCCTTCGGCAGCCGTGCGCACGATGACACCGGCGGACTCGGGCACGACCTCGCGCAGGATCTTCTTGAGGCGGGCACGCTCGGTGTCGGGAAGCTTGCGGCTGATGCCGGTCATGGAGCTGTTGGGCACGTAGACGAGGTAGCGCCCCGGCAGTGAGATCTGCGAGGTCAGGCGTGCACCCTTGTGGCCGATGGGGTCCTTGGTGACCTGGACGAGGACCGTCTGGCCCGAGCTGAGCGCGTGCTCGATGCGCTTGGGCTGGTTGGCCTCGAGGCCCGCGGCGTCCCAGTTCACCTCACCGGCGTAGAGCACCGCGTTGCGGCCCTTGCCGATGTCGACGAACGCGGCCTCCATCGAGGGGAGGACGTTCTGGACCCGGCCGAGGTAGATGTTGCCGGCCATCGACACGTTGGTGGCCTGGTCGATGTAGTGCTCGACGAGCACGCCGTCCTCGAGGACGCCCATCTGGGTGCGGCCGTCCTTGTTGCGCACGACCATGACGCGGTCGACCGCCTCACGGCGGGCGAGGAACTCGGCCTCGGTGATGATGGTGCGTCGGCGGCCGGCCTCGCGGCCCTCACGTCGGCGCTGTTTCTTGGCCTCGAGGCGCGTGGAGCCCTTGACGGCCACAGGCTCGTCGCTCTGGGCGCGCGGCTGCCGCACCCGTAGGGAGACGTTGGGCGTCTCGTCGGCTGCCTCGGCCGCGGAGCCGGCCCGGCGGCGGCGACGACGGCGACGGCTCGAGCCGTTCGCGTCCTCGGACTCGTTGTCGCCATCCGCGTCCGCCTCGCTCGCGGAGGCAGCCTCTGCCGACTCACCGGAGTCCCGGGACCGGCGCGACTGGCGCGACTGGCGCTCGTCGTCCGAGTCCTCGTGCTCGACCGAGTCGGAGCCCTGCTCCTGCAGGTCGTCCTCGTCGGAGGCACGCCCGCGTCGGCCCTTGCCGCCGCGACGGCGGCGCGAGCGGCGCGGGCTGCTCTCCTCGTCGAGCTCGTCCCCCTGGTCCGGGCGGCCGTCGGCGTTCCTCGGCTCCTCCTCGCGCTCCCGGTGCAGCTCCTCCTCCTCGGGGACGGCTGCCTCGTGGGCCTGCTCCTCGGCCTCCGGCACGGGAGCGCCGCGGCGGCGGCGCGTGGGCACGGCCTTGCTCGCGTCAGGCGCCTGGAAGAGGACGCTGAAGCTGGGCACGACCGCCCGCGGCGCCTCGGCCTCGGTCTCGTGCGTGGTCTGCTCCTCGTCCGTCTCGGCCTCGGCGTCGACCTCCGGCGTCACGTCCGTCTCGGCGTCCTCCGCGAGCGTCTCCACGTCGGCGGGAGCACTGCGGTCGACGGTGTCGGCCCCCGCAGGCTCTGGGAGCGACCGGTCGCCGTCCCCGCCGTGTGACGGGAGGACCGGCTCGCCGGAGAGCACGTCGGCGACGAGCTCCTCGACGGCCGCGCTGGCTCGGTCGGCCTTGGCGCGTGAGCCGCGCTTCGTGGTCCGGGCCGCGGGTGCGGCGCCCTCGGCCGGCTCGGCCTTCTTGCGCGTCGCGCGCTTGCGCGCCGGCCGCTTCGCCTCCTGCGGTTCCTGGAGCTGCTGGGGCTCGCCGTCCGTGGCCGCCGAAGCGCTGTGCGAGGCAGTGGCGGGCTCGCTCGTCCCGGCACTCGGGGCGGGAGCGGGCTCGTCGGTCGGCGTGGCGTCGGCGGAGGGCTGGGCGGAGGGCTCGGCCGAGGAGTCGGTCGAGGGCGCCGGTGCGGACGCCTTCTTGGTGACCCGCCTGCTGGCACGGCGGCGCGGTGCAGGGGCCTCGCTGTTCAGGGCCTCACTGTTCAGGGCGCCCGAGGCGGTGGTGCCGTTCGTGGTGGTGCCGTCGGAGCTCTCCGGGGCCATGCCCTGCTCGCCGGCGAACAGGGTGGCGTCCTGGCCTGGGTTGGTGTCGTCGTTGGGTGCCATCAGGCAACCTCCCGTCAGGTGCGGTGCGACCCACACGCGGCCGGGGCCGTCGACACCGCACGAGTGCGGTAGCAGTCGTCGCGCCGCGTGTGCGGCGGGACGGAAGTCGTCTCGCTACACCCGAAGACGGTTCGCGCTGGGCGCGGCCCCGTTCTCGAGTGCCGTCGGCTTCCTGGTCGGCAACCGTTTCGTCGTCATGACCTGGCAGGTCATTCCAACGGGTCGGTCACCCTCACGTTTGCGGTGTCGAGCGGTCCCTGCGCCAGTCGCGTCACCAGTGGTGGGCGCGGAGGCTGCAGGTCGCCGATCTCACGCAGCGCGGTCAGGATGTCGTCGGGGCGTACAGCAGGTGTGGTGTGCCGTACGACCATGCGCAGTATCGCACAGTCCGGTGCGCTCGCGTCGGACGCGCCCACGAGCGGCCGTTCCTCGCCGGGTCCCAGCACGCGGGCAGAGGCGATGGCGCCTCGGACGTCGAAGGTGCGCGGCCCGCTCTTCGTCAGGCGCGTCACCTCCGCCGTCTCGCGCTCGAGGAGCGCCGCGACGGCCCTCTCGAGGACCTCCGGCGGCAGCTCCCCGAACTCGAGGACCCAGTCGCTGGCCTCGAGCCGGTCGGCGAGCGCGCCGGACGCGGCCTCGACGACCTGGAGGATGTCGATGCCCCCGGGCAGTGCCTGGTCGAGGGCCACCCGGACCGACTCGGGGTCGACGCGCTGGGTCACGGAGATCTCGAAGTACTCCGCCTCGCTCGCCGTTCCCGTCGCCGCCGCGTTCGCGTAGCTGATCTTCGGGTGCGGGTGGAAGCCCGCCGAGAAGGCCATCGGCACGTCGGCCCGTCGGAGAGCACGCTCGAGCGCGCGCTGGAAGTCCCGGCTCGAGGTGAAGCGGAGCCGGCCCCGTTTGGTGTAGCGGATCCGGAGCTTCTGGACCGCGGGGTCCGGCGCCGGACCCTCGGGAACGCGCTGACGTGCCTGACGAGCCATGCGGGAAGGCTACCGGCGACGCGGGCGGCCGCTCGCACCCCCGACCGGACGAGCGGGCGACCGGACCGACCGGACCGACCCGACCGGGCCGACCTCAGCGACCCGGAGCGCTGCGGCTCTCGTCGGCCCGGCGCCGGCGCTCTGCGGCCTCGGCCTCGTCGAGGCGGGTCGCCTCGGCCAGGCTCGGCGCCGTGCCACCCATGCTCGCGGGGAGGTATCTCAGGTTGGCGCCGGTGAGTGGTTCGTAGGCCGCCCGGGCCACCGCCAGCAGGTCCGCCATGACGCCCTTGTACTGCCGGGTCACCTCGTCCGGGTCGGCGTCCGGCGCCACGGGGATCGGCTCCCCGACGTGGATGATGATCGGGACGTTGGTGCGGCCCAGGTGCCGCGGGTGTCCCTTGGTCCAGACCCGCTGCGAGCCCCAGAGGACGACCGGCAGGATCGGCACGCCGGCCTCGATGGCCATGCGGGCAGCGCCCGTCTTGAACTCCTTGAGCTCGAACGAGCGCGAGATCGTCGCCTCGGGGAAGACCCCGACGATCTCGCCCGCTCGCAACGCGTCGACGGCGGCGGCGTACGACGCGGCCCCGGCCGTCCGGTCGACCGGGATGTGGTGCATCCCTCGCATGAGGGGGCCGCTGACGGGGTGGGCGAAGACGCCGTCCTTGGCCATGAACCGCACCAGCCGGCCCGACGGCTGGGCCGCGAGACCGGCGTAGGCGAAGTCCATGTAGCCGGTGTGGTTGACCGTCATCACCGCTCCGCCGGCGCGCGGGACGTTCTCGTCGCCGACGATGGTGAACTTCAGCCCCTGCATCGCGAACACCGCGCGGGCGAATCCGATGACGGACGAGTAGACGGGCTCCATGGGGACACTCTGCCCTGCGTCGCTACGCTTCGGCACATCGATGCGGCGGATGGGCCGTGCCGACGGACAGGGGGGCACGTGGTCGCGACCGTCGCAGCGGCCATGCCGCACGCCTTCGCCATGCCGTATGCCGTCACGCGGGCCCTCGTGGACCGGGACACCTTCGTCGGGGCCTGCCTGCTCGGCCTCGTCCCGTTGCTGCTCGCCGGGCTCGTGGTTCTCGTCAAGTGGTGGCGGGCGCGTGACGAGATGTTCGACGACGTGACACCGGGGTTGTTGCCTCCGGACCCGGCGAACGCCCCGCGCCACCGCGTGGTCGGCGGTGAGTGGTCGGGCACGGTCGCGCCCGCCTTCGCCCCGCCGCGGGACGTGCGACCGGGAGTGGTCGGCACGGTCGTCGACGGTGTGGCAGACCCCCACGACGTCAGCGCGACCCTGCTGGACCTGGCCGTGCGCGGCTGGTTCCACATCGTCGAGACGGACGGTCGAGAGGAGCCCCGGGCACGCGACTGGGAGCTGCGGCGAGCGGCCTCCGCTCCGGAGGAGATGCCCACCGCGTTCGAGCAGCTGCTCCTCGACCGGGTCTTCGAGGGTCGCGACCGCGTGCGCCTCTCAGCACTGAAGGGCTCGTTCGCGATGACGATGCGCGAGGCGCAGATCGGGCTCTACCGGGAGGTGGTCGAGCGCGGCTGGTACTCCCGTCACCCGCGGGCCCGCAACGGCCGGACCCGCGCGGTGGGTCTCGCCGTCCTCGTGCCGCTCGTGCTCGTCACCGCCGTCCTCGTCGTCGCCGGCCTGGCCGAGGCGCACGACTGGTCGCTGACGCCGGTTCTCGTCGGGCTGGTGGCCGCCCTGGTGGTCCTCGCCCGCTGGGGCGGGGCACGCACGCCGCGGACCGCGGAGGGCACCGCCCTGCGCATCGAGGCCCTCGGCTTCCGGGAGTACCTCGCCACGGCGGAGGCGGACCGCCTGCGCTTCGAGGAGAAGCGGGCACTGCTGTCGAGCTACCTGCCGTATGCCGTGGCGTTCGGCCTGACGGCCCACTTCGCCGACCTGCTGCGCGAGCTCGCCAAGGACAGCCACTGGTCCGACTACGTCGACGGTCTGGACTGGTACGACTTCGGCGGCTCGGGTCCGGACGGCGGCGACCTCTCACTGGGGGACGCGCTCGGAGACATCACCGACGCGTCCTCCTGGTTCACCGACCCGGGCGACGTCCTCGACGGGGTGGACGGCTTCGTCGACGCGAGCGACGGGCTCTTCTCCTTCCATGGGCTGCCCGGCTGTGGCGACGGCTGCGACGCGCCGGGCTGCGACCTGCCGGGCTGCGACCTGCCGGGGTGCGACTTCTGAGGTCGACGCCGGAGGCGGCGCATGGAGCCGGCGACACGGCATACGCCCGCTTCGACGGGCCGTCGTCCCCCGGAAAGCCGGTCGAGGGCACCCCGCGACGCATGGAAGGATTGGCGCATGACTGACGCACCTGACACCACGACCTCGCGGATCCCCGAGCGGCCATCGCTCGACGGCCTCGAGGAGAAGTGGATGCAGGTATGGGCCGAGCAGGGCACCTACGCCTTCGACCGCGAGAGGGCCCTGACGCTCCCGCGCGAGCAGATCTTCGCCATCGACACCCCTCCCCCGACGGCGAGCGGCAGCCTGCACGTGGGCCACGTCTTCAGCTACACGCACACCGACTGCATGGCCCGCTACAAGCGCATGCAGGGCCTCGAGGTCTTCTACCCCATCGGCTGGGACGACAACGGCCTGCCGACCGAGCGCCGCGTGCAGAACTACTACGGCGTGCGCGGCGATGCGAGCCTGCCCTACGAGGAGGGTTTCACGCCGCCGTTCGAGGAGGGCGTCGACGCCAAGGGCAAGGCGATCAAGGCAGCCGACCAGCGCCCGATCAGCCGCAAGAACTTCATCGAGCTGTGCGACGTGCTCACGGTCAAGGACGAGGTGACCTTCGAGTCGCTCTTCCGCCGTCTGGGCTTCAGCCTCGACTGGAACATCTCCTACCGCACCATCGACGCGCGCTCGCGCGCCGTGGCGCAGCAGGCGTTCCTGCACAACCTCGAGCGCGGCGAGGCCTACCAGAGCGAGGCCCCCGGCCTCTGGGACGTGACGTTCCAGACGGCCGTCGCCCAGGCCGAGCTCGAGGCTCGTGACTACCCCGGCGCCTACCACCGCGTCGCCTTCCACCGCGACGGCGCTGACCCCGTCTACATCGAGACCACGCGTCCCGAGCTCATCCCGTCGGTCGTCGCGCTCATCGCGCACCCCGACGACGAGCGCTACCGGCCCCTCTTCGGCTCGACGGTCCGCTCACCCCTCTTCGACGTCGAGGTGCCGGTGCTCGCGCACCGCGGCGCCGAGATGGACAAGGGCGCCGGCATCGCCATGTGCTGCACCTTCGGAGACCTCACCGACGTGATCTGGTGGCGCGAGCTGCAGCTGCCGATCCGCTCGCTCATCACCCGCAACGGCCGGCTCCAGGCAGAGACGCCAGAGTGGATCGCCGGCGGGCCGGGCGAGGAGCTGTATGCCGGGTCGCTCGCCACCAAGACGACGTTCAGCGCCCGCGAGGCCGTCGTCGCCGCCCTGCGCGAGTCCGGCGACCTCGACGGCGAGCCGCAGAAGACCCAGCGCAAGGCCAACTTCTACGAGAAGGGCGACAAGCCGCTCGAGATCGTGACCTCGCGGCAGTGGTACATCCGCAACGGTGGCCGTGACGCCGACCTGCGGGCCGACCTCGTGGCGCGCGGCGGTGAGGTCGACTTCCACCCGGCGTTCATGCGATCGCGCTACACCAACTGGGTCGACGGGCTCAACGGCGACTGGCTCATCTCGCGCCAGCGCTTCTTCGGCGTGCCCTTCCCGGTCTGGTACCCCGTCGACGCCGACGGCGAGGCCGACCACGACCACCCGATCACTCCCCCGACCTCGGCGCTCCCGGTCGACCCGCAGGTCGACGTGCCGGAGGGCTACACCGAGGACCAGCGGGGCGTCCCCGGCGGGTTCGTCGCCGACCCCGACGTGATGGACACGTGGGCGACGTCGTCGCTCTCGCCGCAGATCGCCGCCGGCTGGCCGGTCGGCGAGGGCGCGGTCCTGCGCAACGACCCCGAGCTGTTCAAGGCCGTCTTCCCGATGGACCTGCGCCCGCAGGCCCACGACATCATCCGCACGTGGCTCTTCGCCACGGTCGTGCGCGCCCACTACGAGCACGGCTCGGTGCCGTGGACCAACGCCGCCATCAGCGGCTGGATCCTCGACCCCGACCGCAAGAAGATGAGCAAGTCCAAGGGCAACGCCGAGACGCCCGAGGACGTCGTCAAGGCCAACGGCGCCGACGCCGTGCGCTACTGGGCGGCCTCCGGCCGCCTCGGCACCGACGCCGCCTACGACACCGGCCAGATGAAGGTCGGGCGACGCCTGGCGATCAAGGTGCTCAACGCGAGCAAGTTCGCCCTCTCCTTCGGCGACGTCGACGGCGACCTGCACGCCGCCGTGACCAACCCACTCGACCTGGCGATGCTCGCCGCCCTCGGTGACGTCGTCGACAAGGCGACCGCCGGCTTCGAGGCGTGGGACTACACCCGCTCGCTCGAGGCCACCGAGAGCTTCTTCTGGACCTTCTGCGACGACTACCTCGAGCTCGTCAAGGACCGCGCCTACGGCGGCCAGGGCCCTGAAGGCGCGGCCAGCGCCCGCGCCGCCCTGCGCCTCGCGCTCGAGACGCTGCTGCGCCTGCTCGCTCCGTTCCTGCCCTACGCCACCGAGGAGGTCTGGTCCTGGTTCGGCGCGGGCTCGGTGCACCGCCAGGCGTGGCCGACGCGCGAGGACCTTCCGTCCGGCGGCGACCCTGCTCTGCTCGCCTCCGTCGGCGCCGCCCTCGCGGGGGTTCGCAAGGTCAAGTCCGAGGCCAAGGTCGGCATGCGCGCCGAGGTGCGCAGCATGACGCTGCTCGCCCCGGCGGCCTCCCTCGCCCACGTGCAGTCGGCCGAGGCGGACCTGCGCGCCACCGGACGCATCAGCGAGCTGGCGTATGCCGAGGGCGAGGCCGTCGAGGTCCGTGACGCCGAGCTCGTCCCCGTCGAGAAGGCGCCCGCCCAGGCCTGATGCGACGTCCGCCCGCCGGTCGTTGCCGCCCGATGTCCCGGGACGGCAACGATCGGCAGGCAATACCGCTGCGGGCAGCCACACTGCACTAGGGTCCTCGCATGTCGAGACGGGGGCTTGGCGCGACCATCGCGGGCGGTGCCGTCGTCATGGCCGCGCTCGTCGTGGCGGCCATGGGGCAACCCGTCCCGCTGCTCTCCCGGCCGGTGGACCCCGAGACGCGCGCCCCCATCCCGACCTTCACGACGCTGGCGACGTCGACGAGCACGCAGGCGCCGACGTCGGCGGGCCAGCCGACGCCGTTCGACCCCTCGCCGCTGCTGGTCGTCCTCCTGCAGGTCGTCCTCGTCTTCGTGGCGGTGGTCATCCTCCTGGCCCTCGTCCAGCTGGTGCGCTCGCTGCTGCGCCGTCGCCCCCAGCTCGAACGCCACGCGGAGCCTGACTTCGCCATCCCCCTCGTGCCGTCCGAGCTGCTCCGCGCCGCCCGGGACCACCTGCGTGGGCTTGAGACCGGGGAGCCGCGCAACGCGATCGTCGCCGCGTGGATCGGCCTCGAGACCTCCGCCGCTGCCACCGGCCTGCCTCGCCTGGCGGCCGAGACCTCGAGGGAGTACACCGAGCGGGTCATCCGCGTGTGGCCCGTCGACTCCGAGCGCCTCGACGACCTCGCCGCCCTCTACCGCGAGGCCCGCTTCTCGGTCCACCCACTCGGCGAGAGCCACCGCGAGCGCGCCGTGGCCGATCTCGGCGTGCTGATCGCGGACCTCGAGCACGTCGCCGCCCGGCAGGCCGAACAACGCGCGGCCGAGGCGGCCGCCCACGCCGGCGGCACCACCGGCGCCCCCGCCGACGGCCAGGCGACCGGCCGGAGAGCCGGCCACGCAGGGAACGAGGGCGCATGACCAGCCGGCCGGACGGCATACGTCCTCGGGAGCCGCTCCCCTCCGGGATCGTGCGCCCCGAGCCGACGCGGCTGGACGCGCTCCGGGCCACGCTGCGGCCGTGGCGCCGGCGCCTCGTCGGCCTGGTGCTGACGTGGGTCGGCCTGTCGGTGCTCACCGCAGCCCTGGGCCTGGCCCCCGACGTGCCCGTGCTCCTGGCGATCCTGCTGGCCGTCGCGCTGCTGCTGTGGCACGTCATCGACCACACGGCGCCGCAGCACCTGACCCTGTGGCCGCTCGTCGACGGCGACTTCAGCGGCCACAGCCGCGGCAACGACTTCCGCGTCACCAACCTCGCCGGCCGCCTCGAGGCCGCCGACACCCGCCGGGAGGGACGCGAGAGCATCGTGCACGACCTCCACCTGCAGCTGCAGGTGCTCGTCCGCGAACGGCTCTTCACCAAGTACGGCATCGTCGCCGAGGAGGAGCCCAGGTGGGCCCAGTCGGTGACGCCGCCGGAGCTCTGGGACCTGCTCGTCGGGCTCCCGCCACCGGACCTCTACCGCCCCCAGGTCCTCGACCCCATCCTCCGACGAATCGAGCAGTGGTAGCCCATGACCGAGATGAGCCTTCGCCAGGTGAGCGAGCTGAGCAGCGCCGTCCTCGACGAGGTCGACCGCGCCGTCGTGGGCAAGCGCGAGTCGCTGCGGCTCGTGCTGTCCGGGATCCTCGCGGGCGGCCACGTCCTCATGGAGGACTTCCCCGGCCTCGGCAAGACGCTGGCCGCGCGCAGCTTCGCGCAGACGCTCGGCCTGGACTTCAAGCGCGCCCAGTTCACCCCCGACCTGCTGCCCGGTGACATCACCGGCTCGTTCATCTACGACCAGCGGGTCGGCGAGTTCGCGTTCCGGGCCGGCCCCCTCTTCACCGGGCTGCTGCTCGCCGACGAGATCAACCGCACGCCGCCCAAGACGCAGGCCGCCCTGCTCGAGGCCATGCAGGAGAAGCAGGTGACCGTCGAGGGGCGCACGTTCCCGCTGCCGCAGCCCTTCCACGTGCTCGCCACCGCCAACCCGGTCGAGTACGAAGGCACCTACCCGCTGCCCGAGGCCCAGCTCGACCGCTTCCTCATGCGCGTCTCGTTCGGCTACCCCACCCTCGACGAGGAGTGGGAGATCCTGTCCAACCGGATGGCGCGCCGACGGGAGGAGCAGGAGCTGCAGCGCATCGTCGACGGCGGACAGCTGTTGGCGATGCAGGCCGCCGTCGAGGCGACCGCCGTGGACGAGTCGGTCGGTCGCTACTGCGTGGCCCTCGCCGCCGCCAGCCGCACCCACGGTGACGTGCTGATGGGCGCCTCGCCGCGTGGTGCCCTGGGCCTGCTGCTCTGCTCGCGGGCGTATGCCGTGGTCGACGGCCGCGACTACGTCACCCCCGAGGACGTCAAGGCCGTCGCCGTGCCCGTCCTCGCCCACCGGATCACGGTCAAGCCCGAGCTGTGGATGAGCAACGCGTCAGGGCGCAGCGTCGTCGAGAGCCTGCTGCGAACGGTCGCGGCCCCGTCCGCCCGCGAGCACCTGGCCCAGGGCGCCACCCAGCGCCCGGCGGCGGGCTGACCGCTCGTGCCCGCCTGGCGTCCGCGACAGGTCGCCACCCGTCGTCTCGGCGGGTGGGAGCCCACGGCTGCCCACCAGCGCGCGGTCATCCTGGCTGCGGCCGGCGCCATCGCGGCCGTCCTCGGGCGACGCGCGGACCTGCTCGTCATCGTCACGCCGCTCGTCGTCGCCGCGGTGTGGGGGCACCTGGCCCGGCCCGGCACGGAGGTCACCGGCACCGCCCGGCTCGGCGACACGACGCTCCGGGAGGGCACCGCCACGGGACTCCGCGTCACCACCGAGCCGGCGCTGGCGGACGTGCACGGGGTCGTCACCGTGGCCCAGGCGCCCTGGGTCGAGCGCAAGCCCTCGAGCGGGATCGTGGAGCTCGAGGACGGCGTCGCCGCGCTGGGGCTGCGGTCCACGCGGTGGGGTCGCCGGCGCGTCGGCACGGTGAGCATCGCCCTGGCCAGCACGTGGGGCGCCTTCCGCACCGGGCCGGTCGACCTGCCTGACCTCGAGTCCGCCACGCTGCCCCTGCCGGCTGCCTTCGACGCGAGCGCGCCGACGCCGCACCCCAGAGGCATCGTCGGCCTCAACCGCTCCAACCGGCCGGGATCCGGCTCGGAGTTCAACACCGTCCGGCCCTTCCATCCCGGCGACCGCCTCCGCCGGATCCACTGGCCGATCTCCATGCGCACGGGTGCACTGCACGTCACCTCCACCTTCACCGACGAGGACGCGCACGTCTTCCTGCTCGTCGACTGCTTCAGCGACCTCGGCCCGCGCGAGGGCATCGACGGCCGCCCCACGAGCCTCGACGTCACCGTGCGGGCGGCCGGCGCCATCAGCGAGCACTTCCTGCGCAGCAACGACCGGCTCACGCTGCGCACCGTCGGCGCCGCCGAGGTGCCCGTCCTCGGCGTCGGCTCCGGCACGAACCACCTGAGGCGGGTGCTCGACACCCTCGCGGCCATCTCCCCCGCCACGGAGCGCCGCGACACCGGCGAGCAGGCCGTGCGCGGCATCGACCCCATGGCGCTGTGCCTCGTCCTCTCCCCGCTCATCGACCCGACGATGGTGGGCCTTGCCCACCGGCTCGCCGCGCGGGGCATGACCGTCGTCGTGGTGGACACCTTCCCCGAGCACCTCGTCACCGACCCGGGCAACGTCTACCAGTCGCTCGCCTGGCGGATGCGGCTGCTCTCGCGCGACGCGGAGGTGCACAGCCTGCGCCAGCGCGGCGTCCCGGTGGTGCCCTGGCGGGGACCGGGCTCCCTCGACCTCGTGCTGCGTGACATCGCGCGACGGGCATCTGCGCCGCGGATGGCGAGGCGGTGACCATGGGCGCAGCCGAATCGCTGCCCCACGCGACGCCGGCCGTCGTACCGCCCGTCCGGCGCACGTTGCACTTCGGCGCAGGTCCCGAGTGGTCGATCAGCCAGCTCGGCGCGACGGCGGCCGCGATGGGCGGCGTGCTCGTCTACCTCGCCAGCCTCCACCTCGCCGCCGGCGGCTTCGACAGCCTCTGGTGGGCCCTCGTCCTGCTGCCCCTGCTGACCATGGCCTGGGCCGGCTCGGCCGCACCCCTGGTCTACTGGGCGCTGCTGCTCTACGGGTGGTTCACGCTGAGCCCGGCCGGCAGCTTCTCCTGGTGGTCCCTGCCGGCAGCGGCCGGGTGCATCGTCGCGCACGCGGCGACCGCGCTGTCGGCGTCGTCGCCGCCCGCCGGCTCGTTCACTGCACGGACGGCGGGCAGGTGGGCACGCCACACGGCCGTGGCCCTGCTGGCCGCCGTGCCGGTCGCGGTCCTCGCCGGCGTGCTCTCCGG
This sequence comes from Terrabacter terrae, assembly GCF_039529575.1. Classification (NCBI taxonomy): domain Bacteria; kingdom Bacillati; phylum Actinomycetota; class Actinomycetes; order Micrococcales; family Intrasporangiaceae; genus Terrabacter; species Terrabacter terrae. The sequence continues at coordinate 213,591 of NZ_BAAANB010000003.1, forward strand.
GTTCTCGCTGGGGATCGCCCCGGCGGCATACGTGCTCGGCCTCGGGGGCGTCGCCGTGGGCCTGTGGCTGGTCCGCACGAGCCCACCTGCCCAGCACGAGTGACTGAGGAGTGACTGAACGGGTGACCCGGGTCAGCTGAGGGAACGGTGCCAGACCGCGGCCCAGGGCAGGTCCCAGCCGGCCACGCCGAGCCGCCGCTCGACGAAGGCGGGCTCCGGGAGGTCGACCACGGCACCAGCCGACGGTTCGTACACGTCGAACGAGCGCTCACCCGTCGGTGGCAGCACGAGCACGACGTGCCGCGGCGCCCAGGCGTTGCCGACGTAGAGCAGCGCGGGACGGCCGGCGCGCACCCGCTCGCGGAGGGCGGCATACGCACGCTCGAGACCCTGCCTGCCGCGGTGGCGGAACCAGGTGACGTGGTAGTCGACCCCCGGCTCGGCGGCGCCGTGCTCGAGCTCACCCTGGGCACCCCACGGCGGCGTGCCGAGGGCACGCGGCCAGGGAAGCTGCAGGTGCCGCCCGGCGCCCACGAGGGCGTTGGTCCGGGACATGACCACCTGTTCGTACGCGGCGAAGCGCTCGGCCGCGGTGCGGCGGTCGCGCGCCTCGCCGTCGCTCGCCTGCCTGGGTATGCCGTCACGGACCCACTGCGCGAAGGCCGGGTCCGCGAGCATGCGGGCGACCGTGAGGGACGCGGAGCCACAGGTGGTCGCAGTCTGCTGCACGGGTCCCTGCTGGCCCGCCACGAGCCGGAAGGGAGCCGCCACGGTCAGGACCGCCTCACGCCTGTGACCACGCGGTCACCGCGACGAGGGCGCGCACGCTCAGGCGGACTCCTTGCGCGGGCGGCGAGCGCGCGGCTCGGCCTCACGGCGCACGATCGTCGGGTTGACGTTGTCGAGGACGACCTCACGCGTCACGACCACCCGAGCGATCTCGTCGTCGCTCGGCACGTCGAACATCACCGGGAGGAGGACCTCCTCCATGATCGCGCGCAGGCCGCGGGCGCCGGTGCCGCGCAGCAGGGCCTGGTCGGCGACGGCCGTGACGGCGTCGTCGGTGAACTCGAGGTCGACCCCGTCGATCTCGAACATCTTCTGGTACTGCTTGACGAGCGCGTTGCGCGGCACGGTGAGGATGTTGACGAGGGCCTGCTGGTCGAGCGGGGCCAGCGTCGTCAGCACCGGCAGGCGGCCGATGAACTCGGGGATGAGGCCGAACTTCAGCAGGTCCTCCGGCATGACGTCGGAGAAGCTGTCGACGAGGTCCTTGGGGTTGTGCAGCGGCTGGCCGAAGCCCAGGCCCTTGCGGCCGGAGCGCGACTCGATGATCTTCTCGAGGCCGGCGAAGGCGCCACCGACGATGAAGAGCACGTTGGTCGTGTCGATCTGGATGAACTCCTGGTGCGGGTGCTTGCGGCCGCCCTGCGGAGGCACCGAGGCCGTCGTGCCCTCGAGGATCTTGAGCAGCGCCTGCTGCACGCCCTCACCGGACACGTCGCGCGTGATGGACGGGTTCTCGCTCTTGCGGGCGATCTTGTCGACCTCGTCGATGTAGATGATGCCCGTCTCGGCCTTCTTGACGTCGTAGTCGGCGGCCTGGATGAGCTTGAGCAGGATGTTCTCGACGTCCTCGCCGACGTAGCCGGCCTCGGTCAGGGCCGTGGCGTCCGCGATGGCGAACGGGACGTTGAGCATCTTGGCGAGGGTCTGCGCCAGGTACGTCTTGCCGGAGCCGGTGGGGCCGATGAGCAGGATGTTGGACTTGGCGATGTCGACGTGGTCGTCGTCGCGCTTGACGCCCTCACCGGCCTGGATGCGCTTGTAGTGGTTGTAGACGGCGACCGCCAGGGACTTCTTCGCGACGTCCTGCCCGATGACGTAGTTCTCGAGGAACTCGAAGATCTCGCGCGGCTTGGGCAGGTGGTCGAGGCCCAGCTCGCTGCTCTCGGCGAGCTCCTCCTCGATGATCTCGTTGCAGAGGTCGATGCACTCGTCGCAGATGTAGACGCCCGGGCCGGCGATGAGCTTCTTGACCTGCTTCTGGCTCTTCCCGCAGAAAGAGCACTTGAGGAGGTCTCCGCCTTCTCCGATGCGTGCCACCGATTTGCTCCTGGTTCGTCGGCGCCGAACGCTGGGGTGCACCCGGCCGGCCCCGACTGGGGCCGACTCCTATTAGACGACGGCCAGGGGCAGCCCCGCTCGCGCAACGCCGTTTGTCCGCTGATGGCGGACAAACGACGGCCGTGTCACTCGAACACCGATCCACTCGAATCAGCCCCGCGGGCAACCGCTTCTCCACGCAGCACCACCGCGTGACGCCACCTGGCGAGCCGTTGCGCTGGCAGGGCATGGTCCTCCTCGCCACCCGACCAGATGGCACCGTCGGGCCACCCGGACCTTGTGGTTGACCACGGGCTCCGGCAGACCGGCGAGCACCATGAGGAGCCGCGCGCGGGTCTCCATGGGAGGGTCGACGTCCGCCCTGACCAGCGCCGCCGCCCTTCGTGCGTGGCGGCGCGCCTTGCCTCGGTAGCCGGAGGCCGCCGCGACCAGCCGCTGGGGAGTGGCGTGGCCTGCGCGGACGAGCGAGTCCCCCAGCACCACCGGCTCCGCGAGCCCGAGCTCGTCGCTGAGGTCGAGGAACGTCGACGTCGGGGTCGTGAGGGGGATGCCACGCACCACCGATCCTCGCTGACCCGGCTTCGGCCGGTGGGCCGTCATCCCGCTGCCGCGTGGACGCCTTGGCGACGTGACGTGGGTCAGCCCGTCGTCCGGCACTACGCCACCCCAAACCCTGGCGGCCGTCTGGTGCGAGGCGACACTGCCCGCGCCGGCCACGAGCAGGCCGGCTTCCGCCATCACCAAGGGCGTCTCCGGCACCTCCGTGGCGACGTAGACGCCGCGCACCAGCCGGCGGTATCGCCCCGAGCGCAGCTCCCAGGCCGAGACACCGCTAGGCGGCTTGGGGACGCGACGTCACGCCGCCATGTAGTCCGTTGATGTGGCGGTCGACGTGGTCTGGGCACGACATCGCGCCAGATGGCGCGGTGCTGGGCGGGCGACGGGCCTTCGAGGAGTGCGTCAGGGGGAGGTGAGGTCGCGGACGATCGCGACGTACTGCTCCTGCGCCGCCTCTTGCGAGGTGCCCGACAGCTTGGCCCAGGCGTCGTACTTCTGGCGCCCGACCGGGTTGGTGAAGCCCGGCCGCGAGCCGGTCACGTCACCCTCCGTGGCCTGCTTGAACAGGCCGTAGAGCCGCAGCTTCACCTCGTTGCCGGGGTCGGTCGTGAGCTCCTTGACGGCCTGGGCCGCCTGGTCGAACTCCGCACTTGCCATGACGGGGCCTCCATGCTCGATGTCGGGTTCGACCCATCCAAGCAGGTATGCCGCAGGGCCGGGTTCCAGCGGAACCCGGCCCTGCGGCATACGCGCTCGACAGGCGAGCGGCAGGTCAGACCTCCAGCGACGCCTTGCGCGAGGCGAGGACCTGGTCGATGAGGCCGTAGTCCTTGGCGTCCTCGGCGGAGAGGATCTTGTCGCGCTCGATGTCGTTGCGTACCTGCTCGGAGGTGCGGCCGGTGTGGTTGGCCAGCGTGTCCTCGAGCCAGGTGCGCATGCGCAGCACCTCGTTGGCCTGGATCTCGATGTCGGAGGCCTGGCCGTAGTCGCCGCCCGAGAGCGCCGGCTGGTGGATGAGGATGCGCGAGTTGGGCAGGGCGAAGCGCTTGCCCGGCGCGCCGGCGCCGAGGAGCACCGCTGCGGCCGATGCGGCCTGGCCGATGACGAACGTCTGGATGTCGGGCCGGACGAACTGCATCGTGTCGTAGATCGCGGTCATCGCGGTGAACGAGCCGCCGGGGCTGTTGATGTACATGAGGATGTCGCGGTCGGGGTCGAGCGACTCCAGCACGAGCAGCTGGGCGATGATGTCGTCGGCCGACGCGTCGTCGACCTGCACGCCGAGGAAGATGATGCGGTCCTCGAAGAGCTTGTTGTAGGGGTCGGACCGCTTCATGCCGTAGGAGGTGCGCTCCTCGAACTGCGGCAGGATGTAGCGGCTCGACGGAGCGGCGACCGCGAGGCGGTTGGTGGGTTCGATGTTCATGTCTGTGCTCTCCAAGTCCTGGTCAGGCCGCGGTCAGTTCTCGCCCTTGGCGTCGGCCTGGCCGACCCCCTTGCCCTCGACCGCCTGGTCGGACCGGCTGAAGACGTGGTCGACGAAGCCGTAGTCCTTGGCCTCCTCCGCGCTGAACCAGCGGTCCCGGTCGGAGTCCTTCTCGATCTGGTCGCGCGTCTGGCCGGTGTGCTCGGCGATGAGCTGGGCCATCTGCTTCTTGACGTAGAGCATCTGCTCGGCCTGGATCTTGATGTCGGTGGCCGTGCCGCCGATGCCGCCCGAGGGCTGGTGCATCATGACGCGGGCGTGGGGCGTGGCGTAGCGCTTGCCCTTCGTGCCGGCCGAGAGAAGGAACTGGCCCATCGAGGCGGCCATGCCCATCGCGACGGTGGCGACGTCGTTGGGGATCCAGTTCATCGTGTCGAAGATGGCCATGCCGGCCGAGATCGACCCGCCGGGGCTGTTGATGTAGAGCCAGATGTCCTTCTCGGGGTCCTCGGCCGAGAGCAGCAGCAGCTGCGCGGCGATGGCGTTCGCGTTGTCGTCGCGGACGTCCGACCCGAGGAAGATGATCCGCTCCTTGAGCAGGCGGTTGTAGATGTGGTCGTCCAGACCACCCGGCATGCCGTTGCCGTTGGCGGAGGTCTCCGAAATCACCATGTCTCCATCGTCGAAGTAATCCAGCCTCTGCCCACGGGAGGTGGCGCCGGCTGGCTCGTCACTGACCCTAACGCCCGACCCCTCGGGCAGATTTCCCGAACCGCGCCGTGTTCGCCGTGAGCGCACAAACCTGAGCCGGTCCGACGCAACCACAGGGGCCCGCGCAGGGCGGACCCCGCCTGCGTATGCCGCCGGGCGGGGTCCGTGGAAGCGGGCGGTCACTCGTTCAGGCCGTTGTCCTGCCCCGCGTCCACGGCGTCGGACTCGGCGCCGTTCTCCTCCGGCGCCGCCTCGTCGAAGGAGCCGTTGCCCCCCGCTTCGGACCCGGCCTGGTCGAGGGAGCGGCCGCGGGGCTCGGCCACCGGGGTGCTGCCGTCGAGGTTGCCGCGACCCGCGTCGTCACCCGAGGCCCCCTCCACCGCGCTCTGCGTGTCGACGCTGCCCGAGCCGTCGGGGTGAGTGCTGTTGATGTCGGAGTCCGCCATGCCGGCGCCCGACTCGTCGATGTTGCTCATCCGTGGCTCCTCGCTCGTCGTGCTGGACGTCGTCGCGCCGACGACTCCCGTCACCTACCCGGGTGACGCCGCCGGCAACCCCGGCCCACCCGCCTCCGGGGACGCGCGAGGGCCGGCTCCCGAACGGGAGCCGGCCCAGCGGCATTCGCAGTCTCTGCGGAGACGGTCAGGCGTCGGCCTTCTCCTCCGCAGCCGCCTCGTCGGTGCCCTCGGCGACGTCCTGGACGTCCTCGTCCTCGTCGCCCTCGGTGCCGGGGACGGCCTGGTTGAGGTCGACGACGTTGCCCGCCGTGTCCTTCACCGCAACCTTCTCGAGGACGGTGGCCAACGCCTTGCGGCGGGCGACCTCGGCGACCATGGCGGGGATCTGGCCCTCCTGGTCGAGCGACTGGGCGAACTGGTTGGGGTCCATGCCGTACTGCTGCGAGCTCATGACGAGGAACTCGATGAGCTCCTGCTGCTCGACCTTGACCTCTTCCTTCTCGGCGATGGCGTCGAGGACCAGCTGGGTCTTGAGACCCTTGCGGGTGCTCTCGTCGACCTCGGCACGGTGCTCGTCGTCCTCGAGGCGACCCTCGCCCTCGAGGTGGCTGTGCACCTCGGCCTCGACGATGCTCTCGGGGATCGGCACCTCGACCTTCTCGAGGATGGCCTCGAGGAGCTTGTCGCGGGCGGCGACGCCCTGGGCGAACTTGGCGTCGACCTCGGCCTTCGCGGTGAGGTCGGCCTTGAGCTCGTCCAGCGTGTCGAACTCGGAGGCCAGCTGGGCGAACTCGTCGTCGAGCTCGGGCAGCTCGCGCTCCTTGACGGCGGTCACGGTGACGGTGCAGCTGGCCTCCCGGCCCTCCTGCTCGCCACCGGCCAGGGGCGCGGTGAAATGCTTGGTCTCGTCGGCCGTCATGCCGACGAGCGCCTCGTCGAGGCCCTCGAGCATGTTCTTGCTGCCGACCTCGTAGGAGACGCCGGTCACCTCGTCGATCTGCTCGCCGTCGATCTCGGCGGACAGGTCGATGGAGACGAAGTCGCCGTCCTGCACGGCGCGGTCGACGCCCTTGAGGGTGCCGAAGCGGGCGCGGAGGTCGGTGAGGCGCTGCTCGACGGCCTCGTCCTCGACCTTGGCCTCGTCGACGGTCAGCTCGATGCCGCTGAAGTCGGGCAGCTCGATCTCGGGGCGACGGTCGACCTCGGCGGTGAAGACGAAGTCCTCGCCGTCGGTGGCCGGGACCTTGAGGTCGGTGATCTCGGGCTGGCCGAGCGGGCGGACCTCGTTCTCCTCGAGGGCCTGGCCGTAGAAGGTCGGGAGGGCGTTGTTGACGGCCTCCTCGAGGACGGCGGCGCGACCGACGCGCTGCTCGATGATGCGGGCGGGCACCTTGCCCTTGCGGAAGCCGGGCACCTGGATGTGCTCACCGATGTGCTTGATGGCCGCATCGAGGCTCGGCTTGAGCTCCTCGAACGGGACCTCGACGGTCATCTTGACCCGGGTCGGGCTGAGGGTCTCGAGCGCACTCTTCACTGCGGGTTACTCCATTGGGTGGTGCCGACGTGGTCGTCGACGGTGAACGGACGGGCCAGCGCACCATGTTATAGGCCGCGCGCCCCATGGCTAAATGCGCGGACGGTCCACGGGTGGCCGCCGCCTATGCTCGGGGGCCATGAGCAGCCTTCCGGGCCCCTTCGCCTCGCCCGAGCACGCCACCCTGCGGCCGATCCAGCTCGTGTCCGTCGCGGTCGGCATGGGGGCGCTGATGCTCAGCGCGGTGCGCATCGTCGTGGATCCCTCGGTGGCGGTGCCGTCCGTGTGGGCCGTCGTGCTGGTGCTGGCGACGCTCGTCGGCTCGGCGGCGCTCATCCGCTGGGTCGGGTATGCCGTCCCGTCCCTCCCGCACGGCCTGCCGCGCGAGAACGCCGAGGCCACCAGCCTGCGCTACTTCACCTCGACCACGACGTTGCGCACCGCTCTGGCCGAGGCCCCGGTCCTCGTGGCCTTCGCGTGCTCGTTCGTGTTCGAGCCGCACTCGTGGCTGCCGCTGCTCATCGCGCTGCCCGGTGGCCTCGCCCTCTACTGGGTGCACGGGTGGCCGTCCCCGCGCACGGCCGCGGCCATCGAAGCCGGCCTCGAGGCCGACGGCGCCGAGAGCTGGCTCAGCGAGTCCCTCGGCTTCCGCTGACCGCTGCAGGGGCGTCTGCCCGGTGCGACATCGCCGGGTCAGCCGACCGTGCCGCCCGCACGCCAGTAGCGACCGTCGGCGCGGTCGAGGAAGCCCTCCTCGACGAGGTAGCGGCGCAGGGCCGCGACGTCGGGGTGGAAGGCACGCAGGCGGTTGTTGACCTCTGTCTCGTCGTACCGCTCCCCCGGCTCGAACTGCTGCGCCAGCAGGTCGAGGACGACCAAGCGCTTGCGGATCTTCGTGGGGATGCTCGTCAGGGAGCCGTCGGGAGCCAGGAACGCGCGCAGCACCGCGTCGCGGTCGCGCAGGGCATCGTGCAGGTCGGGCCGGAACATGCAGCCACGGTAGGAACGCACCGCCCAGGAGGTCCAGCCGTTTTGGTGCCGATACCGCGTCATACCTCGTCGGCACAAGTCGTACATATCACACGTTGTCGGGTAGCCTTCGGCCGCATGACCGATGCAACCCCTCCCACCACCCCGACCCGGCGGCGCCTGCTCCTGCCGGTCGCCGTCGTCCTGGGCCTCCTCGTGGCGCTCCTCCTGCCGGCCACCGGGGCGTCCGCCCTGGGCAAGGTCAAGTGCGACGTCTCGGGGCAACCGGCCGTGGCGATCGGCTACTACGACCCGATCGTCAACCACAACGCCACCGGCCCGTCGATGCACGAGCACCAGTTCTTCGGCAACATCGCCTGGCACTCCCTCGCCAACCCCAACGCCGCGAACTACGGCGACCTCGTCGGCAAGGCCAACAACTGCCGCAAGGTCCTCGGCCTGTCCTACAGCGCCGACTCGGCCGGCTACTGGACGCCCACGCTCCGCTACGTCTCCGGGCCTAAGGCCGGCCAGCTCGTGCCGGCCCAGCAGTTCACCGCCTACTACCGCAGCGCGGCGGGCACGACCTTCGGTGCGGCACAGCCCATCCCGGCCGACACCCGCCTGGTCGGCACTCGCTACAACTGGTCGTGCGGGATGAAGTCCGGCGCCAGGTCGGCGCCCGTGCAGAGCATCCCGGACTGCACCGGCCTGTCCGGCAAGCCCGGCCTCACGCTCACCGCACACATCGACTTCCCCTCCTGCTGGGACGGCGTGAGGCCGAACCACACGGCCACCCAGAACGGCGACACCCGGGACAACGCGCACTACGCGTACACGGTGAACAAGAAGTGCCCGGCGACGCACCCCATCGGCGTGGCGGAGCTGCGGGAGACCATCCAGTTCCCCTACGTCGGCAACGGCACGGACGTGGCCCTGTCCTCGGACAAGATGATGGGCACGAGCGACGGCCGGTCGCTGCACGCCGACTTCTGGCAGACGTGGCGGGACAAGGAGTTCGGGGACTTCCTCAAGACGTGCGTCGTCTCCCAGACGAGCGCCTACAGCACCTCCAAGTGCGACCCGTGACCTGACCTGTTGCCACGAGAGCCCCGCTCACCATCGGTGGGCGGGGCTCTCGTCGTCTGCGACGCGTGATCGGTTCGGCGCGGCGGAGCAGCGCTCGGGATCCGGAGCGGGCGACGAGAATCGAACTCGCGTAATCAGTTTGGAAGACTGAGGCTCTACCATTGAGCTACGCCCGCAGGGCCTCGGTCATCCGATGGCCTGCGCGCCACCCTACTGGGTCGCGTCCGGTCCTTCGAAATCGACACCCTCGAGCGGGCGGACGCCGGCGGCGTGCGGGCAACGGCGCGGTCGCAGTGCCGCTCGTCCGCTACGATTCGACGACCGCGGGGTGTGGCGCAGCTTGGTAGCGCATTGCGTTTGGGACGCAAGGGCCGCAGGTTCAAATCCTGTCACCCCGACCACCGAGACATGAGGGGGGGAGACCGGTCGGCACCGGGTGCCGGCGCGTCTCCCCCTCGTGCCGTGGGCTCAGGGCAACCGGTCGAGGCGCAGCTCGTTGATGGTGCGCCCCGCGGCGATCCCCTTGGCCTCGAAGCCGTTGCGCGGCCGCCACTGCGGCCGCTCGGTCCGGCGCACCTCGAACCGGGGGTGCGCACCCACCTCGGCGAGAACGTGCTGGGCGTAGAAGTCCTGGTCGGTGGCGACGAGCACGTGACCGCCGGGCTTCAGCACCCGCGCGAGCAGGTCGAGGTTGGCGGGGCTGACGAAGCGTCGCTTGGTGTGCTTCTTCTTGCGCCACGGGTCGGGGAAGAAGAGGTGGACGGCGTCGAACGTGGCGTCGTCGACGCGTTCCTCGAGGAACAGCACGGCGTCACCGATCTCGACACGCAGGTTCGGCACGCCCGCCTCGTCGGCGTTCGCGAGCATGCGGGCCAGCCCGGGGGTGTGCACGTCCATGGCGACGATGTCGTGCTCGGGGAAGGCAGCGGCATACGCGATGGCCGCGTGTCCGTGGCCGCATCCGATCTCGAGGACCACCGGGGCGCTGCGACCGAATGTCGTTGCGGCGTCGAAGCGCCCCTCGGGCAGCGCACGCGTCGGCGCGAGGCGCTCGACCCGGTCCCTGGTCAGCGAGGAGAGCCGGCCCCGGCGCACGAACGAGCGCACGCGCGCCGGCGTCACGCCCGGCGGCAGGTCGGGCACCACGTGCTGCCTGCGGTCGGGTCCGTGGGTCCGGGCGGTGGTCTGGGGAGTCGGGGTGGGCGCCGAGTCGGCTGGGTCTGGCTGGTCACTCACCCCGGCATCGTAGTGAGCGGCCGGCGCCCGCCTCGCCGCAGGCATACGCCACCGACGTGTCAGGTGCGCCAGATGGTGACGACGGCCCGGTCGTCCCCGAGTCCGGCGGCCGCCTGGTCGCACAGCCGTTGGGCCAGCCCCTCGAACCCGGTGCGGATGAACGACTCGGCCCGCCCCAGCATGCGGTCGATGCCGTCGACGAGCGTCTTGTCGCGGGCCTCGATGACGCCGTCGCTGTAGAGCACGAGCGCGTCGCCGCGGCGCAGCGTCCCGACCTCTCGCGGGTAGACGGCGCTGTCGATGATCCCGAGCAACGGGCCGCGCCCGCCGGACAGCATCCGCCACCGGCCGGAGCCCGCGGCGAACTGTGCTGCGGCAGGGTGGCCGGCGTAGCCGATCGTGAACCGGCCGGTCTCGAGGTCGACCGCCACGTGGACGGCGGTGGCGAAGCCCTCGTCCCACCGCAGGCGGAGCAGGTGGTTGTTGGCCGAGGACAGGAAGCTCTCCTCGCTCATCTCCCCCAGCAGGCCGCCGAGGGCCCCGGAGAGCAGGAGCGAACGGGTGCCGGCCTCGCGGCCCTTCCCCGAGACGTCGACGAGCGCCACCTCGAGCATGCGGCCGTCGGTGGACCGGCTCGCCACGACGAAGTCACCCGCGAAGCCGTCGCCGTAGGCCGACTCGAGCGCGACCTCCGCCTGCCACGACGGCGGCAGCGGCGGCAGCTCACCCTGCGCCCTGAGCCGGTCACGCATGTCGACGAGCATCGACTCGCCGCTGACACCGACCACGCCCACCTGGGCGCGCGCGTGCGAGAGCCAGATCATCAGCAGCATCATCACGACGGTGACGACCTGGGCGCCGAGGGTGGCGCTCTTCGATCCGCCGAGGTAGGCCCCCGTGACGGCTAGGGCGAGGAAGAGCGCGATGTAGACCACGAGCAGGAAGCGGGGCTCGAGGAAGAGCCCCGCGGCCACGACGACCAACCCGTAGATGCCCCACGGGACCGTGTTGGGCCACGCGAGGATCGCGGCGGTGGCGAGCGCGATCAGCAGCACGAAACCGCCGACCATGGTCCACGGCGCGCGCGTGAGCCATGCTCCCAGCCGGCGGACCCGGCGCAGCGGCCCGGGCGCGATGCGCCGACGGCGGGACACGATGCTGTCGTCGAGGACCACGTGCCTCCCTTGCGCAGATCGGGACGGGCGGAAGGGACGCGTCAGCGCGCCTCGTCCGACTCGGGCAGGGACGGCAGTTCTCCGGTGCTCTCGTACGCGCTGACCATACCCAGACGCCGGGAGTGCCGCGCCTCGTCGCTGAACTCCGTCGACACGAACGTGTCGACGATCTGCTTGGCGACCTCGTCGGTCGTGAAGCGGGCGCCGATCGAGACGACGTGCGCGTTGTTGTGCTCGCGGGCGAGGCTCGCGAGCTCTGCGCTGTAGGCCAGCGCCGCCCGGATGCCGGTGACCTTGTTGGCGGCGATCTGCTCGCCGTTGCCGGACCCGCCGAGGACGACGCCGAGAGAGCCCTCATCCGCCGCCACGGCCTCGGCGGCGCGCAGGACGAAGACCGGGTAGTCGTCCTGCGCGTCGTAGGCGAAGGGGCCGTGGTCGACGACCTCGTGCCCGGCCTCGCGCAGGTGCGTGACGAGAGTCTGGTGGAGGTCGTATGCCGCGTGGTCGCCGCCGATGTGGATGCGCATGTCCGTCCTTGGTCGGGTGGTGGGTTGGTGGTGGGTGGCTGGTGTCAGTCGAAGATGGGGCCCTCGGTGCGGCTGCGCTTGAGCTCGAAGAAGCCGGGGGTCCCGGCCACGAGCACGCAGCCGTCCCACAGGCGGGCCGCATCCTCGCCCTTCGGGGCGGGCGTCACCACCGGACCGAAGAACGCCACGCCGTTGACCGCGATGATCGGGGTACCGACGTCGGTGCCGACGAGGCTGATCCCCCGCTTGTGGCTGCGGTGCAGCGCGGCGTCGAACTTCTTGTGGTGGGCCTCCTTGGCCAAGGTCGCCGGGAGGCCGACCTCCTCGAGGGACTCGCGGACGACCTGGTCGAAGTCGTTCATCCGGCGCAGGTGGATGCGGGTGCCCATGGCGTCGTAGAGCGGCTTGACGACCGACGGGCCGTGGGCCTCCGCCGCGGCGATGATCACCCGCACCGGGCCCCACGCCTCGTCCATGCGGGCGCGGTAGGCGGCGTCGAGGTCGTGGCGGTGCTCGTTGAGGACGGCGAGGCTCATGACCGACCAGGTGACCTCGATGTCGCGCAGCTTCTCGACCTCCATGAGCCAGCGCGAGGTCATCCACGCCCACGGGCACATCGGGTCGAACCACATCTCGACGGCGTCGCGGTCGGTGTCGCGGGTGGTGTCGGTGGTGTCGTTCGCATCGGCCATGTCGCCCATCATGGCACTGTCACCGAAGTGGCGAAGAGGGGGCAAATCCGGTGGTGGACCGCCCGGGCTTCCGTGCGAGGATGGCCCGCGACGACGCCGTCCGAGCGATGCTGCGTCGCGCCCCAGCACCCTTCCCAGGAGGTCTCCACGTGCCCGGCAAGAACCTGACCCGCGACGAGGCGGCGGCCCGCGCCAGCATCCTGCGCGTCGACTCCTACGACGTCCGCCTCGACCTCACGACGGGTCCGGAGAACTTCCACACGGTCACCACCGTGCGGTTCAGCTGCTCCGAGGAGGGCGCCGACTCCTTCATCGACCTCATCGCCGACTCCGTCGAGCGGGTCACGCTCAACGGTGTCGACCTCGACCCGGCGCAGGTCTTCGCGGACTCCCGCATCGCGCTCCCTGGCCTCGCGGCCGTCAACGAGCTGACCGTCGATGCCACCGGCCGCTACACCAACACCGGTGAGGGCCTGCACCGCTTCGTCGACCCCGTCGACAACGAGGTCTACCTCTACACGCAGTTCGAGGTCCCGGACTCCCGGCGCATGTATGCGGTCTTCGAGCAGCCCGACCTCAAGGCCTCCTTCCGCTTCACCGTGACTGCGCCCGCGCACTGGAAGGTCATCTCCAACTCCCCCACCCCCGAGCCGCAGCCGGCGGGCGTCGCCGACGGCGTCGAGCGCGCCACCTGGTCCTTCGAGCCCACGCAGCGCATCTCCTCGTACATCACGGCCCTCATCGCCGGCCCGTACGACGAGGTCCGCGACGAGGTGCAGACGCGCAAGGGCGTCGTGCCCCTCGGTGTCTTCTGCCGCAGGTCGCTGACCCAGTACCTCGATGCCGACAACATCTTCGACTGCACCAAGAAGGGCTTCGCCTTCTTCGAGGAGGAGTTCGACCAGCCCTACCCCTTCGAGAAGTACGACCAGATCTTCACGCCCGAGTACAACATGGGCGCGATGGAGAACGCCGGCGCCGTGACCTTCGTCGAGGTCTACGTCTTCCGCTCCAAGGTCTCCGAGGCCAAGATCGAGCGCCGCGCCCTGACGATCCTGCACGAGCTGGCCCACATGTGGTTCGGCAACCTCGTGACGATGAAGTGGTGGGACGACCTCTGGCTCAACGAATCCTTCGCCGAGTGGGCGTCGACGACGTGCCAGGCCGAGGCGACCGAGTGGACGAGCGCGTGGACGACCTTCGGCACTGCCGAGAAGGCGTGGGCCTACACGCAGGACCAGCTCTCCTCGACGCACCCGATCGCCGCCGACATGCGCCACCTCGAGGACGTCGAGGTCAACTTCGACGGCATCACGTACGCGAAGGGCGCGTCCGTGCTCAAGCAGCTCGTCGCGTACGTCGGCCGGGAGCCCTTCGTCGCCGCGCTGCGCGAGTACTTCAAGAAGCACGCCTGGGGCAACACGACCCTCGCCGACCTGCTCGGCGAGCTCGAGAAGTCCTCGGGCCGCGAGCTGACCGAGTGGAGCAAGCTCTGGCTCGAGACGGCCGGCGTCAACACCCTGCGCCCCGTCTTCGAGGTCGACGGCGAGGGCCGCTACAGCTCGTTCGCCATCACGCAGTCCGCGACCGCCGAGCACCCGACGCTGCGTCCGCACCGCATCGGCATCGGGCGGTATGCCGTCCGGAGCGCGACCGGCGCCGAGGGCGACGTGCTGGAGCGCATCGGCTACGACGAGGTCGACATCGCCGGTGAGCGCAGCGACATCGCCGAGCTGGTCGGCCAGGAGCAGCCCGACCTGCTGCTGCTCAACGACGACGACCTCGCCTACGGCAAGATCCGCCTCGACGAGCGCTCCCTCGCGACGGCGCTGTCGCTCCCGCGGGGCTTTCCCGACTCGCTGCCGCGCTCCCTCGTCCTCGGTGCGACCTGGGACATGACCCGCGACGCCGAGATGCCGGCGCGTGACTTCGTGCGCTTCGTGCTCGAGTCGCTGCCGGGCGAGACCGACTCCACCCTCCTGCGCGTCCTGCTGGGCCAGGCGTCCACGGCCGCACGGCTCTACACCGCCCCGGAGCACCGCTCCGAGGTCTCGGCGCTGCTGTCGTCGTCGCTGCGCTCGCTCGCCGAGTCCGCCGAGGCCGGCAGCGACGCCCAGTTCCAGCTCGTCGAGGCGTGGGCCGGCAGCACCGCCGACCCGGCCGACGAGGGCCGGCTGCGGGCGCTGCTCACGGGCGAGGAGTCCCTCCCGGGCCTCAGCGTCGACACGGAGCTGCGCTGGACCTTCACGAAGGCCCTGGCGGCCCTGGGCGCGGCGGACGAGCTGGAGATCGCCGCCGAGCTCGACCGCGACCCGACCTCCACGGGCCGGGAGCGTGCCGCCGAGGCGCTGGCCGCCCGGCCCACCGCCGAGGCGAAGGCCGACGCGTGGGCCAAGGCCGTCGACCGCAACGACCTGCCCAACCAGATGGTCGAGGCGGTCAGCGCGGGGTTCCGTCGCAGCACCGACCTCTCGCTGCTCGAGCCCTACGTGGAGAAGTACCACGCGATGCTCGTCGACGCCTGGGCCGAGCGCAGCGTGGCCATCGGCGAACGCGTCGTCGGCGGGTTCTACCCGTTCGCGCTCGCGAGCCAGGAGCTCAAGGACGCCTCGGACGCCTGGCTCGCCGCCCACGCCGACGCGGCCCCCGGCCTCGTTCGCACCGTCGCCGAGAACCGTGACACCATCGGGCGCGCGCTGCTCGCGCAGGAGCGCGACCGCCGCAGCTGACCCCGGTGCGGGACCGGCGCACCACGCCGGTCCCGCACCCGCCAGCCACTCCCAGCACCTGTTCCGCCCCCGTTCCCGACAGAGACTCTGTGTTCGACGCCTTCACGACCCTGACCGCCCTCGCCTTGCCAGCCTCAGCCGCTCCGACGCCGCCACCGACGCCACCCCCGAGCCCGTCTCCCTCCCCGGAGCTGCCCGTGAACCTCTCGATGTCCGACCTGCGCCAGCTGAGCTGGAGCGGCGTCGCCGACTGGCTCGTCGGCACGCCGCTGCTCGTCCTCGTGACGATCGTCATCGGCTTCCTCGCCCTCTGGGCGATGCGACGGCTCATCAACCGCGTCGTCGCGACGGCAGCCTCCAAGCGGGCCGAACGCCTGGCGGGCATCCTCAACGGCCGGCGCGCGTCGAGCTCGCTCGGCGCAGCGAACGCCCGCCACGTCCAGCGCACGAGGACGATGGGCGCGCTGCTCAAGAGCATCACGACGTTCGTCATCTTCGGTGTCACCGCGCTGACGGTGATGTCGCTCGTCGGCATCCCACTGACCCCGGTCCTCACGTCCGCGGGCGTCGGCGGCGTGGCGCTCGCCTTCGGGGCCCAGAGCCTCGTTAAGGACTTCCTCTCGGGCGTCTTCATGATCGTCGAGGACCAGTACGGCGTGGGCGACGTCATCGACACGGGCGAGGTGGTCGGCACGGTCGAGAACGTCTCGCTGCGCGTCACCCAGCTGCGCGACGGCACCGGCATGACGTGGTACGTCCGCAACGGCGAGATCGTCCGCATCGGCAACAAGACCCAGGGCTGGTCCACGGCGCTCGTCGACATCCCCATCGCCTACGACCAGGACGTGGAGAAGGCGATCTCGGTCATTCGCGACGTCGTCAGCGTCATGGACGACGACGAGGCGTTCAAGGACATCCTGCTCGAGGAGCCGACGGTCGCCGGCGTCGAGTCGATCGCCAACGGGGCCATCACGATCCGGATCACCGCCAAGACGGTCGCCAACGAGCAGTTCGGCGTCCAGCGCGACATGCGCGAGCGCATCAAGGTGGGCCTCGACCGCGCCGGCGTGCGTAGCCCGCTGCCCGTCATGCCGCCCTACGGCGGCGCTGCGCCGCGGTGACCCTCCCGGCCCGGTCACGGCGAGACTCGCCCCTCCTGCCCCCGTCTGCCCTGGTCCCGGCGCTGTCCGGACTCGCGGCTCTGGGAGACTTGGCCGGGTGACGTACTACGACGACTTCGGCGGCCACGAGACCTTCACGAAGCTCGTGGCGGAGTTCTACCGCGGTGTCGCCGAGGACGAGCCGCTGCGGGCGCTCTACCCCGAGCAGGACCTCGGCCCGGCGCAGGAGCGCCTGCGCATGTTCCTCGAGCAGTACTGGGGCGGCCCCACGACCTACTCGGAGCAGCGTGGACACCCCCGGCTGCGGATGCGCCACGTGCCCTTCCAGGTCACGCCCGACATGCGCGACCGCTGGATCCTGCACATGATGAACGCCGTCGACACCCTCGGCCTCTCCCCCGAGAACGACGACCGGCTGCGCGACTACCTCACGCGAGCGGCATACTCCCTCGTCAACGCCCCGGGACCCGACGGCACGTTCTGAGCGGCAACCCACCGTCCCGGGATCTCACAGCAAGTCACAGGTGCTTCACGGCCTGTGGACGGGGGCCATGGTGTTGTGTGGGTCCGTCAGGCGGGGCTGCTCACTCGCGCCCCGACGGTGGAGACGGAGGACCGGCATGCTCTCGGTGAACAGGAAGATGGCCGGCGTGGCTGCTGCCGGCGCGGCAGCGGCAGTCATCGGGCTCGGCGTGTCACAGGTCGCGCGCGCGGACGACGCCGCCGCCCCGACCCCGTCCCCCACCGCGACGACGACCCCGGGCACTCCGGCGGCCGGTCAAGGGCACGGTTGGGGACCCGGAGCACGCCACGGTGGCCCGGGCCGGATGATGGGCATGCGGGCGGACCTGTCCGCCCTCGCCACGAAGCTCGGTGTCGACCAGGCCAAGCTGGCGGACGCGCTCAGGGCCGTACGCGCAGAGCTGAGGGCCGGACGCGCCGCCGGCACCAGGCCCGACCGCGCCTCGCTGCAGGACGAGGTGGCGACCAAGCTCGCGGCCAAGCTCGGTGTGGACATGGCCAAGGTGAAGGCCGCCATCGCCGACGTGCGGGCCGCCCACCGGGCCGAGCGGCAGAAGTCGTTCGACGACCGACTCGCGCAGGCGGTCAAGGACGGCAAACTGACCCAGGCAGAGGCCGATGCGGTGAAGAAGGCCGCGCAGGCAGGGGTCATCGGCATGGGGGGTGACCACCGCTGAGTCGGTGCCGAGAGCCGGGCCCCTGCCGAGGGCCGAGGGCCTCGCGCACGACTTGGCCGGCTGTCCTGCGGCCTCCCGGGTCAGCGGAGGGCGAGGTGCTCGCGCAGGCGCGGGACCACGTGGTTGCGCAGCAGTGGTGCCAGGTCGTCCGGCATCTCGTCCTCGAGCGCGAGCCACCGCTGTTCGGCGATCTCGGCCAGCGGCTCCGGCGCGTCCTCGTCGCTCAGGTGGGCCACGTAGACCGTCGCGTCCACCCAGGCGTCGGCCTCGTTGGCGGCCACGTCCAGGAAGCGGCCGAGCGGTTCGCCGACTCCGGACACGTCGACGCCGACCTCCTCCATGACCTCGCGCACCGCCGCGTCCTGCGCGGTCTCCCCAGGGTCGATCTTGCCGCCGGGCAGCATGAAGCGGCGGGAGCCGGTCTTGCGGACGGTCAGCAGCCGACCATCGCGCAGGAGGCAGTAGGCGGCGGTCACGAAGGTGGTCACCCCCTGACCGTAGTGCCGGGTCGCGGGGCGCCCAGACCGGTGCATTGCAGTCGTGCAACGACTGCAAGAAGTTGCAGAACTTGCTTTGAGTTTTCGCGGGGATGAGGAACGATGGTGGCTCGTGACGCCATCAGCAACCCAGACTCTGAACCACCCCGCACAGGACACGCAGATCCGCGAGGAAGCGACTGCCGTGCACGCCGCCGACAGCCCCGACGCCGCCTGGTGGCGCCAGGCCGTGATCTACCAGATCTACCCGCGCTCGTGGGCAGACGGGGACGGCGACGGCATCGGCGACCTCGCCGGCATCACCTCGCGCCTGCCGCACCTGCGGGCCCTGGGCGTCGACGCCATCTGGCTCTCGCCCTTCTACACCTCCCCCCAGGCCGACGCCGGCTACGACGTCGCCGACTACCGCGACATCGACCCGATCTTCGGCTCACTCACCGACGCCGACGCGATGATCTCCCGGGCCCACGAGCTCGGCCTCAAGGTGATCGTCGACATGGTGCCCAACCACTCCTCCGACGAGCACGCCTGGTTCAAGGCCGCCCTCGCCGCCGGTCCCGGCAGTGCCGAGCGCGAGCGCTACATGTTCCGTGAGGGCCGCGGCGAGCACGGTGAGCTGCCGCCGAACAACTGGCAGTCCGTCTTCGGCGGCGCAGCCTGGACGCGCGTGACCGAGGCCGACGGCAAGCCGGGCCAGTGGTACCTGCACCTCTTCGACCCCAAGCAGCCCGACTTCAACTGGGAGCACTTCGAGGTGCGCGCCGAGTTCGAGTCGATCCTGCGCTTCTGGCTCGACCGTGGCGTCGACGGCTTCCGCGTCGACGTCGCGCACGGCCTGATCAAGGAGCAGGGTCTGCCCGACACCGAGGAGGAGCGCACCGTCATGCTCGGCCACGCCGAGCACGACGACGACGCCGGACCCGCGCTCGCCCAGGCGCAGGATGCCCCGCGGATCGACCACACCAAGCGCAGCCCGATGTGGGACCAGGACGGCGTCCACGAGATCTACCGCGCCTGGCGCAAGATCCTCGAGTCCTACGGCACCCCCGACCGCATCCTGTGCGCCGAGGCGTGGGTCGAGCCCCAGGAGCGGGCCGTGAAGTACGTCCGCTCCGACGAGATGCACCAGGCGTTCAACTTCGACTTCCTCACGGCGTCGTGGGTCGCAGAGGACCTGCGTGCCGTCATCACGTCGTCGCTGCGCGCCGCCGACTCGGTCGGCGCTCCCTCGACGTGGGTGCTGTCCAACCACGACGTCGTGCGCCACGCCTCCAGGCTCGGTTTCCCTCCCGGCACGCCGCGCATGAACGGCATCTCGGCCACCGACCCGCAGCCCGACCGCGCCCTCGGGCTGCGTCGAGCCCGCGCCGCCACCGCCCTGATGCTCGCGCTGCCCGGCGGCGCCTACATCTACCAGGGCGAGGAGCTGGGGCTTCCCGACTCGACCGACATGCCCGCGGAGTACCGCCAGGACCCGACCTTCGCGCGGACCAACGGCGAGGAGACGGGCCGCGACGGCTGCCGTGTGCCGATCCCGTGGTCGTCCGAGGGCCCCTCGCTCGGCTTCGGGCCGAGCGCGAGCACCTGGCTCCCGCAGCCGAGCGTCTACGCCGAGTACGCCGTCGACCGCCAGGAGGGCGTCGCCGGCTCGACCCTCGAGCTCTACCGCTCGCTGCTCGCCGCGCGTCGTGAGCTGTCCCTCGGGACCGGCTCGCTCACGTGGGTCGAGGGGTATGCCGCCGACGTCGTCGCGCTGACCAACGGCGCCCCGTCGCGTGACCGGGTTCTCGTGCTCGCGAACCTCGGCGCGGAGCCCGTCGCCCTGCCCGAGGGTGCCGAGGTCATCGTGTCGTCC
The DNA here is from genome assembly GCF_039529575.1 of Terrabacter terrae. Lineage (NCBI taxonomy): Bacteria > Bacillati > Actinomycetota > Actinomycetes > Micrococcales > Intrasporangiaceae > Terrabacter > Terrabacter terrae. Next base: position 233,494 of record NZ_BAAANB010000003.1, read on the forward strand.
GAGCCCCTCGAGGAAGGCCTGGTGCCGACCGACACCACCGTGTGGGCTCGCTGGTCCTGATCAGCGTGCGGACGGTCCGTCGACCGTCCCCGACGTGAGGCCCCTGTCCCTCGGGACGGGGGCCTCACGGCATACCCGGGGCCTGTGGATGACGGACGAGGCCGTGCTCGACGCTCTCCTACGGTCGGGACATGACCCGCTTCTCCATCGACACCGCGGGGGTGTCCCGCGAGCGCCTTGCGCTGTCTGGAGACCCCCGCGAGCTGCGGGAGTCCGCGTCGCAGGTGGCGGCGGCGACGGCTGCCGCCATGGCGGTGGTCGGCGGTGAGGGCGACGGGGTCCGTAGCGCGCTCGAGCGCTTTCGCGTCGTGCACACCCATGCGCTCGACGCCGTCGCCGACGCGGCCGGCGCGCTCGGCGATCGTCTCGACCGCTCGACGCTCGAGGCGCGGTCGGCCGAGCTGTTCGTGTCTGCGGGTTTCGCGCAGGTCGCGGTCAGCGGGCTCGGCGGCCACGGGGCCGTTCCCGCACCGGATGTGCGATGAGCCGGCTCGACGAGGCCGCACACCCGGCCGTCACGATGCCGGCCGAGCTCGCCCTCCCCCTCCCCACGGGAGACCCTCACTCCCTGCACCTGAGCGCGACCACGCTCGAGCGCGCTTTCGCCCGAGCAACCTCGACCACCACCGTTCGAGGAACGCTGAGCGGGCGCCTCGATGCAGTGTGGGCCGGTGAGGCAGCGGCCGCTGCGCGCGCCGAGGCGGACGAGCTGGGGCGGCGGTCGCGGCGGGTGGTCGGCGCCCTCTCCCCGACCGCCCGCTCGCTCCGGACGTATGCCGCCGCGCTGGAGTCCGCCATCGCCCGTGTCCGCTCGCTGCAGCGGCAGTGGGACGCGCTGGACGCCGAACGTGCGCTCGCCTCCCTGCGCGCCGCCGCCCTGCCGGATCCCACCGGGACCGTCTGCGCGCTCGCGGTGGAGCATGCCCGCGTCGAGCAGGCGCTCGGACGTGCACGCCTCAGCCGCGCCCACGAGCGCGTGCTCGACGAGCTGAGGGCCTCGGCGCGACGCTGCGCGCACGTCATCGCGGGCGTGACCGAGGAGACGGTTCCCGGGTCGGCCTCCTGCACCCCGGCGCAGGTGCGGCGCGCCGTGACCGGGGGCCTCTGGTTCGCCGACGGTGTCGTGTCCGCAAGGGAGTCCCGCGACGCGGCGCTGTCCGACTCCGTCCTGGTGCGCCGCGCCGTCGCTGCCAGCGCCACGTCGCACGCGTCCGTGCCTGACGCCGCTGTCGCATTGCTGGCCGCCCGGCTGCAGGAACGCGCCGACGACGCCGTCTACGCGCAGGCCCTGCTCTCCGAGCTCGGCGCCGACGGGCTCGCGCGGCTGCTGATGGCAGCCGGTGTGGCGCAGAGCCGGTCGGGGGCGCACGTCGACACGGTGCGCGGGCTCCTGGCCGGGATGGGCTCCTTGGTCCTCACCGCGACCAGCCACTCCGCGCCCACCGGCACGGACCCGCGCACACGCCGCCAGCTCGCGTCGGCAGCCGCTTTCCTGGCGGACGACCTGGTGGACGCGATCGGCACGGTCCACGACGGTCCTGGCGACGGACGAGCCACCGGCGCGTGGCTGCTCGGGCAGCTGCTGTCCGGCGCTCGAGCCGCTGGAGACGACCGGCGGCTGCCGCCCGCACTGGCGCGACGGGCAGCCGCCGCGGCGGCGACGGCCGAGGTCGCGGAGACCCGCGACGCAGACGTGCGGCTCCGGGGCGGTACGACGTTGGATGCCGGTGGGGACGCCACCTTCGCGTCGTGGTTCGACGACGCGTCGCGCAGCGGGGACGCGCTGCACATCCTGCTCGAGCAGGTGGGTGAGGACCCGAGCGAGCACGCGGCACTCCTGGCGGAGCCGCTGCCCGACTCGGTCGTCGCCGGAGGGGCGCTCGCCAACTCGAGGGGCGACCCCCTGACCTTCGGCGAGCACCTCGTCCGTCGATGGGTCACGGTGGAAGCGGGCAGTATCGCCAGCCACCCTGACCTGCGCCTCGCGACCGATGCCGACCTCGTGCGCTTCCTGCCGAGCATCTCGAGCCAGACGACTGCCGGCGCTGCGGAGACACGCACCCGGCTGATGCTCGAGCTGTCGCGCACGAGCGCCCACGCCATGCTCGACGCCTCCACCACGCGCATCTACACGAGGGCCACGGCCCCCATCGAGGCGGACGTCGCCGACTGGCTCTCAGCGATGCGCGAGAACGTCGACCGGGCGGTAGCCGCCCCTGTGGCGGACCCTGGTGCACCGCGCCCGTATGCCGCCCGGGCGTCCTGTGGGATGCAGCCCTGGCTCGACGGCGCAGAGCTGACAGGGGTCGTCGGCGCACTTGCCGTCGACACCGGCATGGGACGGCGCGCCAAGGACCCGGGCGCCGCCTTCGTGCGGCTCGTCGACAACGAGCTGGCTGCCGCGAAGGCGAGCGCACGCTCTGGCGGGGACGTGCGCTCCGACGTAGCTCGCCTCGGCTTCCTCGACCAGTCGGCCTCGTCCGCGCTGGTCGCCGTGGCGAGGCGGCAGGACGAGCTCAACCGGTCGGCCCTCGAGGGCGTTGCCGAGGCGACCCACGTGGTCCTGGCGATCCGCAGCGGCGACAAGGACGAGCTGTGGTCGATGGTCCAGGCCTATGCGCACGGCGGCACGGCGCGTGGTGCCGCCGACGACCTCGCCATCGCGCTCGTTCGCTCGAACGTCGAGCTTGCCCAGACCGAGCGCAACGACCTCCGCCGTGCGGGCCTGCTCGCCAGCCTGACGACGATCACCGGCGGCGGCACCGAGATGCGGTCACCACTCCTGGCCGGCGCGGGGCGCGGTCCAGCACTGCCGTCCGCCGATGACCTGGCGAAGGCTCGCCGCGCCGAGGTGGACGCGGCCTGGGCAGCGCTGCGCAACGAGAAGGTCCAAACGTTCACCGAGTCCCTGACTGGCGCGCTGCAGAACCGCAGTCAAGCGCCGGATCGACTGCCAGCGGTCGGGGGCCCACACGCCGATGTGAACACGGCACTGGCGGGACTGTCGAGGGGACAGCAGAGGCACGTCCGCGTCGTCAGGTCAGAGAAGGAGCTTCGAGTCCTCCTGGCTCACGTCACTGAGTCAGCGCGGCCCGAGACACCACCAGGCAACTACCACGGTCGGACGTGGCAGCGTGACGACGGACTGCGCATCGGGGAGCGGACATCGACCAGGTTCGGCCCCTCCATCGACATATGGTTTCCCAACGGCGAATACAAGAAGGTGCACATCGATGCAGTGGCAAAATCCTGAGCTGCGGCTGGATCGGGACACCGTCTACGGTGTGCTGCTTTGCCGGGGCCTCGAGGACTGGCTCCAGCCGGCCGACTTCTTCGACCTCGTGCGCTACACGGGCCCGCAGTCCGAGGACCAGTACCGGTCCGAGGCCATCTCCATGGCACGGCGGTTGGTCTTCGAGGGACACGCGCTGGCCGGCGACACAGGCGACAGCGAGCACTACCCATGGTCAGGATCTGCGGACGAGCAGCTCAGCCGTGTGGCCGCCCTGTGGTCTGACCCCGACGTCGACCCGCGCTTCGCGTTCGTCTGGTTCGACCTCACGGCGGCAGGCCGAGAGGCCGCGGAAGAGGCGCTCGCCCGGCTTCCAGACCTCGACGGCTGAGGCAGATAGCCTCTCGGACGTGGCGACGACGCGGCCCTACCTCGACCGAACCCCTGTGGCGCTGGCTCATCGGGGTGGGTCGACGTACCTGCCCAACGTCGGCCTCGAGAACACCATGACAGCCTTCGGCAACGCGGTGGCCATGGGCTACACGCATGTCGAGACGGACGTCCACGTGACTCGCGACGGTCGGCTCGTCGCTTTCCACGACACCGTCCTGGACCGGGTCACCGACGCGCACGGACGTATCCGCGACCTGCCGTGGTCCGCGGTGTCGCAGGCGCGCATCGGCGCCGGCGAGCGCGTCCCCCTGCTCACCGAGGTGCTCGACACCTGGCCCGACCTCAGGCTCAACATCGACCTCAAGGCGCCGGGAACGGCCGAGCCCCTCTGGCGCCTCATCCAGGAACGAGCGCTGCACGGCCAGGTCTGCGTGGGATCCTTCTCCCAACGCAGCATCTCCCAGTTCCGGCGCCTCTCGCGTGGCAGCGTCGCCACGGCGGCCGCGCAGGCCGGCACCGCGCTGGCCCGCTTCGGCCCACGCCTGCTCACGGCCATGGTGCGCACTCCCGCCGACGTCTTCCAGGTGCCGCCGACCGTGTCCGTCCGCGGGCGGGTCGTCCAGGTGGTCACGCCACGGCTGGTGGCGGCGGCACACCGTCAGGGCAAGCAGGTGCACGTCTGGACCATCGACGACGCGGACGAGATGCACCGGCTGCTCGACGTGGGCGTCGACGGCCTCGTCAGTGACCGCATCGACGTGCTGAAGGACGTGCTCCTCGAACGTGGGTGCTGGACCGGCCGCAGCTGACGGCATACGCCATCCGGTCAGCGGACGAGCACGTGCCCCCGCGACGTGCTGAGGCGCGTCCAGCGGCCGTGGGCGGCGATGGACGCAGGCTCCCCGGCCACCGGGAAGCCCAGCACGTGGGCGCCGAAAGCGAGACCCGCCGGGATGGGTGGCACCGTGTCGCTCATCGCCGCCCAGGTCCGTCGCCGCAACGCCTCGACCGCGTGACCACCGGCCCCCTCGGGCGTCCCCTCAGCTACCTGCGAGATCCCCTGCCGCGCGATGGAGTCCACGACCTCGCCGTCCAGGCGGCCGACCGGCTCCCAGCCGTCACGGGGGGCGGTGAGCCCGCTCCAGGGCGCACGCACCGCGGTGGGCGGGACCTCCAGGACGGCGCCGACGCCCTGCCGGGCCAGGCGGTCGTTGACGGCGGCGATCGAGACGGTCGTGTCCACAGGGTCGGCGTCCTTGACCCTGACCACTCGCATGCCGAGCACCGTGCCCTCCCCCAGGAGACCGCTCCCCTCGATGACGGCCACCGTGGTGACGAGCAGGCCGCCGAGCACCTGCAGGCGGAGTGCACCGCCGGGGTTCGCACGACCGGCACGGGCCAGGAAGGTGCCGAGGTCATCCAGTCCCCGCGGATCCCCGAAGTCGACGCGTTCGGTCCCGGTCATCGGCACGTCACCGTCGGCGCCGGCGGAAGGGTGCCGGCTCGCCGACGTGCGCTCGCAGCGACGCCCGTTCCTCGGGCCGCATCCGGCGCGGAGACGCGCTCGCGAAGTCGTAGAGCGCGAGCTCGGTCTCGGCCACGGCGTAGACCGGCCGGTCGGCACCAGCCAGATCGTCGCCCACTCCGTCCGGATCGGTGACGATGTAGGCGACATCGAAGCCGGCTCCGCCGACCCTGGACACCCACATCTGGATTTCCACCGGCGCGTGCCGGAAGCCGAGCGGGCGCCGGTACTCGATCTCGTGCCTCGACACGAGGACGCCCTCGTCGAGCAGCGACTTGTCGCCGGCTCCCCCGCCGTCGAACCAGTCGCGGAAGGCGATCACTCGGGCGTCCTCGAGGAGCCGGAGGAACTGCACGTTGTTGATGTGGGCGTACGCGTCCATGTCGGACCAGCGCAACGACACGTGGGCGGCATAGCGCCCCGACTTCGCGTCGCCGACCTCCTGCGGGGTTCCGATGGCGTCCGTCGTCTCGCTCATGTCGCCATCCTCCCAGCCGCAGGCGCCCGCGCTCGTCCACACCCCCTCCCCGCGCTGCCGCACCGTCCACAGAGGAGGTATGCCGGTCGGCGCGGTCGGTGGAGCCGCGTACGTTGGGTGTCATGCCCTCCACCCCCACCGCTGCTTCCGCTGTCGACGTCGACCCCGGGCTGCGTGAGCGCGCTACGACCGCGCTCCGTCGTCTCGTGGGGCGCGACGACGTCGACTTCCGTGACGGTCAGCTGGAGGCGATCAACGAGCTCGTGGCCGGGCGTCGCCGCGTGCTCGTCGTCCAGCGCACCGGGTGGGGCAAGTCGGCCGTCTACTTCGTCGCGACGGCGCTGCGCCGCGCCGAGGGCGCCGGCCCCACCGTCATCGTCAGCCCCCTGCTCGCCCTCATGCGTGACCAGATCGCGGCCGCCGAGCGTGCGGGCATCAAGGCGGTGACCCTCAACTCCACCAACGCCGACGAGTGGGGTGCCGTCTCGGGCGCCCTGGCCCGCGGCGAGGTGGACGTGCTGCTCGTGAGCCCCGAGCGGCTCAACAACCCGCGCTTCCGCGACGAGCAGCTGCCCGCCCTCGCCCAGACGTGCGGCCTGCTGGTGGTCGACGAGGCCCACTGCATCAGCGACTGGGGTCACGACTTCCGCCCCGACTACCGCCGCATCCGGGACCTGCTGACCACGGTGCCCGAGCGCACCCCGGTCCTCGCCACCACGGCCACCGCCAACGCCCGCGTCGTCACCGACGTCGTGGAGCAGCTCGGCGCCGGCGGCCGAGACGTGCTGACGCTGCGGGGTCCCCTGGCCCGGGCCTCCCTCCGGCTTGGTGTCCTGCCGCTCGCCGCACCCGAGCAGCGGCTGGCCTGGCTGATCGCCCACCTCGACGAGGTGCCCGGCTCGGGAATCGTCTACGCCCTCACCGTCGCCGCCGCCGAGGACGTCGCCGTGGCGCTGCGCGAGGCCGGTCACCCGGTCGCCGCCTACACCGGCCGCACCGAGCCGAGCGAGCGGATCCGCCTCGAGGAGGCCCTGCGGGACAACGAGGTCAAGGCGCTCGTGGCGACCTCGGCTCTGGGGATGGGCTTCGACAAGCCCGACCTCGGGTTCGTGCTGCACCTGGGTGCGCCCTCCTCCCCAGTCGCCTACTACCAGCAGGTGGGCCGTGCCGGCCGAGCCACGGAGCGCGCCGACGTGCTGCTCATGCCCGGTCCCGAGGACAAGGACATCTGGCGCTACTTCGCGTCCGCGTCGATGCCACGACAGGACCAGGCCGATGCCGTCGTGCGGGCCCTGGGCGAGTCACCCAAGGCGCTTTCGACCGTCGCCCTCGAGACCATCGTCGACGTGCGGCGCACCCGGCTCGAGCTGCTCCTGAAGGTGCTCGACGTCGACGGCGCCGTCCGCCGCGTCCCGGGCGGCTGGACGGCCACCGGTGCCCCGTGGACCTACGACGCCGAGCGCTACGGCCGCGTGACTGAGGCCCGGGAGCGCGAGCAGCAGCTCATGGTCGACTACGAACGCACCGACCGCTGCCGGATGGCCTTCCTGCAGGAGACGCTCGACGACGACTCCGCGGAGGCCTGTGGTCGCTGTGACCGCTGCGCCGGCCCGTGGTTCGACGCGACGATCCCGGAGGCTGCCGTCAACACCGCCCGCTCCCGCCTGGAGCGCCCGGGCGTGGTGCTCGAGTCCCGAGCCCAGTGGCCCTCCGGCATGGAGCGGCTGGGTGTCCCGCTCAAGGGTCGCATCGCCCCGTCCGTGTCGATGGAGGAGGGGCGCGCCGTCGCCCGCCTCAGCGACCTCGGCTGGGGGCAGCGGTTGCGTGAGCTGCTGCGCGGTCCTGACCGTGAGCTGCCGGCCGAGGCCCTGCAGGCCGGCGTGCAGGTCCTCGCCGGCTGGGGCTGGCAGGAGCGTCCCGCTGCCATCGTCTCAGTGCCCTCACGCCGGCGGCCGCTGCTCGTCGGATCGCTCGCCGCAGGTATCGGGCAGCTGGGCCGGCTGCCCTACCTCGGTTCACTCGACCTCGTCGAAGGTGGGCCGGTCGGCGACTCCGGCGGCAACAGCGCCTTCCGGCTCGCCAACGTGTGGGGACGGCTGGCGGTGGGCCCCGAGCTCGCAGCCTCGCTCCAGGAAACACCGGGACCGGTGCTTCTCGTCGACGACGTCAGTGACTCCCGGTGGACCCTGACGGTGTGCGCGGGCCTGCTGCGGGAGGCAGGCGCTCGTGCAGTCCTGCCGATGGTTCTGGCCATGGAGGGGTGACGCCACGGCGCGACGCGCCGCGGTGCAGCCCTCGGGGAGCGCACGGAGCCGGCCGAGCCCGCCGAGCCCGCCGAGCCCGCCGAGCCGACCGAGCCGACCGAGCCGACCGAGCCGACCGAGCCCGCCGAGCCGACCGAGCCGACCGAGCAGCGGCAGCCGCACGTCGACCGGGCCACTAGGGTCGACCCGTGACTGCTGACGCCCTTGCCGAGTCCAGCCCGCTTCCTCCGCTCGAGGACCTCATCGAGGTCCTGACCCTCCGCGACGTCGGCACGGCCCACATCGCCGTCACCGACGTCCAGGGCAAGGACGCCGCCGAGTCGATCGGAGCCTCCTCGGCGCGGGTCTTCGAGGGCCGCAGCCAGAAGATGCCACACGGGCGCGTCTTCGGTGGCCAGGTCCTCGCCCAGTGCGTCATGGCCGCCGGCATCACTGTGCGCGACGTCAGCGAGTCCGGGGCCGTCCGTCCGATCCACTCCCTCCACGGCTACTTCATGCGTCCCGGCGACGACACGCTGCCCATCCGCTTCGCCGTCGAGGAGATGCGCGACGGCAACTCCTTCTCCACCCGCCGCGTCCACGCCGTCCAGAAGGGCGCACCCATCATGTCGATGACCTGCTCCTTCCAGGCGCGGGCCGGGGGCCTCGACCACCAGGGCACCATGCCGCAGGTGCCCGGTCCCGAGGGGCTGGCCTCCCTCGCCGACGCGTTCCGCGGCGTCGACCACCCCGGCGCGCGGCACATCGCTGAGTCGCGCCCCATCGAGCTGCGACCCGTCGAGAGCAACATGTTCCTCGACGCTGGTCCCGAGAAGGTCGCCACGAACCACGTGTGGATGCGCGCCGTCGACCGGCTGCCCGACGACCCGCTGCTCCACGCCGCCGTGCTCGCCTACTCCAGCGACTACTCCCTGCTCGAGCCGGTGCTGCGCCGCCACGGCCTGGTGTGGACCGACCCGCGGCTGCGCGTGGCGAGCCTCGACCACTCGATGTGGTTCCACCGCGACGCACGCGCCGACGATTGGATGCTCTACGCGCAGCAGTCACCCTCCGCCGAGAGCGGCCGCGGGCTGTCGGTCGGCGAGATCTACGCGCAGGACGGCACCCTCGTCGCCACGACGGCGCAGGAGGGCATGGTCCGCGTCAAGGAGTCCTGACCGGCGCGCTGCCGCCGTCTCGGTCGGGAGTCCGCGACTGCCGACCACCGACGATCAGCTCGTGCGAAGCACCGCGACGTCGTGCCCGTCGAGGCGCACTCCCTCGGCGTCGACGATCGGCGCGCGGCCCCAGGACGCCAGCACGTGCTCGACCTCGCCGGCGAACGGCACGACCTGGGAGCGTCCGGCGAGGTTGGCCACCACGTGGACGGCGCCGCGGGACAGGATGATCCAGCGGGCGTCCTCGTCGAACGTGACGGAGGTGGCCTGCAGGTCACCGGACGCGACATCCGGCTGCGTGCGGCGCACGCGGATCAGCTGCCGGTAGAAGTGCAGCATCTCGTTGTGGCCCGGCGCGTAGGGCTCGCGCCAGTCGAGCACGCTGTGCGCCCGCGTCGCAGGGTCCTGCGGGTCGGGCACGTCGGCCTCGTTCCAGCCGTGGGCCGCGAACTCGGCGCGCCGGCCGGAGCGCACCGCCTCGGCCAGCCACTCCTCCTCGAAGGAGGTGAAGAACGCGAAAGGGGTGCTGGCCCGCCACTCCTCGCCCATGAACACCATGGCCGTGAACGGTGACAGCAGGTAGAGCGCCGCGCCGACGGCCTGCTGCCCCGGCGAGATCTGGTCGCTGATGCGGTCGCCCGTGGCGCGGTTGCCCACCTGGTCGTGCGTCTGCAGGTAGGCGAGGAACTGGTGGCCCGAGCGGGCCGCCTGGTCGACGGGCGCGCCCCACACCTGACCGCGGAAGGTCGACACCCGCCCGTCGTGCAGGAAGGCGTCACTCAAGGTCTTGGCCAGCACCGACAGCGGGCCACCCTCGGGCCACGCCTCGGTGCCCCCGGCGAAGTCGGCGTAGTAGCCCTGCGTCTCACCGGTGAGGGCCACGTGCAGGGCATGGTGGATGTCGTCATCCCACTGGGCCGTCATGCCTCGGCCGCCCTCGCTCGTCGGGGTGACCATCACCGCGTCGTTGAGGTCGCTCTCGGCGATGAGGTCGAGTGGCCGACCGAGCTGCTCTGCCAGAGAAGCCGTCTCGTCGGACAGCTGCGCCAGGATATGCGGCTGCGACTCGTCGCGCAGCTCGTGGACGGCGTCGAGACGCAGGGCGTCGACGTGGAAGTCGCGGAACCAGCGAAGGGCGTTGTCGAGCACCCAGCGCCGCACCTCGTGGCTGCCCTCGGCGTCGAGGTTGACCGCGGGGCCCCAGGGCGTGGTGTGGGTGTCCGTGAAGTAGGGGCCGAACTCGGCGAGGTAGTTGCCCGTGGGCCCGAGGTGGTTGTAGACGACGTCGAGGCAGACACCGAGACCCTGGTGGTGGCAGGCCTCGACGAAACGCTGGAACGCCGCCGGGCCCCCGTAGGCGTGCTGCACGGCATACGGCGCCACCCCGTCGTAGCCCCAGCCGTGAGTGCCCCCGAAAGCAGCGACCGGCATGACCTCGACGACGTCGACCCCGAGGTCCACGAGGTGCTTGAGGTGCGCGATGGCCGCGTCGAAGGTGCCCTCGGCGGTGAAGGTGCCGATGTGCAGCTCGTAGACGACACCGCCGGGCACCCCGCGGCCCTCACGGGTGCCGCGCCAGTCCTCGTCGCTCCACGAGTGGGCCGTGGCGTCGAAGGTGCGGGCGGCGCCGTGGACGCCGTGCGGCAGCCACGCGGCCCGGGGATCCGGTCGCGGGTCACCGCCGTCGACGCTGAACGAGTAGTCCAGCGTGGTGTCGTCGGGACGCCGCCACGTCCACCACCCGCCGTCCCCGGCAGTCATGGCGTGGCGCTCCGGGGCCGTCGTGGGCTCCGCGCCATGCCCCTCGACGGGGGTGACGAGGACGTCGACGTGAGAGGCGTTCGGGGCCCAGACGCTCAGCGTGTCAGGAGTCATGCCGGGCCCGTACCCGGACGAGCAGGGCCACGGGCAGCCCCTCGCCGACGAGGCCTGCCAGCTTCTGGGAGCCCCCGTCCACGGATGCACCCGTGAGCGCGTCGGTCCACGGGCCCTCTGGCAGGTCCACGGTCGCGTCGCCGAAGCCGCCGGCGTCCTGCAGCCTGCCGGCGAGGCGGGTCACCACCGTGACGACGTCGACGCCGTCGGTCGTGCCCCGGCCGAAGGCGACTGCATGCGGAGACGTCGACCCGAGCGGGACGTAGGTCGCCTGGGCGCCGGTGAAGGCCTCGGGACGGTCCCGACGGGTGCGCAGGGCCGCCGCCGTGAGCAGCAGCTTCTCGTCGTGCAGGTCGGACGGGGCAGCCCCGCCGTCGAGCCGCGCCAGCCGGTCGCGCCGCTCGCCGTAGTCGACGAGCCGTCGGTTGTCCGGGTCGACGAGGGACAGGTCGACCAGGTCGGTGCCCTGGTAGACGTCGGGGATCCCGGGCATCGTCAGCTGCACGAGCTTCTGGCCCAGCACGTTGGCCCGGGCCTCCACGGCGGTGCGCTCGAGCCAGGCCTCGACGTGGCGCACCACCTGAGGCGCGGTCACGACGCCGGTGACGAACCGCTCCACGGCCGCCTCGTAGGCCTCGTTCGGCTCGGTCCACCGCGTGTGGAGCTTGGACTCGCGGATCGCCTTGAGGGCGTAGGCCTGCAGCCGCTCCTCGTCGATCGGCCACGCGCCGACGACGGTCTGCCACAGGAAGTACTCGGTGAGCCCGTCGAGCTCGTCGGCGCGGAAGCCGTGCGACAGCTCTCGAGCCCGCCGGACCCACTCGGCCCACGCCTCCGGTCGCTCGGCGAGGACGAAGAGCCGGGCGCGGACGTCCTCGGCCCGCTTCGTGTCGTGCGTCGACAGGGTCGTCATGGCCTGCGGCCACGTCTCGTGCAGCCGCGACGCGAACTGGTGGAAGTCCTCCGTCGACAGGCCCACCAGAGTCGGGTCGCCGCCGACCTCGTTGAGCGCGACGAGCCGCACGTAGCGGTAGTAGGCGGTGTCCTCGATGGCCTTGGCCATGGCAGGACCGCACGTCTGCTGGAACCGCACGAGGAACTCGTCGGCGGCCGCCTGGTCGACGGGCTCGGCCTGTCCGAGCGCCAGGTCCAGGACCGCCTCCGCGACAGCCGCGTCGAGGGGACCGGACGCGCTGCGCTCGCCGCGCTGCGCGGCCGCCCGAAGCTCCTCGGCGTCCTGCACGCCGGCCGGCGTGCCCGGGCGCAGGTAGACGCGGTAGCGGTCCATCCCGACGAGCATCGCCTCGAGCACGGGCCGGACCGCGTCCGGGTCGAGCTCTGGGCGGGCGCGGGACACCAGGCGCAGCAGGCGGCTCACCTCGGTCGCGAGCATGACCTGCACGACCCAGCGCTTGGACTCGGTGACGATCGCTTCAAGGTCCTGGGCCTCGCCGAGCACCTCGGCGGACAGCTGCTCCAGCGGCTGGGCCCCCGACGGGTCGAGGAAGAGACCGCCGACCCGCAGGAGCGCGTCGTAGCCGGTGGTGCCGGCCGTGCGCCACGTCTGCGGCAGCTGCTCCTCGCCCTCGAGGATCTTCTCGACGACGACCCAGCTCTCGTCGGTGGCGCTCGCGAGCCGGCCGAGGTAGCCCTCGGGGTCCGCGAGACCGTCGGGGTGGTCGATCCGCAGGCCGTCGATGGCACCCGACCGGATGCCGTCGACGAGCACCTGGTGCGTCGCGTCGAACACGTCGGGGTCCTCCACGCGCACCGCGATGAGGGAGGTGACGTCGAAGAAGCGGCGGTAGTTCAGCTCGGAGTCGCCGACGGTCCACGAGGCCAGCCGGTAGTGCTGGGCCTCCAGGAGCTCGCCGAGCGGCATACCCGGGTCGGTCCCGGGCGCGAGCGGGAAGACGTGGTCGTAGTACTGCACGACCGGCTCCCCCTCGTGCTCGCCGATGCAGAGCTCGCCGGCGGCGAGGACCTCCTCCAGCGAGGATCCGAGCACGGGCATGAGGATGCGCCCGTCCTGGGCGTCCCAGTCGACGTCGAACCACGAGGCGTATGCCGACTGCCGGCCCTCGCGCAGCACCGACCACAGCGGCCGGTTGAGCGAGAGCGGCGTCGGCGTGGTCATGTGGTTGGGCACGACGTCGACGACGAGGCCGAGCCCGGCCGCGTGCGCGGCCTCCACGAGGCGGGCGAAGGCGGCGTCGCCGCCGAGGCCCTGCGCCACCCGGGAGTGGTCGACGACGTCGTAGCCGTGCTTGGAGCCCGACGCGGCCTGCAGCACCGGCGAGAGGTAGAGGTGCGTCACCCCCAGGTTCGCCAGGTGGTCCACCTGCGCGAGTGCGTCCTCCAGGGTGAAGTCGGGCTCGAGCTGGAGCCGGTGCGTCGAGACGGGGGCGCTGGCATACCTCACGCGGTGAGCTCCTCACTGAGGCCGGGCACGATCGGGGAGCCGGTCTCGCGCGGACACCTCAGCACGACGATGCTGCGCGGCTGGACCTGGATCTGCCACGTCGGCTCGAGCTTGGTGTCCTCCACCTCGTGCAGCGCGGTGTCGATGACCGGCACCCACGCAGCGCCGTACTCCTCGTCGGGGAGGGTGAAGGTCAGCGGCTCGTGGTGGGCGTTGAACATCACGAGGAACGAGTCGTCGAGGATCTGCTGCCCACGGGGGTCCGGCTCGGGGATCGCGGAGCCGTTGAGGAAGACCATGAGCGACTTGGCCATGCCGTCGCTCCACGCCTCGTCGTCCATGTGCTGGGCCTCGGGCGTCAGCCAGGCGATGTCGCCGAGCGGGCTCTCCCCGCCGTGGTCGGCGCTGCCCGCGAAGAAGCGACGGCGGCGGAACACCGGGTGCTCACGACGCAGCCGGACCAGCGACTGCGTGAAGGCCAGCAGCCTCTGGTCGTCCTCGTCGAGCATCCACTGGATCCACGAGATGTCGTTGTCCTGGCAGTAGCCGTTGTTGTTGCCGCCCTGCGTGCGCCCCAGCTCGTCGCCGTGCAGCAGCATCGGCACCCCCTGGGAGAAGAGCAGCGTGGTCAGGAAGTTGCGCTGCTGGCGCAGCCGCAGGTCGCGGATCGCGGGGTCGTCGCTCGGCCCCTCGACGCCGCAGTTCCACGAGCGGTTGTGGCTCTCGCCGTCGTTGTTGCCCTCGCCGTTCGCCTCGTTGTGCTTGTCGTTGTAGGAGACGAGGTCGCGCAGCGTGAAGCCGTCGTGGGCCGTCACGAAGTTGATCGAGGCGATCGGCTTGCGTCCGGAGTGTTCGTAGAGGTCGCTGGAGCCGGTGAACCGTGAGGCGAACTCCGCCAGGGCCCCTCCCTCGCCGCGCCAGAAGTCGCGCACGGTGTCGCGGTACTTGCCGTTCCACTCGGTCCACAGGGGCGGGAAGCCGCCCACCTGGTAGCCGCCCTCACCGACGTCCCACGGCTCGGCGATGAGCTTCACCTGGCTCACCACGGGGTCCTGCTGCACCAGGTCGAAGAAGGCCGACAGCTTGTCGACCTCGTGGAACTGGCGGGCCAGCGTCGCCGCGAGGTCGAAGCGGAAGCCGTCGACGTGCATGTCGGTGACCCAGTAGCGCAACGAGTCCATGATGAGCTGCAGCACGTGGGGGCTGCGCATCAGCAGGCTGTTGCCGGTGCCGGTGGTGTCGTAGTAGTGCGCCAAGTCCCCGTCGACGAGCCGGTAGTAGTTGGCGTTGTCGATGCCGCGGAACGACAGCGTCGGGCCCATGTGGTTGCCCTCGGCCGTGTGGTTGTAGACGACGTCGAGGATGACCTCGATGTCGGCCTCGTGCAGGGCCTTGACCATGGCCTTGAACTCGAGGACCTGCTGCCCGCGCTGGCCGTTGGCGGCATACGCGTTGTGCGGAGCGAGGAAGCCGATCGTGTTGTAGCCCCAGTAGTTCGACAGCCCCCGGTCGACGAGGGGCGCGTCCTGCACGAACTGGTGCACCGGCATGAGCTCGATGGCCGTGATGCCGAGGTCGCGCAGGTGGCTGATCATCGCGGGGTGCGCGATGCCGGCGTAGGTCCCCCGGATCTCCTCCGGAACCTCGGGGTGGAGCATCGTCAGGCCCTTGACGTGGGCCTCGTAGATGACGCTCTCGTGGTACTGGTGCCGCGGCGGGCGGTCGTCGCCCCAGTCGAAGAACGGGTTGGTGACGACGGAGTGCATCGTGTGCCGCACGCTGTCGTCGGTGTTGATCTCGGTCGTCGTCGCGGCGTCCTCGTCACCGAAGGTGTACGAGTAGAGCGACTGGTCGTTCTCGGCCTGGCCCTCGATGGCCTTGGCATAGGGGTCGAGCAGCAGCTTGCTCGGGTTGCACCGATGGCCGTTCTCGGGGTCGTAGGGCCCGTGCACCCGGAAGCCGTAGCGCTGACCGGGCTGGATGTAGGGCACGTAGCCGTGCCAGACGAAACCGTCCACCTCCGGCAGGTCCAGGCAGGTCTCCTGGAGGTTGTCGTCGAGCAGGCACAGCTGGACGCGCTCGGCGACCTCCGAGAAGAGGGCGAAGTTGACGCCGAAGCCGTCGTACGTCGCTCCGAGGGGGTAGGGGTTGCCGGGCCAGATCTCCATGGACCTTCTTTTCGTCGTTCGGTCGCGGCGCGGGGCCGCGGCGCCACGGCGCGTGGCGACAGGCGGACGACCCTGGCCGCACAGCGCATTCTTCCCTGTCGTGACCGGTGGGGTGCAAGACGTGCCGCATGCCGGCCGGCGCGCCGCCGAGGCGAGGCGCCGACCGCACCCGGCCGGGAAGACGCTGCTCGATTCGAGCGTCCGTGTCCCCAGTACCCGATGGCGGCGGGCGGGAGACACGGACGCAGCCATGTCTGCCGCCGCGCCGCGCCCGGCTAGAGCGCGCCGCCCAACGTCACGCCGCCGTCGATCGTCAGCGTCTGCCCGGTGACCCAGGACGCGTCGTCGCTCAGGAGGAAGCTGACCGCGCCCGCCACGTCCTCCGGGAGCCCGAGTCGCTTCATCGGGTACGCGCGGACGACCTTCTCCTCGCGCCCCTCGTAGAGCGCCTCGGCGAACTTCGTCTTGACGACCGCAGGCGCGACGGCGTTGACGCGCACGTCGGGGCCCAGCTCGTAGCCGAGCTCGGTCGTCAGGTGGATGAGGGCGGCCTTGGACACGCCGTACCAGCCGATGACACCACTCGCGCCCTGGCCCGCGACCGAGGCGAGGTTGACGACGGCGCCCGGGTGGTCTGCGTCCCCGAGGCCCGCCCCGACCGCCTTCTTGATCCACGAGAAGGCGGCCACGACGTTGACGTCGAGCACCTTGCGCGCGATGTCGAGACCGGAGTCGAGCATCGGGCCGTAGACCGGGTTGATGCCGGTGTTGTTGACGAGCAGGTGCAGGCCACCGAACGCCTCACGCGCTGCCGCGATCACCTCGTCCTGGTGCGCCTCGTCGGCCGCGTTGCCGGCGATGCCCATCGCGTGCTCGGGGCCGCCGAGCTGGTCGACGGCCTCGGCGAGCGCCTCGGACTTGCGGGCCGTGATGACGACCCGCGCCCCCTCGTCGACGAGGCGCTGGGCGATCCCGAGCCCGATGCCGCGGCTGGCGCCCGTGATGATGGCGACGGCACCCTCGTGGCGTCCGCCGCTGCCCTGAGCCCCCATCAGAAGCCGAGGTCCCGGCCGATGAGCTCCTTCATGATCTCGTTGGAGCCGGCCCAGATCTTCGTGACGCGGGCGTCACGCCAGGCGCGGGCCACGCGGTACTCGTTCATGAAGCCGTAGCCGCCGTGCAGCTGGACGCAGTGGTCCAGCACGTCGTTCTGCACCTGCGAGCTCCACCACTTCGCCTTGGCCGCGTCGACGGCGGAGAGCTTGCCCTCCGCGTGCGCGGCGACGCAGTCGTCGACGTAGGCCTCGGCGACCTCGATCTTGGTGACGAGCTCGGCCATCAGGAACTTGTTGTGCTGGAAGGCGCCGATCGGCTGGCCGAATGCCTTGCGGTCCTTGGCGTACTGGATGGTCTCCTCGAGGATCGCCTTGGCGTGCGCCACGTTGGACACGGCAGCACCGACGCGCTCCTGCGGCAGGCGCTGCATCATCGAGATGAAGCCCATGCCCTCCGGGCCGAGGCGGTTCTCGTCGGGCACGCGGACGTTCTCGAAGAACAGCTCGGCGGTGTCGGACTCGTCCATGCCGACCTTGTCGAGCTTGCGGCCGTTGACGAAGCCCTCCATGCCGCGCTCGATCATGAGCAGGGTGATGCCCTTGGCGCCCTTGGACGGGTCGGTGCGGGCGGCGACGATGACGAGGTCGGCCTGGTAGCCGTTGGTGATGAAGGTCTTGGAGCCGTTGAGGATCCAGCTGTCGCCGTCGCGGACCGCGGTGGTCTTCAGGGCCGCGAGGTCGGAGCCACCGGACGGCTCGGTCATGGCGATGGCGCAGATCAGCTCGCCGCTGGCCATGCCGGGCAGCCAGCGCTGCTTCTGCTCCTCGGTGCCGAGGTCGACGATGTACGGCGGGCAGACGTCGGAGTGGATGCCGAAGCACGAGCTGGTGGCCGCGTTGAAGCGCGACATCTCCTCCGCGACGACCGCGTTGAAGCGGTAGTCGTCGACGCCGGCGCCGCCGTACTCCTCGGGGATGTCGAGGCCGAAGAAGCCCTGCTTGCCGGCCTCGAGCCAGATGTCGCGCGGGATGGACTTGCCCGAGATCATCTCCTCGGCGCGCGGTGCGAGCGTGCGGGCGACGAACTCGCGCGCCGACGCGCGCATCGCCTCGTGGTCCTCGTCGTAGATGTTGCGGGGCATCGGGTCCTCCATCGGGCGTGCTGACGGGTGCGGCGCGCTGGGTACCCGCCGGTAACTAAGCGCTTGCTTAGTGTCCCTCCCCTGCGGCATGCTGTCAACGTGCGACAGCCCACCTCGACCCCGCGCACGACCCCGCCTGCCGGCCGCACCTCGGACCCCGACGCGTCGACGGTCGAGCGGCTCCTGCAGGCCGCGGCGCAGGCGTTCGCCGACAAGGGGTTCCATGCCACGACGACCCGCGACATCGCGTCCGGCGCCGGCCTCTCCCCGGCCGGCGTCTACGTCCATTTCGGGTCCAAGGAAGAGCTGCTCTTCGCCCTGAGCCGCAGCGGCCACGAGTCGGCCCTGCGCCTGCTGCGCTCTGCCATCGCCGACGGGGACACACCCGCCGAGCAGCTCTCCAACGTCATGGCGCGCTTCTCCGAGTGGCACGTCGAGCAGTACCAGGTCGCCCGCGTCGTCCAGTACGAGCACCACCACCTGACACCTGAGCACCACGCCGACGTCCTGGCACTGCGCAAGGAGATGGACGGGCTCGTGCAGACGATCCTCGAGCGGGGCGTGGCCGACGGCACCTTCTCCATGGCCGAGAGCGCGGGCAGCGCCGCCACCGCCCTGGCCCTGCTCTCGATCGTCGTGGACGTGGCGCGGTGGTACTCCCCCACCATCCGTCGCAGCCCAGCCGAGATCGGCGCCACGAACGCCATGCTGGCGCTCCGGCTCGTGGGCGCCGGTCACTGACCGGTGTCGCCAGGCGTCGCCGGGCACTCGGTGCTCCAGGTCCCCGTGCCGCAGCTCGAACCCTTCGTGCTCGCCCGCACGCGGCACTACGACGCGGACTACGCCTCTGCCGACCCATGCTTCACGCACGCGCACGTCACGGCACTCGGCCCCTTCCTCGACCTCGACGCGCTCACGCACGCGGCCCTCTCCGAGGTGGGCGCCATCGCTGCCACGACCGAGCCGTTCGACTTCACGCTGGCAACCGTCGACACCTTCCCCAACGGCATCGTCCACCTGCTCCCCGAGTCCCCGGCCCCCTTCGCGGCCCTCACCGAAAGGCTGTGGCACGCCTTCCCGCAGTGTCCGCCCTATGCCGGCGCCTTCGCCGACGTGGTCCCGCACCTGACGCTCGACGCGCTCTCCGACGAGGTGACCGAGGAGTCGACGCGGACGCTGGTGGACTCCTTCGTCCCGGCGCGCTGCCGGGCCGAACGCCTGGACCTCGCCTGGTACGAGCCGGGCAGGTGCCGGGTGCTGCACTCCTGGCGCCTCGGCTCCTGAGCGCTCAGCTCGTCGCGGACCCGAGCGTGCACGGCGGGGTCGCCGGCAGCGCATCCCGGCCCTCAGGAGTCCCCACGCTCGACGCGTCGAGGTCGACGGTCAGCCGCGGCAGGAAGAACTGGACGAGCGGCCCGATCGACACGGCATACGCGACGGTGCCCAGGCCGACGGGACCGCCGAGCAGCCAGCCCACGGCCAGCACGGCGACCTCGATGCTGGTGCGGACGAGTCGGATCGAGAGGCCGGAGCGGCGGGCGAGGCCGGTCATCAGCCCGTCGCGCGGTCCGGGTCCGAGCTGGCTGCCGATGTAGAGACCGCCGGCCACGCCGTTGAGGACGATCCCGGAGACCAGCAGGAGCGCCCGCGCCCACACCGCCCGGGGCGGGTCGATGAGGGAGAGCCCGGCGTCCGCCGCGAGGCCGATCACGACGACGTTGGCCACGGTGCCGAGGCCGGGCCACTGCCGCAGCGGCACCCACAGGAGCAGCACCAGCGCCCCCACGATGATCGTCACCTGGCCGAAGCTGAGCGGCACGTGCGTGGCGATCCCGGCGTGGAACACGTCCCACGGGTCGAGGCCCAGCGTCGACCGGATCATCATCGACATCGAGACCCCGTAGAGGACCAGGCCGACGAGCAGCTGCACCACCCGCCGGGGCAGCCGGCCGGCGCGCAGCTGCTGACGGGGGGTGAGGTTGGCCAGGGGGACGTGACGTCTCATGGGACCAGTGTGCAGCGGAGTGGACCTTGTTTTGAGGGCCAGTTGTGCGACGGTGGACCGTATGCGCACGATCTCGGCCCGGTCACTGGCCCTGCTCCTGGGGTCAGGTCCCCTGCCCCGCCCCGCCTACCGGTCGCTCGCCGACGCCGTCCGCCGGCTCGTGTGCGACGGCAGGCTCCTCGTCGGCACCCGCCTCCCGAGCGAGCGCACGCTGACGACCGAGCTGGGCCTGAGCCGCACCACCGTCGGTGCCGCCCTCGACGCGCTGCGCGACGAGGGCTTCGTCTCGACCCGTCGCGGCTCCGGCAGCGTCGTCTGCCTGCCTGCGGGGCCCTCCGGGCTCGCGCTCTCGCAGGCCGGCCTCATCCCCACCGACGTGCCGCCCGATGTCATCGACCTGACGCATGCCGCCCTCCCGGCGGCAGCCGGCGTCACCGCGGCCTACGAGCGCGCCCTCGCGGAACTGCCGCGTTTCCTCGCCACGGCCGGCTACGACCCGCGCGGGCTGCCCGAGACCCGGCGGGCCGTCGCCGGGTGGTTCGAGGGCCGGGGGCTGCCGACCTCGCCGGACCAGGTCGTCGTCACGTCCGGGGCCCATGGTGGGCTGTCCGCCGTCCTCAGGGCTCACCTGGAGGTCGGCGACCGAGTCGTCGTCGAGAGCCCGACCTACCCGAATGCCATTGTGGGAGTGCGACGCTCGGCGTACCGCGCCGTCGCCGCACAGCTGACGCCGACGGGCTGGGACGTTGAAGGGATCGAGTTGGCGGTGCGCCAGAGCGGCGCCCGCGCGGCATACCTCATCCCCGACCACCAGAACCCGACCGGACTCGTCATGGACGACGCGACGAGAGCGGCCCTCGGCGCGGCGCTCGGTCGCGTGGGCGCCGTGCCGGTCGTCGACGAGACGTTCGTCGAGCTGGACCTCGACGAGGAGGCGCGGAACCGACGGCCGGAGCCCTTCGCCCTCTCGGCCCGCGAGACCCACACCCTGGGCAGCGCGGGCAAGACGTGGTGGGGCGGCCTGCGGGTCGGCTGGGTGCGCGCCCCGGTGGGTGGCGCCGAGTCCGTCATCGAGGCCCGCCACAGCCTGGACCTCGGGACGGCGATCCTGGAACAGCTCGTCGTCGCCGATCTCATCGAGCAGGGAGAGGCCCTGCTCGTCGAGCGGCGCCGCGAGGCCCGGGCCCGGCGTGACGCGCTCGCCGCAACCCTGCAGCGGCACCTGCCCGACTGGCGCTTCTCCGTGCCCACCGGAGGGTTGAACCTGTGGTGCGAGCTCCCCGAGGCCCGCGGCGACCAGCTCGCCCGCGTGGCTGAGACCGCCGGGGTGCGCCTGGCCCGTGGAGGACAGTTCGGCGTGGCGGGCGGCCTCGACCGGTGGTTGCGGGTGCCGTTCTGCGCGGCACCCGACCAGGCGGACGAGGTGGGGCGCCGCCTTGCACAGGCCTGGCAGCTCGCGCTGCGCGAACGACCGACGGCGCGCGAGGTCACTCCCCTCATCGCCTGACGGCCCGGATCCGGCTGCGACACTGGGCCGGTGAGCAACGACGCAAGCGGGCGCATCACCTCGTGCCGGTGGGAACGGGGCCGGCTCGTGCAGCAGGGCTTCCCGCTCGAGGACCTCTCCGAGCACCTGGCTCGGGAGGGGTCGCTGGTCTGGGTCGACCTTTGCGAACCCGACGGTGCGGGCCTCAACTCCCTCGCCGCGGAGCTGGGGCTGGACCGGCACGCCGTCGAGGACGCCGTGTCCACGGGCGAACGGCCCAAGGCGACCCGGCACCCCGGGCACACCTTCCTCACCGTCTACGCCACCCGGCTGGAGGCCCCCGGCAGCGACCCCGCGGCGCCGGACTCCCGGCTGCACCTGACCCGCATCTCCGCCTTCGTCCTGCCCCGCGGCGTGATCACCGTGCGCGGCAGCGCCGGCTTCGACATGGCGCCGGTGCTAGAGCGGTGGAACGAGGACCCCGACCTGCTGGGACACGGTGTCGGCGTCCTCGTGCACGGGCTGCTCGACGCGGTCGTCGACGGGCACTTCGAGACGATCCAGCAGCTCGACGACGCCATCGAGGACCTCGAGGACACGCTCTTCGACGACCGAGGTCAGAGCCGGGTCGTGCAGATACGGACCTACCGGCTGCGCAAGGAGCTCGTCCAGCTGCGCCGCGTCGTCCTGCCCATGCGCGACGTCGTCAACGCCGTGCTCCGACACCGCAGGGACCTCGAGAACCGGGTGCCGGAGCTGGACGGCTTCTACGACGACCTCTACGACCACGTCCTGCGGGCTGCCGAGTGGACCGAGTCACTGCGAGACATGGTGTCGACGGTGTTCGAGACGAACCTCTCGCTGCAGGACGCCCGGCTCAACACCGTCATGAAGAAGCTGACGGGATGGGCGGCCATCATCGCCGTGCCGACGGCCGTGACGGGCTGGTTCGGCCAGAACGTGCCCTACCCCGGCTTCGGGTCGCACGGCGGCGTGCTCTTCAGCCTGGGCGTCATCGTGGTGACGGCGACCCTGCTCTACGGCGTCTTCCGGCGCAAGGGCTGGATCTAGCGCTCGGCCGCCGCGCCAGCGAGCTGGTGCGGCGGCCGGGTGGTTGGCCGTGCGTGAGGCGCGCCTGGTCAGTCGCGTGTCAGCTTGCGGTAGGTGACGCGGTGCGGGCGGGCGGCCTCGGGGCCGAGCCGCTCGACCTTGTTGGCCTCGTAGGACTCGTAGTTGCCCTCGAACCAGTACCAGCTGGACGGGTTCTCCTCGGTGCCCTCGTAGGCGAGGATGTGCGTCGCCACCCGGTCGAGGAACCACCGGTCGTGCGAGATGACGACGGCGCAGCCCGGGAAGTCGAGCAGGGCGTTCTCGAGCGAACCGAGGGTCTCCACGTCGAGGTCGTTGGTCGGCTCGTCGAGGAGCAGCAGGTTGCCGCCCTGCTTGAGGGTCAAGGCGAGGTTGAGGCGGTTGCGCTCACCACCCGACAGCACTCCCGAGAGCTTCTGCTGGTCGGGACCCTTGAAGCCGAACTGCGACACGTAGGCGCGGGACGGGATCTCGACCTGTCCCACCTTGATGTAGTCGAGCCCGTCGGAGACGATCTCCCAGAGGTTCTTCGTGGGGTCGAGGCCCTCGCGGCCCTGGTCGACGTAGGAGATCTTGACGGTGTCGCCGATCTTCACCTCGCCGCCGTCGGGCTGCTCGAAGCCGACGATGGTCTTGAACAGCGTCGACTTGCCGACACCGTTGGGCCCGATGACGCCGACGATGCCGTTGCGCGGCAGCGAGAACGACAGGTTGTCGATGAGGACGCGGTCGCCGAAGCCCTTGCGGAGGTTCTTGACCTCGATGACGGTCGAGCCCAGACGCGGGCCCGGCGGGATCTGGATCTCCTCGAAGTCGAGCTTGCGGGTGCGCTCGGCCTCGGCCGCCATCTCCTCGTAGCGCGCCAGACGCGCCTTGCTCTTGGCCTGGCGTCCCTTGGCGTTGCTGCGGACCCACTCGAGCTCCTGCTTGAGGCGCTTCTGCAGCTTCTGGTCCTTCTTGCCCTGGACCTGGAGGCGCTCGGACTTCTTCTCGAGGTAGGTCGAGTAGTTGCCCTCGTAGGGGTAGAGGCGGCCGCGGTCGACCTCGGCGATCCACTGGGCGACGTTGTCGAGGAAGTAGCGGTCGTGCGTCACGGCGATGACGGCGCCCGGGTAGGACTCGAGGTGCTGCTCCAGCCACTGGACGGACTCTGCGTCGAGGTGGTTCGTGGGCTCGTCGAGCAGCAACAGGTCGGGCTTCTGCAGGAGCAGCTTGCACAGGGCCACGCGACGGCGCTCGCCTCCCGAGAGCGTGGTGACCGGCGAGTCCGGCGGCGGGCAGCGAAGGGCGTCCATGGCCTGCTCGAGCTGGCTGTCGAGGTCCCACGCGTCGGCGTGGTCGATGTCCTCCTGCAGCTTGCCCATCTCGGTGAGCAGCGCGTCGTAGTCGGCGTCGGGGTCGGCCATCTCGGCGGAGATCTCGTTGTAGCGGTCGAGCTTCGCCTTGATCTCGCCGGCGCCCTCCTCCACGTTGCCGAGAACCGTCTTCTCCTCGTTGAGCGGCGGCTCCTGCAGCAGGATGCCGACACTCGCGCCGGGAGCGAGACGCGCCTCGCCGTTGCTCGGCTGGTCGAGTCCCGCCATGATCTTGAGGATCGTCGACTTGCCGGCGCCGTTGGGGCCGACCATGCCGATCTTCGCGCCCGGGTAGAAGGACATCGAGACGTCGTCGAGGATGACCTTCTCGTTGTGTGCCTTGCGCGCACGGGTCATGGTGTAGATGTACTCGGCCATGCGCAGAAGGCTATCTGTCGGCGAGCGCGGCACCGAATCCGTGTCCATCGGTGCCGGCGCTCGCGGGCGGGGCAGGTGGTCAGGCGCTGAGCCGGTCGACGACCTCGTAGTCGTCGGTCTCGGGGTCGCCGGTCGCGAGGATCTGCGCGCCCTCACCCGAGGCCCCGTCGGACAGGTCGTCCGGGAGGTCGTAGTCGTCGTCGACGACACCGTCGGCGTCGACGTGGGCCGGGCGCTGCTCGAGGGAGCCGCCCTCAGCGAGTGCCCGCACCGCGGCCTGCACGTCGGGGTCGGCCGTGCGGTCGTGGCCGAGGGCCGCGGCCCGGCTCACGCGCTCGAAGCTGGCCCGCCCCCACGAGAGGTCGTGGCCGATGTGGTCGGCGTCGATCTCGGGCGAGGTGCGCGGCTGGCCCTCGTTGCTGACGTACTGCTTGATCGAGAGCTTGCCCTCGACGATCACGGGGTGGCCCTTGCGCAGCGCCGTGCCGGCGTTGGCGGCCAGCGCGTTGAAGGCGATGACGTTGTAGAAGCTCGTCTCGCCGTCGACGAAGCGGCCGTCGGCGGTGCGCCGGTAGGGCGTGGTCGCGATGCGGAAGGTCGTATAGGGACTGCCGTTGCGGGCCCGGCGCTCGACGGGCTCGGAGACGACGTTGCCGTGCACGGTGATGCGGGTCTCGTTCATGGGTGCTCCTTGGAGAGGTCCACGGCGGCCCTGCGCCGCCGTGACCCACCCTCGACCGGCACGGACTCTCGCGGAAGGGCCTCGGCGCGGCCTGTGGAAAGGCGGCCTCCGTCGCAGGCGGGTGTGGACGAGCAGCTCCCAGGCGTCGCGCGGGGCGTCTCCTGTCCGGCGTACGCCTTGCGGTAGGGCATCCCGGCCTCGACGCGGTCGCCGAGCCGCGCCCGTCAGCGGGCTGCGGCCTCCAGGTGGCCGCGGGTCTCGCGGTGCCGGGCCAGCACCTCGTCCACGGGGGCGAGGACGTGCTCGTCTGCCACGGCCGCGACCGACTCGGCCAGGCGTTCGCCGATGACGCTCCTGCGGTGCCGCGCCCCGACCCGCGCCCACCAGCGGGACAGCACCCCCAGGCCGATGCCGAGGAGCACACCCACGACCACCATGACGAGCGGCAGGGGGAGGATGCCGAGCGCGGGGGTCCCAGGCCTGGGCAGCTGCAGCAGCGCGAAGGCCCAGAGCACGGCGTACCAGACGAGGCCGGCCACGGCCACGAGCCCGAGCACCCACTGGAGGACGTTGACGACGAACCACCACGCAGGCCGACGGCCGCGCAGCGAGGTGCCGATGACGGCCCGGTCGAGGGAGTCGCCGAGGGCTCCATCCCCACGGTCGACGGCGTCCTCGAGAGCGTGCGCCCAGCGCACCGGCAGCCCCTGCGACGCGTCCCGGACGAAGCTGCGGGTGGCAAGCTCGACCGCGGAGACCGTCGAGGCGCTCGGTGCGGGGATCGACGAGCGGCCCAGGACGGCCCGGACGTCGGCGCCGTCGATGTCGACGTGGATCGGCGGACGCCCGCCCGTCCGGTCGAGGCGCAGCCGGCGCAGCGGGTCGGCGGCGAAGCCCTTGGTCCAGCGCGCGAAGAGCCAGCCGGTGTGGGCGAACGCCTCGCGGCGGTAGTCGCGGGCGACCGCGTCGAGCACGATGGGCACCCCAGCCGCCCGGCCGAGGGAGCTGTCGAGCTCGGCACGCGGGACTTGTCCGAGGTCCGGCTCGGAGTCTGCGACCCCGGGCCTGAGCTTCGTGGCGGCGCCGACGACGTCGGCGCGCAGCCGCTGGCGCGAGGCAGCATGTCCTGCAACTGCATTCGTGATCCGCTGACGAAGCTCGAGTATGCCGTCACCGGTCGATGCAGAGGTCGCGAACACCTGCGCGGCGGCCACCCCGTCGTTCACCAGCAGCTTCGTGAGGTCCCCGGTGATCGTCTCGATGCCGTCGGCGGACAGGCGGTCGGCCTGGTTGAGGACTGCCAGCGTGACGGCGTCGTGCTGGGACAGGAGGCTGACGAACTCGTCGTGCAGGCGGGCATCGGCGTACTTCTGGGGGTCGGTCACCCAGACGAAGACGTCCACGAGCTCGAGCACCCGCTCGGCCTCGCGGCGGTGCTCCAGCACGCGGGAGTCGAAGTCGGGCAGGTCGAGCAGGACCAACCCGTCGAGCGAGCCGACCACCGCGTCCTGCCGCCGGCCCCCGCCGGGCCGGGCTCCCCCACCGGCGGCCGGCTGCCCGCCCGGGGTCTCGACCACGTGGCGAGCCTGCACCCCCAGCCAGTCGAGCAGCTCGGAGGCGTCGTCGTCGCCCCACACGGCAGCGGTCGGACGGGACGTCGTGGGACGCCGTGCGCCGATCGTGGCGACGTCGGCGCCGACCAGGGCGTTGAAGAGGGAGGACTTGCCGCTGCCAGTGGCTCCGGCGAGGGCGACGACCGTGTGGTCGCCGCTGATGCCCGAGCGCTCCACGGCCTTGTCGATGACCCTGCGGGCGATCGCGACACCGGCCGGCTCGAGCTCGGTGGCCCCCGAGACCAGCGCGAGCGACAGCTCCGTGGTGCGGGCGCCCAGCTCTGCGGCGGAGACGGCCTTCACGGTGGCGCTGCCCATCCTGATCGGGCTCACCGGGCGCCCTCCAGCTCACGGACGGCGGCGGTCAGCTGCTCGGTCTGCTGGGTGTCGACGTGCAACGTCGTGACAGCTCCTTCGTAGCGATCCCGCTCGGCGGCATACAGCTCGTCGACGCGGGTGGTCAGGTGCTCGCGGGCCTGGCGGGCGAGCTCGCGCACGGCCTGGTCGCCGAAGACGGCCTCGAGGAGCTTCTGGCCCACGAGCGCGGTGCCGCCGGCGATGCCGATCTCGGCACCGGTGATGCCCGCCGTGCTGGCGAAGGTGACGAGCATCAGGACGACTCCCAGGCCGTTGACGCCGTAGGCCATGATCCGCGCCGTCGTGCGACGGTCGCGGCCCTCGTCACGGACCATCTGCAGGATGTCGCCCTGCCAGTCGCGCACGAGGCGCTGGATGCGCCGGTCGACGTCCTTGCCCGAGCCGGCGAGGCCCGGGTGCGAGTGGAGCAGCTGGTCACCGCCGGGCAGCGTCCGCCAGGCGCGGCTCACCGAACCGGCCGCGAGCTCGGCACGGTTGGCGATGAGCGACTCGACGCCCGACTGAAGTGCCTCACCCAGGTCGTCGGCCCGAGCCGGGTCGCCCCGCAGGAAGGAGGTGAAGCGGTCGCGCATCCGCGAGACGGTGGACTCGACCTGGCGGAAGAAC
Source organism: Terrabacter terrae (assembly GCF_039529575.1). Classification (NCBI taxonomy): domain Bacteria; kingdom Bacillati; phylum Actinomycetota; class Actinomycetes; order Micrococcales; family Intrasporangiaceae; genus Terrabacter; species Terrabacter terrae. Next base: position 260,857 of record NZ_BAAANB010000003.1, read on the forward strand.
TCACCCGTGCCGACGAACTCCTGCCAGCGGGCGAGCACCTCGCCGCGCAGCAGGGTCCCGTCGACCATCCCCTCCTGGACCTCGGCCGCGGCCTCCTCGTAGGCGGCGCTGGCGACGTGGACGAGCGCCCGGCCCGCCGCCGTCTGCTCCTCGGCGGCCGTGACGAGTGCCTGGGTCCGGCTCTCGAGCGAGGTGAGCGCGCCCTCGAGCGTCTGCCGCACGACGTCGGCGCGCGCGGCGGCGTCGCCGGCCAGGGCGGCGAGCCAGGCCGTCAGGCGCTCGGTCTGGCCCCGGGGCAGCAGGCCGTCGACGAGTTCGGACTCGACCACCGTGAAGATGGGTGCCTGGTCGAGTCCCTGCTCGCGCAGCATCGACGCGAGGTGGGTGCGGATCTCGTCGACCGCCGCGGCAGGCACCCGGTCGAGGACCACCGCGACGGCGGTCCCGCGCTCGGACGCGTCGTGCAGCAGCTCCCACGGCACTGCGTCCGCGTAGCGCGCGGCCGTGGTGACGAAGATCCAGAGGTCGGCGGCCGCGAGCAGCTGGTTGGCGAGATCGCGGTTGGCCTCGACGACGCTGTCGATGTCGGGGGCGTCGAGCAGGGCGAGTCCGGCCGCGACCTCGTCGGTGGACACGAGCCGGACGGCGCCGGGGCCGTCGGAGGCCGAGTGGCGGCCGGTGATGCGCGCGAGGCCCGGGAGCACGCGCGGGCCGGAGAACCACGCCGCGTCGGACGGGTGGTGGATGAGGACCGGGGACCGGGTCGTCGGGCGCAGCACCCCCGGCAGCGAGACCTCACGACCGACGACGGAGTTGACCAGAGTCGACTTGCCCGCTCCCGTCGAACCGCCCACCACGGCGAGCAGCGGCGCGTCGAGGGCCGTCAGCCGCGGGATGACGTAGTCGTCGAGCTGGTCGAGCAGGCGGGTGCGAGCCGACCTGGCCTCCGGTGCGCCGGGGAGATCGAGCGGCAGGGTGGTGTCGGAGACGGCAGAGCGAAGTGCCTTGACGCTCTCGAGGAGCCGGGCAGTGCCCGCCCCTTCATCACCTGCCACACCCGTATCCTTTCGTGTCGAAGTGGCACAACCAAACCGAAAGGCCGCGTGCCGCACCTCGCACCTACCCCGAGTCGGCCGTAGAGCACGCCCCGGCGGGAGCGGGCGGTACTGCGGGAGGGCCGGGAACGCATACGACAGCGGTGGGTGTCCTTGCTGCTCGGGGCATTCCAGCACGCCGCTGCAGAGCTGCACGCGCTCGGTCGTGGTCGGCAGGCGCCCCCGGCAGGACTCGAACCTGCGACCAAGAGATTAGAAGGCTCTTGCTCTATCCGCTGAGCTACAGGGGCCGGGCGCCCGCTCGGGCACCGTGCCAATGATAGGCACCCGGCGAGTTGCCGGCCGCTCAGGTGACGGGCGAGCCGATGAAGCCGCGCCGGTGGGCCGTGATGGCCTGCAGCAGCACCATCTCGCGCTGCGTCGCGCCCTCCTCCGCGGTCCCGCGCACGAGCCGCGAGCGCAGCAGCGCAAGGTCGCTCGCGCTGTCCTGGAAGGCGTGCATGGAGTGCTTCGCGGGGCGACCACCGTTCTGGCGGGCCCACTCCCGCGCCGCACGACGCATCCGCAGGTGCGAGAGCATCACGACCTCCGCGTGCGTCAGCCATCCGGCGTCGGCATACGGCGAGAGGTACTGCCCGATGAGGCGGCCCTCCCGGCGACGCAGCCAGAGCAGGAAGCCGATGAAGACCAGGAAGATCGGGACCTGGTAGGTCACGTACGCCTGGAAGAAGCCCTCGAGACCGGCGATGGCCGAGAGGTTCCACAGGTGGTGCAGGAGCATGGCGCAGCCCCAGCCGACCGCGATCGCCACGACACGGGTGGCGGGCCGGCGCGCGCTCGCGGCGATGCCGATACCGATGCCGGTCATCGACGTGAACAGCGGGTGCGCGAACGGGCCCATCAGCCCGCGCACCAGGAACGTGGAGGTGAGGCCCTCGCTGCCGTACTCGTTGAGCGCCTGCCCGAGGTAGAGGATGTTCTCGCTGAACGCGAACCCGGCGCCGATGAGGCCGGCATAGACGATGCCGTCGATGATGCCGTCGAACTCTCGGCGGCGCAGCAGGTAGATGAGCAGGATGCCCAGGCCCTTGAGCGTCTCCTCGGTGACCGGCGCGAGGTAGACCGCCCCGGTCTCCAGCGGGTCCGTCCAGCGGGCCTCCACCAGCAGCTTGAGCCCGTAGGTGTTGAGGAAGAAGGCGCCGACGACGGCCACGAGCGCGCCCCACAGCACGGCGAAGACGATGTAGCGGGCCGGCTCCGCCTCGTAGCGGTCGAGCCAGAGGAAGGTCGGGACGATGACGAGGAGCGGGATGACCGCGGTGAGCGCAGCAGTGACCAGCGTCTGCGTCGTGAGCCGCTCACCGAGGATGCCGAGCAGCACGAGCAGGCACATCAGGAACACCGAGGCGGCGACGCCGATGGTCAGGGCCCGGCGCAGCATCGGCCTGCGCGTGGGGTTGGGCAGTGTGCTCCACTGCTGCAGCTGGCCGCCCGGGCCGCCGCCTGAGGCGCCACCCGGACCCTGCGTCGTCAGGTCCCCTGAGGTCATGCAGGCAGGCTAGTGCAGGGAGCGTCCGAGTCCCCGGTCCCGCACGTCCTGCACGTCCTGCACAAGAGGATCACGAGGGTATGCGGTCGAGGGGCCGGGGCTTCCCCAGCCTCTATGGTGGACCGGTGAGCGACACCAACCACCGCGCCATCGCCGACCGCATCATCTGGATCGACTGCGAGATGACCGGCCTGTCCCTGAAGTCCGACGCGCTGGTCGAGGTCGCCGCGCTCGTGACCGACTTCGAGCTCAACCAGCTCGGCGACGGCATGGACGTCGTCGTCAAGCCGCCGGACGAGGCGCTCGAGCAGATGGACGACTTCGTCCGTGACATGCACACCACCTCCGGGCTCATCGACGAGCTGGCCTCGGGCGTGACGTTGCAGGAGGCAGAGCACATCGTCCTCGACTACGTCCGCACCTTCGTGCCGGAGCCGCGCAAGGCGCCCCTCGGTGGCAACACGGTCGCCACCGACCGCGGCTTCCTCGCGCGCGACATGCCGGTGCTCGAGTCCTACATGCACTATCGGATCATCGACGTCAGCTCGATCAAGGAGCTCTCCCGCCGCTGGTACCCCCGCGTCTACTTCAACGCCCCCAAGAAGTCCGGCGGCCACCGTGCCCTCGCCGACATCCGCGAGTCGATCGCCGAGCTGCGGTACTACCGCCAGGCGGTCTTCGTGCCCCAGCCCGGCCCCGACAGTGCGACCGCCAAGGCTCTCGCGACGCCCCACGTCATCGAGCACTGACCCGAGCACTGACCCGTGAAGGACGTGGGGACGGCATACGGAAAAGAGGACGTATGCCGTCCGGCCGGGGTGGTCACGAGCACCTCACCGGAGCCTGTAGCATTGTCGACGCCGTGACGCGGCGCCGAGCCTTCGGGCCCGGCTCGTGTTGTGCATGGTGGGTGTAGCTCAGCTGGTAGAGCACCTGGTTGTGGTCCAGGTGGCCGCGGGTTCAAGTCCCGTCACTCACCCCATGGTTCCCCGCACGCGCGGGGCGGACCTGTGGCCCGTGCCCCCTCCGGAGGGGGCACGGGCCACAGTGCTTTCCGGAGCCGCCCCGCCAGCACGAGGACGGCGACGTCGACATCGCGCTCATCCAGACCCGCCCCCCTTCCGACGCTCGACGGCACGCCGTGGCCGGTCCCGACCATGAGGGGGTGGAAGACGTGGCTGCAGCAGCAACCGCTGCACGACCGCGCCGGCAACCCCGACCGGGAACGGCCTTGTCCGACAAGACCCGCCGGAACACAGAGTCGCTCCTGTCGCAGGTCTTCAACGTCGCGCTCGGCTACGACCCGCGGCCGCTGCTCGACCGCAACCCGTTCGGGCGACCGGGCCTGGCAAGTAGCCGCTGAGCGTTGCGCCTCATCGGGGATGAGAGTGACCTACTCCGCCAGAGTGCAGAACGTGGCGGCAGCGCGCACAGGGCACGTCTGTCACCCAGTCGTTCGCCTTGCCGGACTGTGACGGGCTACACGACGTCGACGTAATGAACCTCGACGGCATTGTTGCCGTAGCCGAGGCGGTTCCACGGAGGGACGTCGGGCTGGACGTTGTCGGCCGCGTCGGTGGCTCGCGCGCGCAGTGAGTGCCGCCCAGGGGTGGCCTGCCAGGTGAAGCTCCAGCTCTGCCACTGGTAGGGCCCGGTCGGCTGGTCCAGGCGGGCGGGCTGCCACTCGCCGGCGCCGGTCAGGCTGACCTCGACGGCGGTGATGGAGCCGGTTCCGGACCAGGCCCGGCCGCGGATGGTGTAGGTGCCGGCGCGGATGGCGGCTGCGGGCGGGGGGTCGGTGATGCGGGCCCGGACGCGCATGTGGCTGACCGGCTCGGGTGCCCGGTCTGGCCACTGGTAGATGTAGTGACCTGTCTGGAACTCACCGTTGAAGGGCTCGGTGAGGACGTCGATGCTCTGCAGCCACTTGACCGAGGCCACCGCGAACCAGTGCGGCACGACGAGTCGGAACGGTCTGCCGTGGTCCGGCGCGAGCGGCTCGCCGTTCATGTCGTAGGCGATGAGGATCTCGTTGGCGGGGTCGGCCGCATGAGACAGGGTGAGCGATCGGACGAAGGCGAGGTGGTCTCCTGTCTCCGGCAGCACCGGGGTGAGGTGATAGGTGCCGCTGTCGGCGCCGGTGAAGCGGACCTCGACCCCCTCGGCTCGAGGACAGGCCCGGGCCAGCACGTCGCTGAGTCGGGCCCCCCGCCAGACCGCCGTGGAGACGGCGTAGCCGCCCCATGGCTCACCGGTGGGCAGCGGCCGGGTGTCGAGGCGGCCGTTACCGGCGCACTCGAGGGTGACGGCGCGCTCGAGGGCGGGCAGCGCACGAAGCTCTGCCAAGGTCAGTGAGAACGGGTTCTCGACGGCCCCGCCGACGCTGAGTGTGCCGTCGTGTGAGGGCAGCGAGAAGTTGCTGCGCACGTAGTGTTGCCGCGTTGGAGTGATCTCGGAGTCCAGCGCGTGGGGCGGGGCCTCGGCGTTGTAGGGCTGAGGGTTGATCATGACGAGCTGTTCACGGGCCTGCTGGATGTCGATGTTGGTGGTCACGGGTCCTCCTGCGGGTCGTCGACGTGCTCGGTGTGAGGCGAGAGGTCAGTAGTCCGCGTCGCGGAATACCGGGTCACGGTTGTCGTTGAAGGCCCCGATTCCCTCGACGCGGTCGGGGTGGACCGCGGAGCGCCAGTGGGCCTCCATCATGATCCCGATCGCCTGCTCGATCGGCTCCCCCTGTCCTGCTCGGACGGCGTGCTTGACGGCCTGTACCGCTGTGGGCGAGTTGCTTGCGATCTTCACAGCGACGCGGAGCGCGGCGTCCATGAGGCCGATTGGTTCGTGCAGCTCGTTGACCATGCCGAGACGGTGGGCCTCGGCGGCGCCGATGGGTTCGCCGGTCATGAGCATCTGCAGTGCCTTCCCGGGCGGAAGCGCGCGCGGCAGGAAGACCGGCGAGCCGCCACCGGCGGCGAGCCCGAGCATCGCCTCTGGCTGTCCGAACACGGCGTTCGTGCTGGCGATGATGAAGTCGGTGCTCTGCGCGATCTCGCAGCCGCCGCCGAAGGCGATCCCGTTGACGGCGGCAAAGACCGGCTTGCGTAGCTGGCGCAGCGTGTACAGCGTGCGGTCGAAGTCTTGGCGCTGCCGCAGCCACTGCTCCTTGGTCATGGTCTTGCGCTGGCGCAGGTCACTGCCGACCGAGAAGGCGCGGTCGCCGGCACCGGTGACGACGACGACGCGGACAGCGCTCGTCACCGCGATCGTCTCGAGCGCATCGGTGAGCAGCACTCCCATCTCCGTGGAGATGGCGTTGTCGGCATGTGGTCGGTTGAGGGTGACCACCGCGACGCGACCGTCGTCGACGTGGCTGACCAGGACGGCGGGCTCTGGGTCCTCCACAGCGGACGGTGGTGCGAAGTCGAGGGCAGCCCATCGGTTCGTGGCCCTTCCCGGCTCCGAGGTCTTCTGGTCGGTCATGGCTCCTCCTCAGGTGTCCAGCTCGCCCAGCCACTTCAGGGCCCGCAGTCCCGGCGCGAAGCAGTACTCACCGCCGCGGGTCGTGACGAACGACGGTAGGTGGCGCAGCCGTCGCCGGACCGGCACGTGCGGGATGGTGAAGTCGGTCGGTGTGTGCGTGCCGCCGAGCAGAGGGTCGCTCTCGTCGGAGGCGCCGATGAACACACCGTCGTTGATCCACTGGGTCTTGACGAACTCGAACTGTCTCTTCAGGTGGGCACCCGCGAAGACGAAGATGATCCCGCGGTCGACGCCGTCGTCCTCGAGGACTCCCTCCGCGAGCATCGGGCCGTAGCTCGTCCCTCGACGGATCAGCCGATGCAGCCGCACGTCGACGCTGTTCTCGTCCTCGAGGGCGTCGCGGGGGTTCGCGCGGCGAGCGTGAGCTCCCGCGGGGCATTTGAAGCCGCGCAGGTCCTCGCGGTAGCCGAACGAGTTGTTGCGTGCCGGGTCCGCACCGAGATCCGGGTCGTCCGAGTCGGGTGCCAGCGTCAGCGGTGCACCGCTCGGCCAACGACCGACCATCTTCGCGGCGAGGAGGCGCTCTTCCTCGCGGCTTCGGGCGACCTCCTTCAGGTAGCGGCGGTAGGCCGCCACATCGGTCCTCAGCTTCCTGAACACCAGGAACGTACCGTTGCGGCCGAGGACTTCAGGGGCCGGCATGGGCGCAAGCGACCCGGTCTCGTCGGGGTAGCCGAGGATGAACTCGCCGGCCTTGATCGGCCGCTCCCGCCGGTTGCGCACGGGCAGTCCGCTTCCTTCCACATCGGGGTTGCCTATGCCGTCCTTGAACCCGAACGACGTGCGGCCCGAGGGCAGCTGGTAGCAGTCCTGCCGCCAGACCACCTCGACCGAGGAGAGATCTGCGTGGCGTTGACGCGCACGCTCCGCCACGAGCTCCAGGTGCCTCTCGTCCGGGGCAAGCACCGAGACCGCCACGTGCACAGCATCCGTCCCGAGGGGCCACTCCCAGTGTTCCGGTCCGCTCGGCCCCACATCACCCAGGTCCTGTGCACGCCGCGCCATTCCCTCACGGAACTGGTCCGGGAAGGTGTCCAGGATCGACTGCGGCACGCCGAGCGCGGCCAGTCCGGCACACGTGAAGGCGACTGTCATCCAGGCCGGCGTCTCGGCTTCCGGCCCGTCATTCTGGGCGGCGAGCAGGGTGTGAAGGCGCCGAACGAGCTCGCGCCCCTCTCCCGCATCGTGGAGCTGGAGCAGGAGGTAACGGCCCACGTACGGCGATGGGCGCTCGTGGAGCGCTCCGGCTTGGATGTCGTCGAGCTCGAGGACGGTCTTCGGCCCGACACTCATGTCGTCTCCTCCACTGCTCGGTCGTTCCGGATGCTCAAAAATGCTCGGGTGGTGTCGGTGGCTCTGGGTTGGGTGGCGACAGGTAGGGGAAGGCAGTCGACGCCGGACGGCTCGCAGCGTCCACGCCGTCAGTGATCACGGGGCCGCTGCCACCGTTGATCCAGAAGGTGTAGAGGATGTCGATGACGTCGTCGTTGAGCGCCCGACCGCCGCAGGTGCGCGGCGCTTGGCCCGCCAACACAGCACGCTCGATCTCAAGGAAGGAACCCTGCTCCGCGTACGGACGCGACGGGTCGACCACGAGGTAGTCGGCCAGGACGAGCTCGGTCAGCGGGTGCACGCCGGACGCGTCCAGCGGCCACTGGACCACACCGTCCAGCCCGTCCCAGAAAGCGAGGTTCGCATGCAGCCTTGCCCGGTAGGCACCGGTGTACGAGCTGCCGAGGTGGAACGCGTCCTCCATGTTGTAGAGGTCCCGGATCTCCAGGTCACGGTTGACCTGGTCGAACTGCTTCGGCCCCAGGAGCAGGTTCTTGACCTCCGGGCGCCCGACGCGTTCGATCCGCACCGAAAGCGTGCCGCGGGTTCGCGTCTCCGCGACCACTGCGACGGGGCCCACGTGTCCCAGCACTCTCTCGCAGTCCAGCTCCACGACAATGGCCAGGATGTTCTTCCCGTCGAGGAAGATCGACCCAGGGTCGGTGAACGAGAGCCGCTGCTCGGCGATCGTTCGCAGGCCGGCTGGCGCATCCATGATGAAGGGGTCCCAGCGAGGCCCGGCGAAGACCCGCACCGCGGACCCGTCGTCCACGCAGTGTCCGAGCGTCTCGAAGGAGGTCACCTCACCATCGGGCAGGGTGAGGCGACCCGTCTGAGTGCCGGCCGCTGCGCCGTCGTCGAACACGCAGTCCAGGACCCACTCCGGCGAGACCGCCGTCCCGACGCGGCGCTCGTCGGGGTTGACGTCGACCGGGCGGAGCCGGAAGCGGTAGATCAGCCCGTCGGAGAAACGCCCGTCCACGGGGGCGAACGGCAGCGTGTTCATGGCCAGCACGAGCCGGCCCGGTCGCTCCGGACTCGGAAACGCGTAGACATCGGTGATGTCTGCGATGGGGTCCGCGAGCGCGCGTGGCCCCGAGATGTGATCTGACACCGTGTTCCCTATTCGACTTTCTGGCGGGTCACGCGTCCGCTGCCTCGTCGAGCAACGGCTTCAGCGCGGGGTGGCTCAGCGCGGTCTCGGCCTCGGGGTCGTCCAGGACCTCGTCGAACGCGGCCTCGAGGCGGAGCGCCCTCCGAAGTTCCTTGACGGTGCCCGGGTAGTTGCGGGCGTAAGCCCCGGCGCTCACTTGGGCGCCGAGGATGAAGGACTTGACCGCCGCCACGTCCGGCAGCCCGTCATAGGCCTCGGTGTGACGGAAGATCGCGTCGAACAGCTTCAGCGGCCCAGCGGACGCGAAGTCCTCCATGTAGGCGTCCCATGAGCCGTCGAAGCTCGTGGCGAACAGCAGCCGCGTGTCATCGTCGAACATCACGAATCTGGCCTCGTGGATGTTGGCGACCGCCATCTCGTAATCACCCGGCCGATAGCCCGGGGAGTCCATCAGCGCGGTCAATGCCTTGCGCAGCTCCTCGGCGTGACCTGGCGTGACGCGGAAGAACAGGCTGAACTCGCTGGTCGACCCAACCCGGACGCCAGGGCGGCGGCCAGTGTCTACCCCGCCTGTCGCGGTCATCTCGGTGCCTCCTGGTCTCGGTGGCGCACCTGAGACGCCGACAACCCCCAATCTCCGCCGAGCGTTCACCGAACGGCATCACTCCGTAGGAGTGATAGGAAGATCCGCGTACGGCATGTACCGCACATGCCGCTGATGTCGCGTGCTCAGACTGTCTGGTTCACCCGGCGGGAGGGAACCGGCGGCCGAACACCTTCCGGGCTCGGCTGGGCGGGTCGAGGAGCAGGTCGACCACGAGCGCCGTCCATCCGGTCTGGTGGCTGGCCCCGAGTCCCGCGCCGTTGTCGCCGTGGAAGTACTCGTAGAACAGCAGGTTGTCCTTCCATGCCGGGTCCTCGGCCAGGAGTCGCTGCCCGCCGGAGACGGGACGCCGGCCGGACCCGTCGGGCAGCCAGATGCCGATGAGGCGGTCGGCGAGGTCGGTGGCCACCTCGCGGAGCGTGTGCTGCCGACCTGAGCCGGTGGGGTGCTCGACGGTGAAGTCCGGGCCGAGCAGCTCGTCGTAGAGCAACAGCGATCGCACCACGAGGTAGTTCGTCGGCATCCAGACCGGGCCCCGCCAGTTCGAGTTCCCGCCGTACATGGAGGTGGTGGACTCGGCCGGCTCGTAGTCGATGGTGGCGCCGGGCAGCCCCGGGACGGCATACGGCTCGGCGTGCCTGCGGGACAGGGAACGCAGCCCGTGCGGCGACAGGAAGGCGCCCTCGTCGAGGAGGTGGGTCAGCGTGCGGCGAGCCTGCTCCGGGGTCACCAGCGAGACGACGGCACGGGGCACGCCACCGGACTCCCGGATCGGGAAGACCTGGCCCTCGTCGCTTTCGGAGTCATCGAGGCGGCGAGCCGCGGCCTTGCGAAGGCTGGCGAGCCGCTGCACCTGCTCGAGGGGCACGCCGACGGTGGCCAGGATGGGGATGACACCGACCAGGGTCTGGACCTTGACCGGCGTGCGGTTGCCGGCGGCGTCGATGAGCCGGTCGTAGAAGAACCCGTCGTCCGCGTCGTAGAGACCAGAGGCCTCGAGCGCCTCGGAGATCATGACGAACTGCTCGAGGAACTTCACGACCATGTCGTCGTAGACGGGGTTCTCGTTCGCGAGCAGCAGCGCCAGGATCGACATGGCCAGGGAGTAGGCCGCCATCCAGGCGGTGCCGTCCGCCTGCTCGATCCGGACCCCGTCGGGCAGGTGGGACCGGTCCACCGGGCTGATGTTGTCCAAGCCCAGGAAGCCGCCGCCGAAGAGGTTGTTGCCGTCCGCGTCCTGGCGGTTCAGCCACCACGTGAAGTTCAGCAGGAGCTTCTGGAAGACCCGCTCCAGGAATGCCGTGTCGGTGGACCCGTCGAGGACGAACACGCGCAGCGCCGCGAGCGCGTGGACGGGAGGGTTGACGTCGTCGAAGTTCCACTCGTATGCCGGGAGGGCGCCGTTCGGGTGCTGGAACCACTCGCGCAAGAGCACCGTGAGCTGGTACTTGGCGAACGCCGGGTCGAGATGGGCCCAGGCGATCGCGTGGAAGGCGAGGTCCCACGCGGCGAACCACGGGTACTCCCACGGGTCCGGCATCGCCAGCACGTCGAAGGCGTCGAGGTGGCGCCAGCCGGCGTTGCGGATGTGCCGGTGGGACTCCGGTGGGGGCGGCCCGGCCGGGTCGCCGTCCAGCCATCGGCTCACCCGGTAGGGGTACATCTGCTTGCTCCACACCAGACCTGCGGCGGCCTGCCGGAGCACGCGCATCCGCTCCTCGTCGAGGTCGGGCCCGAGTGCCGTGTAGAACTCGTCGGCGTCCCTGCGTCGGGCCGCGATCACCCGGTCGCACGCCTGCTCGTCCCACGGCGACGCGGCCTGCGGCCGGTGGAGGCGCAGGCGGACCTGTCTGGTCCCCCCGGCTGGAACCGTCAGCTGGTACCAGAAGGCGGCCTTGGTGCCCCGCTGGTCCGGGTTCACGGTGTCGGCACCGCCGACGACGTGGTCGTTGATCCCGTCCTTCGGGAACGCAGTAATCCGGGAAGCGCCGTACAGTCGCGCCAGGTTGGTCTCGTTGTCGCAGAAGAGGGCTCGCGGCTGGGAGCCGTCTGCGCCTGGGGCGGCCTGTAGCCGGTAGCCGCCGAGCCGAGGGTGCTCGACCGCGATCGAGTCCGCGTCGAGCGACAGGCTGGGCAGGTCGGTGCGCTGGGACCAGCGCCACGTGTTCCGGAACCAGAGCGTGGGCAGGACGTGCAGGGTCGCCTCCAGGGGCCCGTGGTTCGTGGCTTCGATGGACATGTAGAGCTCGGTGGCCGAGGCCTTGGCGTAGGTCACGTCGACGGACCAGTAGCGCCCCTCGTCGAAGACGCCGGTGTCCATGAGCTCGAACTCGAAGTCCGTGAGGCCGCGGCGCGCGTTCTCCTCGACGAGACGCTCGTACGGGAACTCCGCCTGCGGGTAGTGGTAGCGCCACTGGAGCAGGGCGTGGCTGGGCAGGCCCTCGAGGTACCACCAGTACTCCTTGGCGTCCTCCCCGTGGTTGCCCTGGGGCCCCGTGAGGCCGAACATGCGCTCCTTGAGGATCGGGTCGCGGCCGTTCCACAACGCCAGGCCGAGGCACAGCTCGTGGCGGATGTCGGAGATCCCCGCCATCCCGTCCTCGTTCCAGCGGTAGGCCCGCGACCTGGCGTGGTCGTGCGGGAACGACGACCACGCGTCACCGTCCGCGCTGTAGTCCTCGCGCACCGTGCCCCAGGCGCGCTCCGAGAGGTAGGGACCCCACTCGTACCAGGGGTTCGCTGAGAAGAGGTCGTCGTCAGCCCTACCCGTCGTCTCGGCAAGGCGGCGGTGTTCAGCTGTGTCGTCGCCGGTCATGAGGCTTCTCCTTCAAATGCCGCGGAGCCGTCGTCGATGCGGAACAGGTGCCAGCCCCAGGGCGGCAGCTCGACGTACATCCCGTCGTTCAGGTCATTGCCAGTGCGGTGGTAGGTGACGTCCTGTGTCGGGTCGTGCAGGCGCACGGTCCCGCCCCTCAGGTCGGGCCAAGGACCAGCCACGCGGGCGCTGCAGCGACGCTCCGAGACATTGACGGCGACCAGCCAACGCGTGTCGCCCGTCCAGCACCAGCTCAGGATCGGCGACGTCCCTGGATCGTCAGCCCACGGCAGGGTGCGGCACCACCGCCACTCCCCGGTGCGGAAGGTCGGGTCGGCGAGGGCGTCGAGGAGGCGGTGGTAGAAGGCGTTCAGCTCCTCGTCGTCCGGTTCTTCGGGGAACCGGCCCAGGAAGACCGGCAGATGCGTACGCCGGCCGGTCGTCTGCCCGTCGTGCACGAGCCGGGCACCGCACTGCGTGAAGGTGGCGATCGCGGCGGCCCGGTGCTGCTCGGGTCCGAGCACGGAGGCCGCGCGCGGCTCGTCATGGTTCTCGATGAACCGGAGCAACCTCGCCTGGTAGTCCGGGTCCGCAGACAAGTGAGCCTCGACACCCGATGTGTCGCTGCTGGTGAGGCGGTCGTAGAGCCGCTTGTCGTAGCAGTGGTCGAAGCCCTGCCGCTGCAGCGCGAACTCTCGATCCCAATACGCCTCCGCGACGAACAGAAAGCCGGGATGGCTGCCGCGCACGGCGCCGATGACCTCAGGCCAGTACGGCGTCGTCGATGGAGGTCCGACACGATCTCCCCACGTGCTGGCGAACACGTCATCCATCATCAGCATCGCCATGTCGCACCGGACCCCGTCGCACTGGCCGGCGATGTCCAGCAGGGTCTCCGCTGCGGCCACGCGCAGCGCCGCCGAGAAGGCGTTCAGCTGCACGACGTCGGGCCACGCCGGGAAGTAGGGGTCGCGGCCGTGGGCGAACACGCGGCCGCCCAGCTCGACGAAGGTCGCGGGGTCCTGCTCGAGGTCCGCCGGCTCACCGAGGACGAAGCGGTCAGGGTGGCCGGAGACCCAGGGGTGGTCCGGCGCCACGTGGTTGGGCACGAAGTCCAGCAGCAGCCCCAGGCCCCGGGCCCGCAGCTCGGCTCGCGCCGTGGCAAGGCCGGCAGGTCCTCCCAGGCGCTCGTCGACGACGTAGTCCCGGATGCAGTACGGCGAGCCGACCACATCCTCGTCCGTGTAGTCGGGCAGCGCGGCCTCGAAAGACCTCACCAGGTCGAGGTCGCCCAGGGCCAGGGCGACCCCGACCGGGCTCCGCTGCCAGACGCCCATCAGCCACACCACGTCGTATCCGCCTTCAGCGACCGCGTCCCACACGGCCGCCGGCACACTTCCCAGGAGCACTGGACGACCCTCGGATCGGGCCAAGCCGTTCAGCCACGGCCACGTGTCGATCTCGAGCAAGAGCGGGTGCGGCGGCACGCTCCCCTCACGCGATCGGTCGTGGTCCTCCATCGCTTCCCCCTTCGATCCGGGCACACGACGGATCACGACGAGCGGCCGGACCCGGTGCCGAGGGGCCCACCTGCCACGTCCACCACGCTCGCAACGTCGTCGCCCTCGTGGCGGACGCTCCCGGGTCCCAGTCGCAGGATGTCCCAGCACGGGGTTGGTCACGTCACCCGCTCAGGGGGAGATGACGGCATATCACCCCGGGTGAGTGACGCCCTGACCTGTTGCGAACGTGAACGATCAGTCATGGCACGCACCCGGGCTCCGCACCAGCATCTCCCTCACGCTGAGCCTGCTCGCGGTTCTGGGCCTCCTGACGAGTTGCTCAGGCACCGGTTCCATCTCGCTGCCCACGTCGCTGCCCAGCGGCCGAGGGTCCAGTGCGACCGCCTCAACGAGTGCCGCACCGTCCGCGGCGTCGCCGCCGGGTGCAACGCTGCCCACCACCAAGCCCAGCAGTGTGCGGCTGCCCACGCTCACGTTGCCGACGAGCCAGAGCGAGTCCACTCCCCCGGAAACGCCGGTAGGGACGCCCACAGTGACCCGCATCGACACGCAGACACGCACGCTGACGAGCACCGTGACCGAGACGGTGACCCAGAGCGCACCCGCCGGCGGGGTCCCCGCGCCGACACCCTCCAAGAGCTCCAGCGCCGCCGCGACCGGGACCCCGAGCCCTACCGCGACCGCTCCGGCCGCGCCTCCGGAGGCCGCAGCGGCGACCGCCACGTCGGACTCGGAGACCACGTGGTGGCCATGGGTCTTCCTCGCACTGGTGGTGCTCGGCATGCTCGGGTGGTGGCTGCTTCGCCGACGCCGCGACCAGGCCGTGTTGGAGGCATGGGACGAGCGACTCAGGGGGTCCGAGGACGAGGCGTCGTGGGTCGAGGACTCGTTGACTTCGCAGGTGCTGGCACGGACGAGCACCGCTGAGGCACAGACCATCTGGATGGCCGCGCAACCGCGACTGCTGCAGATCGACGAGGACCTGCACGCGCTGACCGGCGATGCGCCGGACGAGGCGCGCGCTACGCGGGCTACGAGTCTCCGGACCCTCGTGCTCGAGCTCGCGCGGGCAGTGAGCTCGGACATCACAACGGAACCCGGCACCCCAGAGCAGTTCAGGGCCCGCCGTGCCGTCATCGACTACGCCCGCCAGCGGTTGCGGGCGGCGCTGGGGCCGGTGGACCCGGCTGCCGGTCCGATGGACGGCACGCCTGCCGAGGCCGGGAGCTGAGTAGACCTCACTGCCCTGACCAGGGGGACCGGTGCGGCGCCGGCCGATGAGCCGAAGGCGGCATGTGGGCAACCCCCTACTCGGCGGGTCACTCCCCTGCTCCCGCGCGCCTGTTCCCCCTAGCGAGGCCCACGCACAGACGACGCCCCACACACGGACGGCGCCGGGGCCCGGTGGTGTTGGGCCACCGGCTGACGGCCCTCGACCGAGGAAGGAGCCGGCCGGGGGCCACCACGGAACCAGGTACACGCGGCTGCGGCGGTAGTGGCAACGATGCTCGTCTACTGGACGGCCGAGACGTTCGCGCACTGGTACCCGAGCCCGACGATGCGCCAGCGGTTCACCCATGGGACAGGTCGTCCGGACGGGCTCTGCCGGGTGGGTCACTCCCCCGCGTCTGCGCCAGAGCCGCGGTCAACGACGCCACCGCGTAGAGGGCAACGGACTGCAGGTACAGCACGAAGAGGATCCCGATCGGGGCCGCGAGCGCGCCGTACTGCGGCCGGCGGAGGACGAACCCCACCAGCAGCGCCATCGCCTGCTTGAGCACCTCGATCACCAGAGCGCCGAGCCCCGCTCCTCTGATGAGAGCCCAACGGCGTGGCCGGATACCCCCGAGCCACCCGAGCACCCAGTAGATCCAGACGAAGTTCAGCAGCACCGCGAAAGCCAGCGCCGCGACGCCGAGGAGAAGCTCCGGGCCGGTCCAGTCCACGCCGAGGGCATCGAGGAGCCGGCGGGAGAGATCCGTCGTGATGGTGGCACTCACGAACGACAGCAGCACGACAGGCGCCAGCACGAGGAACCAGCCGAAGGCCCAGACCCGCACGCGGACCAGGTCGCGAGTGTTGACAGGGGCGCCGTAGATGGCGTGGACCGACCGACTGGCGGCTAGCACCGCCCCCGTCGCCCCGTAGAGCAGGCCGACTGCGCTGACCAACGAGGTGACCTGCCCCAGGCCGCGCAGCGCGCTGGCGTCCAGGCCCGACTGGCCCACCAAACCCGGGAAGGCCGCTGACACCGCCTCGGTGATGTACGCGGACAGCCGCTCGGCACCGAACGCGGCGCTCAGGCCGTACCCCAGCGTGAGCGTCGAGAAGAGCGCGAGGAAGAGGTAGTACGTCGTGCCTGCCGCCAACAGGGTGGCCCGTGACCCGACGAAGCGACGGCTCGTGCGTAGAACCAGCCGCAGGCCCTTTCCCAGCCCATCCCCTCGGGACTCGAGACGGCGGATGCGCCGAGGCAGCTGCTGCGCCGGCGGGTCGAGGGTCTCCCCGGGGATGGCGCCGAGCGACTCCGAGTCCCAGCTCCCGTCGTCGTGCCTCGGATCCGACCGGGTCAGCTGGGGAGGAACTTCGACGAGCGACTTCGGCATCCGCCAGCGGCATGGCCCCGATCCCATCGACAGACTGCTGCCGTGCGGGTCGCTCGCTGCCTACTGCCCGTTGTTGTCCGTGCGTTGGGCGGCCTGACCTTCGGCCTCTTCAGCTTCCTTGGCGGCAGCTTTGACGTCCTTGGCGACGACATCGTCGATGGCAGTCATGACGATCGTGTTGGCCATCTCGAGGGCTCGCCGGAGCTCGACAGCTGCGGGGTCGGAGACAAGGGCCACGATGCCGGAATGTCCCGGCTCGATCGCGGACTCCAGCTCGTCCGCCAACTCATGCCGGTGGTGGAGCTGACCCACCTTGCCAGCCGCCGCCCCTGCAGCCCCTAGAACCGCGGCGCTCCCGAGGATCGACGGGGGGAAGATCAGCCCCAGAGCCGCGCCACCAACGACTCCCCACGTGAGGCCGCGCCGGGTCGTGTGGTCGGTCGCCCTCTGGACCTCGACCTTTCCGTCAGCCTCCCGTTTCACCACGATGACGCCCTCGATCTCGACATGTCGGCCGTCCTCGACCTCTTTGAGAGCGCCGTATGCCTCCTGCGCGCTCGTCGTGTTCGCGAAGTCCGCGATCAGCAGGGTGTACGCGCCGTCGGACACGGCACCAACGACGGTCACCTGCGGCTCCGCGGAGCTGTCTACATCTTCTGACACGAGCGTCTCCTCATCAGGAAAGGTCCAGCGGCTGCGCCCCCGCCCGTCAGGACACTTGAGCGCGACCGCCCCTTCAGGCTAGGAAAGACAGATCTGGGCCAGATCACTCTCCGAAGATGAAACGGTGCTTGAACCGCCCCGGTGAGTCGGGAGACTCTTTGGTTTGAGAGCTCCGCTCCTGCTCCGAGCACGACTTTCCCGCAGTTCGACGTCATCCCCGACATCTGCCGCGGCGACGCACGCATCTACGCGCGTCGCAGGTGCCGGTCGGTCACATCCCGAGCGCCGACGGCGAGTGACGCCGACTCCGGCGTCGTCGACGTGGCGAACGGACGACGTGCGGGCCGGCCGGCGGGCAACCGCCGACCGGTCCGCACCGCGTCGTCCGCCACAATGGCTGCATGCTGATGGGAAGCAAGCGAGCGCAACGGATCACTGTCGGAGTCATCGTCGGAGCCATCGTCCTGGGCCTCGCCCTGACGCTGCTCTCGACGGCCATGGCGGGCGCCTAGAGGCCGCGAAGCGTTGGGGCACACCGATTTTGTTCCGGCGCAGGGCGGCTGATAACGTTTCTCCTCGTTGCGCCGTTAGCTCAATTGGCAGAGCAAGTGACTCTTAATCACTGGGTTCGGGGTTCGAGTCCCTGACGGCGCACTTCTGAGGCCCCCGTCCGGAGAGATCCGGGCGGGGGCCTTCTGCATCTCCCCCGCTGACGGGCATCCCCGGCCACCGTCCGGGAACGCCAGTCCGGGAGCGCCAGCAGGCAGGGACGCCGTCCGCGTCCCTGCCTGCTGTTCGTACCGCTGTAGCCCTGGAGCGGCGGTCAGCGCCGCCGGCGACGCAGCAGCCCGACGGCGACGACGACCACGACCGCCGCAGCGACGACGGCCCCGATGCGCTCGATGCGCAGCTCGCCGTCCGGCGTGTGCGTCGCGGCGTCGAGGCGCAGCCGGAGCCCCTGCATCTGCCGCTGCGCGATGACCTGCGGCTGCGCCCGGTAGGCGAGCTCGTTGACCGTGCCCTCGAGCCGCGCGCGGGCGGCCTCGATGTCCTGCTCGATGCGTGCGGTGTCGCTCATGTGGCTTCCTTTCGGGGAGGGTGGGACTCTAGTCGGCGATGCCGAGGTCGCGACGGAGCTTGGCCACGTGGCCCGTCGCCTTGACGTTGTAGAACGCGTGGGCGACCTTGCCCTCCTCGTCCACCACGAAGGTCGACCGGATGACGCCCTCGACGGTCTTGCCGTAGAGCTTCTTCTCGCCCCAGGCGCCGTATGCCGTGTGCACCGTGAGGTCCTCGTCGCTCAGCAGCGGGATGGTGAGCTGGTCGCGCTCCCGGAACTTCGCGAGCTTCGCGGGCTTGTCCTTGGAGATGCCGACGACGTCGTAGCCGTCCCTCTTCAGCGACTCGAGCGACTCGCTGAAGTCGCAGGCCTGCTTCGTGCAGCCGGGCGTCATCGCCGCCGGGTAGAAGTAGACGATGACGCGGCGGCCCGCGAAGTCGGAGAGGCTGACGGACCGACCGGTGTCGTCGGGAAGGCTGAACGCCGGGGCCTCCTCGCCGGGCTCGAGTCTCGACGTCACAGTGTGCTCCTTCGGGTGGGCGCGTTCCGGTGGGCCGTCACGCCGGTGCGGCTCGACCGGATCCCGCGCTGGACGTGTGCCTCTCGGGCATCGTATCGGTGCACGTCCCGTACCCATCCGGCGCGCGCCGTCGGCACGCAGCACGGCGAGTCGGACACGTCGACGGACGCCGGCCGGGGTCCCGGTTTGGGTGCGGACGGCGGGACTCGAACCCGCACACCTAGGGCACAGGAACCTAAATCCTGCGTGTCTACCAGTTCCACCACGTCCGCTCGCGAGGTGCGCGGCCCCACTCTAGACGGCGGCCGCGCCCACATGGGCGCACGGGGACGCCGCCAGCCCGGGCCCTCTCACTGGACCCGGGCGGTGACCACGTGGATACCGGTCGCTCCGTCAGGCGCCGGGGGCGCCTCGAGCGGTGACTGCACCTTGCCCTTCGCGTCGTAGGCACGGACGCGGATGTCGTGGCTGCCGGGCGTCGCGTCCCACTCGTAGACCCACTGGCGCCAGGTGTCGATGCTCGCGTCGACGGCCAGCCGGGCCGGCGCCCAGGGCTCCTGGTCGACCTGCACCTCCACCTTCGAGATGCCGGTGTGCTGGTCCCACGCGACGCCGGCGACGGCCACGGTGCCGGCCTGGACCACCGCACCCGCCTTGGGCACGTCGATGCGCGAGGCCGTCTTGATGGGGCCCGTGGGCGACCAGCCACGCGGCGTCCAGTAGGCCACGTCGGCGGCATACGTCGTCACCTTGAGCTCGGTCACCCACTTCGTCGCCGACACGTAGCCGTAGAGCCCGGGCACCACGACGCGTACGGGGAAGCCGTGCTCGAAGGGCAGCGGCTCGCCGTTCATCCGGACGGCGAGCAGGGCGTTGCGGTCGTCCGTCAGGGCGGCCAGGGGTGTCGAGGCGGTGAAGCCGTCGACGCTCGTCTGGAGCACCATGTCGGCGCCGGCCTGCGGGCCGGCCATGGCGAGCAGCTCGCGCACCGGCCACCCGGTCCAGACGGCGTTGCCGACGAGGTCTCCCCCGACCTCGTTGGACACGCACGTCAGCGTGACGAGGGCTTCCTGCATCTGCTTGGACTGCAAGCTCTTCCAGTCGATCTCGACCTCTCGGTCGACCATGCCGGTGACCTTGAGCCTCCAGTCGTTCGCGTCGACGCGGGGGACGACGATGGCCGTGTCGATGCGGTAGAAGTCCTCGTTCGGCACGATGTAGGGGGTCAGGCCGGGGACGCCGAGATCTGCGCCCGCGGGGATGGCCAGCTTCGTCCCCTTCAGCGGCGTGCGCGCCAGCGTGTCGCGCGACACCGCGGCCGCCGTCGAGCCGCCGCCGAGCAGGCTTCCCGCGTATGCCGCCGCGGCGCCCACCGCGCCCCCGAGCAGCCAGCGTCGACCCGGGTTCGCGGCGCCCGGCGTGCCCACGGGTCGAGCGCAGCGGTTGAGGAACCAGAGGCCGGCGACCGTCCCCAGCACGGTCGGGAGCGCATCGAGCGGACCGGCGCCGGGCCGGGTCAGCACCGCAGCGACCCCGACCGCACCGATGACGGCGAAGGTCACCAGCCCGGCGACGAGGTGGCGCAGGGTGAGGATCCCGATGGCCGCGCACGCGAGCGTCAGGACGACGACGGTGCCGACGAGGAGGGCCCGCTTGTCGTTGGTGCCGAACGTCGCGATCGCGACGTCCTTGAGCCACGGCGGCGTCCGGTCGATGAACGCCCCACCCACCGCGGCGATGGGCGCCGGCTGGCCCGAGGAGGGCGCCACGCCGGTCAGCACGGACGCCGCGAGCGTCGCCAGCCCGACCGTGAGCAGCCCGGCCACCACCCCGTCGAGGGCTCCCCACCAGAGCGGACGCGCCGGCTGCTCGGGGAAGATCTCGGGACGGGTGGCCGGGCTGGTCGTGGTCATGGCCTCAGGTGCTCCTTCAGGTGCGGCACGAGTGCACGGAAGGCGAGTGCTCGATGCGACACCTGGTTCTTCTCGTCCGCCTCGTACTCCGCCAGTGTGCGTTCGTCGCCGGCCGCCTGGTCGGATGGGACGAAGATCGGGTCGTAACCGAAACCGTTGCCGCCCCGCGGCCGACGGGCGATGGTGCCGGGGAACCGGCCGAGCTCGGCGGCAGAGCGCCCGTCGGGCAGGACGAGTGCGGCTGCGCAGACGAACGCGGCGGCGCGGTGCTCGTCGCGCACCTCGGCCAGCTGCGCGAGCAGCAGGTCGAGGTTGGCACTGTCGCCTCCGCCCCCGGACCATCGCGCGCTGAAGATGCCGGGAGCCCCACCGAGGACGTCGACGGCGAGTCCGGAGTCGTCGGCGAGGGCTGGCAGCCCCGTGACGTGCGCCGCGGAGGCCGCCTTGAGGATGGCGTTCTGCTCGAACGTCACGCCGTCCTCGACGACCTCGGGCGCGTCGGGGAAGCCGTCGAGCCCGACGATCTCGAGGCCCAGCTCGGCACTGACGTCGGCCAGGATGTCGCGCAGCTCCTCGACCTTGTGCGCGTTGCGGGTGGCCAGGACCACCTTCGTCACGCGACCACCCCGTCGTCCGTGGCGGTGGCGGGATCGCCCGCGAACCCGCCGGCTCGGGGCAGCGGGGCAGCGAGGGCAGCGCGTTGGCGCTCCGTCAGGTCCGCGCAGCCCCGGGTCGCGAGGTCCAGCAGCTCCCCCAACAGGTCCCGGTCGAACGGCGCACCCTCGGCGGTGCCCTGGACCTCGATGAACCGTCCGTCGCCCGTCATGACGACGTTCATGTCGGTCTCGGCGGTCGAGTCCTCGGGGTAGTCGAGGTCGAGCACGGCACGGCCCCCGACGATGCCCACCGAGACGGCAGCCACCGAGCCGGTCAGCGGCTGCGCCTTCTTGGCGACGAGTCCCCTGCCGCGGGCGTTCTCGATGGCGTCGGCCAGAGCGACGTAGGCCCCGGTGATGGCGGCGGTGCGGGTGCCGCCGTCGGCCTGGAGCACGTCGCAGTCGAGGACGATGGTGTTCTCTCCGAGGGCCTTCGTGTCGATGACGGCGCGCAGGCTGCGGCCGATGAGCCTGCTGATCTCGTGGGTGCGTCCGCCGATGCGGCCCTTGACGCTCTCCCGGTCGGAGCGCGTGTTGGTCGCGCGGGGCAGCATGGCGTACTCGGCGGTCACCCAGCCGGTGCCCTTGCCCTTGAGCCACCGCGGGACGCCCTCGGTGAAGGACGCCGCGCAGAGCACCCGGGTGCGCCCGAACTCCACGAGCACGCTCCCCTCGGCGTGGTCGAGCCAGTTGCGCGTGATCCGCACCTCGCGCGTCTGGTCGGGGGCGCGGCCGTCATGTCGGTCAGTCATGGCTCGAGGCTAGCCATGACTGCGCCGTCTCCCCCAACCGCGGGCCCGGGAGGGCCCGCGAGGCGACCGCCGTCGAGTTGCGGGCGCCTCGCGGGCCTGCCCCCTGAGGTCCTCAGTGGAGCGTCTCGGCGGACAGCTGCTCGATCTCGTCGGCACCCAGCTCCAGCTCCTCCGCCTGGACGGAGTCCTGAATGCTCTCCGGGCGCGACGCCCCGGGGATCGGCACCACGACCGGCGCGAGCGCCAGCTCCCAGGCGAGGGCGACGCGCTGGGGGCTCACGTCGTGCGCCTTCGCGACCTCCGCGAACGCGTCGTGCCGGCTGCCGAGGTCGCCGGCCCTGCTGATGCCGCCGAGCGGGCTCCACGGCAGGAACGCGATGCCGAGCTCGGCGCACAGGTCGAGCTCGGGGCGGCTGCTGCGGAAGGCCGGCGAGAACTGGTTCTGGACCGAGACGAGCCGGCCACCGAGGGTCTCCTGCGCCTCGCGGATCTGGTCCGGGTTCGCGTTGGAGATCCCGGCCATCTCGATGACGCCCTCGTCGAGCAGGTCGGCGAGCGCACCGACCGACTCGGCGTAGGGCACATCGGGGTCGGGGCGATGGAACTGGTAGAGGCCGATCGCGTCGCCGCCCAGGCGCTTCAGCGAGGCCTTGGCCGCCTCCTTGAGGTGGTCCGGGCGGCCGTTGACGGTCCACGACCCGTCGCCGGGCCGCAGGTGTCCGCCCTTGGTTGCGACGAGCACCTCCGACCGGTCGCCTCGCCAGGACGAGAGCGCCTTGGCGATCAGGCTCTCGTTGTGGCCCACCTCGCCGGCGTCACGGTGGTAGGCGTCCGCCGTGTCGATGAGGGTGACGCCGGCGTCGAGCGCGGCGTGGATGGTCCGGACGGAGCGGTCCTCCTCGGGACGGCCCTCGATCGACATGGGCATGCCCCCGAGGCCGATGGCGCCGACCTTCCTCGTGCCGATGGTTCGCTGCTGCACGCTGCCTCCTTGGATCGGTTGCGGTGGCCGGCGAACGTGCCGGCGGGTGCCGGGCGCCGACCGCACCGAGAGGCCCCATACCCGGCGCGCGTCAGGAGGCGACTGCCACGGGGACGCGACCGTGGACTCCCACGTGACAGGGAGAGCCGCCGACCCCGTCTCAGAGGCAGTAGGTCGCGCCCGGCTCGGCGAGCTCGACCTCGCCCGGCCACACCGTGGCCGCCTGCTTGCGGCACAGCTCCGGGTCGTTCCAGGCCGGGATGTGGGTCAGCATGAGGCGCCGCACTCCCCCGGCCTGAACGGCTGCCTCGGCGGCGCGGCTGCCGGAGAGGTGGATGCCGGTGACGGTGTCACGCCCGTCGACGAAGGCCGAGTCGGCCAGCACGAGGTCGGCGTCCGCCATGAGCTCGGTGAGCTGGTCGCACGTGTCGGTGTCACCCGTGTAGGCGAGCACGCGGCCGCCCGCCTCGACGCGGAACCCGTAGGCCTCCAGGGGGTGGTTGACTCGCATCGGCGTGATCGTGAAGGGCCCGACCGTCACCGGCTCGAGGTGGCGCAGGTCGTGGAAGTCGAAGACGCCGAGGACGTCCTCGCTCTCGCGTCCGCCGTAGGCGCGGGCGAGGTGGACGCCGGCACCGGACGGTCCCCACACCGGCATGACCGACCTTCCGGGGCCCCCGGGGACGTAGCGCATCATGACGTAGAGGCCGCACATGTCGATGCAGTGGTCCACGTGCAGGTGGCTGAGCAGGACGGCGTCGACGGCATACGGCTCGATGTGTCGCTGCAGGGCGCCCAGGGCGCCGCTGCCCAGGTCGAGCACGATGCTCCAGGTGCGTCCCTCGTGCTCGGCGCGCACGAGGTAGCACGAGGCGGGTGAGTGCGGCCCGGCGAAGGACCCCGAGCACCCGACGATCGTGACGTTCACGGGACGAGCCTAGGTGCCGGCACCGACGCGGACCGTGCGCCGGCGCGTCGGCTACGTCACAGTGTGCCCGGCCGGGAGGGACCCTCGTCGTCGTCCTCGTCGTCGTCGTACTCGGCTCCCGGCTCGTCGAGAGCGGCATCACCGAGGTCGGTGCCCATGACCGCGTGGGTCAACGTCTCCTGCAGCCAGGTGAGGAAGTCGTACCAGGCGACCGCGTAGCCGAGGGGGTTGTCGTCCTCGAGGTCCTCCATGGCGGCATACAGCGCGTCCGCGTCCTCCTCGGTGCGCAGACCCATCCGCTCCCCGAGGAGCAGCCGCACGTCGGTCAGGGCCATCAGGAAGGCCGGGGCCTGCACCTCGTCGAGCTCCACGCGGTCGCCCGTCGCCGCGGACAGCCGCTCGAGCGCGACGTCGAGGTTGCGGCTCTTGCGCTGGCGCAGCCCCTCCTCCGTCAGCCGTCGGAACTCGGCGGCGACCTCGTCGTCGCCACGGTGGGCGGTCGGCAGCAGGCGGTCCAGCGCGGGGTCACGATCGGCACGGTCTGCACGCTCGGCCGAACCGCGTTGTGCGCCAAGCTTGTCCGTGGCCTCGGCCGCGCCCCCGAGAGAGATCCCCAGCGAGGCCACGAGGTCGTCGAAGGTGTCTCCGGTGGACTCCACCTCGGGCGAGAGCAGGACGCGGGTCTGCTCCATCAGGCCGTGCAGGACGGTCCGCTCCGTCGGGTCGAGGAGGCCGACGTAACGGCCCTTCTCGCGCAGGAAGGCTCGGGCCATCACTCGTCCTTCTCGAACGTCGCCCAGAGGCCGTAGCCCTGCAGCGCCTCGGCGTCGCGCTCCATCGACTCCCGGGGACCGTTGGACACGACCGCCCGGCCCTTCACGTGCACGTCCATCATCAGCTTCTCGGCCCTGGACCGCGGGTAGCCGAAGTACGTCTCGAACACCCACGTCACGTACGTCATGAGGTTGACGGGGTCGTTCCAGACGATCGTCACCCAGGGCACGTCAGGCGCGACGAGCTCGTCGGTGGAGGTCTCCTCCTGCTCGACCGGAGCGAGGGAGAGGGCGGCTGTCGTCACAGGCCCACCCTAGGCGCACCCGCAGCAGCCGCGAGACGCTCCCGGCTCCGGCTGCACCCCCCACGTGCCCGTGGTCCGCCTAGGGTGGGGCGTGTGAGCCCGACGAGCCCTCATGCCGCGAGCACGGCCCTGCTGACCGACCACTACGAGCTGACGATGCTGCAGGCTGCCCTCGCCTCGGGCGAGGCGCACCGCCGCTGCGTCTTCGAGGCGTTCGCGCGGCGGCTGCCCGACGGCCGCCGCTACGGCGTCGTCGGCGGCACGGGCCGGGTGCTCGAGGCGCTCGAGCAGTTCCGGTTCGGGGACGACGAGCTGCGCTTCCTGCGCGACCGGAGGGTCGTCGACCGGGCGACCGTCGACTGGCTGGCCGGCTACCGCTTCACCGGCGACGTCAGCGGCTACGCCGAGGGCGAGTGCTACTTCCCGCAGTCCCCCGTACTCGTCGTCGAGTCGTCCTTCGCCGAGGGCGTCATCCTCGAGACCCTCGTGCTCTCGATCCTCAACCACGACACGGCGATCGCCTCCGCCGCCTCGCGCATGACCACGGCGGCGATCGGGAGGCCCTGCATCGAGATGGGATCGCGGCGCACGCACGAGGAGGGTGCCGTCGCCGCCGCGCGGGCCGCGTACATCGCCGGGTTCCACGCCACCAGCAACCTCGAGGCGGGCCGTCGCTACGGCGTCCCGACGACTGGCACGGCGGCCCACGCCTTCACCCTCCTCTACGACTCGGAGAAGGAGGCCTTCACGGCTCAGGTCGATTCGCTCGGCAAGGGCACCACCCTCCTCGTCGACACCTATGACGTGCGCACCGCGGTGCAGCTCGCGATGGAGATCGCCGGACCCGAGCTCGGCGCCGTTCGGCTCGACTCGGGAGACCTGCTCATCCAGGCCACCGAGGTGCGGGCCCAGCTCGACGCCGCCGGCAACACCGACACCAAGATCATCGTCACCAGCGACCTCGACGAGTACGCCATCGCGGCCCTCGCCGCCGGACCGGTCAGCGGCTACGGCGTGGGCACCGCGCTCGTCACCGGCTCCGGCTCGCCCACAGCATCGATGGTCTACAAGCTCGTCTCCCGCGAGGACTCGTCCGGGCAGATGCAGGGTGTGGCGAAGAAGAGCAAGGACAAGGCGTCGGTCGGCGGCCGTAAGTGGGCGCTGCGCCGGCTCGGCGAGTCGGGCGTCGCACAGGCCGAGGTCATCGGGATCGGCGAGCAGCCCCGCGACGACGGCGACGACCGGCCCCTGATGGTCGACCTCGTCAGGGCCGGCGAGGTCGTCGGCAGCCAGGACATCCACGCGGCGCGCGCCCGGCACGAGGCCTCGCGCGCGGAGCTCCCGCGAGCGGCCGGCCAGCTCTCCCGCGGCGAGCCGGTGATCCCGACCCTCTACGAGGAGGACTGAGCCATGGTCGAGTCCGCCCCGACCGGCGGCGCGCGCGCCCTCGTCATCGTCGACGTGCAGAACGACTTCTGCGAGGGCGGCTCGCTCGCCGTGGCGGGCGGCGCCGAGGTCGCCCGGGAGGTCAGCGAGCACGTGAGCCGGCACGCCGCCGACTACGACCACGTCGTCGCGACGGCCGACTGGCACATCGACCCGGGACCCCACTTCTCGCAGACCCCTGACTACGTCGACTCCTGGCCCGTCCACTGCGTCGCCGGCAGCGAGGGCGCAGAGTTCCACCCGCGGCTCGCCGGTGCACTCGGTCACGTGGAGGCCGTCTTCCGCAAGGGTGAGCACGCCGCTGCCTACAGCGGATTCGAGGGCCGGGCCGACGTCGACGGACGCACCTCCCTGGCCGACTGGCTCGAGCAGCGCGGCGTCACCCACGTCGACGTGGTGGGCATCGCCACCGACCACTGCGTGCGCGCGACTGCCGCCGACGCGCAGCGCGAGGGCTTCCGCACCACCGTGCTGCTCGACCTGACGGCCGGGGTGGCCCGGTCGACGACCGACTCCGCGCTGGGCCAGCTCCGTGAGGCGGGCGTCCGCCTGCTGGGGACGCCCCGCGTCGCCGGCTGACGGCATACGCGACGCCGGTCTTGGGCCCCAACGGCGCCCCGCTCGATGCACGGCGCGTCGCGACCCCCCTGACATCGCGACGCGCCGCACGGGCGAGGGTCACTTGCCGTTGCGGCTGACCTGGAGGCGCTGCTCGACAGGCGTGAAGGCACAGTCGAGCACGCCGCAGGCGATGGCAAAGGTGACGTTGGCGGCCTTGCCGCCCGCGAACAGACCGTTCTCGCTCGACGTCACGGCCGACCAGGTGTGGACGCCACCGTCACACTCGAGGGGGTAGGCGAAGAACTGGCCCGTGATCTTTGTGCGACCGACCGTCTGGACCACCTGGCCCTCGATGTCACTGGCGTAGCCGTCCGCGTTCGAGCAGGCGTACGTGCCCGTCAGCCGGAGGCTGCCGTCCTTGTATGCCGTCGCGCGCGGGTCGACCGTCGCGGTGATCTCCGGGGCCGGCGGTGCCGCGTCGAACGTGGCCTTGAGGGTGCCCCCTGTCACTCCGGGAGTGTCCGAGAACGCCATCACGTAGTAGGTGGTCCCAGCGTCCCCGCGAGCCGCAGACACCCCGGGCCCACACGCGACGACCTGACCCCCGGCGGCGGGATCGCCGGCGACGATCATGACTCCCGCGGAGTAGTCGGAGGCTGAGACGTCCGCGACCAGGCCACTGCCTGTCGTGTCGGTGTAGGAGAACCAGACGCTCCCGTTCGTGGCGGGCGCGCCGCAGCCGGCATTGAGGCTGGCGTCGAGTGCATCGGTGGTCGCATCGGCTGTGCTCTGCGTGATGCTGGTCGGCAATGTGCCGATGACGGTTGCGCCGCTCGGTGAGTCGTTGCCTGGTGCGGCGACCGCCGCCGATGCACCGACTGGGGCGAGCACGGCGGGCGACACGAGCGAGACGAATAGGCGTGTTGCTCTCATGAGGGTCCCCTGTCGCTGGGAGGCGCTCTCCGTTGAGCGCCTCACGCAACTAGAGCGTCCACCGTGCCCTGCAGGGTGCCGAGTCTGCGGTATGCAGACCAACTCTTTACCGTCGAGCCGGACTTGTCCGCTTTGAATGAGCGAGAGGTGAGAGGAGCCGAGCCACTGTCACCGCAGCACGGCGCGCAGCGCCTCGGCCGCCCGCTCGAGCCGCGGGCCGACGGACCCCGCGTCGAGCGGTTGGAGCGACACCACCCCGACCGACGCCTCTACGGCGACAGGCGCGTCGACGCCCACCGACAGCGGCACGGCCAGGCCGTGGGCGCCCGCCTGCAGCTCACCGTCGGTGCGGACGACACCCGTCCGACCGGCACGGCCGGCGAGGATCGCACGCCCGGCCGCCCCCTGGTCCAGCCGGTGCCTGGCGCCGGAGCGGTAGGCGACGTGGAAGTCGGTCCACGAGGGCTCGACGACGACCAGCGCGAGGGCCTCGTCCCCCTCGGCGATCGTGAGGTGGGCGGTGGCACCCACCTCGTCGGCGAGCTGGCGCAGCACGGGCCGCGCCTCGCTGCGCACGATCGGTGTGACGGCCGATGCCAGCCTGCTCACGCCCAGGGCCAGGCGCACGCGGCCGTCTGACGACCGCGAGACGAGGTGGTGGTCCTCGAGGGTGGCGACCAGGCGGTAGACCACCGGCCGACCGACCCCGAGACGACCAGCCAGCTCGGTGATGGTCAGGCCCGCCGACTCGGACGCCTCGGCGAGCGTCTCGAGGACCCGGATGCCGCGGTCGAGCGCCTGGGAGGTCTCCGCGCGCGGCACCGCCTCTGCGCCCGGCACGACGCCCTCAGCCCTCCGAGTGGGCGCCGCCGGAGGCCGAGGCTCCCCCCGTCGTGCTGCCGTCGGTCGCACCGCCGGCCGCCCGGGCGATCCCCTTGGACCACGACATGGCATACGCCCCGTCGTCGACGGCAGTGCCGCCCTCACCCAGCTCGAGCGGGCGGAAGGTGTCGACCATGACGGCGAGCTCGTCGAACCGCTCGATCCCGAGGGATCCCTCCGTCGCGCCCGGCTGGGGCCCGTGCGGGTGGCCGCCCGGGTGCACCGAGATCGAGCCCTTGCCGATGCCGGATCCCTTGCGCGCCTCGTAGTCGCCGTCGACGTAGAACATGATCTCGTCGCTGTCGACGTTCGAGTGGTAGTAGGGCACCGGGATGGCGAGCGGGTGGTAGTCGACCTTGCGCGGCACGAAGTTGCAGATGACGAAGTTCCAGCCCTCGAAGACCTGGTGCACGGGCGGCGGCTGGTGGATGCGACCGGTGATCGGCTCGAAGTCGCGGACGTTGAAGACGTAGGGGTAGAGGCAGCCGTCCCAGCCGACGACGTCGAGCGGGTGGAAGGGCAGCGTGTGGATGGTGCCGACGACACCGCCGGGCCCGTTGCCACGGTGCTTGATGTAGACGTCGGTGTGCGCATCGGGGCTCTCGCCGACGTCCTCGGCGAGGAGGGGCCCCTGGGGCTGGCGCAGGTCCCGCTCGCAGTAGGGCGCGTGCTCGAGCAGCTGGCCGTACTTGCTCAGGTAGCGCTTCGGCGGCGCGATGTGGCTGTTGGCCTCGATGCAGTAGGTCCGCAGCGGCTCGTCGGCGTCGGCGACGGGAAGCCACCGGTGGGTCGTGGCGCGCGGGACGATGACGTAGTCGCCCTCCCCCACCTCGAAGGCGCCGAACACCGTCTCCACCCGCGCGGTCCCTCGCTCCACGTAGACGCACTCGTCGCCGATGCCGTTGCGGTACCACGGGCTCGCTTGTGCGGCAACGGCATACGAGATCCGCACGTCGCCGTTGCCGAGGACGAGCCGACGGCCCGTGACGACGTCGGTCCGCGCCACCGCGTCGGCCTCGAAGAGGTCGTGGAGCCTCAGGTGCCGGGGAGTCAACGGGTGGTTCGGGGTCGTGGACTGGTCGGTCAGGTCCCAGGCCGCGGCACCGACCGTCGTCGAAGGGATGTTGCGGTGGTAGAGCAGGGAGCTGTCCGAGCTGAAGCCCTCCTCGCCCATGAGCTCCTCGTGGTAGAGCTCGCCGGGCTGCCCGTCGGGACCGGGGCGCCGGTGCTGGGTGTGCCGCTTGGGCGGGATGTCTCCGACGGCCTGGTAATGCGCCATGGGCGGGAACCTCTCCTCGACCGCGTCCGCTGACCGGACGCTGGTGTATCGCTATCGCCACAGTGGAGTACGCTCCCGGTCATGTCAAGGACGCCCTTCGCGCCCCTCTTCGACCGACTCGTCGACGATGCCGCGGTCTTCCCGCCGGGGCTTGCGCCCCTCGACGTGGCTGTGCGCGAGCACCTCGACCGACGCACCGGACCGTATGCCGCCCAGCTGGGGCCGCTGCTCGTCCCCGCCACCTCCGCCGAGGCGCTCTCCAGCCTCGCGTCGGCCGACGCGCGGACAGCCGACGAGCCGCTCGCCGTCGGTCTCGTGGTCCGACCCGGCACCGCCCTGAAGCCCCTCGTCGAGGCCCTCGAGACCCTGCGGGACGACGAGCGTGTCGTGGTGACGGCGGCCGAGCTCGGCTGGTCGCCGCAGTGGCGCGAGCTGCTCGCCGCCGAGGTGCCCGTCGTCGTCGAGGTCGGACTGGGCGAGGAGCAGGAGCGGGCCCTCGACGACATCGCGGCTGCGGTCGACGACGAGCACGACGTGACAGCGAAGTTCCGCACCGGCGCCGCCCCCACCTGGCCGTGGCCGGGCGAGCAGGTGCTCGCCGGCTTCCTCGACGCCGTCGTGCTGCACGGGCTCTCGTTCAAGCTGACCGGCGGGTTGCACCACGTCGTCCGGGGCCGGCCCGGAAACGAGCCGATGCACGGACTGCTCAACGTCCTGCTCGCCACGCACGAGGCCCTCCACGGAGCCGAGGCACGCGAGCTGGCCGGCGAGCTCGCCCGCGAGGACACCGAGGTCCTCGTCACCGCGATCTCGAGCCTGACGGCGGAGGACGCCAGGCGGGTCCGGGGCAGCTTCACCGCCTTCGGCTGCTGCGGCGTGCTCGATCCCCTGCACGAGCTCGAGGCCGTCGGCCTCATCAGCGCGAAGGAGTCCCAGCAGTGACCACGCCGAGCACCACGGCCACGTCGACCACGTCGACCACCTGGGTGGACGTCCCGCCGGACCATCTCTTCGGCATCCACAACCTGCCCTACGGGGTGTTCAGCACGACCTCGGACCGGAGTCCGCGCGTGGGGGTGCGCATCGGCGACCTCGTGCTCGACGCGGGAGCAGTCGCCGCCATCGGTCGCGACGCCGGTCTCGTCGCTGAGGGGCCCGACCTCGCCTCGGCCTGGCGGACCCGGAGCCTCAACGCCTTCTTGGCGCTCGGCCGACCGGCGTGGACGTTGGCACGGCAGTGGCTGACCGAGATCCTCACCGACGAGGGGTACCGCGACGGCGTCTCGCCGCACCTCCACGCGCTCGAGGGTGTCCAGCTGCACCTGCCGATCGAGGTGGCCGACTACGTCGACTTCTACGCGAGCGAGGACCACGCCAGCAACGTCGGCAAGATCTTCCGTCCGGACAACGCCGCCCTGCCGCCGAACTGGAAGCACCTGCCGATCGGCTACCACGGTCGCTCCGGCACCGTCGTGGTCTCCGGCACCGAGGTGGTCCGCCCCACCGGCCAGCGCAAGGCCCCCAGCGACCCGGCGCCGGTCTTCGGCCCCAGCATCCGCCTCGACATCGAGGCCGAGCTCGGCTACGTCGTGGGCGGAGCCACCGAGCTCGGGTCGCGCGTCTCGGTCGACGACGCCGCCGACCACCTCTTCGGCGTGGTCGTCCTCGACGACTGGAGCGCCCGGGACATCCAGGCCTGGGAGTACGTCCCCCTCGGCCCCTTCCTCGGCAAGTCCTTCGCGACGACGATCTCCGCGTGGGTCACGCCCCTGGACGCGCTGACCTCTGCCAGGGTCCCGCTGCCGGGGCAGTCCGACCCGCGGGTGCTGCCCTACCTGCAGGGTGACGCCTTCGGTCTCGACGTGCACCTCGAGGTGAGCCTCAACGGGACGGTGGTCTCGCGCCCGGAGCACGCCGGGATGTACTGGTCGCCCGCCCAGATGCTGGCCCACCTCACCGTCAACGGGGCCTCGATCCGGGACGGCGACCTGTTCGGCTCCGGCACGGTCAGCGGCCCGGATCGCGACACCCGAGGCAGCCTCCTCGAGCTGACCTGGAACGGCACGGACCCCGTGACGCTCGAGGACGGCTCAACGCGCGGCTTCCTCGAGGACGGCGACACCGTCACCATGACGGCATGGGCACCGGGCCCCGAAGGCTCACGCATCGGCCTCGGCGAGGCGACCGGGACCATCACCGCCGCCCACTGACGGCCGGTGCCCTACGCCCGGCGCCACTACCGGGACGCTCCTGCGAGCGTGAGGGCGCCGGGGTCGTGAGGTCGACGCCTTCCCGGGGCGCGACCGTCCGCGCGGGTCTCAGTGGATGATCGCCGGCGCCGTCTGGGACTGGTCGTCGAGGAAGTGCGACTCCTCGTGCCTGCGCGGCAGGAAAGCCGCAGGAATCAGTGCGAAAGCCAGCAGGACAGCGGCCACGAGGAAGGTGCTGCCGAAGGCGTCGGCGGCCTCGGTGAGACCCTTCTGGACGGCAACCTGCCCACCGACGGAGTTGACGAGCGACGGGTTGTGCAGCGCCGCGATGGCCGGACCCGCCAGTGCCGAGGCGCTGAGGTAGTTGGTGAAGACCACCGAGATGACAGCCACGCCGACCGAGCTCGCGATCTGCTGGCTGATGTTGAGCAGCGTCGAACCGCGGGCCACCTGGTGGCTCCGCAGAGTCTTCAGGGCCGACGTCATGAGCGGCATCATCGTGCCGCCCATGCCGAGGCCCATGACGAAGAGCACCGGGATCATGAAACCCCAGTAGGGGGTGTCGGTGCCCACCTGCGTGAGGGCGAACATGCCGCCGGTCATGAGCACCAGCCCGAACGGGACGATCCGTCCCACGGGGATCCGGTCGGACAGGGCACCCGCGATCGGCATGGTGACCATCGCCCCCAGGCCTTGCGGCACCATGAGGAAGGCCGCCTGGAGCGTGTCGAGCCCGCGGACCTGCTGGTAGTAGGTCGGCACGAGGAGCAGGCCGCCGAAGAAGGCGGCAGCGAACAGGAACATGGTGATCGTCGCCGTGCTGAGGCGACGGTTGCGGAAGAGCCGCAGGTCCAGGAGCGGGTGCTTCGGACGGAAGCTGTAGAAGACGAAGCCGACGATCATGACGACGCCGATGCCGAGCGGGATGAGGACCTTCTTGGACAGAACCGTCCCCTCGCCCGGGATCGAGCTGATGCCGTAGAGGAAGAGCGCGAGGCCGGGCGACATCAGGAGCATGCCGACGACATCCAACGACTCGGACGGCTCGGGTGCGTCCGAGGGCAGCGCCCACCACGCATACAGCGCCGCGGCCACGCCGATCGGCACGTTGATCAGGAAGATCCAGTGCCAGGACGCCACCTGGATCAGCCAGCCGCCGAGGATGGGCCCGAAGATGGGGCCGAGCAGCATCGGTACGCCGAGGATCGCCATCAGCCGACCCATCCGGGCCGGGCCGGCGGCCCGAGTCATGATCGTCATGCCGAGAGGCATCAGCATCCCGCCGCCGAGCCCCTGCAGGACCCGGAAGGCGATGAGCATCCCGATCGACCCGGCGGTGGCGCAGAGCGCCGAACCACACGTGAAGAGGACGACGGCCAGGATGTAGAGCCGCTTCGTCCCGAACCGGTCGGCTGCCCAGCCCGTCAGCGGGATGACGGTCGCGAGTGCAAGGGTGTAGGCCGTGACCGTCCATGCGACCGTCGAGTAGGCCAGGGCCTGGCCCGGGCTCTCGGCGAACACCGTCTGGAAGGTCGGAAGCGCGATGTTGACCACCGTGATGTCGAGGATCGACATGATGGCCCCGAGAACCACGACGCCGGCGATCTTGAGCACCGGCCCGTCGATCTTGTCGGGATAGGCGGGCAGGGCGGGAGCGGCTGGAGTGGACACGTGGACTCCGGTTCGGACGGTGGTGCGTGGAGGAGCGACGACGACCTCGCCGCTGGACTGACCGGGCGGCTCCATTGTCGCGCCGACCACCGACGCTCGCGCAAGCGAGTTACGCCATTGGCCGAGGGCCCTTGCGCGCTCGGAGGGGCAAGATCGGCTAGACCGGTCACACGCGTCAGGACTGCTTGCGCGGCTGCTTGCCCTCGACCACCTGGGTGCCGGCAGCCTTGTCGTGCAGGGCCTGGCGCTTGTCGTCCCACAACGGCCACAGGCCGTCGAGCAGGGAGAGGAAGGGCACGAACTGCCCGGCGAGGGGGACGAGGCGGCGCATGAGTGCGGTGCCGACGGGCAACGGCCCCGGCTGCGCGGCCCGTCGCACGCTGATGCCCAGCGCCATCTTCCCGGGCGTCTGCGCCGTGGTGGTCCAGAAGACGAGGCAGTAGGCCGTCATGACGAGCCACAGGACGATGGAGAACTGCACGACCGGACCGGTGAGCTGGTTCTGGATGTCGACCACCTTGGTCTGGTCGCCTGCCTCGGCAGCCGACACGAGCGCCGAGAAGAGCTCGGACAGCCGGGGGGTCACCGCCCAGGCGATGATGCCGCCGATGATCGCCACGATGACGCCGTCGATGAGCCACGCGGCCACCCGCTTGCCCCAGGAGGCGAGCGGCACCCCGTCGGCCGTCGTGCGGATGGTCTGCATCCACTGCGCCTCGGGCGGCGCCTGCTGGACGTAGCCCTGTCCCTGCTGCTGCGGAGCCTGCGACCGGCCCTGCCAGCCGCTGCCCTGCGGCACGGGCGCAGACGCCCCGGTGCGGTCGGCTGGCACCTGTCCCTGCTGCGGCAGCCCGATCGTGCTCTGCGACGCGGTGGGGGACTTCTTCGGCGCCGTGTGGTTGGTCCACGACACGCCGTCCCAGTAGCGGAGCAGGTCGGGGTTGCTCGGGTCGTCGTACCACCCGGAGGGATGCTGGCTCATGGCCCAACTCTCCCATGCCGTATGCGGTGTGGGACCGCCAGCGCCCCGCGTGGCGCAGGTGCGTCACGCGGGGCACCGGCGGCTCGAGCGGCTCAGAGGTTGCCGCGCTTGTCCTGCTCGCGCTCGATCGCCTCGAAGAGCGCCTTGAAGTTTCCCTTGCCGAAGCCGAGGGAGCCGTGCCGCTCGATGAGCTCGAAGAAGACCGTGGGACGGTCGCCGAGCGGCTTGGTGAAGATCTGCAGGAGGTAGCCGTCCTCGTCGCGGTCGACGAGGATCTTGCGCTTCTGCAGCTCCTCGATCGGCACCCGGACGTTGCCGATGCGCTCGCGCAGCTCGGCGTCCTCGTAGTAGCTGTCCGGGGTGTCGAGGAACTCGACGCCGTTGGCGCGCAGGGCGTCGACCGACGCGAGGATGTCGTTCGTCGCGACGGCGAGGTGCTGGGCGCCTGCGCCGCGGTAGAACTCGAGGTACTCGTCGATCTGGCTCTTCTTCTTGGCGATCGCCGGCTCGTTGAGCGGGAACTTCACCCGGTGGTTGCCGTTGGCGACCACCTTGCTCATCAGGGCGGAGTAATCGGTGGCGATGTCGTCGCCGATGAACTCGGCCATGTTCACGAAGCCCATGACCCGGTTGTAGAAGGCGACCCACTCGTCCATGTGGCCGAGCTCGACGTTGCCGACGATGTGGTCGAGAGCCTGGAAGAGGCGCTTGGGCTGGCCGTCGCGCTTCTCGTACGACGAGCCCGTGGGGACGTAGCCCGGGAGGTAGGGGCCGGCATACGTCTGCCCGTCGACGGTGCGCTGCACGAGGGTGTGCCGGGTCTCGCCGTAGGCGGCGATGGCGCCGGTGCGCACGGTGCCGTGCTCGTCGGTGTGGTTCGTTGGCTCCTCGAGGACCGTGGCGCCGGCCTTCTTGGCCTGCGCGATGCACTTGTCGACGTCGGGCACCTCGAGGGCGATGTCGACGACACCGTCGCCGTGGCGGCGGTGGTGGTCGGCGAGCGGGCTGTCGGGGTCGACGGCGCCCTTGACGACGAAGCGGATCGAGCCGCTCTTGAGGACGAACGCCTTGTGGTCGCGGTTGCCGTTCTCAGGGCCCGAGTAGGCGACGAGCTCCATGCCCCAGGCGCTCTGGTAGTAGTGCGCGCTCTGGGTGGCGTTGCCCGCGACGAAGACGATGGCGTCCCATCCGGTGACGGGGAAGACGTCGGTGTTCTCGTCGTACTCGACGAGACCGACGAGCTGCTTGAGCTGCTCGAGGTCGAGGTCGGCCTCGCGCTCCTGCTGGGTGCGGTCGTCGGTGAGGTCGGTGGCCGCAGGCGGCATGGTGTCGGTCATGGAGCGAGGGTGACGGAGAGCGGTTGGGTGTGCAAGAGCGAACGTCTTCGCTGGGCACAGTGCACAAACTGTTGCCCGTATGCCGGGTCGTGCTGGACACTCTGACCATGACCTCCCCAGGGGGACCCTCCTCCCGCACCCCGGTCGACGCCCTCGACTGCCGGATCCTCCTGCTGTTGCTGACCGAGCCTGGCATCGGCGTCCTCGGCGCCTCCCGCCGGCTGGGCGTGGCGCGGGGCACGGTGCAGGCCCGCCTGGAGCGGCTCCAACGCACCGGCGTGCTGCGCTCGATGGCCCCCGACGTGGACCCCGCCGCCCTCGGCTACCCCGTGACGGCGTTCTGCACGCTCGAGATCCGCCAGGGCCGTGGCGGCCACTCCCCCGTCGTCGAGCACCTCGCCGCCATCCCCGAGGTGCTCGAGGCGCACACCATCACCGGGTCCGGCGACCTCCTGATCCGCATCGTCGGACGCGACAACGCCGACCTGCAGCGGGTCATCGACCAGGTCGTCGACGACGCCCACGTCACCCGCGCCTCGACCGTCATCTCCCTCGCCACGCGTCTCGACCACCGCACCGTCCCGCTTGTCGAGCACCTGCTCGAGGCATCGTCGTGACGGGGTAAGACCGCAACAACGCCGCCCATCCCGCGCCAACCCCCTGGACCAGGAGCACCCGTGACCGCAGACCCGTACGCCCCGCGGCCCGCCGTCGAGCTGACCCACCCCGAGTGGAGCCGGAGCGCGACGATCTACCAGATCAACCAGCGCCACTTCACCCCCGAGGGGACGTTCAAGGCCGCCGAGGCGCACCTGCCGCGCCTGCGCGACCTCGGCATCGACATCGTCTGGCTCATGCCGGTGCACCCGATCGGCGAGCGCAACCGCAAGGGCGTCCTCGGCAGCCCGTACGCCGTCAAGGACTACCTCGCCGTCAACCCGGAGTTCGGCACGCTCGAGGACCTGCGCCACTTCGTCGGCACCGCCCACGAGCTCGGGCTGCACGTCATCCTCGACTGGGTCGCCAACCACACCGCCTGGGACAACGTCCTCGTCGAGGAGCACCCGGAGTGGTACGCCCGCGACTGGAAGGGTGACTTCCGGCCCACGCCGTGGTGGGACTGGGACGACATCATCGACCTCGACTACGACAACCCCGGGCTGCGCCGCTACATGACCGAGGCGATGAAGTACTGGGTGCGCGAGGTCGGGGTCGACGGCTACCGCTGCGACGTGGCCGGCTTCGTGCCCGTGGACTTCTGGGACAACGCCCGCCGCGAGCTCGACGAGATCAGGCCGGTCTTCCTGCTCGCCGAGTGGGAGTCGCGCGACCTGCACGTGCGCGCCTTCGACATGACCTACGGCTGGAGCTGGAACGAGACGCTGCACAAGATCGCGCACGGCAAGGCCGACGTCGAGGCGCTCAAGGTCTACTACGCCTGGAACGACCGCTTCTACCAGCGCGACGCCTACCGCATGCTCTTCGTCAGCAACCACGACAAGAACGCGTGGGAGGGCACCGAGTACGAGCAGTTCGGCGACGCGCTCGTGCCGTCCATCGTGCTGTCGGTGATCAGCGAGGGCATGCCGCTGGTCTACAACGGGCAGGAGGCCGGCAGCGACCGGCGGCTCGTCTTCTTCGACAAGGACGAGATCGAGTGGCGCGAGGACGAGCAGGGGGAGCTCTACCGGACGCTCTTCGCCCTGAAGAAGCAGCACCCGGCCCTGTGGAACGGCGCGGCCGGCGGCCGCATGGTCCGCGTGCCCAACTCGTCGGAGTCGGCGGTGCTCAGCTTCGTCCGGGCCGTGGACGGCGACCGGGTCTTCGGCGCCTTCAACCTCAGCGCCGAGGAGCAGACGGTGAAGCTGGGCGACGGCCCGCAGGCAGGCACCTGGCAGGACGCCTTCACCGGCGAGACGGTCGAGCTGGAGCAGGGGCAGGAGTACACCCTGCCCGCGTGGGGACACCAGGTTCTGGTCGGGGTCTGAGCGCCGCGAAAGTCCCTGAGGAACCACGCGAAAGCGACCACACGCGCCGCCTCGATCCGACAGGATGAGAGGTGCGTACCCGTCGGTGCTCCCCTGTCCCGGCGGGTACGCCTTTCGTGCGCCGGCGTCCCACCGCCTGGTCGGCCCGAGAGCTCGGGCGTCCCGCCGTGTCCCAGACGGCGGGACGCCCTCCACGCATACGAAGCGCTCGTCGTGGGTGCGAAACGGCCCACTCGACGTGCGGAAGTGCCCACTCGACGTGGACGTCGAGTGGGCACTTCGCTGCCGGTCAGGCCGGTCAGGCGGTGACGGTGACCGGGCTGCCGTTGCTGACGAGGCGCCAGTCGATGCTGGAGAACCTGGCCGGGTCGATCACCTTGTTCGCGGTGGCCCAGTCGATGAGCAGCTGGCGGATCTCGATCTGCCGGTTGTAGACGACCGGGGCGGTCGTGACGCCGGGGAACCCGCCGCCGCCGGACTGCCGATAGTTGTTGATGGCCACGACGAACCGCGCGTCGGCCGGGACCGGCGTGCCGCCGTAGGCCAGGCCCACGATGCGCGAGCCGACCGGCTGGGCGAGGTCGATGTCGTAGCTGAGGGGCGCGTCGAGACCGCCCATGATGTCGTAGTTGTAGTCGGGCGTGCCGTCGGCGTTGGTGATCGTGTCGGCCGCGACCGGGCCGGTGCCCGAGTAGCCCGTGAAGTACGAGGCGCTCTTCTCGAGGTAGTCCTTGACCTGGGCGCCGGTGAGGACGATGCCGAGCAGGGTGTTGTCGTAGATGTAGAGCCCGGCGACGTCGCGGACCGTGACATCGCCCTTCGGGATCGAGGCCAGCTTGTTGAAGGGCGCTGCGATGGAGAGCATCGGGAGCGCACCCTCGACCGTGCCGGCGAGCGCCTTCTTCACGGCGTCGGCCTGGACGAAGTTGATGAAGTCCATCGCCGGCGTGTCCTCGTAGCGCGAGGTCGCGGCCGACATGGCCTGCGTGGACGTGCCGACGACACCGTTGACGTAGGCGAGGACCTTCTCGTGCGCCGACCGGACGGCACCGGTGACGGCCGGGTCCTCGGGCACCGCGTTGGCGTTCCACAGCGCGCCCGCCGAGTCGACCACCTGCCACTGGCCGCGGACCTTCTGCAGCTTCAGCGTCATCTCGGCCACGCGCATGCCCCAGTAGTACGGCTCGACGAGCAGGACCTGCTTGCCCGTGTCGGCGTTGGTGGCCTTGGTGACCACCTCGACGTGCGAGTGGCCGACGAGCACTGCGTCGATGCCCGGGACCTGCTCGGCCATGAGCTTGCTGGCGTTCTCGACGTAGGGCAGGGCGCCACCCCACGAGGACTTGCCGTTGGTGCCGGAGTGGCACGAGACGATGACGACATCGGCGCCGGCGGCCTTGAGGCGCGGGACGAAGACCTTGGCCTGCTCGATGATGCCGGGGAACTTCAGCTTGCCGTCGACGTTGGCCTTGTCCCAGATGGCCACGCCGGGGGTGACGAGTCCCAGGATGCCGACCTTGATCGGCTTGCGGTCCTCGAGCTTGACGGTCTTGATGATCCACGGCTTGAACGCCGGGGCCCCGGTGTTCCAGTCGACGGTGTTGGCCGAGAGCAGCGGGAAGTCCAGCTGCTTCTCGAAGGCCCGCAGGGTGTCGATGCCGTAGTTGAACTCGTGGTTGCCGAGGGCTGCGGCGTCGTAGCCGACCTGGTTCATCGCAGCGGCCATGGGGTGGGTGGCACCGCCCGTGATCGGGTCGATCTTGGCGTAGTAGTACGCGAGCGGCGTGCCCTGGATGGTGTCGCCGGCGTCGAGCGTCAGCGTCGAGGCGGCGCCGAGGTCGGCGCGGCGCATCTTGATGATCGAGGACGCCTTGGCGATGCCGATGTCGTTGTGCGCCTTGTCGTCGTACTCGACGTTGTTGAAGTAGTCCCAGTTGAAGACGTTGCCGTGCAGGTCGGTGGTGCCGAGCACGGTGAGGGTCACGACCTCACCGTCGGTGCCGGCGCCCTTGCCGACCGCGCCGGCAGCCGCCGAGGGCGAGGCCGCGGCGACCGTGGCGATGCCCGCGCCGCCGACGGCGGCCATCGCCAGCAGCTGGCGGCGCGTCGTCGGGGACGACAGGAAGTCGGGCAGGCCGGAGCTCTCGGCGGACGGGCTCGAGGGGGTGGTCGCGGGAGTGGTGGAGTTGCTCGAGGTGGTGCTCATGTCATCCTTCGTCGGTCAGGTGCTCGATCGGAGCAGTGCCGGCTCGGTGCCGGTCGGCAGGTGCGCAGCTCGCCCCCGAGGCGCAAGGCACGACGATAGCGGCGGGCGGCGACAGGACGAAGGCCGCAGATCGACCATGTCGTGAACGGCCCGACGAAGAGGCGCGTGCGCCGCGGACCTCGTCGGGCAGGCGTCAGCGACGGCCGACGAGCCAGAGCCGGATCTTGTCGATGCGCTCGGCGACCTGCTCCGACGAGGCGGCCGCCAGGTCGGGACCGCCACACACCCGGCGCAGGTCCATGTGGACGTTGGCGTGCGGCAGGCCCTTCTGCCGGGCGTAGGTCGACACCAGCTTGTTCAGCTCCTTGCGCTGGGCCGCGAGGGCACGGTGCGCGGCGACCGGCATGGGTGCCTCGGCACCCTTGGGTGCCTTCCTGACCTGGCGGCTCTGCCTCTCGCGGAGCAGCGCGGACACCTGGTCGGGCTCGAGCAGCCCCGGGAGGCCGAGGTACTCCTCCTCGTCCTCTGAGCCGACCTGGGCGTGCATGCCCCACTGCTGCTTGTCGAACAGCACGTGGTCGAAGTGGGCGTCGGACTCGAGGGCCTCGAACCGTCCCTCGTCGAGGGCCCCGCTGGCCTTGTCGGCGCGGTTGGCCTCGTCGAGGAGGGTCTGCTCCTCCGCCCACATCTGCCCGATGTCGTCAGGGTTGGGCTTGCGGTCGAGCGCGTGGTCGCGCTGCTCCTCGAGGCGCGAGGCGTGGTCGAGAACCACCGGCACCGACGGCAGGAAGACCGACGCGGTCTCGCCGCGCCGACGGGCGCGCACGAAGCGGCCGACGGCCTGCGCGAAGAAGAGCGGGGTCGAGGTCGACGTCGCGTACACGCCGACGGCGAGCCGCGGGACGTCGACGCCCTCGGAGACCATGCGCACGGCGACCATCCACCGCTCGTCACTGGCCCCGAAGTCCTCGATGCGCTTGCTGGCGCCGAGGTCGTCGGAGAGGACGACCGTCGGGGCCTCGCCGGTCAGCGTGCGGAGGATGGCGGCATACGCCCTCGCCTGGGTCTGGTTGGACGCGATGACCAGGCCACCGGCGTCCTCGACGTGCCGGCGCACCTCGGTGAGCCGTCGGTCGGCGGCGGCCAGGACGGCGGGGATCCATTCACCCTTCGGGTCGAGCGCGGTGCGCCACGCGTGGGCGACGAAGTCCTTGGTCATCGGCTCGCCGAGCCGGGCCTCGAGCTCGTCGCCGGCCTTGGTGCGCCAGCGCATGCTGCCGCCGTAGGCCATGAAGAGGACCGGGCGCACGACGCCGTCGCGCAGGGCCTCGGCGTAGCCGTAGGTGTAGTCGCTCGAGCTGACGAGGGTGCCCTCGGCGTCGAGCTCGTAGGTGACGAACGGGATCGGTGAGGTGTCGGAGCGGAACGGCGTGCCGGTCAGCGACAGGCGGCGCGTGGCCGGCTCGAAGGCCTCGCGGATGCCGTCGCCCCAGCTCTTGCTGTCACCGCCGTGGTGGATCTCGTCGAGGATGACGAGCGTCGGTCGCGACGTCGTCAGCTCCTTGTGCAGCGAGGGACGCGAGGCGACCTGGGCGTACGTCACGGCGACACCGTGGTAGTCGTCGCTGTGCCGACCGATGCTGTTGCTGAACTTCGGGTCGAGGCTGATGCCGACGCGGGCCGCGGCGTCGGCCCACTGGGTCTTGAGGTGCTCGGTGGGGGCCACGACGGTGACCCGGTGCACCATGCCGGCGCTCAGCAGCTCGGTGGCGACGCGCAGGGCGTACGTCGTCTTGCCGGCCCCCGGGGTCGCGACGGCCAGGAAGTCGCGGGGCCCCTTCTCGAGGTAGCGGTCGAGGGCCTCCTGCTGCCAGGCGCGCAGCTTGCTGGCGGTACCCCACGCAGCCCGCTCCGGGAAGGCGGGTGGGAGGTGGAAAGCGGCGCCGGAACTCATAGAGCGACAACGGTAACGAATCCTCGCCGGCGACATGCCGAGGCCCCGCCTGCTGACGGGGCCTCGGTGAGGTGGTATGCCGCCCGGTGCCCTGCGCGTCGGCCCGGCCTGTCGTGGGTGGCCGGGTCGGCCGGGTCCGGCCGGGTCGGGTCGCTCAGCGCCCGACGCGGTAGGCCGTCCACTGGGCCTGCATGCGCGCCACCTGTCCGCTCGTGAAGGTGTTCATGCACGAGTCGTAGGTGTAGTCCATGTAGTTCTTGATCGGGTCGAGACCAGGGCTCGTGCACGTGTCGCGCCCGGTGGGGCACTGGTAGGCGGCGCTCGCCTCGGCCGGCGTGTCGTCGACGTAGTCTCCGTTGCCGCGGCAGCCGCCCTGGAACGTGTGGTAGAGCCCCACCCAGTGACCCACCTCGTGCGTCGCCGTGTCGCCCTCGTTGTAGTGAGTGGCGCTGCCGCCGGGGAGCGAGTCGGTGAGGATGACCACG
The DNA here is from genome assembly GCF_039529575.1 of Terrabacter terrae. Lineage (NCBI taxonomy): Bacteria > Bacillati > Actinomycetota > Actinomycetes > Micrococcales > Intrasporangiaceae > Terrabacter > Terrabacter terrae. The sequence continues at coordinate 303,478 of NZ_BAAANB010000003.1, forward strand.
CCGTCCATCACGTCGTAGCTGCTCTTGGGGAAGGTGGCCCAGCCCAGCAGGCCCTGCCCGATGTTGGCGGAGTAGAGGTTGAGGTCGGCCATCGTGCCCTTGCGCAGGGCCCTCTTCATGCTCTTCTCGGCGGACGAGCCGGGGGTCACGGTGTACCAGGAGGCGTTGCTCGTGGAGTCGGATCCGGCGAGCGCGAAGCTGAGGCCGGTCCCGGAGTACGCCTTGTTGAGCACGCTTACCTGGCTGCTGATCGCGCTGGCGCCCACCGCGCCCTGCGAGCCGTTGGTGATGGTGTGCCAGTAGACCTTGACCGTCGCGGACGCGAACGCGGCGCTCCCGCTGCCAACCTTGCCCTGCTGCGCAGCCCCGGCCGCGGGGGCGCTCCTGACGACCCGCCCGGACGAGTCTCGGGTCAGCCCCTTGGCGGCCAGGGCCCGGGTGAGCGCGGCCTCGCTGGCCTGCACCTGCGCCGAGGACAGCTCGTTCGTGTCCTTCGCCGAGCCGTGGGTGCCGCGGGCGCCGACCGCCCCGACGGCTGCCGGGTCGAGGCACGAGGGACTGCCGTGGCCGTCGATCGCGGGCGAGGCATGAGCGGGTGCGCCCAGGGACACGGCGGCGAGCGCGAGCGGAGCGGCGAGCATCAGCGAGCGGAGCTTCATGGAAGGCCTTCCTGTGCGACTCGACCCCCGGACAGGCGCCGATCCAGCGACTGTAGGTACCCGTGCGTCAGGGCGCAGCCCGGGCAGTTTAAAGAGTCGGTCAGGAAAGAAGGGGAAAGGCCGCGCGGCGGGACGAACCGGTCAGGACCCGCCGCCGCCGTTGTCGCCGTCGCCGCCGTCCTGCGGGTCGCGCAGGCCGTCGTAGATCTCCTTGCAGACCGGGCACACCGGGAACTTCTGCGGGTCGCGCCCCGGCACCCAGATCTTGCCGCAGAGCGCCACCACGGGCTCGCCGGACAGGGCGCTCTCGAGGATCTTCTCCTTGCGCACGTAGTGCGAGAAACGCTCGTGGTCGCCGGGCTCCTGCAGCTCCTCGCGGACCTCCTCGCGCTCGATCGTGGCCGTGCTCGTGCCGCGCAGCGGCTGGGGCTCGGGCTCGAAGGGGTCCGGAGGCATCGTGCTCATGACGAGAGTGTATGCCGCCCCGCCCCTGAGCGAAGGAGGCGCCGGCCCGCCGGGAAGGCCCCCCACGACGCCGGGAGCTCGCCGGGGCGCCCGCTCAGGAGGACGCCGTCGACGCCCGCCTGGGGCACCGAGGCGTCGGGCGCCAGACCGATGCGCCGCAACGTCTGCCGGGCCACGGCGACGGGTGAGTCGAAGACGGTCACGCCGTCACCCAGGGCAGCGACGATGCGGTCCGCGACCAGGCCGTAGTGCGTGCAGCCGAGCACGAGCGACCGTACCCCCGCGGGCGTCTGCTGCGCGGCGTAGGCGATGCACGCGTCGATGGCGTCCTGGTCGCCGGACTCGATCGCCTCGGCCAGGCCCAGAGCGGCGACGGGATGGGTCTCGACGTCGGCGGCGAAGGCGTCGACGAGACCGCGGAGGTAGTCGCTGGACGTCGTCGCCGCCGTGGCCCACACTGCGACCGGGCCGCCCGCCACGGCGGCTGGACGGATGGCGGGCACGGTGCCGACGACGGGCACGGCGGGCTCGAGCTCGGCCCGCAGCGCCTCGAGGCCGTGCACCGATGCGGTGTTGCAGGCCACGACGATGGCGTCGGGCGCGTACGGGAGCGTCGCTCGGGCCGACGCCACGATGAGTCGCTGGACGTCCTCGGGGGCGCGGGGCCCGTAGGGCATGTTGTCGGGGTCGAGCGCCAGCACGAGCCCGAGGTCCGGCCGCAGCGTGTGGAGGGCGTCCGCATACCCGAGGAGCCCGAGCCCGCTGTCGACGAAGGCAACTCGCCTGGTCGACCGGTGGGAGTCGGGCGTCTCGGTCACGCCGCCGGGTGCGCTCCATGCCCGGACGCTCAGCCCTGTGCTCGGCTCGGTGCTCGGTCTCTCGCTCGGCACGGCGCTCAGTTCATCGACGGGTCGTCGGGGAAGCTCGCGACGTAGGCGAGGCTGTCGCGCTGGCGACGCAGCACCTCGCGCCACAGCCCGTCCGGCAGCGGCGTGAAGGCGTCGCGCACCTCCGCGTCCACGACGTACCAGTCGCCTCTGAGGATCTCGCCCTCGAGCTGTCCCGACTCCCACCCGGAGTAGCCGGCGAAGATCCGCAGGCCCGCGAGCTCGGCCGCGACGACCGGCGTCGGCGCGTCGAGGTCGACAAGGCCGATGGAGCCGAAGAGGCGCTTGATCCCGAGCGGCTCCGGCGCATCGCCCGGCACGGTGACCAGGCCCAGCGCGGAGGACGTAGAGACGGGTCCGCCCTGGAAGATCACGTGCGGGGCGGTGACGACGCGCTGCCAACCCGGGAGCACGGAGTCCACCTCGGCCGACAGCGGCTTGTTGAGCACGACTCCCTGCGCTCCCCCGTCGTCGTGGTGCAGCACGAGGATGACCGACCGGTGGAAGACGTCACCTCCGACGGACGGCGTCGCGACCAGGAGGCGGCCGGTGTGGAAGGTCGAGCTCACGGGCACAGCCTTCCACACCGGCAACTGCTCAGAAGCGTGCGCCGCGGCGACCGCCACGCTCGTCGTCGCCCCAGCGGGTGACGAGGCCGTCAGCGCGCTCGCCGCGCCGGCCGCGTCGGTCGTCCCTGCGGTCGTCGCGCCCGCCGTGGTGCGGACGGAAGCCGCCACGCTGCCCCTGGCGCGGGCCGCGCGGGCCGGCAGGACCACGTCGGTGCTGCTTCGGGCCGGCGATGAGGCGCTGGAAGTCCTCCTCGGCGATGGCGACACCACTGGGCGTCGTCGCGCCGGTGGCCGCGATGATCGCGTCGCCGGGGGTGGCCGGGACCGGCGAGATGTCGAGGCCGGCGTCCTTGAGCTGGCGCTCCATCGTGCGGCGCTGGTGCGGCAGGGCGAGGGTCACGACCGTGCCCTTGTCCCCCGCACGGGCGGTGCGGCCGGAGCGGTGCAGGTAGTCCTTGTGGTCGGCCGGCGGGTCGACCTGCAGGACGACGGAGACGTCGTCGACGTGGATGCCGCGGGCGGCGACGTCGGTGGCGACGAGCACCGGCAGGGTGCCGTCACGGAACGCCCCCAGCACGCGGTTGCGCTGGCCCTGGTTGAGGCCACCGTGCAGCGCCGCCGCCATGACGCCCTGCTCGCGCAGCTGGAGCGCGATGCGGTCGGCGCCGAGCTTGGTGCGGCAGAACACGACGGTGCGACCCTCGCGGTTGGCGACCTCGGCCGTGATGACCTTCTTGTGCTGCGGGTCGATGAGCAGGACGTGGTGGTCCATGCCCTCGACCGATGCGGTGGCGTCGTTGGTCGAGTGGGTCACAGGGTCGGTGAGGTACTTCTCCACGAGGGCGTCGATGCCACGGTCGAGCGTCGCCGAGAACAGCAGGCGCTGGCCGTCGGCCGGGATCTTGTCCAGGCTCGTCGTGATCTCGGCCATGAAGCCCATCTCGGCCATGTGGTCGGCCTCGTCGAGCACGGTGATCGCGATGTCGTCCATCTCGACCGCACCGCGCTCGAGCAGGTCGTTGAGCCGGCCCGGCGTCGCGATGAGGATGTCGATGCCCTTGTTGAGCGCGTTGATCTGCGTCGTGTAGCTGAGGCCACCGGCGACGAGCTTGTGGCGCAGGCCGGCCACGTGCACCAGGGGCTCGAGCGCGTCGGAGATCTGCATCGCCAGCTCTCGCGTCGGCGTGAGGATCAGGGCGTGCGGCCGGCGCGGGCGGCGCGGGGTCTGCGCCTCGAGCAGTCGCGTGATGAGCGGAAGACCGAAGGCCAGCGTCTTGCCCGAGCCGGTCTGGCCACGGCCGAGGACGTCACGACCCGCGAGCGCGTCGGGGATCGTTGCCGTCTGGATCGGGAACGGCGACGTGATGCCCTCACGGGCCAGGCGCTCGACGATGCGCTCGGGCAGGCCGAGGGCGGCGAAGCCGTTGTCGGCCGCGACCTCGACGGGTCCGTCGGACACGTCGGCGCGCGTCGCCTTGGTCCAGTTGTCGGCGTCCATGCGCTCGGCCTCGGCGTCCTCGAAGCTCACTGGAGCCGTCTCGACGAACCGGTCGCCGTTGCTGCGACGGTCGAAGGAGGGGCGGTCGTCGCGGCGCTGGAAGCCACGGTCACCGCGGTCGTCACGACGCTGGAACCCACGCTCGCCACGGTCGTCACGACGGTCGAACGAGGGCCGGTCGTCACGACGCTGGAACCCACGGTCCCCACGGTCGTCACGACGGTCGAAGGAGGGACGGTCCTCGCGGCGCTGGAAGCCACGGTCACCGCGGTCGTCACGACGCTGGAACCCACGGTCCCCACGGTCGTCACGACGGTCGAAGGAGGGACGGTCCTCGCGGCGCTGGAACCCACGGTCACCGCGGTCGTCACGACGCTGGAACCCACGCTCGCCACGGTCGTCACGACGGTCGAACGAAGGCCGGTCCTCGCGGCGCTGGAACCCACGGTCCCCACGGTCGTCGCGGCGGTCGAAGGAGGGACGGTCCTCGTGGCGCTGGAAGCCACGCTCGCCACGGTCGTCACGACGCTGGAAGCCACGCTCGCCACGGTCGTCGCGGCGGTCGAACGAACGGTGCTCGTCGCGCGGGGCGCGCCACTCGCGGCCACCGACGTGCGCGGATCCCGAGGAGGCGGGGCGGGAGCTCTTGGGACCCGAGAAGGAACCGGCGGAGCCTTGACCGCGGTGCGGCTTCTTGGCGGCCGCGGACTTCTTCTCGGTGGACCAGCGGGCCTTCTTGGGCGCGCCGGAGGAGGTGTGCTTGGGCATTGCGTATTCAACTCTCTTGACTCGAGCAGACTTCGCCTCGAGCCGTGAGTCACACCACGACCATGCAGACGAGCCTCAGGCGCAGCAACGTTCTGCGCCCACGTGTACCGGTGCCCGGCATCTGTGCCGTCCGGTGTTCGGATCCGCTCCGCGTCAGTGCCGGGCCGCGCCGTCTGGCGCGATCTTCCGGTGGGGGGTGTCACCTCGTCGGATGAGCCTGCCCGCCGGGCATCACCGGCGCCATCTCTCCCGTCGTGATCCGAGGAGACCTCGGAGTCGGATATCGCCCAGTCTACCAGCGCGGCGACGGCCGCCTGACCACGAGCAGCGCGGCGGCGAGCGCCACACCGACGAGGTCGACGACGGCGTCCCACACATCGCCCGTGCGTCCGGGGAGCGCGAAGTGCTGCACGAGCTCGCTCACCGGGGCGTGCAGCGCAAAGACGAGCACCGCGGTCCGCACGGATCCGACGGCCCGCCCGACGGCATACGTCGGCACCGCGAAGACGAGCACGTGCACGACCTTGTCGGTCCACGTGACGGGGCCCTCGACGGTCACGACCGGCCAGTAGAGGGCGAGCAGCTGGGCGACGACGGCGACCACCGCCGCTGACGTGGCGAGCCACGTCACGGGGGCGGAGCGCCGCGGGATGCTCGTCATGGAACGGCAGTCTAGGTAGGTTCGGCACCAGGCTCAGGCCGACTCGGGAACGTCACAGACAGGAGCCGCCATGGCCAGGCGAACGGTCACCGTGAACGGCAGTGGGCGGGTGCCCGTCTCCCCCGACGTCGTGCGACTGGACCTGCGAGTGGGGCACGACGCCGACGACGTGGCAGCCGCCTTGGCGGGGGCCTCCGAGGGGCTGACGAAGGTCGGAGCGGTCGTGCGCGACCACGGCGTCGCGGACGCCGACCTCCGCACGCTCGACGCGACGGTCGGCCAGCGCTGGGACAACGCCGGCACGGCGGTCGGCTTCACGGCGCAGCAGCGACTGACCGTCACGGTGCGCCGGCTCCAGTCCGTCGGCGACATCCTGGAGGCGGTCGCCGCCTCGATCGGCAACGCCCTCCTCGTCGACCAGGTGCGCCTCGACGTCGCCGACCGCACCGCCGGCCTGCGACGGGCCCGCGACGCCGCCTTCGCCGACGCCCGGGACAAGGCCGAGCAGTATGCCGCCCTCTCCGGCGCCCGGCTCGGCGCCGTCCGCGAGGTGGCCGAGTCCGGGGCGGTCCCGATGGCTGCGTACACGTCCGTCGCAGCTTCCCGACAGGCGTTCGGTGGCATGCCCGTCGAGGGCGGGGACCTCGACGTAACGGCCGGCGTCACGGTCACGTGGGAGCTCGAGGCGGCGGAATAGGCGCCACTCCGACGCCGTTGGTCAAGGCATGGCTACCACTGAACTGACCGCGCAGTCCTTCGAGAAGACCGTCCTCGACAACGACATCGTGCTGGTCGACTTCTGGGCCTCCTGGTGCGGCCCGTGTCGCCAGTTCGCGCCCGTCTACGACGCCGCCTCGCAGAGCGGCGACAACGAGGGCATCGTCTTCGGCAAGGTCGACACCGAGGCCGAGCAGGCGCTCGCCTCGGCGGCCAACATCACCTCGATCCCCACGCTGATGGCCTTCAAGGGGGGCGTGCTCGTCTTCGCACAGCCCGGTGCGCTGCCCCAGACGGCCCTGCAGGACGTCATCGAGCAGGTGAAGAACCTCGACATGGCCCCGATCAAGGAGCAGATGGCTGCCGAGGCCGCCGGCGGTGCGCCCGCCCAGGCTCCCTCCGAGCAGGCCTGAGCGCCCGCCGGGCCCGGCCCGGTCTCCCCTCACTGCGAACGCGGTGGATCCCCGGCACCTCGTGCCGGTGGTCCACCGCGTTCGTCGTCGTGGTGCCGGGGTCGTGGCGCCCGGGACAGGCGGTGCCGGTCTGGGACGGCATACGCAAGGAGGGCGCCCCGCGAACGGGACGCCCTCCTGCGGCTGACCAGCAACAGCGTGACGTGGCCACCACGAAGTGGTGGAGGTGGCGGGAATTGAACCCGCGTCCGATGACGAGAAACCAGGGCTTCTCCGGGTGCAGTGCGCTGCGGCTTTTCTCGGCCCCAGGGCTCGCACGCACGCGTCCCCTGACAGGCCCAGTTGAGTAAGAGTCCCGCACAGCCCCCCAACATGACTGCGCAGCAAGTTTCCTAGCTGATGCCAGGCACTGAGTCGGAAACTAGCTCAGGCTGACAGACTTCGAGGCTCGCTCAGGCGGCGAGGGCGAAGTCGGTGCGCTTGGAATTGGCACCTATTGTTTTGCAAGGAGCGTTAACGAGATAACCCTGCATCCTCGACCCGCTTCCCCTGATGTGTCGACCACCGTCGAAACCGATCACCCCCATGGGGGTGTCCACGTCACGCTGTTGACTTGTCAAGCTGCCCTGCTGTCCCCCGGCTCGCGACCGGGTGGAGTGAACAGTATGCAGGAGGAACGCGCGAGGGGTCCAAGCCATTCCCGGCCGGGTCGCACTGCGACCACGAGCGCACAGCATGTCGCGGGCCGTGATGCGCCGCTAGGCTGGCGACCGTGGTCGTCGCGGACCACCCCGACGTCGTGACCTGGAGGACTGATGCCCCGCAAGGCTCCTGCCCCTTCCGCGACGATCGCCCCGCCCACCGGGGACGTGCGGGTGACCGCCCCCTTCGCCGGTTTCGTGACGCTCACCGTCGTGCCGGGCGACACGGTCGAGGCCGGCGCCGTCGTCGCGACCATCGAGGCCATGAAGCTCGAGGCCGGCATCACCGCTCCCGCCGGCGGGACCGTCTCGAGCATCGCCGTCGGTGCGCCACATCAGGTCGAGGGCGGCGACGTGCTCGTGGAGATCTGCTGAGCGACCGGTTGCCCGGCCCGAGCTCAGCCGGCCAGCCCGCGCACGAGGCGCGGCGACTCCTCGACCGACCCAGCGCGCCGCCCGAGCGGCACGATGCTGTCCGCCCCGCTCTGGGGAATGGTGTATGCCGGCGCGCCCGGCGCGCTCTGGTCGCTCTGTGGCGTCGTGGCGGGCCTGGGCGCCGTGCTGGCCCTCGTCTCCACCGACGAGCTCATGTGATGGTGGGGAGTGTCTGGGAGTGGTCGAGGACACCGGCGAAGAGGTCTCCCCGCTGCGCGATCCGGTCAAGCACGGTGCGCATCGTCCAGCGGTCGGGCCGCAGCTCCGGATCCTCGAGCTCGTCCCAGGTGATCGGCGTCGACACCGGGGCCGCAGGTCCGGGACGCGGGCTGTAGGGGGCGACGAGCGTCTTGTTCACGGCGTTCTGGGTGTAGTCCAGCCGTGCCAGGCCCGAGCGGTCGCGCTTCTGCCACTTCCAGCTCACGAGGTCGGGGAGCACCGCACCGACGGTCCGGGACACGCGCTCGACCCACTCCCGCGTCTCGTCGAAGCCGGGGCCGCGAGCGATCGGCACCCACACCTGGATGCCGCGGCGCCCGGTCACCTTCGGGTAGGCGCGCACCTGCAGGTGCTCGAACGCCGTCCGGTGCAGCCTGGCCAGCTCCACCACCTCCTCCCACGAGGTGTGCTCACCCGGGTCGATGTCGAAGAGCGCGTAGTCGGGCCGGTCAGGCGCCGCGGTGGGCGAGGTCCACGGGTGCCACTCGAGCGCCCCGAACCCGGCCGCCCACACGAGGGCGGCAGGCTCGTCGACGACGAGGTAGGTCTTCGTCTCCCCGGGGTCGGCGTCCGGGTTGTCCCAGCGGGGCAGCCAGGCCGGCGCCCGCGGCGGGACCTCCTTGTGCCAGAAACCCTTCTCCTGCGCACCGTCGGGGTACCGGTGCAGGTTGACGGCCCGGCCACGCAGATAGGGCACGAGCACGGGGGCGATGCGGGCGGCATACGCCAGCAACTCGCGCTTGGTGACCGGCAGCTCGCCGTCCCGGCCGGGGAAGAGCACCTTGTCGAGGTTGGTCACCCGCAGGGTGCGCCCGTGCACCGTCCACCGGCCCTCGTTCCCGAGGTGCGCCAGCTCCTCCAGGGCGGCCAGCTCGGCCTCGGAGGGGCCAGGGACGGCATGCCCGGCGACGGGGACGGCGGCACGGTCGGCCGGCAGGTCGGAGTGCCACACCTGCTGCGGCCGGGCCCTGACCTCGTCGTTCGTGCGGCCGCTCAGGACCGAGGTGGTGTGGTCCTCGGCGTCCCAGCCGGCCTGCGCCCAACGGTCGTGCTTGTGCAGGAGCAGCCACTGCTCCTTCTCGGAGCCGGACCGCCCGCCGTCCCGGTCGTTGCGGTCGCTGCGGACGAGGACGAAGCGCCCGCGCAACCGCTCACCGGCCATGTCGAGGTGCAGCTCACCGTCCCGGACGGCCTGGCCGGGGTCGTCGGTGCCGTGCGGCTCCCACAGGCCGGCGTCCCAGACGATGACGTCGCCCCCGCCGTACTCGCCGGCGGGGATGACGCCCTCGAAGGTCTCGTACTCGAGCGGGTGGTCCTCCACGTGCACGGCGAGACGCCGCACGCCGGGGTCGAGGGTCGGGCCACGGGGCACGGCCCAGCTGACGAGGACGCCGTCGATCTCCAGCCGGAAGTCGTAGTGCAGGCGTCGGGCGCGATGACGCTGGACCACGAACCGGCGGCGACCGTCGGGGGCCGGGGCTGCCACGGCCCCGGCCGGCTCGGCCGTGCGCGAGAAGTCGCGCTTGCGCCGGTACGGCTCGAGCAGGTCGGCAGCGGTGGCCCTGGCCATGCACGCTGCTTACCCACTGCGGCGGGGACAGGCCCTCAGCGCCTCACCAGGAGCCGGAGGACGACCCGCCGCCACCACCGCCGGAGAACCCGCCGCCACCGAAGCCCGAGGAGCCGGACGAGCCGGGCGTCGAGGTGAACGTGCCGGTCGAGGTGGTCGAGAAGGACTCGACGCCGGCCGCGATGCCCGTGAAGTCGGGGAAGGCGTTGCCGCTCCAGACGTACCAGGTTGGCATGAGCAGCGGCTGGTTCGCGGCCTCCGCCGCCCGCGCGACCTCGGCGAACGTGCGGGCCCAGCGGTCCGCGACACCGAAGACGACGGCGTACGGCAGGTAGCGGCTGAAGACGTTGGACGCCTCCTCGAAGGCGATCTGTCCCGCCTCCGCCGTCGTGAGGTACTCCTTGAAGCCCAGCGACTGGGCGAGCACCGCCGAGCCCTCGGCCGTCTTGGCGGCCATGCGCCCGCCCAGGACCCACACGATGACGCCCGCGAGCACGAGCCCGATGCCAAGGGCCACTCCCCCGCTGAACCCGCCACCCAGGATGGCACTGATCGCCGGGCGGCCGTAGAACAGGAGCAGGCCGCCGAGCACGGCGATCACGACGCCGAGGCCCTGCCACACGCCGCGCTGGGTCTGCGGCGAGGAGCGGAACCAGCCGCGCGTCACGACTTCCTGGTACATCTGGCGCTGGATGGACTTCAGCGTGGTTGCGAAGGTGTTCTTCAGCTCCGAGAGCTGCACGACGTCGCCGCGGGTGCTGAAGATCCCGTCGAGCAGGCTGCGCTCGTAGGGCAGGAGCCGCTCGCCGGCCGGCGGCTCGAGCCGCGTGAGCGTCCAGTCGGTGCGGCTGAACATGCCGCCGCCCTCGTTCTCCTCGATGCGCAGGAAGCCGCGCACCGCCAGGTCGATGACCGTGGCCGACACGTCGATGGGATTGGCCGTCTCGTCGATGATCGTGCCGACCATCCCGGGCTGGACGCCCTTGGGCGGCTGGAACTGCACCGCGACGGTCGGCGAGCCGCCACGCACAGTGGCCGGGGTGCCGGCCGTGCCGGTCCCGCCGGCCGTGCGGGTCGGGCCGGTCCCGCCGGTCGGGCCGCCGGCGGGGCTGGGCACCGGCGAGAGACCGGGGGTCAGGTCGGCGTAGCGCTCGTCGCGACCGCGCGTCCACACCAGCATGCCCATGACCGCGAGGGCGAGCACCGGCGCGCCGATGCCACCGATCCAAGCCGCCGCGTTGACCGCGGGAGCTGCCTCGGAACCGACCGAGGAGCCGGCACCCCCGGTTCGCACGTCGGCGTGCACGTCACCGAACGCGGACGCGGGAAAGGACGCGATGACTGTCATGGCGTCGCCGGAGGCGAGGGGCCCGGCCGAGAAGCGGGACGGGTCGCCGGCACTGCCCGAGCACTGGGTCGTCGACCCCGACGGCCCCGAGTAGCAGAGCACCTTGGTGGCTGCCGCCGGCGCGTTGACCGTCACGGACACCCGGTCGCGCTCGGTCAGCTCGTTGGCCCCGAAGACGTTGTAGTTGAGCTCCACCGTGTCTGCGGGCGCTGTCCCGGTCGCCGGCCTGCCGTCGGCGGTGATCGGGTTGAGCACGTTGTGGAGCGTATAGGAGACCTTGTAGACCTGCGTGCCGCTCGTGTACTCGGTCGCCGAGCCGATGCGGATCTGCTTCGCAGCCCCGTAGTCGCTGACCGAGAAGGCGTCCGGCGCACCGCTGGGACTGCTCACGGCGACGTCGGTCAGGTCGTAGTAGCGGTAGCGGTTCTCCTCGTTGTTGTAGCCCATCCGCACGACGATGTTGCGGAAGATGCCGTGGCGCTGCTCCCCCGAGGGAAACCGCCAGGTGATCGTCTCGGCGACCTTCATGCTGCCGTCGGCCTGCACGTCGTAGACGGCGGCGAACGACTGCATCGCCTCCCCGCCCGCCGCCTGCGCGGCACCGGCGGGCGCGACCAGCAGCAGCACCACGGCGACGAGGGCGCCGAGCACGCCACCCGTCCGGGGCGCCGGCCGCTCGGGTCGAGTCGGTCGGCCGGTTCGGCCCACTCGGCTCGGTCGGATGGATCCGCCACGTCCGGTCATCGGAGTCCCTCCACGTCATCGCTCCCTTGCATCCTGACACCGGACGCTGTACCGGGGTGTGGGGTTCCGGCCGCAGGGCCTGTGCCTCCCGACACCGGCCCGCCTCCCTCAGTGGCGGCGGTTGGCCGCGGCCATGGCCCGCTGCGCCTCGCGGGTGTCCTGGCGCTCGCGGAGGGCGTGACGCTTGTCGTACTCCTTCTTCCCGGTCGCGATCGCGATCTCGACCTTCGCCCGGCCGTCCTTGAAGTACAGCGCCAGCGGCACGATCGTCCGCCCGCTCTCGCGTGTCTTGTGCGCGATCTTCTCGAGCTCGGCGCGGTGCAGGAGCAGCTTGCGCTTGCGGCGCGGGGCGTGGTTGTTCCAGGTGCCGTTGAGGTACTCCGGGATGTGGACGTTCTCGAGGTAGAGCTCGTCGCCGGTGAACATGGCGAACCCGTCCACGAGGGAGGCTCGCCCCATGCGAAGGGCCTTGACCTCGGTGCCCGACAGGACGATGCCCGCCTCGAAGGTGTCGCCGATGAGGTAGTCGTGTCGGGCCTTGCGGTTGCTCGCGATGAGCGACCGCCCCTTCTCCTTGGGCACCGGACCATCCTTCCGACTCGGGTCTGCAGCGCGCGCAGGGCGCGGACCGCTCCAGGTGCGACCGCACGGCGCGGTCGGCCTCCCAACGCTACCCCGAAGCCGTTCGCGGCACGGAGCGGGTTTCCCGAGCGGGGTGCGGCTGGCTCGGGCTCAGGCTCAGAGCCAGTTGCGCGGGTCGACCGGCGTGCCGTCCTCGTAGACACCGAAGTGCAGGTGGCAGCCCGTGGAGTAGCCGGTCGTGCCGGAGTAGCCGATGAGCTGACCACGGTCCACGTGCCCGCCGAAGTCCACGATGCTCGTGAGGTGGTTGTAGGTCGTCACCAGGTCGACGCCACGGTGCATCCCGTGGTCGATGACGACCTGGTTGCCCCAGCCGCTGGCGCGCCAGCCGGCGCGGACGATGTCACCCGGCGCGGCGGCATACACGGGCGTCCCGCACGGGATGCCCCAGTCGAGGCCGTCGTGCAGCATCCACTTCTGCAGCACGGGGTGCCAGCGCATGCCGAAGCCCGACGTCGTCGGGCCGTGGGCCGGGTAGGTCAGGTAGTTCGACGGCGTCGACTCGACCGGCACGACGACGGGCGGCGGGGGCTTCGGGGTGTACCTGTGACCGCGTTTGGCCGCAGCCGCCGCCTTGGCCCGCTCAGCGCGGATCTTCGCCTGGCGCTGCGCCTCGAGCTTGGCCCTGAGGGCGGCGATGCGCTTCTGCTCGGCGATGCGTGCCTGGCGTGCCCGCTCGACCAGGATGCCCTGCAGACGCGCGGACTCGGCGCGCGCCGTGGCCAGGTCGGCAGCCTCGCTCTTCTTCTGCACCGCCAGGTCGGCCGCGGCGGCGGACTGCCTGGCCTTCAGCTGGTCGAGCTCGGTCTTGGCCGCGGCGGCGTTCTGCGCAGCGGTGACCGCGTTGTTCTTGGCGACGATCGCCTGGTTCTTGGCCTGGGTCGCGGCGGCGGCGGCGGACTGGGCGCTTCGCAGGGCGATCTCGGCCTGGCGCTTCAGCTCGGCGATCTCGCCGCGCACCGACGTGAGGTACGAGCGGGTCGAGGTGTTGTCGACCGTCATCGCGGCGAGCTTGTCGATGGTGTCGCTCGCCACCGCGCTGGCCGTGTCGGCCATGACGAGCCGGTTGGCGAAGTCCTCCGGCGAGGTCGACCCGAAGACCATGCCCAGCTGCGACTCCTGGCCCGAGCCCTGGAACACCTCGGCGGCATACGAGTCGAGGGCGTCCTGGCTGCTGACGAGGTCGGTGGAGCTCTTGGCGAGCTGCTCCTTGGCACGCTGCTCGTTGGCCTGCGCGACCGCGAGCTTCTGGGCGACGTCCTCGTTGTGCGCGCGGGCCTTGGCCTCCGCGGCGATGGCGCGGGCCTCGGTCGCCTCGGCGGCCACCTGCGCGGCCTGGGCGCGGCTCTGCGCGGCCTGGGCCGCGGCGACGCGCTGCTGGGCGAGCGGCAGGGCGGCCTTGGTGCGCTCGAGGTTGACGTAGGCGCGGGCCAGCGAGGCGTTCGTGCCCTCGAGCTGCTGCCCGAGCGCGGCGATCCTGCGGTCGTTGCGCTTCTTCTGGTCCGAGACCGAGTCGGCGCGGGCGGAGAGGGTGGAACCGAGTGAGACGGTGCACGCGACGGCCAGCCCGGCGGCCGTCAACCTGGTCGCGGTACCGCTGCCGCTGAAGCGCCTCATGTGCCACATAGGCTCCATTGGTACCACAGGCCACAGAGGTCTGGGAGGTTTCGTGCCGTTTGGCCTCGGACAGCATGCAGCCATCGGCCCCGCCCGGAAGGCGGAATGGCCGAATTCGTGCGCGGCGCCTCAGACGCGGAGGTAGCGGCGCAGGGTCACCCACGAGGTCAGGCTCGACAGCACGACGACGCCGATGATGACGAACGGCGCCACGTGGAAGACGTCGGAGACCCCGATGAACGCAGTGTCGGTCAGGGTCTGGCTGAGGAAGCCGACGACGCCGTAGCGGACCGTGGCCCAGAGCATCCCCATCGCCAGCGCCGCCCCGAGCACGCTCGACAGCACCGTCTCCATGACGAACGGGAAGCGGATCGTGAAGTTCGAGGCGCCGACCAGGCGCATGATCCCGGTCTCCCGCCGGCGGCTGAAGGCCGTCTGGCGGATCGTCGTGGAGATGAGCATGACGGCGGCCAGCACCATCAGCGAGGAGAGGGCGATCGCCGCCCACGAGACGGTGTTCATGAAGGTGAAGAACTTCTCGAGCAGCTTCTTCTGGTCCTGCACGTCTGCGACCCCGGGCATGCCCTTGATCGAGCTCGCGACCACGTCGAACTTGCTCGGGTCGCCCAAGTTGACCCGGTAGGAGTCGGCGAAGTACGACTCCCCCGCCCGCGCGAGCGGCGAGTTCTTGTAGGTCTGCTTGAAGCGGTCGTACGCCTCGTCGCGCGACTCGTAGAAGACGTCCTTGACGGTGGGCCGGAGCGAGTCGAGCTCGGCCTTGATCGCCGCGCGCTGCGCGTCGGTGGTCGGCTCGCCGGCACAGTTGGTGAAGCGGGTCTTCTCGGCGCAGAGCAGGACCGTGACCTGGACGCGGTCGTACCAGTAGTCCTTCATGGTGTCGACCTGCCGCTGGCCCATCAGGCCCAGGCCCAGCAGGTACATCGAGATCATCGTGACGATGACGACCGAGACGGCCATCGAGAGGTTGCGGCGCAGGCCGTTGCCGATCTCGCCGAGTAGGAACTGAAATCGCATGGGGTGTCTCGCTCCGTCTCGCGCTCAGTGGCTGCTCGTCTGGGTGGCCTTGGAGCGGCGGAAGAGCCCGCCCCTGCCGCGGGGCTCGTCGGCGTCCCGGCCGATGGGCGGCAGCGCGTCCGGGCCGTCGGTGTCGTCGGTGTCGTCGCGGTCGTCGCGGTCGTCGCGGTCGTCGTGATCGTCGTGATCGCTCCTCCCGTCGTATGCCGTCGGGTCCCCGTCGTCGTAGCCGTCGGGCACCTCGGGCTCGTCCGCACGGCGCGGGGCGCCGGTCTCATCGAGGCGGATGCGCGGGAGCGAGCCCGTCGTGTAGTCGCCGGCCTCCATGTCGCTGACGAGCACGCCCCGGTCGAGGCGGATGACGCGCTTGCGCATGGCGTTGACGGTCACCGTGTCGTGCGTCGCCATGACGACGGTCGTGCCCGTGCGGTTGATGCGGTCGAGCAGCTGCACGATGCCGAGGCTCGTGTCGGGGTCGAGGTTGCCGGTGGGCTCGTCGGCGAGCAGGATCGGCGGGCGGTTGACGAAGGCGCGGGCGATCGCGACGCGCTGCTGCTCGCCACCGGATAGCTGGTGCGGCAGGCGCTTCTCCATGCCGGCGAGACCGACGAGCTCGAGGGTCTCCGGCACGGTCTGACGGATCCGGGCGCGACTGCTCCCGAGCACCTGCAGGGCGTAGGCGACGTTCTGGAAGACCGTCTTGTTGGGCAGCAGCCGGAAGTCCTGGAAGACGCAGCCGATCTCGCGGCGCAGGGCCGGGACCTTGCGCTCCGGCAGGCGGTCGAAGTCGCGACCGGCCACCAGGACGCGGCCGCTCGTCACGTCCTGCTCCTTCATGACCAGCTGCATCATCGTCGACTTGCCGGAACCGGACGTGCCGACGACGAAGGCGAACTCACCGCGCGGGATCTCGAGGCTCACGTCCTCGAGCGCCGGACGAGTCGTCCGAGGGTAGGTCTTCGTGACGTTCTCGAAGAGGATCATGCGTCGGGCCTCGACTCGTGCTGGGAACTGCTGCTTGGACTGCGGCTGGGAACTGCTGCCGGACTGCGGTGTGCGGACCGTGCGTGGGACCGCGGGTGCGCTGCGTGGGCACGTGACGGCATACGCAGGCCGCGTCCACGCGAGCGCTACGAGGCTACGTGGACCCGGAGGGATCCCCCGGAAAGCGGCCGAACCCGGCGTGGCGGGCGGTCAGTCCTGCGAGCGGTTCTGGGCGATCTGCCAGCGGATGCCGGCCTCGATGAAGCCGTCGATGTCACCGTCGAAGACCGCGCTCGGGTTGCCGGTCTCGAACTCGGTGCGCAGGTCCTTGACCATCTGGTACGGGTTGAGCACGTAGGAGCGCATCTGGTCGCCCCAGCTGGCCTTGACGTCGCCCGCCATCTCCTTCTTGACCGCAGCCTCCTCGGCCTTGCGCTGAAGGAGCAGTCGCGACTGCAGGACGCGCAGGGCGGCGGCGCGGTTCTGGATCTGGCTCTTCTCGTTCTGCATCGACACGACGATGCCGGTGGGGAGGTGCGTCATGCGCACGGCCGAGTCGGTCGTGTTGACGCTCTGCCCACCCGGGCCGCTCGAGCGGAAGACGTCGATCTTCAGCTCGTTCTCGGGGATGTCGATGGAGTCGTCGGACTCGATGAGAGGGATGACCTCGACGGCCGCGAAGCTCGTCTGGCGGCGGCCCTGGTTGTCGAACGGGCTGATCCGGACGAGGCGGTGCGTGCCGCCCTCCACGGAGAGGTGGCCGTACGCGTACGGCACGTTGACCTCGAAGGTGGCCGACTTCAGGCCCGCCTCCTCGGCGTAGGAGGTGTCCATGACCTTCGTCGGGTAGCCGTGGCGCTCGGCCCAGCGCAGGTACATCCGCATCAGCATCTCGGCGAAGTCTGCGGCGTCGACGCCACCGGCGCCGGAGCGGATCGTGACGACCGCCTCGCGCTCGTCGTACTCGCCGGAGAGCAGCGTGCGGACCTCGAGCTCACCGACGTCCTTCCTGAGCTTGGCGAGGTCCCGCTCGGCCTCCTCGAGGGTGGCGGCGTCGTGCTCCTCCTGGCCCATCTCGACGAGGGTCTCGAGGTCCTCGATACGGGCGTCCATGCCGAGGACGCGGTCGCGCTCGGAGTTGGCACGGCTGAGCGCACTCGTGACCTGCTGCGCGGCGTCGGGGTCGTCCCACAGGTCGGGGGCGGAGGCCTGCTCCTCGAGCTCCTTGATGGTGCGGGCGAGCTCGTCGAGGTCGGTGACCTGACGCACGGAGTCCATCGTCGCGCGCAGGTCCTTGATCTCTTGCGTGAAGTCAACAGCCACGATCGAACAGCCTACGGCAGCGGACCACCGCGTCGTGCACGCCGACAGCCCGGGGCCCGAGGAGGATCGGGCCTCCTCGGGGCCGGTGAGTCAGCAGGAGGTCGCGGTGCCGCCGCCCTTCCAGCTGCACGTGTCCACGGTCGCGCCCGAGGCGCTCCGGAGGTATGCCGTGTCGCCGGTGTTGTTCCAGACGTACCAGGACCGGTTGTAGTAGCGGTTGGTGGCGGAGGCGGTGCCGCGACCGGTGTGCACGGTGACCGTGGCACCCGCCTTGAGGGTGAAGGACGGGAAGCGGAAGGTGTAGCCGGTCCTGTCCCGCAGCGTCCAGCCGGTCAGCACCCGGTTGCTCCGGGTGGTGTTCTTGATGACGACGTACTCGGCGTTGAGACTCGTGTTGCCTCCGCGGTCGGCCCCGGGTGAGTCGTACTGCACCTTGTAGATCATGATCGCCGGCAGCGCCGAGGCGGAGCCGGCCGTCGCGACGGGCGCGACCACGGCGAGCCCGAGTGCCGCCGTGGCGACGAGGGCCTTGGTGACGGAGGCCTTGGTGACGAAGGTGCGCATCTTCTCCCTGTCTGTCGTCGCGACCGCCCGGTCGCGACACGTCCGGATGGCGCCGCCCGTCGGGCGGCGCCGTCTCCCCTGAGGACGACCACGCCACCGCGCTTGGACGTGCTGTGGTGGCGTGGGCGCCGAGGACGGACGCTAGCGTCCGGGCGCGGACAGGGTGACCGTTTTGGGCAATTTGCGCGGTGGTTCAGTCCAGCGGCGCGCGCGCCCGCGAGGTCACGGTGATGGTGACGCTGCCGCCGAGCGACTCGAGCACCCAACCGCTCATCGGCAGGGTCGCCGTGCCCCGAAGCGTCACCACCGCGGTGGCGCCGTCTGCGCCGGTCTCGGGAACCACCGACCACCCCGTGATGCCGGGAGGCATCGGCGTGCGTGCCAGGTGTGCCGACGCCGCGCTCGCCACCGACTGGTCGGTGAGGGCCAGCTTCTCGAGGACGCCCTTCTCGTAGGCGGCGCGCTCGTCGAGGGAGTCGGCGGCATCGAGAGCCGCCGAGTCCGCCGTGTCGAGCAGTCGCATGCGGGCCAGCTGGGCCGCCGTCACGTCGATCGTGCCGAGCACGAGCAGCGTCGCGAGGACGAACAGACCCAGCGCGAGGACACCGATCTGCCCCTCGTCGCGGGCCCTCTTGTCGGCCAGGCGGGCACCAGCTGGACGGCACCGCCTGCGGAGGCTGCCGGCATACCTGGTCTTCACGGGGATCTCACCGCGCCACGAACCGGTCGACGGACGCGACGTGCGTCGACGAGATGGTCACCGACGCAGGAAGGTGCGCGGCGATGAAGTCGGGCACGAGCGGAAGTGCGACGGCGATGGTCGCGGTCGCCGTCACGGCACCCTCTGGACGCAGGCACGGTGAGCCGTCGCACGAGACGGTGACACCGGCACCTCGGTCGAAGGCGAAGTCGCCGAAGGCCAGCGACGCAGCCACTCGGGCGCGGGCATACCCCTCGTCGTCCGACTGGGCCGTCACGAAGGCCCGCCCCGCCTCACGCCCGGCGAGCGAGGCCGAGAAGGACGCTGCCTGCAGCCGAGCCGCGGTGAGGACGAGGTAGGTGAGCGGGATCAGGAGCAGGATCCCGAGGAAGATGAACTCGAGGATCGCTCGCCCCTCGTCCGCGGCGGCAGGCCGGTGGGCGGAGCCACGGCGGGCTGCGAGCGCGAGGACCCGAGGCGCACGGCTCACTCCGCACCTCCTGCCAAAACCTGCTCCTCGCTGAAGGCCCTCCCGGACACGGTGAGCCCACCGGACGGCCCGACGGGACCGATCAGCGGCAGCGGCGCCGAGACCCGCACCTCGACCACCCGCACCCCGGAGGCCGTGATTGAGCGGGCGGCCTTGACGTCCCCGGCGAAGGAGGCGCTCAGCGCCGAGGTGACGAGCGCTCGGGTGCGCTCGGCTCCGTCGGTCGGCTCGACGTCGGCGCGGGCACCGTAGCGGGCGCCCTCCGAGGCCGCCGAGATCAACGTGTTCCGCACGTAGAGGGCGAGCCCGAGCTGGAAGACCCCCATTGCCACGACGAGCAGCAGCGCCGCGACCATCACGAACTCCGCGACGGCAGAGCCGCTTTCGGCGGTGTCGGAGTGGGGCCGAAGGCCTTGGCGGGCGCCCGCAAGGACGTGCGCCCTACCCGGACGACCGGCGCTGCGGAGCCGGTTCCGCGGTCGCCGCGCCACGCGCGAGAACAGCGACCGGGCACACGGGGCCGCCGGGTCGAGGCCCGGAATCCTCACGGGCCCTTGACGTCCGAGATGGCGTCGCTGAAGAGCTGCCCGAGCTGCGGGCCGGCGAGCGCCCACAGTGCCGTGACGAGCCCGGCCGTCATGATCGTGATGAGGACCCAGCCGGGCACGTCCCCACGGTCACGTGGGCCGCCGATGTGTCGTGCGACGGCGTCGGCGAGGGCTGCACGCGCCCGTGTCTCGACGGTGATGATGCGGTTCATGTCTGTCTCCCTGTCTTGGTCGTGCACTGGTCCTGGACCCCTGCGGTCAGAGCTTGAGGTGGAGGAAGCTGAGGCCCGGGAAGAGGGCGAAGAGGACGGTCACCGGCAGCGTCAGGAAGACGATCGGAACCATCATGTAGATCTCCTTCTTGCCGCCCTCCTCCATGAGGGCGCGGCGACCGTCCTCGCGGACGTCCTGCGCCTGGGCACGGAGGACCTCGGCGAGCGGCGTGCCTCGCTCGACCGCGACGACGATCCCGTCGACGAAGCGGGTGAGGCTCATCAAGCCCGTGCGGTCGGCCAGGCCCTGCAGTGCCGCGGGCAGGTTCGCGCCGGCACGGGCGTCGGCGAGGCACCGGCGCAGCTCGTCCGACAGCTCACCCTGCGAGAGCCGGCAGACCCGCTCGAGCGCTCCGACCGCTCCCTCCCCCGCGCTGACCGCCAGCGCGAGCAGCTCTGCCACCGTTGGGAACTCGGTCAGCATCCGGGCCTCCCGTCGTGTGGCGGCGCGGCTGAGGGCGTAGTCGCGCGCAGCGATCCCGCCGAGGACGCCGACCATCACCATGACGACCAGGACGGGCAGGGGGAAGCGCCGCTGCGCCACCGCGACGAGCGCAGTGAAGGCCAGCCCCGCCAGCCCGCCGAGAGCGCCAGACATCACCTGCTCCGCGCGGAAGCCCTCGATGTCGGCCTGCCGGCCGGCCCTCAGCTGTCGGCGCGCCACCGAGGGGCCGCCACCGAAGACAGCGCCGACGGTCACACCGAGGCGGGCGATGTACGGGGCGAAGAGCTCACCGAAGCCGAACGGGCCTCTCGGTGGCGCGGGGCGGGCCAGGAGGGTCGACGGCCTCGGGGTGTCCCTGAGGTACGGCTCGAGACGGTCGTCCAGCGTCGGCCGGCGGTTGACGGGGAGCCCCGCCACGACGAGCGCGAGGCCGGCGAGCAGGAGGATGCCGGCGCTGGCTCCCGCCCACGACCATCCGTCGCGCACGACACCGGCCAGGACGCCGCCCACGGCGTTCACCGCAGCACCCGCTCTTCCTCCGGCAGGCGCCCGATCCACACCATGGCGCGGTAGGCGACCGCGCACAGCGCGGCGCCGACGGCAAGCACCACCCAGCCGGTGGGCGAGGAGTAGGCCTCGAGCGAGCTGCCGTTGAGCGCCAGGAGTCCGAGGATGACCCAGGGGGCACCCGCGGCGAGCCGAGCTGCGTTGACCGTCCAGCTCTGCCGGGTCTCCAGCTCCGAGCGGGTGCGGGCGTCCTCGCGCAGGAACGAGGACAGGGTGCGGAGCAGCTTGCCCAGGTCGCTGCCGCCGACCTCCCGCGCGATGCGCAGCGACTCGACGATGCGGTCGCCGACCGGGTCGCTGAGCCGCTCCTTGAGGCGGTCGAGGCAGTCGTGGAACCGACCCGTCGTGCGGTAGTCCTCCCTGAAGGCCTCGAACGCGGGCCGCAGCTCGAGGGGGCCACGCACGGCGAGCTGGGCGAGCGCCTCCGGCAGCGCGAGCCCCGCGCGCACGCCGGAGGTGATGTTGTCCACGACGTCGGGCCACAGGTCACGGAGCTTGTTGCGACGCTTGCGGGCCCGCATCCGAACCAGCGACAGCGGCACGGCTCCGGCCATCGAGGCGAAGCACACGGCGATCGGCAGGACGCGGGTCAGTGCGAACACCAGGACGAGTGCCACGACGAAGAGTACGACCGAGCCGAGGATGACGTTGGCCGGCGTGAGCGACGAGTAGCCGGCCTGGGTCAGGTGATCGCGAAGGTTGAGCATGAAGCCGGCACGGGCCCTCCGCTCCCGTGCGGGCTGCTGCGGCCAGAACGACCAGTAGACGAAGAAGACCCCGACCCCGAAGACCAGTCCGACCAGGAGCGGGGAGATCACGACTCCCCCTGCGCGAGAAGGGCGGCCACGTCGTAGCCCGCGCGCTCGAACGCCTCTCGGTGCGGAGGGAAGCCGTCGGCTCGTCGAAGCGCACCCTCACGTGTCACGAAGAGGTCGGCGACCTCGACGACGTCCCCCTCGGCGCGTCCCGGGACGGCGACGATCTCGCGGACCCGCCGGGAACCGTCCCGCTCCAGCGCCACGTGCACGACGATGTCGACCGCCGCTGCCACCGTGGGGACGACGAAGCGACTCGACACGTTCTCGCCCGCCAGCAGCGGCAGCGTGCACATCTTCGTCACGGCTTCCCTCGCACTGTTGGCATGGACCGTGCACATGCCCGGCACGCCGCTGTTGAGGGCGATGAGCAGGTCGAGGCTCTCCTCCTGCCGAACCTCACCGACGATGATCCGCGACGGTCGCATCCGCAGGGCCTCCTTGACGAGCCGGCGCAGCGGCACCTCGCCCGTGCCTTCGAGGCTCGGCTGGCGACACTGCATGGCGGCGACGTCGCGTTGCGGGATCTTCAGCTCGAAGACCTCCTCGCAGGTGACGATCCGCTCGCGCGGCGGGATCGCGGCGGCGAGGCAGTTGAGCAGGGTCGTCTTGCCGGCCTGGGTGCCCCCGGCGACCAGGACGTTGAGACCACTGGCCACGGCGGCCTCGAGGAACGTCGCCGCCCGGCGCGGGATGGTCCCCAACCGCACGAGATCGTCGAGGTGGTCGGCCTTGACGACGAACTTGCGGATGTTGACCTGCCAGTGCGCCCGGCTGATGTCCGGGATCACGACGTGGAGCCGTGAACCGTCGGCGAGGGTCGCGTCGACGAACGGGCTGCTGAGGTCGACGCGGCGTCCACTCGTGCGCAGCATCCGCTCGACGAGGTCGCGCACGTCGTCGGCGGAGAGGATCGTCGGGGTCAGCTCGGCGATGCCACCGCGCGCCACGAAGACCTTGGACGGCTCGTTGATCCAGATCTCCTCGAGTTCCAGATCGGCTGAACCGCAAGAGGCATCGCTGCAGGTCAGAGGCGTGCCGCGCAATCCGTGGGATGAGATTGGCACAGAGTTTGGCACACCGCTACCCGCCTCGGTAGAACCACGCCACCGACCGCCCAGACGGAGAAGCGCCATCTCGCCTCGTCACCAGCCCGGCGAGCCTCGCGCCACGTGCCCGGATCCCGCAGCCGCCGTAGGCGCTCACGTCGACAGGAGGCGATGCGTTGGTCGACCTTCGGGATCCGCGTTTGTCGTGACGAAACTGAGCCCACATACGCGGCGCCACACACCGGCACCGTCACCGAATGTGGACACCTCAACAAGCTCATGCTGGCCGTGGCAGCCATGCGTGCCCGCAAGAACGACGACACCGTGGCTACATGAACCCGCTGCCGCTGGACCGGGCCGAGCGGGACCCGTCACTCCGGGGCGGTCTTGCCTCAGGTCGGTCGGGGCGACGAAAAGTGCCCCACTGTCGCGAGCCTTCGCACCGGCACCGATATCCCCCGTGGACACCACTTCGACTCCCTCGCAAGCGGCACCCAAGCCATCGACGCCGAAACCGGCGACCCCGGACCCGTCCGTCTCATCCGCGCCGGACATGCATTCGATGCCAGCCGACGGCGTTGGCGCAACGGCGACGCCTGACATCTCGTGGTTCGACCCCGGCCCGGTCCGCGACGGGGTGGACCTCGCCGACAATCTCTGGACGGTCGAGCACCTTGTCCGGTTCCTGCCATGGCGCCGGTCGCGCCTCTTCGCCGTGCTCAAGACCGACACCTTCCCGGCGCCATACCTGCTGGGTGGCCTGACGCACCGTCCGGTGTGGCTCCGGCGCGACATCCTGGTGTGGGTTGCCGCGTCCCCCCGCAGACCCGTCCCCGACGCGGGCGATGAGCCCGACCGAGACCGGCGTGCCCATCCCCCCGAGGACGAACTCGGCGACGCCGCCCAGGCGGCGGTCCAGCCGCCGCAGCCGCACCGCTCGGCAAAGCCGGCGACTCGCACCCACAGCTCTCGCGGCGCGTGTGGGCAGTGCCCTGCGTCTTCAGGCGACAGTTCGCCGCCGCTGCCTGTCCCACCGCCGGGTTGGACGATGGTCGGGAACCTGGAGAACCTGCGATGAAAGACATGTCGCGCAAGGCGCACTTGGTGTCCCCCAGCGGTCTGGTCCATGTCTTCCCCCCGACGCCGGGAAACCCGTACTGGCGTGCTGAATGGCGTGACGCCTTTGGCCGGCGCCGTCAGACCCATGTCGGCCGGTCGTCCGAGGACGCACTCCGGAAGGCCGCCGAGGTCGAGCGGCGTCTGCTGGCGGCCTCCGAGGTGGCGGCAAACGCGCGTTTCACCCGTGACTTGCTTGACGCCTACAAGAAGGCGGGGATGGAACCGGCTCGCGGCAAGCGCACGACCTCGCGAGCGCCATGGTCGGATGGGTACAGCACGCGGGTAGGCCGCCTTTTGAGCAAGGACGTCTACGCAACGCTCGGCAGCGTCCCGCTCCGCAAACTCAGCAAGCATCAGGTGCGCGGCCAGTTGGCCCGGTGCGCCTCGTTGGCGGAAGCCAACTCCCTGCGCAGCATTCTGAGCGCTGCAGTCGGCTATGGAGTGGCCAAGGGCTTCCTGCGAGATGACCAGGCGCGCGCCTGCGATGTCGACCTGCCCGACCTGCCGAGCTCTTCGCGTCGTCAACGGCAAATCCCCGTGCAAGGGGAAAGCCCCGACTTCGTCTCGTCGGAGATGATTCCGACCGACGCGATGATTGCCGCGCTCGCCGAGGCAAAGGTGACGTACCGGCTATGGAGCGGCCTCGTCCACGTCCTTGCATATGCTGGCCTCCGCGTCCACGAGGCGCTGAGCCTGACCGCCGACGACGTACTACACGGACCGCAAGATACGACGGTCCTTCGGGTCAACAAACAGCTGGTCGAGCTAACCGGCGGCGGTATCCGCTTGACGCCACCGAAGAATGGCAAAGCGCGTTCGGCGCTGGTCATCGACA
This sequence comes from Terrabacter terrae, assembly GCF_039529575.1. Classification (NCBI taxonomy): domain Bacteria; kingdom Bacillati; phylum Actinomycetota; class Actinomycetes; order Micrococcales; family Intrasporangiaceae; genus Terrabacter; species Terrabacter terrae. The sequence goes on from NZ_BAAANB010000003.1 coordinate 328,137, forward strand.
TCACCCCGACGGACTTTCCCCTCGCGGCGTGGCTGTGGGAGCGCGCCCGTGCCGCACGACGCGAGCAGAGGGACGGACTCAACCCGGATGCGCTCATATTCCCGAGTAGCCGCGGCCGCACCTACTGGCGACTGCGCAACCTACGCGCGCGCCAGTTTGTCCCGGCAGCCGAGGCGGCTGGCTGGCCGTACACGAAGACCACATGGGAGGCCCGATTCAGGGCCAAGGACGCTCTCGTCATAACCCAGACACCCGGGCGGCTGTGGCAGCACCCCATTCACGCCTTGCGCCACCGGTACGCGACGACCGCGCTCGAGGTGTGGGGATGGAGCAGTTCCGAAGTCTGCGTCAACGGCGGGTGGGCCTCGCCGGAGTTCGTCTGGAAACACTACGTCGGTGTCGCGAAGGACGCGAGCGTCACCGCCGCAAGAAAGCAGCGGGAAGCCACACAACGGCGACTCGTTGAGGTCGGCCCTCATCGACCGGATAGCCCCGCGCCATTCTCGGGCTATGTCACCTCGCCCAACGACAGGCCCGCTCTTCCCGGCGAGGAGGTGGCGGCCAATGACTAACCGCAATGAAAAGTCCGGCTCGCGTTCTGACGCTACGTGCAAATGTCCGGCATTGCTGGTCGGTAGCCCCCTTCCCCGCTCCCTGGAAGAGCTCCGGGTCGACCGGCAGCCGGCCGCGTCAGGCGAGCTGCGGTTGGTGGTGGCGTGTTCCTGTCGGCGCCCGGCCGGGTCCGCGGAGCCGCTTTCGTAGCGCCGGTCCACGCAACACCACCGAAGACCCCCTGGGGCCGACCCAACAGCATCGTGAAGACAAGGAACATCCGATTGCCCTTCTAGGGCAACAGAGTTCGTCCGCCAGACAGCAAGACCCTCGCACCCCATACATCGCCCGATAGCGAAGAGGACTGACCATGCTCTGTAACCATGACCATGAAGAGTTGGCACCAAGTTCGGAGTACCGTGGTGAATCTGCGTACACCGGTGCCGGAGTGGCTGCCGGCAGTGATGCGCTCCGAGCGGCGAAAGCGTGACTGCCGTGACATTCGAGAAGACGGCCAATGAACTTCGAGCACGAGGGTACCGTGAATCAGCCGGAGTCCTGATTGGACCGCGATGCCCCTTTGTGCTTGCGGAAACCATCAGTCTCGATAGGCCCATTCAGCTAGCAGCCAGGCAAAGTCCGGAGCAAACTGCGCGTGTTAGTGACGCGGTCGCTCGCGACCTCTACGAGGCAGCCGAGGCGCTCTTCACCAAACTCGACATCTATGTCATGCATCTGCTTCCCTCGACCGCAGACCTGTCGTTACGACTTTCCAGCAGTAGGCGTGTCCAGCAGTACCGCGTCCATGGAAACGAGTCGGAAACATTCCAGTGCACTTTCGCCTCGGTCGACCTGCGTCCCCGTGGGATTGGCCTATTCATCACACTCAGTGCAGGCGCGAGCACGAAACTGAACGCAGCAGACCGTCAATCGCCAGTTGCGGTCAATGTCGCTGATGATTTCGCAAGCGCCTGCCCCAGCCTCCTTTTCGCGAAGCGACAGGACCGCTTCTTTCGCCAAGGGTGGGGGCAAGCGCCCCTTTGGGCCGAGTACGATTTGCTGAGAAGCGTCGGCCCTGTGTTTGTGGGCGACGGCTTCAACGGCATCTGGGATGATGGGAAACTCGGGCAAGCTGAGCGCCTGGTGAAGGGGACGGAGGACCGGGAGCACGCGAGCACCATTGTCGAATCGACCCGAACGTCGATGCTGTCATATACCGGCCTGCAACTGAGTATGCGGGACGGCTATGTCGACTACTACTTGCCGAGCCTGCCACCGCCAGGCCTGACGCGCCTGCACTTGGTCGGGCATCACGCGACCGGAGCAGTGAAGCGTCTCTACATAGATTCTCCATCGAACTACCCGAATGCGAGCCAGTGCCTGCGAACGCGCCCGGCCGCGAAGGACATGGAGGGTCGCCCCGCTGACCAAGTCGCCAACCTCCGCTGGTACTTCGCACATGCCGGCTCCCCGGCCTGGTCGGTGAGCGACTTGGGTCGAGAGATGGTGCGGCGCGGTTTCGCGAGCGATGGCATCCGCGGCCGGGGCGGGCCAGCTGCCGTCTACGACGAGAAGGACGCGTACGGACTGCAGGAGAGCATTTGGACGAACCTCGACATGTACGAGAGTGGTACCTACCGGCGCACCATCCACTCGAAGGATGTCGTCATCGACGACGTCTTTCCTCCCGATGGCGAGCCGTGGGCCACCCCCGAGGACTTCGAACGGATTCGTCACTGGCGCCGCACAGGCGTGGCTCGCCGGTCCAACCAGGCTGGGCACACGTTCGTGAACCTGACCGCCGAGTTCAACGGGCAGGTCGTGCACCTCAGGCCCGACAAGGTCGCCGACCCGGCACGACCCGGCAGCATCAAGGTCCGCTACGCGCTGGCGACGCCCCCGGGGAAGGGCGCCGGCCCAGCCCTGGATGGCGCAGAGGAGCGCCGTCGGCGGTTGCGTGTCTACCTTGAGCACGACTGGATGGCCGAGGCCGTCCTGCGCGCGATGCACCAGGCTCAGGTGGTGCCCGCACCGCAGCAGGTGCTTGAGCTGGAGGACTCCCATCTTGCGCAGCTGAGCGCCGCCGTGACCGCCGCCGCAGACCACGTTCACGCCAGCCTCACGGACATCGCACGTCTCGAAGCCGACATCGCAGAGATGGTGCCGGACGGTTCCCGCCACGTCATGCCAGCTGAGGCGCGAGCCAATGCGTGGGACAGGATTGGAGACCTCAAGAGCAAGCTGCCGGCCTTGCAGGCTCACGAACGGGATGCCGCGCAGGCCGCGGCGGACCACCGCATGAAACTCGAGACGACCAGACGTGGCCTCGAGTGCGGAGCCATCGGCGACCTGCTGGCCTCGCTCCTGGACCCCACCGACGTCAGGTTTCGGCCCATGTGGCGCGCCGCGATACGAGACATGAAGGTGTCCGTGCGCGACATCCGACGCAGCGGCACGACCGGTACGCAGGTCACGTTCTCGTTCAACCTCGTCGTCACCGACGGGGACACCACGGTCCTGTTGCCTGCGGCTGGTACTCATGACCTGCACAGCTTGGGAGCACTGCCCGCGCGCGCCGAGGCTCTGCTTCACGCTCTGCGAGCCGGCGTTCCCCTGGACTGGACGAAGAACGCAAACACCAGCGTCCAGCGGCGGGCGCTTCGACTGCTGCGCGAGCACATGTTGGCCGACGCGGGCGGACGCCTGGCGTTCCTGCAGTGTCGTGTTCCAGTCCTGCTGCATCTCGGAATGACCGCCCTGTTCCCGATGGACCCGTCGCGGGACCTCGAGACCATCAAGGCGGCGATGCTTGCCGACGAGGAACTCGTGCGCACCTTCAGGCACCCCGACAGGCTCGTCGACCGGTTGCAGACCCTCTACGACGCAGTGAACCCGGTTCGCGGCGGCTGGCTGCACAAGACAAGCAACTGGGAAGCGGTCGGCCTGACCGTCGCCGCACAGAACGGCGGCCTCGTGCGTCGCACCGACTTTCCCCACGCGAGGGGTTTCAACTCGTTCGCGGGGCTCTTCACGAGTGGGGCCTGGTCCCGGGACGAGCAGTGGACCAAGGTCAACGCGCATGAGTACCGCCTGCGGGGGTGCCACCACTGTGGCGGCTACCGCCGGGCCGTGATGGCCTTCCGCGAGGTCGCCGGGTACCTCTGCCTGGACTGCCACACCGACGGCGAAGGTGTCACGTGGCCGCTGGAGACTTTTGGTGCGTACGTGCGGGAGCCCGAGCTGTGGAACGCGCTCGGGCACAACCTGCCTGTGGCCACCGACGAGCACTACGCCTCTCGTCGGGAACGCCCCGGGCGGCAACCCATGATGAAGCCCCCGGCGCACAGCGTTCCGGAGCAGTCCGCGACCCTCACGGCCGCCCTCCCCGCCGCTCTTGGGTCAGGACTGCGAAACCCGTCCACGCTCACTCCCGAGGAGTGGAACGCGTTGCTGCGCGACTATCAAGCACCGCAGTCAATCAGACACGTCGCCGCCGTGCACGCTGTGAGCCGCTACGCACTGGCCGACCTGCTGCGGGCTCAAGGGCTGCTACGGCCGCGACCGTCGCGCCAACACCACGCGCCCTGAGGACCCACCACACACCGGGCACCGCCGGCAACGGGACTTCGCCGCCCCGGATGTCATGGTCAGCGTCATCAGCAGCGCCCTCCGGCTCCGCCCCAGCGGCTGTGGGGGTAGGCGGCTGGACTGACACCGGTCAGGCAAAACGAGTGGGGCTTCGGCAGGCGGTCGCTCAGCCCCACCTCGCAGCGCAGGCCCTGAACACCACATCTACGCTGTCCAGGGCCTGCTTCCGCCGCTCGAATCAGGTTGCGGTCCCGCCCAGCTCACGCAGGACGGAGTTCAGGCTGGGTCCGGTCCGTCGGTTGTAGGGCAGCATCGACAGGGCCTTGCCCATCGCGCAGCTGTTGGTCACTGCCGCTCCCGCCAGGCCAGCGCCGATTGCCGCCGACACCCACTTGAGGGCGGGCACCTTGGTGCTGGCCAGCACGCCGGTCAGGACAATGCCGCCGGCGACGAGCCGCACCTGGCGCTCGAGCTCCCACGTCTGCGCGCCGCGGTTGAGCGGGCCGCCTGCGACCTCCCAGGCGGCAACGCCGCCGGTGAGGACGTGCAGGTTGGCCAGGCCGGTCGAGCCGAGCAGCGCCTCGGCCTGGGCGGCCCGGGCCCCGGAGCGGCAAACGAGGACGACGTCCTCGTCCAGGTGGGTCCGCAGCTCGTCGCGGTGATCGCGCAGCAGCGGCAGCGGCACGTTGTAGGAACCAGGGATGTGGGCGGTCGTGAACTCGGCCGAGGTCCGCACGTCGAGCAGGCGGGGCCGGTCGTCGGCGGCCATCCACTCCTGCAGCGCTTGTGGGTCGAGCGCCGCGGGCCTGCGCGGCGTGGTGCCGGTGGTGGTCGGGTCTGGGTGGACGGAGGGGTTGTTGCTCATGGTTCCTTTCACGTTCCGCGCGCCCGGGAGGCGTGCGGGTTCCGAGGGAGGGCGCGGCGGATCGGCCGCCGCGCCAAGGGCCGGGTTCTCGCTCGTCAGCCGAGGAGGGAGAGGCTGCGCGCGGCCGTGTAGAGGGCGACGCCGACGAGCAGGACGGCGAAGGCGATGGTGAGGTGTCGTGGGTTGGCCCGGGACGCGATGCGTCCACCGATGAGGCTGCCGCCGACAGCGGCGACAGTGAAGGTCGCGATGAGGGACCAGTCGAGGGAGCTGCTCGCGTGGGTGACGCGCGCGGTCAGTGCCGTGGCGCTGTTGACGGCGATGACGAGCAGGGACGTGCCGACCGCGGTGGGCATCGGGAACCCGAGGGCGAGGACGAGGGCTGGCACGAGGGCGAACCCCCCTCCGACGCCGAAGAACCCGGTCAGCAGACCGACGAGGGTGGCGGTCACGACGACCTTGGCCACGCGTGGCGAGGCACAGCTGAACGGGCGCAGTGTGATCATCGGCTCGACCGTCGGGTCGATGAGTGTCGAACGCTCGGCAGGGCTGAGCACGCGGCGCAGCATGAGCGCCGCGACGACGAGCATCAGGGCTGCGAACGCGAGCAGCAGGGTGTTGGGGGCCACGGACCGAGACAGGGCGGTCCCCGCGAACGAGCCTGCGGTGCCGAGTGCACCGAAGAGGAGCCCTTGCCCGAACCTGACACGGCCAGCGCGGGCGTGCGGTACGAGCGCGATGAGGGAAGTGACCCCGACGATGATCAGCGAGCTGGTGGTGGCTGCGCGCGGGTCTTGGCCGAGGACGTAGACCAGGGCGGGGACGGTGAGGATGGAGCCGCCTCCGCCCAGGGCCCCGAGGGCGAGGCCGATCAGCACGCCGAGTGGTATGGCCAGCAAGGGCATGGGGTGGAGCTCCTTCGAAGCTACTGGTGGTGGCGTCGGATGTACCAAGCTCGGCGCTGCATCGAGGGCCGGGACGACGGTGGTCCCGGCCCCCGACGGCGCCGTCCGAGCTCAAACTGAAGCCCGGTCTCGAGCGCGTCGGCCTCTCCTGGGGGAAGGTGAGACGGCGACGGCTCGGCGGACAGGGCGCGCCAGGCTCGGCACCGGATCCGGGACGTCCCATGGGGGGGCGGACTCCCGGGCGGAACCCACCCGGGTCACAGACCGGGTGGGCGTCGATGGGCCGGTGGCGGGCACGCCCGCCACCGGCGCCGGGGGCTCAGCGGCCGAAGATGCGGCTGAGGAAGCCGCCCCCGGTGCCACCCGTGGAGGCGGAGACGTGGCCGGGGCAGCGCTGGCCGGCGGGGACGTTGCGCATGACCTGGTCGACGTGCTGGCCGCAGCCGGCCCAGGTGGTCTTGCCGCAGGTCTTGCAGGTGGCGGGACGACACATGGTGGATCTCCTTGTCTACCGTCGATGTTCGGCGGTGGGGGTTGGTTGTCTTGAGAGGGTGGTGGCGTTTCGGCGGTGGGTCAGGCAGCAGCGGTCAGTGGCAGGCCGGCCGCTGCTGCGTTCTCCCCGTAGCTGTCGTCGACCGCGACGACGGGGTGTCCGTGTGCAGCGAGGACGGACGCGGCGATCGAGGCGCGATAGCCGCCGGCGCAGTGCACCCAAACCTCTCCTGCGGGAGCCTCGGCGAGGCGCTCGAGGAGCTCATGCAGAGGGATGTTGACGGCGTCGTCGATGTGCGACTCGGTGAACTCCGAGGCGCGGCGGACGTCGAGGACGGCGACGCGGCGGTGGTGACGCACCTGGGCGAGGTCGGCGAAGGTGGCGCGCTCGAAGGAGCCGAGCGGGGAGTCGGTCCAGTCCGCCGGGGTGCCGGTGGCAGCGCCCTCGAGGTGGTCGATGCCGATCCGGACGAGCTCGCGCTGGGCCTCGGCGACCTGCTCGGGGCTCTCCCCCAGCAGCGTCAGGGGCGTACCCCACGGGATGAGCCAGCCGAGGTAGGTGGCGAACTGGCCGTCAACGCCGAAGTTCAGCGTCCCGGTGACGTGCCCAGCGGCATACGCGGTCCGGTTGCGCAGGTCGACGACCCACTCGCCGTCGGTGATCCGTCGGGCCAGCACCGACTTGTCGGCACGCTCCGGGGCCGACAGGTCGGCCGCCTGCGGGCCGGCGCTGTTCGCGGCGCCCATGTGGGCGTAGTACGCCGGGTACGCGTCGAGCCCGGCGAGCGTGTCGGCGACCCAGTGCTCCTCGTCCTGGGTGAGGGCCGGGTTGGCCTTCTTCTCCCGGCCGATCGTGGAGGCGGTCGCGTCGCCGGTGGAGCCAGCGGAGCAGAAGCTGCCGAAGCCGTGGGTGGGCAGCACGTGGGTGTGCTCCGGCAGCTCGTCGGCCAGTCGGTGGGCCGAGGCGTACTGGTGGTGGACGAGGTCGTGGGTGTGCTCGTGCCCGAGGAGGTCGGGTCGACCGGTGGCGCCGAAAAGCAGCGAGCCTCCGGTGAAGACGCCGACGGGCTCGAGCGTCCCCGTCTCGTCGTTCGCGGCGTCGAGGGCGTACGAGAGGTGGGTGTAGGTGTGCCCGGGGGTGGCGATGACCCGGACCCGCAGTGCCGGTGACACCTCGAGGACGTCGCCGTCGCTGACCGGGACGCGGTCGAAGGAGACCTCGTCGGCGGCGTTGACGTGGTACGCGGCGCCGGTGGCCTGGGCCAGGGCGTAGCCGCCGGTCACGTAGTCGTTGTGGATGTGGGTCTCGAAGACGTGGGTGATGGAGACGCCGGCGTCGTTCGCGAGGTCGAGGACGCGGTCGATGTCGCGCTGGGGATCGATGACGATCGCGACCTGCCCGTCATGGGCGAGGTAGCTGCGGTCACCGAGGGTCGGGGTGTCGATGGGGATGATGGTCGCCATGGGCGGGTCCTTTCGGGGACGGACCGGGACGCGGTCAGGTGCGGGGTCAGGTCGGCGCGGCAGGGTGGGGAGCCGGGTTAGGCGGAGGGCTTGGCTCCGGCCACCACCGGGCGGCCTGCGGCGGCCCAGGCCGCCGTGCCACCGTCCACGGACCGGGCGTCGAAGCCGGCGCGGGCGAGGTAGTCGCTCATAGCTCGGCTGCGGTTGCCGCTGGCGCAGATGACGTAGACGGGTCGCTGGCGGTCGAGCTCGCCGACGCGTGACGGCAGCTGACCCATCGGCATCAGCACGGCGCCGGGCACGTGCCCGCCGACGTACTCACCGGGCTCGCGCACGTCGACGACGGCGGCGCCGTCAGCAGCTGCGGCAGCGAGCTCGTCGATGCTGGCAAGGGTGGTCATTGACACTCCTGAGGTAGAGAGTTGATACCCACCGGGGTATCTGACAGGCAGAACCGTAACCCCGGATGGGGCATTCCGTCGAACCGGGCAGCGTGTCACCCATATACCCCAGCCCGTATGCGCCGGTCGGGCGGCGCTGCCTCTTCACGCCTGCGGAACGGATACCCCGGTGGGTATACACTTACCCAGTCGAACCGTTCTCACGCAAGGAGATCCCCATGTCCACGCAGAACCTGACCGCCGCCGACTTCGAGTCGACGATCACCCGCGAAGGGATCACCCTCGTCGACTTCTGGGCGTCGTGGTGCGGACCGTGCCGGATGTTCGCGCCCGTCTACGAGGCCTCGTCCGTGAAGCACCCCGACATCGTCTTCGGCAAGATCGACACCGAGGCCGAGCAGCAGCTGAGCACTGCGGCCGGGATCACCTCGATCCCGACACTCATGGCCTTCCGGGACGGCATTCTCGTCTTCAGCCAGCCCGGCGCCCTGCCCGCCGCCGCCCTGGAGCAGGTCATCACCGCCGTTCGCGACCTCGACATGGACGACGTGCGGGCCAAGGTCGCCGCGGCGCAGCCCGCCGACGTCTGAGTTCGGACTCAGCCGCCACCCGTGCCGCGCTCTTCCCGTCAGGCCCTCCGCACCCACACCAGGAGAGAACATGGACTACACGCTCACGACCATGGTCGACGCTGACTTCGACGCGACGCTCACCGCGACCCGTGCCCAGCTGGCCGAGGTCGGCTTCGGGGTCCTCACCGAGATCGACATGGCGGCGACCCTCAGGACGAAGCTCGACGTGGACATCGCGCCCCAGGTGATCCTCGGCGCGTGCCGGCCACCACTGGCCTATGCCGCACTCGAGGCTGAGCCCTCCATCGGGGTCCTGCTGCCGTGCAACGTCGTCGTCCGCGCGCTCGGGACCGGGCGCACCCTCGTCGAGGCAATGGACCCGGCCACCATGGTCAAGCTCACCGGCAACGACCAGCTCACCGATGTCGCTGTCGACGCACGTGAGCGCCTGAACCGTGCTCTCGAGGCGCTCAGCCCCCGTCCGGCCTGACGGACGGCACAGGCTGGGATCGCCGCCGAGCCCCACCACATCCGGAGCTCCCCTGAAGGGGCGCCCACCAACGCAGAAGAGGTCCACTCATGGTCACACCCCCCGCAGAGGAGATGACGCCGGTAATCAACCGGCTCAAGCGAGCCCAGGGCCAGATCGGCGGCGTCATCCGTCTCATCGAGGAGGGCCGTGACTGCCGGGACATCATCACCCAGCTCGCTGCCGTCAACAAGGCCCTGGACCGGGCCGGCTTCGCCATCATCTCGACCAACCTGCGCGAATGCGTCGCCTCACCCGAGGGCCTGCTGGACGAGGACCAAGCCACCCTCGAGACGCTCTTCCTGAGCCTGGCCTGACAGCGAGGAGGTGGGGCATGTCGCAACAGGTTGAGCCCGACAGCGTGAGCGACGCCACGACAGGAAGCAACGGGTCCGCTCTACCGGGGCCCGCGATGACGGCTGGTCTTGGCGCTTTCAGGTCAGGTAGTCCAAGCGCGTCATCATGCCCGCTTCGGCGTGGTAGGCGTTGTGGCAGTGGACCATCCACCGGCCGGGGTTGTCGGCGCGCAGGTCCACCTCGAAGCCGAGCATGGGCGGGACGAGGATGGTGTCCTTGCGTGGGCCGATGCCCCCGGCCGGGCCGAGCTGGAAGGTGTGTCCGTGCACGTGCAGCGGGTGGCTCATCATCGAGGCGTTCCGGATCCGTAGTCGGGTGGTCTCTCCCGGGTGCACGGTGAGCGGCTGGGTGTCGTCGTAGGTGCGCCCGTTGATGGTCCAGACGTAGCCGTTCATGCTGCCCGAGAGGGTGAGGTCCTGGGTGCTTGCGGGCTCAGCCGGGGGCAGCGCCGATCCGGGGGCGGCTTGCACGTCGACGACGGTGAGGGGTTTGGAGGCCAGCTCGGTCGGGACGACGCCTGGTGTGGGGACCGTGCCCGCCCCGGTGCGCACCAGGGCCCGAGCGAGCCCGTGCTTTCCGTAGGGGCGTGCGACGAAGGGGAACACGCCGTCCTGCAGGGTGGCGACGGCGTCGTACCGCTCGCCCATCCCGAGGCGCAGCGAGGCGGTGTCAGTGGGCCTGATCCGGTGGCCGTCGGTGTCGGTCACGCGCAGCCGGTGTCCGGCGAGGGCCACGTCGAAGATCGTGTCGGCGGCGGCGTTGATGATCCGCAGGCGCACCCGTTGACGGGGCTTGGCCCGCAGCACATCCGGGTCCGTGGTGGCCCGGCCGTTGACGAGGTAGAGCGGGTAGGCCACGTCCCCGCCGTCGCCCCCCATCCCTGTCGCGCCATCGTCCGACGCGCCGCCGCCCATCGACCCCATCCCCGACCCCATCCCCGACCCCATCCCCGACCCCATCCCCGTTGACCCCATTCCCATGGAGCCGCCGCTGCGTTTGAGCTCGGCGTAGACCTGTTCGGGCGAGCGGCCCACCCCGTCGGTCCAGTCGTCGAGGACCAGCACCCACTCGGCGTCGTAGCCGCCTGGCTCGTGGGGGTCGTCGATGATGAACGGGGCGTAGAGCCCCCGGTCCAGCTGCAGCCCTGTGTGGGGGTGGAACCAGTACGTGCCGGGTTCGGGTACGACGAAGTCGAACCCGAACCGGCCTCCCGGGGCTACCGGGGGGTTGGTCAGGTGCGGCACGCCGTCCATGTCGTTGCGGATGGCCAGGCCGTGCCAGTGGACGCTGGTCTCCTCGGGCAGCCGGTTGTCGAAGTCCACCCGCACCCGGTCCCCGGCGGTGGCGCGCAGCATCGCGCCTGGCAGCGCGCCGCCGTAGGTCCAGGTGTCGACCGTGCGGCCGCCGAGGTCCACCTGGGCCGGCTGCGCGACGAGCCGGTAGGCGCGCGTGCGTCCGCTGCGGGGGCGCTGTGCGTCGGCGGAGGCGATGGCGGTCGCTCCGACGGGCTGGCTGCCGCTTCCGCACGCGGCCAGGGCGGCCGCGCTCCCCAGGCCGAGGGTTGCGGCGAGCAGGGCTCGGCGAGTCACGGGTGTCGGCGTCATGCCCTCACCCTCTGGCAGCCGCCCGGCACGGACCGTGAACCCTCCATGAAGGTTCCATCAAGAAGCTCCCCGAGCCTGCCAGCAGGTGCGGACCGACCGAGAGCTTGACGAAACCTTCATGCGTGCACTGCTCAACCCATACCTGCCCGGCGGACGCTTGAGATGAGCCGGGAGATCATCAGGACCGCTCGGACCACGACCGAAGGAGGTCGCCATGATGGGTTGGTACGACGCAGGATGGGGATGGATGGGCATGGTGCTCATGGTGCTGTTCTGGGCGGTGCTCATCGGCGTCATCCTGTGGGGCGTCATGCGCCTGACACAACGACCCCGCGAGGGCACGGCACCAGCGCCGGTCGAGTCCCCGCGCCAGATCCTGGACCGCCGCTTCGCATCAGGCGAGATCGACGAAGAGCAGTACGCGGCCGCCCGTCGAGCGCTCGAGGGACGCAGCGTGGACCACACACCCCACGAATAGGCCCGCGGGTAGGCTCACGCGCAGCCCACCCATGAAGGAGCGCTGATGGCCGAGGCCCTGCACGTGCTCGTCGTGGACGACGAGACCGACCTGGCCGACGTGGTGGCCGGCTACCTGCGCCGCGAGGGGTTCTCCGTGGACCTGGCCCATGACGGGCCGGGCGCCGTGGCCCAAGCGCGCCTCCATGCGCCCGACCTCGTCGTGCTCGACATCATGCTCCCCGGCTTCGACGGCATCGAGGTGTGCCGTCAGCTGCGCGGCTTCAGCGACGCCTACGTCATCATGCTCACCGCCAAGGACGAGGAGGTCGACAAGGTCATCGGCCTCTCCGTCGGCGCAGACGACTACCTCGTCAAACCGTTCTCCCCGCGCGAGCTCATCGCCCGAGTGAAGGCCATGCTCCGTCGACCCCGCACAGGGCGAGCCGCGACGCATCCGGGCGCACCCGTGCTCCGGTTCGCCGACGTCGTCGTTGACCTCGAGTCGCGCCAGGTCACGCGCGCGGAGGAGGCCGTGCCCCTGACCCGCACCGAGTTCGACCTTCTCGCCACCTTGGCCGAACGTCCACGAGCAGCGTTCACCCGTCGCCAGCTTCTCGACTCCGCCTGGGGCGAGGGCTGGTACGGCGACGAACACGTCGTCGACGTCCACATCGCCCATGTCCGAGACAAGCTCGGCGACGACGCCACCACGCCCCGCTACATCCGCACCGTCCGAGGCATCGGCTACGGGCTGGTCAGCCCGTGACTCCGAACCGAAGCACCGCCAGCCTGGTGACCCGGTTGACCGTCGCCCAGGTACTCGTGATCGCCGCCGGCTCGGTCACGTTGGCGGTGACGGGTGCGCTCGTCGCCCCCGGCCTGTTCCGCACCCACCTGGCCGAGGCAGGTCACGTCGAGCCCACGGTGCGCCGGCACGTCGAGGAGGCGTTCGTCTCCTCCGTCCTGCTGTCCCTGGCCGTGGCTACCCTGGCGGCGCTGCTGGCCGCAGGCATCCTGTCGTGGCTGCTCGTGCGACGCATCGCAGCCCCGGTGCGACAGCTCGCCGCCGCAGCTGATGCCGTGGCCGTCGGGCGGTACGACGTCAGCGTCCCCACGATGGCCTTCGGCCGTGAGCTGGAGCAGCTGTCCCGAGCATTCGGCCACATGGCCCACCGACTCGCCGACACCGACGCGGCCCGCACCCGGATGCTGGCCGACCTCACCCATGAGCTGCGCACGCCACTCGCGACGCTCACGGCATACATCGACGGCGTCGAGGACGGCGTCATCGCCGCGGACGAGGCCGCATGGTCGACCATGCGCAGCCAGGTGGACCGGCTGCGACGCCTGGCCACCGACATGCGCCAGGTCACCGACGCCCAGGAGGGCCTCGACCTGAACCTGCGCAGCCTGGACCCCGTGCGCCTGGCCCACGATGCCGTCGCCGCGGCCGCCCCCCGCTACACCGCCAAGCACGTCGACCTGCGCTACCAGGGCCCGGCCAGGACCACGCCCGTCACCGGGGACCCGGACCGACTCAGCCAGGTCCTCGCCAACCTCCTCGACAACGCCCTGCGGCACACCCCCTCCGGCGGCCACGTCCAGCTCCAGCTCGCCCAGGCCGGATCCCGGCTCACCCTGGCCGTGACCGACGACGGCGAAGGACTGCCAGCCGACCAGGTGGAAGCGGTCTTCGAACGCTTCCACCGCGCCGACACCGCCCGCGCCGGGCACGACGGCGGCAGCGGGCTCGGCCTGACCATCGCCCGCGCCATCGTCCACGGCCACGGCGGCACCCTCACGGCCGCAAGCCATGGCCCCGGCCTGGGCGCGACCTTCACGATCTCACTGCCGCTGCGTTGACCCACCGACGAGACGACGAACGCAACCGAAGCCCACGTATCTTCGGCGACACCATGGGCTCGCCGGCATCCACCGGACGCGTCAGGCGAGCCAGAGTGCGCTCCCGGGACACACGGCGCCCACATGTCATGCCGAGGCAGGCCGTTCGCGTCGTGCGACGAACCCAGTGGCGACGCGGCTGACAGAGGCGGCCCTTAGGCGTGGGTTTCGTGCTCGTGGCCCGCGTGCTCGGCGGCCTCGAACTGGATGGTCGAGTGGGTGACGTCGAAGTCGGTGGCAATGCTCGCCTGGAGCTCGTCCAGCATCGGGCCGAGGTGGCCGTCGTGGAAGCAGGACTCGTCCACGACCACGTGTGCGGTGAGCACCGGCAGGCCGGTCGCAACCAGGCTGGCGTGGAGGTCGTGAACGTCGTGCACATGCTCCAGCCGCAGGATGCGCCCGCGCACCTCCTCGAGGTCCAGGCCCTTCGGGGTCGACTCGAGCAGCACGTCGACGGTCTCGCGCAGCATCCGCAGCGTTCGCGGGATGATCAGCACGCCGATCAGCAACGACGCGACGGCGTCGGCTCGGAGCCAGCCCGTCGTGGCGATGACCGCGGCGGCAAGGAGCACCGCGACCGAGCCGAGGGCGTCGTTGGCGACCTCGAGGAACGCGGCCCGCATGTTGAGGTTGTCGCCGCGCCCTCCGGCCAGGATCGCAAGCCCGATGAGGTTGCCCACCAGTCCGACGACACCGAAGACGAGCATGACCCCGCTCGTCACCTCCGGAGGCTCCAGCAGCCGCCGCACCCCCTCGACGAGCACGAAGATCCCGACCGCGAGCAGGACCGCAGCCTGCGCTGCCGCGCCGAGGACCTCAGCGCGCCGGTATCCCCAGGTCCGGGCAGCCGTCGCGGGCCGGCGGGCCAGGACTGCCGCGATCAGGCCCAAGGTCAGACCGGCTACATCGGTCAGCATGTGCCCGGCGTCTGCGAGCAGGGCGAGGCTGCCGGAGATGAGTGCGCCGATGACCTCGACGACGAGGACGGCGACCGTGACCCCGAGGACGGCTGCCAGCCGGCCCCGGTGGTCGGCCAGACCGGGGCCGCCGTGCTGGTGTGCGTGCCCGTCGCCCATCAGTGAGCCTGCCCGGAACCGGGGCGAGTGCCGGTGGGCAACGAGGGCGCGGCCGCTCCTGAAGCATCGCGCCACGCCCCGTCGTCCGCGCGCATTGGGGAGGCTTTCCCCTCTCCCGCGGCGACCCCTCCCGCGACTGTGTCGCCAGTCTGCGGACGCGGTCGGACCACGGCGCGTGTCAGCCGGGGAATGTCGGCGCGCAGTCGCTGCTCCGCGTCTCGGGTGATGGCGTGAGCGGCCTCGAATGTGAGGTCGGAGGCGAGGTCGACCACCGCCTCGGCGTGCACCTCGTGGCCGACCCACCGCATCCGGACGTCGTCGACTGCCAGGACCCCGGGCACGTCTGCGACGGCTTCCTCAGCGGAGCGGACCAGTGCGGGCTCGATGCCGTCCAGGAGCCGGCGGAAGACGTCTCGAGTTGCCGTGCGCAGGACCAGGAGGATCGCGACGGTGATCAGCAGACCGATAACCGGGTCGGCCCAGTTCCAGCCGAGGGCGACCCCGCCTGCGCCGACGAGGACGGCCAGGGAGGTAAGCCCGTCGGTGCGGGCGTGGTGACCGTCGGCGACCAGGGCGGCTGAGCCGATGGCCTGGCCTTCGCGGATGCGGAAGACCGCGACGGCTTCGTTGCCGAGGAAGCCGACCAAGCCGGCGGCGGCGACCCAGCCGAGGTTGTGCACCGGGGCGGGGTTCAGGAGCCGGTCGATCGCTTCCCAGCCTGCGACGACCGCGGACAGCGCGATCATGGCAACGACGAAGAGGCCGGCTAGGTCCTCGGCGCGTCCGAAGCCATGGGTGTAGCGGCGGGTCGCGGCACGCCGGCCGAGCACGAAGGCAATCCACAGCGGGATGGCCGTCAGAGCGTCGGAGAAGTTGTGAATGGTGTCGGCTAGCAGGGCCACTGACCCGGAGATGAGGACGACGAGCAACTGCAGCACGGCCGTGATGCCGAGCCCGATGAGGCTGAGGCGGACGGCGCGGATGCCGCGGGCACTGGATTCGAGTGCTTCGTCGATCGAGTCAGCGACGTCGTGCGAGTGCGGCGTGACGGCGTGACTTAGCCGCGCCCAAAGCCCAGAACCGTGCTCGTGGTCATGCCCGTGGTCGTGGTCATGGTCATGCCCGTGGTCGTGGTCATGGTCATGCCCGTGGTCGTGGTCATGGTCATGCCCGTGGTCGTGGTCAGGCCCGTGGTCATGCGCGTGGTCATGCTCGTCGCCGTGAAGGTTGCCGTCCTGGTCGTCGTGGTCGTGGGCATGCACTGACGACTCTGGCGAAGCGGAATCCATGCGAAATACACTACCTGCACATGTGTGAAGGTACGAACTCACGTAGGCTTGCTTGCATGCACGAAGCCCTGTCGGATCTGTCGATGCCTGACGACGAGCAGGCGCACCTGGCCGCCGAGACCTTCCGGATGCTCGCCGACCCCACCCGCATCAAGCTTCTCTGGGCGCTGCTGCAGGGTGAGTCGTCGGTGACGTGCTTGGCGGAACTCGCAGGTGTCAGCCCGACGTCGGTGAGCCAGCACCTGGCCAAGCTCCGCCTTGCGGGCCTCGTCCGTGGTCGCCGCGAGGGCACCTACATCTACTACACCGCGGCCGACACTCATGTGCACGCCCTGCTCGCCGAGGGGCTCTTCCACGCCGACCACACCGACCGCGACCTCGGCGCCGAGACGGATCACCAGCACCGGATGCCCGCTGCCGACCGGGCCTGAGCCGTCGCCACGGGTCGCATGCTCGCTCGTCCACGTACCCAAGCGCGCCACCGCACCGTGAGCAGGGGCGCGAGCCTGAGACGCTCTGCCTCCACACGCCAGCTCCCTCGGTCTGCATGTGCGGTCATTCGGTCATTCGGTCAGCCCGAGGCCCGACAGGGCATCTCCGATCGCAGTTCGTCGGGGCACATGCCGTCCGGGTGAATCCGGACTGCCCGTCGGCATCAACTGGCGCGCTCAGGGCGGGGGCGCCCGATGTCGGTGGGCGACAAGGTCTCAGCGATGTCCGAGGTACTGCAGCACTCCTCGTGGCAGCTGGGCGCGTCATCACTCGCCCCTACGGCAACCAGTGGCGTCGGGCCGCACTCGCATGTCTCGCCGCGCCAGGCCTCCAGGCCCTCGCGGACCGCGACGCCGGCGATGACCAGCGCCGCGACGGGATCGGCCCAGGACCATCCGAAGAGGGCGTTTGCGAGCAGCCCCAGCAGCAGCACTGCGGAGAGGTAGGTGCACAGCAGCGTCTGCTTCGAGTCCGCGACGACACTGCCGGAGCCGAGCTGCCGGCCAGTGCGACGCTGCGCCCATGACAGGAACGGCATGATCAGCAGCGACGCGGCGCCGATCACGATCCCCACCGTGGACGGCGTGGCTTCCCCAGCGCCGGTCAACGTCCGGACGGAGTCGATCGTGACGTAGGCGGCGAGAGCGAGAAAGGAGACCGCGATCAGTCGCAGGGCCTGCTTCTCGCGGGTCTCCGGGATGGGGTGACGGAACTGCCACAGGATCACCAGGCCGCTGCCGACCTCCACCAGCGAGTCGAGGCCGAAGCCGACCAGGGCCGCCGAGGATGCGGCGGCTCCGGCTGCCACCGAAACGGCAGCCTCGAGGAGGTTGTAGCCCACCGAGGCGCCGGCCAACAGTTGCGCCCGGCGCCCGAGCTGCCGGCGTCGGTCCGGCGTCAAACCTTCCGACGGCGGAGTCTCGATGTCAGTGCTGTTGGAGTGCTCGACCGTCATGGCCGCACGGTCTTCCCGTAGCGGGGGCACAGCACGACCGCGTCGCCGGTCAGGCCGAGCAGCCGTTCCGCCGCGGCCAGCAGCTCCAGAATCGCCTCCGGGTGCGCGAGCGCATACACCGACGCACGGCCTTGCGCCCGGACCGTGACGATCCCGCAGTCCAACAGACATGACAGGTGACGGCTCACCGTCGACTGGGCCAAGCCGAGGTGCCCGGTCAGGTCGACCACGCGGTGCTCACCGAGGGCCAGGTGCTGGACTATCGTCAGGCGTGAGCGGTCACTGAACCCGTGGAAGAGGCACGCGGCAGCCTCAACAGCGGCCGCTTCACCCACCACCGTGTCATCGGTCCCTGCGCTTATCATCGTCATTCGCGCATGCTAGCGGCCCGGGCCCGTGCGGGTCCACCGCCGCAGCCTTGGCGGCGCAGGTGCTCGTGGCTGCTCGTGGCTGCTCGTGGCGACGCTGTATTGGGAGGAGCGCTCTTGGTGAGGCCTCGCGAGCCAGGCCCCGGCCGGTCTCGGTGCGCGGGAGTGGGTCGAGGCGTCAGAACGTCAGCACGTCGTGGGCCTCGACGCTCCAGGCTGCCAGCTCGTCGATGGTGGACGAGGGACGCCCTCGATGAGGTGGTCCTCGGTAAGACCGCGCGCGTCGAGACAGGTGCCGCAGGCTGCTACCTGGCCTCCATGACGGATGAAGCTGCGAAGCATGCGGTCGAGCGCGTAGTGGCCATTGGGCGTCTTCTGCCCGGCGATGGCGCACGTCACGGCGTCTCCCATGAGGAAGACCTTGACGTGCGCGTCATCGCGGTGCGAGAGCGCGACTGCCAGCCTCATGGCGTTGAACGTCTCGTCGACCCCGTAAGCGGGGCCGTTGAGGATCAGCAGGAGCTGCTTCACCGTCCGACCCTTCCTGATCAAGGATGTCGGGGTCACTCGTCGGGGCACTCCCGAAGCGGCCTCAGGTTGGTTCGAAGCTTGCACGCCGCTGGGTCGGCACTGCGAGGTTCGGGCCGGTTGTGATGGACCAGACGCTGCCGCCCTGAGGCGCGCCCGTCTTGGTGCGGGTCTTCAGTGGACGGAGGGTCAGGCTGCGCCGCTGTGGGGGAAGACCCCGGCGACGCGCCACTCGAGAACGCCCTCGGACGCTCGGCGGGCGTCGACGCCCTGGGCGGTGAGCAGCCGGACGGCGTCGTGGGCCAGGACGCAGTACTGCCCGCGGCAGTAGGCGACGACCTCACGCCCGGGCGGCAGCTCGGCGAGCCTCTGATCGAGGTCCTCCAGGGGGATGTGCACGGCCCCGGGAAGGTGGCCGGCGGTGTACTCCGGCGCGGACCGCACGTCCAGGAGGGTGACGTCGCCGGCGTGGAGGCGGCGGAGCAGCTCGTCGGTGTCGACCGCGGCGGTGTCGTCGGGGCCGATGTAGGCGCGGCGGGCCACTTCGGTCTGTGGCCGATGGCGCTGGGTCACCCGGTGCAGGTAGTCCCAGAGCCCGGCCACGTCGTCGCCGCTGAGCGAGTAGTAGATGCGTTTGCCGTCGCGGCGGGAGGTGAGCAGTCCTGCCTCGCGCAGCGTCTGCAGGTGTGCCGAGCAGGTGCTGACGCCGATGTCGGCAGCCTGGGCGAGGTCCTCGACGCTGCGGGGGCCCTGGGCGAGCAGGTCCAGCAGTTCCAGGCGCTTGGGGTTGCCGAGCACCTTGCCGACGGCGGCGAACTCGGCGAAGAGCGCGTCCTTGGCCTCCCGGTCACCCATTGGATCCTCCTGTTCTCGAAACGGCTGGTGTCGAACCGGCTGTGGGCCGGTGATGTGTCTCGTACATCCTCACGGCCACCACGATCCCGGAGAGAGCGGTCAGGGCGGCGACGACCCAGACGGCGGCGCGGACCCCGAGTGCGTCGGCGACGATGCCGGCGAGCAGGGCGCCGGCGGCGAACCCGGCGTCGCGCCACAGTCGGTAGGCACCGACCGCCCGGGCGCGCCAGGCCGGGTGGGCGACGTCGCCGATGGCGGCCAGCAGGGTGGGGTAGACCATGGCGGTACCGGCGCCGAGCAGGGCCGCGGCCAGGGCCCAGAGGGCGAAGGAGTCGACGACGGCAATGACCGCGAGAGCCACGGCCTGCAGGATCATGCCGGAGGCGATCATCCACTTGCGCCCGACCCGGTCCGACAGGCCGCCCGTGACGAGCTGCCCCAGGCCCCACACGGCCGGGTAGATCGCCGCGAGGATGCCGATGCTGGACACCGAGAGGCCGGCGCCGGCGAAGAGGATCGGGAACACGCCCCAGGCCAGGCCGTCGTTGAGGTTGTTGACCAGCCCGGCCTGGCTCGCCGCGGACAGGGCGGGCTCGCGGAAGCTGGTCTGGGTGAACACCTGCCAGTTGGTCAGCCCCCCGTGCAGGTGGTCGTGCCGGCCGTCCGCGCGGGCGACGTGACCGGCTGCCTCGAGGCGGGCGTGACCGCGGGTCTCCTTCACGGCCAGGGTCGAGAGCCCGACGCCGAGCGCGGCGTAGGCGATGCCGAGGAAGAACGGGGCCGGGCGCAGGCCGTGGGCCTGCGCGATGAAGCCGGTCGCCAGCGCGGTGACGGCGACGGCGGCATACCCGGCGGCTTCGTTGAAGCCCATCGCCAGACCCCGACGCGCGGGGCCGACGAGGTCGATCTTCATGACCACGGTGGTCGACCACGTCATGCCCTGGCTGATGCCCAGGAGCACGTTCGCCGCGATGACCCACCCCCAGGTGGGGGCCCAGATCAGCAGCAGCGGCACCGGGATCGCGACGAGCCAGCCGGCCACGAGCACCGGCTTGCGGCCGAACCGGTCCATCCAGGTGCCGGCGACGTAGTTGGTCGCGGCCTTGGCGAGGCCGAAGACGAGGATGAACGCCAAGCCGGCGGTGTAGCCGGTCAGGCCGAAGACGTCCTTGCCCAGCAGCGGCACGACGGTGCGTTCCTGGCCGAGCATCCCGCCGACCAGGGCGTTGACCGCGACGAGGAGCACGAACTGCGGGAGGTTCTGCCGCAGACCGAGTACCAGTCCGGGGCCTGTGGCGCCATCAGGATCGGGATGAGCGGAGCTGACGTCGGGGCCCCGCCCCGCGTTCGGCTGCGGCCGGTGATTGGGATCGGTGCCGGGGTTGACGCTCACGAGCGTGCCTGTCCGTGCAGGTCTTGCCCGCCGGCCCGGTCCGGCGCTCCCTTGGGCCCGGTCACCAAAGAGCGTCCCGTGGCGTCGGCCCAGTCCTGCGGTCCACCGTCCAACACGCTGACCTGGGTGTGCCCGGCGCGTTCGAGCACGCTGGCTGCACCCATCGCCCGTTCGGCGTGCCCGCACATCAGGACGAGGCGGCCGTCAGGAACGTGACCGGTGTCGGTGACCAGCGAACCGAGCTCGATGTGTCCGGCCGAAGGGAGATGTCCGCCGGCGTACTCGCTGTCCTGCCGGACGTCGAGCACACGGGCCGGATCGGCGACAGCGCCCGGGGCCGTCAGGGGCGTGGCCCGGACACCCCTCTGGCCGTGCAACCAGGCCTCGAGTCCGCCGTCCAGCTCGCCGGCGATGTTGTCGTAACCGACCTTCCGCGCCTGCCACAGGATCTCCGCGGGATCCTGGTCCTCGTTGCGCATCACGATCAGCGGCGTGTCGTCACTCAGTAGCCAGCCGAGCCACGTCGCGAACACCGGGCGCAGCGGGATCGACACCGAGCCGGGGATGTGCGCCGCGGCAAAGTCCGGGACCGGCCGCACATCGACGACCTCGGCGCCTGAACCTTGTAGATGTTCCACCTCATCGAGCGTGAGGCCCGTCAGGGTGTCACCGTGCACCAGGGCGGGACCGCGGCGGTTGATCTCGCCCAGGCGAAGGAAGTAGGGCGGGAAGCTGCCCAGGGAGGAGAGCAACTGGGTGACGAAGGCGTCCTCGCTGTCGGCTCGAAGCAGCGGGTTCGTGACCCGCTCGGTGCCGATGCTCGAGGTGCGCTCGGCGCCAGGTGGTGCAGCACAGAACGAGCCGGCTCCGTGGGTGGGCCAGACGGCGACGTCATCGTCCATGAGCGCCAGCCGCTGCAGCGACCGGTACTGGGCGCGTGCAAGCTCCTCCGTGCGCTCCGGGGACACCAGGTCGGTGCGCGCGGCAGACCTTACGATCAAAGACCCACCGGTGAACACCCCCAGCGTGCGCGAGCCGTCGCGCAGCTCGAACGAGATGTGTTCGTGGGTGTGCCCCGGAGTGGCGAGGGTGCGTAGTGTCAGGCCCCCGAGGTCGACCTCGTCGTTGTCCCGGAGACCCAGGTGCGGGTACTCGCGGTCGCCGTCAGCCGACGCCAGCACCCGCGCCCCGTCCGTGGCGGCGAGCTGAACGGCCCCGGAGAGGAAGTCAGCGTGCAGATGGGTGTCCGCCGCGAAAGCCACGCGCAGACCGCGCCGGCGGGCGACCTCTCGTACCTGCCGCAGGTCACGGCTGACGTCAACGGCCAAGGCGCGACCATCAGCCAAGTCGAGCAGGTATGCGGAGTTGCCCAGCCCTTCGTCCACGAGGGGGATCACAGCGATGTCGCCCATGGCGGCCAGCCCTTCCAGATGCACGGCAGAACGAACAAACCCAACACTACAACACTCCACGGATTGATTGAATGAAGTCGTGCCCTCCGCCCGGATCCGGATCCGGGCGACCCGGTCCGGTACCGAATCCGCCTATTGGCGATGCAGGGACCACAAGCCGAGCGCGGCCGAAGTGGCTGCAGAGGCAGGGCGCCTGCCACAGCCGCCCAGCGTGTGCGCCACCCGTCATGCGCCACGGCGCGGCGTGGACCGGTAACCGCGGCACCGGACTGGGCCATGCGCGCCGCGCCCGAGCCGGACGGTCACGCACCGTGTAGAGGTCTACACTGTTGGAGTGCAGAATGGTCCACCGAGGCTACGGTCGGTCGACGAGCATGCAGAGGTCGCCGCCGCCCTGGTCGACCCCAAACTGCGTCAGGCGTTGCTGGTCGAGGCTCAGCAGGCGGGCACCGTGTGGGTCGCCGGCCGACAACTGGACCTTTCTGAACCTCTCGAGTCGCTTGTGTGGGAGACGCTGTTGCGCACCACGGAACGCCTGGTGACGGACGGCCCCGCGACGCCGCACGTGCCGGACGGGCGCCGGTAGCAGCCCCACGGGTCCCGGCGGCGCCCACCCGGCACGGCGTTCCGTACTGGACACCCCGCTCCGGACTCACCGCGGCGGGGCTCGTCGGCATGGCGCAGGATTCACAGCCCTTCGCGGGAGCGCTCGGCTCGGATCGCCCGAGCCACCGCCCAAGCCACCGCCCGAGCAAGCCCCGGTGGCAGCGTCCCAGGGACGAGCTCCGGACACACCACGACCGGGTGCGAGCCTGCTTGCGTGAGGGCACTCGCGAGAGGAGGGCATCTCGGCCGGCGGGCTCCGGGATGGGCGACGAACCTCGGCAGATCCTCGTCGAGCCAACCCGAGGCCGGAGTTGCCGGCATGTGCGGGACTGTCGACCGCACCCATGAAGCGGCGCGCCGACGACCTCCGTGAGTGTAGACCTCTACACGCTGTCACATGTTACGCATGCCCCCTCGTCATCGCCGCGCCGGCGCCCGACGTGGGTCTCTCTCGCCTGAGCTCCGCGACGCGCTGAGGGCCGAGGCGGCACGCCTGAGCAGCTTGGACGACCCGGTCGAGGCCGCGCGAGCCGTCGGCGACCTGTACGCGGCCCTCGATCGCGAGCTCGACCGGGTCGCTGTCGTGAGGCTGAAAGCCGTGCGACAACTGCGTCGCTCCGGATGGTCCTACGACCGCATCGCCGAGGCCACGGGCCTGTCGAAGGGACGGGTTGCTCAGCTCGTCAAGGATGTCCGCCAGCCCTCCCGCCGGCAGGCAGCCCCATAGAAGCGGGTGCCGGCGGCTTTCTCGAGCCGAGCTCGCAGCCTTGGCACACCTGCGCTGCTCATTTCCGGGAGGGGGCTGCCCCGCCCGGCGACCACATGAGCAGGGCCTTGCCGGGGCCACCGACCTCTGGTCCACTGCCAGTGTCCAGGCGGGATCGGAAGCCGTGCCACGTGCGGAAGGGGCGGAGCCGGGCGCCCGTCGTCCGCTCCCCCACCTGCGCATCGTGACCGGACTCCGCACTGGGGATCGGCCGTGGCACCCAGACCCCAAGGGCCCGCGAACACCTGGCAAGCAGTCTCCGCCGATCCCACCTTCTAGTTCAACGAGAAAGGTCTCTCGTCAAACGAGAAGACGGGCAGCCCGCTTCGGAGGCCTTGCCGGGTCGGTCTCCTCGCTCGGGCCGTCCGGCCCCCGGCCGAGCGGGGACGTCAGGGACCGCCCGCGCATGGATCACATCCGACCGGAGCGGCGGAGCGGCGGAGCGGCGGAGCGGGAAGTGTGTCGCCCAGTTTGGTCCAGCCTGCACAGGAGCGAGTGCGCCTTCCAGCCGAAGCTGGACGGCGCACGTTGACCGGTCCCTCGAAGGGTCATGGCATTCCGGTTGGCGGCGCGAGCCTTCGGATCCGCAGGACCGGTGAGGTGCACCGGATCGTCGCGATGCCGTCGTCCCTGATCTGGAGCACCAGCACCATCGGCTGGCCGGCCCTCAGGTTCGAAACGCCGCGTAGGCGCAGCCAGGCGCCATCCCCGCGCAGACCCTCCGCAGCAACCGGGATGCGCCGCACCCGGCCGGCAGCCAGATCGAGCAGGTACTCGGAGTTCTCGGTGATCACCTCCCACGACGCATCCGCCGGCGCGTCCGTCCCGCCCGTGACCGCCACTGCAATGGCGTCCGCGTCGGCCTCGGGTGAAGCGAAAGGGCGTCCACTGGCGTCAGGGGCACACCCACCGGGTCCATCTCCAGCGGCGAGAGAGTCCCCCATGCCCGCTCCCTTCTCCGGGCCGACCACGGCCCGACGTTCATTCCGCGAGACCACTTCGTACGAACGTCGCTGAGAACGCGAAACACGACACCAGGCCTCCTCATTGAGTGTAGACCTCTACACCACGCCGAATCGACGTGCCGCCAGGCGCGGCTTCCGCGCTCGGCGTGGGCCCCTCTCCCGGCGAGTGCGGGCCGCGTTACGTCCGAGGCCGAGCGGCTCGCCGCCCCGAGGGGCCCGGTCGCGACGACGAGGGCATTCGGTGGCCGGTTCGGTGGCCGGTTCGGTGGCCGGTTCGATGCCATCGGCGCGGGAAACTCGATCGGTGATGGCGGTGCACGCGCGCAGCGGCGCAGCCGGGTGCCGATACGCGTCGACGCGACCTGAGCGCTTCCGGACACGAGTTACGCAGGTGGTCGTGGACGAGCGCCTAACCGGACTCGGTCCGCATCCCGGCCTCCCGGCAACCCCCGACGTCGACCGTTCGACACGCACAGACCGCCGGAGCCCGGCCTTGGAGCCTTGAGGACGCCCACCGGGAGGCCCCGGCCGGTCGAGGGCCCCGGGTGGGCGCCGACCAGTCGGACCAGCCCCACTGCGCCGCCAGCGAGAGAGGTGGACCGGTTCGAGAACACCGCGCGAGTAGGACGTCGTGACCGCGGCGTCGGCTCCTACCCGTGACCCCGGACTCGCGGGCGATGGTCAGTATCCCCATGTTCAAGCACAGCTGCGTCTGGACCGGGCGGAGTCGTGGCTCGGGCGGGCAGGCTCTTGACGTCGACCCGCCGGTAGCCTGCCCGCATGCCCCTTCCCATCTCGCGCAGCGCGCTGGACAGGCTCGGCAAACGCTTGTGCGCCGAGGCGGTCTCTGCAGCCGACTGGGGCACGTTCGAGACCGTCCTGGACGCGTACCAGGCCACGCTCGATGACGCGCAGAGCATCCTCGAGGCGGCGGGTTTCGAACCGACAACCAGGGTCAAGTCCACCGGGACGCTGGTGGAGAAGCTGTCCCGGGGCACCTCGTTCAAGTCCGTCCAGGACGTCGCCGGCGCGCGCGTCGTCGTCAACGGCGGCCGCGTCGACCAGGACCGCGCCGTCGCGCGCATCGCGAGGGTCTTCACCGCGGCCGGCTCCGCGGTCAAGGTCCTGGACCGTCGCACGTCCCCGAATCACGGGTACCGTGCGGTCCATCTCATCGTCACCCACCAGGGGCTGCCGCTCGAGGTCCAGGTCCGCACCCCGCTGCAGGACCTCTGGGCGCAGATCACCGAACGCCTCGGCGACATCTGGGGGCGGGAGCTGCGCTACGGGCAGCCTCTCGATCCGGCCAACCAGCCTGTCGTGCCCGGGATGCCTCCACCGGTTTTCACCCGTGAGAACTTCGTCGATATGCTCCTTGCTACGTCCGAGGAAATCGACCGCGTGGAACAGGCGCAGGTGCGGCGATACCAGGAGCAGGACGAGATCGTCATCAAGGTGACGGAACAAACAGGCGTAGCGCCTCCGTTGGACGAGACAGAAGATACTCTGCGCAGGACGATGGAAGCCATCATGGGCCTGGTCAGGAAACTCGAAGGAGGGTGAGCAGCGTGAACCACTACCTCATCGTGTTCGACCGCTCCGAGTCCCGGCTTCTCTCCCTCGAGGAGTGCGCCTCATCCCGAGAGGCCATGAAGGCCCGCTTCAGAGCTGAGTCGCTGCACCGGAGCGATCCCGAGATCGAGATCGTGGTGCTCGGCGCCCGGTCGAAGGAGGCGCTGCGCACCACGCACGCCCGCTACTTCGAGCCGATGAAGGACATGGCCGCCCGTGCCGTCGGGATGATGACCCAGCAGCGCACGGCTGCCGCCGGCGCCTGAGCAGATCGCTCACGACCTCCGGTCCCGCGCCCTTCCCAGTCCGACTCGCCGGGTCTGTGTCGGAACATGGCTGAAACCCTCGCTGTAACCGCGACCCCTGGGCGCTGCGGCGCGGCTGCCTGGAAGACCCGTCGCGCTGCGCTCACCCACATCGCAGCCCCCTCCCCCCTTTGGGTCAGGTCTCCAGCCGGCGCACCGGCCATGGCGGCTGCTCCGGAACGATCAAGCGCATCGAGGTGAGCTGGCTCGTCGACCGCAATCCTGACCCCCCCGCAGAGGGCCGGACCTCAAGGTGCGCGCGCATCTCCATCCCGATCTCGAGCTGGTAGACGACGAGCAGCGTCAGCCACTCCTCGTCGCACGTCAGCGGCCACTCGAGCACGGGATCCGGCTTGAGGCGTGATCCGCGAACTTCGAGCGGACCAGCCGATGACCGGAACACATGCCACACACCGTCAACGACAACCTCCAGTCCCGGTAGAACCTCAGCTGGTCCTGGCCCCCGCCGCGCTGCGCCCCCGGCCTCCCCACCGGACCGAGAGACATCCGGGCTGTCTGGGCCGTCTGGACCGGCTGGAGAGCCCGGGCCGTCTGGGCCGTCTGGGCCGGCTGGACCGGCCATGGAGCCCGGCCCCGTCGACGTGGCAGAGCTCGGCGTGGTCCCGGAACTCCCCCGCGTGTCACCCACGTCACCTCGACCACGACGCTCGCCGGCGCTCCACACCCGGTACAGCGCCGCGATGGCGGACGACTGACGCCAGTAGTCCCAAACCGCGAACTCTGACGGCTGATCGACCCAGATGAAGAACGTGTCACCGACATGCGGCCAGCGCTCCACACCGGTCAATCTGAGCACGGACACGTCGTGCGGGAACGCGTTCGAGCGCTCCCCCGGCAAACGCAGATAGGCGCGGTTGTCGAGGTCGAACACGTGCAGGGAACTTCGGCTCCGGGCGAGGTAGAGCCCGCCGTCCTCGTCGAGGCGCTCGACGGTCTCGACCGTCGCCGCCTCTGTTGCGCCGGGACCGCTGCTCGGCCACTCGCCGCCGGCTGGGGCTCCCATGACACCGAGTGTAGACCTCTGCACACCGACGGGGTCGAAGCCGGTTCCGCTCACATCACCATCGCGGACGGCCGCCTCCTCAGCGACCGGCGTGGACGCTGGGCGCCGGAGATCTCGTCCGGGATCGGGTGGACGCCCTCGCTTCGCCGCGGTCTCCAACCGGCCCTGTCCGGGTCGTTGCCGGCGTGGCGGAACCGGGAGGATCACCGCGCGCGTCACAGTGGAACGCGCGACGGTCCCGCGGACGGTGGCGCCCGGATCGATGCGGCTGCCGTTGCCCGGCGGGCGCACCCACAACCACAGGGGACGTCCATGGCCGCCAACACAGCCGTGCTTGCTCGCGCAGCTCAACTCGTCGCGCCCACCGCGCAAGTCACTCACCTGGGGACGGGTGGCTTCGCGAGCACGTTCAAGATGACCGAGCCAGGCGGGCAGGTCTACGCGCTCAAGGTGGTCGACGCCCAGCAGTCGGGGGCCGAACGGACCGAGCGGGAGCTGTCCGCCCTGCGCAAGGTGGTCCACCCGAACGTCGTCGGGTATCGCGGTACCGGCACGGTCGGTCTCGATGGTGTCGACTACCGCTGGCTGTCCATGACCTTCGTGGAGGGCTCGACCCTCGCCCAGTTGTGGGCGTCCGGGCGGCGTTGGGACCTGCCGTCCGCGGTCGCTCTTCTGCGGCACGCGGTCGCCGGAGCCAGTGCCATCTGGGCACAGCAGACCGCGCATAGGGACCTCAGCCCGAACAACCTGCTGGTCACTCCCGCGGACGAGCTCGTCATCGTCGACCTCGGGCTCGCCCGCGCCCTCGACGACGAGACCATCACCGTCCTGCCGACCCCGGGGACGCCAGGCTGGATGTCGCCCGAACAGGTCGGGGCCTCGCCCACGCATGGTGACTGGCGGTCCGACCAGTACGTCCTCGGTCTGATCGGCTACTGGCTCATCACGCAGACGCTGCCGCTGACCTACCGCAGCCGGTACGAGGCGTGGCTCGCCCCGGCACAGCAGAGCCCGCGCAGCCCGCGCGAGCTCGACCCGAACATCCCGACCGCCCTCTCGGACGTCATCGTCAAGATGCTCGCGAGGGCGCCGCACCGACGCTACTTGCAGCCGGCGTCCCTGCTCGCCGACCTCGACCGGGCCGCGGCGGCGTTGACGGTGACCGAGACGACCCTGCAGGTCCAGCCCCAGTTCCTGCTCACCATCGGTGACAAAAAGTCGTTCGCCGCCTCGTCGGCGTTCCTGACGTCCGTGTCGCCGGACGCGCTGCTCATCGAGCCGCGGGCCCGGGGCCGCGTCGCGGAGTTCATGGACCTGACCCGCGCCATGCCCGTCACGCGCATCATCGACCCACGCACCCACCTCGCCCGTTCTCCCCTCCAGCATCGTCCGGTCTACTTCAAGGAGCTCCCCTTCGGGGCGGACGCCACCCTGACGGGGTTCTCCACCCCAGCAGACCGTCTCGCGTTCTGCCAGGCCGTCACAGACTTCATCCTCGAGGGCGGGAGTGAGGTGGTGCTGGCCCCGTACTTCTTCGCCGGACCCGGAGAGACGGTGTGGGTCGAGGAGAGCCTCCGATGCGCGACGGCCACGACCGAGCTGTTGGAATCACGCGCCGCGACCCGCGGCGGACACCTCGAGCCGGTCTGGACGACCGTCGCCGTCTCGCAGCACTGGCTCGGTAACGTCGACGCGCGCGACCAGCTGTTGACCCTGCTCACCTCCCAGCCGATGCAGATGCTCCACCTGCTCGTCCACACGACACAGCAGACCTTTGCCCCGCTCGGTGACCGCGCCATCCTCGACGGCATCGTCGAGGTCCTCACTGTGATGCGGGATGCCGGGGTTCCCGTCACGCTCGGGCGGCGAGCCTCGGAAGGGCTGCTCGGCCTCGCGTTCGGGGCCGCCGGATGGACGACCGGGGTGTCCGGGGTCCAGATGAACATGGCGCCACACCCAGAGGCGGCTGCTACCGGCGGACCGGGCAGCCCCCGCATCTACATCCCGCAGCTGCTCACCCACGTAACCACCCAGACATTCGTCCTCTGGGCAGCGACCGACCCCACCCTCGTCACTGTCACCACGGCACCCGGCCAGAACCTGCTTCGGCGCAACCCGGCCCTTGAGCGCCTCAGCACCGAAGACGGCATCGACCTGCTCCGACACAACGTGACCGCGATGCGCTCCCAGGTGAGCAGCCTGTCAGGTGTCACCCCGGCGGAACGGCGCACGCTCATGCGGGGCTGGGTCGACGACGCGCAGCGGCTCATGCGGCTGCTCCCGGCCCCTGCAGGCCCCGGCGAGGGCAGCGGGTTCCTGCAGGTCTGGTCGGATCTGCTCGGCTGACTCAGACGATCGGGGACCCGGCCCGACGCGCGCCCGGTGTGGTCACCGACCGCAGCACCTGCTCGGCGGCCCACCGTCGGCGGTGCGGCTGGACGGCCGCCGCCGGCGCTACTGTATGCACCACCCGGACCGAACCGTCGTTCTCCACTGCCAGAACTCCGACCCTGTTCCGGGCGGCCTCTCCGATGACGGCCGATGCCACCCGCGAATCTGGCAGCGCAACGAAGCACTGCTCCGCGAACAGGCGGTACCGGCCCGCCTGCGCGATCGCGCGGCGCCACGCCGACAGCTTCAGCTCGACGGCGACCAGCCCGCCGTAGGGGTCGCTCGTGTCGACCATGGCCCGGTAAGTTACGACCCCGTCAATCAGCGACCGGCTCAGAAGGCCTTCAGCCAGCAGCGGCGCCACGGTGCGACGCTGCAGAGAGCGCCAACCGTAGGGCGCCCACCCGCGCAGGTCCTCCTCAGAAACACCCTGCTCGGCACGACCGAGGACCCATGTCGCCAACGCGTCGCCGAACGCGGCCCGTGGGCGTGCGAGCAGCGCATCGACCCCAGCTACCAAGTCCGCCACCCCAGACCCGGCGTCGATCTCTTCACCGACGGACGCCACCCCGGGCTGACCCATGAGCCACCGTCGCACGGGCGCGGCGAGGTCGGCTTCTGCCACGAAGGCGTCGGACAGACGGAGGGCAGGACCGGTGTCACCACACATGCCCTTGACCGTGAGCGGCGGCGCGGGCATCGCAATCGCGCCCATCAGACCTCCTCGCCACTGGCTGCTGACGTACGCCGGACGATCGGGGTCTGGCGATTCCGCTTGGACGTGACCGTATCAGGGCACGTCCGTGCCCAAGCCCGGACAGCCCGGGCAGACACGGAACCCCGCACACCTCGTACATCCCGGCCCGTTCAGGCGTCGCGTCAAGCCCGCGCAGCCAGTGCCAACGGGAGCATCTGCCGTCCGGCCTGTGTCAGGGACATCCGACGGGTGGAACGCGAGAACAGGCCGATGCTTGCCTCGCGCTCCAGACCCTGAACACCTGCGGACACGTCGACCGCACGGCCTGCACCAGTTCGACGGCCCGGGTTACGCTCAGCTCCTCGTCGACGGCGGTCGCGAAACCTGTCGCCAGACGCGACTCTCGCGTCCACCAGTCCCCGGCTACGTGGTGCGGGCTCGGTCACCCCAGGTTTCGAGCTCGGCGAGGTCATGCGGGGTCAAGCCGACCCTCGTGTCCGGAGCGATGAGCAAGGAGTCGACACCAAGGTGCGTGAGCCAGCGTTTCGCCACCTCGGTCCGCGACGGGCTCAGGTGGTCTTCGCACCACGCAAGCGACGTGACCTCGTCGTGGCTCCCCAGCCACTGCCGCAGCGCCTGCAGTTTCCACCACCCGGATGAGGGCAGGGGCTCCTTCTCGGCGCCGATGTCCACCCATGACCGCCCGGGGAAGGGCGCGACCGCGGTCCGCATCTGCTCTGACCAGCTCGTCAACCACCAGCACGTCACGCCGGGCTGATCCGCGAGCCGGTCCAGCCGCGCGCACATGGCCGGGGAGGTGTAGACCGGACCGAACACGTCGCCCGCGAGGACGTCGTCACCCCAATCCGTGTGGCCGCCGACCGGTGAGACCACCCCATCGACGTCGACCACCAGCGCATGGGTCACCACCTGAGTGTTGCAGCCCATACGGCGTGGGCGACAGCGAATGAGACCGAGCTGCCAGCCCCTCTGCCAAGGGCACGCAGATGCGGACGCGGCGACGGCGGTGGTGCGGCTCGAGGCCGCTCCGCGGAGGTCGCCCGCCTCACCCTGAGTTCGTGGGCAGCGAACTGGAACCTGGTTAGGCGTCGTAGGTGCGAGCCAGGCCCGCCAACGCGGTCACAGCCAGGCCGCCCCAGCCAAACCCCGCCACCAGGCGGTCCCGATCGCGCGGGGTTGCCGGGGCCGCGGGTGCGCTCAGGGGGCCCTTCATGTGATCGTCCCAAGCGGGACCCGAGCACGGGTGCCGAGCACGGAAGCAGTTCAGCTGCACCCGCCCTCGCACCCTCGCCCAGCGGGTTGCACGCCCGAAAGCCGGCCCGGGGCGTCGACTCACGTCGGCCATACCCAGCCCGTCGCGACGCCGACGACGACGCTGGCGGCGCCCGCCACCAGCGCGGCCACGACGGGGCCCCTGCCCGTGCGCACGACACCGGCGAGGTCCCGCCCCGAGCGCGGGACGATCGCGAAGGTGGGGACGATCCAGCGCAGGTAGTAGTAGAGGCTGAGCAGGGAGTTGAGCACGACCGCGGCGGTGAGCCACCACTGGTCTCCGTCCCAGGCGGCGGTCGCCGTGGTCAGCTTGCCGACGAAGACCGCCGTCGGGGGCGTGCCCACCAGACCGAGGAGACACACGAGGAGCGCCCCGGCGAGCCACGGGCGTTGTCGCGCCAGGCCGCGGTAGTCGGAGAGGCCGCGATGCTCGGGCAGCGAGGCGGCGACGGCGAAGGCGCCGACGTTCGTGACGGCATACGCCCCGAGGTAGAAGAGCAGCGAAGACTGGGCCAGGGGGCTGCGCCCGGCGACGGCCACGGGGACCAGCAGGTAGCCGGCCTGGCTGACGGTCGACCAGCCGAGCAGCCGGCGCACGTCCGTCTGCCCGTAGGCGGCGAGGTTGCCGAGCGTCATCGTGAGCACGGCGAGCGCGCCGACGAGCAGCGGCCAGGCCACGGTGCCGGGCAGGACGCCGACGAACCGGTAGAGCGCCAGGACGGCGCCGAGCTTGGGGACGGTGGTGAGGAAGGTGGCGGCCGTGACCCCCGCCGCCTGCGCGGCGTCGGGTACCCAGAAGTGCGCCGGGACCGCCCCGGCCTCGAAGAGCAGGGCGGTGACGACGAGGACCGCACCGGCCGAGAGCACCCCGGACGGCGAGGCTCCCAGCTCGCGGGTGAGCGCCGCGTAGCTCGTCTCGCCGGACACGCCGTACAGGAGCGCCGTGCCGAGCATGAGGGAGATGCCGGCCAGGGCGCCGAGCAGGTAGGTCTTCATCGCCGCCTCCGCGGCGCCGCGCGTGCGTTCGAGGCCGACGAGGCCGTATGCCGGGATGCTGGCCAGCAGGAACCCGACGAGAAGCACCTGCAGGTCCCGGGCGCCGCTCATCACGAGGACCCCGGTGGACGCGAGGAGCAGCAGGGCGTACGTCTCCGCCTCGCGGGCCGAGCCGCTCACGTCGTCGGCCGCGACCAGGAGCATGAGTGCGACCGCCACGACGACGACCACGCGTACCACTCCGGTGGCCCGGTCGGCGACGAAGCTGCCGCTGAACGCGATCTCGCTGCCGCGGAGAAGGGCCCCTATGGACGGGGCAGCGGCCACCAGGAGCGCGACCGCCGCGATGGCACGGGTGGCCCACAGACGCCGGCGCGGCAGGAAGGACCCGGACAGCAACACAGTGAGCGACCCTGCGAACAGGGCCATTTCGGGTGCGAGAACCAGCGGTCGCATCTTCTCGATCGCCGCCTTATCGGGACACGAGGCCGACGAGGACCGACGACGCCGGCTCGATGACGTCGAGCACGACCCGCGGGAAGATGCCGATGACCAGCGAGGCCAGCAGCAGGGCGCCGACCGCGAGCACCTCCGGCGTCGTGAGGTCCTCGAAGCCGGCGGACTGCCCGCGAAGGCCCCCGGTGAACACCCGCTGGTAGGCGCGCAGGAACAGTCCGGCGGTCACGAGGATCCCGGTGAGCGCCACGGCGGTCACCGGGGCTGCCCCGATGCTGCCGGTGAAGATCTGGAACTCGGCGATGAACCCCGAGAGGGCGGGCAGGCCGAGCGAGGCGAAGGCGCCGACGGCGAAGACCGCCGCGAGCCGCGGCGCGGGCCCGGCAAGGCCCCCGTAGCCGTCCAGGTCGTAGTCGCGACCGCGGCGGTGGAGCACACCGACGACGAGGAACAGGGCGCCGGTGACGACGCCGTGGCTGACCATCTGCGTGACGGCTCCGGTGACGGCGAGCTGACGGGAGGAGGTGCTCGCCGCGGTCAGGCCGGCGACACCGACGGCGAGCACGACGTAGCCCATGTGGTTGACGGAGGTGTAGGCGATCATCCGTTTGAGGTTGGTCTGGGCCAGGGCGACGAAGGCGCCGTGCAGCACCGAGACGACGCCGAAGGCGATGATCACCCACGACCAGGCCTGCCAGCTCTGGGGCAGCATCGGCATGGCGATGCGGACGAAGCCGTAGGTTCCCATCTTGAGCAGGACGCCCGCCAGGACGGCCGATCCCACGGCCGGCGCGTCGGTGTGGGCCGGAGGCAGCCAGGTGTGGAAGGGCACGGTCGGCGTCTTGACGAAGAGCCCCAGCAGGATCGCTCCGAGCACGAGTCCGGCGACGGGTCCCGACGAGTGGAGCGGCATCGCGGCCACGAGCGTCGGGATGTCGAAGGTGTGCGGGTCCGAGGCGACATAGAGGCCGATGAAGCCGAGCAGCAGCGCCAGTGACCCGAGGAAGGTGTAGAGGAAGAACAGCAGGGCCGATCGGGCCGCTGTCCCGCTCCCCCACCCGGCGATGAGGAAGTACATCCCGACGATCGACAGGTCGAAGAAGACGAAGAAGAGGATCAGGTCGGCCGACACGAACAGCCCGAGGCTGACCGACTGCAGGAACAGCATGAGGGCCGCGCGCGACCTCGGGCGCTCGGCGTCGCGCAGGCTGTAGACGGCGCAGGCGAGGAAGACCAGGGCGGTCATGCCGACGAGGGGAAGCGAGAGCCCGTCGACACCGACGTGGTAGCTGCTGCCGATGCGCGGCATCCAGTCGAGGCGCTCGTCGAAGGCGAGCTGCCCGGCCGCCGGGGCCGTGTACCTCGACCAGGCCAAGGCGACCAGGAGCAGGTCGACCGCGCCTACGCCGACCCAGGCCCAGGCCACGGCCCTCGGGGACAGCGGGACCGCCGCCAGCACGAGAGCCGACAGCAGGGGCAGGAAGACGATGAGACTGAGCACACTCACCTCACGAGAGCGGACGTGACGAGCAGGGCGATGGCGGCCGTGGCGACGAGGACCGCCTGGACGTAGTACTGGTGCAGCTGCCCGGTCTGCGGGCGTCGGGCCCGCTCGGCCAGCGACCGAACGCCGCTCGCTGCCAGTGACACCGCGCCCGCGAGGACGTGGAGGTCGAAGCCGGCCAGGGCCTGCGCCGCCCGACGGGCGAGGGTGGCGGCAGCCAGGGGCACGGGCTCGACGGCTCTCCGGTCGGCTGCATCGAGAGCTCGGGCGAGGGCGAACGCGGGTCGTACCGCAAGGCGGTGCGCGGCCTCCTCCAGTCCCAGCCAGTGCCGCGCCCAGCCGGGCTCGGGGAGCCTACCCGCGCGGACGACCCATACGGTCACCCCCGCGACGGCGAGCGAAAGGACGGCAGCCCCGATGAGCGAGGGCCACACCACCGCAGGAACGCTCGCTCCCACCGTCCCGGCGAACCACGACACCACCGGTGGCAGGGCGAGGGCGCCGAGGACCACCGAGCCGGTGGCGAGGACCACCAGCGGAACGGTCCGGGCCGCGCCGGGCCGCTCGTCGCCCCCGGGACGGACTGGGTCAGCGCCTCCGGGAAGCCGGGCGGACCACAGCGTGGCGAGGATCTTGCCGGAGTACGCCGCCGAGAGGGCCGCCCCGACGAGCGCCACCGCGTAGAGCAGTCCGGCTGCCGGTACTCGCGGCCCGGCCGGGTCGAGCAGTGACGCGAGGACGGCGTCCTTGGTCGCCCACAGCGACAGCGGCGCGATCCCGGCGAGGGACAGGGCACCCAGGGTCGCGCTCCATCCGACGACGCGCCATCGCCGGGCCACGCCGGCGAGCTGGTCGAGGCTGCGGGTTCCGAGCAGGGCCAGCCACACGCCGGCGGCGAGGAAGAGCAGGGCCTTGGTGGACGCGTGGGCCACCAGCTGCGCGCTGCCGCCGACGAGGGAGCCGGTGCCGGCTGCGAGCACGACGAAGGCGAGCTGGGCGGCGGTCGAGGCCGCCAGCAGCTGCTTGAGGTCGCGCTGGGCGAGGGCGACGACGCCGAGCGCCACTGCGCTGATCGCGCCGAGCCAGGCCACGAAGGGGCCGGCCCAGCCGGTGGCGGTGAGCAGTGGCTGGACGCGCAGCAGCAGGAAGCCGCCCAAGGCGACCATCGTCGCCGAGTGCAGCAGGGCGCTGACCGGGCTGGGGCCCTCCATGGCGCGCGAGAGCCAGAACGAGAAGGGCAGCTGAGCGGCCTTGCCGAGCGCCGCGACGACGATGCCCGCCGCCACGACGTCACGCCAGCCGGGGGCCACCGCGGCCAGCCGGTCGAGGGCCAGTCCCCCGCCACCGGCCACCGCCGCCCCGGCGGCCACGTAGAGGCCCAGGTCGGCCGTGCGCGTCGTGAGGAACGCCGTGAGCCCGGCCGAGACGCGGCGCTCCTCGCTCCACCGGAAGCCGATGAGGGCCCAGGACATCGCACCCATGACCTCCCAGGCGAGAAGCAGGGTCGGCAGGGTCGTCGCGGTCGCCGTGACGAGAGCGGCCGCCGCGAAGAGCAGCATCAGCCCGTGGAAGCGCGCCCGGCCCGCACCGACGGCGCCCGTCAGCTCCCCGTCCGCGGTGCCCAGCGAGAAGACGAGCACCAGCAGCGTCACGACGGCGATGGTCGGGACCATGGCTGCTGCGAGGCCGTCGACCTCGAGACCGAACCCGCCCCCGTCGACGCTTCCGAGGAAGGGGGCCGACGCCCGCGGACGCGACACGGCGCTGACGAACGCCAGCACGACCACCGCCGACGCCACCAGCACTGCGACCGGAGCGGCAAGACGATCCACCGGTCGGACAGCGGCGGACCGGTCGGCTGCCGCCTCCGCTCCCAGTCGGGCCGCCGGCTCCGTCTCGGGGGGTCTGCCGGGACGCCTGCCGCCGGCGCCTGCCGCGAGGATGGCACCGGCCGCTGCCGGCAGGCCCACCAGCACCCACGGCATCCAGGACGCGTCGCTCACCTCGTCACCTCCTCGTCCGTCGTCACTGCGCCAGGTCCGTGGCCGAGTCGGTCATGTCGGAGCCGCGCTCACGGTGCAGGAGTGTGGCGACGGCGAAGCCCATCGCCATCTCCACGGTCATCGCGGCCAGCACCACCAGGAGCAGGACCTGGCCCGACGGGTTCGGCGCGAGGAACCACCAGAGGGCTGCGGCGGCGAGGATGACTGCGTTGACCATGAGCTCGAGGCCCATCATCACCATCACGACGACCTGCTGGGAGATGGCGCCGTAGAGGCCCACGCTGAAGAGGGCCGCGGCGAGCAGGAGGGCGATCTGCAGCGTCATCGGCCCACTCCCCCGGGCTGCGGGTCCTCGGCCGGGCCCTCGAGGTCGTCGCCCAGGCGGTCGTAGCGCGTGCGTGCGTGAGCCAGCGACACCCCGGCGACGATCGTGGCGACCATGACCGGGCTCACCACGGCCATGACGAGCATCTTGGACTCCATCAGCGTCCGCCCGAGGGCTGCAGTCAGGTCCGCCGGGGGCGAGCCCCGCCGGGCGGGCCAGTCGGTGAGCAGGATGCCGGCGACGAGCACGACGAAGACCCCGACGGACACGCCGAGCGCGGTCTTCTTGCCGTGCACCATGCTCATCGGCATCAGCGCGGGGTTCATCCCCATGAACATGACCATGTAGACGGCCATGACGGCCATCTCCATGACCATCATGAGGACGACGATGAGCCCGACGTAGCTCTGCGAGAGCATCAGGACCTGGAGCCCGACGGCCACGAAGGAGGC
Organism: Terrabacter terrae; assembly: GCF_039529575.1. Taxonomy (NCBI): domain Bacteria; kingdom Bacillati; phylum Actinomycetota; class Actinomycetes; order Micrococcales; family Intrasporangiaceae; genus Terrabacter; species Terrabacter terrae. Next base: position 365,550 of record NZ_BAAANB010000003.1, read on the forward strand.
GGCCAGGGCATAGGTCGCCCGGGCCATCGAGTCGACCCGGAACACGGCCGCCCCGGCGAGCACGGCGACGATGCCGAGGACGATGAAGAGCACGTCGGTGACCACGGTCAGCTCCTCCAGACGACGAGGACGGCGACGACGAGGTCCTGCACGAGCGCGAGCGGCAGCAGCACGATCCAGCCCAGCTCCATGAACAGGTCGGGTCGCAGGACCGGTAGGCGGCGGCGGGCCCAGACGAGCACGGCCAGCACCGCGGCCGACTTGAGCAGGCTCCACGCCCACCCCGGCAGGAGCGGCCCTGAGCCGCCGCCGAGGAACAGGGGGACGGCGAAGGCTGCACCCGCGGCAAGCAGTGCGTGGCGCCCGGCGAGCAGGAGCAACCGGTCCAGTCCCGACACCTCCGCGGCGACGCCGCCCGCGACGTCGGAACCGAGCGCGGCGGCGAACGGACCCGACACGGAGAAACCGAGCACCCCCACGAGGTAGACGAGGAACGCCACGGGCATCCACACGGCATACCAGAGCCCGTGCTGTGCCTCGGCGACGACGAGGGGGTCGAGGCTGTGGGCGGCGATGGCCGGCGCGACGAGAGCGAACATCAGCGGCAGCTCGTAGCCGAGTGCCTGGGCGAGGAAGCGGTGGCCGCCGATGATGCCGTAGGCCGAGTTGGCCCCCCACCCGGCGAGCCAGACCAGGGCCCACACCGCGACGTCGACCATGTTGAACCACACGATCCCCACGTCGGTGGGTAGGGCCACGGCGTCGCCCCACGGCACCACCGCGACCATCAGCACCGCCGCGACGACCAGGCCCCAGGTGCCGACGGCCCACAGCAGCCGGTCCGCCGAGACCGGCACGCGCCGGCGCTGGCGGAGCAGCCGGGCGACGTCGGAGACCGGGCCCGACAGGCCCGAGGACACGGCGCCCACCGAGCGAGCGTGCAGGACGCTGGAGAGCACCGCGGCCCCGACCGTCAGCAGCACCAGCGAACCGAACGCCAGTGAGGCGGCGGTTGCCAGGTCGCTGGTCGAGACCGAGGCGCTTCCCGTTGGGAGCGCGATGAGAACGGCTGCCTCAGGCATGGGCGCCCGCCCTCATGGCCTCGAGGGACCCGAGGTGCGGCGCCAGGCTCGCGACGACGAGTCGCGCCGCGGCGACCTCGACACCGGTGCACAGCCGCGTCAGGTGCGCGGCGTCAGGTCGCTCGAGCAGCACGTCGGGTCCCGGGCCCGCGTCCGTCGACACGTGCACGGCGTCGAGCAGCGCCAGGAGACGGTCGTTGGCGTCCCCGGCCCACCATGACGGGAGCTGGTGGTCGTCCAGCCATCCGCGCTCGACACGCCCCAGACCCCGGAGGGACCAGCGCAGCGTGCGCGAACGTCGAACGCGACGGACCAGCGCGGCCGCCTCGCGAGCCAGGTCCGCATCGCCGCGCCCGGCGAGGGAGCCCACGGCAAGGTCTCGCACACGCATCGCGCGCTCGGCCCCCTCCGTCCACCCCGCGAGCTGCAGGACATCGCGGACCGCGTCGGCGAGCAGGGCGGTGGACGGGAGACCCTGGGTTGCCGATTCCCCTGTGGCAGAGCCGATCCACCGGCCCTCGGCTTCCGTGACCAGGTCGCCGTGCAGCGTCCACGTCATCTCCAGCCCCGCAGGCCAGTGGCGCAGGACCGGCCCCAGCCTCAGGTGCAGCTCGTCCATCTCGAGACCGTCTCGGTCGTCGGCGCCCTCGGCCAGCGCGATGCCGTCCGGAGCCATGTCCATGTCGCCGTGGTCCATGTCGCCGTGGTCCATGTCGCCGTGGTCCATGTCGCCGTGGTCCATGTCGCCGTGGTCCATGTCGCCGTGGTCCATGTCGCCGTGGTCCATGTCGCCGTGGTCCATGTCGCCGGGGTCCATGTCGCCGGGGTCCATGCCGCCGGGTAGCGAGCGGCCCGCGGCGTCCTCGCGCTGGGCGGCGGTGTCACGCAGGTGCGGCAGGGCGGCCTCGACCGCCGCCTCGACGCCCTGCTCGGTCTCGCCCGGTGCGAGGGAGATCCGCACGCGCGGGCCGGGGAGCTGCTCCCACACCGCTTCGACGCTGTCCTCGAGGTCGGGCGGTAGCTGTCCGCACACCACCAACATGTCGGCGCCGGCGGGTGAGTCGGCAAGCTGCCAGCCACGTCCCAGGACGAAGCGCTCCGCGTAGACCCGGGCACGCCATCCGCCCGGCATCTCCACGAGCAGGACAGAGCACCGGCGCACGGCCTGACGGGCCAGCCATTGCGTCAGACCCATCGGAGCGCACCCTCACGCCAGGCCCACAGCACCGCAACCATGAGCGCGGCCAGGAACACGAACATCTCCACGACCGCCCCGGCCCCGAGCTCGGCCACGACAACGGCCCAAGGATACATGAACAGCATCTCGACGTCGAAGGCGAGGAACACCAGAGTCGCGGGATACCACCGCACGTGGTAGCGCGAGAGGGCATGCTCCGTGGGCGCGTGGCCGGACTGGAAAGGCAGCACCGGCAAGGCTTCCGAACTCACCGCGACTGCGCGGGCGACGAGCAGGAGCAGTGCCAGACCTGCTGCTGTCACCAGCAGCAGCAGTGCTATCCCGAGGTACACGTCGCCTCCCGCTTCTCTGTCGGCCGGCTCCGCGGTCGAGCTCCCACTCAGGCTCCTCCGTATGCGCCTGCGCGGGTGAGGTGCACCAGCTGGCGCAGGCAGTCCGAGCGCAACAGCTCCGGGAATCCGTCGACCAGTCGGTAGTAGACCGTGCGCCCCTCCTTGCGGCGCGTGACGAGCCCTGCCGTCCGCAGCATCTTGAGGCCGTATCCGACGGAGTCCTCCGAGGCACAGAGGGCCAGCGCCAGGTCTCCGACACACAGCTCCTCCGCCGTGTCGAGGGCATGGAGCAGGCGGATTCTGGTGGGGCCGGCGATCAGCGACAGGACGGCGCCGAGTCGGTCGCAGTCCTCCGGGCTGGGGACCCGGGCCCTCGCAGAGACCACTGCGCGCGGGTCCACGGCACGTGCCTCGCTGCGGGCTCCGCGGTCTTCAGCCACGCCATCCGCATACCCATACGGCCATGCGGGTTAACTGCCCTCCTGAGGAGGCTCGTCCCTTGCGTGAAGCCAGGACCATAGGAATGCGCCGAGCGTGCGGCGGCGGCCAGCGCAGTGTCGTGACTGGTCTTCCTTGGCTCGCCACGGCGCGCGGTCGTCTCCGTCGTCGGCGGTGTGATGGGAAGCTTGATGGTGAACCTCGCGCCCTGCCCCAGCCCGGCGCTGTCGGCCTGAACCGTCCCGTTGTGCGCAGACACGATGGCCTGCGCCATGGTCAGCCCGATCCCGCTGCCGCGCTCGTCGCGGGTGCGGGCCGCATCGGCCCGGTAGAACGCGTTCCAACGCGTGTGGCAGTTGCTCGGCGCTCAGCCCCTCGCAGGTGTCGGCATGACGATGTGCACCTGGTCACGGCTGGCACCGGTGCTCACGGTCAAAGGTCCACCCCGCCGGCCCCGTTCGGCTTTTAGTGTTGCTAGCCGGCGCATTTTCCGGTGTATCGAGTCCGCGGTGCGAACGGTGCGTGGCACGGTTGGGCACGGCAGCGGCGGCAGCGGTTACACCTGCCTGAGCGACGCGTCGCGAGCGCCCGCCTGGTCACACTGACCGGCGGGCGCCCGTAGCCGGACTTGGGGGCGCGCTCGGAGCCGGTGGCGCGGTGTCCAACGACTGGGGCTGGGCTAGCTGATCACCTGGCGGCTCGCCGCATGGGCGCGCTGCAACTCCCCGGCCGAGTACTCGAACTCGTGCTCTACGCCTCGCCCCGCCCACGAGAACCGCAGGGACAGGGGTGCTCCGGTCTCGTCTCGGAACGGAATCCAGTAGGGCAGGGAGTAGATGCCTCCGCTGCCCCCGTGACCCCACGGGTCCACGGAGTGCACCTCGCCCGATCCAATGACGCGCTCGAGGCGCGGGCCAGCGAGGTCACCGCTGCGGAACGAGAGCACCTCGCCGGCGAACGCGCGCTGCGCTTCGCGGCCCGCGAGCGCACCGGCGCGCACGGTGAGCGTCACGATGACCCCGTTCGGGTAGGCCCGCGCCCGCTCGAGCTGGATGTGCAGGTAGCTGCCGGCGAAGACCTCGCTCGGCGTACCCGCTTCCCCCGGGACCCATCGGCTCTCGTCGGGATAGTTGTCGTCGTCATGTGCGTACACGGTTGCTGTCATGCCCGGTGCACGACCCCCCTCCCACACATGACCCAAGCGCCGGTTCTCCACGCCCGACCATCAGGTCAAGGCTATGGAGAACCGGCGTCTGTGCACCCGCTACCAACACTAGAAGCCGAACAGGGCCGCCGGCGTGCCTGTTCGGCTTCTAGTGTTGGTAGCGGATGCACTTCCGGCGCTTTTGAGGCCGTGGCTCCGGGGCCAGGGGCCGACCGCGAAGCAGATCCTGGCGATCGGTTCGATCAAGTGGGCTGGAGAATGCCGCGTTCGACAGCAAGGACCTCGGGGAACTCCTGACGCACCGGACGCAGCTGCCTGGCGCCTCGCCGGACACCCCACTCGTGGTGGTGTCCAGATCGGGGTGCAAGGTCAGCGGGGTCAGCGGCACCTGATCCCGGCTCGCAGCAGCAGACCACGACCTCCGTCCTTGCCGGACGCCACCGCCCGGAGGGGCCACTGCTACACCTCGATCGTGAGCTGCTCCCGGTGGAAGTCGTAGTGCTGCATGCCGTACGCGTACACGTCGGCCAGCGTCATCGTGTCCCGGAAGAAGGGGTCCCACCCGACCGGGAAGTGCATCCGCCTGGCGAGCGCTTCCGGCGACTCGGCGTCGAGCCGGCGGTGCAGCCGCGCGATGGTGTGGTCGAGCTGATGGGTCAGCCGTGGGTCATGGAAGACGAGCGCGCCACCGACAGGCCCGAGGTAGTTGATGGAGTGGAACGGTCGGGTCCCCGCGTTGAGTACCGCTGCGAAGGCCCGACTGGAGCCGTCCGGGAGCCGCCCGAACATCCTGACCAGCGGGAGCAGTCGAGACACGATGAGGAAGCCAAAGGCCATATGCCACAACAGCTGCCCATTGCTCCAGCGGGTTCCGTTGCTGCGCCGACGGAGCTCGCTGGGGCTCGCAACAGCGACGATCTGGTGAAGATCGGCGCGGACTCTCTCCAGATCATCATGGAGGCGTTGCCGGTCGATGGGTGCGGAGGTAACCATGTCAGTTGGCTTCAGGGGGCTTCAGGGAAGGTGTCGGTCGAGCCGTCGCAGCAGCGGGCCAAGGGCCGGCCAGTCCTGTAGCCCAGCGCGTGTGACCGCATCTCGCGTGGAAACGACCCACCGGCGCAGCCTGGCACCCGGGGTGCGGTGGCCCGAATCGGCTTCGGATCTGGCGCGCCGCGACAGCCACAAGGCGCACCCCGCGCACACGCCTACCTCCGGCTGGGACCCGAGCCGGGTCAGGTCCCTCCCGTCGAACGTGTTCCCGCAACACCAGCAGCTCGGGATCTGCACCTGCCCGTGCTCCTGCGCAATGGCTGCCATGGACCCATCCTCGCCTTCGGCTGCGCCGGTGGCCAGAGGTCGGAGACCGGTTCAGTGTGCGTGCTGGGCCAGCGCCTTGGCGAGCTGGTCAACCGTGGGCGAGCCAGCCATACCGTCCGGGGTGGCGTAGAGCCGGCAGGCCACGGCTGGGATTGCGCCGGGTTGCGCGAATGGGTCGGCCCCGTCCAGCAGAATGGTCGGGGATCCGGTGAACCCGAGCCGGTCTGCGTCGGCGTTCGAAGTCACGGCCAAGGTGCTGACGCGAACAGGCACACCGGTGCGGGCGGAGGCGGCGTCAACCCTTTCAAGGGCCGTCCGCCAGCTCGGGCATCCGTCGAAGTACAGCACCGTCACGTCCACGCTCATGGCTCCCATCATCGCCTCAAGCCCGTGCAGTGCATGAGTCCGCCGCCGTCGGGATGTCGCGGCCGCGGACGGTGGCCCAGCGAATCCCTGCAGTAAGACGACAGACCGGACGGGCGGACCGGCGTCGTCTCGACCAGACCGACCAGGCAGCGGGCTTGGAGTGCTTCCAGCAGGCTTTCGCAGCGGGCCTAGATGTCGTCACGGATCAGCCGCATGCGCTCGATTCCCTCGATACCGCGTGAGGAGGGTTCGTCGGTCTCCCAGGTCTCGATGGAACCTCGCATGCCCGGGACGGCTGCGACAACCGCCTCGGAGCCGAGCACGACGACACGGTCGACGCGCCGGAACAGGTCCGGTTCGATCGCTGTGGGCACCTCCCCGTCCATGCTCGCCCCGACTTCGGCGACGACCTCGGCGGCCAACGCGTTCACCGCATCGCCCGGCCGCGTCCCGGCGGAGTGGACCTCGACGTCAGCGCGCGCCAGGGACCGCATGAGGGCGGCCGCCATCTGGTACTTCCCGCCGTTCTTGACGCACACGAACAGCACCGACGGACGGGGGTCGCCGGCGCCCGCTGGTCCCACCCGCGGGACCTCACTCATGCGACCCTCTAGCGAAGATGGCGGCCAAGGACGGGGAGACGGCCTGGGCGCCGACGGTGGGACGGGGGTCGGGGATCTCGCCCGAGTCCGTCTCGTCGATGACGGCGGCCTCGACGGCGGCCTGCTCGGGGGTGGTGGTGTCGGCGAGGGCGGCGAGGTAGTGCTCGGCGTCCAGGGCGGCGGCGCAGCCGGAGCCGGCGGCGGTGATCGCCTGGCGGTAGGTGTGATCGACCAGGTCGCCGCAGGCGAAGACGCCCGGGACGTTGGTGCGGGTGGAGCGGCCGTCGACCAGGACGTAGCCGGCCTCGTCGGTGTCCACGACGCCGGTGACCAGCTCGTTGCGCGGGTCGTGCCCGATCGCCACGAACAGCCCGGTCACCGCGAGCTCGCGGGTGGCGCCGGTGACGGTGTCACGCAGGGTCAGGCCGGTGAGCTTGTCCTCGCCGTGGATCTGCGCGACCTCGGAGTTCCAGGCGAAGCGGATCTTGTCGTTGGACTGGGCGCGCTCGGCCATGATCTTGCTGGCGCGCAGGGCGTCGCGGCGGTGGATGATCGTCACGGTGCGGGCGAACTTGGTCAGGAAGGTCGCCTCCTCGATGGCGGAGTCGCCGCCGCCGACGACGGCGATGTCCTGGTCGCGGAAGAAGAACCCGTCGCAGGTCGCGCACCACGACACCCCGTGCCCGGAGAGCTCCTTCTCGCGGGGCAGGCCCAGCTCGCGGTAGGCCGAGCCCATCGCGAGGATGACCGAGCGGGCGTGGTGGACGCGGCCCTCGCCGTCGGTGACGGTCTTGACCTCACCCGTGAGGTCGAGGGCGGTGACGTCGTCGGTGACCAGCTCGGCGCCGAAGCGCTCGGCCTGGGCGCGCATGCCGTCCATCAGGTCCGGGCCCATGATGCCGTCGGTGAAGCCGGGGAAGTTCTCGACCTCGGTCGTGTTCATCAGCGCGCCACCGGCGGTCACAGCGCCCTCGAACACCAGCGGCGCCAGGTTGGCGCGAGCGGCGTAGACGGCTGCGGTGTAGCCCGCGGGGCCGGAACCGATGATGATGACGTTGCGGACGGGTGCGGTCTCGCTCATGTACTGGATTCCCTTGTTCTGAAGTCCGGATCGTCCTGCGCCCCAGTGGGCCCCGGGGTCGGTCGCTCGGCCGACGCGGGAGGCGTCAGGCGTTGACGGGGGTGACGTCGAGCGACGCGAGCAGCCCCAGGATGCGCTGCCGGATCTCGTCGCGGATCGGTCGCACCGCCTCGACGCCCTTGCCGGCGGGGTCGGCGAGCTCCCAGTCCTCGTAGCGCTTCCCGGGGAAGATGGGGCACGTGTCGCCGCACCCCATGGTGATGACGACGTCGGACTCCTTGACCGCCTCGGTGGTGAGGATCTTGGGGGTCTCGGCGGTGATGTCGATGCCTTCCTCGGCCATGGCGGCGACGGCTGAGGGGTTGACCTGGTCGGCGGGCTCGGATCCCGCCGAGCGCACCTCGACGGCACCCCCGGAGAGGTGGGCGAGGTAGGCGGCAGCCATCTGGGACCGGCCCGCGTTGTGGATGCAGACGAACAGGACGGACGGCTTGTCGGCCTGGTTGCTCATGTGGGTTGCTCCTTGCTTGTGGCCTGGGGGGGTGGTGGATGCGGTGTCGTTGACGCAGGTCGCGAGTGGGGCGGGCGCGGGTGGGCGGTGTCGCTAGGTCAGATGCCGAGGTCGCGGAGCAGTCGGGTGACGCGGCCCTGGATGTCGTCGCGTATGTCGCGGACGGTCTCGAGGGGCTGACCGGCGGGGTCGGCGACGTCCCAGTCCTCGTAGCGTTTTCCGGGCAGGATCGGGCAGGCGTCGCCGCAGCCCATCGTGATGACGACGTCGGCGGCGCGCACGACGTCGTTGGTCAGCGGCTTGGGGTAGGCCTCGGAGAGGTCTATGCCGCGTTCCTTGAGGACGGCGATGGCGGTGGCGTTGACCTCGTCGATCGGGGCGGAGCCGGCGGAGCGGACGTGGACCCGGCCGCCGGAGAGGTGCTGGGCCAGCGCTGCGGCGATCTGGGACCGGCCGGCGTTGTGGACGCAGACGAAGAGCAGCTCGGGCACCTGTTTGGTGATCCGGCCCTCGGCCTGCGCGGCGGCGGTCAGCTGCTGGGTGGCGTACCGCGCGGTGAGGATCGGCAGGTAGGTGGGGATCTTGGAGACGGGCTCGAGGGCGGCGCGTGCGTCGGCTACGGCCTGCGCGACGGACTCCTTGGAGAAGACGCCGTCGTACTTGTACGTCAGGTCCTCCACGATCCGGTCGTAGTCGGGCGAGCCCGCATCCCTGTCAGTGCGCATCGGTCAGGGTTCCTTCCATGGCAGGTCGGGTCAGCTCTGAAAGGGCGGCGGTGCCGACCGGTTCGCGGGCCAGCAGCGGCATCACGGCCACGCGTCGGCAGAGCTCGTTCACGCGAGCGAGCGGGTCGGCTTCGGCGTGGGCTCGGGCCCGCAGGAACGATGAAGTGGGCGCCGAGGCGGTGAGGCTGGCATTGACGACCCAGGCCCACGGGGTGATGCCGGCGCGGGCGAGGTCGTCCTGGAGCTCCTGGGCCTCGAGCACTGGCGTGGTCTCCGGCAGGGTGACGATGACGACCTTGGTCTGGCTCTGGTCCTGCAGGCGCATCAGCGGGGTGACGAAGCGGGCGCCCTCGCTCATCTGGCGGGTGATCTCGCGGTGGTAGGAGCCGGTCGCGTCGAGCAGCAGGAGGGTGTGGCCGGTCGGGGCCGTGTCGAGCACGACGAACTGCTTGCGGGCCCGGAAGACCACGTGGGAGAACTGCTGGAAGACGGCGACCTCGTCGGTGCACGGCGACTTCAGGTCCTCGGCGAGGACGGCCCGGCCGGCGTCGTCGAGCGCGTTGCCCTTGCCGGCCATGACCCGTTCGCGGTACTCGATGATGGCCTGTTCGGGGTCGATCCGCTCGACGGTGAGGTGCTCCACCTCCGCCTGGAGCGTCTCGCTCAGGTGGGCGGCCGGATCGGTGGTCGTCAGCAGCACCTCATGTCCGCGGGAGGCGAGCTCGAGGGCGACTGCGGCAGCGACCGTGGTCTTGCCGACCCCGCCCTTGCCCATGCACATGACCAGGCCGTGGCCGTCCGCTTCGAGGTCGTCGACGAGGTCACGAAGGCTGGTCAAACCGTCTGGCAGAGAGGCGATTTCGTCGCTGGCTGGAGCGGCCGGTGTCGCGTCGGGGTCAAGCAGAGCGCGGAGCGAGGGGACGCCGACCGTGTTGAACGCGAGCAACGGAATCGTCGTCCGGGGCAGCACGGCAAGATCGGCGGGGATGGCGTCCAGGGCCTCCCTCTCGCGCCCGGTCACCGCGTCTACGAGGACGTCGTCCGCGGCGTCGGCGGCCGCGTACTGGGGCATGACGCCGTTGACGACGAGGTGGGCGTTCGTCATACCCAGCTCGCGCAGCTCATCGAAGGTGCGTGCGGCCTCCCGGATGGAGGAGCGTTGTGGGCGCGTCACCAGGACAAGGCGCGTGCGTGTCGGGTCGGTCAGCGCTGCCAGTGCGCCGGCGTAGTCGTGCCGCAGCCGGTCGAGGCCCGCAACGGGTCCCAGGCATGACACGTCGCCCTTGCCGTCGGACAGGTAGGTGGTCCACTCTCCCGGGAGTTGGAGCAGTCGGACGGTGTGCCCGGTGGGTGCGGTGTCGAAGAGGATGTGGTCGTAGGCGGCCGTGGCGGTCTCGTCGTCGAGCAGGGAGGTGAACTCGTTGAAGGAGGCGATCTCGGTCGTGCAGGCTCCGGAGAGCTGCTCGGTCATCGCGGAGATCTCGGCGGCCGGCAGGAGGTCGCGCACCGGGTCGATGATCGCGGCTCGGTAGGCGTCGGCTGCCTGCTGCGGGTCGATCTCCAGAGCGTCCAGACCCGGGATACCCGGTACCGGAGTGACCACGTTGCCCACGGTGGCGTTGAACACCTGTCCGACGTTCGACGCCGGGTCGGTGCTCGTCAGCAGTACCCGCTTGCCCTGCCCTACCAAGTGCACGGCCGTGGCGCAGGCCAGCGAGGTCTTGCCGACGCCGCCCTTGCCGGTGAAGAACAGGAACCGGGGCGGAGCGTCGAGGAAGGGCAGGGAGAGCATCAGCAGCAGCCGGTCGAAGGGGTGGGCGAACCCGTGGAAGCCTCGGGCGCGCAACAGCCGGCGTCAGAGGCTGTCGGGGCCAGGGCCAACAGAGGACGATCCGAGGATGCGTCCTGCGCAGAGTCGGCGAGGGCTGAGTACCGGGTCAGCTGCTCACGGGTCGGGTAGGCGCCGGTCAGCACGGTTACACCGTCGACCGTCGTCAGCGGGAGGCCCTCGGATCCTGCGAGGTGGAGGAAGTCCCGGACGGCGTCGTTCGTGACGAAGGCCTGCGGGTCGTTGGCCAGGTTGTGGCGCTGCACCTGGCCGCCCGCCTCGTTGACGTGCGCCAGGTCGGCGGTGAACACGACGAGGCGTTCGTCGAGCTCGGGTCCGCAGACCCCGGTGTTGCAGCAGAGCGCGGGCTCGTAGACGTGGATCTCAGGCATTGCGGGACTCCTTGTCGGCGTTGGCGGTTGCTCGCGAGGGGAGGGGCGCGTCCGGGCTGCCGATGGCGGGGTGAAACCGCTTGCGCAGGGCGAGGCTCACGTAGACGAGGGCGACCAGGGCCGGGACCTCGATGAGGGGCCCGACGACGCCGGCGAGGGCCTGTCCGGAGGCGGCGCCGAAGGTGGCGATGGCGACCGCGATGGCGAGCTCGAAGTTGTTGCCCGCTGCGGTGAAGGCGAGCGTCGTGGTGCGCTCGTAGCCCAGCCGGAGGCTTGCGCCGAGTCCGAACCCGCCGCCCCACATCACGGCGAAGTAGACGAGGAGTGGCAGCGCGATGCGCACGACGTCGAGGGGTCGTGAGGTGATCGCGTCGCCCTGCAGGGCGAAGAGGATGACGATGGTGAAGAGCAGGCCGTAGAGCGCCCAGGGTCCGATGCGGGGGATGAACGTCCCCTCGTACCAGGTCCGCCCACGTCGGCGTTCCCCGATACGTCGGGAGAGGAACCCCGCGAGCAGCGGGATGCCGAGGAAGATGAGGACCGAGCGGGCGATGTCCCAGGTGGACGCGTCGATGCCGGTCTGTGAGAGACCGAGCCAGCCGGGCAGCACGGAGAGGTAGAACCAGCCGAGGCCGGCGAAGGCGACGACCTGGAAGACCGAGTTGAGCGCGACGAGCACGGCCGCGGCCTCGCGGTCACCGCAGGCGAGGTCGTTCCAGATGATGACCATGGCGATGCACCGGGCGAGTCCGACGATGATCAGGCCCGTGCGGTAGGCCGGCAAGTCGGGCAGGAAGATCCAAGCGAGCGCAAACATCAACGCCGGCCCTAGCGCCCAGTTGAGGAACAGGGAGCTGACCAGCAGCCTCTTGTCGCCCGTGACCGAGTCGAGCCGGTCGTAGCGGACCTTGGCCAGGACGGGATACATCATGACGAGCAGTCCGAGGGCGATCGGGAGGGAGACCCCGTCGACCTCCACCTTCGCCAGCCCGTTGCCGAGGCCGGGGACGACCCGCCCCAACAGCAGGCCGGCCACCATGGCCAGGCCGATCCAGACCGGCAGGAAGCGGTCGAGAGTCGAGAGCCTCGCCACCACCGGGTCGTGGGCGGCCGGCGTGGCCTCGGTGGAGGTGCTGGGGCTGGGCGCGTTGTTCACCGATGTCCTTCGAAACGTGGGCCTGGACTGAAGCAGGATCGACACTGGTCGATACTCCAACGTTGGCAGTCGCATTGACCTGTGTCAACATTGACCGAGGTCAATGACGGCGAACGAAAGGTGAACACGTGAGCATCACGGCACTGATCACGACACCTCAGCAGGTGCCCTACGTCTCCGACTGCGGCTCGCCCTCCGTCACCGTGCTCGACCGCGCCGAGGCCGAGCGCCGGGCCACCCTGCTCAAGGCCCTGGCCGACCCCGTGCGCCTTCAGCTGCTCAGCATCATCAGCGCCTCCCCCGACCATGAGGCCTGCGTGTGCGACATGACCGACGCCGTCCAGGTGTCGCAGCCCACCGTCAGCCACCACCTCAAGACGCTCGTCGAAGCCGGGATCCTGAGCCGTGAACGTCGCGGCAGCTGGGCTTGGTTCCAGCTGAACTTCGACGCGATGAAGGACCTGCAAAGCTTCTTGGACTGACCTCAGCCCTGCCGCTCTCGCTCGCGTTCGAGCTGACCGCACCCGACCGAGGCGAGGATGGACGGGGTGACGGACTCCTGACAGACATCGACAATGCCGTCACCGGAACCGGCCTGTTCATCGGCACCGCCCGAGTCGTCCGGCACCGCCCCGGCTCGCCCCGTCGTCTCTTCCGCCTCGTGCTGACCGGACGGCCCGCACACCCCCACTGTGCTCGCCATGGCCACCCTGGGCGACATGGTGATCATCGGCGTCGTCGAAGCCAGGCGTGCCGCACTAGCCCTCGCCCTGCGCGCCCCCCCCCGGCCTGCGAGCGGCGCGACGTCGTGGAACCCGTCGTCCTGGAAAGCGCACGGCTCGTACCGGCGTGTAGAGGTCTACACTTGACTGCATGGGTTCGCGTTACCCACCAGCCATGACGATCACGCGCTTGGTGGCCGTGAGCGTTCGCTCCTGCCGCCTGCGCCGCCAGGAGCGAACCGGCCCCTGGCAGGGGTACTCAGGATCGGCACACAAACTGGCACACGACCCACGGTGGTCCAACCCCGTCCGGCCGAATCCGCCACAGTCCAAACCGGTCCGCAGCAGAAGCTCGCGCCAGCTCAGGCCTAACCCTCGATCGTGCTTGTTGATCCAGATCTCCTCGACGGCCGGGTCGTCGAAGTACTGCTGCAGGGGCCCGTAACCGGCCACGACCGACAGGATCGAGTGGACGGCCAGACGCTGGTCGCCGAGTGAGGGAAGCCCGCCGTGGAGCGACCGCTGGTCGTAGTCCTGCACGGCGTCCTGGACGAGCCTTCGAACCGCCTTGGTGTCGCTGGACGGGTCGAGCCCGGACCGCCGGATGAGCTCGCGCACCTCGCCCTCGACATGGCGGACCGCTTCCTGCGTCGACATACGTTCCCCTGAACCCCTGTGAGCTGCTTGTGGGACATCCTGCCCGGGTCATCCGGTTCTGGCGCGTCCAAGCTAGGCCGGAACCAAACCCGCCCGTGCCCGTCATCCACAGCCCCGCCACAGCCCTTCGGTCCGCCGGGCAACGTCCTGGCTTTCCCGAGCGTGGGCGACGCGCACGGTAGCGCCGCGGATGGCAGAGCGGTTGAGGCCGTCCACAGCTGTGCACGCGTACGGGGACCCGCCCCGGCGAGCCGCTGTGATGGTGGCTCACGACAGGAGGAACGAGTGCTTGTGACTCTCACCGTGCTGGACCGGCGCACCACCGGTCAGCCGCATCGTCACGTGACCATCGAGGCGTCCGCCGGCACGAGCTTCGGGGCGGTGCGCGCTCGCGTCGGCGCAGTGACGGGTCTGTCGGCCGCCCAGCTCCGCGTCGGAGACCGGCTCGTGGCCGACGACGACCTTCTGGGGCACCCGCCGCTGTTGCGTGGCGCCCTCCTCGTCGCTGGACCCGCCGACCGCGCCGGTGGACCCACTGGCGGGATGGGCGCCGTCGAGCTGCGCCTGGTGAGCGGCTCCGGCGCGGGCCGGCTCGTCGTGCTCGGACGAGGGCAGCACGTCATCGGCCGCGCCGCCTCCGCGGGTGTCCGACTCGACGACCCGGGGGTCTCCCGCGCGCACGCGGTGCTGAGTGTCTCGACCGACGGCCTGTACCTGCGAGACCTGCAACCCACGAACCCGTCGCGCCTCGATGGCGTGGCCCTTCCCGTGGCGGGCGCCCGCGTCACGACGGGACAGCACCTGCGGATCGGCTCCACGACGGTCGTCGTCGGTCAGGCAGACGTTCGCGCCGGTCACCACGAGATCGTCGGCGGCGAGGTGCGCATCCACCGGCAGCCCCGCATCCGTGAGGCAGCGACTACACCACCCGTGGTCTTCCCGGAGGCACCACGTCGCCCGGAGCACGGCCGTGTCCCGCTGCTCGCCTCGCTGGCACCGCTGGCGCTCTCCGGGATCCTCGCAGTGGTCCTCTCGTCCCCCGCCCTGTTGCTCTTCGCGCTGATGTCCCCGGTGCTGCTCCTCGGCCAGTGGTGGAGCGACCGCCGGGCGGGCCGCACCTCGTACCGTCGCCAGCTGCGGGAGCACGCTTCGCAGCTCGAGCGGGCACGGAAGGACCTGCTGGACTCGGCGCGCAGGGATGCCCTGCGGCGTCGCGGCGAGCAGCCCGATCTGGCGTACGTCGAGGCCGTGGTGCGGCGGCGAGGCACCCGGCTGTGGGAGCGCCGTCCCGCGGACGGCGATTACCTGCGCGTCCGCGTCGGTACCGCGACCCAGCCCGCCGAGGTGCACACCTCCGGTCCCGCAGGCGAGCGGCCGCAGATCGAGGACCTTCCCGCCCTGCTGGACCTGCAGGGGGTCGTGGGCGTGGCCGGGCCGCACGGGCACGCTTCCTCGCTGGCGGGCGCCCTGCTGGTGCAGGTGGCGGCCTGGCACACCCCGCGCGCGGTCACCCTCCACATCCTGGCGGACACCGAGGAGCGGGCACGCCAGTGGGAGTGGGCCGCCCACCTGCCTCACGCTCGGGGAGGCGAGGAGGAGGCGGCGCGGATCTCCGGAGGGGCTGCAGCCGTGGCCAGCCACGCAGCAGCGCTGCGGGCGCTCGTCGAGAGCCGCCGCGGCACGTCGTACGGCCACCGGCCGCCGCCCGGCGCGAGCCCCCCGGTGGACACGCTCGTCCTGGCCGACGGAGCCAGCGCTCTGAGAGCGGTGCCCGGCTTCTCCGAGCTGCTCCGCGGGGGACCCGACGCGGGCGTGGCTCTCGTCTGCCTCGACCGGGATGTCGCCTCGCTCCCCGTCGAGGCGAGCGCGACGCTGGAGATCGAGGGCTCCGGACTCGGCGGCACCATCAGGCAGGAGGGCAACACGATCGAGGGCGTCGTGCCGGACCTTCCGTCACCGGGCTGGCTCGAGACCGTCAGCCGAACCATGTCGCCCTACGTCGATGCCACTCCCGAGATGGGAGCGGGCACCCTTCCCGCGCGAGTCTCCTTCGTCGGCCTGCACCGCGCCGCAGGCACCGACGCCCTGTCCGCCGACAGCCTCGCGCAGGCCTGGTCCCGAAGCAGTGGACGACCGGTCGCGCTGCTGGGACTCGACGCCGAAGGGGAGGTCTCGATCGACCTCGCGGCGGACGGCCCGCATGCCCTCGTCGGCGGCACGACCGGCTCGGGCAAGTCGGAGCTGCTCCAGAGCCTCGTCGCAGGCCTCGCCGTCACCAGTCCCCCGGACGAGCTGAGCTTCGTGCTCGTCGACTACAAGGGCGGTTCCGCCTTCAGCGAGTGCGCTCGCCTGCCCCACACCGTCGGACTCGTCACCGACCTGGACGCCCACCTGACAGCTCGCGCCCTCGTCTCGCTCGACGCAGAGATGAAGCGTCGCGAGCGCCTCCTCGCCCAGGCTGGCGCGCGCGACCTCCACGAATACCGGCGAGCCGCTGGCGTATGCCCTGACCTTGCCCCGCTGGCGCGCTTGGTCATCGTGGTCGACGAGTTCAAGGCGCTCGCGGAGGAGTTCCCCGACTTCATCGACGGGCTCGTACGCGTCGCCGCGCTCGGCCGGTCGCTCGGCCTGCACCTCGTGCTGGCGACACAACGGCCCGCGGGCATCGTGTCGGCCGACATGCGTGCCAACGTGGCCCTGCGGATCGCCCTCCGCGTCCGCGACCGGAGCGACAGCGAGGACGTCGTCGACTGCGCCGACGCGGCGTCACTGGACCCGCGCACGCCCGGCCGCGCGTGCATCCGAGCCGGCGACCACGGCCTGCGCACCGTGCAGACCGCCTACATCGGCGGTGGTCTGGCTCGACGGGCCGACGAGGCCATGCCGGTGCGCGTCGTCGCACGCGACCTGCTCACAGCCCTCCCAGCCGCCCCGGCGAGCTCGAGCGAGGACCTCTCCCGAGGCTGCGGCACTGAGCTGGACGCCTACGTCGCCGCCTCCCGCGCAGCTGCACGACAGCTGGACCTCCGTACGGCGTCGCAGCCGTGGCTGCCACCCCTGCAGGACGTGCTCACGACCGCCGAGCTCTCCCGGTGGGCCGACGACGAGGACATCTCCGTCGACGCGACAAGTGTTCCTCTGGGCCTCGTCGACCTGCCACACCGGCAACGACAGGAGTCGCTGCACTGGCGACCGGAGCACGACGGCCATCTGGGCATCGCCGGCGGCCCGAGGTCCGGGCGGTCCACGAGCCTGGTCAACCTCGCCCTCGGCCTCGTGCGACGGCACTCGCCCCAACGGCTGCACCTGCACGTGCTCCAGGGCGTGTCCGGCCCGGCCGCGGCACTCGGCAGGCTCCCGCACGTGGGCACCGTGACCGATGCCACCGACCCGGGAATCATCCGCCGGCTGGTTTCGCGCCTGCTCGGGCTCGTCGACGGTGAGGAGACGGGGCCCGACCGCGTCGTGGTGCTCGTGGACGGTTGGGAGTCGCTCGAGGAGTCGTTGTCAGACCACGGGAGCGACGTCGACGACCTCCACCGACTGCTGCGCGACGGGCCGTCCGCCGGGGTGTGGTTCGCCGTTGCCGGGGGCCGCGCCCTGCTCTCCGGCCGGCTGCCGGGCCTGCTCCAGCGACGTCTGGTGCTCTCGATGCCCGACCCGCTGGACCTCACTCTGGCCGGTCTCCCACCCGCCCAGACGTCGACGACCCTGCCGCCGGGGCGAGCGATCGACCTGCGGTCCGGGAACTACTTGCAGCTGGCCGTCCCCGGCGCCGATGCCTCTGCAGCCGCCACCGCGGCGGCGGTGGATGCGGCCGCCGGGGCCCTCGAGTCCGCGTCGGGTGCGGCCGCACACGCCGGCGAGGCCGGCGAGACCAGCGAGGACGGCCAGGCCGGCGAGGGAGGTGAGGGCGGCGAGGACGCCGGGGACGCGGATGCCGCCGGGGACACTGTTGGGCAGCAGCACACGGCAGGCCCGGGACCTGGTCGGGCGGGCCGCGTCGCGCGGTCGTCGGCACCATGGCGCATCACCGCGCTGCCGGCCCACGTGCCCCTCGAGGGCTTGAGCCCGGGTGGCGAGGAGCTGGTCCTCGGCCTGGGCGGCGACGAGGCCGGCCCGGTGGGCCTGACCCCTGGCCCCGGACGGCGGCGGTTCCTGGTCGCCGGCCCGAACCGCTCCGGACGTTCGACCGTGCTCACCACGACCGGCGAGCGCCTGGCGCAGCAGGGTCGCCACGTCGTCGTCCTGTGCCCGCGACGCTCTCCCCTGTCGTCCTGGGCGGGGTCCCGCAGGCTGCGCACGTTCACCACCAAGGACGTCGCCGAGGTCGTCGAGGTGCGCCGTGCGGATCCAGATCTGTGCGTCCTGGTCGACGACGTCGAGCTCGTCGACGGCAGCCCCGTCGAGGTGGCCCTCGTCGAGCTGGTCCGCCTCGTCGACGACACCGACGGCTTCATCGCGGTCGCGGCCGAGCTGACGAGGGCCAACGGGGCCTTCCGTGGGCTCGTGCCCGAGGTCGCGCGCAACGGCTGCGGGCTCATCCTCGGCGCGACCTCGCCGAGCGACGGGGACGTGCTCGGCGTCAGGCTCGAGGTGCCTGCTGTCCGTCGGCCGGGGCGGGGCGAGCTCGTCGTCGACGGCGGCACCGTGCCGACGCAGGTCGCCCGCCTCGACCCCGACCGACCGCTGCCGCCGCTTCCGATCCCGCCCTTGCCCGTCCCGGCTCTCCCCGTGCCGGCTCTCCCGGTGCCGGCAGTTCCGGTGCCGGCAGTTCCGGTGCCGGAAGTTCCCGTCCGGCCGAGAGCCGCGAGCTCATGAGTCGAGGCTGGCACGTTGCCGCCGCGTCACGAGCCCTCTTCGAGCCCGCGAACTCGCTATCGCGGACGCGTCGGCAGGTGCGTCCGCGGAGCCATGCGGGCACCCCGGCGCGGCCGGCGCTGGCCGGCCAGGCCGAGCAGATGCTGCACCCGGTAGCGGTGCCCGCGGTACGGCTCGAGCAGTACCGCGAGGCCCTCGTCGTCCACCGGCGTCCCGGTCAGGGCCCAGCCGATGTCCTTGGCGACGTGGTAGTCACCGAACGACACGGAGTCCGGGTCGCCGAGCGCGCGCTGCGCCACCTCGGCCGCCGTCCACACACCGACACCGGGAAGCGCACGCAGGCGACGGTGCGCCTCCGCGAGGGACACCGAGGCGCCCTCCTCCAGCCGGCCGGCATACCCAGCGGCGCGGACGACGGTCTGCGAGCGAGCGTTGTCGACCGACGCCTGGAGCCACGCCCACGACGGGATCGCGGCCCAACCGGACGGGGTGGGCGGCGCCATCAGCCCCGGGAACGGCCCGGGCGCGGGCGTGCCGTACCGGCGCACCAGCCTCCGGTAGCCGGCGAACGCCTCCTGGCCGGTCACCTTCTGCTCGATGACGGCCGGGACGAGGGCGTCGAGGACCAGGCCTGAGCGCGGCACGCGCCAGTGCGGGAACCGCCGCCACGCCTGCGCCACGACGTCGTGGTGCGCCACGAAACCAGTCGGGTCGTCCTCGTCGCCCAGCAGCGCGGGCACCGACTCGAGGAGCCACTGCGCCCCCGGGCCCCAGGCCTGCGCGTGCACCAGCGACTCCCCCGCCCGGCACGCGAGGTGCAGGGTCCCGACCCCCTCCGGCGTCTGTGCCGCGCGGGTCACCGTGCCCTCGTGGGTGAAGCGCGACGTGGGGTCGCCCGAGCCCCGGGCGAAGATGCGCAGCTGGGCTCGCAGCGCGATCTCACGGTCGCTGCGCCACAGTCGGGTCAGGGGTTCGGGCACCACATCATCCTCGCTTACACTCGGCTCGGTCGTTGAACGGGAGAGCAGCCGCCGGGACGACCGCGACTCACACGCACAGCCGGTCCGCGCGGCGCCGACGTCACCACTGGCGCCGCACCCGGCACCTGGACAGGAACGAGGAACGATGGCCCGCGAGACGACCCGAGACCGCCGCGAGCGCGTCGCCGCGATGCAGGCCGCGCAGAAGAGGTCCGAACGCCGTCGCCTGCTCGTCGTCATCGGTGCCTGCGTGGCCGTCATCGCCATCATCGGCGCCGCCGTCGCCTGGGCGGTCATCGGGGAGCAGAACAAGAAGGACCAGGCCCTCGCCGGCATCAACGGCGGCGTCGCCGCCGCCTCCTGTGACCCCGTGACCAACGACCCTGCCAGCGGGTCCAGCGACCACGTCGGCCCGGGCACCAACCAGCCCGGCGTCACCAGGATCCAGTACTCCACGGTGCCCCCGTCGAGCGGCAAGCACTTCGCCGTCCCGGCCGTCGACTCCCGCCGCGTCTACACCGTCGCCGACGTCCCGGCCGTGGAGACGCTCGTGCACAACCTCGAGCACGGCTACACCATCCTCTGGTACGACCGCTCCGTCGAGAAGGAGCAGGCCGCGTCGTTCCAGGCGCTCGCCACCAAGGTCAACGCCATGAAGGAGTCGGCCAACAAGTTCCTCATCGTGCCGTGGAACCCTGCCTACGGCTCCTTCCCTGCCGGCAAGAAGTACGCCCTGTCACACTGGTCGGCCGACGTCGACCAGAGCACGGGCAAGGTCGGCCAGCAGATGGGACACCGCCAGCTCTGCGGCGGTCTCAACACCAGCGTGGTCGAGACCTTCGTCAAGAACCACCCGTGGAGCTCGGCGCCGGAGCCCGGCGCCGCCTGAGCCCGTCGGTCAGCGCCCGTCCCACGCATACGGACCGTCGGCCCCCGGTGACCCACCGGGGGCCGATCGCGTCCGTCGGGTTAGTGTGCATAAATGGCGATCACCGGTGAGTACGTCCCCAGCCCCAGCCAGTGGGTGCGCGACCAGGTAGAGACGATCGAGCGCACCGGCACCACGGAGTCCGTCGACATCATGGGCCTGCCCGTCGTCATGCTGACGATGCGCGGCGCCAGGAGCAGGGCCGTTCGCAAGGTGCCCCTGATGCGCGTGGAGCACGACGGCTCGTTCGCCGCGGTCGCGAGCCAGGGCGGCGCCCCGCAGCACCCGCAGTGGTACCACAACCTCCTCGCCCACCCTGACATAGAGCTCCAGGCGGGGACGGAGACCTTCCCCGTGCACGCCCGTGAGGTGAGCGGCGAGGAGCGTGAGCAGTGGTGGGAGCGCTGCGTGGCTGCTTTCCCCTCCTACGCGGAGTACCAGACGAAGACCGACCGCCTCATCCCCGTCTTCGTCCTCGAGCGGCGCGGCACGACGTCGTGACGCCGCCCGACCTCATTCGCGGACCTCACCTGCTGACGTCGGCCTCCCTCGCGGCGGCCTCGCCGGCAGCAGCGGCCTGCCGTTCGGTGATGAGGTGGTGCGAGCGCGCGTAGAGCCAGCCGCCGAGCGCCGCCAGGACGTCGACGATCGTGACGATGAAGCGCGACATGATCGCCACGGCCGCAGCCGCCGGTGTCGGTATGGCGGTGGCCAGGATCAACGTCAGCAGTCCCTCGCGGGCGCCCAGGCCGGCAGGCAGGACGATGGTCAGCATGCCGAGCGAGACCGACAGGGCGTAGCCCGTCATGGCGGCGGTCGTCAGGTCGGGATGCGGCGTCCCGTTCCCCGCCACGGCACGCGCCAGCAGCAGCGTGTGGACGCCGAAGGCGACCCACACGAGGACGAAGACGACGACCGCGCGAAGCACCGCGCCGGCCGACAGGCCCTGCTCGAGCGGCTGCCGCTTGAGGACGCGCAGGGTCCGGTCGATGATGGCGTTGAGCAGCCGGGGCACGCACAGCACCACGAGGATCGGGATGCCGAGCAGGAGCCACCAGTCGAAACCACCCGACGTGCGGGTGAGGAGGAAGGAGGCTGCGGGCAGTCCCACGAGCAGTCCGGTCAACAGCGCCAGGCCGAGGGCGAGCAGGCCGGTGACGGCGGTTCGTCGGCGGGGCACCCGCAGGTGGCTCGCGATGTCCGCCTGGACCAGCACCGACCACAGCGAGCCCGGGAGGTACTTGCCGAGCTGCCCGACGAAGTAGACGCCCGAGGCAGGTGCGACGTGCAGGTCGGAGCCGAGGTCTCGCAGCAGAGTCTTCCACCCGACCATCGTCAGCCAGGTCCCGGCGGCGGCGGCGAGCGTCGACCAGAGGAACGTCGACCAGGAGATCTTGCCGAGCTGCACCGACATGTCTGCCCAGTTGCGGGCGACGGCGTAGACCACGGCGGCGAGCGTGATCAGCGCGATGCCCAGGCGGAGGACGGTGAGTAGTTTTTTGCGCGTCATGTCGGGTCCATCATCGCAGGCTCGCGGGGTGCTCAGCGACGCCGCAGCGTGAGCCGCACGAGGCCGTATGCCGCGTCGTCGGCGCGGGCGCGCGAGGCGGCCGTGCGCATACGCGCCGTGACGTCGCCGTCCAGGTCACCGACGAGCACGAAGCCCAAGCCGTGCGCGCGGGCCAGGATGGCGCGCACGTCGGCCGGCCCGATGGCGCCCTCGGCCGCCCTGGGGCCGATGGGGACCGTGACGACGAGCAGGCCGCCGGAGCCCAGGGCCCACGACGCCTGCTCGAGCACGTGGTCGACGTCCTCCCCGTCACACCCGTGCGGGTGGATGCGGACGATGACGTCCAGCGAGCCGGTGTCGACGTCGAGTGCCGCGACGCTGGGGTGCTCCCCGGTGAAGTGGATCTCGACCGGTGCGAAGCCCACGGCGCGGGCCCACCGCGACAGCAGGGACCGGGTGCCGCCCTCGTCGACGATGACCGAGCTGCGCAGGCCGTCGTCGCGCACCCGCAGGATCGCCGCGAGCGCGCCGAGCGCTGCCCAGGCGGCGACGTCGTCGAGGGAGCGGGGCAGGCCGAGGATCCGGGACAGGCGACGGGCGTCGTCGGCCTGCTCCGGTTCGCCGAGCACGTCGGTGGCCCGAACCCAGTCCGGCAGGTCGCCGGGTTGGAGGGTCACCAACGGTCGACGACCGGCGAGGACCCGCGAGGCCGCCTGACGAACGCGGCGTGCGACGGTGTCCGAGGCGCGCCCTGCGACGTCCGTCACCTCTTGGCCGGCGACGGAGCGCACCAGGCGGTCGGCGACGAGACGCGCCCCGGGGGCGGCCACCTGCCGTGCCCGCGACAGCGTCGGACCGAGCCCCCGCCCGGCGTGCCCGGCGGGCTCGCTGCCTGCCCCGTCGCGGGGGCCGGCAGCAGCCAGCCGGTCCGGGGCGGACAGCGTCTCGATGGCGCCCAGGTAGTGGGCCCACGAGGCCGTGAGGTCGGGTGTCTGCACGCCCTCGGCGAGCCGCCGACGCACGTTCGGGTCGCCCAGCCGGCGGAGCGCCGTGGTGAGGGCGTCCTCGTCGCCGCACGGCACGAGCAGCCCGTCGAGCCCGTCGGTCACCTGCGACGAGAAGGGCGGCACCTCGAAGGCGAGCACGGGCAGCCCGTGGAGGTGGCCGAGCGCCACCTCTCGCGTGGACGGCGCCGAGAGGTACGGCAGCGCGAGCACGTCGTGGATCCCGAGGAGTGCCCCGAGCACGTCGGCCGGGAGCGGGCCTTCCCTGACCTCGACCCGGCCGCCGAGCGCCGGGTCCGCCGCGAGACGTCCGATGCGCGCGGCGTCCGCGCCGCGGAGCTCTCCGGCGACGGTCAGGCTCACGTCGGGAACCGCGCGCACGGCGCGCAGGAGGAGCTCGAGGCCGTCCAGCCGACCAGCGGCTTCGAGAGCGAGCAGCCGGGTGGGTCCTCGGCGCCAGCCTCGGGCCGTGCCGTCACCGCCGGCGGGCAGCGGCGGCAGGGCGGCGACGGAGACGTGGTGGGCACCGAGGTCCCGGGCGAGCGAGACCTGGCCGGCACTGGGCACCAGCACGGAGTCCACCCGGGACAGCAGCGACGAGACGAGCCGCCCTTCCACCAGCCGGCTCCTGCCGGGGAGCGCGTCGAGGCAGACGACCACCGACTGGGGCCGGGGGCCGGCCCCGTGCGGCAGCGAGCCGGTGTGCACCGCCCCGGCCGCCTGCAGCAGCGCCCGATGGGCGGGCACCGACGTCGGCACAGGGTGGACGAGGAGCACGGCGTCGACGTCGCGAAGGCGCCGCCCTACCCGCACCCAGGTGTCGGGCCGTGTGCGGCTCAGCGCCCGGATGGTCCGCGGGAACGGCGCGACGTGCGGGTGTTCGGCAGACGCTGCCGTGACCGAGCTCCGCGATCGCGAAGGGGCTGTCCACGTGACGAGGGTGACCTCGTGGCCGGCATCGCTGAGGTGGTGGGCGAGCATGGCCGTGTGCGCGACCGCGGTCTCCTCGTCCAGGTGCGCCGGTCCGACGATGGCGACGCGGAGCGCTGCCGACCCCGCGTCGGAGGTCGACCCGTATGCCGCTTCGCCGCGGGTTCGACGGCCGGTGCCCCGGGAGGGGCGGTGCGGCGGTCGGGGGTCGTGTGACAACGCATCCGTCATGGTGAGCCGACTCTAGTTCGACCCACGGACGTGGCGGCTGCCGCAGTCGGCCTCGCGTGTCGGCCTCGGGGTTTCGGCCTACGGCCCGGTCAGCGATTCGGTCGGTGGCCGGTCGGTCCGGTATGCGCTCCAGCGTGGCGGGAGCACGGTGCCGACCGCTCTACGCTGTTCGCATGCAGAACGACGACGTGTGGCTGGTGGTGCCGCTCTACAACGAGGCCGCCGTCATCGCGGACGTCGTGCACGAGGCCCGCGCCGTCTTCCCCAACATCGTCTGCATCGACGACGGCTCCACCGACGCCTCGGCGAAGCGGGCCGAGCTCGCGGGTGCGGCCGTCGTGCGCCACCCGGTCAACCTCGGGCAGGGCGCGGCCCTGCAGACCGGCTTCGACTACGCGCTCGGCGACCCGTCGATGCGCTACGTCGTCACCTACGACGCGGACGGCCAGCACCAGATCCAGGACGTCGACGCCATGGTCCAGCGCATCCGGCGCGGTGACGTGCAGGTCGTCTTCGGGTCCCGCTTCCTCGACGAGCGCAACGAGGCGTCGGTGCCCAAGCGCGCGGTCCTGCGGGCCGCCGTCGCCTACACGAACGCCACGACCGGGACCCGGCTCACCGATGCCCACAACGGCCTGCGGGTGCTGCGTCGCGACGTGGTGGAGAAGCTCGACATCACCCAGAACCGCATGGCCCACGCCTCCGAGATCGTGGCCCAGATCGGCTCGATGCGGCTCGACGGGGCGAAGGTCGCCTACGCGGAGGAGCCCGTGCACATCCTCTACACCGACTACTCGAGGGCCAAGGGCCAGTCGCTCTGGAACGCGGTCAACATCCTCGCGGAGCTGATCTGGCGATGAGCAGACAGAGCGTCATCCAGATCCTGCTCATCGCAGCGGTCCTTGCCAGCGCCTGGCGGCTGCTCGTCGGGACCGGGCAGCGCACCCAGGCGGTGCGGCGGCTCGGACTGCTGCTCCTGCTCGGGCTCATCGTCTACTCCATCATCGACCCCAGCAAGACCTGGACGAACCTGGCTCGGGCCCTGGGGGTGGGTCGTGGAGCCGACCTGATCCTCTACGGCCTCGCCGTCGCCTTCTTCGGGTTCGTGGTCACGACCTACAAGCGGTTCCGCGCCATGGAGACCCGCTACACCCGGCTGGCGCGGCGCATCGCCCTCGACGAGGCGCGCCCGGCGGCCGAGCACGTGCGGCAGACAGGGACCGGTGAGACACTGTCGGCCGATGTGACCCCGCCCCCCAGCGTGAAGGCAGCAGATGCCGACTGATCCGAGCACCCCAGGGCAGCCCCACGGTGACGACGCCTACGTCGTGGACACCAGGCGCCGTCCCGAGAGGTCGAACGGCCGCACCGCGGCGCCCTTGCGCAGCGGCTCCGACACCCGACCTGGCCCTGACGACGCCGTCGTGGTCGACACCCGCCGGCGAGGCGGGTCCTCGGACGGTTCCGGGCAGCGCCCGGCCGCTCCCCGGGCGGCCGTCCCGGCCAGACGCCGGCGACGCCACGGACGCGTCGTGCTGGTCGTACTTCTCGTGCTGCTCCTCGCCTGGGTCGGGTTCATGGTCTGGGTGCCGATGCACGCGTGGGGCGCGGTGAACAAGGTCGACAACATCCCGGCCGGCGACCGGCCCGCCGACACGTCCGGCCACAACTACCTGCTCGTCGGCTCCGACAGCCGTGAGGGCCTCACCACCGCGCAGCGCAAGAAGTACGCCACCGGCGACGCGGTCGGCCAACGCACCGACACGATCATGCTCGTGCACGTCTCAGAGAGCGGCGGCAAGCCGGTCATGGTCTCGCTGCCGCGCGACTCGTGGGTGCCGATCGCCGGACACGGCCACGACAAGATCAACGCCTCCTACTCGATCGGCGGCCCGAAGCTGCTCACCGAGACGGTCGAGCAGGCCACCGGCATCCACGTGGACGGCTACGTCGAGATCGGCCTCGGCGGGTTCGCCTCGGTGGTGGACAGCGTCGGCGGCGTCGACCTCTGCGTGCCCCGCGACATGAAGGACAAGAAGGCCGGGATCGACCTCAAGAAGGGGTGCCAGACCCTCGACGGCGGCAACGCCCTGGGCTACGTCCGGTCGCGCTACGAGGACCCGCTGGGCGACATCGGGCGCGGGGCCCGCCAACGCCAGTTCCTCGGGGCGCTGATGAAGAAGGCGGCCACTCCGTCCACCGTCCTGATCCCCTGGCGCTACAGGAGCTTCGCCGACGCCTCCGCCGCCGGGCTGGCCGTCGGCGAGGGAACCGGCATCATGGACGCCGTCCGGGTGCTGCAGGCCATGCGGGCCGTCAGCAACGACCAGGGCCTCTCGCTGTCGGTGCCCACCTCGACGCTCTCCTACCGCACGAGCACCGGAGCCCTTGCCGTCAAGTGGGACACCGAGCGGGCCAAGGCGCTGTTCACGGCGCTGAAGAACGACGAGCCCCTGACCCAGGCACCTCCCGGGACCACGGTCCGCGAGGGCGGGAACAGCTGATGCCAGCCCCCCGGACGGCCACGACCCGATGACCGGGACCCCGTTGCCCGCGGACGTCCTCGCCCGCATGGTCGCCTCCGATCCGGGTCGGCCGCGCCTGACCTGGTACGACGACGAGCCAGGGCCCACGTGCGGCGAGCGGATCGAGCTGAGCGCGCGCGTGCTGGCCAACTGGGTGGCCAAGGCCGCGAACCTCCTGCAGGACGACGCTGCCGCGGGGCCGGGCACCACCGTGGGCCTGGACCTGCCGGCGCACTGGCGCTCCCTCTACTGGGCCCTGGCGGCGTGGTCGGTGGGCGCGACGGTCGTGGTCGGGGACGCCGCTGCAGGCGCCGACCTGCTGGTCACGGACTCCCCCGCCGCCGCGGCAGGGCACGGAGGTGATGCCGTGCTCGTCTCGCTGCCGGCGCTCGCTCGCAGCCACCTCGACGCCGGCGCCGCACCGGGAGCCGTCGACGAGGCCCGGGAGCTGTCGACGCACGGGGACCACTTCTCGCCGATGTCCGACCCGGAGGCGGGCGACGTCGCGCTCGCCGCCGGGGGCCACGACACGGCATACGGCGATGTCGTCGTCCCCGTCGAGCAGTGGGGAGCCGCGCCACGGGTCGCGCTCGCCGGCGGCCTCGACCGGGTGCTGTGCGCTGCGCTGGCCGCCTGGGCGGCCGACGGCTCCGTCGTCCTCGTGCGCGGGGACCGAGACGACCTGCAGGACCGGTTCGCCTCCGAGGGCGTCACCGTCGACTCACGCCAGAGCGCCTGAGGCGCCAGGCTTCACGCCGACAGGCGGTCGAACAGCGACCACGTGCGCGAGGCCACCACGCCGGTGCTCGCCAGGCCCGCTCGGGCCTGCGCGGCCTTGACCGCCTCGCGCGTCGCGAGGTCGAACACGCCGGTCGGGGGCACCCCCAGGAGGCGCTGCACGGCCATGACCTGCGGCCCGGTGTCGCCCGCCCGCAGCACCGTCGAGCGGTCGGCGACGAAGGGGAAGTCGCGAGCCTCGAGCACGTCCCACAGCTCCGGTGTGACGATGCCCGTCTGCGGCAGGGCGAGCGACCGCTGCAGCAGGATGACCTTGTCGCGCGTGATGGCCCCGAAGACGCCGTCGACCGCCAGGCCACCGAGCGCTCGCTGCACCACCCGGACGGCGGCTCCACGCGCGCCCGGCGCGACGGTCAGGCTCTTGTAGGGCGTGTAGCTCGTGGCGACGTCGACCCTCGCGACGCCGGCGCTGGCGCGTGGCGGGATGCTGGCGCAGGCAGTCATGGCGAGGTCCTTCCTGATTCGTGGAGTCGTCGTGGTGCGTCGTGGCGGGACGAGGTGGCGGTCGACGCGCGCACCGCGGCCCGCGATCGCCTCCTGCACCATTTATGCACTGTCGTCACAGCAACCACAACCGCCTCAGCAGAACTACACGCCTGTACTTATCGGCGGCGGACGGGATACGGCATACGTGGGCGGCGACCACAGGGCCGGGAGATCGTGTGGGGTCCCCCCATGGCCCGGCGGCAGCGCGGCGCGGATAGAGTCCGGCCCATGGACAAAGTCGTCTCCACACCCCAGGAGGCCATCGCCGGGATCCGCGACGGAATGTCGCTGTCCGTCGGCGGTTTCGGCCTCTGCGGCATCCCCTCGACCCTCATCTCAGCGATCCACGACGCCGGCATCACCGACCTCGAGGCCGTCTCCAACAACTGCGGAGTCGACGACTGGGGGCTCGGAGTCCTGCTGCGCGACAAGCGGCTCCGCCGGATGGTCAGCTCCTACGTCGGCGAGAACAAGGAGTTCGAGCGGCAGTACCTCTCGGGCGAGCTTGAGGTCGAGCTGACGCCACAGGGCACCCTCGCCGAGCGCCTTCGCGCCGGCGGCTCGGGCATCGCAGCGTTCTTCACGATGACCGGCGTCGGCACCCAGATCGCCGAGGGCGGCCTGCCCTGGCGCTACGACGACGCGGGCAACATCGCCGTCGCCTCGCCACCCAAGCAGACCCAGGACTTCGAGTGGATGGGTGAGACGAAGACCTTCGTGCTCGAGCAGGCCATCACGACCGACTTCGGGCTCGTCCGCGCCGCCAAGGGTGACCGGCACGGCAACCTGGTCTTCAACCAGTCGGCGCGCAACTTCAACCCGCTCTGCGCGATGGCCGGGCGAATCACCGTGGCCGAGGTCGAGGAGCTCGTCGAGCCCGGCGAGCTGGACCCCGACGAGATCCACCTGCCCGGCATCTTCGTGCAACGCGTCCTCCCGCTGACGCCCGAGCAGGTCGCCGAGAAGCGCATCGAGCGCCGGACCGTTCGCCCCCGCACCGACGGCGCGGCCCCGGCCGGCGCCGGCGCCGGCAGCGAGACCCCCGCGGACGACGCCGTGACCGAGAGCAAGGAGTCCTGACCATGGCCCTGACCCGAGAGCAGATGGCCGCGCGCGCCGCCGCCGAGCTGTCCGACGGCGCCTACGTCAACCTGGGCATCGGACTGCCGACCCTCGTGCCCAACTACGTCCCCGACGACGTCGAGATCGTCCTGCAGTCCGAGAACGGCATCCTCGGCGTCGGCGCCTACCCCTTCGACGGCGACGAGGACCCCGATCTCATCAACGCCGGCAAGGAGACGGTGACCCTGCGCAAGGGCGCGGCCTTCTTCGACTCGGCGACGAGCTTCGGCATGATCCGCGGCGGCAAGGTCGACGCGGCCATCCTCGGCGCCATGCAGGTCAGCCAGGGCGGTGACATCGCCAACTGGATGATCCCCGGCAAGATGGTCAAGGGCATGGGCGGCGCGATGGACCTCGTCCACGGCGCCAAGAAGGTCATCGTCCTGATGGAGCACACGGCCCGGGACGGCTCCTACAAGATCGTCAAGGAGTGCTCGCTGCCGTACACCGGCCGAGGTGTCGTCCAGCGCATCATCACCGACCTCGCCGTGCTCGACGTCACCGAGTCCGGCCTCGTGCTCCGGGAGCTCGCGCCCGGGGTCAGCGAGGACGAGGTGCGCGCCAAGACCGAGCCCGAGCTGGTCGTCGACCTCTCCTCCTGAGGACGCCGACAGCGCGAGGGGCGCCGGTCCACGTGGACCGGCGCCCCTTCGCTGTCGCCGCCGTCGCCGCCGTCGTCACTGCCCGAGGCGGGTCGTCCACGCGTGAGTGCCCGCGGGAAGGGCGGTTCCCACGACGAAGCGGCCGGTGACCGGCTCGATGAAGAGCGCACCGTCACTGGCGCGGCGCACCAGGAGGTCGTGGCGACCGTCGCCCGTGAGGTCCCCGACGCACTTCAGCTCG
This sequence comes from Terrabacter terrae, assembly GCF_039529575.1. Taxonomy (NCBI): domain Bacteria; kingdom Bacillati; phylum Actinomycetota; class Actinomycetes; order Micrococcales; family Intrasporangiaceae; genus Terrabacter; species Terrabacter terrae. The sequence goes on from NZ_BAAANB010000003.1 coordinate 395,300, forward strand.
CTGTAGGGCCGCCAGTCCGTCGAGCCGATCAGCTGACCGGCCGCGAGCGAGCCGCCGCCCAGGCCGGCGTAGAAGACCAGGCGGCCGTCACTGGAGCGGACGGCTGCCACGTCGGTGCGCCCGTCGCCGTCGAAGTCGCCGGCGGTGATGTGGGAGAAGATGTTCCAGCCACTGCCGACCTGCCGCAGGCCCGTGATGGTGCCCGCTCCGCTGCCCAGGTAGAGCACCAGCCCACCCGACGTGTTGCGCGCCAGGAAGTCGGTGTGCCCGTCGCCGCTGAGGTCACCGACCGGGACGAGGAGGTTCGCGCCGCCCCACCCGCTGCCGATCCGCACCGGGGCGCGATTCAGCACGCCGTTCGCGCTCCCCGACCACATCCACAGCGTGCCGTCGCTGCGCCGGGCCACCACGTCACCGATGTTGTCGGAGTCGAAGGGACCGACCCCGGTCAGCAGGGTGGTCCCGGAGAAGCCCGACGACGCGAGCGTCTTCAACGCGAAGCTCCGGTTGCCGGAGTACGCGAGCGCCGCGACGCCTCCCCCGCTCGGTGTCAGCGCGTCGCCCAGCGAGTCGGCGGTCAGGTCGCGGGGCAGCACGCGAGTCGAGGTGGCGGGGGCGGAGGTCACCGTCCACCACGTGCTGCGCAGGCCCATCGTGCTCCGGAAGGCGTCAGCGCTGACGGTGACGGAGCCGGCCGAGCCCGTGACGCGCACGGAGGTGATGCGGCCGCCCCAGTCGCCGCCTCCCGTGCGGTCGAGCACCGAGAGCGAGGACAGGGTGCCGACCGAGGGGTAGGCGGCCTCGATGCGCGCCACCGCGAGCGAGCCCGTCCAGGCGCTAGGGTTGCCCGCCACCGCGACGCCGTCGTAGGGGTCGACCTTGGCCACCTGGTAGGGCAGGGACGACCCGACGGTGCGTCCGCCGTTCGAGGCTCCGAACTCGGTGAGCGCCGGCGACCCGTTGAAGCGCACGACCGATCCTGCGGTCGCGGACGTGGCGGCGGTCGAGCGCGAGTCGAGGCGTGCGGTGCGCAGCGTCCCCGCGGCGTCGTAGTCCGCGATCCCCCGGTAGACCTGGCAGCTCGAGGAGTCGCACGTGTCGTAGTACGCGGAGAGCGGGTGCGAGCGGGCGTATGCCGCGTAGCTGCGAGCCGCGATCGCCTGCGCCTGCAGCGCGGCCGCGGGCCACGAGGGCGGCATCTCGTTGGGCACCACCGCACGGGTGTGCGACTCCGCGTCGGTGGTGTTGACCGAGCGGGCACCGGTGCCCCACACGCGGGTGGTCATCGAGCCGGCGTAGTCGCGCTGCAGCCCGGAGGGCAGCACCACGCGAAGCACCCCCGTGGAGGGCCGCGACAGCACGAGCGGCGCTGACTTCCAAGCCTTCCAGTAGCCGCTGGAGACCCACGTCGTGCCGCTTCGCCACTGCAGCGTGAGGCCGCCGCCGTCGGGCACGATGCGCCACTGGCTGGGCGAGCCACCGAGCTCCCGGGTGCTGCGCCCGTCGTCGAAGGTCAGGCCGGCCTGCTTGGTCACCGTCGTGCCGCCTGCACCGAGCTCGGAGAGGTAGGTGCGCAGCTGCGGGTTCCCCTGGGCCGCGAGCGTCGTGCCCGGGTAGTAGAAGCCCGCGATCCGGGCGGCCGTGAGGCCGGCACGTGCCGCGCCGTAGGCGCCGTACTGCGACATGCCGCGGCCGTGGCCGGAGCCGCGACCGGCGAGCGTGAACGAGGTGCCGGCCGGACGGCCGAAGGTCTCGAGGACCGGGCTCGGCGACATCGCCGTGAAGGGCTGGCGTCCGATCGACCAGGTGCTCGCGGCGGAGCTGCGGATCGACGGGACCTGCGCGTATCCGGCGTTCCCGGGGCACTCGGTGTCGCCGTAGTCGCGGTGCCCGCTGATCCGGCTCTTGATGACCTTGGTCCCGGCCGGGTACTTGGAGTTGCCGGAGGAGGTGAAGGTCGCCGTCGTGGCCGGGTTGAAGTTGGCACGGTCGGCGAGCCACGCGATGACGGCCGCGACGGAGGACCTGGTCGCCGCGGAGAACGGCACGGTGCGGTGGTCGCCGATGACCGAGACCCCGACCGTCTCGGTGTTGAAGCCGCCGGTCTGGGCGCCCTGCACGAACGAGGTGATGCTCCCCGAGCGGCCCTCGTAGATCTTCCCGAAACGGTCGACGAGGAACTGGTAGCCGATGTCGCACCAGGCCAGCGACTGCGTGTGGTACGCGTAGATGCCGCGGACCAGGGAGGCCGCCTGGGCCTGCGTGTAGTCGTTGGCATTGACTGTGTGGTGCACGACCGCGCCCTTGTAGCCCGACAGCTTCTCCGGGGTGCAGGGCTTCATGCTCTCGTCGGCGCCCCACTGGGCGCGGGTGATGATCGTCGGCGTGCGTACAGCCGCCACGGCGGAGCCGGCGGGTGTGCCGAGCTGGCCGTCGGCCGGCGAGGATCCGGCATCGATCAGCGTCGCCGTCAGGCCCGAGGGCGCCGCCGTGCCGCTCGAGGCCACCCTCACCTCCAGGCCCGTCCCTCCGGCCGCGGTGATCGGCTCCGTGCCGTGACGGGCGCCCCGCGCGTCTGCGGAGCCGTCGTCGGGGGCGTCGTCCTCCACCTCGAGCTCGAGCCACGGGCTCCAGCCGGCAGCCGTGCGGGTCCGGGCCTCGACCGTCGCCCCTGCGGGGAGGGTTCCCGCGAACGTCACGCCGGCGACGTCGAAGGACGTTCCGACCGAGGTGAGGGAGGCCACCACTCGCCTCGGAGCGGCGCCAGGGCTCGCCGTGGCACCGGGAGCAGAGTCGGCGACGGTTCGCTGCTGGGCGACGGGCACGGACGGCACCGCGATCCGGTGCAGCTTCGGCGCCACCGGCACAGCTTTGGCGGCGACGGGGACGGTCGGCAGTGCGATGAAGGCGCCGGCGAGGCCTACCGCCGCCAGCAGGGTCGGGAGGCGTTTGAAGTCGGGCACAGCTCACTCCTTGTTACTGGAGTGACAAATGTCGCAAATGAGTGCGGGATCGGCAAACGGAGGCGCGCGGCGCTCGAGGAATCAGCGCGTGAGCCGCGTCTCGTACACTCGGCACCATGCGCCCCGGTCCCCCCTCCGTCGCGCCCGCAACCGAGGGGACCGGCTCGGACCCGGCGCCGCAGTCGCAGGCCGCTCCTCCCCCCGCCGCGCCGCCGTCGAGCGCGTGGGTCACCCGCACCGTCCCCGCGCTGCTCGTCGCCCTCGCGCTGGCGGTCTACGCGGCATACGTCCTCCTGCACACCGGCACCCCCCAGGCCGACGTGCGCGGCTACGCCCTCTACTGGGCGCTCTGCCTCGTCGTGCCGGGCACCCTGGTCCTCAAGGCGATCCGGGGAACCGCGGGCTCGTGGCTGGCCGACCTCGCCCTCGGCGCGACGACCGGCCTCGTGTGCGAGCTGGCCGCCTGGGCGACCGCCGAGTCGCTGGGGCTGCAGGAGCAGCTGCGCTTCTGGCCGGTCCTGACGCTCGTGCTGCTGGCTCCGCGAGGCACGCGCTCCCGGGTCCTCGAGCGGCCGACGCGCCCCTGGTCGCTCCCCGCCTTCACGCTCGTCACCGCGGCCTGCGCCCAGGTGGTCTGGCAGGTCTACCGGACCTACCTGCAGGAATGGCCGCTGCCGCCGACCGGCAGGGTCTACTACCCCGACCTGATGTGGCACCTGGGACTGGTGAACGAGGCAACCCGCAGCTTCCCGCTCGGCACGCCGCAGGTGGTCGACGGCGGGCTGCTCGTCTACCACTGGTTCAGCGACGCCCACATCGCCGCGGCCTCGCTCATCACCGGCGTCGACACCACCACGGTGCTGCTGCGGCTCTGGGCCCTCCCGGTCCTGGTCCTCGGCGTGGCGCTGACCGCCGTGCTCGCGCGCCGTGTCGGCGCGAGCGACTGGGCCGCAGCCGGAGCCGCTGCGCTCATGTCGACGACGGTCACCGTGCCGTTCTGGCCGAGCATGTGGACCGGGAGCAACCACCTCAACCCGCTGTCGCCGTCGCAGGTGTACTCCGCGCCGTTCACGCTGCTGCTCGTCTACTCGCTCGTCGACCTGCTGCGGGCGGGGTCGCGGCGCGCAGCCGTGGTCCTTGTCGTCCTCGCCGCCCTCGGCACGTCGGGCACCAAGAGCTCGGCACTGCCCATCGTGCTCGGCGGGGTCGCCCTGGCCACCGTCGCCGCCCTGCTCCTGCGCCGGCGGCGACGGATGCTGCTCGCCCTCCTGGCCTCCCTGACCGTGGTCACGGCCGCGGCCCACGAGCTCGTCGCAGGCGGCTCGTTCGGCGCCGGGCTCCAGCTCTTCTCCGCCCTGTCCCTCACGCGGCCCTACCGCGTGCTGCACGGCCAGACCGTCGACTTCACCACGCGCATCCTGGCCGGGATCACCGACACCCCCGGGGTCGGGGCCCTCATGCTCCTCGGCCTGCTGCTCATCGGCGCGCTGATGGTCCTGCGGCTGCTGGCCGCCTTCCTCCCGTTGTTCCAACGGACGCTGCGCGGCGACCTCGCGGCGTGGCTGCTGTCGGGGATCTGCCTCGCCGCACTGGTGCCCTTCCTCGGGTTGGGCCACATCGGCTACAGCGAGTTCTACTTCGTCTTCGGCGCGGTGCCCTTCGGCTGCGTGCTCGCCATGTGGAGCCTGTCGACCCTGGTCGAGGAGAACGACCCGCGGGCCCGCGTGACCGCCGTCGTGGGGGCCTGCGCCGCGATCGCGACCCTGGTAGTGGGGTGGGTCAGGCTCCGGTCCCCGATGGGCGGCTCCCGCGCCGCCGTGGTCGACGACCTGCGGTCGTTCGTCATCGGACTCACGGTGACGGCGCTCGTCCTTGCTGCCGTCGTGGCGGTCGGGCTCCTCCGGCGTCGACGCGGCAACGCGCGCTGGGTGCCGGCCGTCCTCGCCGCAGTCGTCGCGGCCGTCGTGGCCAGCGGTCCGCTCAACGTCGCCGTGAGCGAGACGGCACAACCAGCCCCGGCACCACCACGGCAGTACGCCCTTCCGCTGGCGCAGTCGACCGCCGCCCTCTGGGTGAAGCGCAACGTGCCGGACGACGCCGTTCTGGCCACGAACGCCCACTGCCGCAACGCCGGTACGCCGTGCGACTCACGCCTCTGGTGGATCTCCGGGCTCGGTGGCAGAAGGGTCCTGGTCGAGGGCTGGGGCTACCTGCCGACCGCGGTCGCCGGCTTCCCCGACCAGGCACTGCTGCGGCTCAACCAGGCGGCGTTCGAGCACCCGACGCGGGAGACCGTCCAGCAGCTCCGCGACCGCGGCGTGTCCTGGCTCGTGGCGCAGACGGTCCCCGGCTCCAAGCCCTCGACCGACCTGGGTCGGTTCGCGCGGGAGCGCTACCGCAAGGGCCCGATCGTGATCTACCAGCTGCCCGCCGCCCCCTGAACGCTCGCGCTCAGCGACGGCCCGGCCGCGCCTCGAGCTCGCGGGCGAGCGCCTGCACGGGCACCGCAGCCGGGAGGAAGGCGTCCAGCAGGCTGCGCTGACGCGAGGTGAGGGCGGTCTCGAGCGGTGCCAGCTCCGGCGCGGTGACCCGGATGGCCGGCGTCTCGTGCACGGCCGCGAGGTTGAGCAGGGCCGTGCTGTTCGAACCGACCACGACACGCGAAGCGACCACCTCACGGGCGAGCTCCGCAGGCACCGAGCCCCCGACGAGCTGGAAGCCGGCGTAGCGGTCGAGGTGCTCACTGGGGTGTGGTCGCAGGACGAGGTCGAGACCTGCCGCCGCGCACTGGTCGCGCACCGCCTCGAGGTGCTGGAGGTAGCTCGGCTCGGACATCACCCCGAGATCGGGCCAAGGCTGGGTGAGGTACACCGCGCGTGGGCTCGTCGGCGACGGCCCGGACAGGCGGGTCCGGAACTCCTGCGCCACCTCCTCGCGCACGACCCAGCCGGCAGTCGTCCGCTCGTACAGGGACCAGTGGAGGTCGGTCAGCAGGCGTCCCCCAGCACTGACCACGCCCGCCCGGACGACGCTTCGCGGGGCAGTGCTCCCTTGGCGCCGGTATGCGTCCCGCCGGCTGCGGAGGTCGCCGAAGGAGCCGATGCCCTCGTCGACGACGACGACCCGTGGCCGTCGTCCACGCCCGGCCAGGACCAGGCGGGTCCACGCCCGGGTGCCGGGCAGCCCGATGGACAGCAGGACGAGGTCGACGTCGTGCGGCACGCGCCAGTGCTCCTCATGCACCTCCGTCTCGACCAGCAGCCGCGGATGGTCGGGCAGGAACGCCCGGACCTGGCGCTCGTCCACCCTGGCCCGGCCGAAGCCCGACCCGACGTCGAGGACCACCACCTGCACGGGGCCCTCGACCTGCGCCACGAGGTGGCGCAGCCAGGAGGCGGCATACACGAGGTGGGTGACGCTGCGGACGCCCGAGAGGATGACCCGGGTGACGGGCCCCTGGTGCGGCACGGCGCTCAGACGATCGGGGGTCGGCCGGCGCGGGAGAGCCGCGCCACGGTGCCCCACGTCATCGGCCGTCGGTCCCCGGCGTCCTCGCGAAGACCCTCGCGCAACCCGCGGAACCAGACGGCGAGCTTCTCGCGGTCGCGCACCCGCGCCACGGTGATCGCCGACCAGACGGCGACGTAGAGCTCGGCGACCGGGTGCGGGAGGTTGCGCCTGGCGACCCAGACGCGGTTGCGGGCGTTCATCCGGTAGTAGACCGCATGGCGCGTCGGCTGCGTCGCGGGGTGGTTGACCACGACGTCGGGCTTGTAGCGCAGGCGCCAGCCGGAGTCCAGGAGGCGGTACGCGAGGTCGACGCCCTCGTGGCCGTACCAGAAGTGCCCCGGCCACCCCCCGACCTCCTCGAACGCCGAGCGCCGGATGGCGCACACGCCCTCCCAGAAGACGACGACGTCGCCGCCCGCCCCGCCACCGCCGGTCTGCAGCCGCGGCACCCACCGCCGCGGCGTGGGCAGGCCCGTCGGGTCGGCACCGCGCGGCTGCACGACAGCGACGCGGTCGTCGCCTGCGAACTCCTCGGCGAGGCGCACGAGCACGTCGGTGGACGGCAGGAAGGCGTCGTCGTCGTAGAAGAAGAGGATGTCGCCGCGTGCCTCGCGGGCCCCGATGTTGCGACCCTCGGGGATGCCGACGTTCTCCTCGAGGTGGACGGTGCGCACGCCTTCGAGGACACCCTCGGGTCGCCAGCCGTTGCCGACGAGGACGACGTCGAGCTCGACGCCCTCCTGGGCCATCAGCGTCTCGAGGGCCTTTCGGAGCTCGTCGGGCCGGGTGCCCATCGACAGGACCACGGCGGCCACCTTGGTCAGCGGGGGCATCGTCGCTCCTAGCAGGCGTCAGGCACCTCACGGGTGCGGGAGTCGGTGGCGCGCCCGCTCCCGGACGGCATGGCTATTGTAGTCGCGTCATCCGGACGGCCCCGCGGGCCTCGGAGACCCACCACGAGAGGACCATGAGTGACCGCCCACCTGAGCGACCAAGACATCCAGCGAGACGCCATCTCGGGGGCACGCATCCTGGTCGGCGACATGCTGATGTGGTCCGACCTCGACTCGCTCGACGTCCCGCTCGCCGCCCGGGAGATCGTCCGGGCCGCCATCGCGGCGAAGCGTCCGCGCCGAGTGCTGCTGGCGGGCCCCCGGGCGGGGCTTCTCGTCGACACCGTCCCGGCCGACGTACCCGTGGACCTGCTGGTCCGCGCCCTCCCCGACGCCCGCACCCTGGGTGACCGCGCCGGGCTGCACCGGAGCGCCGACCTCTACTGCGGTGGCCTGGACGTCTTCGAGCCGGCCCACACGTATGACCTCGTCGTCGCGCTCGGCGGTCCGGAGCGCCTCCTCGGCCCGGACTCCGAGGGACTCACCGATGGGCAGACGGTGGCCCGGCTCTCGGCCATGCTCGACGACGGCGGCCGCCTGGTCCTCGACCTCGCCAACGAGCTGGGCTTCACCGACCTCGTGTCCGCCGTGCCCGACGAGACTCTCGAGTCCGACGCCGGGTGGCACGTGGGTGCCCACGGCTTCGGGTCCCGCCACCTCTTCGCCCGCGAGCGGACGACCCTCCTGCAGGGCGAGGGCCTCCACGTCGAGGCGTGCTTCGCAGCGCTGCCCACCGTGGACGAGCACCGGGTGCTCGTGCACGAGGAGGCGCCTCGCGACGACCGACTTCGTGACCAGGTGGGCTTCCAGGCCGGGCTGGCCATGGACGAGCACTTCGCCGCCACCCCCATGCTGCGCGAGCCCCGCAACGTCGTGGAGCGCGTCGTCGACGGCGGGCTGCTCGACGAGCTCGCCCCCGCCTGGCTCGTCGTCGCCACCAAGGGCGCCGGGGTCGCTGCCGCGAGCTACCCCGCGATCGTCGTGGCGGAGCCGGAGTCGGACAGCCCCTGGAGCACGGTGACCGTCGTCGCTCCCGACGCCGCGCAGTCCGTGAGCTGGGCCGCCTCGCGCGCCGACACCGAGACCAGCGAGGGCACCGTCGCCCGCGGCCTGGCGCCGCTGGCCCAGGGCCGCTCCTTCGAGCTCGACCTGCGCCGCGCGTGCGCGACCCGACGCCACGCCGCCATCCGCGCCCGCGTGCGCCGGTATGCCGCCTGGCTCTCCGACAACCAGACGTGGACCAAGCAGACGGCGGAGCAGCGCTTCTTCGCCACGCCCGCCAACACCCTCGTCGACGGCGACGACCTGCGGCTCGCAGACAGGTCGTGGCGACGCACCGGTGTGGTCTCCGCCGAGGACGCCCTCGTCCGCGGACTGCGCGACTTCGCCCGCCGGCTCCTCGCCTCCGGCTCGGCACACCCGTGGCGGGTCACGGTCACGCCGGACGAGCTGACCGTCACCCTGGGCGCCATGGCGGGGGTGACCGTGACCTCCGTGATGATCGCCCGGGTGGCTCGCATCGAGGCCGAGGTGGCTGCCACTGTCGCCGGCCGTCCGGAGGACATCGAGGAGCTGCTCGCACGCAACCTCGAGCAGGGTGAGTTCTCCCGCGACCTTCCCGCGCCCGACGAGATCGGCTTCCGTGAGCTGCTCACGCACGACCGCGTCATCTCCCGCGAGCTGCGTGAGAAGCACGGCCAGGTCAAGTGGCTCGAGGGCACGCTGCGCCACCGGGACCGCTACATCCGCAGCCTCGAGCGCGTCATCGAGCGCTACGAGGACACTCTCACCTATCGCGCGGTCGAGGCCCTGCGGGCTCCGCGCCGCATCGCCACCGAGAAGGCCGTCGCCGTCGCCAAGACGACGGCACAGGACGCCCTGCCGCCCGGCGCCCTGAGCAAGGCGCGCCAGCTCGCCGCCCGCATGTTGAAGTGACCCGGGCCGAGGCGGGTCAGGCCTGAGCCGGACCGGCCTCGGCCGTGGTGGCCCAGGCGAGGCCGTGGGCCACCACCACCTCGTCCATCCGGGTGACGACGTGGTGGATCTCGAGGCCGGCGTCGACCACCGGGCTGCCGGTGACGGGGGCGCGACGGGCCAGCAGGACCACGGGCACGTCGGCGAGCTTCGCGAGGATCTCCGTCGCGCACCAGAGCTCCCAGAACCGACCGCTGGTCGGGATGCCCGCGACCCGCCAACGCGCGTCGATGCCGGGTGGCACCGGCTGCCGGGACAGCTCCGCGTCGACCGCGTGGGCCAGCGGCCGGTCGTGCGGACTCTCCTGCTCGGGCAGCACCCAGCACACCACCCGGCCGTCGGCGAGGTAGGAGTGTGCGCCCGATCGGCACCGGTGGTCGGCGCGGACCCCGATGACCGGCGGGTGGTCGCGGACCGCCCGTGCCAGGCGGTCCGCGCGTCCCATCATCAGATGCTGTTGCCGCCGTCGACGGTCAGGACCTGGCCGTTGATGTTGGTGTCCTTGAACAGCAGCATGTTGACGACCGGCACGATGTTGTCGGGCTCGACCAGCCGCCCGGACGGCGTGCGTCGCGTGATGGTGTCCAGCTGGGTCTGGCCGAGCACCGAGCTCATCTCCGACGCGAAGAAGCCCGGCGCGACGCTGTTGACGAGTGCGCGCCCGTGCATCTCGCGCGCCATGGTGCGCATGGCGCTGTCGAGGCCGCCCTTGGTGGCGGAGTAGGCGACGAGGCCGGAGTAGCCGCGCTGCGCGCAGACGGAGGTCACCATGACGATACGGCCCCGGTTGCCCTTGGCCATGATCCGACGCAGCACCGCTCGAGCCAGCAGCAGCGGCGCGGTCAGGTTGGTCTCGATGATCGTGGCGATCTGCTCGGGTGAGGTGTGGACGTGGAGGCTGTCCTGGCCCACCGCGGCGTTGTTGACCAGGGCGTCGATCGGCCCGAGACGGCTCTCGGCGTCCTTGAGGAAGGCGTTGATGGCCTTGACGTCGGTGACGTCGACCGAGGCGGCCAGGACCCGGTCGGGGTGCGCTGCAGCGACCGCCTCGAGCTCGGGAGTCACGGTGCGGGCGAAGGCGGCGACCTTGGCGCCCTGCGCGAGGATGTCCTCGACGATGGCCAGGCCGAGACCCCGGGAGCCGCCCGAGACGACGACCACCGTTGCGGGGCCGATGGGTTCGGTCTTGTCAGACATCGCTCTTCAGGGTCTCCTTGATCGGGATCTGGTCCAGGAAACGCACCCGTCGGGGCACGGAGTAGTCGGGCAGTCGAGCGGCGCACCAGGCGGTGAGCTCGGCGTCGGTGGCCTCGCCCGAGAGCACGACCTCTGCGGTGACGATGCTGCCGACGATGGGCGCCTTGCGCCCGCGCACAGAGGCCCACGCCACGGCGGGGTGGGCCTGCAGCACGTCCCTCACCGCCGAGGCCGACGCCTTGGCGCCCCCGACGTTGATCTCGTCGGAGGCGATGCGGCCGGTGATGAGGACGCGGCCGTCGACCACCTCGACCCGGTCGCCGGTGCGCAGCACCCGGTCGATGCCCTCGCCACGCTTCGGCGAGGCGATGAGCAGCTCACCGTCGTCGATGGTCAGGGTCGCCCGGCCTTCGGCCTCGCGTCCGAGCCACTGCTCAGGGAAGCCGGCCCGGCCGTCGTGCACGGCGATCGTGGCGCCGGCCTCGCTCGAGGCGTAGATCCACGAGACCCGGGCCTTCGGGAACATCTCGGTCAGGCGGGTCAGGATGGCCTGGTCGACCGGCTCGCCGCCGAGGGTCACCTGCTCGAGCGGCAGCGCCGCGACGCTCTCGGGGTCGCGGTAGAGCGCCTGGCGCCAGAACGTCGGGGTGCCGGAGGCGGCGGTCACGCCGACCTCGAGCGCGCGCGCGGGCCACGTGTCCAGCTCGTCGGGTTCGATGAACAGGACGTCCTGGCCGGGGTGGGCGATGCTGAGCGTCACGACCTGCCACCATGCGTAGGCGCCCTGCGCGTACGGGCACAGCCAGGTGCGACGGGGCTGGTCGCCGGCGACGGTCGTCAGCGACGCGAGGGTGTGGGCCACCTGCTTGGGTCGGCCCGTGCTGCCACTGGTCAGCAGCCAGACGCGTCCGGCGGTTGCCGCGCGCTCGGTCGAGGGAGCCGTGACCTCCTCGCCGTCGACGATCGCCAGGCCGGCCGAGCGCAGGTCGTCGGCGAGGTCGGGGGTCACCCGGGTGCGCGAGGCGACGAGGACCTCGGTGTCGCCGGTCGCGGCCGCCCACACCGCCCTTGCGGCCTCGTGGTTGTCGCGGACGAGGACGGCTGCCGCGTCGGGCAGCTCCATGCCCTCGAGCTGGTCCCAGCGGCCGTCGAAGCCGCGGGTGATGATCCGGTTGCCGGCGCCGGCGAGACCGCCGACTCCCGCGCTCACGCGGCCTGGAGCTGCTCGAGGAAGTCGAGCACGTCGGAGACCGTGGCGATCTGTCGCAGCTCGGGGGCGTCGAAGTTCAGCTCCTCGCCGATCTCGTCCTCGACGCGCAGCGCCAGCTCGGAGAAGTCGAGCGAACGGAAGCCGATCTGCTCCAGGTTCGCTGAGTCGTCCGCGGGCATCGACTTGCCCTGGGCCTGAAGGACCTCGGCCATCATCGTCCGGATCGCATCACGGCTCAGTGCGCTCATGTTTCCGCCTTGGGCTGGGGGTTGGGGCGTCGGGTAGTCTAACAACGAATCCCCCACCGACTGCCGCGGCCCCACGGAGCCCGCGGCATCATCATGAGGAGGGCCAGATGCTCCGCCCCGCGACCGATGCCGACAGCGCAAACGTGCTCCGGTGGCGCAACCACCCCGAGGTTCGTGCCGTCTCGCTGACCCAGCACGAGATCACCGACGAGGAGCACGCCGCGTACTGGGCGGCAACCCGCGACAGCGACACGCGCGCCATCTACATCTACGAGCGCCACGAGGTCCCGTCGGGGGTCGTCACCTACTTCGACATCGACCGCGAGGCCGGCAGTGCATGGTGGGGCTACTACCTCGACAACGAGGGGCTCAAGGAGCGGGGCGAGCTGCTGCCGGCCTGGATCGAGATCCAGCGGCAGGCCAAGCGCTACGCGTTCGACGAGCTCGGCCTGAGCGCCCTCGAGGGCGAGGTCCTGGAGAGCAACGAGGCCGTCCGGCGGTTCAACCGTCGCAACGGATTCCAGGAGATCGAGCGTTACACCCAAGACATCGACGGCACCCCGACACCCGTGCTGCGGGTGCGAGCCACGAAGGACTGAACAACCATGACGAGCACACCGGTCGAGACCCCGGCAACCACGTCCCTGACGATCGGCGGCATTCCCGTCGGCCCCGAGGCCCCCCCGTTCATCATCGCCGAGATGTCGGGCAACCACGACGGCAGCCTGGAGAAGGCCCTCGAGATCGTCCGCATGGCGGCGAAGGCCGGCGCCCACGCCATCAAGCTGCAGACCTACACGGCCGACACGATCACCATCGACGTCGACAAGCCCGAGTTCCGCCTGTCGGAGGGCCACCAGCTGTGGGGTTCGCGCCGCCTCTACGAGCTGTACGAAGAGGCCCACACGCCGTGGGAGTGGCACAAGCCCATCTTCGACCTGGCCCGTGAGCTCGGGATCCTCGCCTTCTCCAGCCCCTTCGACCCGACGGCGGTCGAGTTCCTCGAGGGCCTCGAGGTCCCCGCCTACAAGATCGCGTCGTCCGAGATCGTCGACCTTCCCCTCATCCGCCTGGCCGCCCAGACCGGCAAGCCGCTGATCATCTCCACGGGCATGGCGTCCGTGGGCGAGATCGCCGCAGCCGTCGAGGCCGCGCACTCGACCGGCAACCGCCAGGTGATGCTGCTCTCCTGCACCGTGAGCTACCCCGCCGACCCCGCCTCGTCGAACCTGCGAGGCATCCCGGTCATGCGCGAGGCCTTCGGCGTGCCCGTCGGGCTGTCCGACCACACCATGGGCATCGGCGCTGCCGTCGCCTCCGTCGCGTTCGGCTCGGTGCTCGTCGAGAAGCACGTCACGATGTCGCGTGAGGAGGGCGGCGTCGACTCGGCCTTCTCGCTCGAGCCCGACGAGCTGGCCGCCCTCGTGCGCGAGACCAAGGTCGCGTGGCAGGCTCTCGGTGAGCCGCGCATCGGGGCGCGCGAGGCCGAGCGCGAGGGGCTGCGCTTCCGCCGTTCGCTCTTCGTCGTCGAGGACGTCAAGGCAGGTGACCCCGTCACGGCGGCCAACGTGCGGTCCATCCGGCCGGCCAACGGGCTGTCGCCCGACACGTTCTCCCTCCTCGAGTCCAAGCGGTTCACCCGGGACGTCGAACGCGGCACCCCCATGTCGTGGGACCTCGTCTGAGTCGTCCCTGCCGCACGGCCTCCGAAGAGAAGAGGGCCCCGACCGCCACGCGGTCGGGGCCCTCTTCGGTGGTCAGTCGACTGCCGGGACCGTCAGTCCTGCTCCTGCGGCGCAGGATCCAGAGCCGGGTCCTGAGCGGCGTCCGACAGCGGCGCGGTCGGGGCCGAGTCGGAAGCCCGCGACTGCTCGGCCGAGCGGTCGGTCCTGGACGCCGCCCGGGCGGCCGGGTCGGCGCCGTGCCCCGCGTCGTCGACGGCCTGGTCCTCCTCGGCGACCGTCGCATCGATGGAGATGGCGATGTCGGACGGCTCACCGGCACCAGGTGCACGGTGGCTCTCAGCCCGGTGCCGCCGGCTGCGACGCCGGGCCAAGGCCGACGGCTCCTCGTCCAACGGCGGGGCCGGCGGCGGGGTGCCCGGGGCAGCGATCTCGGGAGCCCAGCCGAAGGCGTCGATGACCTCGGCCGGCGACAGCATCTCCTCGGCCCCGAGCTCCCGGTTCGCCACCTGCGCGGCGTAGTCCATGGGTACCGAGAACTGGTGCATCTCGGGCCAGATCCGGCGCGGCTTGCCGACGCCGCCGAGGACGGCGTGGTCGGACTCCAGGGCCATCGGGTCGCCGTAGATGCCGACCTCGACACCCGCCGACGCGGCATACAGGATGGCGCTGCTCATCCGGTTGCTGACGACGCGCTTGTGCTGGCGCATCTCGTGCAGCTGGCGGTAGAGGAACGCGACGTCGGTGTCCTGCCAGAGGTAGCCGCGCTGGCCGTGGGTGACGACCCGCACGCCGGCGTCCTCGTACTGGCGACGCACCTTCGGGTTGTCGTACTCGTTCCAGTGGAGGCAGACCGTGATGGGCACGTCGCCCTCGGCCTCCTTGACCTCCTCGACGTACTCGGTGTGGCTGCCGAGCACCTGCTGCCCCTCCCAGCCGTGGAAGGGGTAGACGATCGTGCCGGTCCGCGGACGCGCGGTGGCGAGCCACTCGTTCTGGCGCTCGAGCTCGAGGAGGTAGAGCCAGGGGGCCGCGACCACCATGTAGTTGCGCAGGCCCGCGGCCCAGCCTCGCCGGGCGCAGGCCTCGGACCAGACGAACTTGGGGTACTGCGGCGTGAACACCGTCCCGACGGCGAAGCCGTCGTGCATGTTCCAGCCGTGCTGGAGGTAGCCCCAGATGCGCGGCGGGTGCTCGAGGCCGACGTAGCGGGCCATGATGTGGGCGTGCCCGTAGAAGTGGTTGGCGTGGTGCACGGGCTCAGCCTCCGACGGCCGAGCGGACGGCGTCGATGACCTGGTCGACCTGCGCGTCGGTCAGCTCGGCGTGCATGGGCAGCGACAGCTCCTCCGCGTAGAACTGCTCGGCGTTGGGGCACATCCCCCGCTGGTAGCCGAGATCCTCGAACATCGGGTGCCAGTACACCGGGATGTAGTTGACCTGCACGCCGATGCCGTCGGCGCGCATGGCGTCGAAGACCTCCCGTCGGCGACCACCCAGGACGCGCAGCGGGTAGAGGTGCCAGATCGGGTCGACGTGCTCACGGCGGGTCGGCAGCCGGATCCCGTCGACGCCGGCCAGGCCCTCCTGGTAGCGCGCGAAGATCGCGGCGCGCCTGGCCTTGAAGGAGTCGAGGCGCTTCAGCTGGCTCAGGCCGAGCGCCGCGAGGACGTCGGGCAGCCGGTAGTTGAGGCCCCACTCGTGGACCTCCTGGTGCCAGGGGCCCTCGTCGGGGTAGCGCATCCGGTCGCGGTCACGCACCAGCCCGATGAAGTGGAACTCGTGCGCCCGCTGCCCGAGCTGTGGGTCGAGGGTCGCGACGGCGCCACCCTCGGCCGTCGTCATGTTCTTCGTCGGGAAGAACGAGAACGTCGTGAGGTCTGCGAGGGACCCGACCGGACGGCCCTTGTAGGTCGACCCGATCGAGTGCGCGGCATCCTCGACCACGAGCGCACCCACGCGCCGGGCCGTCTCGGTGATGGCGTCGATCTCGATGGGGTGTCCGGCATAGTCCACGCCGGCGATGACCTTCGTGTCGTCCGTGACGACCGCGTCGACCGCTGCGGGGTCGATGTTGGCGGTGTCCTCCTCGACGTCGACGAAGCGGATCCTGGCCCCGAGGGCGACCGCGCACGAGGCTGTGGCGACGAAGGTCATCGGCGTCGTGACGACCTCGTCGCCGGGGCCGACGCCGGCTGCGGCATACGCGATGTGCAAGGCAGCGGTGCCGCTCGTCGCGCTGACGCAGCGGGCTGCGCCGCTGAGCGCCGCGAGCTGCTCCTCGAACGCCGTGACGGTCGGGCCGGTGGTGAGCCAGTCACCCCGCAACACCTCGGCGACGGCGGCCACGTCGTCCTCGTTGACCGACTGGCGTCCGTAGGGGATCACCTCAGATACCCGCCTCGAGCATGTCGCGGATCTCGTCGGCGCCGATCCAGATGTCGTTCTTGTCGGAGGCGCAGTGGAAGCCCTGCGGCACGGGCTCGCCGTCGGTGCGCGGCTGGTAGCCCCACGTCGCGAGCTCGGGCTCGAGCACGTAGTACTTGCCGTCCATGATCGTGATGGCGCGGCGACCCTCCTCGGGGCTGATCATCTCCTCGTGGAGCTTCTCGCCCGGGCGCAGGCCGATGTCGTGCATCTTGGCGCCGGGGGCGATCGCTTGGGCGAGGTCGGTGACCAGGTGCGAGGGGATGTGCGGCACGACGAGCTCACCGCCCTGCATGAGCGAGAAGGTGTCGAGCACCATCTGCACGGCCTGGGGCAGCGTGATGAGGAAGCGGGTGCAGCGCAGGTCCGTGATGGGCAGCGACTCCCCCGCCGCGTGCAGCGCACGGAACTTCGGGATGATCGAGCCGCGCGAGCCGGTGACGTTGCCGTAGCGCACGACCGCGAACCGCGTCGGGTACTGCGCGGCGTAGTGGTTGCCGAGGATGAAGAGCTTGTCGGCCGTCAGCTTGGTCGCGCCGTAGAGGTTGATCGGCGAGCTGGCCTTGTCGGTCGAGAGCGCGACGACCTTCTTGACGTCGGCGTCGATGGAGGCCTCGATGACGTTCTGGCTGCCCAGGACGTTGGTCTTGACGAACTCGTGCGGGTTGTACTCGCCGGTGTCGACCTGCTTGAGGGCGGCGGCGTGGACGACGTAGTCGGTGCCGTGCATCGCGCGACGCAGGCGCGGGAGGTCACGGACGTCACCGATGAACCAGCGCAGGCGCGGGTCGTCGTTGAAGAGCTGGCGCACCTCCCACTGCTTCAGCTCGTCGCGGCTGTAGATCATGACGCGCTTGGGGTTGTGGTTGTCGAGCACCTCACGGATGAACGCCTTGCCAAAGGACCCGGTCCCACCTGTGACGAGGATCGACGACCCTTCGAGAATGCTCACCCTTTGACCTCCTGGTCATGAACTGGAAACTCACGCCGCGCGGCCCGTCGGCGGGCATCGCGCAGGGTGGCGCTCGACCAGCGCCGACGGCGAGATTAACACCTCCGTGCGGTCGCCCGCCTTTCGCCGGACGGTCGCCGGGCGCTCCCCGGACCGTCGCCGAACCGTCGCAGGACCCTCGCAGGACGCGGGACGGCGCTGCGGCAGACTTGGGCCCATGCCCGTGCACATCGCCCTGCGCTGCGACGCCAGGCCCGACATCGGCACGGGCCACGCCGTCCGGTGCCTCGCCCTCGGCGACGAGCTGACCGCCCGAGGCGTACGCGTCAGCATCCTCGGCGAGATCAGTGGCGTGGCCTGGCTGGAGGAGCAGGTCGACCAGCGCGGGCTCGCTGTGGTCCCGGCCCCGGCGGGCCCCGGGGAGCTGGCGGCCGCAGCGACCGAGCTCGCTTGCGACGCAGTCGTGCTCGACGGCTATCACCTCGACCTCGGCTGCGGCCGGGCACTACGCGCAGCGGGCGTCGCCGTCCTCTCCGTCGTGGACGACAGGTTCGGGGTGGGACAGGACGCCGACCTCTACCTGGACCAGAACTTCGGCGCGCAGCCCACGCCCGGCATCCCCGCCGAGCGACAGCTGCTGGGGCTCGACTACGCGTTGTTCCGTGACGAGGTCCTGCGCCACCGACCGACCGCGCCACGACCAGCACCCGCGGGTGCCCCGCGGGTGCTCGCCGTCTTCGGCGGCTCCGACCCGTATGCCGCCGCGACCGTCGTCGTGCCGTTGCTGCTCGCGGCCGGCCGGCCTCTCCACCTGACGGCGGTGGCCGCACGGCCCGAGATCGCGGAGGCGCTCGAGGGGCTGCCGACCGGGTCGGGGCAGCTCGTGGACGTGGTGGCACCCACGCCCGACCTGGCGGCCCTTGCGGCCACGTGCGACCTCGCGGTGACCGCCGCGGGCAGCTCGGTCTGGGAGTTCCTGTGCCTCGGCCTTCCCTCGCTGCTCGTCTGCGTCGTCGACAACCAGGGCCCGGGCTACGAGGCGGTGACGGGGCAGGGCCTGGCGGAGCCCTTCGGGCACCTCTCCCGGCTCAGGGACGACGCCGACGCCCGCGCGCTCGCCGTGGCGACCTTCGAGCGGATCCTCTCGGACCCCGCCCGGCAGGGCAGTCTCGCTGCGACCGGCATGTCGCTCGTGGACGGGCGTGGCCGGGCCCGCGTCGCCGACGCGCTCCTCGGCGCCGTCGCGGCACGTCGCTAGCCTGTCTCCCATCCCACCCTGGAGGTCCTCACCGTGCCGCGCACCCGCGTCGTGATCCAGTCACGACTCAACTCGTCCCGCCTTCCGGGCAAGGCCATGCTCACGATCGGCGGCATGCCGCTCATCGAGCTCGTCGCACGACGCGCGAGCCGCAGCGGCCACGAGGTGGTGGTGGCGACGAGCGAGGAGCAGTACGACGAGCGCATCGCCGGGCACCTCGCCGCGGCAAGGATCCCCGTCGTACGCGGTTCGCTCGACGACGTGCTCGGCCGGTTCGTCCAGGCCACCGCCGACCTCGCACCCGAGGACCGCGTCGTGCGGCTGACGGGCGACAACCCGGTCGCCGACGCCGACCTCGTCGACGAGCTGCTGGCAGCCCTCGACGCCAGCGACCACACCTACGGGCGCGTCGACATCGACCAGGTGCCGGAAGGGCTCGGTGCCGAGGCGTTTCGCGTCGCTGACCTGCGTGAGGCGGACGCACAGGCGACCGCAGCCTACGACCGGGAGCACGTCACCCCGTGGCTGCGGCGCACGCTGGGCGAGCTGCTCTTCGTGCCCCAGGGGTGCCCCGGTGACGTCCACGCCTACCGTGCCACCGTCGACACCCTCGGCGACTACGTACGCGTCTCCTCGCTCTTCGACGACGTGACGGACCCGGTCGGTCGCCCCTGGCTGGCGTTCATGGAAGACCTCGCCGCCCGCGTCGACGCGGCCGGCGCCCGCGTCCCCTCCACCTCGTCCGCCGCCGGTCGGGTCTCCCGCGTGGTCCTGTCGGCCCGCGCCTTCGACGCGGGCGACGCCGGCGGTGACAAGCCCGCAGAGCGCGCCGAGCGGCTGAGGGCCCTGATCGCCGACGCCATCGAGCGCGGTGTCACGCACGTCGACGTGGGGCGCGACGACGGTCGCAGCGAGGAGCTGCTGCGCAGCTGCGCCGAGCCCGCGCTCGTCAAGCGATTCGGTCTGATCTCGCGCCTGTCGGCGCCGGCGCTGGAGGACGTGTCCTCGCAGGACGCATACGACCTCGCCGTCGAGGCCTCGGCCGAGCGCAGCTTCGCCAACCTCGGTCGTCGCAGCGTCGACGCGCTGGTCTTCCACGACTCCGTCACGGCAGCACGTGGCTGGCCGCGGGCCCAGCGCTACGTCGGCGACGGTGTGGCCCGGTCCATCGGGCTCGTCGCCCGCTCGCAGGCCGACCTGGAGTGGGCTGCGGCGACGACCGACGTCGGCTACGTCGAGGTGCGCCTGACGCCGAGCCCGACGACCGACGAGCTGCTGGCGCAGCTGGCAGCTCGAGGCGTCACCCTCGTCGCGGGCGACGGGACGGACGGCGGCCCGGACGGGCTGCCCGCGTGGGCCACCGCCGTCCTGGTCACCGACCTCGAGCCGTCTGCCTTCGACACAGCCGTGGCGGCCGTCAACCGCTGACCTGCCCGCTGACTGGCCCGCTGACCAGGCCGCTGATCAGGCCGGCGCGTTGTACTGCTCGAGGATGTCGTCCATGGGCCCGTCCGCGACCAGCCGCCCCGACTTGAGGAAGAGGCCCCGGGTGCAGAAGCGCCGCAGGTCGGGCTCCGAGTGGGAGACCAGGAACAGCGTGCGTCCCTCGCTGAGGAGGTCCTCCATCCGGCCGTAGCACTTCTCGCGGAAGTCCTTGTCGCCGACGGCCAGCACCTCGTCGACCAGCACGATGGGCTCGTCCAGGGTCGTGATGAGCGCGAACCCCAGGCGCACCTGCATGCCCGACGAGAAGTGCCGAAAGGGCATGTCGAGCCCCGCCCTGACCTGAGGGCCGGCGAACTCGACGATCTCGTCGAAGCGCTCGGCGATCTCCTGCTTGCTCAGGCCGTGCAGGCCGGCGGTCAGCATGACGTTCTCGCGGGCGGACAGCTCGCCGAGGAACCCGCCGGTCAGCTCGATGAGCGGGGCGACGCCGCCGTTGACGCGCACGCTCCCCTCGTCGGGGAGGAGCACTCCCGCGATGGTCTTGAGCAGGGTGCTCTTGCCACCGCCGTTGGAGCCGACCAGGCCCACGGCCTCGCCCGGGCCGACCGAGAAGGACACGTCCTTCAGGGCCCAGAAGGTCTCCTTGGGAGCGGTGTTCTCACGACGCAGCACCATCTCGCGCAGCGAGAGCTTGCGGCGCCGGGAGCGGAAGAACTCGATCCCCAGACCGTCGACCGCGATGACGTCGCGGGTGCTCGTGGTGGTCGACGTCTGGTTGGCCAGCGGGGCCATCTCAGATCTCCTTCAGCACGGCGCGCTCCATGCGCGCGAACGTCACGACACCCCAGGCCAGGAACCCGAACGACATCACCGTGCCGACGACCAGCGGGGCCACCTGCACGTGCTCCTTGAAGAACCCTGCTCGGTAGAGCTCGAGGATGCCGCTCATGGGGTTGAACCACAGCGCCGTCTGGAGCCAGTCGGGCGCCTTGTCGAGCGTGTAGATGATGGGCGTTCCGTAGAAGAGCATGCGCAGCGCGATGCGCACGACGCGGATCGTGTCGTCCGCGAGCACGGTGGCCGGGGCGAGCAGCAGCCCGATGCCGGTCTGGAGGATGAACTGCAGGACGAGGGCCACGGGGAAGAAGACGAGGCGCCAGTTGAGCCTCGTCTCTCCCAGCAGGACGTAGATGAGCACGAAGGCGAAGAGCACCGGCAGCGACAGCAGGAACTCGATCCCCTTGGCGATGACCACACGGACCACCCACAGCTCGCGAGGCAGGTTCGTCGAGCGGACCAGCTTCGCCTCGGCCACCAGGGACCGAGCGGTCTCGTTGATGGACGCGTTGAACCACTGCCACGGCAGGAGCCCGAGGAGCAGGAAAAGGAAGTAGGGCTTGTGGCCCGCGTCGCCGCGCTGGAAGATCACGGCGAAGACGAGGAAGTAGATCAGGGCCATCGCCAGCGGGTCGATGATCGTCCAGAGGTAACCGAGCCAGCTGCGGGCGTAGCGCACCCGCAGGTCGCGTTGGACGAGGGTCCCGAGGATGCTGCGGAAGGCCCAGATCCGGGCAAAGCGCTCCTGCATCACGACTCGTCTCCTTCGGGGACCAGCTGATCCGGCCTGCTGGTGAGGAAGCCCCAACCCCAGCTCATGTGCATGGTGGCGAGCACCGCCGGGACGCGCACGGCGACCCGGGCGCCCTGGCCGCGCGAGATGGCCACTCCCCCGACACCGACCCCGGCGGCATACGCGGCGGGCACCGCCCAGAGCGGCCGCCACAGCAGCCCTCCGACGACACCGGCCGCGACGGCGGCGAGGGCCGTGGGCGGGGCGAGGTAGCGGGCGTTGATGGAGCCCTTGTGCCGCGCGGCCACGACCCGGCGCCAGCGGCCGTAGTCGCGGTACTGGCGGCTGAGGGCGCGCAGGGTCGGCCGCGGGCGGTACTCGACCGTGAGGGCCGGGTCGAACCAGACGACCCCACCGGCCTGACGGATGCGGTAGTTCAGCTCCCAGTCCTGGGCGCGGGTGAAGCGGGGGTCGTAGCCGCCGGCCGCCGTCAGCCACTCGCGCCGGAAGACGCCGAGGTAGACGGTGTCGGCCGGGCCCGGCTCACCACCGGTGTGGAATCGCGCTCCGCCGACTCCCAAGGGCGAGGTCATGGCCGTGGCCACCGCCTTCTCGAAGTCGGTGACGCCTTCGGCGCGCATGACGCCACCGACGTTGGCGGCATTCGTCTCGTGCAGGACGCGGACGGCGTGCTCGATGTATCCCGTGCTGAGGAAGCCGTGGCCGTCGACCCGCACGATGATGTCGTGCTTCGCCGCGTCGACCGCGAGGTTCAGCGCCTCCGGGGTGCGCCCCGTGGGGTTCTCGACGACGGTGATGCGGGAATCGCGATCGGCGAGGCGTCGGGCCACCCCGAGGGTGTCGTCGTGGCCGGGGCCGACCGCGAGCACGACCTGGATCTCTCCCGGGTAGTCCTGGGCCACCACCGCAGCCACTGCGTCCTCGAGGTGCCGCTCCTCGTTGAGCAGCGGCATGATGACGCTGACCGGAGGTGTTGGGTCCACGCGTACGGATCCTTCTCGTTCGGGGCGATGGGGGTGCAGCAGGCGTTCGCGACCCGCACCGGGCCGAGCCAGCCTACCGCCCCGCGAAACTACCCCTGCCATCACGGGGACTCGCTGGGAGAACCGTGGCCGACCCCCGTGAACGACCGCGTGACCGAGGCACCCGGCGGGCGCACACACCGACACGGTCGCGAGGTCGCGCGCCCGGCGTTCGCTACTTCAGGAGCTGACGCGCCATGACGAGGCGCTGGACCTGGTTGGTGCCCTCGTAGATCTGGGTGATCTTCGCGTCGCGCATCATCCGCTCGAGCGGGAAGTCACTGGTGTAGCCGGCGCCGCCGAGCAGCTGCACGGCGTCGGTCGTGACCTTCATCGCGACGTCCGAGGCGTAGCACTTGGCGGCCGCGCCGAAGAACGGGAGGTCCTTGTCGCCGCGCTCGGACTTCGCGGCCGCGACGTAGACCATCTGGCGCGCGGCCTCGAGCTCCATCGCCATGTCGGCGAGCATGAACTGGATGCCCTGGAAGTCGGCGATGCGCTTGCCGAACTGCTTGCGCTCCTTGACGTAGGCGAGGGCCTGGTCGAGCGCGCCCTGCGCGATGCCGACGGCCTGGGCGCCGATGGTGACGCGGGTGTGGTCGAGCGTGCGCAGCGCGATCTTGAGGCCGTCGCCGACCTGGCCGACCACGCGGTCGCCGGGAAGCCGCACCCTGTCGAAGTGCAGCTCGCGCGTGGGGCTGCCCTTGATGCCGAGCTTGCGCTCCTTCTCGCCGAAGGTGAAGCCCTCGTCGGACTTCTCGACGACGAACGCCGTGACGTTGCCGCCGCGCGGGCCGTCGGGGTCGGTGACCGCGAGCACCGTGTAGTACTCGGAGACGCCGGCGTTGGTGATCCACGACTTCTGCCCGGAGAGCACCCACCCGTCGCCGTCCTGGCGGGCCCGACAGCGCATCGACGCGGTGTCGGAGCCCGCCTCGCGCTCGGAGAGGCCGTAGGAGAAGGTCGTCTCACCCTTGGCGAGCGGCGGCAGGTACCGCGACTTGACGTCGTCGCTCGCGGCGAGGATGAGCGGCAGCGAGCCGAGCTTGTTGACGGCGGGGATGAGCGACGCCGACGCGTCGACGCGGGCGACCTCCTCGATGACGATGCAGGTGGCGAGCGCGTCGGCTCCGACGCCGTCGTACTCCTCGGGCACGTGCGGGGCGAAGAAGTCGGAGGCGACGAGGGCGTCGTGGGCCTCCTGGGGGTAGCGCGCCTCCTGGTCCACGGCGGCGGCATACGGGGCGATCTTGTCCTCGGCGACCGCGCGGACGGCCTCTCGGAGGGCCTCGTGGTCCTCGCTGGTCCGGAACAGGTCGAAGTCGGCGTTCGTGCTCACGTTCGGTGATCCTACTCGCGGGTTCGGATTACTAGGACGTCCTAGTGATCGACGCCACGACGCTGACGTATGCCGGATCGGCGTCCACGATGAGGACACCGGTTCACGTGGGGTGACGGGGCGTACGTACACTCGCCGCTAGGTCATGAGCGCCAGCGACAAGCCCCGGCTCGCTGGCCGGCAACCCTCCTACCGCGGTGGGGTGCCCCGGGTGAGGACCTGGCCCGTCGACGCCTCCCGGCGCGCGGGCAAGCGCGGAGAGAGCCTCTCGACGGACCTCTCCCGCACCGACCCGTCGGTGCGCCGGCTGCCGAACGTGCAGTCCCGGTCACCGACACGACCGAGGAAGAGCAGCCACAGATGACCGAGCCCAACTGGTCCTTCGAGACCAAGCAGATCCACGCCGGACAGTCCGCCGACGGCAGCACCGGAGCGCGCGCGCTGCCGATCTACCAGACGACGAGCTACGTCTTCGACGACACGGACCATGCCGCAAACCTGTTCGGGCTCAAGGAGTTCGGCAACATCTACACGCGGATCATGAACCCGACGAACGACGTCGTCGAGCAGCGCATCGCCGCGCTCGAGGGCGGCGTCGGCGCCCTGCTCGTCGCGTCGGGACAGTCGGCCACGACCCTGGCGCTGCTCAACATCGCCGAGGCCGGCGACCACATCGTGGCTTCGCCCAGTCTCTACGGCGGCACCGTCAACCTGCTGAAGTTCACCTTCCGCAAGCTCGGCATCGACGTGAGCTTCGTCGAGGACCCGACGTCCGTCGACTCCTGGCGCGCGGCCGTGCGTCCCAACACCAAGGCCTTCTTCGGCGAGACCATCGCCAACCCCAAGGCCGAGGTGCTCGACATCGAGGCGGTCGCCGCGCTCGCCCACGAGAACGGCGTTCCGCTCGTCGTCGACAACACCATCGCGACGCCCTTCGTCATCCGGCCCATCGAGTGGGGAGCCGACGTCGTCGTGCACTCCGCCACGAAGTACCTCGGTGGCCACGGCACGTCGATCGCCGGGGTCATCGTCGACGCGGGCCGGTTCGACTACGCCAAGGACCCGGAGAGGTTCCCCAACTACAACACCCCCGAGGAGAGCTACCACGGTCTCGTCTTCGCGCGGGACCTCGGCGTCGGCAGCCCCCTCGGGGCCAACCTCGCCTACATCCTCAAGGCGCGCGTCCAGCTGCTGCGCGACCTGGGCCCGTCCGCCGCGCCGTTCAACGCCTTCCTCATCGCCCAGGGCCTCGAGACCCTGTCGCTGCGCCTCGAGCGGCACCTCGAGAACGCCGCGAAGGTGGCCGCGTTCCTGCAGGGCCACGAGCAGGTCGAGCGCGTCGTCTGGGCGTCGCTGCCCGAGAGCCCGTCCTACGCGACGGCGCAGAAGTACGCGCCTAGGGGCGCCGGCGCGGTGCTCTCCTTCGAGATCGCCGGGGGCCTGGAGGCGGGTAAGAGGTTCGTCGAGGCGCTGACCCTGCACAGCCACGTCGCCAACATCGGCGACGTGCGCTCGCTCGTCATCCACCCGGCCTCGACGACGCACTCGCAGGGCCCCGACGCGGACCGCCTCGCGGCCGGCGTCACGCCCGGTCTCGTGCGCCTGTCGGTCGGCATCGAGCACATCGACGACATCCTCGCCGACCTCGAGCAGGGCTTCGCCGCCGCCAAGGCCTGAGACCCACCCCGGCGAGAACGGGGCGAAGCGGATCGGCACGGCTGGCACGATGTCAGCCATGCCGATCCGCTACCCCGCCCCGCTGCGCCCCGGCGACCGGATCGGGGTGACGTCGCCTAGCTCCGGCGTCCCCGACGCCCTGTGGGCCCGGTTCGCGTATGCCGTCGGCTGCCTCCGCGACCGCGGCTTCGAGGTCGAGGTCGGCGAGCTCAACCACGCGCCCAGCCACGTCAGCGGTCCGCGTGAGGCCCGGGCGGCGGAGCTGATGGGCATGCTCCTCGACCCGACGATCCGGGCCGTCGTGCCGCCGTGGGGTGGGGAGACCTGCATCGACCTGCTCGACCTGCTCGACCTCGATGCCGTGGCCGCCGCCGAGCCGACGTGGTGCGTCGGCTTCTCCGACACCTCGACGTGGATCACGCCGCTGACCCTCAGCACCGGCATCGCGACGGTCCACGGCCAGAACCTCATGGACACCCCGTACGGCGTACCGGACGGCATACGCCACTGGGTCGACGTCGCCGGCACGGAGACCGGCGGCGAGCTCGCGCAGCGCTCCCCCGGCAGATACCGCCCCGGCGGCTGGGACGACTACGCCGCGAACCCGACCGTGGCGCAGATGACGCTCGAGGGCCGCGGCACCTGGAGCCGCATCGACCCCGGGCACGAGGACGAGCCCGTCACCTGCGGCGGACGCCTCGTCGCGGGCTGCGTGGAGACCCTCAGCTTCCTGGCCGGCGGCCGGTTCGCCGACATCGGCGCCTTCGCGCGCGACCACGCGCCCGAGGGTCTGCTCATCGCCCTCGACATCGCGGAGTGGCGCTCCCACGACATCTGCCGCGCCCTGCACGCGATGCGGCTGCGCGGCTGGTTCGACGCCGCCAACGGCATCCTCGTCTCGCGCACGAACGCGCCCGAGCCGGACGGCTTCACCCAGCACGCCGCCGTCGTCGACGCCCTCGGCATGCTCGGGCTGCCCATCCTCGCCGACGTCGAGTGCGGTCACGTGCAACCGATGCTCGCGCTCGTGCAGGGCGCGTCGACGACCGCCGTGCACGACGGCGACCGCCACACCGTCACCCAGCGCCTCGACTGACGCGCCGGCCCCTCCACCGGCGTGCGGCTCAGCCCACGACCTCGTCGAGGTAGCACCAGCGCCAGACCTCACCCGGCTCGAACGAGCGCATCACCGGGTGCCGGGTCTCGTGGAAGTGGGCCGTCGCGTGCCTGTTCTCCGAGGAGTCGCAGCAGCCGACGTGGCCGCACTCGAGGCAGAGACGCAGGTGCACCCAGCTCGTGCCGTCACGCAGACACTCCGCGCAGCCGCTGGGAGTGTGCGGCTCCGTGCAGGCTCCCGACTGCTGGAGGTGCTCGCACGGCGCCTCGATGGTGTCCACGGGAAGCATCTCGCTCTCGGCGAGCCGGCTCTCCTGGTCCTCGATCCGGTCGAGCATGGTCTCCTCGAGGTCGAGCGCGCCCAGCACGACGCGGAGCACCGCGTGGTCGGCCCGGCCCTCGTCGCGCAGCCGCAGCACCTCCGAGCGCTCCGCCTGCAGCATCTGCATGCGCGCCCGGCGGTACTTCGCGCTCGGCGTCTCGTCCGCGTCGCCGCTGCGCGGGCTGAGGCGCTCCCACAGCTGGTTGAGCCGGTCCTCGCAGCGCGAGCGCAGCAGCGCGCAGGTCGCCTCGTCGACATCGGTCATGCGGTCCAGGACGTCGAGCCCGCTGCGCGTCGCCGCCTGCATCACCGTCGCCGCCTGCAGCGCGTCCTCGCGCGGGTCCGGCCCCCGGACGCCGAGGCGCCGCGCCAGCGCCGGCAGCGTCGTGCCCTGGATGAGCAGCGTGCCCACGGTGACGACGACGGCGATGAGCACGAGCACGTTGCGCTGTGGGGTGTCGGGCGGCAGCAGCAGGGCCGCCGCGAGGGTGACCACCCCGCGCATGCCCGCCCAGGAGAGCACGACGGTGTGCGACCACGGGGCCTCGGGATCCGTGTGCGTCACCCGCGTGCGCAGGAAGCGGAAGGGCACCACCCAGAGCGGCCGCAGCACGAGCACCGCGACGAGGGTGCCGACGGCGGCCAGGGCGATCTGGCTCGGTGCGAGGTGCGAGGTGCGCACCCCGGCGACGACGTAGAAGACCTGCAGGCCGATGAGCAGGAAGACGGCGTTCTCGAGGAGGAACTGGATCGACCCCCAGTTGATCCGCTCGCTGAGGCGCGAGGCACCCGACTGGGTGCGCGGCGAACGGTGACCGAGGACCAGGCCCGCCGTCACGACGGCGATGACGCCCGACGCGTGCAGCTCCTCGGCCGGGACGTACGCCGCGAAGGGCACCATGAACGACAGGATCGTGTCGAACGCCGGCTCGGTCGAGAAGTGCCGGCGCAGCACGCCGACGAGGAACGCGATCGCGACCCCCACGGCGATGCCGCCGACGGAGGCCCACAGGAAGTCGAGCGCGACCCGGCCGACGGTGACCCCGTCGGACGCCACGCCGGAGGCCAGGCCCGCCGCGGCCAGAGCGGTGCGCAGGGAGACGAGGGCGGTCGCGTCGTTGACGAGCGACTCGCCCTCGAGGATCGCCACGAGCCGGCGGGGCAGGCCGATCCGTCGCCCGATGGCCGTGGCCGCGACCGCGTCGGGTGGTGCGACGACCGCCCCGATGGCGAACGCGACGCCGAACTCGAGGCCGAGCGCCCACCGCAGGAAGAGCGCCACGCCGAGGGCGGTGAACAGGACGAGCCCGACCGAGAGGCTGAGGATCACGCCCTTGTTGTTGCGGAAGTCGACGAGCGAGGTCTGGATCGCGGCGGCATACAGCAGCGGCGGCAGGATGCCGAGCAGCACGACGTCGGGGCTGAGGGCGACCTCGGGCACGAACGGCAGGTACGAGCCGAGGATCCCGACGACGATGAGCACGAGGGGCGCCGGGAGGTCGAACCGGTCGGCGAGCCACGACCCGGCCAGGACGGTGGCCGCGATGGCGAGCAGGCCGATGGCGATCTCCACCCCGACATCCTGCCCCACGCCGTGCGCCGGCGCGTCCGCCGTCCGGCGTGGGCGTCCCGGGCCTGCGATGTCGCTCCCAGTGAGGCGCCTACGAGAAGAAGGAACGGACCGAGAGGACCACGCGCTCCTGGTCTGCCTCGGACAGGTCCGTCGCGCACGGCAGTGACAGGCCCCGGCCGAACAACCCGTCGCCGACCGCTCCCCCGAGCACGGGCGCCGTGAGGAACGGTGGCTGCGCGTGGAGAGGTCGCCAGAGGGCGCGGGCGCCGACGCCGAGGCCGGTCAGGTGCCCCAGGAACTCGTCCCGTCCCCGGCCGTCCTCGGCCGGCATCAGGACCGAGTACAGCCAGTACGTGGCGGCCAGACCGTCGACCCTGGGCGGCAGCACGAGCGGCAGGTCGGCGAACGCCTCGTCGTAGCGGGTGGCGATGCGGTGCTTGGCGGCGACGAACTCGTCGAGCCGCTCGAGCTGGGCCAGGCCGAGCCCCGCGGCCAGGTTGGTCAGGCGGTAGTTGTAGCCGACCTCGTCGTGGAGGTAGCCGACGTCCGGCACCTTGGCCTGGGTCGTGAGGTGGCGCGCGCGGGCAGCCAGGTCGTCGTCGTCGGTGACGATCATCCCGCCGCCGCCGGTCGTCGCGATCTTGTTGCCGTTGAAGGAGAAGCAGCCGATGCGCCCGACCGTGCCGGTGTGCCGGCCGGCGTAGCGCCCCGCCGTCCACGTGGCACCGAGCGACTCCGCGGCGTCCTCGAGCACGGGTATGCCGTGTCGCTCGCAGGCATCCACGAGCGGTTCCATGTCGGCGGGCTGGCCGAGCACGTGGACGATCTCGACGACCTTCGGCTGGGCCTCCCCCGCGGCGGCCCGGCGGTCGAGCTCGGCAGCGAGCAGCACGGGGTCGAGGTTCCAGGTGGTCGTCTCGGCGTCGACGAGGACGGGACGGGCGCCGCAGTAGGCGATGGGGTTGACCGAGCCGACGAAGGTGAAGTCGGAGCACACCACGTCGTCGCCGCGCCCGACTCCGAGCAGGATCAGGCCGATGTGGATGGCGGCGGTGCCGGTCGCGCAGGCGATGGCGTGCTTCGAGCCCACCTTCTCCGCGAACCGTCGCTCGAACTCCGACACGAACGGTCCGACGGACGAGACGAACCCCGACTCGACGGCCTCGAGGACGTAGCGGCGCTCCAGCTCGCCGATGTTGGGCACGGCGAGCGGGATGGTGCCCTTGGGCCCGCGGGCGCCGGGCGCGTGCGCCTCACCGGTCGGGACGGCTCCTGGAACGCCGCCGGTGGCGGTCACCGGTGGTACCGCCCGGCCGTCTCGGGGTCGACGCGCGGTCGGAGCCACTCGGCGGTCGCAGCGAGCCCGTCCTCGAGCGAGACGGTCGGCGCCCAGCCGAGCACCTCGTTGGCCCGCGACGGGTCGGACAGCAGGATCTGGACCTCGGACCCCTCGGGGCGGATGCGGGCGCTCTCGGTGACGATCTCCGCGTCGCTCCCGGTCACCTTGCGGCACAGCTCGACCACGTCGCCCACCGAGACGGTGCGCCCGGTGCCGAGCTGGATCGTCGTGCCGGGCGCGACGTCGGTGAGGGCCGCGCGCACGAAGCCGTCGGCCGTGTCCGCGACGAAGGTGAAGTCACGCTTCGGCGAGACGTCGCCCAGCCTGAGCTGGCCGGCGCCGGCGAGCAGCTGCGAGAGCACCGTCGGGATGACGGCACGCGTGGACTGGCGCGGACCGAAGGTGTTGAACGGGCGCAGCGTGGTCACGGGCGTCTCGAACGACAGGGCGTACGACTCGCACATCTTGTCGGCGGAGATCTTCGTCGCGGAGTAGGGCGACTGGCCCCGCAGCGGGTGCGCCTCGGTGATCGGCACCTCCTCCGGCGTGCCGTAGACCTCGGAGGTGGACGTGTTGACCATCCGGGGGGTGCCGTGCCGGCGGACCGCCTCGAGCACGTTGAGGGTGCCGATCACGTTCGTCTCGACGTAGGAGCGGGGAGCCACGTAGGAGAAGGGGATCGCGATCAGCGCGGCGAGGTGCAGCACGACGTCGACGCCCTCGGTGCTCGCCGCGACGTGCTCCGGGTCCCGGATGTCGCCCAGGACGACCTCGGCCTGGCCGTCGCGCACCGCCGTGCGGAACGTCTCGGACTCGTCGAGCCAGCCGGTCGAGCCGTTGGAGTTGTAGAGGCAGAAGGCGCGCACCTGCGCCCCCTCGGCGACGAGGCGCTCCACGACGTGCGAGCCGATGAAGCCGTCCGAACCCGTGACGAGCACGGTCCTGCCCGCGAGCGAGCCCTCGACCGGGCGGGCAACGAGGTCGGCTCCTGCCTCGGCTCCGAGACCGTCGGCTCGGGGGTCGCCGGCGGAGGTGGTGGGGCCGGGATGTGTTGTCACAGCTGCCTTCTCGTCGTCGTCTGGTGGTCGCTCACGGGTGGCCCTTGGCGCGGGCGAGGTCCTTCGGTGTGCCGACGTCGATCCACTCGCTCTGGATGGGCCACGCCGTGACCGGCTCCTCGCGCTCGAGGCACGTCTCGACCAGCCCCGGCATGGTGCTCGGCTCGCCCTCCGGCAGCCAGGCGAGCGCGCGTGGCTCGACGGCATACACGGCCGCGTTGATGTCGAAGGTCAGGGTCGGCTTCTCGGAGACGCCGGTGACCCGACCGCCCGTGCTCTCCACGACCCCGAAGGGGACCTCGTGCTGGTACGTGCGGGTGGCGACGGTGAGCACCGCGCCGGTGCGCCGGTGGGCGTCGAGCAGGTCGCCCGCGTCGAACTCGACCATGAGGTCGCCGTTCATCACGAGCACGGGGGCGGCGAGGTCGGGTCGCTCCTCGCGCAGCAGCGTGAGCGAGCCGGCCGTGCCGAGCGGCCGGTCCGGGGCCTCGCGCAGGTAGCGCACCGTGCAGCCCAGCCGGGACCCGTCGCCGAGGTGCTCCTCGATCTGGTGCGCGAGGTAGTTGACGCTGACGTAGATGTCGCGGATGCCGTTGCCGACGAGGCCGAGCACGATCCACTCGAGGATGGAGCGCCCGGCCACGGTCATCAGCGGCTTGGGGGTGTCCTTCGTCAGGTGGCCGAGGCGGGTGCCGCGGCCGCCGGCCATGACGACGGCGACGTTGGGCAGCGGCGGGGACCCCACGACGTCCGAGAGCGTGTGGAGGCCGACGAGGACGCCAGTCCCGTCGAGCGCCGGCACCGCGGAGATGCGCAGTGCCTGCATGAGGTCGAGCACGAGGGCTCGGGGAGAGCCGGCCGGGACGACGTGCGGCGAGCGGGTGGCGTGCTCGAGCGCGGGGTCCTCCAGGCTCGAGCCCTTGAGAACGGCTCTCCGCAGGTCCCCGTCGGTGAGCAGGCCGGTGAGCCGCCCGGCGTCGTCGACGAGGAGGCACACGAGCGTGGCGCTGCGGTCGACGACCTCGAGGGCCTCGCGGATGGTGGCCGTCGTCGGCGCGCAGGCCGCACGCAGGTCTCGAGCCGTCACTCCTCCTCCTCCTCCCGGTCAGCGCGACCGGTGCGGTCGCCGTGGTCGATCCGCTCGGCGTGGGCCGGCAGTGCTGTCGCGGTCGCCGCCTCCGACGCCGGCAGGTCGCGGAACGGCTTGACCCGCGGCGCGAGCGCCGCTGACCGAACGATATCGAGGATGCGGGCGCTGGCCCCACCGGTGCCGTAGGGGTTGGGAACGTGGGCCGAGTGCTCCCGCCAGCGGGGCGCCAGGGCCGTGCGCAGCGCGGTCTCCACCGGGAGGCGCCCCTCGGCCGCGTGCACGACGTTGTCGCCGCGCAGCCGCCCCCGCTGTCGCTCGCCGATGTCGACCGCCGGGACGTGCACGGTGGCCGCCTCGATGACGCCGGAGCTGGAGTTGCCGACGACGACGTCGGCGCTCGCCAGCACGCGGGGGTAGTCACGCCCGAGGGCCGCGACGAGGCGCAGGCGCGGTTCGCGGGCCGCCACCGCGGTGAGCGCGGCGAGGATCTCGTCGCGGCCGTCGTCCATCCCGGGGTGCGTGGCGACGACGGTGCCGCACGTGGCGAGGGCCGCCTCGACCGCGGCGCGCGCCCACTCGCCCATCGGAGCATCGGGCTGGGCGGTCGGCGGGTGGTAGGTGAACAGCGCGAGGGGCCGCTCCACGGCGGTGCCCACCAGCGCCGCCAGCTCCTCGTCGGGGAGGGGCCGCGCGCCCGCGAGCCGGTCGAGCCCCGGGGCTCCGGTCACGTGGATGCGTTCGGCCGGCTCCCCCAGCTGCCGCACCCGCACGGCTGCGTCCTCGGAGGCGACGCAGTGCTGGTCGGCCAGCTTGGTGACGGCGTGCCGCACCCGCTCGTCGAGCGCCCCCTCGGTCACCTCTCCCCCGTGCAGGTGCACGACCGGCACCCCGAGGAGCACGGCCGGAGGAACGACGTAGAGCAGCTCCCACCGGTCGCCGAGGACGACGAGCACGTCCACCGAGTGCTCACGCAGCGCGAGCCCGGTGGCCCGTGACAGGACGGCGCCCTGCTCCAGCTGCGCGTCCACGCTGACGTCGGTCATGGGGTCGGCGAGCGGCACCACAGCGGCGCGCCACGCCTCCTCGGGGGCGCTCGTGGGCAGGGCCGCGACGAGGTCGTCGGCGGCATACATGACGCCGGTCAGCACCCGCAGGGTCACGTCGTCCGCGGACTGCAGCGCCTCCAAAACCGGCGAGAGCGGGCCCAGGTCGGCGCGGGTCCCGACGAAGGCGGCGACGGTGAGCGGGGCGGACACCACGCGGCTCAGGGCTCGAGGTCGGCGTCGGTGACGGGCGCGCCGGCCTGGACGCCGCGGGCGACGACGCGCCCGCGGATGTCGACGGCGGGACTGATGCCGCCCTCGGGACGCAGCAGCTGCAGGTCGTCGCCGGTCAGCTCGGTGCCCGGTGCGAGCGCGTGGGCGGCGTGCCAGGAGCGCCGCACGAGCACGGCGTTCTCCTCCTCCGAGGGCATCCGCACCTTGACGCCGTCGCCGAGCGCCCGGGCCAGCTGCTTGGTCGTCGCGACGTAGTCGGTGAGCTCGGCCGGCTCGAGGCTGGCCAGGTGGTCGGGCCCCGGGAGGGTGCGGTCGCTCGTGAAGTGCTTCTCGAGGATCGGCGCCCCGAGCGCGACGGCGCCCAGCGCCGTCGTCAGCCCCGGCGTGTGGTCCGACCACCCCACGGGTATGCCGTGCAGCTCGGTGAGGCGCGGGATGACCCGCAGGTTGCACTCCTCCACGGGGGCGGGGTACGCCGAGACGCAGTGGAAGAGGACGAGCCCGGGCGCGTCGGCGCAGGCCTCGACCGCGGCCTCGACCTCCTCCTCGGTGCCCATGCCGGTCGAGACGAGCAGGACGATCCCCAGGCGCGACATCTCGCGCAGGTAGGGCAGGTTGGTCAGCTCGCCGGAGCTCACCTTGAGCGCCGGCAGCCCGAGGTCGACGAGCATCTCGGCGCTGTCGAGGTCGAAGGGGGTCGACAGGAACGTCGTGCCGGCCTCCGTGGCATGGTCGCGCAGCTCGACCCAGGCCTCCTTGGGCAGGGTGAGTGCCTCGAGGAGGCTGCGCTGGTCGGTCGAGCCGCCGCGGTCCCGCTGGTAGGGCGTCGTGGCGGCCGCCGACGAGACGAGCTTGTCGGGCGAGAAGGTCTGGAACTTCACCGCGTCGGCGCCCGAGGCCACCGCGATGTCGACGAGCCGGTGGGCGAGGTCGATGTCGCCGTTGTGGTTCACGCCCGCCTCGGCGATCACGAAGACGTCACCGGGCGTCGGCACGAGCGCCGGGCCGATCGCGACCGGGGTGACGGCGTTCAGCGGGTCGATCATGCGGGATCTCCAGACAGGTGGGGGGCGGGGGCGGCTCGGGGGCGCACGCTCGCCGGGACGCCGACGACCGTCTCGCCGTCGGGGACGTGCGCGGTCACCACGGCGC
This sequence comes from Terrabacter terrae, assembly GCF_039529575.1. NCBI lineage: Bacteria > Bacillati > Actinomycetota > Actinomycetes > Micrococcales > Intrasporangiaceae > Terrabacter > Terrabacter terrae. The sequence goes on from NZ_BAAANB010000003.1 coordinate 429,616, forward strand.
CGGCACCGACGGTGACGCCGGCCCCCACCGTGACGAGCGGCAGCACACGGGCGCCGCTGCCGACGAGCGCGCCGTCACCGACCGACGCGCCGCCGAGGACGACGGCGCCGGGGGCGACGTGGGCGCCCACGCCCACGCTGCAGTCGTGCTCGACGACGGCCGCGGTGTTGACGAGCACCGCCTCCCCGAGCCGGCTGGCCGGGCCGACGTGGGCGTGCTCGAGCACGACGCAGCCGGGTCCGAGGACGCTTCGCTCAGAGACGGTGGCGGTGGTGGCCACGACAGGCGGCACGGACAGGCCGCGGGCCAGCAGCTCACGGACCAGGCGCGTACGGGCCGGTCCTGCCCCGATGGCGACGACGAGACGAAGGCCCCGGGCGGTCGCGAGCTCCACGGCTGCCCGGTCGTCGGTCAGCACCTCGACGTGCCACGGCTGGCCCTCCGGGGCGCTGCCGGAGACGGCGACGACCGGCTGGCCGGCGCGCTCCAGCACGTCGACGACCGAGCGGGCGTGGCCGCCGGCGCCGAGGACGATCCAGCCGACCTCGTCGGTCACCTCAGACCGTCCCGGTCGACGGGCGCCCGGCGCCCGCGGCTGCGGACGGTGGCGCCCCTGCGGACGGTGGCGCCCCTGCGTCTCCGGCGGTGACGCCGGACCGGTGACCGAGGGAGGCAGCCGCCTCGGCGAGGGCGCCGCCGACCTTGCGGATGTTGTCCTGCTCGAGGACCGCAGGCACCCGCGGCGGGTCGAGCACGAGGCCCTCCCACGAGTTGCGCACGTAGTCGTGGACGAACCACTCGTCGATGGACGCCTGGTCGGCGCCCAGCGACTCCCACCCGCGGTCCGCGACGAACTGGGTGAGGTCTTCCGGAGAGTCGAGGCGGGCAACGTTGCCGAGGCCGCTCCACGGCATCTCGGCGCCGGTGACGACGGGCAGCCCGAGCAGCCCGGCCTCGAGGCCGACCGTGCCGGTGGCCGTGACGGTGAAGACGGCTTGCTTCATCAGCTCACGGGAGTCGGCGAACGGGTCGATCGTGGCGATGTTGGGGTGCGCGTCGAACTGCGGCCAGTAGTCGGGGTCGCGGCGCCACATGAAGTGCGCGTGCTCCTTGACCGCGACGCCGATGTCGAGGGGCGCGAGCGCCTCGGCGAGGACGCGGGCGGTGTAGGCCTGGTCGCGCCACTCCTGGCCCATGACGTCGGCGCTGGACTCGGGCTGCACCTGCAGCGGCAGGAAGACGAACTTCTCGGGCACGGGGTCCCAGCGCCGGCCCTGGTACTCGCGCAGGTTGAGGCGGGCCTTGACCGGGTTGAGCCACGGCAGGCGGGCGTAGTCCGACGGCTTGGGCAGCTGGAGGTTGGCACCGCGGTCGAGGGCGAACTCCCTGATCCGGTCGCTCGCGAGCCGCCAGATCTCCTGGCCGGTCTCGACCTGCAGGTTGCGGGCGAAGCCCATCGGCCGGCCGTGCTCGGCGCGCCAGGTGTCGATGAACTCCTGACCGGCAGCCACGGCCGAGGGGTCCTCGACCTGCCGCTCCCACAGCGTGATGCCCTTGGGCGCGCCGATGAGCCCGAAGCGGTCGGAGGGCAGCCGTATGCCGCGTGGCCAGGTCGCGAGGCCGCCGTGGTGGGTGACGAGCCCCGCGGTCAGCAGCTCGGAGGTCACGGTGAACTCGACGAGCGCCAGCACCGGGCCACTCCCGGCGATGACGGCCTCGAGCTCCTCGGCGGCGAGGTTGAGGAAGTTCATCGCGGTGTCCACGCGGTTGCGCCGCAGGGCCCGCTCCGACACGAGCAGGTCCAGGGGGTCGAGACCGACGCCCGCACAGGCCCGCTTGAGAGCGGCGTGGGGCGCGAGGCCACTGACGACGTTGGCCTTGCGCGCGGCGGCATACGGCAGCCGGACGACGGTGGCGCGCGGGGCGTGCCGGCGCACCCAGGTGAGGTTGGCGTCGGTGCGCGCGATCAGGACCAGGTCCTTCGTCTCGAAACCGGCGTGCACCAGCGCAGGGACGAGCAGGTCGTCGTAGCCCAGGCCCATGTGGACGAGCGGTGTCACCACGAAAGCGTCTCTCCTGCGTGTCGGTGCCGCCGGCCCGGGGTGGGCCGCACGAGCGCCTCATCCTATCCGCGCAGCACCCGCACGATCCGCGGCGCGAGGACGAGCGCGCCCGCTGCCACGAGCGCGGCGAGGGCGAGGCGCAGCCAGGCCCCCGGGCCGCTCAGGGGCAGGACGGCTCCGGCGAGCGCCAGCGCCGCCCCGCCCAGGGCCACGACGGCCACCCGGCGCGGCCACCGCAGCGACGAGTGCGTCCGGGCGAAGCGGGTCGTCAGGGCCATGAGCACGACGTAGCCGAGCGCCTTGGCCACGGCGATGCCGACGACGCCACCCGTGGCACCCGCTCCGGGCGCGAGCCACAGCGCGACGAGGACGACGACGGCCAGCGCCGCCAGCGCGGACCAGGCGAGTCGCCCGGTGCGCTCCGCGTCGAGGACGGCCAACGAGGAGCCCTGGTAGAGCATGTACGAGATCGACACGGTGCAGATGACGCCGAGGGCCCCCACCATCGCCACGTGGTCGAAACCGGGGTCGGCCATGACGGCGACGAGCCAGGGGCCGAGCAGCGCCACCCCGGCCGCTCCTGCCGCGACCACGGTCGTGAGGGCCGTGCCCGTCCGGGCCGTCCACGCCCAGCGGCGGTCGAGCGGGTGCGACAGCACGAGCGGGCCCCACGCGTTGAAGAGGGCGACCGCGAGGACGAAGGGCATGTTCCCGAGCTGGAGGGCGACCTGGTAGGTGCCGGCTCCGGCCTCGCCCACCAGAGCACGGGCGAGCAGGACGTCGCCGGAGAGCAGGCCGAGCATCGCGGCCGCCTGCGGCAGCAGCGGCGCAGCGAGGCGGACCCCTGCCCTGACGCGCTCCCGCTCGACGGTCGGCGGCAGCGGGCGGGCCACGGCCAGAGACACGACGGCCGCCACGACGAGGACCACCGCGTATGCCGTCAGGTACCTCCCCGAGGTGGGCTCGCCGCGGGCCGCGAGCAGTCCCGCGAGCTGGGCGCCGACCGTCGCGAGGACGGCGAGGGCCAGGAAGCCCCACGGCTGCAGGCGTGCCCGCATCAGGGTCTGGCCCGCGACCACGGTGGTCAGCGCCACGGCGGCCACCACGAGCGGCACCCACTGCCCGAGGTCGGCGTGGCCCGTTGCCGAGAGGACGAGCGCCAGGGCAAGGCCCACGACGCCGAGTCCGACGGCGAGCAGGACCATCGTCCCGGCGAGGGCCCGGGCGACGCGCGGTCCCTCTTCGCCGCGGTGATGCTCCCGCAGCACCACCTGCGGCAGGCCTGCCGCCGCGATGGTGCCCACCATCTGCACGAGGACGAGTCCCGTCGCCACGCGGCCGAACTCGGCGGCGCCCAGCACCCGTGTTGCGAAGGGCAACACGAGGAGCACGCCCAGACCCTGCAGGGCGGTGCCGACGAGGTAGATGACCGCGTGGCCGCCGAGCGACGCGCCGGGACGGCCGGCGGTGGGCGCAGGACTGGAGGGCGGGCGGGGCACAGACCCGAAGGTACCGGTGCCGTGCAGGGCCACTCGTCAGCCACCCGCACACCTCGGAGCCGGGCGCGCGCCGGAGGCGGCGAGCGGCTGTCCGGCCGGAGTGCGGCTGTCGGGACGTGGGCGGCGGGCGGCCCCGTCCTCTAGCCTGCAGGGATGCCGAGCCTGTCGCCGTCCTCGCTGCGCGTCGTCGTGCGCGGCGCCGGCTCCATCGGTCAGCGCCACGCGCGGGTGTTCCGCCAGGAGGGTGCCGACGTGGCCCTCTGGCCGGTCCGCGACCGCGGCCTCGGCCCCGACTCTGTCGACGCCGTCGACGAGGCGACCGGAGCGCGCCTGCTCGACGACTCGACCGGACCCGCGGCGCTGCGGGATGCACTCGTCGTCGTCGCGACCGACACCTCCCGCCACGTCGCCGACGCGCTCCAGGCGCTGGACTCCGGAGCGACCGCCGTCCTCGTCGAGAAGCCCGTCGCCACGACGGCGGATGACGCGACGGCCCTGACGGAGCACCCCCGGTCTGGGGACGTGTGGGTCGCGGCTCCCCTGCGCGCCCACGAGGCGTTCCGGCACCTGCACCGCCTGGTGGGCCGCCTCGACGAAGGTGGGTCGGCCCACGTCTGGTCGCAGTCGTGGTTGCCCGACTGGCGACCCGCCCGCGACTACCGGGAGTCCTACTCCGCCCGCCCGGACGAAGGTGGGGTCCTGCGCGACCTCGTCCACGAGATCGACTACGCCACAGTGCTCTTCGGTGCGCCCACGCTGGTCGGGGCTCGGGTCGCGACGAGCGGTCCGCTGGACATCGCGGCCGACCAGGCGGCCACCCTGCTGTGGGCGGCCGGTCGTTTCGACATCACGGCGCGCCTCGACTACACCACCCGTCCCACGACCCGCGGCGTCGTCGTCCACTCCCCCGCCGGCATCCTCGAGTGGGACGTGGTCCGGGCCACCATCCGGCACACCACCCCCGACGGCGACGTGACGGAGCAGGTCTTCGACCACGACCTCGACCGTGACATCGTCATGGGCACGCAGGCACGGGCCGCGCTCGAGCTGCGCGCCTGGGCGCCGGCACAGCAGCGCATCCCGCGGGGAGCCCCCGCCAACCTCGCCGAGGGCGTCGCCGCGGTCCGCCTCTGCGACGAGGCCCGCGCCTTCGACGGACGCTGCACCACCCCCGCCACCGACCCCCCGCACGACACCCAGCACGACGCCGAGGACCACACGGAGGACGACTCGTGACCGACCCGAGGCCGCGCGTGCTCGCCGTCATCCCCGCGCGAGGGGGCTCCAAGGGTCTGCCTGGCAAGAACATCCGGACGCTCCGGGGCCTGCCGCTCCTCGCCCACAGCATCCGCGCCGCCGCGCTGACGCCCGAGGTGACCAGGTGCGTCGTCACGACCGACTCGGCCCAGATCGCCGACGTCGCCCGAACCCACGCCGGCGACGTGCCCTTCCTGCGCCCGGCGGAGCTCGCCGCCGACGACACCCCGATGGCCCCGGTGGTCCGCCACGCCCTCGAGTGGGTCGAGCGCGAGGAGGACACGGCATACGACGCCGTCCTCCTGCTCGACCCGACGAGCCCGGCCCGGGCGCCCGCGCAGCTGGCCGAGGCGGTGCGCCGCCTGGTGGCGAAGCCGGCCCTCGACGGAGTGATCAGCGTCTCCGAGCCGACCTTCAACCCGGTCTGGGTCGGTGTGCGCCCCGACGACGAACGTGACGGCGCCCTGACCCGCTTCTTCGAGTCCGGCGCCGGCGTGACCCGCCGCCAGGAGGTCACGCGCTTCCTGAGGATCAACGGCAACTTCTACCTCTGGCGGGCCGACTTCGTCCGCCGCCTCGAGTCCTCGTGGTTCGACGAGGGCACCCACGAAGGTCTCGAGATCCCCGAGGCCCAGGCGTTCTCGATCGACGACGACTACGAGTTCCGGCTCATCGAGGCGCTCGTGGACGCCGGCCTCATCTCCCTGCCGTGGCTCGAGACCGGCACCGAGACCGACACCGAGACTGCCCCGGAGGACGCCCGATGACGAGTGAACCGACCACCGACCTCAGCGGACGCACCGCCGTCGTGACCGGCGGAGCCGGCCCGCTCGGCCGTGTCCTGTCCGACGCCCTCGCCTCGGCCGGGGCGCGCGTCGTGGTCGTCGACCTCGACGAGTCCGCTTGTGCCGCAACGGCGAACGACCTGCACGGCTCGGGCCACCTGGCCCTGGGCGCCAACCTGCTCGACCCGCAGGGGCTGTCCCACGTCGTCGAGGCCGTCACCGACCTCGGTGCCTGCGACGTGCTCGTCAACAACGCCGCCTTCACCGGCACCTCGGGGGTGCCCGGGTATGCCGTCCCGTTCGAGGAGCAGACCGACGAGGCCTTCGCGATGGCGCTCGGCCTCAACCTGACCGCGCCCTTCTCGCTGACCCGTCGCCTCGCCCCCCTGCTGCGTGCCGGCGGTCACGGCAGCGTGGTCAATGTGTCGAGCATCTACGGGCTGGTCGGGCCGAACATGGGTCTCTACGAGGGCACCCGGATGGGCAACCCGGCCGCCTACGCCGCCAGCAAGGGCGGCCTCGCGCAGCTGACGCGCTATCTCTCGACCGTGCTGGCACCGCACGTGCGGGTCAACGCCTTCGCCCCCGGCGGCATCGCGCGCGGCCAGGACGATGCGTTCGTCGAGCGCTACGAGCGGCTCACGCCGTTGGGCCGGATGGGCACCGAGGACGACTTCCGCGGCGTGGTCACGTGGCTCGCCTCGGACGCGTCGGCATACGTCACCGGGCAGGTCGTGGCGGTCGACGGCGGCTGGACCGCCTGGTAGCAGAACGGGTCGATGTGTTCCACGGTCACGGAGGGCCGCAGAACACATCGACCCGACGAGGGCTGGGAGGGGATCAGCCCTTGAGCTCGGGGGCGACCTTCTCCTCGAACAGCTCGATGCCGGAGCGGTCGTAGGCGGCCTCACCGAAGTAGGTGATCGCATACGTCATGCCGCGCGACTGCATGTCCTTGAGGACCTCGACGATCTGCTCGGACGTGCCGACGGCCGGCTGGCGGCGCAGGCCCTCGACGTGCTCCTCGACCTTCGCGTCGGGCACGCCGCCCCTGCGCAGCAGCTCGCCGTTGAACTTCAGGCGGTCCTCGACGTCGGACTCGGTCTCGCCGATGACGACGTTGTAGTTGGCCGAGCGGACGATCTCGCCGAAGTCGCGGCCGAGGTCGTCGCAGTGGCCCCTCAGGATCTCGCTCTTGTGGTCGAAGCCGTCGGCACTGCCGTCGAAGTTGGTGTAGTCGGCGTACTGCGCCGCGATCTTCAGCGTCACCTTCTCGCCGCCGCCGGCGATCCACATCGGGATGCCGTTGATCGCGCTGCCCGGGTGGCTCGTGCCCTGCAGGGGACGGGGCGCGCAGATGGCGCCGTCGACCTGGTAGTACTTCCCGTCCAGCGTGGCCGACCCCTTGGTCCACATGTCGCGGAAGATCTGCACGCCCTCGCGGAGGGCGCCGAGACGGTCACCGACCTTCGGGAAGCCGTAGCCGTAGGCGCGCCACTCGTGCTCGTACCAGCCGCCGCCGATGCCCATCTCGGTGCGACCACCGGAGATGACGTCGACGGTGGCGGCGACCTTGGCGAGGTAGGCAGGGTTGCGGTAGGCCATGCACGTGCACATCTGGCCCAGACGGACGCGGCTCGTGGCGGCGCCGAAGCCGGCCATCAGCGACCACGCCTCGTGCGTCGCCTCGTCCGACGGCTGCGGGACCGTGTGGAAGTGGTCGTAGACCCAGATCGACTCGAAGACGTCGCCGTCGTCGGCGTGCTTGGCGAGGTTGACCATGGCCTCCCACTGCTGGGCCGGCTCGATGCCGACGAGGTCCATCCTCCAGCCCTGGGGCACAAACATTCCAAATCGCATCCGCCCATCCAACCACGGCCTTCTGGGCGAGGGCCGGACAGGCCGGACCTCCCATGCGTGTGAGGATGGCGCCATGAGCGCGCACCGCAACGACCCTGCCGTCATCCGCGACCTGCTCCACACGCCGGCCACCTGGGCCGTCGTGGGCCTCGGCGCCAACCCCGACCGGACGGCATACGCGGTCTCGCTGTGGCTCCAGCGTGAGCTCGGGCTGCGGCTGGTTCCGGTGCACCCGAGCGCTGCGAAGGTGCACGGCCGGCAGGGCTACGCGACGCTCGCCGACATCCCGGACGGCACCGTGGTCAAGGTCGTCGACTGCTTCGTCAACAGCGAACGGGTGGGTCAGGTGGTCGACGAGGCGATCGCCGAGCGCGAGCGGCTCGGCATCGAGGCGCTGTGGCTGCAGCTCGGCGTCGTCGACGAGGACGCCGCGGCTCGGGCCGAGGCCGCCGGCCTGGCCGTCGTCATGGACACCTGCCCGAAGATCGAGTACCCCCGTATCCAGCCGGGCGACGGCGCCAACGCCGTCACCGACTGAGCCGACGGTGGCCGTGGTCAGCCTGCACTCACAGCACTGGGGCAGCCCCGGTGCGCGGCCGCCCGCGCTCCTCGTCCACGCGACGGGCGACACCTCGGCCGACTGGACGCAGGTCGCGGAGGAGCTCGCGAGCGACCGGCTCGTCGTCGCCGTCGACCTGCGCGGCCACGGCTCGAGCCCGTGGCCCGGCAGCTACGCCCTGACCGAGCTGGCGGACGACGTCGAGGCCGTCGCGGCCGCCCTCGCCGCCGAGCACGGTCGCCCCCTCGACCTCGTCGCCCACTCGCTCGGTGGGCTCGTCGCCTGCCTCGTGGCCAGCAGACGACCGGAGCTCGTCCACCGCCTCGTCCTCGAGGACGTGCCGGTGCCGCACCCCCGCGAGCCGCGGCCCCCGACCCGACCCGACGGCGACCTGGCGTTCGACTGGGAGGCGGTGCTGCAGGTCCGAGCGCAGATCGACCACCCGGACCCGGACTGGCCCCACGTCGTCGCGGGCATCCGGGCACCGACGCTCGTCGTCTGGGGTGGTCCGAGCAGCCCGATGCCGAGCGAGCACGTCAGGGAGCTGGCCGAGACGGTCGTCGACGGCCGGCTCGTACGCATCGACGCAGGACACCTCGTCCACGCGAGCCAGCCCGCCGTGTTCACCGCAGTCGTGCGCGGCTTCCTGGCGCTGCCCGACTGAGCCGTGGCGCGGCGGAGGCTCAGTCCAGCCCGCGCGCGACCTCGTCGCGCAGCTTGACGCCCTTGGCGTGGGCCTGGTCGCGCAGCTCCGCCTGGAAGGCGACCATCTGCTCGCGCACGTCGCCGGCCAGCTCGTCGCTGCCCGTCCCGACGATCCGTGCGGCCAGCAGGCCGGCGTTGCGCGCCCCGCCGATCGAGACCGTCGCGACCGGCACGCCGGCCGGCATCTGCACGATCGAGAGCAGCGAGTCCATGCCGTCGAGGTACTTCAGGGGCACGGGGACCCCGACCACGGGCAGCGGTGTCACGGAGGCGAGCATGCCCGGCAGGTGCGCTGCTCCCCCGGCGCCGGCGACGAGGACGCGCAGGCCCCGGGCAGCGGCCCCCTGGCCGTAGGCGATCATCTCGCCGGGCATGCGGTGGGCCGAGACGACATCGGCCTCGTAGGGGATGTCGAACTCCTCGAGCGCCCGGGCCGCCTCGCGCATCACGGGCCAGTCGCTGTCGCTGCCCATGACGATCCCGACCACGGGAGCCGGGGCCCCGACCATCTCGGTGTCGGCGGTCATTCGGTGATCACTCCTCGCAGGTAGTCGGCCGCGTGGCCGGCGCGCTCGCGTGCGTCCTGCAGGTCCGCGCCGCTGACGTTGACGTGCCCGATCTTCCGGCCGGGACGCACGCCCTTGCCGTAGACGTGCACCTTGGCGCCGGGGTCGCGCGCCATGATGTGCCGGTATGCCGGGTAGAGGTGCTCGTAGTCTCCGCCGAGCACGTTGGCCATGACGGTCCAGGGCGCCCGCGGGCGCGGGTCGCCGAGCGGCAGGTCGAGCACGGCCCTCAAGTGCTGCTCGAACTGGCCCGTCACGGCGCCGTCCATCGACCAGTGCCCGCTGTTGTGCGGGCGCATGGCCAGCTCGTTGACGACGTAGGAGGAGCCACCGTCGGGGGCGGGGACCTCGAACATCTCGACGGCGAGCACCCCCGTCACCCCGAGCTCGCCGGCGATGCGCAGCGCGGCCTCGGTGGCCACGGAGGCGAGGTCGGCGTCGAGGGCGGGGGCGGGGGCCAGGACCTCGGTGCAGATGCCGTCGGTCTGGACCGTCTCGACGACCGGCCACGCAGCCGCCTGGCCCGAGGGGCTGCGGGCGATGAGGACGGCGAGCTCGCGCACGAAGCCGACCTTCTCCTCGAGCAGGAGCCCGCCCTCGAGGGGGCCCGGCTCGCCGATGCGGCCGATCCAGTCGGCGAGGTCGTCGGCGGACGAGGCGATCGCGACACCCTTGCCGTCGTAGCCGCCACGCGGGGTCTTGGCCACGACGGGCCAGCCGACCGCGTCGCCGAAGCTCGTCACCTCGTCGGCGGTCGTGGCGCGGGTCCAGCGGGGGCAGGCGATGCCGAGTGCGCTGAGTCGTTCGCGCATGGCGAGCTTGTCCTGCGCGAAGTGCAGCGCGGCTCGCGACGGGTGCAGCGCCACGCCGTCGGCCTCCAGGGCCTCGAGGACGTGGGGTGGCACGTGCTCGTGGTCGAACGTCACGACGTCGCAGTGCTCGGCGAAGGCACGGATCGCCTCGTAGTCGGTGTGCTCGCCGACGGGCGAGCTCGGCACGACGAGGGCAGCGGCAGCGGTGTCGCTCTCGGCGAGCACCGAGAGCTGGATGCCCAGCTCGACGGCCGGGCCCTGCATCATGCGGGCTAGCTGTCCGCCGCCGACCACGCCGACGACGGGGAATCCTCCGGGGGCGCGCTTGGGCTGGCTCACGACCGCCAAGCCTAGTGCGCGTCAGCCGACGGGGTCGTGCCGGCCCGACTGCCGCAGGGCCCCGGCGGGCTGGTCCGCACCGGCCGTGTCGTCCTCGGTGAGCACCACCTCGACCTGGGCCGGGTCGGCGAGCTCGGGGTGCCTGGTGCGCACGGCGGCGAAGGTCCAGACCTTGTTGAGCACGAAGGAGACCGGCGTGACCACGGCGATGACGATGAGCTGCGCCCAGTAGAGCCGCGTCCGGAAGCCGGTGGAGTCGTCGAGCAGGGCCGGCGAGAGGTGGATCGGCGAGTCCAGGTGCATGAGCATCGTCAGCAGCACCAGTCCGACCACTTGACCGAGCAGGCCCACGGCCAGGAAGGGCCAGTACTCGCGCCACCAGCGGGCGTGCCGGCTCGTGCGGAACGTCCACGACCGGTTGAGCTGGAAGTTCCAGAGGTTGGCCACGAGGAAGGCGATGGTCGAGTAGAGGTGGTACCACCGGACGTTGAACTCGGTGCCGGGCAGACCCACGATCGCCTGGTCGAAGCTCGGCCCGAGCTTCTTGACGACGACGAGCGTGAGCAGGTTGACGAGCACGCCGGAGGCGCCCACCACCGCGAACCGGAGCAGCAGCAGCCAGTTGTGCCGGTGGCGCACGAACAGGTACTCATGCAGGCGCCTCACCGGGGCACCCTATCCCGCAGAGCGGGGAGTTCCGGGCTGCTTCGGACCGGTGCGGCGCAGGTGGCCCGGGCATCCCGGACGAAGGTCGTACGGGGCGCCCGGAGCCGTCAGTCGGTCTCCGCCTCGGAGAGGAACAGCGCGAACCTCGCCGGCTGGGCCTGCACGAGGTCCAGGCGGCCGCCGTTGGACTCGGCGAGGTCGCGGGCGAGCGCGAGCCCGAGGCCGGTGCTGCCGCCGGCGCCGCTGCTGACGGAGCGCTCGAAGATGTGGGGCGCCATGGCGGCGGGCACGCCGTCGCCCTGGTCGCTGACCTCCACGATCACCGACGGCCCGGACCGCCGGGCGTGGACGTCGACGGTGCCGCGGCCGTGGACGAGGGAGTTCTCGAGCAGCGTGGAGAGGACCTGTGAGAGCGCGACCGGCGTCGAGCGGACGAAGAGGCCGCGCTCGCCGCGCACGCGCACCGACCGGCGGGCCTGCTCGAACGCGGGCTGCCACTCGCGCTGGAGGGCCGCGATGACGGAGTCGAGCGACACGGCCGGGGCGGGGCCGCCCGCGCCGCGCGTCCGCCCGAGCAGGTCGTCGACGACCCGGGTGAGGCGCTCGACCTGGGCGATCGCGATCGTCGCCTCCTCCTTGACCACCTCGGCGTCGTCGGTCTCGGAGATCTCCTCGAGGCGCATCAGCAGGGCGGTCAGGGGCGTGCGCAGCTGGTGCGAGGCGTCCGCGGCGAAGTCGCGCTCGGCGGCGAGCGACTTGGTCATGTCGTGTGCGCGCCGGGTCATGACGCCCGAGACGAGGTCGATCTCCTCGATGTCGGAGTGGACGGGCGAGAGGCGGGCCTCCCCCGCGGCGAAGCGGGTCGCGAGCTCCACCAGGTCACGCGACGAGCCCTCGACGTGCGCCCGGATCCGCGCGGTGAGCACGTAGGCCACCGCGCCGCTCAGGACTCCCACCACCAGCATCGCGGCAGCGAACCGGGCGACGCCCACCGACGGCCCGGAGGAGACCATCTGGCCCACCGCGCCGGGGCGCTGCGTGAGCGCCCAGGCGACCACGGCGGTGGACAACAGCACGGACAGCCCAGCACAGACGGCGGCCACGACGAGGGCCAACCGGTCGAGCACGCCGCGCATCGTCACTCCGCCGGGGGGCGCTCGAAGCGGAAGCCGACACCTCGGACCGTGGCGATGTACTGCGGGGAGGTGGCGTCGTCCCCGAGCTTTCGCCGGAGGACGGAGATGTGCATGTCGAGGGTCTTGGTGGAGCCGAACCACGCGGTGTCCCAGATCTCGCGCATCAGCTGCTCGCGGGAGACGACCTTGCCCTGCTCGCGCACGAGGACCCGCAGCAGGTCGAACTCCTTGGCCGTCAGCTGCAGCTCCTCCCCCTTGAACCAGGCGCGGCGACCGTCGGAATCGATGCGCACGAGCTCGCCGGACGCGACCGGCTCGGTGGGGGTGCGGCGCAGCAGGGCTCGCACGCGGGCGAGCAGCTCGGCGAGCCGGAACGGCTTGGTGACGTAGTCGTCGGCACCGGCGTCGAGCCCGACCACCGTGTCGACCTCGTCGGCGCGAGCGGTGAGGATGAGGACCGGGATGGTCCGGCCCTCGGCGCGGATGCGGCGGCACACCTCCAGGCCGTCGATCTTGGGCAGGCCGAGGTCGAGCAGCACGAGGTCGGGGTTCTCCTTGGCGCCGTCCAGCGCCGCGAGGCCGTCCTCGCGCACGTCGACGTCGTAGCCCTCGCGCCGCAGCGCGCGCGCCAGCGGCTCGGAGATGGCTGTGTCGTCCTCCGCCAGGAGCACTCGGGTCATGTCACCGTCCTCAAAAGGTCTGCCGGCTCAGGGGCGCGCCGACCGTCGTGAGCCTATCGACAAAGGCCCGATTTGCACCTCGGCGGCCTCACGACATCGTGCGCCCGCGTCGTGCAGCCGACGGGTCGACGGTGCCGGTCGCGCTCAGCGTCCCGGCCACACCGGTCGACGCTTCTCGGCGAAGGCGGCCACACCCTCGCGCCGGTCGCCGGAGAAGGCGGTGGCCCGCCAGCACGCGTCCTCGATCTCGAGCCCGGCGGCGAGGTCGACGTCGGCGCCCAGGCGCATGGCGCGCTTGGCGCTGCGCAGCCCGACCGGCGAGTTGGCGGCGATGGTGGCAGCCAGCTCGAGCGCCCGGTCCCTAGCGGCCCCGGCCGGCACGACCTCGTCGACGGCTCCGAGCTCGAGCGCCTCACGCGCCGGCAGCCGGGCGGCGCTGAAGATCGCCCTGGCGGCCCGCGACCAGCCGATGCGGCGCACGAGCAGCTGGGTGCCGCCGCCGCCGGGGATCACGCCGACGCCCACCTCGGGCAGCCCGACGGTCGCGCCCTCCCCCGCGACGACGACGTCGCACGAGAGCGCCAGCTCGAAGCCGCCGCCCAGGGCGAAGCCGTCCACCGCGGCGATCGCCGGGACCGGCAGGCCGAGCACCCCGCCGTATGCCGCGCGGGCCACGGGGCGCTGCGCCATGAGGTCCGCGTCGGTGAAGGAGTTGCGCTCCTTGAGGTCGGCGCCGACGCAGAAGGCCTTCTCGTGACTCGACGTCAGCACCACGCAGCGCACGGACTCGTCGGCGGCCACCTCGGCCGTCACGGCCGTGATGGCCCGGGCCATGGCCGTCGAGACGGCGTTCATCGCCTCCGGGCGGTCGAGCACGATCTCGGCCACGTGCGCGAGCTCGGGCGTCTCGAAGCGCTCGAGGCGCACGAGGGCGGGCTGCTGGGCCCCTTCGCTCGCGGCGGCGTCCGGCGCGGTCGGCGTTGACGGCATACGGCGGGTCTCCTTCTGGGTCAGGTGTCGGTGCGCGAGTCGGGGTGGGAGCGCGCGGGACGGGACGGCTGGGGCGCCCAGGGTGCCCACGGTGTCGAGGGTGAGGAGCCGGCGACCTCGGGAGCCGCCACGGGCGAGGTGGAGCGTCTCGCCGGGGACGTCGCGCGTCGCAACAGCGAGGGGGTCACCGGCCCGACGCCGCGCAGGATCCGCCGGCGCTGGCCGGTCAGCTCGAAGCCCGAGAGGCTCGCGAGCTCGCGCGCCATCGTCGCGTCGACGAGCACGGTGCCGGCCTGCGCGACGGCGGTCAGCCGGGAGGCGCGGTTGACGGTGGTGCCGAAGACGTCGCCGAGGCGGGAGATGATCGGGCCGCGCGCCATGCCGCAGCGCACGTCGGGGAGCACGTCGTCCTGCGCCATCGCCTCGACGAGGTCGAGCGCGATGGCGGCGGCGGGAGCGGCCCCCATGGTCGTGAAGAGCACCTCGTCGCCCACGGTCTTGATGAGCCGGCCGCCGTGGGCGGTGATGACGTCGGCCGACAGCGCCTCGAAGCGGGACACGAGCCGGGCGAGGTCGCGCTCGGACATGCGCCGCACCAGGGCCGTGAAGTTGACGAGGTCGGCGAACCCGACCGAGCGCATCTTCGTCATGCCGTAGGACTCGGGGTCGGCGTCGGCGAGCATGCGCGAGACGGTCGCGGACAGGTGACGGCGCCAGGCGTAGACGAGGAGCGGCTCGAGCCGGTCGGTCAGCACCGAGAGGCGCTTGGCCGTCTCGGTCGCCGTCTCGATGCTCGGCACCGACCGGGTCTCCCCCTCGGCGGCCTCCCCCTCGTCGCCGAGCGCGGCCGTCATGTGTGCCTCGACGGCCTCGGCGATCAGCTGCGACTGCCACCCGGCGAGGCGGTCGGCCGAGCGGGCGAAGGCGCGCGTCATGGCCAGGGCGGTCTGCTCGTCGAGGAGGCCGTCGCGCACGATGCCGGCGACCGCGGTCAGGGCCTTCTGGTCGGCCTCGGTGAACAGCTCGTCGTCGGTGTCGACCACCGGGAAGCCGAGGGCGTGCCAGAACTTGCGCGCCGAGAGCAGCGACACCTCGGCGGCACGGCTCACGTCGCGGCGGCGCAGCTCCAGCGGACGCCCGAGCAGCTGCTCGGTGTAGTCGTCGCTCGGCCGCCTCGCCGGCTCTGCGCCAAGGCTGCCGGGCTCGGTCATGCCCCGATCATGCCAGCCCTCCGGAGGCCTTCCGGACGTGCACGACGTCCCCGGCGGCGAAGGCGCGGGTGCCCTGCTCGGTGCGCACGAGCAGCCCCCCGTCGTCGTCCACGCCGACGGCCGTGCCCTCCACCGCGTCGCCGGTCGGCAGGTGCACTCGCACGTGCAGGCCGACGGTCGAGCAGGCCTGCCGGTATGCCGTCCGCGCCGCGGCTGCCTCCGCCACCGTGGGCGCCTGCGGACCCGTGGAGCCACCGGCACCCGGCAGGACCGTGACGAGGTGGTCGAGGTAGGCGACCAGCAGGTCCTCACGGCGTACCGTCGCTCCCGCGAGCGCGAGGGAGGTGGCCGTGTCGACGGGCAGCTCCTCGCGGGTCTGGTCGACGTTGACGCCGGTCCCCACTACGACCGCCTGTCCTGCGGCGTGCGCCCGTCCCGAGCCGTGTGCGACGAGCTCGCAGAGGATGCCGCTGACCTTCCGGTCGCCGTCGTCGGCGAGCAGCACGTCGTTGGGCCACTTCAGCCGCGGGATGAGCGGGTGCCCGGCCGCCTCGGTCACCTCGCGCACGGCACGGGACAGCGCCAGCCCGGCCAGCAGCGGCATCCAGCCGGCCTGCGACGGGTCCGGCACCGGCACCGCGACGCTGACGGCGAGGGACGCACGGTCGGGGACGGTCCAGGCGCGGCCCAGCCGCCCGCGGCCCCCGGTCTGGTGGTCGGTGAGGACGACCCACCAGAGCCCCGGCACGTCGTCGGCCGGCCCGACGGCATACGTCCTCGGCGGCCCGGAGGGCGTGGTGAGCAGCTCGCGGAGCCGCGTGTTGGTGGAGCCGAGGGCGGGGTGCAGCTCGACCTCGCGCCACGGTCGCCCGGACGTGACCAAGGCCGCACTGACAGAGTCCGAGTCGAGCGGGTTGCGCACGCGCACAAGGCTAGAGTGCCGAGCATGGCATTCGAGCACGCCGTGGCAGAGCAGCCGACCACCACTCCCGAGCAGAGCAGCACCTCCGACCCGGCAGGGGCGACCGGTCCCGACCTCACCACCACTGCGGGCAAGCTCGCGGACCTCAAGCGCCGCGTCCAGGAGGTCGCCAACGCTGGGTCCGAGCGGGCCGTCGAGAAGCAGCACGCGCGCGGGAAGAAGACGGCCCGCGAGCGCATCGAGATGCTCCTCGACGAGGGCACGTTCATCGAGATGGACAAGTACGCCCGGCACCGCAGCACCCAGTTCGGGCAGGAGAGGAACCGGCCGTACGGCGACGGCGTCGTCACCGGCTACGGCACCGTCGACGGGCGGCAGGTGGCCGTCTTCGCGCAGGACTTCACCGTCTTCGGCGGCTCCCTCGGCGAGGTGTTCGGCGAGAAGATCGTCAAGGTCATGGACTTCGCCATGAAGATCGGCTGCCCGGTCATCGGGCTCAACGACTCCGGTGGGGCCCGCATCCAGGAGGGCGTCGTCTCCCTCGGCCTCTACGGCGACATCTTCTTCCGCAACGTCCGGGCGTCCGGCGTCATCCCGCAGATCTCCCTCGTCATGGGTCCGTGCGCGGGCGGCGCCGTCTACTCGCCCGCCATCACCGACTTCACCGTCATGGTCGACCAGACCTCGCACATGTTCATCACCGGACCTGACGTCATCAAGACGGTCACCGGAGAGGACGTCGGCTTCGAGGACCTCGGTGGCGCCCAGACCCACAACACGAAGTCCGGGGTCGCGCACTACATGGGCACCGACGAGCAGGACGCGATCGACTACGTCAAGGCACTGCTGTCCTACCTGCCGAGCAACAACCTGGAGACCCCGCCGGCCTACGGCGTCGGCGAGGCCGACCTCACCGTCACCGACGAGGACCGCTGGCTCGACACGTGCATCCCCGACTCGCCCAACGTCCCGTACGACATGAAGCAGGTCATCGAGCACGTCGTCGACGACGGTGACTTCCTCGAGGTGCAGCCGCTCTTCGCGCCCAACATCGTCACCGGCTTCGCCCGGATCGACGGCATGTCGGTCGGGGTCGTGGCCAACCAGCCGCTGCAGTTCGCCGGCTGTCTCGACATCGACGCCTCGGAGAAGGCGGCCCGCTTCGTGCGCACGTGCGACTGCTTCAACGTGCCGGTGCTGACCTTCGTCGACGTGCCCGGCTTCCTGCCCGGCACGAGCCAGGAGTGGGACGGCATCATCCGCCGCGGCGCCAAGCTCATCTACGCGTACGCCGAGGCCACCGTCCCCAAGATCACCGTGATCACCCGCAAGGCCTACGGCGGCGCCTACGACGTCATGGGCTCAAAGCACCTCGGCGCCGACATCAACCTCGCCTGGCCGACCGGGCAGATCGCCGTCATGGGCGCCCAGGGCGCCGTCAACATCCTCTACCGCAAGGAGCTGGCCGCGACCGCTGCTGACGGCGGCGACGTCGAGGCCCAGCGCCAGGAGCTCGTGACGCACTACGAGGAGACGCTCGCCAACCCCTACATCGCGGCGGAGCGCGGCTACATCGACACGGTCATCAGCCCCTCGAACACCCGGATGAACGTGACCCGCGCACTGCGGGCGCTGCAGAACAAGCGCGAGACGCTGCCGCCCAAGAAGCACGGGAACATCCCGCTGTGAGCGCCGACCCGACCCAGGCACCCACGGCGAGCGCCACGACGGCCGCCATCCACGTGTCCGGGAGCCCGACCCCGGAGGAGCTCGCCGCGCTCGTCGTGGTGCTCTCGGCCCTCGGCGACGACGAGGCGGCCGCCGAGCCCACCCGCTCCCCGTGGGCCGACCCCTCCTGGCAGCTGGTCGGCCCGTCGGCACGGCACGGCGGCTGGAGGAGCACCGGCCTTCCGCGGTGAGCGCCCGGTGCGCCGGCTCCGTGTCGCTGACCAAGGGCCGCACCTGGAACGTCCAGGCCTCCATGACGGCGACGGTCTCCGCCGAGGCGGGCGTCGTCTTCGCCAAGGCCAGCACGTCGCTCGGCATCACGGTCGGAGCGGGCTACAGCGGCACCCAGTCCTTCACCTGCACGCTCAACGTCCCGAGTGGCCAGACCAAGCGCCTGCAGCAGTACAAGGCCTCCAAGCGGTTCGTCGTCACCAAGAAGCGCGTGACCCCCACGTGCAGCACCACCGTCGTCTACCGCTCGACGGTCACCGCCCCCATCAAGTCCACCGCCGACCGCTACTTCATGTACGCGCTCGTCTCGTGACGACAGGCCCGTGGTCGCCCTTGCCGGAGGCCCGGCCACGGGTCCGCGCGGGCCCGCTCGGTTCGCCCAGTCGCAGGTGGGTCCCTTAGGCTCGTTGCCCATGTCCGTCGACTCCTCCCCCTCCGTCCGCCTCGCCCAGCGCTACCAGCTGCTCGAGCGCATCGCCGTCGGGGGCATGGGTGAGGTGCACCTCGCGACCGACGAGCGGCTCGGTCGCCGGGTCGCCGTCAAGGTCCTCGCCCCCGTGTACGCGGACTCCCCGGACTTCGTCGAGCGCTTCCGTCGCGAGGCCCTGACGGCCGCGGCCCTCTCCCACCCGAACATCGCGCAGGTCTACGACTACGGCGTCGACGGGTCGGCCCACTTCATCGTCATGGAGCACGTCGAGGGGTCGGACCTCTCGCGCCTGCTGCGCGAGGGCGGCCGGATGACGCCCGCCGACGCGGTGCACGTGGCCGAGCAGGTGTGTGCGGCGCTCGCCGCCGCCCACCGGGCCGGCGTCGTCCACCGGGACATCAAGCCCGGCAACGTCATGGTTCGCCCCGACGGCACCGTCAAGGTCACCGACTTCGGCATCGCCCAAGCCCTCGGGCAGGCCTCGCTCACCGAGACCGGCACCGTCATGGGGACGGCTGCCTACGTCGCACCGGAGCAGGCCCGCGGCCACGCGACGAGCTCGGCCACCGACCTCTACTCGCTCGGCATCCTGCTGTTCCAGATGCTGACCGGCGCCGTCCCCTTCGACGGCGACACCCCCGTCGCGATCGCGATGCGCCACCTCGACGAGCCGATGCCGTTGCCCAGCTCCCGCGTGGCCGGCCTGCCTGCGAACCTCGACGAGGTCGTCACCCGGGCGACCGCGAAGTCGCCCCGCGACCGTTACCCGGACGCCGACGCCATGGCCGCTGCCCTACGCGCGCACGAGCAGCGCGCCGAGGCCGCCACCCGCGCGATGCCCGTGGACGACGCCACGGCGGCCTTCGACGTGGCCGAGGACCTGCGACGAGACCCTCGCGGCCCCGCTCCAGCCGCGGCCACCCAGGCAGTGCCCGCGACCGCCGCGGCCGGACGCCCGACCCCCGCAGGCGACGACGACCGCACGGTCGTCGATGCTGCCGCCGGCGGTGCGGCCGGCGGCACCGCCGTGATGCCCGCGCTCGGCGCCGGGCTGGCGGGTGCCGGTGTGGGCCTCGGCGCGGGGGCGGGCGCCGCCTCCGCCGGCGCCGCACCCGGATACCCCTCAGCCGACGCCGCCGCCCACCCGTCGGTCGACGCCCCGGAGGCGACGGCCACGTCACGCTCTGCCGGTCGGCCGCAACGGGGACGAGGGCCGAGCCCGCTCGTGTGGGGCCTCGCCGGACTGGTGGTCCTGCTCGTGGCGGCCCTCGTCGTCGTGCTGCTGCGCCAGCCGCAGACGCGGTCGGCGGCGTCTCCCGGCACCCGCCCGTCAGCCTCCGCCACCACCGCTCCCAGCCCTTCCTCGGCAGCCCCCACGACGACCGCGCCGCCGGCCGACGGGAACACGGTCCCGGCCGACCTCGTCGGACAGTCCCGGGAGGCAGCCGTGTCCGCGCTCATCTCGCGCGGCGTCAACGTGCGGTGGGTGCTCGTGCGCTCCTCCCAGCCGAACGACGCCGTCCTCGGCAGCTACCCGGCGCCGGGGCAGCCGCTGACGAAGGGGCAGACCGTCGCCCTCGTCGTCAGCCGCGCCAACGCGCCCGCGCAGGTCAACTCGAGCTTCGTCGTCCCGGACGGGCTCGTCGGCACGAACGCGGACGACGCGATGTCGCGCATCGACGCCAAGGACGTACGCGTCACGCAGGTCACGATCCCCGCTGCCGCCGGCGCCGGCCAGGTGGTCGCCACGTGGCCCGCCTCCGGGCAGCCGACCACCGACGGCGTCGTGGTGCTCGTGGTGGCTGCCGGCGACACGAGCAGCACCGGCGCCAACCCGTCGAGCGATTCGAAGAAACCCGGCAAGCCCGGCGACAAGGGCAAGAAGGGCGACTGAGCACGGGCCACTCAGCACGGGCCTCGCCCCGGGGCAATGCGCTGGCATGCGACCGGGCCCTCGGCTACGTTCGCCGCGTGACGACCAACACCCACAGCACGCGGCCGCAGACCGACGTCGACCGCATCGCGGAGGCGTACTTCGACGCCGCCGTCGACCTCAGCCCGATCAACGCCACCTACCTCGGTGTGCCCGGCCGCGAGGAGGACCTCGACGACCTCTCCCCCGCGGGCAACGCCGCCCACTCCGACCTGCGCCGCCGCACCCTCGCCGAGCTGGCGGCGGCGACCCCCGCCGACGACGTCGACGCCGTCACGGTCGCCGCGATGACCGAGCGCCTGCAGCTCGCCGAGGACCGGTATGCCGCCGGGCTCGACGAGATGTCGCTCAACGTCCTCGCGTCGCCGCTGCAGAGCGTCCGTGACGTGTTCGACCTCATGCCGCAGGCCTCGGCCGAGCACTGGCGCACCTTCGCGGTGCGCCTCGGCAAGATCCCGGCTGCACTGGAGGGGTACAAGGAGTCGCTGCTGCTGGCCCGTGAGCGTGGCCAGGTCTCCCCGAGGCGCCAGGTCGTCGCCTGCGCCGAGCAGATCCGCGACCTCGTCGCCGACGACGGCTACTTCGCCAAGGTCGTCGCCGACGCCACCGTCGACGGTGCGCCGCTCGAGGGCGACCTGCGCGACGCCCTCTCCGCGGGCGCGCAGGCTGCGGCGACGGCATACTCGCAGATGGCCGACTGGCTCGAGCGCGAGCTGCTGCCGCACGCCCCCGAGGGGGACGCCTGCGGGATCGAGCGCTACCGGCTGGAGTCGCGCTACTTCCTCGGCGCGACGGTGGACCTCGAGGAGACCTACCGCTGGGGCCAGCAGGAGGTCGCCGACCTGCACGCGCAGATGGCCGAGATCGCCGAGGGCCTCGAGCCGGGGGCGTCGGTGCAGCGGGGGGTCGAGATCCTCGACGCGGACGAGAGGTACCACCTGCACGGGACCGGCGCCCTCAAGGAGTGGATGCAGGAGCGCGCCGACGAGGTCATCGACAACCTCAAGGACGTCCACTTCGACATCCCCGAGCCGGTCCAGCGCATCGAGTGCATGATCGCCCCGACCCAGACCGGCGGCATCTACTACACCGGGCCCTCCGACGACTTCAGCCGGCCGGGCCGGATGTGGTGGTCGGTGCCCAAGGGCAACACCGAGTTCCGCACCTGGAACGAGCTGTCGACCGTCTACCACGAGGGTGTGCCCGGGCACCACCTCCAGGTGGCGCAGACCGTATACCGCTCGCAGCTGCTCAACCGCTGGCGCCGCCTCGAGGCGTGGACGTCGGGCCACGGCGAGGGCTGGGCGCTCTACGCCGAGCGGTTGATGGCCGAGCTCGGCTACATGGACGACCCCGGCAACCGGATGGGTTGGCTCGCGGGGCAGTCCCTGCGAGCCGCACGTGTCGTCATCGACATCGGCGTGCACTGCGGTTTCGACGCGCCGGAGGAGGTCGGCGGCGGGGCCTGGGACTACGACAAGGCCTGGACCTACCTCACGCGCTACGGCTTCATGGACGAGAAGATCCTGCGCTTCGAGCTCAACCGCTACCTCGGGTGGCCGGGCCAGGCGCCCAGCTACAAGATCGGCGAGCGGCTCTGGCTCCAGTTGCGCGAGGAGGTCAAACAGCGTGAGGGGGACGCCTTCGACCTCAAGACCTTCCACCGCAACGCGCTCGACGTCGGCGGTGTCGGGCTCGACACGCTGCGGGCCGCGGTGCTGCAGGAGCTCTGAGGACAGGGTCACCACGACGCGACGGCGCCGCCTCCCCCGGGGAGCGGCGCCGTCCGTCCGTTTCGCGCCCCTACGATGGGCGTCATGCCGCCGAGCCCCCTCCCCGACGTGCCGACCGTCCAGCTCGTCCTCGCCTCGGCGTCGCCCGCGCGGCGCGCCACCCTGCGCGCGGCCGGGATCGAGCCGCTGGTCGTGGTGAGCGACGTCGACGAGGACCTGGCCGTGGCGGAGGCCACCGAGCGCTACGGGCCCCTCGAGCCGGCCGACATCGCGCTGCTGCTGGCGCGCGCGAAGTCCGAGGACGTCGCCGCCCGCCTGGACGCCGGCATGGTCGTGCTCGGCTGCGACTCGGTGCTCGAGCTCGACGGCGAGATGCACGGCAAGCCCGGCGACGCGGCCGAGGCCGTGACGCGCTGGCGCCGGATGCGCGGGCGCTCCGGCGTGCTGCACACCGGCCACTGGCTGATCGACGACCACGCGCCCGGCGGCGCGACCCTCGGCGCCACCGCCTCCACCACGGTGCACTTCGCCGCCCTGTCCGACGAGGAGATCGAGGCCTACGTCGCGACCGGCGAGCCGCTGACCGTCGCGGGTGCGTTCACCATCGACGGCCTCGGCGGCGCGTTCGTCACCGCCGTCGAGGGCGACCACCACAACGTCGTCGGCCTCAGCCTGCCCCTGCTGCGCGAGCTGCTCGCCGACGCCGGCATCGGCTGGTTCGACGTCGTCGGCAGCCTCGGCTCGCGTCCCGAGGCGGGGTGATGCTGCAGGTCAGGGGTAGAGGTCGTCGGTGAGGTTCTCGACGACGAGGTAGTGCTCCGTCCACCACCACATCTGGCCCGCCCCCGCGAGGACGACGAGCCCGAGCAGCCAGTAGCGGTAGCGCCGCCACCAGCGCAGCTGGAGGAACCAGGCGATGATGAGCGCCATCGGGAACGCCAGCAGGGCGTAGCGCACGCGGCTCGGCGTGGTGCTCGTGACGAGGACGATGTAGGCCGGGTAGGCGCCGGCCCAGCCCCAGATCTCGGGCCCCCAGCGCCACGAGTTGCGGCTCAGCATGAACCACGCGAAGGCCGCGATGCCGAGCACGCCTGCCACCTGGCCCAGGACGCCCCAGTAGTTGTAGAGCAGGTCCCACCAGAGGTAGAGCTTGATCTTGGTCTCGATGTTCCAGGCGAGCATCGTGTCGTTGTAGGCGTTGGGCGTGTCCGTCGCGATGGTGACGATGGTCGGCCACAGGAACGTGAGTGCCCCTGCGTAGGCCGCGAGCACCCCCAGACCCACGCGCAACCTCCAGGGGTGGTCGCCCTCGTCGCCCTGGCGCCAGCGCACGAACCCGTGCGCGATGATCACCGGCACCATCGCGATGACGACGTTGCGGCTCAGGGACAGCACGAGCAGCACGAGCGCCACCCACCAGTACTGCCGCTTGCGCAGCAGCAACAGGACACCCACCACGCCGAGCAGCGCCGTCGACTCGGTGTAGGAGGCGGAGAAGGCCGGCGAGGCGATGAAGAAGCAGGTGGCCACAACCGTGACCATCGCCTCCCAGCGCCCGACCGCCTGGTCGACGAGCTTGAAGAGCAGGTGCATGGCCAGGAAGCCGATCGCCGTCGAGAGCAGCGGGGCGACCAGGGTGAACGGCAGTCCGGTGACCTTCATGATCAGTCCCGCGGTCAGCGGGAAGACCGGGAAGAAGGCCCACGGGTTCATGTCGATGCCGCCCCAGCCGGTGCGGGGCAGCACCGCGGGGTAGCCGTGCTCGGCGATGACGCGGTACCACTGCCCGTCCCAGCCGGTCATGACCGCGAGGTAGCCGGGGTCCGCCGGGGAGGGGTAGAAGATGCGGATGTTGGCCGTGCCGATGGGCAGCGGGATCTGGTAGCGGGACAGGTACGTCGCCGAGACCCAGACGAACAGGCGCGACACCGCGAAGACGGCGAACGGGAACCACACCGGGAAGCGCCGCCAGACGGGCTGCCTGGCCTCGAGTCCCCGGTCGGGGTGCTCGAGCCGGTGACCCAGACCTTCCTCAGACGGGCGGGACGGCGCGTCGGCGCTCGCTGAAGTGGCGGTCACGCCGGGAAGCATAGGCCAGTCGCCGGAGGAGGTCCGACCGCAGTTCGTCGGCCTCGATGACCGAGTCGAGCACCAGGTCGGCGGCGAGCCGCTCGATGTCGACGTCCTCCTCGTACTCGCGCCGTCGCTCCGCCACGAACCGGTCGCGCGCCTCGGGCCCCTGCTGCTGCTCGATCTCGGCGATCTTGTTGGCGTAGACCGCGTTGACCGCGGCCTCGGGGCCCATCACGGCGATCCGGGCCGTCGGCAGCGCGATGGTGGCGTCGGGGCCGAAGCCGGGGCCTCCCATCGCGTAGAGGCCCGCGCCGTACGCCTTGCGGACGATGACGCAGAACTGCGGGACCGTCGCCGAGGAGACGGCGCTGACCATCTTGGCGCCGTGCCGGATGATGCCGCCGCGCTCCACCTCGGAGCCGATCATGAAGCCGGGCACGTCAGCGAGGTAGACGAGCGGGATGTTGAAGGCGTCGCACAGCCAGATGAAGCGGGCGGCCTTGTCGGCGCTGTCGGTGAAGAGCACGCCTCCCTTGACGATCGAGTTGTTGGCGACGATGCCGACGGTCTGCCCCTCGAGGCGGCCGAAGCCGATGACGAGCTCGGCAGCCCACAGCGGCTTGAGCTCGAAGAAGGAGTCGTCGTCGACGAGGCCCTCGATGACGTCGTGGATGTCGAAGGGGACGGACTCGCGCTCGGGGACCGTCTCGCGGGTCAGGGGGGCAGCCGGGGACTCGGCGGCATACGTCGGCGGGTGGTCGCGCCAGCTGCCGGGGACGTAGGAGAAGTAGAGCTTGGCCAGCTCGATCGCCTCGGCGTCGTCGTGGGCGAGCAGGTCACCGACGCCCGAGACGGTGCAGTGCATCCGGGCCCCGCCCATCTCCTCCAGGGAGACCTTCTCGCCCACGACCATCTCGGCCATGCGGGGGCTGCCGAGGTACATCGAGGCGTTGCCCTCCACCATGATGATGAGGTCGCAGAAGCTCGGGATGTAGGCCCCGCCGGCCGCGCTGGGCCCGAAGAGGCAGCAGATCTGCGGGACCTTGCCCGAGAGGGCGACCTGGTTGTGGAAGATCCGCCCGGCCCCGCGACGACCGGGGAACATCTCGACCTGGTCGGTGATGCGGGCGCCTGCCGAGTCGACGAACCAGAAGATGGGCAGCTCCTCCCGCAAGGCCATCTCCGTGGCCCTGACGATCTTCTCGACGGTGCGCGAGCCCCAGGAGCCGGCCTTGACGGTCGGGTCGTTCGCGATGACGACCGCGGCTCGACCGTCGACGGTGCCGCGCCCGGTGACGACGCCGTCGGCGGGCAGGCCGGGCTGCAGGGCGTTGGCGTATCGGCCGTCCTCGACGAAGCTGCCCTCGTCGAAGAGCAGGGCGATGCGGTCGCGGACGTAGATCTTGCCCTGGGCGTCGAGCTTGGCCTTGGCCTTCTCGGGCGCGGTCGCCGAGGCCGCGTGGGCCGCGGCGAGCCGGGTGCGGACGTCGGCGACGCGGGGGTCGGCCTGGGAGCTCGGGCCGGCAGCGGCTCCGCTCATGCCGGCAGTCCCAGCCCGCGGGCGATGAGCATCCGCTGCACCTCGGAGGTGCCCTCGCCGATCTCGAGGATCTTGGCGTCGCGGTAGAAGCGCGCCACGGGGTACTCCTCCATGAAGCCGTTGCCGCCGAAGACCTGCGTCGCGATGCGGGTGGCCGTGACGGCGGCCTCGGTGGAGTAGAGCTTGGCGATGGCCGCCGCGTGCTTCACCTGCTTGACCGAGCGCCTGCCGGCGTGCAGCTCGTCCTTGAGCCAGGCCGCCTTGTAGGTCAGCAGGCGGGCGCCCTCGACCATGACGGCCAGATCCGCGAGCTGGAACGACACGCCCTGGTTGACCCCGATCGGTCGGCCGAACGCGGTGCGCGTCTTGGCGTAGTCCGTGGCCAGCTCGAGGCACGCCTGGGCGCAGCCGACGGCGAGCGCCGAGATGGCGATGCGGCCGTCGTCGAGGGTCTTGAGGAACTGCTTGAAGCCCTCGCCCTCCGCACCGAGGAGGTGGTCGGCCGGGACCCGGCAGTCCTCGAAGGTGAGGCCGTGGGTGTCGGACACGTGCCAGCCGAGCTTGTGGTACGCCGGCTCGACGACGAACCGGGGCGTGCCGGCGGGGACCATGATCGCCGAGATCTGCGGGGAGCCGTCCTCGTTGGTGCCGGTGCGGGCGGTGACCGTGACGACGGAGGTGATGTCGGTGCCGGAGTTGGTGATGAAGGCCTTGGCGCCGTTGACGACCCACTCGTCCCCGTCCCGGACGGCGCGGGTGCGGGTGGCCCCGGCGTCGGAGCCGGCCTCGGGCTCGGTGAGCCCGAAGCCGGCCAGCGCACACCCGGAGACGAGGTCGGGCAGGAAGCGCTGCTTCTGCTCGTTCGTGCCGTAGGTCAGGATCGGGTTGATGCCGAGGCCGACGCCGGCCGAGAGCGTGATGCCGATGGACTGGTCGACGCGGCCGAGCTCCTCGATGGCGACGCAGAGGCTGGTGAAGTCCCCGCTGTCGCCGGCGCCGCCGTACTCCTCGGGGACGACGAGCCCGAAGAGGCCCAGGTCGCCCATCTTGGGCACGAGGTCGGTCGGGAAGTACGCGGCGGCATCCCACTTCGCGATGTTCGGGGCGACCTCCTTCTCGGCGAAGTCGCGGACGACCATGCGGAAGTCCTCGTGGTCCTGGCTGAGCTCGAACATCGGTGTTCTCCTCGTGGGATGGCTTGACGCTTACGTAAACGTAAAGCACGATCGAGGGCATGACAAGCGCGCCGACGTGGACCATCGCGCAGATCGCCGAGGAGTTCGGCGTCACGCATCGGACGGTGCGTCACTACGAGGACCTCGGGCTCATCTCGCCCGAGCGTCGTGGCACGCAACGCGTCTACCACCGCCGCGACCGCACCCGGCTGGCGCTCATCCTCAGGGGCAAGCGCCTGGGCTTCCCCCTGGATGAGATCCGCACGATCATCGACCTCTTCGATGCTCCGCGGGGGCGGCGCGCGCAGCTCGAGTACGTGCTGGGACAGATCGACCAGCGGCGCACGGATCTCGAGCAGCGCCTGCGGGACGTGCAGGACGCCATCTCGGAGCTCGGCGAGTTCGAGCGGCGCTGCCGCGAGGACCTCGGGCGCCTCGACCACGTGTGAGCGTAGAGGGCTCGCGTGACACGATGGGGCCATGAGCGCTGAAGACACGAAGATCTCCGCGTACACCCACCCCGAGCGGCTCGTGACGACCGAGTGGCTGGCCGAGCAGGTCGCTGCCGGCAACGTCGGCGGCCCGGACGGCATCGCGCTGCTCGAGTCCGACGAGGACGTGCTGCTCTACGAGACCGGCCACATCCCGGGAGCGCTCAAAGTCGACTGGCACGTCGACCTCAACGACCCGGTCACGCGGGACTACGTCGACGGCTCCCGCTTCGCCGAGGTGATGGGCGCACGCGGCATCGGCCGCGACACGACCGTGGTGATCTACGGGGACAAGAGCAACTGGTGGGCGGCCTATGCGCTGTGGGTCTTCAGCCTGTTCGGCCACCGGGACGTTCGCCTGCTCGACGGCGGCCGCGCCAAGTGGGTCGCCGAGGGCCGTGAGCTGACTCGAGAGGTGCCCGTCGCCAAGACGGTGGACTACCCCGTGGCCGAGCGGGACGACGCGCCCATCCGTGCCTTCAAGGACGACGTGCTCGCGCACCTCGGCAAGCCGCTCGTGGACGTCCGCTCCCCCGGTGAGTACTCCGGTGAGCTGCTCCACATGCCGGACTACCCGCAGGAGGGCGCCATGCGCGGCGGCCACATCCCCGGAGCGAAGTCGGTGCCGTGGGCGCGCGCGGCCAACGAGGACGGGTCGTTCAAGTCCCGTGAGGAGCTCGAGGCGATCTACCTCGAGGAGCAGGGGCTCGCGCCCTCCGACGACGTCGTCGCGTACTGCCGCATCGGCGAGCGCTCGTCGCACACCTGGTTCGTGCTGACGCACCTGCTCGGCTTCGAGTCGGTGCGCAACTACGACGGCTCGTGGACCGAGTGGGGCAACGCGGTGCGCGTCCCCATCGAGAAGTGACGCGGAGACGATCGAGGAGCCTGACGTGAGCGACACTCCCCTGCCGGCGCCCCTCGCCGAGATCGCCGAGGACTTCCGGTCGGCCAACAACGAGCTGAAGCTTCAGCTGCTGCTTGAGTTCAGCGATGAGCTGCCGGACCTCCCCGAGCGGTATGCCGGCCGCCTGGAACAGCTCGAACGCGTCGACGAGTGCCAGTCACCGTTGTTCCTGACCGTCGAGGTCGGCGAGGGCGCGTCCATGGACGAGCGCCCGGTGAGCCTGTTCTTCGATGCCCCGGCGGAGGCGCCGACCACTCGCGGCTTCGCCGGGATCCTGCACGAGGGACTCGACGGCCTCTCCGCATCCGAGGTCCTCGCCGTGCCGGACGACGCCCCGATGCGCTTCGGCCTCGCGGAAGCGGTGTCGCCCCTACGCATGCGAGGAATGGTCGCCATGCTCGCCCGCATCAAGCGCCAGGTCCGCGTCAGGACCGCGAGCTGACGCCAGCACCCACCGCTCCCTGCGTCACTGTTTCGCCTCCCGCAACAGTGACGCAGCCGGGCAACCCCCACCGCGCCCGAGGTGACTGCGCCTGCCGGCTACGTCACTGTTTCGTCCTGTGCACCAGTGACGCAGGCATGCGCCGCTTGGCGTTATCGGCGCTCGCTCGGCTGTGGACAAGTCGACTTTCCGAGCCAGGAGTGTCGGCGGGCTTCGGCAGCCTGGGCGCATGACCTCGACAACCCACGGCGACGATGACTGGGTGGGCCGGTATGTCGTCCGCGTCCGGCGCCTTGCCGACCTCAGTCAACGTGATCTCGCCGCCGAGACCGGCACCTCAGCCAGCCGCGTCTGTCGCCTGGAGTCCGGTGCCCTCGACCCCGGGGTCACACAGTTCCAGCGCATCCTCCACCTGGCAGGGCTGAGGCTCGCCGTCGTCGACGCGGAAGGACGGGAGGTACCGCCGGTGCCGGCTGACGCGGTGCGTGACAACCAGGGGCGCCGGTTCCCGGCGCATCTCGACGTGGCGCCCCCGGACGAGGTGCCCTACGACCGGTGGAGCCGTCCGCGCTACGACCGGCTGGACGCGCAGGGCTGGTACCACCTGCGACCTGCGCGGGACGAGCTGGCTGACGCGGCGGCGGGACGCACCCGGCCCACGGACCATCCGACGGACACGGAGCTGAGCACACGTCGCCGCCTCATGCGTGGACGCCAGCCACGCGTCGACACACCCCCGCGCCCCGAGGTCGTCTGCGAGTGCCTGGATGCCTGCTTCGAGGAGCTGTGCGTCCCGGACTGCCCGTGCCAGTGCGAGCCACCCGCCAGCGTCGGCAGCCTGCGCCACCGACTTCTGAACCGGACGCTCGAACGCGACGACTCTGTCCAGCCCTGACCACCCCTGACCAGCCCTGACCAGCCCTGACCAGCTCAGAAAAGCCCGGAGACTTGATGGTCAGCCTCCGATGCGGGTGCGCACCTCGTAGAGCTCGGGGAAGAAGGTGAGGTCGAGCGCGCGCCGCAGGAAGTTCACGCCGGTCGAGCCACCGGTGCCGGTCTTCTGCCCGATGGTGCGCTGGACCACCTGCAGGTGCCGGAAGCGCCACTGCTGGAAGTTGTCCTCGAGGTCGACGAGCTCCTCGCAGGTCTCGTACACACCCCAGTGCTCGTGTGGCTCGGCGTACACCCCGGCGAACACGTCGACGAGGCCGTCGTTCAGAGAGTATGGCTGGGTCCAGTCGCGGTCGAGCAGCGCCGGCGGGACGGCATAGCCCCGCCTGGAGAGGTAGGCGAGGAACTCGTCGTAGAGGCTCGGCTCGTGCAGCAGCTCGTCCAGCGCTGCGCGGGCCGCCTCGTCATGGGAGAACACGGCAACCATGTCGGCGTTCTTGTTGCCGAGGAGGAACTCGACCTCCCGGTACTGCGCCGACTGGAAGCCCGAGCTCGACGCCAGGAAGGGCCGGATCTGCGCGTACTCGCTGGGCGTCAGCGTCGCCAGCACCGACCACTGGTCCGTCAGGGTGTGCTGGATGTGCTTGACGCGGGCCAGGCGCTTGAGCGCGGGCGCCAGCTCGTCCTCTCTCAGCAGGTTTCTGGCAGAACGCAGTTCGTGGATCATCAGTTTCAGCCACAGCTCGGACGTCTGGTGCTGGATGATGAACAGCAGCTCGTCGTGCTGGGGCGGCTCGCTCAGCGGCTGCTGCGCGCTGAGCAGCGTCTCGAGGCGCAGGTAGTCGCCGTACGACATCTTCCGCACGAAGTCGCGCGCGATTCCCTCCTCCAGGTCGCGCTTGCTCCGCTGGTCGACCCCACCCTGGGCGGCACTGTCCATGACGGCGATCCTAGGCGGCCCGTCAGCCGGCGCGCGGACGGATCCGCACCAGGTGCGAGACCACCCCGGGGATCCACCCGGTCTCGCCGCGCATCCACCGGGCGCCGACGAGGTTGTGCGGCACCACGACCGTGTCGGCGCGCGCCGCCACGAGCCCGAGGTCGGTGCCGAACACGTCGGTGACGACCGCCCACTCCCGGGCACTGTGACGCGCGAGGTGCTCCCCGATCGCCACGGCATACGTCTCGACGATGACGTCGGGCCCCCGGCCTGCGCCGCCCCCGGCAGACCAGCGGCGGTAGGCGTCGTCGTAGTGGGTGCCGATCGACTCGAGGTCGTCGACGTCCACGCCCTCGGCGGCCGCCTGCTCCAGCGCACGGGCGAGGCGGTCGCGCTCCTCGGACCCGAGCGGCTGGGCCACCGGTCGTCCCGTGAAGTCTCCGGCGGGGCCGTCCGCCTCCGCGGTGTCGGACAGCTCGGGCGCGTGGTCGGCCTCGTACTCCTCGGCGGAGGGGCCGGCCCCGCCCCTGCCCTTGCGCGAGAACAGTCCCATGCCGGCCAACCTAGTGGTTGCGCCCGACCCCCGACAGGTCAGCCGAAGGTGTCCGGGTCGGGCCCGGTCCGGGTTCCACGGTCCAGCCCGGCGAGCGACTGCAGCTCGTCGTCGCCCAACGAGAAGCCGAAGATCTCGAAGTTCTCGGCGATGCGGGCCGGCGTCACCGATCGGGTGAGGACGACGTTGCCCAACTCGACGTGCCACCGCAGCACCAGCTGTGCGGGCGTCACGTCGTGCTTGCCGGCGAGCTCCACGACGACCGGGTCCTGCAGCAGCCCGGCTCGCACCGCGAGCGGGCTCCACGCCTCCGTCACGATGTCGTGCTCGGCGTGGAAGGCGCGCAGCTCCTGCTGCTGCAGGTAGGGGCTCAGCTCGACCTGGTTGATGGAGGGCAGCACCCCGGTCTCGTCGAGGAGGCGCTGCAGGTGCGGCACCTGGAAGTTGCAGACGCCGACCGACCGGACCCGGCCCTCGCGCTGCAGCTCGAGCATCGCCTTCCACGCCTCGACGTACGAGTCCTGGGAGGGGGCCGGCCAGTGGATGAGGTAGAGGTCCAGCACGTCGAGGCCGAGCCGCTTCATCGAGGCCTCGAACGCAGCCGGCACGTTCTCGTGGTCGTCGTTCCACACCTTGGTCGTCACGAATACGTCGTCGCGGTCGACGGTGTCGCGTGCGAGGACGCGGCCGACACCCTCCTCGTTGCCGTAGATCCGTGCCGTGTCGACGTGGCGGTAGCCGACCTCGAGGGCGCGACCGACCGCGCCGTCGACCTCGTTGTCCGGCACCTCCCACACACCGAAGCCGATCTGCGGGATGGCCAGGGCGGGGGTGGAGGCGTGACCGAGGGCGAGGACAGGGGCTGGCTCGTGTGTCGTCATGCCGACCACGCTAGATCGACCGCCCCGGACACGATGTGCCGGACCTCACTGCGAGACGCGCGGGAATACAACGAATCACGCGGAATCGACGCCGTGTCAGCCCGATAGAGTCCGAGCCATGGCATCCATCAGCAAGGTCCTGATCGCAAACCGTGGTGAGATCGCCGTCCGCATCGCGCGGGCGTGCACGGACAGCGGGATCGCCTCGGTGGCGGTCTACGCCGACCCGGACCGCGATGCCCTGCACGTCAAGGTCGCCGACGAGGCGTACGCGCTCGGCGGGTCCACCCCGGGTGAGAGCTACCTCGTGCAGGAGAAGCTCCTCGAGGTCGCCCGGCAGGCCGGCGCCGACGCGGTCCACCCCGGCTACGGCTTCCTCGCCGAGAACGCCTCCTTCGCCCAGGCCGTCATCGACGCGGGCCTGATCTGGATCGGCCCCGGCCCCGAGGCCATCGACTCCCTCGGCGACAAGGTCAAGGCGCGACACATCGCCACCAAGGCCGGGGCCCCGCTCGTGCCGGGCACCAAGGACCCCGTGTCCGGCGCCGACGAGGTGGTCGCCTTCGCCGAGGAGCACGGCCTCCCGGTGGCGATCAAGGCGGCATACGGCGGCGGCGGCCGGGGGCTGAAGGTCGCCCGCGACATCGAGGAGATCCCGCACCTCTACGAGTCGGCCGTCCGCGAGGCCGTGACGGCCTTCGGCCGCGGCGAGTGCTTCGTCGAGCGCTTCCTCGACCACCCGCGCCACGTCGAGACCCAGTGCCT
The DNA here is from genome assembly GCF_039529575.1 of Terrabacter terrae. NCBI lineage: Bacteria > Bacillati > Actinomycetota > Actinomycetes > Micrococcales > Intrasporangiaceae > Terrabacter > Terrabacter terrae. Next base: position 462,379 of record NZ_BAAANB010000003.1, read on the forward strand.
GGCCGACCAGCACGGCAACGTCGTCGTCGTCTCGACCCGCGACTGCTCGCTCCAGCGCCGCAACCAGAAGCTCGTCGAGGAGGCGCCGGCCCCGTTCCTCACGGAGGAGCAGCACACCGAGCTGCTGCGTGCGAGCAAGGCGATCCTCAAGGAGGCCGGCTACGTCGGCGCCGGCACCTGCGAGTTCCTCGTCGGGCCCCAGGGCGACATCAGCTTCCTCGAGGTCAACACCCGCCTGCAGGTGGAGCACCCGGTCTCCGAGGAGGTGACCGGCATCGACCTCGTCCGCGAGCAGTTCCGCATCGCCAACGGCGAGTCGCTCGACTACGACGACCCGGAGCCGCACGCCCACTCCATCGAGTTCCGCATCAACGGCGAGGACGCCGGCCGCGGCTTCCTGCCGGCGCCGGGCACCGTCACCCGCATGGTCGTGCCGCACGGCCCGGGCGTGCGCTGGGACGCCGGCATCGTCGAGGGCGACACCGTTGCCGGCGCGTTCGACTCGATGATCGCCAAGCTCATCGTCACCGGCCGCACCCGCGAGCAGGCCATCGAACGCTCCCGCCGTGCGCTGTCCGAGCTGGTCATCGACGGCATGCCCACGGTCGTGCCGTTCCACCGCGCGGTCGTCTCCGACCCGGCGTTCGCGCCGGCCGACGGCACCCCGTTCACGATCCACACCCGCTGGATCGAGACCGAGTGGGACAACACCGTGGAGCCGTATGCCGGAGGGGCGGCCGACGGGGCCGAGGCCGAGGAGCGCCAGACCGTCGTCGTCGAGGTGGGTGGTAAGCGCCTGGAGGTGTCGCTCCCCGGCGGCCTCTCGCTCGGTGGTGGTGGCAACTCAGCCGCGAAGAAGAAGGCCCCGAAGCGCTCGGGTGGCGGCAAGTCCGGCGGCGCGGCCTCCGGTGACTCGCTGACGGCCCCGATGCAGGGCACCATCGTCAAGATCGCCGTCGAGGAGGGTGGCACGGTGGCGGCCGGCGATCTCGTGATCGTGCTGGAGGCGATGAAGATGGAGCAGCCGATCACCGCCCACAAGGCCGGCGTCGTCTCCGGGCTCAAGGCCGCCGTCGGCGAGACCGTCACCTCCGGCGCCGTGCTCGCCGACATCAAGGACGCCGCCGAGGGCTGACCGGGCGAAGCCCAGCACGAGG
>NZ_BAAANB010000003.1:463548-475770 GCF_039529575.1 Terrabacter terrae
GTCACGCGGGTCGCCCCTTCCTCGTCGTGGCTCTGCCCGTCCTGGTTCGCGCGACGGTCAGTGCTGGTCAGGCGGCGGGTCGCCGAGGACGATGCGCTCGGTGCCCTGCTTCGGCTGTCCGGGGCTCGGCATGCCGGGCAGGTCCTGCTCTCCGGCCGGCTCCCCCGTGGGCGGGATCTCCGACGGCCCGGGACTGCCCGGGAGGGTCGGGTCGACCGGCGTCGGGTCGGTCGGGTCGACCGGGGGCATCGGTTCGGCGGGCGCAGGCTCCGGCGTCGGGGCCGGTCCGGGCTCAGGGGTCGGCGTCGGCGCCGGTCCGGGCTCAGGAGTCGGCGTCGGGCCGGGAGACGGCGTCGGACCGGGCTCTGGACTCGGCGTCGGAGGCAGGGTGGCCTCGTCGGGTGGCAGCCCCAGGCTCTCCTTCAGCTTGTCGGATCCCTGGTCGATGCGGTCGGCGTACTTGCCGCCGGTCCGCTCGTTGAGGAGGTCCTCCACCTTGTCGAGTCCCTGCTCGGCCTGCTCCGGGTGGCCCTTGACGAAGTCCTTGGCCTTCTCGATCCAGTCGCTCACTGTGTGTCCTCCACGGTCGGCCTCCCAGGGTGAGGCCACGCCCCGGCCCCTGGCCTGGCGACGACGTCGCCACAGGCTCGACGCTACCCTCTGGCAGACTGGTCAGGTGCTTGCGTCAGTCCCCGCTGCGGCCCAGCAGCCCGTCTTCTCTATGACGAACCTGATCATCCTCGGCATCGTGGCCGCGGTCGTCTACCCGCTCCAGAAGAAGCTGCGCGAGACCATCTCGCGCCGGCGGCTGGAGCGCTGGGCCGAGGAGGACCGCCAGGCCGAGCTCGAGCGGCAGGAGCAGGACGCCCGGCCGTCGGACGACGAGCGGGGCTGAGCAGACCGAGGCCGTATGCCGTCCGTCCGCCCGAGCTCGAGCGGCTCAGTCGGACTGGTGCAGCTGCCGAGCAGCCTCGGCGATGGAGCCCGACAGCGACGGGTAGACCGTGATGGTGCTCGACACCTGGTCGACGCTCAGCCGGTTCTGCACCGCGAGAGCCACCGGGAAGACCAGCTCGGAGGCGCGGGGCGCGACGACCACACCGCCGAGGACCGTTCCGACCACCTTGCGGCAGAAGAGCTTGACGAAGCCCTCGCTGATGCCCTGCATCTTCGCCCGCGGGTTGCGGCCGAGCGGCAGCGTCACGGACTCGACGTCCGGTGACCCGTCCGCGTCGTTCTGGCTGATGCCGACGGTGGCGATCTCGGGCTCGGTGAAGATGTTGGCCGCGACCCCCCGCACGTTGAGCGGAGCCACCGCGTCACCGAGGGCGTGCCACATGGCGATGCGTCCCTGCATGGCGGCGACGGAGGCGAGGGGCAGGACGCCGGTGCAGTCACCGGCTGCGTACACGCCGCCCACCGTGGTGCGCGAGACCCGGTCGACCTGGATGTGGCCGGAGGGGCTGAGCTCGATGCCGGCCTCCTCGAGTCCGAGGCCCGTCGTGTTGGGCACGGACCCGACGGCGAGCAGGGCGTGCGAGCCCTCGACCGTGCGGCCGTCGACGAGGGTGACCACGACGCCGTCGGCGGTGCGCTCGACCGAGGCGGCCCGGGACTTGTTCAGGACCTCCATGCCGCGCTTGCGGAACACGTCCTCGATCACGGTCGCGGCGTCGGCGTCCTCCCCGGGCAGCACCCGGTCACGGGACGACACGAGCACCACCTGAGACCCGAGGCCGAGGTAGGCCTGGGCCAGCTCGGCTCCGGTGACACCGGAGCCGATGACGACGATGCGCTCGGGCAGCTCCCGCAGCGAGTAGATCTGCTGCCATGTCAGGATCCGCTCGCCGTCCGGGCGCATGGTGTCCATGACCCGCGGTGCGGCGCCGGTGGCGAGGAGCACGACGTCGGCGGCCAGCTCCTGCGTGCTGCCGTCGACGAGCGAGGCCACGACGAGGTCGCGGGACGCGAGCCGGGCCGTGCCGCTCAGCACGGTGACGCCGACCTGCTCGAGGCTGCCCTGGATGTCGGCGCTCTGCGCGGCGGCCAGCTCGAGGATGCGGCCGTTCACGGTCTGGGCCTGCGCGACCGCGTCGGAGACCTCGTCGCCGTCGTCGTCCTGCAGTCGCACCCCGAGGTGCGAGGCGGTCTCGAAGTCGGACATGTAGTCGGCGGTGGCGATGAGGGCCTTGCTCGGCACGCAGTCGGTGAGCACCGCCGCCCCGCCGAGGCCGTCCTTCTCGACGATCGTCACCCGGGCACCGAGCTGCGCCGCGACGAGGGCCGCCTCGTAGCCGCCCGGGCCTCCGCCGATGATGACGACCGCCGTCTCGCGCATGATCACGAACCCCATCCAACCACCCCGCACGGCGGGCCCGGGCCTGCCCTCCCGAGCCCCGTCGGGGATGGCCACCCCCTCGGCGACGACCTCGCTAGAGTCCTCAGCGTGACCAGTAGCCACCGTGACGTCAGCGCCGACCTCGACGATCCCGCCATCGACCCCTTCGACGTCGCCCGGCAGGCCGCGGCCGTCATCGCCGAGCGCACGGGGGCACCACGGCACGACGTCGCCCTGGTGCTCGGCTCGGGCTGGGGCCACGCGGCTGACCTCATCGGCGAGACCCTCGCGACGGTCGACAACGCCGACGTCCCGGGGTTCTCGGCCGCTGCCGTGGAGGGCCACTCGGGCACGATGCGGTCGGTCGCCATCGGCGACACGGGGCGCCGCGCCCTCGTCTTCGGCACCCGCACCCACTTCTACGAGGGCCGGGGCGTGCGAGCCGTCGTGCACGGCGTCCGCACGGCAGCGGCGGCAGGCTGCTCCACGATCGTGCTCACCAACGGCTGCGGCGGGCTCAACCCCGCGTGGGCCCCGGGCACGCCGGTCCTCATCCGCGACCACATCAACCTCACCGCCCACTCCCCCGTGGAGGGCGCCAACTTCGTGGACCTCACCGACCTCTACACCCCGCGCCTGCGCGACCTCGCACGCGAGGTCGACCACGAGCTCGACGAAGGCGTCTACGTCCAGTTCCGGGGGCCGCACTACGAGACCCCGGCCGAGGTGCAGATGGCCAAGGTGATCGGCGGTGACCTCGTCGGCATGTCGACGACCCTCGAGGCCATCGCAGCCCGCCAGTGCGGCCTCGACGTGCTCGGCATCTCGCTCGTGACAAACCTCGCCGCGGGCATCTCCGACCAGCCGCTCAGCCACGCCGAGGTGCTCGAGGCCGGACGGAGCGCGGCCTGGCGATGTGGCCGGCTGCTCGCCGAGGTCGTGGGGCGCCTGTGATGACCGGGCCCGAGGCCACCGACAACAGCGAGGAGCTGTATGCCGCCGCGCGGGCCTGGCGCGACGACGACCCCGACCCCACGACCCGGGCGGAGCTCGACACCGTGCTCGGGCGCGCGTCCGAGGGCGACGCTGCCGCCCTCGCGGACCTGACCGACCGCATGTCGGGCCTGCTCGAGTTCGGCACCGCCGGACTGCGTGGCGCCCTGGGCGCCGGTCCCAACCGGATGAACCGCAGCGTCGTGATCCGGGCGGCGGCCGGCCTGACGGCGTATCTCAAGGACGAGGGCCGCGCGGGCGAGGCGCCGACGGTCGTGGTGGGCTTCGACGCCCGCTACAACTCCGACGTGTTCGCGCGCGACACCGCTGCGGTGGTGGTCGCCGCCGGCGGGCGGGCGCTGCTGCTCCCCCAGCCGTTGCCCACCCCGGTGCTGGCGTTCGCGATCCGGCACCTCGGCGCCGACGCCGGCGTCATGGTCACGGCGAGCCACAACCCGCCGCAGGACAACGGCTACAAGGTCTACCTGGGCGACGGCAGCCAGATCGTGCCGCCGGCCGACGCCCAGATCGCCGCGCACATCTCGCGGGTGGAGCGCGTGGGCGACGTGCCGCGTGCCGTCGACGGGTGGGACACCCTCGGCGACGACCTGCTCCGGGACTACGTGGAGGCGGTCGTGACCGTCGTCGACCCCGGCTCGCCGCGTGACCTCAGCGTCGTGCACACCAGCCTGCACGGCGTCGGGCACGGCACGGTGCACACCGCCTTCGTGCGCGCCGGCTTCGAGGCTCCGGTCGTCGTCGACGAGCAGGCGGTGCCCGACCCCGACTTCCCCACCGTCGCCTTCCCCAACCCGGAGGAGAAGGGCGCGATCGACCTGGCTCTCGCCCGCGCCCGGGCCGTCGGGTGCGACCTCGTCATCGCCAACGACCCCGACGCCGACCGGTGCGCCGCGGCGGTCGTCGACCCGGCGCTCGGCGACTGGCGCATGCTGCGCGGCGACGAGGTCGGGGCCCTGCTCGGTGCGCACATCGTGCGCCGTGGGGTCTCCCGCCGCGACGTCTTCGCCTGCTCGATCGTGTCTTCGCGCCTGCTCTCGTCGATCGCCAGGAGCGCGGGCATCGCGCACGAGGAGACCCTCACCGGCTTCAAGTGGATCTCCCGGGTCGACCGGCTGCGCTACGGCTACGAGGAGGCGCTCGGCTACTGCGTCGCGCCGCAGCTGGTCCGCGACAAGGACGGCATCAGCGCCGCGCTGCTGCTCGCCGAGCTGGCCGCGACCCTGAAGTCCGAGGGCCGCACCCTGACCGACCTGCTCGACGACCTCGCCGTCGAGCACGGGGTGCACGCGACCGACTCCTTCTCGGTCCGCGTCTCGGACCTCGTCCAGATCGACACGCTGATGGCCCGGCTGCGCGCCGAGAAGCCGTCCACGGTGGCCGGCATCCAGGTGGCGCGCACCGACGACCTCAGCCGTGGCGACGGCGGACTGCCATCCACCGAGGGCCTGCGCTACCACCTGGCCGACCGCTCACGCATCATCGTGCGACCGAGCGGCACCGAGCCCAAGGTCAAGGTCTACCTCGAGGTCATCGAGCCGGTCGCCGAGGCGGCCGCGCTCGGGGAGTCACGTGCGGTGGCCGAGACCCGGCTCGCCCGGATCCGCGCCGACCTCGAGCGCCTCACGTCCCTCTGAGCCCAGCCCCACGCATACGTCCCGTGTGCGTGGGGCGGTCAGACGACGAACGTGCCCAGCACGAAGAACGCGGCAGCGGCCAGGAGCAGCCCTACCGAGACCGGGTCCCACGCCTGGGACGCGATGCGGGGCGTGCGGCCGTCCCTGCGCCTGCGGTCGGCGAGGATGCGCTCCTCCACCTCGGCCGCGACGACCTGCGCCTCGACCTTCGACTTCGTGGGCAGCTCCGAGGTGCCCTTGCCCCGCACGCGGTTGGCCCCGACGGTCAGGATGCCGCGGCCGTACCTCGGGCGTCCCGGGTCGGCGGGCACGCCCCAGGCGGTGTAGCGGCGGCCACCCGCCACGAGCTCGAGCGCCCAGCGCGACCTCACCTCGGTGATCACCGGCCAGGTGAGGTCCACGACCCGCATCGGGTTGACGAGCCGGACCCCGTCCGCGTGGACGACGACGCAGGGCCGCACGACGAAGAGCCACAGCAGCACCAGCGCGAGCACGACCGTCGAGACCAGCGTCCAGCTGCGCGGTGTGGTGAGCAGGGCCGACCCGAGCAGTCCGATCCCGGCAAGCGCCCCGATGACGCCGATGACGACCGACGAGCCGGGCCGGAGCGTGCGGGCCTCGCGCAGCGCGTGCGGGGCTCCTGCGTCGGCCGAGTCGGCAGAGTCGGGCGGTGGCTGGGACACATCTGGGCTCACCGTCAGACTCTCTCACGCGTTCTGGCCCCGGCCGAGCGGCCGATAGACTCCCGTGGTGACCGTAAGCACCACGACACGCACCGCATCCGACGTCGCCGCACAGGCGCGGGACGTGCTGGGGGTGTCGCGCCTGACCAACCGTGCCCTGACCTCCTGGCTGCACGGCCTGCCCGGCGTCGACCAGGTCGGCAACGAGGCCCGCGCCGCGGGCCTCGGCACCCGCTCGATCAAGACGACGAGCAAGGCCTGGGCCATCGACACCGCCATCGGGATGATCGACCTGACCACCCTCGAGGGCTCCGACACCGTCGGCAAGGTGCGCTCGCTGTGCGCCAAGGCGCTCGTGCCCGACCCGCTCGACCCCAGCACGCCGCGCCCCGCCGCCATCTGTGTGTACGGCGACATGGTCGCCACCGCCAAGGAGGCCCTGGGCGACAGCGGGATCCACGTCGCCGCCGTCGCGACCGCCTTCCCGTCGGGTCGTGCCAGCCTGGCGGTGAAGCTCGCCGACACCCGTGACGCCGTCGACGCCGGCGCCGACGAGATCGACATGGTGATCGACCGTGGGGCCTTCCTCGCGGGCGACTACCTGACGGTCTTCGACCAGATCGCACAGGTGAAGCAGGCGTGCGGCGAGGCGCACCTCAAGGTCATCCTGGAGACCGGTGAGCTCGTCACCTACGACAACGCGCGCCGGGCGTCCTACCTCGCCATGCTCGCCGGCGGTGACTTCATCAAGACCTCCACCGGCAAGGTGGGGCCCGCAGCGACGCTGCCGGTCACCCTGGTCATGCTCGAGGCCGTGCGGGACTGGCGAGAGCTCACCGGCGTGCAGGTGGGCGTCAAGCCGGCCGGCGGCATCCGCACGACCAAGGACGCCATCAAGTACCTCGTCATGGTCAGCGAGGTCGCCGGCGACGACTGGCTGACGCCGGAGTGGTTCCGCTTCGGCGCCTCCAGCCTGCTCAACGACCTGCTCCTGCAGCGCCAGAAGCTCACCACGGGCGCCTACTCCGGCGCCGACTACGTGACGCTCGACTGACGAGCGCCCTTCCCGCGACCGCCACGGCGCCTGCCACGACCGCCACGAAAGACATCTGATGCCGAAGTTCGAGTACGCCCCAGCTCCCGAGTCGCGAGCCGTCGTCACGATCGAGGAGGCCTACGGCCACTTCGTCGACGGCGCCTTCACCGCGCCCGCGGAGACCTTCCCCACGCTCAACCCCGCCGACGAGACGGTCCTGGCCCAGGTGAGCCAGGCCGGGCCCGAGGACGTCGACCGCGCCGTCGCCGCCGCCCGTCGCGCCTTCGAGGGCGTGTGGGGCCGGGTGAGCGGCGCCGAGCGTGGCAAGTACCTCTTCCGCATCGCCCGCATCCTGCAGGAGCGCGCCCGCGAGTTCGCCGTGCTCGAGACGCTCGACAACGGCAAGCCGATCAAGGAGACCCGCGACGTCGACGTGCCGATCGCGGCGGCGCACTTCTTCTACCACGCGGGCTGGGCCGACAAGCTGGAGTATGCCGGCCTGTCGGCTTCCGGTGCCGACGTGCCGCGCCCGCACGGCGTCGTCGGGCAGGTCATCCCGTGGAACTTCCCGCTCCTGATGCTCGCCTGGAAGATCGCGCCGGCCCTCGCGACCGGCAACACCGTCGTCCTCAAGCCGGCCGAGACCACACCGCTGACGGCCCTGCTCTTCGCCGAGGTCTGCCAGCAGGCCGGGCTGCCCGCCGGTGTCGTCAACATCGTGACCGGCGACGGCCGCACCGGGCAGGCGCTCGTCGAGCACCCCGGCGTCGACAAGATCGCCTTCACCGGCTCCACCGAGGTGGGCAAGTCGATCGCCCGCTCGATCGCCGGCACGTCCAAGAAGGCGACCCTCGAGCTCGGCGGCAAGGCCGCCAACATCGTCTTCGACGACGCCCCCATCGACCAGGCGGTCGAGGGCATCGTCGGCGGCATCTTCTTCAACCAGGGGCAGGTCTGCTGCGCCGGGTCGCGCCTGCTGGTCCAGGAGAACGTCCACGACGAGGTCGTGTCCCGGCTCAAGCGCCGCCTCGGCACGCTGCGCGTCGGCGACCCCATGGACAAGAACAGCGACCTCGGCGCGATCAACTCCAAGGCGCAGCTCGAGCGCATCACCTCGCTCGTCGAGGCCGGCGTCGCCGAGGGTGCCGAGCGCTGGAGCCCCGAGTGCTCCCTGCCGGCCAAGGGCTACTGGTTCCCGCCGACGGTGCTGACCGGCGTCTCGCAGACGCACCGCGTGGCCACCGAGGAGATCTTCGGCCCGGTCCTGTCGGTGCTGACGTTCCGCACGCCCCAGGAGGCTGTCGCCAAGGCCAACAACACGGCATACGGCCTCTCCGCGGGAGTGTGGACCGAGAAGGGCTCGCGCATCCTCTGGATGGCCGACCACCTCCGGGCCGGCGTCGTGTGGGCCAACACCTTCAACCGCTTCGACCCGACCTCGCCCTTCGGCGGCTACAAGGAGTCCGGCTACGGGCGCGAGGGCGGCCGCCACGGCCTCGAGGCCTACGTCACCTCTGCTTCGCCCGCCTCTTCGACCCTGACGGGAGCCGCCCGATGAGCCGCCTCGACGTGCGCAAGACCTACAAGCTCTACATCGGTGGGGCCTTCCCCCGCAGCGAGTCGGGCCGCTCCTACGAGGTCGTCTCGGCCACGGGTGAGTTCCTCGCCAACGCCTCCATGGGCTCGCGCAAGGACGTCCGCGACGCCGTCGTCGCCGCCCGTGGCGCCTTCGGCACGTGGTCGGGCGCCACGGCCTACAACCGTGGTCAGGTGCTCTACCGCGTCGCCGAGGTGCTCGAGGGCCGGCGCGCCCAGTTCGTCGAGGAGGTCGCCGCCGGCGAGGGCCTGTCGGCGCGCGCTGCAGGCGCCTCCGTCGACGCCGCGATCGACCGGGTGGTCTGGTACGCCGGCTGGACCGACAAGATCGCCCAGGTGCTCGGCAACCTCAACCCGGTCGCCGGGCCCTTCTTCAACGTGTCGGCGCCCGAGCCGACGGGAGTCGTGGGCGTCATTGCGCCGCAAGCCTCCTCGCTGCTCGGCCTCGTGTCGGTCGTCGCCCCCGTGATTGCGACGGGCAACACGGCGGTCGTCGTCTCGTCGGCGAACCGTCCCCTTCCCGCCGTCACGTTCGGCGAGGTGCTCGCCACCTCGGACCTGCCGGGTGGTGTCGTCAACATCGTGACCGCCCGCACCGCCGAGGTCGCGACCTGGCTGGCCGCGCACCGCGACGTCAACGCCATCGACCTGACGGGCGTGGCCGGCGCCGAGGGCGTCGACTGGGCGGCGCTCGAGGCCGAGGCGGCCGGCAACCTCAAGCGGGTTCACCGCCCGACCCTGCGCGACGGGGTCCCGGTCGAGCCCGACTGGGACGCCGACCCGGGTCTCGGCCGCCTCCGCGCGTTCGTCGAGACCAAGACCGTCTGGCACCCCAAGGGTCTCTGAGCGGTGGCATCGGAGGACGCCACGTCCGACGGGAACGGGCACCGGCGCCGGGTCATCCTGCTGACCGGGCCGAGCGGTGCCGGGAAGAGCCGGCTGTCGGCGCGGCTCAGTGCCGCACACGGGTGGCCGGTCGTGCGCCTGGACGACTTCTACCGCGAGGCGCACGACCCGCGGCTGCCCCGTTCACCGCTCGGCATCCCCGACTGGGACCACGTGGACTCCTGGGACGCCGAGTCGGCCGTCGACGCGCTGCGCCGGCTCGTGGACGGTGGCCAGGTGGAGGTGCCGATCTACGACATCGGCGCTTCGGCCGTGACCGGCCGTCACCGGCTCGAGGCCCAGCCGAGCGATTACATCCTGGCCGAGGGCCTCTTCGCCGGGCGCCTCATCGAGCCGCTCGCGCAGGAGGGGCTGCTGGCCGATGCCCTCTGCGTGCGGCAGAACCGCTCCCTGACGGCTGCCCGCCGCTTCGTGCGTGACCTGTCGGAGCGGCGCAAGGCACCGCACATCCTGCTGCGCCGTGGCCTCGCCCTGTGGCGGGACGAGCCGCGCGTCGTCGCCGAGGCGCAGGCCCACGGCGCGCGGTGCATCCACCCCCGCGAGGCCGAGGCCGAGCTCGGGGCCCTGCTCCGGACAGGCGTGACGTCGTGAAGCTCATCGGCCTGCTCGGCGGCATGAGCTGGGAGTCGAGTGCCGCGTACTACCGCCTCGCCAACGAGCTCGTGCGCGACCGGGTCGGCGGGCTCGCCTCCGCCCGGCTGCTGCTCCACTCGGTCGACTTCGCCGAGATCGAGCGTCTGCAGGCCGAGGACCGGTGGGACGAGGCCGGGGCGCTGCTCGCGACGGCCGCAGCCGGGCTCGAGGCCGGCGGGGCCGAGCTGCTCGTGCTGTGCACCAACACGATGCACAAGGTGGCTCCTGCCATCGAGGCGGCGGTCTCGGTCCCGCTGCTGCACATCGGCGACGTGACCGCTGCCGCGGTGCGAGCGGCGGGGATCAGCCGGGTGGGCCTGCTCGCGACGGCCTACACGATGGAGCAGACGTTCCTGCGGGACCGCCTCGGCGGCCACGGGCTCGAGGTCCTCGTCCCCGAGGCGGACGACCGAGCCGTGGTGCATCGGGTCATCTACGACGAGCTCTGCCTCGGCGTCGTCACGGAGGAGTCCCGGGGGGCCTACCGCGAGGTCATGGCACGACTGGTGGCTGGCGGCGCGGAGGGGATCATCCTCGGCTGCACCGAGATCGAGCTGCTCATCGACGAGGCTGACTCGGCCGTTCCCGTGTTCCCGACCACCCGCCTGCACATGGAGGCCGCCGTCAGCGCAGCACTCGGTCCCGCCTGAGACACACCCCGGCAAGCCCCGGACGTGCCCGTCTCTCCTGCGCCGGGCCGCTGACGATCGTGCCGTGTGTCAGCAGCCGAGGGCGTTGTAGCCGGTCTTGATGACGTCGTCGATGAGCGCGAGTCGCTCGTCGAAGGGGATGAACGCCGACTTCATGGCGTTGATCGTCACCCAGCGCAGGTCCTCGAGCGTCCAGCCGGCCTCGTCGCGCAGCAACGTCGCCTCTCTGGTCATGGAGGTCGCGCTCATGAGCCGGTTGTCGGTGTTCAGCGTGACGCGGAAGCGCAGCCGGCGCAGCAGCGTGATCGGGTGGTGCGCGATGGACACCGCCGCGGACGTCTGCAGGTTGCTGCTCGGGCACATCTCGAGCGGGATGCGCTTGTCGCGGACGTATGCGGCGAGCCGGCCCAGGCGCACGCGGTCCAGCTCCAGCGCGGTCAACGCCTGCGGGTCGTCGCTCTGCCCCTCGAGCCACTCCGAGAACGGCGAGCCGTCGACCGTGATGTCGTCGACGATGCGCACGCCGTGGCCGAGGCGGTCGGCGCCGCACCACTGGATGGCCTCCCAGATCGAGGGCAGGCCGAACGCCTCCCCCGCGTGGATCGTGAAGTGGAAGTTCTCCCGCTGGAGGTACTCGAACGCGTCGAGGTGCCGGGTGGGCGGGAAGCCGGCCTCGGCACCGGCGATGTCGAAGCCGGACACGCCTTCGTCTCGGTAGCGGATCGCCAGGCGCGCGATCTCCGTGGCGTTGGCTGCGTGACGCATCGCGGTCAGCAGGGACGTGACGCGGATCGGGTGACCGGCCGCGGCCGCCTTGTCCTCACCGTCGCGCAGGCCGGCGTTGACGGCCTCGACCACGCCCTCGAGCGTCAGGCCGTGCGTCAGGTGCTGCTCCGGCGCGTACCGGCTCTCGGCGTAGACGACTCCGTCCGCGGCGAGGTCCTGTGCGCACTCGCTGGCGACCCGGAAGAGCCCCTCCCGGGTCTGCATGACGGCGAGCGTGTGGTCGAACGTCTCCAGGTAGCGGGGCAGGGATCCGGAGTCGGCGGCCTCGTGGAACCAGGTGCCGAGGGCCTCGGCATCGGTGGCGGGCAGGGCGTCGTAGGCGACACCGTCTGCCAGCTCGATGATCGTCTGTGGTCGCAGGCCCCCGTCGAGGTGGTCGTGCAGCAGGACCTTGGGCGCGCGCGCCAGGGCCGAGGTATCAGGCAGCCCGTCGCTCACTGGGCGTCACCTGCGACCTCGCCGGCGTCCTGCTCGTCCTCGCGGTGCACGGAGTCGGGACTGAAGGCCGGCAGGCAGATCGCCACGTACTCGGCGCCCTCAGGCCCGCACGAGTAGCGGATCCGCTCTCCCCCACGCGTGACGACCGTCTGCCCCGCGTGCGCCTCCAGCCTGCCGCCGTCGTGGTCGACGAGCACGGTTCCGGTGAGCACCACGGTGATCTCGTCGAACTCCGGCGTCTGGAACGGCTCCGACCAGCCGGCAGGAGCGACCATGCGAGCGACGGAGACCGAGGTCTGGAGCCCGGCATCGGGGGTGTTGACCGCACCGACGTGCTCGTCGATGACCTTGCCGCCGGGGACCGGGATGCGGGTGGGAGAGTCGATGAGTTCAGGCACGAGCCAACCCTAGCCCCTGCGCCGACGGGGCCTTCGGCACGGCGGGAAATGCATGCGGAAATGCGACAACCCCGCCGGTTGCCCGGCGGGGTTGTCGTGAAAGTGTGTCC
>NZ_BAAANB010000004.1:0-742 GCF_039529575.1 Terrabacter terrae
TGGCAAGTTGGAGTAGCAGATGTACACGATCAAGCGTGCGGCGGAGCTGACCGGCATCAGCGTCGCCACCCTGCGCGCCTGGGAGCGGCGCTACGGCGTCGTCAGCCCGCAGCGCAGCGACGGCGGCTACCGTCTCTACGGCCCCGAGGACGTCCGGGCGCTCGCGATCATGAACTCCCTCGTCAACGAGGGATGGTCGGCGCGCGAAGCCGCCGCCGAGACCCTGCGGCGCCTCTCGGGCCGCGACGCCGGTGGGCGGGAGACGTCCTTCGGCCGCGAGACCCGCGATGCCCGCGACGGCCGTGAGGGTCGTGAGGGTCGGGGGAGCAGGGTCGCACCGCTGCGTCCCGGTGCGCGCTACCAGTCCGAGGACGCCGAGGCCTTCGTCCGCGCCGCGGAGCGCCTCGACTCCTCCTCTGCCACCGCCGTGCTCGACGCCCGCTTCGCCCTCGGCACGTTCGAGCACGTCGTCGACGACTGGCTCATGCCCACGCTCAAGCTCGTCGGCGAGGAGTGGGCCCACGGGCGACTCACCGTCGCGGGCGAGCACCTCGTGTCGTATGCCGTCCAGCGCCGTCTCGCGGCCGCCTACGAGGCCGCGTCCGGCCGGGTCGACGGCCCCACCCTCCTCATCGGCCTGCCGCCGGGGTCCCGTCACGAGCTCGGCCTGCTCGCCTTCGCTGTCGCCGCCCGGCGAGCCGGGTTCGCCACCGTGTACGTCGGTGCAGACCTGCCGGCCGGA
>NZ_BAAANB010000004.1:790-3209 GCF_039529575.1 Terrabacter terrae
GTGCCGCGCGACATCGACATCACCGCCGCGCAGGACATCGTCGACACCGTCGCCCGCACCCACCCTGAGGTCGTCATCGGCCTCGGCGGCAGCCAGCAGAACGAGATCGCCGGCCGCTGCGTGCACCTCGGGCACTCCATCACCGTCGCGGTCGGCGAGATGACCCGCCGCCTGCGCATCCCCGCCTGACCGCGAAACCGACCTGACGGCATACGCCGTCGCGTACCTTCGTCGCGTGACCGCGGGGCTCGGCGGGCGGGCGACGTGGGGGCGACTGCTCCCGGGCGTGGTCGTGCTGCGCCACTACGACCGCCGGTGGCTGCGGGGCGACGTGCTCGGCGGCATCACCGTGGCCGCCTACCTGGTGCCGCAGGTGCTCGCCTACGCCGAGGTCGCCGGACTGCCGGCGATCACCGGGCTGTGGGCGGTCGGGCCGGGCCTGCTCGTCTACGCGCTGCTGGGCTCGTCCCGGCAGCTGTCCGTGGGCCCGGAGTCGACGACCGCCCTGATGACGGCCGCCGGCGTCGGCGCCCTCGTGACCGCGGCCGGTGGCGTCGCGATGCGTCAGGAGGTGGCCGCCCTGCTGGCCATCGCCGTCGGGCTCATGTGCCTCGTCGGTTTCGTCGCGCGCCTCGGCTTCCTCGCGGAGCTGCTCTCGAAGCCGGTGCTCGTCGGCTACCTCGCCGGCGTCGCCGTTCTCATGGTCGTCAGTCAGCTGGGGAAGGTCACCGGCGTCCCCGTGGAGGGCGGCTCCTTCGCGCAGGACGTGGGCTCTGCCGTGGCCCACCTCGGCGACGTCCACCTCCCGACGCTGGCGCTGTCGCTCGCGGTGCTGACCGCCCTCGTGGCCTTCCAGCGCCTCGCCCCGACCTGGCCGGGCCCGCTGATCGCGATGCTCGGGGCGACCGCCGTCGTCTGGGCCTTCGGCCTGGTCGACCAGGCGGGTGTCGCGGTCGTCGGACCCGTGCCGCAGGGACTGCCGTCGCTGCAGGTGCCGCACCCGTCCGGCGTCGACCTCCGGTCCCTGCTGCCCGCCGCCCTCGGGGTCGCGGTGGTCGCCTACTCCGACAACGTCCTCACGGGGCGCGCCTTCAGTGGGCGACGGGGCGCGGGCACCGGCGCCACCGACGGCAGCGCCGGCAGCGCCGAGAACACCGGCGACGGCGGCATCGACAGCAACCAGGAGTTCCTCGCGCTCGGCGGGGCCAACGTCGCCGCAGGACTGCTGCAGGGGTTCCCGATCAGCTCGAGCGGCAGCCGCACCGTCATCGCCGACAACATGGGCGCCCGCACGCAGCTGCACTCGCTCGTGTCGCTCGTCCTCGTCGTCGCCACGATGCTGTGGCTCGGCCCGGTGATCGCGGCGTTCCCGACGGCCGCGCTCGGCGCCGTCGTCGTCTTCGCCGCGGCTCGGCTCGTGGAGGTCGGCGAGCTCCGGCGCATCGCCGCGTTCCGGCGGAGCGAGCTCGTGCTGGCGCTCGCGACCACCGTGGCGGTGCTGGGGCTGGGAGTGCTGCCGGGCATCGGCGTGGCGGTCGGGCTCTCGCTGCTCGACCTGCTCCGGCGGATCGTGCACCCGCACGACGGCGTCCTCGGCTACGTGCCCGGCGTGGCCGGGATGCACGACATCGACGACCACCCCGACGCCGTCCAGGTGCCCGGGCTGGTCGTCTACCGCTACGACTCCCCGCTCTTCTTCGCCAACTCCGACGACTTCGTCAAGCGTGCCCTGCAGGTCGCCGACGAGGCGTCGCGGCGAGGGCGCGTCGAGTGGTTCCTGCTCAACGCCGAGGCCAACACCGAGGTCGACCTCACGGCTGCGGACGCCCTCGAGACCGTGCGCTCGACGCTGGCGGAGCGATCTGTCCGCTTCGCGATGGCGCGGGTCAAGGAGGACCTGCGCCGCTCCCTGCAGGCCAGCGGGTTCGTCGGGAAGGTCGGCCCCGACATGGTCTTCCCGACCCTGCCGACCGCCGTGGCGGCGTATGCCGCGTGGTACCGGCGCGAGCACGGCTCGCCGCCGCCCGGGCTGCGGATCCCGCCCGTACCCACCCAGCCCGAGCCCCAGCCACCGGACCGGGACGCCTAGTCTCGGCGGCATGAGCCTCACGGTGGTCGCCATCCACGTCGCCAGGGGCCGACGGCTGCCGACGCGCTCGGTCGCGAGCGTCGAGGCCGAGGCCGGCGCCGGCCTGGTGGGGGACCGCTACCACGGCAGCCGGCACCGCCACGTCACCATCCAGTCGCTGCCCGACCTCGAGGCCGCCGCCGCGGACCTCGGGCGGCCGGTCGACCCTGGCCTGACCCGGCGCAACCTCACCGTCTCCGGTGGCCCGATCCCGACGAAACCGGGAACCCGCATCCGCGTCGGTGACGTCGAGCTGGAGGTCGTCCGCGTGGCGGCGCCCTGCCGGCTCCT
>NZ_BAAANB010000004.1:3259-3572 GCF_039529575.1 Terrabacter terrae
CCGTCTTCCGGCTCCTCGGCTCCGGCACCATCCGGGTGGGGGACGAGGTCGTCCTCGAGGAGGGTCCGGCCGAGGGATCCACCTGAGGGCTCCGGCGAGCGCTCAGGCCGAGCGGGGCAGGCCCCCGGTCTCGGCGTCGGTCGGCAGCAGCGCGACGACGGCCTCCCAGAGCGCGGTGGAGGTCGTCGGCACGAGCACGGGTCCGCGGTCGTCGGCCTCCACGCGCAGCAGGCCCGCGTCCGTGTCGATCCACGCGAGGCGGCGCACCACGGTGCCCATCGGTGTGGGAAAGGCGACGTCCGCCACGGCGAGG
>NZ_BAAANB010000004.1:3631-8051 GCF_039529575.1 Terrabacter terrae
GTGCGTCGCCGCCGGCGACGCGGGTCCGGTCGGAGCCGGCAGAGAGCGCGTCGAGCAGAGACTCGTCCACCACTGCCTTCGCCTGCTCGAGACGAGGACGCGGCGCCAGGCCGGTGCGCCGCGCGATCGCGGTGGGCAGGAAGTCGGTGCTGACCGCTGCGAACTCGTAGGTGCCGTCACCGAGGTCACTGAGCAGGGCACTGACGAAGGCCACCCAGCACTGGTGCAGGGTCACCTCGCCCGGAGTGCTGACCAGCACCTGGAGCGAGCCCAACGAGCTCGTCACCGCCGCGAGGGCGTTGCGCAGCAGGAGGTGCGGCCGGCCGTCCGAGACGACGCCCGCCCGGTGGAGCCGAGCCACGAGCTCGTCGCAGACGCCCTCGGGCTCCGTCGCGTAGTCGACGAGGCCGATGAAGGCCTCCGGGTCGAGCTGCAGGTGCCCGGTGGTCGCGTCGAAGTCGACGCTCACGCTGCGACCAGCCGCTCTGTCCGCACCACCAGGCTGGCTGCGACGGCCTCGATGACCGGGGCCATCTCGGGCACGCGCAGGGTCGCCACCCGCGCGATCAGGGTGATGCCGATGCCGTCGACGACGGTGGACCAGCACTCGGTGGTCACGGACTCGCCGGCCGGGGTCGCGTGCGTGGTGAGCCGGCGCGTGCCGGGATGACCGCCGACCTCGACGTCCTCCCGGTCGAGCAGCAGGTAGCCGTCGAGCTCGGCCGCCTCACGCAGTGAGGCCTCGCGGTCCCAGTCGACCAGCGCGCCGTCGACCGGCGTGAACGTCACGACCACGTTGGTGCGGAAGCGGTCTGCGTCGTCCGGCTCGACCGCTGCGACGACCTCGCCGGGCGCGAGCTCGATCGCGTCCCAGGCCACAGGCACGTCGAAGGACACGCCGCCCCCCTGCGCCGTCACGGTCGTCCTGCCTGGCAGCGGGTCGTGGCCCGAGTCCGTGCAGACGTCAGTCATCCGGTGTTCCTCCCCTGTACGCGTCGTCGACGCCCGCGGTCCCCCGACGGCGTGCGTACACATCATGGGGCCCAACCGGACGTATCGGAGCGGAACGGTCATAACGAATCCCGGGAATCGCGTGAACCGGTGGAAATCGTCGCGGGTCGCCGCGAGTGCTCAGTCGTCGACGCGGACGTCGAGGCCGACCGACACGGTGTCGCCCTCCTGCACGTCCTCGGCCCGACGCACGGCGTCCTTGAGCGGGACGACGTAGCCGCCGTCCTTGGGCCAGAGGGAGGTCGTCCACTCGGTGCCTCCCAGGCATGCGGTCACCGGGATCATGCCCCAGCCGTAGCTCACGTGCGCCACGTCGTGCAGGGCCTGCGACTCGTCCTCCGGCACGGTGACGAAGTAGTACGGCGCCGGCCCGCGCCACTGCCAGACCTCACCGCTGAACTCCAGCTGCATGCGCTCAATATGTCAGTCGGATGTCAGTCTGACGTCAGTCCGCGTCGGGCAGCACGGGCTGGTCGGTGGGATAGAGGCCGACGGCCAGGCCGTAGACGGTCCGTCCGGATCGGGGCAGGGCGCTGAACTCCCGCACGAGCGACTCGACGCGACGCCAGAACTCCGACGCGCTCTCCTGCGGGATCCGCGCGTGGCGCAGGGTGCTGTAGAGGGTGTCGTCCTCGTGGGCCGGCACCGACTCCGCCGCCGCCACGGACAGCGAGTTGACGCATACGGGCGTCGTGTCGTCGCCGGGGCGGCGGGCGATCCCGATCGTGATGGTGCGTCCGGTGCGGCCGTAGAAGCGCTCGTCGATGGCACGCACCCGTCGGGTCCGCACGACGCGCAGCATGCCGGCGTCGACGAGCACGCCCACGTGGTGCGCGACGGTGCTCTTCGGCCTCCCGACCGCGGCGGCCAGCTCGCCGACGGTTGCCGCGCGCTCGAGCACGAGGTCGAGCAGCGAGGACCGCAGCGGATGACCGATGGCGCGCAGCTGGGCAGGAGTCGTGAGCTCGACGGTGTCGGCGAGCTCGTAGTCGGGCAGCTGCGGGCTATTGATCGACATTGTTGGATCAGTCTAGATTGTTGGATCAACAGCCGGGAAACCTTCGAGCACAGGAGCAAGCATGGCCGACGTCCTCGTCCTCCACCACGCCCAGGGGCAGACCCCGGGCTTCCTTGCCTTCGCCGACGCCCTGCGGGCAGCAGGGCACACGGTGCACACGCCCGACCTCTACGACGGCGAGAGCTTCGCCACGCTCGACGAGGGCATGGCCAAGGCGCGGTCCGTCGGTTTCGACCGCCTCCAGGAGCAGGGAGTCGCGGCGGCGGAGGGTCTGCCGGACGACCTCGTCTATGCCGGCTTCTCCCTCGGCGTCATGGCTGCCCAGCGCCTGGCCCAGACCCGACCCGGTGCCCGTGGGGCCGTCCTGCTCGACTCGGCGATCCCGCTCGGGGAGTTCGCGCCCGGGTGGCCGGCGGGCGTCCCCGTCCAGGTCCACGGCGGCGAGGCCGACGAGTTCTTCATGGACGAGGGCGACGTGGACGCCGCTCGCGCCATCGTCGCGGCGGCACCCGACGGCGAGCTCTTCACCTATCCCGGCTGCGGGCACCTGTTCGCCGACGCCAGCACGACGGCCTACGACCCGCAGGCGGCGGGCCTCGTGCAGCAGCGCGTCCTCGGATTCCTGGCCCGCCTCTAGGCCGACGCGGCTACGCGTCGAGGCCGGCGGCGTGTGCGACGACCTGGGCGCCTCGGGTCAGTCGTAGGACGACAGCCGCCCAGAGGGTGAAGGCGAGTGCGAGGAACCGCTGGAGCCGACGAGCCAGGCGCAGGCGAAAGCGCCACCTGCGACTCCGAGCACCGTGGCGGTCTTGTAGGCGGCGTCCGGTGAGAGTGCCAGCGCGCCGACGACGAGTGCGGGCAGCGACAGAGCGCCCACGACGATCGCCCACCCGGCCGGGCGGCGCAGCCGGCACTGCTCGACGCGCACCGGTCGGTCGTCGGGCACGGCCGTCGTCGTCACCGCGCCCTCGTGGTGCACGGTCGCACCCTAGCCGGAGGGACTCAGCCCCGCGATCCCGCCGAGAACGCCTCGCGGGTCAGTGAGTAGTAGACCTCGTCGGACCAGGTGCCGTCCGGGTTCGGCAGCCGTCCGCTGAGCCGGCCCTCGGCGTGGAAGCCGGCCCTCGCGGCGGCACGCCCGGAGGCCTCGTTGCCCACCTTGTGGCCCAGCTCGAGCCTGGCGAGGCCCGCCTCCTCGAACGCCCACCGGGACACCAGCCGAAGCGCCCGGGTCGTGAAGCCGCGGCCGCGGAAGGCCGGCAGCACCCCGTACCCCACCAGTCCTGTCCCCGGGGGCCCGAGCCTCAGCACGCCGATGACGCCGGCGCCTGCACCGCTGGCGGCGTCGACCATGACGAAGCGCGCCGCCCGCCCGCGTCGCCACTCGCGTGCAGCACCCGCGGTCTTGCGCCTGGCCTCCTCGTCGCCCAGCGGCTCACCCGAGAAGTCCCACCGCAGCGACTCCTCGTTGTTGTGCTCGTCGCGGACCACCTCCCAGTCGGCGACGGTGACGGGCCGCACCGTCAGGACGCCGTCGGTCAGCGGGCCGGTCTCCGGGAAGCCCGCCGGGACGGGCCCGGCCGGCACGCCCCCGGGCGACCTCAGCAGGTAGGTGTCCAGCACCCAGCCGTGCCGTTCGAGGCAGTCGGCCCGCACCCGCCGCACGTCCTCGAGGACGCCGGCCAGCCGGCCGTGGACCAGCTGCTCGTCGGGCGTGCCGAGGTAGGCGCCCCAGAAGAGCACGAGGTCGGGGAAGGCGTCCGCGAGGCCCGCGCACGCCAGGTCCGGGTCCGAGGGGACCACCACGTCGCCCAGCGTCGGTTCGTACTCGTCCGCCAGGCGGGGCCCACTGGTGAGGTGGACCGGCGCCCCGGACCGTCCCAGCACGACCCGGTGGCGCGCCGCCAGCAGCTGTGGCGCGCTGATCCCGGCGATCACGTCGTGGTCGACGTGCACACCGCGCCCGGCGTACCGCTCCACGAGCGCCTCCACCACGCCGATCGCCGCGCCTTCGGCGGCAGGCTCTCCCCAGACGGGCAGCCCGGCCGTCGTCTCCTCGCTGTCGAGGGCGTCGAGGGCCAGGGCGTACGCGTCAACGCGGGCCGCGCTGTCGGCGGCCGTGGGGACGTCGACCACGCGGTAGCGGTGGTCGGCCGGGATCAGCGCGTCGCACACCGCCCGGCGGGCGGCAGCCAGGTGTGCGGTGTGCGCTCCCGTGCCCGTCTCCTCCACGAGGAGGACGTCGACCGTCGCGAGTGCGTGCGCGGCCTCGGCGGTCACGTGCTCCGCGCCGCCCGCCCCGAGCCCGATGACACGCAGGCGCTCGATCACCACCTCACCATCCTGCCCGACCGCCTGCCCGCGGGTCGCGGTCTACGCTGCGGGATGCTG
>NZ_BAAANB010000004.1:8100-17749 GCF_039529575.1 Terrabacter terrae
GGCCCCGCTCGACGACGGCTGGGGCGTCATCGCCTCCCACTACGGTTCGGAGCGGCCTCCGGGCTGGTACGTCAACCTCCGGGCCCACCCGTATGCCTTCCTCGAGGTCGACGGCGTGGTGCACCGGGTGCGTGCCGAGGAGGTCCGGGGTCCAAGAGGAAGCGGGTGTGGGAGGCAGCCCTGCGTTGGTATGCCGGCTACACGGCATACGAGCAACGGGCGGGTGGGCGCGACCTCGGCTTCTTCGTGCTGCGCCCCGAACGCGACTGACGCGCGCCCGGGGTGCTGCCGTGCGGTTCGGGCCCTGCCCGGTGGCTGCTACTCAGGGTCGCCGTCGGCGAGCAGGGAGTAGAGCTTGCGCCGGGTCTCGGTCAGGATCTCCGCGGCCTCGGCGCGCTGCTGCGACGTGCCGGTGGTGACGATCTGCCACATGCCCCCCATCACCTGGCCGACGAGGGGCATCAGGTCGCCGGCGCCGCCGGCCGGGCGGGGCGCCTCCTCGTCCTCGGAGGGGGCCTCGAAGGGCCGCCACGTGGCCGCCATCTCCTCGGCGTTCTCCTCGACGTAGGCGCGGCCCGCGTCCGTGAGGCGCAGCAGCCTGCGGCCGTCGACCTCGCGGCCCTCGACCAGCCCTTCGTCCTCGAGCTGCTGGACGGTGGGGTAGACCGAGCCGGGGCTCGGCTTCCAGGCGCCGCCCGTGCGCTCGGAGATCTGCTGGATGAGCTGGTAGCCGTTCATCTCGTCGCCCGCCAGGACGTCGAGGATGGCGGCGCGCACGTCGCCGCGTCGGGCCCGCGGCCCGCGGCGCCCGCCGAACTCGGGCCCGAAGCCCGGTCCGCCGAAGTGCCGGACGAGGTCGGCGACCCATGGCGGTGGTCCGGGTCGGCCTCGTCCGCCGTGACCCGGGCCTCCGGGTCCCCCGGGTCCGCCCCACTGGCCGCGGCCCGGGCCGAACCCACCTCCCCAGCCGCCTCCCCAGCCGGTGTCCCAGCCGGACTCGCGTCGGGTGTGTCGGTGTCCATGCATGGTGGTCCTCCTTCTCGCAGCGACTCACGAACAGTCGCGATACGTCGACGATATATCGCTGTGAGGGGAAGGTGCAAGGGCCCCGGGGCGGTGGGTATGAGCCGACTGAAAGGTCGAGTGCAGATGGATGTAGCCGGATCCACGTTTCTAGGCCATGACCTAGACAGCGCTAGGCGAAGACAGCGAGCGGTGCCCTTCGGTGGGAAAAAGTCACAGTTCGTTGAGGTAGGGCGAAGGTTTGGTTACCTTGCAGCGACAGGGGAGTGCGAATCGCCGCCCGTGAGGAGGACGTGACGTGGCGAGCACACAGGGGAGCGGCTCGGCGGCCCAGGCCGGTGCGGACGCCCGAGGAGCCGAACCCACGAGGAGACCCATGAGCAACATCCCGGCAGCGCCGCTGGGAGAGAAGCGCACCGTACGCCTCCAGTGGGCGCCTGCGGCCGCCCCGCGGATCCGTCGAGAGCTGGTGCAGGACCTGCTCGCCCGGCAGGTCAGCACGGACGTCATCGACGAGGCCGAGATCGTCGTCAGCGAGCTCGTCGCCAACGCCATCCGGCACGCCAAGCCCCTGGCTGACGGTGCGATCCGCATCCACTGGAAGGTCAAGAACAACGTCGTCGAGGTCGAGGTGTCCGACGGCGGTGGTCCCACGGTGCCGCGACCGGCACCGCCGGCCATGTGGGCGCCCGGTGGTCGAGGGCTGCGCATCGTGCGGTCCCTGGCCCACGAGTGGGGCGTCATCGACGAACCCAACGGCCGCACCGTCTGGGCCTCGCTCGGCGGGCCCTCCCGGCGCCGTTCACACTGACCCTCGCTGAGCGCAGCCGCGTGCGGGCGGGTTCGAACCGGCCACTAGGGTGGCGCCCATGGGTAAGGCATCGCGTCGACCGCGCGGCGAGCGCGCTGACCGTTCTGCACGTCCGCTCCCGGCCC
Source organism: Terrabacter terrae (assembly GCF_039529575.1). Lineage (NCBI taxonomy): Bacteria > Bacillati > Actinomycetota > Actinomycetes > Micrococcales > Intrasporangiaceae > Terrabacter > Terrabacter terrae. The sequence goes on from NZ_BAAANB010000004.1 coordinate 10,060, forward strand.
CGTTCGTGGCCCGGCCCTTCGAGGGCCTGCCGAACGAGACCGACTGGGTCGCGATGCGCGAGATCGTGCCGGCGGCCACCGCGACCGTGCGCTTCGCCGAGGGCAAGGCGCCAGAGGGCGCGCCCGACGAGGTGACGATCGCGACCGTCCTGCCGCTCGCCTGGCCGGGGCTGCACCGCGAGGGCGGCGAGGTGCTCGTCGGCATCCAGTCCGGCAACGCCAGCGGCGACACCAGCCGCGACATCGCCCAGGCCATCGCCCTGGCATCGGCTGCCGCACCCGGCTCGCCGGTGGAGACGCTTCCCGTCGCCACCGTCGACAGCCCCCGCCTGCAGGACCTGCTCGATGTCGACGCCTCCTTCGAGATGCAGCTGCACGAGGGTTTCGACTTCTGGGTGGCCGACGCAGACCTGGACGCCGACGGCAAGGAGTCGCTCCAGCGCGCCAACGAGTCCGTGATCCCGACGGTCAAGCTCCAGGCCGCGCCTTCGGCCTTCTGGTGCCGCATCGGCGACCGCACCTACGTGCGGTGGGTCCTTCCCTTCGACGAGGACTCGGCGACCGACGCCCTCGCCCGCCTGCACGCCGCCGGTGAGAGCCACCTCGGCGAGGACGGTCGCCTCCTCGGCTGCTTCCGCTCGAGCGGTCTGCTCATCCCGGTCTGGGAGGTCGACCCCGACGCCGAGGCCTCGGAGTTCGAGGACGCCGTCGCGGCCATGAAGGCGAAGATCGACGCGGCGGCCGCGTCGGACGAGACCCTCACCGCGGCAGAGCGCGGTGCCAAGGCGGGCCTGACCAACCGCCAGGTCACCCTCCGCTGAGCGGGGCACCGAGGATGACGACGGGGACGACGACCCGCCGGCTGCCGTCCGTCGCCGTCGTCATCCCCGCCAAGGACGAGGCAGCTCGGATCGCCGAGACGATCCGCGGTGTCCGCACGATCCCGGGCGTCGCCGCGGTGGTGGTCGTCGACGACGGCTCGACCGACGGCACCGACGCCATCGCTGCGCGCGAGGGCGCCGAGGTGATCCGTCACGACCGCAACCACGGCAAGGCCGACGCCATGATGAGCGGCCTCGGTCGGGTCAGGGGCCTGCGCCGTGCCGGCCGCCTCGACGAGGGCGCGGCGGTGCTCTTCGTCGACGCGGACCTCGAGGCCTCGGCGCACGCCGTCGGGTCCCTCGTCACCCCGGTCGCCCGCGGCGAGGCGGACCTCACGATCGCCACCCTGCCGCAGCAGCAGGGCAGTGCAGGTGGGCACGGCCTGGTGGTCTCGCTCGCTCGCCGCGGCATCGAGGAGCTGACGGGCTGGTCGCCGGTGCAGCCCCTGTCGGGCATGCGCTGCCTGTCACCCGCCGCCGTCGCCGCAGCCACCCCGTTCGCGCGCGGCTGGGGGGTCGAGGTCGGCATGACCGTCGACGTGCTGGATGCGGGCCTGACCGTCCTCGAGGTGCCGTGCGACCTGCAGCACCGGGTCACCGGCGCCGACTGGCGCTCGCAGGTGCACCGCGCCGCGCAGTACCGCGACGTCGCGCTCGCCCTGGGTGTGCGCCGGCTGCGCCGCCGCCTAGGACCCGGCTGAGACGAGGGTTCGGCGCGCGTCGCGCCTGGACTGACGAGCGGTGCGAGCGCCAGCGAGCGAGTCGAGGAGGGAAGGCGTGACATCGCGGCGCGCCGAACACGGGCGAGCGGAGCGAGCCCAGAGTGCTCAGAGGTGGTGGCGGTCGCGCCGACGCCGGACGGGGGCCCGGCGCGCCTCGATGGCAAGGAAGTGCATGACCGCCGAGACCACCAGTGGCACCGTGAAGATGGCGGCGACCGGCGGGATGGCGGCGCCGGAGTCGTTGGTGAGGAAGCCGATGACGGCCATGACGATGACCGAGAGCAGGCCGCGGCGCATGATCGGGGCCTCCTCGAGCAGGCGCCGTAGCGGCTCGGTGCCGAGGATCCCCGGGCGCAGCACGACCATGACGGCAACGACCATGAGGGCGATGACCGCCACGAGGAGGGCGGGCATGGCCACGGCCAGCTCGACGTTGGCCCACAGCTTGCGGGACACGACGTCCCAGGCGCCTCCGTCGATGACCGTCTGCAGGAACCGGCCGGGGTGCGAGCGCTCGGCGTCGGGCCGGCGCCAGTCGAGATAGCAGACGAGGCCGACGACCAGCCCGGCCACGAGCAGGACGAGCGACACGTTGCGCACCGAGGTGCGCCAGCCCATGACGCCCATGAGCAGGAAGCCGAGCGCGGGCACGAGCGCGATGGGTCCGCCGAAGTCGGCACCCCACGCCGGGAGCACGTCGACCGCGAGCGCGCACCCGCCCACGAGGACCACCGCACAGACCGCCAGGCGCGGCGCGCCCCGCCTCATCAGCGCGTGCGCGAGGGCCGCGCACAGCAGCAGGACGGCGGCGGCATACAGGGCGAACGCGACGTTGCCCATCCCGTAGAAGCGGCCGCCGACGAGCGGCTGGAGCCCGAAGATCGAGGAGATCTGCAGGCGCGATCCGGTCAGCAGGTCGATGCCGATGACGCCCGCCGTGACCGCGCACATCGCGGCGAGCGGGCCGAGGGACGAGCTGCTCCACGGCCCCTTGAGGCACACGAGCGTGAGCACCCCGCTGATCACCAGGACCAGGACGAAGAGCATGACGACGAGCACCACGGTGTTGGTCGAGGCACGCCACCAGGGCACCAGGTTGGCGAGGAACGTCGCGGCCGGCATCGCCGCCGAGACCAGGCCCGTGAGTCGGGCCATGCGCAGTGCCCTCGCCCGGGTGAGGCGCCGGTTCCAGGGGCGCGACCGGCGCACGACGAGCCACAGCACGAACAGCACGAGCACGGTGCCGGCCAGCCAGATCGTCAGGAACGGCGCGACGATGCGGTGCATCGCGTCGGCCTTGGTGTCGATGTCGGTGAGCGCCGTCAGCTTGCTCGCCGCGGTGTCCTCGCTGTTGTTGGCCGAGGGCACGATGCTGAGGGCGCGGCCGCCGATCTCCGTCTTCGGTGTCACGCCGCCGCGCTGCAGGATGGTCGCCGTGATGTCGGACAGCTGGGCGACGCCCGTCAGGCGGGTGGAGGCAGAGGCGAGCAGTCCGGGTGCGTAGTGCGGCCCGCTCGCCGCGAGCAGCCGCAGGCGCTCCTGCTGGTCGCGGTCGGCGAGCCCCGCGACCAGGAGGTCGGCGCCGCTCGGCATGGCCTCCATGACGAGCTCGATCCGGCGCTCGAGGCCGTTGACCAGCTCCAGGTGACGCGTCGGGTTGGGGTCGGTCGTGTCGATGCTGCCGACGTCGACGATGCTGACCGGACACTGGGCGAGGTCCGAGGTCAGCGTGGTGGCCTGGAACGGGCTGTACCTCGCGAGCCGACCGTCGGACGTGGCGGCGGCGAGCGCCCCGCCCGGCCCGACCGCCTGGATGCACGTCTTCTGGGCGGCGAAGCTGTCACCGAGCAGGCCCAGCTGCGCCCGGAACTCGGCCTCTCTGGACGACTTCGCCAGGGCGTCGAAGCCGCTGACCCGGAAGCCCGACGTGGCGTTGCCCGTGACGGTGGGCAGCTGCTCGCACCGGGGACGCGCCTCGCCCGAGTCAGGACCCGCCGCCTCGCCGGCCGACACGGTGGCCCATCCGTCGGTGGGGCAGGTCGTCAGCGGCAGGGTCTTGACCGAGACCGACGCTGCCGCGCCGTCACGCAGCAGCCCCCACAGGATCGGGGTGTCCTTGGCGGAGACGTCGTCCCAGGACAGGCCCCCGAGGCCCACGACGACGAGCGACTCGCCCGGTTGCGGCTGGGTCGTGGGGGGCACCGGGACCGTGGTGCGCCTGGCGTAGGCGAGGGTGAGGGCCGCCGCCATGACCAGGAGCAGGACGACCAGCGTCTTGACGGGGTGGCGGCGGATCACGCAGGACACCCTACAAACCGGCGCTGTCGGCAGCCGCCGCGGTCACGGGCTGGAACCGGCGCGCCGGGCCGGGCTGCCGCGGCTACCCTTGCCGATCGTGGACGCCCCGACGCTGACGACGCTCGCCATCGCGGCCGTCGTCGTCGCGCTCCTCGCCCTGGCCCTCGCGGTCACGGCGCAGCTGCGCCTCGCCGGGGTGCGGCGTGACTTCGCCGCGCTCGGTGGCGACGGCCGGACCGACATCGCGCGCGTCGCCGCCACCCAGAACCACCGCATCGACCGGCTCAGCGCCGAGCTGACCGGCCTGCGGGAGCACGTGGCGAGCGCGGAGGACGACGTGCGCCAGAGCCTGCGCAACGTCGCGGTCGTGCGCTACGACGCCTTCGGCGACATGGGCGGGCGCCTGTCCTTCTCGGCGGCCATCGTCGACGACCTCGGCGACGGCATCGTGCTCAGCTCGATCCACGCGCGCGGCGAGTCCCGCACCTACGCCAAGGGCGTCGTCCGCGGCCGTTCGAGCATCACGCTGACCCCCGAGGAGCAGCAGGCGCTCGTGTCGGCCACGCAGGACGAGCCGTCCCGGGGGCCGCAGCACGCGAAGGACCGCTCGTGACCCCTCCCCGCACGCCCGAGCAGCTGCACCGCTTCGGCTACCTCGGCCCGCGCGGCACCTTCACGCAGATGGCACTAGACGCGTGGGACGCCGCCGAGGGCCGCGAGCACCTGCCCTTCGGCTCGGTCGACGCGGCGCTCTCGGCTCTGCGCGCCGGTGAGATCGACGCGGCCATGGTGCCCATCGAGAACTCCGTCGAGGGTGGTGTCTCCGCCACGCTCGACGCGCTGGCCACGGGAGAGCCGCTCGTCGTCGTCGGCGAGGTGCTCGTCCCCATCACCTTCGTGCTCTGCGCCCGCCCCGGGGTACCGCTCGCCCGGGTCCGCACGGTGGGCACCCACTCGCACGCGTGGGCCCAGGTGCGCGCGTGGATGGGCCGCCACCTGCCCGACGCGCAGTACGTCCCGACGCTGTCGACGGCGGCGAGCGCTGCGGCCCTGGGTGGCCCCGGCGACGTCATGTTCGACGCCGGCGTCTGCGCCCCGGTCGCCGCCCGCAACGAGGGGCTGGAGGTGCTGGCCGAGGACATCGGCGACAACGCCTCGGCCGTCACGCGCTTCGTCCTCGTGGCGCGCCCGGGAACCCTCCCGGAGCCGACGGGGGCCGACAAGACCACGGTCGTGCTCTTCCAGCGCGAGGACCACGCCGGTGGCCTGCTCGAGCTGCTCGAGCAGTTCGCCGTCCGGGGGGTCAACATGACGCGCCTCGAGTCACGCCCCACCGGCGAGGCCATGGGGTCGTACTGCTTCTCGATCGACTTCGAGGGCCACCTGCTCGACGCCCGCGTCGGCGAGACGCTCATGGGCCTGCGGCGGGTGTGCGCCGAGGTGCGCTTCCTCGGGTCCTACCCGCGCGCCGACGGCGGCCGGCCCGACCCGCGGCCCGGCACCGCGGACGACGACTTCGACCGTGCCAAGGCCTGGCTCGACGAGCTGCGGGCCTGAGCGTCAGCCGATCGTCGCTCCCATCCTCAGCAGGAAGAGCGTCTCGCCGGCGACGATGCCGTCGGCGCCGATGCGGTTGGCGTCCTGCAGGCGCTCGACGGCCTTCTTGGTCTGCGGCCCGAACCGGCCGTCGACGGTGACCGTCGCGCCCGCGGCGCGCAGCGCGCGCTGGAGGGTCACGACGTCCGGCCCCGTGGAGCCCAGCTTCAGCGTGACGTCCCCCAGCGAGCGGGAGATGACGACCACCCAGGTGCCGGCGTCGACGCGGCCGGGGTGCGGCGCGGCGCCGTCGAGCGTCGCCTCGACACGCTTCACGGCTGCACGCGTCTCGGTCCCGTAGACGCCGTCGACGGCCACCGGCCCGAAGTCCGCGTCGTCGAGGAGGCACTGCAGCGTGCGCACCGCAGCGCCCCTGGAGCCCGGCTCCAGGACGGGGTATGCCGCCAGCGTCCGCGCGCACGACGAGTCCGTGCCGCCGGGGCCGGCGGTCGTGGGCACGGGCGTGCCGGGCGCCGTCACCGGCGTCACCGTCGCGGGCGTGTCCCCGGTGGCCGTGGCGGTCGGGGTGGCGGTGGGCGTCACGGGGGTCAGTGGGTCAGCCGTCACCGTGGGGATGGGGCCCGACGCCGCCGCATCCGGCTCGGACGGCGTGTCGGTGGGCGTCTGCTCGGCGGGCTGCGAGCTCAAGGACGTCGACCCGGGCGCCGCTGACGTCGTCCGCAGGGCGCCGGTGCTGCACCCCCCGAGCGCCAGCGCCAGGATGAGGGCGCAGGCGGCAGGCGCGAGCGCCATGCGCAGACGGTTGCCGGCGCGGACGCCTGTCGTGCCCTGCATCGTGCTCCCCCTGAGTTCGTCGCGGTCCCTGGTGTCCGCCTACGTGAATGAAGTATGCGCCGTGGCCGCGGGCGGGAGAAACGCGACGCGCGCGACGGCATACGCCCGGTTGGTGCGGTATGTCCGCACGAGCGCGTGGGGAAGGGGCGCCGGTGCTGCCCAGCCCGGCGCCCCATACGGACGAGACCGCCCCACAGAGGTCTCGAACGTCCCCGGTCATCGAGCCCGCTGCCCCTCCACAGCTCCCTGAACCAGCTCGCTGACCGTCCCCCTGAAGTCCCAGAGCCGGTTCGTCCGGTCCTGATACGTGCCGGGTGGAAAAAGTCCGAAGACGTTCCGAACGCCCGATGTATCAGGAAACCCCGTGCGGACACTCAGTCCGGTGTAAGGGTCTGTTGAGCACCCCCCCACCGCTCCAGGAGGTTGTCGATGTCCGAGTCCGGTCCAGGCTCTCCCCGAGGAGACGACGGCGAGAACGCGACGGGTGCGACGCGCCCTCCCGCACGGCCGCCCGTCCGCGCGCTCGACCCCGCGACGGCGATGCGCCTGACCGACGGCCGGCAGCCGCTGCCCGCGCTCTACCTGTCCGACCGGATCCTGGCGCGCAACGCGTCCGGTGGCACGCGGATCCTCGACGACCTGGCGCAGGCGCTGGACCGGCTGGGCCTCGACTACGAGGTGACGCGCCGGCGGGGCGCCCCTCCACAGCTGCGCGGGTCCGCGTGGGGCACGAGCATCACGCTGTTGCCCCGCCGCTCCATCGAGCCGGTCGATGCCTGGGACGTGCTGCAGCGCCTGCGTGAGGCGGGCGACCCGGTCGCCGAGCGGCTCAGCCTCGAGCACGTGCTGCGCCCCGCCGACGGGTACTGGGGTGGCATCGGCGGCTACTGGGGCGGGATCGGCGGTTACTGGGGTGGCATCGGCGGCTACTGGGGTGGCATCGGCTACTGGGGCGGGATCGGCGGATCCGCGCTCCAGGAGTACTCCGTTCCCGGACGGGGCGGCCGGATGCCGGTCAGCCTGGCGCTGCCCGACCCCGCCCTGCGTGCCCGCACCGTCGACCGCAGCCCGGTCGTCGCGCTCCTCGACACGCCCGTCGCCGACCACCCGTGGTTCCGCGACAGCTCGCGGCTGGTCCGGCTGCGCTACGAGAACGGCCGGCTCGTGCCCGACGAACCCCCCGTGCCGGCACCCGCTGCGGCGCCGGACGGGGGTTCCGCACCGCCGCCCGCCGAGCCCGTGGGCCTGCTGCAGGGCCACGCGACCTTCATCGCGGGGCTCCTGCGCCAGGGCTGCCCGGAGGCGACGGTCCTGTCGATCCCGGTCATGGACAACGCCGGCGCCGTCGAGGAGAGCCACGTGCTCGACGTCCTGGAGGCCCTGCTGGGCCGTCACGAG
>NZ_BAAANB010000004.1:17802-36520 GCF_039529575.1 Terrabacter terrae
CGATGGGCTACTACGCCGAGGACAGCACCTACGCCAGCGGCCCCGTCGCCGAGATGCTCGACCGGTTCACCGCCGCGGGCGTGACGGTCGTGGCCGGCGCCGGCAACGACGGCACGAGCTCGCCCTTCGTGCCCGCGTCGCTCGCGGCGGCCCTCCCCGGACCGAAGAAGCCCCAGGTGCCGCCCGTGTCGAGCGTGGGAGCGTGCAACCCGGACGGGACCACGGTCGCCCTCTTCAGCAACCCGCTCACCGTCATCACGGCCACCCGTCCCGGCGTCTCGCTCGTCAGCACCCTGCCGCTCACCGACGGCATGGGCCAGCCGTCGTCGAGCGTGCCGGGAGACGTCGTGCGCTGCACGGTCGACCCCGACGACTACACCGGCGGCTTCGGGGTGTGGAGCGGTACGTCGTTCTCCGCCCCGGTCTTCGCCGCCGAGCTCGCCGCCTGCCTCGTCGCGTGCGGTGGCCTGGAGGACGTGCGGCCCGAGGCCCTGTGCGCCCGCTCCCTCCACGCCCTCCACACGTGCACCGAGAAGGAGTCACGATGACGCACACCCCCACCGCCCCCGACGGGATCGGCACGCGCGCCGGCCGGGCCCTGGCCGCCTACCGCGACGGGGAGCGTGAGCGGCTCTCGGAGCTCGTCGACCTCGTCACGCCCGTGCTCTGGAACGCCGCGCGCTCGCAGGGCGCCGCGCCGGCGGTGTGCGAGGACGCCATCCAGACCGCCTTCCTCCAGCTCGTCGATCGCTGCGAGTCGATCCAGGAGCCGGCAGCCGTGCTCGGGTGGCTGGTCGTGGTGGTCAAGCGCGAGGTGTGGCGCCTGGGCCGCGGGGCTCGGCGCGAGGTCGGGGTCGAGGAGGTGCCGGAGGCCCCGGCGCAGCAGCTCGACCCCGAGGCACAGTCGATCCTCTCCGAGCGCCAGCGCATGCTGTGGACGCACGTGTCCAGCCTGTCCCCGCGATGTCAGGAGCTCCTCCGGGTCATCGCGTTCGCCGACCGACCCGACTACGCCGCGATCGCGGAGTCGTTGGGGATGCCGGTCGGCAGCATCGGCCCGACCCGTGGCCGATGCCTGCAGAAGCTGAGGACAACCCTCGGCTCCGACCCCGGATGGGCGGTCTGACATGACTTCTCACACTGACGCCATCGATGCCCGCGACGTCGCCAACCTGCGCCACGTGCGCGACCTCTTCGCGCACGCCGACCCCGCACCGGACGACCTCGCGGAGCGGATGAAGTTCGCCATCACGGTGCACGCCCTGCACGCCGAGGTCGCCGAGCTGATGGACTCCGCGCTGCTGACGACGCGCGGCGCCGAGACGAAGGTCGAGCCGACGCCCACCGAGTCCGTCACGTTCGCCGCCGCCTCGGTGAGCCTGATGGTCTCCGTCGGGCCGATGTCGACGGAGGAGCCGGACGACCGGGTCCGGGTCGACGGATGGGTCACCACCCCGGGCGCCAGGGTCGAGGCCGTGACGAACGAGGGGAGCAGCTCGGTCGTTTCCGATGCGAACGGGCGTTTCGTTCTGGATGATCTACCCCATGGGCCGGTCCACTTCATGGTGACCGACCCGGAGAACCAGGACGTGCGACCGGTCATCACTCCCACGATCCAGGTCTGAGGCCACCGGAGCCCCGCACCTGAGCCGATGGCGGTCGCCTGAGCGAGAGGCCGGGCCGCACCCATCGACCTGCTCGAGAGCGCACGTGCCCTGCGCGACCAGGGCGCCGCGGAGAACCTGGCCGGACGCCCCGTCGAGGCGTCCCGGTTGCTGACCGCCGCCCTCGAGCAGATCGACCGGTCGGCCGCGGGCGCGCCGTCGCGGGAGCACCTGGAGCTCCGGTGCCGCACGCTCGTCACCCTCGCGCTGACGGAGCTGATGCTCTCGGGCCTCGAGCCCGCGACGACGCGGCTGAAGGAGGCCGAGCAGATCGTCGTCGAGCTCGGCGACGACGCGCTGCGAGCACGGCTGGAGTACCAGCGCGCCAACATCCACGGCCGGGTCGGCGACCTCGCGTCGGCATGGGCCGGTCTCGAGGGCGCGGTGCTCCGGCTCGACGCGTTCACGGAGCACGAGCAGTGCTCGGTCCACCTGAGCCGCGGGATGCTCGCCTTCGAGCTGCTGCGCCCGAGCGAGGCCCTCGAGTCGTTCGGTGAGGCGGCCCGGCTCGCGCACGCGCTGGGCGGCGTGGAACAGGAGTTCATGGCCCGTCACAACGAGGGGTATGCGGCATACCTCCTCGGTGACCTCCCGCGGTCCCTCGCCGGCATGGCGCGTGCGGAGGAGCTGGAGGCGGACGTCTTCAAGGGACCCGCGCGGCTCGACCGTGCCCAGGTCCTGCTCGAGGCCGGGCTGGTCAAGGAGGCGGTCGAGGCGCTGCATGCCGGGCTGGCCGAGCTCGAGGGCGAGGGCCACGACCAGATGCGGGCGGAGTTCGAGCTGGCGCTGGCGCGCGCGCACCGCCTCCTGGGCCACGTGGAGCTCGCGGCGTCGGCGGCGGCGTCTGCGCGGGAGAGGTACGCGCGGATGGGGGCCACGGCCTGGACCGTGAAGGCGACCCTGGTCGAGCTCCTCGCCGGGCTGGACCACGACCGGAGGAGGGGCAGGGACCGGCGCGACGGGCGGGACGGTCGGGACCGGCGGGACGGGCGCGGCGCGGACGACGTGGGAGGGCTGAGCGGAGTGGACGACGGGTCCGTGGCGCTGGCTGCGGCGGCGTCGGCCGACCGGCTCACCGACACGGCGACGCAGCTCGGCGATGCCGAGCTGGCCGACAACGCCCGGGTCGTGGCGGCGCAGGCCCTGCTGCTGGCCGGTGACCCGGCCGGGGCGAACACGCGGCTGCTCGGCCTCGAGCGGGTGTCGACCGGGTCGCTGGCCGACGAGCTGGACTCGGCGGTCGTCACCGCGATGACGCTCGTCGCGGCGGGCGACCTCCCGCCCGCCAGGCGGATCCTGGCGCGTGCGTCGCGGCGCCTGGCGGCCGGCCAGCAGGGCAGCGCGAGCCTCGACCTGCGCACCGCACGGGCGGTCCACGGAACGCGACTGGCGGAGCTGGACCTCGAGCTGGCGGTGCCGCGCGGGAGCGGCGCCGTGCTGGAGGCGCTCGAGCGGTGGCGCAGCGCGACCGACCGGCTGCCGTCGCTCGGTCGTCCGGTCGACGACCGGCTCGCAGCACTGACCGAGCACCTGCGAGCGGTCCGCGGCCAGCTCCGCGGAGAGGCCGCCGAGTCCGACCAGGTGCGCGAGCTGCATGAGCGGGCCGCTCGGCTCGAGCGCCAGATCCGCGACCGGGACTGGGCGCTGAGCCGAAGCGCCGACGCCACCGGCACCGTCCACGTCGGCCTGCGCGAGGCCCGGGAGCACCTGCGTCGCGTCGACCGTGACCTCGTGTGGTTCTTCCGGCATCGGGGCCGGCTCTGCGCCGTCGGGGTCATCGGTGGGCGGGCGACACTGCGCGACCTGATGCCGGTCGACCGGGCCGCCGAGCTCGCGCAACGCGTACGCGTCGACCTGCGGGCTGCCGCCACCCACCACCTGGGCCCGCTGGCCGGGGCGGTCTGGTCCTCGCTGCGCTCGAGCGCGGCCGAGCTGGACGATGCCCTGCTGCGGCCGTGGCGCTCGGACCGCGGCCTGGTGGTCGTGACCTGCCCGGAGGTCTCGGCCCTGCCGTGGGCGGTGTTCCCGTCGGTGAAGGGACGCCCGTTCACGGTCGCCCTGTCGCTCACGTCGTTCGCCCGGCGCGGTGGCGGGTCGAAAGGCCCCCGGCAGTCCGGCGTCCACGTCACCGTGGGGCCCGGGGTGCCCCGCGGCCCCGCCGAAGGGCGCGCCGTCCTGGCCGCCTGGGGCGACGGAAGGCACCCGCTCGAGGCATCGCGGCGGGAGGAGCTGGTGGCTGCGCTCTCCCGACCAGGAGTCGTGCACGTCGCCGCCCACGGCACGCACCAGGCCGAGTCCCCGCTCTTCTCGTCGCTCGCGCTGCACGACGGGCCGGTCTTCGCCCACGAGCTCCAGCCGACCGGTGTCCGGGCCGACCACGTCGTGCTCTCGGCGTGCGACGTGGGGCTCGCGTCGGCGCGGCCGGGCCACGAGTCGCTGGGCCTCGCGCTCTCGCTCCTGTCGCTCGGCGCGCGGTCGGTCGTCGCGGCGGTCGCGCCGGTGCCCGACGACGTCGCGGCCAGGACGATGACCCGGCACCACCGGCTGCTGGCCTCGGGACTGGCCAGCGACGAGTCGTTGGCGCAGGCGGTGGCCGAGACCGACGACGTCGCGGCTGCTTTCCTCAACCTCGGTGGCCAGCACCACCCCTGACCTCCACGTGCTCCGGGCAGCAGGGGGTGTCAGCGGACGAGGCAGGGGCGCTTCGGGTCGAAGGTCCAGTCGTCGACGAGGTACTGCATCGCCACGGCGTCGTCCCGGGCGCCGAGGCCGTGCTCGAGGTAGAGCTCGTGCGCCTCGGCCAGTGCGTCGTGGTCCAGGGTCACTCCGAGTCCCGCTGCGGTCGGGACCTCGATCGCGCCGTCGCGGATCTCGAGCGGCGCCGTCGTCAGGGACTGGCCGTCCTGCCAGATCCAGTGCGTGTCCAGGGCGGTGATCTCACCGGGTGCGGCGGCGCCGACGTGGGTGAACATCGCGAGCGAGATGTCGAAGTGGTTGTTCGAGTGCGAGCCCCACGTCAGGCCGAAGTCGTTGCACAGCTGCGCGACGCGCACCGAACCGGCCATCGTCCAGAAGTGCGGGTCGGCGAGCGGGATGTCCACGGCGTTCGTGCGGATCGCGTGCGCCATCTCGCGCCAGTCGGTCGCGACCATGTTCGTCGCGGTCCGCAACCCGGTGGCCCGCTTGAACTCCGCCATGACCTCGCGGCCCGAGAAACGTCCCTCCGCCCCGCAGGGGTCCTCGGCGTAGGCGAGCACGTCGCCGAGCCCACGGCACAGCCGGACGGCGTCGTCGAGGAGCCAGCCGCCGTTGGGGTCGAGCGTGATCCGCGCGTCGGGGAACCGGTGGGCGAGCGCCGTGACCGCCGCGACCTCCTCCTCGCCGGCGAGCACCCCGCCCTTGAGCTTGAAGTCGCTGAAGCCGTAGCGCTCCTGCGCCGCCTCCGCGAGCGCGACGACGGCCTCGGGCGTCAGCGCCTCGCGGCGCCGCAGCTGCGACCACCGGTCCTCGCCCCCGTCGCCCACGAGGTACGGCAGGTCCGTGCGGGCCGCATCGCCCACGTAGAAGAGGTAGCCGAGCATCGGGACGCTGGAGCGCTGCTGCCCGTCGCCCAGCAGCTCCGCGACCGGCACGCCGAGGTGCTGGCCCAGGAGGTCGAGCAGCGCCGACTCGAGCCCCGTGACGGCGTGCACGGTGGTACGGAGGTCGAAGGTCTGGGCGCCCCGACCGCCTGCGTCGCGGCCGGCATACGCCTGCGCGACCCGACGGAGCAGCTGACGGAACCTGGCGACCTCCCGACCCACCAGCAGCTCTGCCGCCTCGCGGATGGTGCCGGCGATCTTCTCGCCGCCCGGCACCTCGCCCAGCCCCGTGTTGCCGTCGCTGTCGGTGACGAGGACGACGTTGCGGGTGAAGAACGGGCCGTGGGCGCCGCTGAGGTTGAGCAGCATGCTGTCGTGCCCGGCGACGGGCACCACCTCTACGGTGGCGATCTTCGGTGACATCTCCTGCTTCCTGTCAGTCCTGGGCGAGGCGGAGTCGGCCGTCGACACGTCGCGTGAGGCCCCACGGGTTGTCGTCGCGCGTCGCCTCCGGCAGGAGGTCGCTGGGCACGTCCTGGTAGGCGACGGGCCGCTGGAACCGGTAGATCGCCAGCGAGCCGACCGACGTCGTCCGCGGGTCGCTGGTCGCCGGGAAGGGCCCGCCGTGGACCATGGCGTGGCCGACCTCGACGCCGGTCGGCCAGCCGTTGAAGAGGATGCGCCCGGCCTTGCTCTCGAGAACGGGCAGCAGCTTGCGGGCGACGTCGTGGTCGGTCTCGGTGGCGTGGACCGTGATCGTCAGCTGGCCCTCGAGGCCACGAAGCACGTCGGCGAGCTCCTCCGTGTCGCTCCAGCGGGCGATCACGCCCGCGGCACCGAAGACCTCCTCGCTCACCGCGGGGTCGTCGCGCAGCGCTGCCGTGGTGGTGGACAGGAGCAACGGGGCCGGAGCGTTGACCGCTTCGCCGACGATGCCCTCCGCCTCGACCGTCACCGCCGACGTGCCGCGAAGTGCGGCGACCCCCTTGTCGTAGGCCTGGGCGATGCCGGACGTCAGCATGGTCTGCCCGGCCGCCTGCGAGACGGCTCGGGCCGCGGCCGCGACGAAGGCGTCGCCCTCTGACCCGGACGGCACGAACGTCAGACCCGGGTTCGTGCAGAACTGGCCGGAGCCGAGCACCAAGGAGGCAACGTATGCCGTCGCGAGCGCCTCCGCCTGCCCGCCGGCGATGCTGCCCGGCAGGACGATGACGGGGTTGACCGAGCTCATCTCGGCGTACACGGGGATCGGCTCGCGCCGCTGTGCGGCGGTGGCGACGAGCGCGAGGCCCCCGGCGCGCGAGCCGGTGAAGCCGACTGCCTTGATGCGGGGGTCGCGCACGAGCGCCTGGCCGACGGAGGTGCCGCTGCCGAAGACGAGCGAGAAGACCCCGGCCGGCAGGCCGGACGCGGCGACGGCCCGGGCCACGGCGGCGCCGACGAGCTCGCTCGTGCCGGGGTGGGCGTTGTGGGCCTTGACGACGACGGGGCAGCCGGCGGCCAGGGCCGAAGCGGTGTCACCACCGGCGACGGAGAAGGCGAGCGGGAAGTTGCTCGCCCCGAAGACCGCGACCGGACCGAGCGGCACCTGGCGCTGGCGGATGTCGGCTCGGGGGAGGGGCGTGCGGTCCGGCAGGGCGGGGTCGATCCGCGCCTCGAGGTGGTCGCCGACGCGTACGACCTCGGCGAACATCCGCAGCTGGCCGGTGGTGCGGCCCAGCTCTCCGGCGAGGCGGCCGAGCGGCAGTCCCGACTCGGCGACCGCACGCGCGACGATGGCCTCACCGTCGGCCTCGATCTCGTCGGCGACCCTGTGCAGGAACGCCGCCCGTTCGGCGGGTGAGGTCGCGCGGTAGGTGTCGAACGCGTCGGCCGCCGCCTGCGTCGCCTCCCCGAGCTGCTCGTCGTCGACGTAGGTGTAGACGGGCTCGAGGGGGTCACCCGTGGCAGCCTCGATGCCGGCCGAGCCGGCGAGGCGCCCGGCGACGGGCGAGCCGGCAATGATCGAGTGTCCGGTGAGGGAGGTCATGCGCTAGGACTCCGTTTCAGCTGATCTTGTCGATGAGGATCTTGAGGTCCGACACGTCCTGCTCGGTGAGGTCGGTGAGCGGCGGACGCACGGGACCGGCCGGGCGGCCGATCGCCGCGAGGCCGCCCTTGATGATGCTCACCGCGTACCCCCGCTCGCGGTCGCGGATGTCGAGGTAGGGCAGGACGAAGTCGTTCAGCTTGCGGTAGACCGCCTCGAGGTCCTGGCGGCGCACGTCCTGGTAGAAGCCGACGGCGAACTCCGGCACGAAGTTGAAGATCGCCGAGGAGTAGGTGGTCACGCCGAGCTGCAGCAGCGGCAGGGCGAAGGTCTCCGCGGTGGGCAGGCCGCCGACGTAGAGGAGGCGGTCGCCGACCCGGGCGTAGGTGCGCGTCATGGCCTCGACGTTGCCGACGCCGTCCTTGAGCCCGATGAGGTTCGCGTTGCGGTCGGCGGCCTCGGCGACGGCGACGTCGCCGAGGATCGCGTTGGCGCGCGAGTAGGCGATGACGCCGAGGGAGGTGGCACGGCATACGGCTGAGACGTGCTCGACGAGACCGCGCTGGCCGGCCTCGGTGAGGTAGGGCGGGAAGAGGAGGATGCCGTCGGCGCCGGCGGCCTCGGCGGCCCTGGCCTGGGCGACGGCGACCGCGGTGCCTCCGGTGGCGGGCGCGAGCACCGGCACCTTCCCACCGATCTCGTCGACGGCCACGCGCACCACCGTGTCGATCTCGTCGGTGCGCAGCGAGAAGCCCTCGCCGGTGCCGCCGGCCGCGAAGAGGCCCGCGACGTCGTAGCCACTCAGCCACGAGAGGTGCTCCCGGTAGGCCGCCTCGTCGAACGCGAGGTCCGGCGTGAAGTGCGTGACGGGGAACGAGAGCAGTCCGGTGCCCAGGGTGTGAGCGAGTTCGTCGGGAGCCAGGGCCACGGGAGCATCCTTTGCGACAGAGCGGCTGCCGTCCCCAGGTGGGTAGGCCCGCCGCTGGGCCAGTGAGTGACCTCAGGCTAGGAAGAACGCTGGATACCTGTCCAAGACGGATTGCGTATGCCGTGATGCTCGGCGAGCATCATCGTCCTCCGCCACGTCATGGCTGGGCGGCCAGCTGCATGCGCCCGATCTGGGCCAGGACCCGTCGGAGCATGGGACTGCGGCGGCCGCGTGCCCAGATGGCGTGCAGCTCGACCGGCTGGCCCGGTACCTCGCTACCGTCGGGGTCGCCGCCCCCGTCGACGAGGTCCTTGTAGACGACGCCCTGCACCCCGAGCGACCGGGCGGAGGCGGGCACGAGGGCGCAGCCGCGACCGGCGGCGACGAGCAGGACGGCGGTGAGGATCTGGTGCACCTGTTGCTCCACCCTGGGATGGGCGTTGGTGAGGAACCGGACGGTGAGCTCGTGGAAGTAGCGCGACTGGACCGGGTTGTAGCTGATGACCGGCTCCCCGTCGAAGTCGCCCGCGGTCAGGGGGTGCGCGACGTCGGCGAGCGGGTGCTCGCTCGGCACGGCCGCGCAGAGCGGCTCCCGGAAGATGACCCGCGACTCGAACTCTGCGGTGTCGAAGGGCGGGCGGGCGAGGCCCAGGTCGAGCTCGCCGCGGCGGATGCCGTCGGCTTGGGCGGCCGTGACCCGCTCGTGGAGGATCACCTCGATGCCCGGCAGGCTGCGCTCGAGCTCCTTGAGGAGGGGTCCGAGCACCCCGATCGCCGAGACGGCGGTGAAGCCCAGGCGCAGCGTGCCGGTGGCGCCGCCGTCGATGCGCCGGGCCACGTCGCCGGCGCTCTCGACGAGGGCGAGCAGCCGGTAGGACTCGTCGAGGAAGGCCCGGCCGGCCTCGGTGAGCTCGACCTTGCGGTTGTCGCGCTCGAGCAGGGTGACCCCGACGGTGCGCTCGAGCTTCTGGATCTGCCGGCTCAGCGGGGGCTGGGTCATGCGCAGCCGCTCGGCCGCACGGCCGAAGTGCAGCTCCTCGGCGACAGCGACGAAGGCCCGGACCTGGTCGAGGGTCATCATGCGGCGAGGCTACCGCAACGATATCGCGAAGGTATCAGCCGATGCAGGATCGGGTTTGGACAGGCATGAACAGGATTCGTAGTGTCAGGCGGCACGGGGACAGACCTCACCCCATGAGCACCGACGACGGTGCCCCAGCTCGTAGGAGACCTTCAATGACGAACGTTCGAACGAGGACCCGCATCGCCTCCGTGGCGGGCACCGCCGCTCTCGCTCTCGCCCTCTCCGCCTGTGGCGGGGTCAAGAACGGCAGCAGCGGTGGTGGGGACGCCTCGGGTGGCAGCGACTACCCGAGCAAGAGCATCCAGATGACCGTCGGCGCCTCCGCCGGCGGCAGCAGCGACCTCATCAGCCGGGCGATGTCCAAGGGCATGGGGCAGTCGCTGGGCGTGGCCATGCCCGTCGTCAACAAGCCGGGCGCCAACGGCGCCCTCGTGGCCAAGGAGCTGCAGAAGGCGTCGTCCGACGGCTACTCCATCGCGATCCAGAACGCCTCGCTCTTCGCCATCACCCCGCTGGCCGTCTCCGAGTCCGAGGCCGTCAAGGTCGACGACTTCGACATCGTCTACGGCGTCTCCCGCGACGACTACGTGCTCGTCACCAACCCGAAGACCGGGTGGAAGAGCGTCGCTGACATGAAGTCGGCCGGCCGGACCATCCGCTACGGCACGACCGGCGTCGGCACCGGCGCCCAGCTCAACTCGGCCCTCACCTTCGCGACGGCCGGCATCAAGGCGACGGCCGTGCCGTTCGACGGTGGCGCCCCGAACCTCACCGCGCTGCTCGGCGCGCAGGTCGACGTGTCCACGATGCAGGTCGGCGAGGCGATCGAGAACATCAGGGCGGGCAAGCTCGTCCCCCTGGCCGTCTTCTCGGCCGAGCGCGTCAAGTACCTGCCGGACGTGCCGACGGCGAAGGAGCAGGGCTTCGACGTGCAGGTGTCGCAGTACCGCTTCATCACCACGCCCAAGGGCACGCCACAGGCCGTCAAGGACAAGCTCGTCGCCGCCGCGAAGAAGACCTTCGCCTCGGACGAGTACAAGAAGTTCAACGAGGCCAACAACCTGACGCCACTCGAGGTCCCGGGGCCCGAGATCGCGACGAAGCTCAAGGCCGACCTGGCCTCCAACACCGCCAAGCTCAAGCAGTTCGGCATCTCGCTCGCCTCCAACGGCTGAGCCACACCGCGCCACGACCGCCGACCACCACCCACTCGAAGAGGAGCCAGGGATGAGCACGACGAGCGAACCGGGGCGGCCCCAGGCCGCCGAGGTCGACATCCTCGAGGAGCTCAAGGCCGAGCTCGCGCAGGACCTGGAGGAGGAGCGCCCGCCCCACGCGGGTCCCCTCGCACAGGTGGCCGCCGGCGTCGTCACCCTGGTCCTCGGGGTGGCGGGCATGGCGCTGTCCCTCGGCTACGGCCTGGGCAGCCTCACCCAGCCGGGGCCCGGGCTGTGGCCGTTCGCGGTGTCCGTCGCCGTGACGGCCCTGTCGGTCGCGCAGATCGCGTTCGGCCGGCGGGCCGAGGACACCGAGCAGTTCACCCGCTCGAGCGTCCTGACCGGGCTCGGGGTGCTGAGCCTCGTCGGTCTCGCGGCCCTGCTTCCCGTCATCGGCTTCGAGGTCCCCTCGCTCGTGCTCATGGTGGTCTGGCTGCGGTTCCTCGGTGGCGAGTCCTGGCGCATGACCGCGGTGGTCAGCGTCGTCACGGTCGCGGTGTTCTACGCGCTGTTCGTGCTCGCCCTGTCCATCCCCCTCCCGCGACTGATCTGAAGGGAGGCTCGCCATGGACTTCACCCCGATCATCGACGGCTTCGGCATCGTCCTGCAGCCGACCAACCTGCTCTACTGCCTCGTCGGCGTCGTCATCGGCATGCTCATCGGCGTGCTCCCGGGCCTCGGTCCCGCAGCGACGATCGCCATCCTGCTGCCCATCACGTACGGCATCCCGCCGGTCTCGGCCATCATCATGCTCGCCGGCATCTTCTACGGCGCCCAGTACGGCGGCACGATCACCTCGGTGCTGCTGCGCCTGCCGGGCGAGGCCAGCTCGGTCGTGACGGTCTTCGACGGCTTCGCCATGGCCAAGCAGGGCCGGGCGGGGGCTGCCCTCGGCATCGCGGCGATCGGCTCGTTCATCGGGGGCACCGTCTCGATCATCGGCCTGTCCGTGCTCGCCCCGGTCGTCGCAGGCTATGCGCTCGACTTCGGGCCGCCGGAGTATGCCGCTCTCGGCCTGCTCGGCGTCCTGCTCGTCTCGACGGTCGGCAACGGCGGCAAGCTCAAGGCCATCATCGCCGCCGCCATCGGGCTGCTCATCGCAACGGTCGGCCGCGACTCGTTCACCGGCGCCGAGCGCTTCACGTTCGGCAGCCTCAACCTCGCCGACGGCATCGACTTCGTGCCGATCGCCATGGGTCTCTTCGGGCTCGGCGAGATCCTCTACAACCTCGAGGAGAACCACAAGAAGGTCCATGCGCCCGCAAAGGTCACCAAGGTGTGGCCGAGCCGCCAGGACCTCTCGGAGTCCAAGGGTGCGATCGCCCGGGGGTCTGGGATCGGCTTCGGCCTGGGCGTGCTGCCCGGTGGTGGCGCCGTGCTCTCCTCGCTCGTGGCGTATGCCGTGGAGAAGCGCCGCGCCAAGCAGCCGGAGCGCTTCGGGCGCGGTGCCATCGAGGGCGTGGCCGCCCCCGAGACCGCCAACAACGCGGCCGCGACCTCCTCGTTCATCCCGCTGCTGACCCTCGGCATCCCGGCCAACGCGACGATGGCGCTGATGTTCGGGGCGCTGCTCATCCAGGGGGTGCAGCCAGGGCCGCAGCTCGTCGACACCCACCCCGACATCTTCTGGGGCGTCATCAACTCGATGTACATCGGCAACATCCTGCTGCTCATCATGAGCATCCCGATGGTCGGCGTCTTCGTGCGCATCCTCCGGGTGCGACCGGCGATCCTCGCGCCGATCACGGCCCTCATCACGATGCTCGGGGTCTACACCGTCAACAACTCGGTCTTCGACATCTACCTCGTGATCGTCTTCGGCGTCGTCGGCTACCTCATGAAGAAGTTCGGCTTCGACCCCGGCCCGATGGTCCTGGCGTTCGTCCTCGGCACGCTCATCGAGTCGTCGGCCCGCCAGTCGCTGCTCATCTTCGGCGGCGACCCGACCGGCTTCCTCACGCGCCCGATCTCCGGCACGATCCTCGCGGCGATCGTCGCCGTGGCCCTGTTCCCGTTGATCCGCAGGGTGGTCCGGGCACGGCGCGGTGGGCCGGCCGCGGCGCCGGCCCCGGTGCAGGCGTCCCCCACAGCAGCTCCCGACCGCGAGACCACGGAGGCGAAATGACCATCCTCGTCGGCTACCTCGACACCCCCGAGGGGCGTGCGGCGCTCGACACCGGCATCGCCGAGGCCCGCCTGCGCGAGCAGCCCCTCGTCGTCGTGAACTCCCCGCGGCGCGGCGCCCCGGTGGACGACGCCATGCTCGGCCCCGAGCAGGTGAGCGAGATCGTCGACCGCGCGAGCGACCTCGGCGTCCGGGTCGAGGTGCGCCAACCGCTCCACGGCGACTCGCTCGCCGACACGCTCGAGTCGGTCGCCCGAGAGGTCGACGCGTCGCTCGTCGTCATCGGGCTGCGCCACCGCAGCCCCGTCGGCAAGCTCATCCTCGGCAGCACGGCGCAGCGGATCCTGCTCGACGCGAGCGTGCCGGTGCTCGCCGTCAAGGCCTCCCGCTGATGGGACCGGTGCGCTCGCGCATCGCGTCGGTGTCGGTCACGCCGGTCGCCTTCGAGGACCCCCCGCTGCTCAACGTCGTCGGCGTCCACCAGCCGTATGCCCTGCGCGCGATCGTGCGCGTCCGCACCGACACCGGGTCGGTCGGGCTGGGCGAGACCTACGGCGACGAGGCCCAGCTCCAGCGGCTCGAGGCCGTCGGCCGGGCCGTCCTCGGTCACGACGTCTACGACCTCAACGGCCTGTGGCGCAAGGCGGCCGACGCCCTCGGCACCGGGTCGGCCGACGCCGGAGCGAGCTTCGGCGGCATGCTCCAGGTGGACTCGGCCGTGGCCACGGCCTACTCGCCGTTCGAGGTCGCCTGCCTCGACATCCAGGGGCACGAGACGGGCCGGCCGGTGAGCGACCTGCTCGGCGGCGCGGTGCGTGACACCGTGCCCTTCAGCGCCTATCTCTTCTACAAGTGGGCGGGGCACCCCCGCCGACCGGACGACGACTGGGGTGAGGCTCTCACCCCAGACCAGCTCGTCGTGCAGGCCAAGCGGATGGTGACGGCATACGGTTTCGACGCCATCAAGCTCAAGGGAGGCGTGCTGCCGCCCGACGACGAGATCGACGCCATGCGCGCCCTCGGCGAGGCGTTCCCCGACCACAGGCTGCGCATCGACCCCAACGGGGGCTGGACGGTCGACACGTCGGTGCGCGTCGCTTCCGAGCTCGCGGACGTGCTCGAGTACCTCGAGGACCCGACGCCCGGCATCGAGGGGATGGCCGCCGTCGCCCGCGAGACGGACCTCCCGCTCGCGACGAACATGTGCGTCATCGCCTTCGAGCACCTCGAGCCCGCGGTGCGCGCGAACGCCGTCGGCGTCGTGCTCTCGGACCACCACCTCTGGGGTGGGCTGCTGCGTTCGCGGCTGCTGGCCGGCATCTGCGACACCTTCGGGATGGGGCTGTCGATGCACTCGAACAGCCATCTCGGCGTGAGCCTGGCGGCCATGACGCACCTGGCCGCGGCGACGCCGAATCTCACGTACGCGTGCGACACCCACTACCCGTGGAAGACCGAGGAGGTCGTCAAGCCGGGGGTGCTCGACTTCGTCGACGGCTCCGTCGCGGTGCCCACCGGACCGGGCCTCGGCGTCGAGATCGACGAGGACGCGCTCGGGACGCTCCACGAGCAGTACCTCTCGTGCGGCATCCAGCGCCGAGAGGACACCGTCTACATGCAGTCGGTGCAGCCGGGGTTCGAACCGAACACCGCCCGCTGGTAGGGCCCGCCATCCGGGCGGTGACGAGCGACAGGAGCCATCACATCGTTTGCCCATGACGACCCCAACCCTTCCTCTCGCTCGCGGCCTCGCGGTGGTCGTGACGCTCGAGGCACACCGCGCGCGGGTGCTGAAGCGCCCACGCGTGCGCCGCGGGCTCGACGCGCTCACCGGCACGGCCATGCTCGGCTTCGGGGCACGACTGGCCGCCGAGCACGCCTGACGCGGCACCCCGCGTGCCGGTGTCGGCTCCGGCCGCTCAGTCCTGCTGCAGGCGGGCCCGCGAGTTGGCGAGGTGCAGGCGCATCGCGGCCCGGGCTGCTGCACCGTCGCCGCGGGCGATCGCCAGGAAGATGTTCTCGTGCTCGAGTGAGACTCGGGTCAGGTGCGTCGCGTCCGACACGGTGTAGGCGGCCTCGAGCCGGGTGCGCGGCAGCATGATCATCATGGGTCCCAGCGACGCGAGCAGGTCCGAGTAGAAACGGTTTCCGGACGCCAGCGCGATGCGGCGGTGGAACTCGAAGTCGGCCTCGACGGCGCCGCTGGGCTTCTCGTCGGCACGGGTCAGGTCACGCAGGGCACGCTCGATCGCCTTGAGATGCACGTCGGTGCGCCGCTCAGCGGCGAGGCCGGCCGCCTCGCTCTCGATCCCGAGACGGAAGTCGATCATGTCGAGGACGTCCCGGTGGGTGCGCACCCGCTCGGCGCCGACCGCGAAGCCCTCGGTCTCGGGCAGGGCCAGCACGAACGAGCCGCGACCCTGGAAGGTCTCGACGAGCCCGGCGGCCTGCAGACGTGAGATCGCCTCGCGCACGACCGTGCGGCTCACGCCGTAGTCGGCGACGAGCGAGGCCTCGGTCGGGAGCCTCTGGCCCGGCTCCATCTGGCCCGCCAGGATCTGCTCCTTGAGCCGCTCGACGAGCTCGTGAGCCAGGCCTCGGCCGGTCTCACGGTCGAGCCGCTGGTCGTCGTCGGCGCGGGAGGTCACGGCGACAACCTAGTCGGCTCGCAGCACGACGTGGTCGCGCCGCAGACCGACCGCCTGCTCCGAGAGGGTGAGCCCGAGGCCGGGCCCGGTCGGCACGTGCATGCGGCCGTCCTCGATGACGAGGCGCTCCTCGAAGAGCGGGCTCAGCCACTCGATGTGCTCGACCCAGCCGTCCCGGGAGTATGCCGCCGCGAGGTGCACGTGGATCTCCATGACGAAGTGTGGCGCCAGGTGCAGTCCCGCGTGGTCAGCGAGGGTGGCCACCTGCAGGTACGGCGTGATGCCGCCGACCCTGGGCACGTCGGGCTGCAGGAAGGTCGCGGAGCGCAGGTCGACGAGGCGGACGAGCTCGCCGACGCTCGTCAGCATCTCGCCCGTGGCGATCGGGGTGTCGAGAGCGCGGCTGAGGGCTGCGTGGCCCTCGGCGTCGTACGCGTCGAGTGGCTCCTCTATCCAGACGAGGTCGTGCTCGGCGAGTGCACGCCCGGCGCGCAGGGCCGCGGTGCGGTCCCACTGCTGGTTGGCGTCGACCATGAGCGGCACGTCGCGGCCGAGGTGCTCACGCACGGCGGCGACGCGGCGGAGGTCCTCGCGCAGATCCGGCTGGCCGACCTTCACCTTGATGCCACCGATGCCGGCGGCGAGCGACGCGGACGCCTTCTCGCACACCTCCTCGACCGGCGCCTGGAGGAACCCTCCCGACGTGTTGTAGGTGCGCACCGAGTCGCGGTGTGAGCCGAGCAGCTTCGCCAGCGAGAGTCCGGCTCGGCGTGCCTTGACGTCCCATAGGGCCGTGTCGATCGTCGAGATCGCCTGTGTCGCGACGCCCGAGCGGCCCACGGAGGCGCCGGCCCAGAGGAGTGAGTCGTAGATCTTGCCGATGTCGCTCGGGTCCTGCCCCAGGGCGACGGTCGCGACCTCCCTGGCGTGGGCGAACTGGGCGCGGCAGCCGGCGCGGGTCGTGTAGGAGAAGCCCAGTCCGGTGATGCCGTGGGCGGTCTCGACCTGACAGGTGAGCACCGAGACCTCGGCCATCGGCTTCTGCCGGCCCGTGAGCACCTTTGCGTCGCTCACCGCGAAGGCGAGCGGCACGTCGTGCAGGCCGAGCTCGATCCGAAGGATGCGGTCGCCTCCATGACCCATGTCAGGCGCGTCCGACCTCGTAGGTGTCCACGGTCCAGGCCTTGGCCTGCTCGCTCAGCGTGAAGCCCAGGCCGGGGCGGTCGGGCACGACCATGCGCCCGTCGCGGGTCTCGAGTCGCTCGTTGAAGAGCGGGTCGAGCCACTCGAAGTGCTCGACCCACGGCTCGCGCGGGTAGCACGCGGCGAGGTGCAGGTGGATCTCCATGGCGAAGTGCGGGGCGAGCTGCAGGCCGGCGTGGTCGGCCAGGGTCGCGAGCCGCAGGAAGGGGGTGATGCCGCCGACCCGCGGGGCGTCGGGCTGGATGACATCGGCTGCCCGTGCCTCGATGAGTCGCACGTGTTCGGCGACGCTCGAGAGCATCTCGCCGGTCGCGATCGGGGTGTCGAGGGCTGCTGCGAGCTGGGCGTGGCCCTCGGCGTCGTAGGCGTCGAGCGGCTCCTCGATCCAGACCAGGTCGAGGCCCTCGACGGCGCGGCCGAACCGCAGGGCGCTGGCACGGTCCCACTGCTGGTTGGCGTCGACCATGAGCGGCACGTCGTCGCCGAGGTGCTCGCGCACGGCGGCCAGGCGCTGCAGGTCGGTCCGCATGTCGGGCTGGCCGACCTTGATCTTGATGCCGCCGATGCCGGCTGCCACCGACTCGGACGCCCGCTCCTTGACCTGCTCGATGGGGGCGTGGAGGAAGCCGCCCGAGGTGTTGTAGGTCCGGACCGAGTCGCGGTGGCTGCCGATGAGCTTGGACAGTGGCAGGTCGGCGCGGCGGGCCTTGAGGTCCCACAGCGCGATGTCGATGGCGGCGAGCGCCTGGGTGGCGACACCGGAGCGACCGACGGAGGCTCCGGCCCAGAGCAGCTTGTCGTAGACCCTGGCGATGTCGTTGGGGTCCTCGCCGAGCAGGCCCTCGGCGACCTCCTTGGCGTGGGCGAACTGGGCCGGGCCGCCGGCGCGCTTGCTGTAGCTGAAGCCGGTGCCGCGGTGGTCCTGCTCGGTCGTGATCTCGGCAAAGAGGAGGACGACCTCGGTCATCGGCTTCTGCCGACCGGTCAGCACCTTGGCGTCGCTGATCGGGGTCGGGAGGGGCAGGACGACGGAGGAGAGGGCGACGTGGCGGATCCGGTCGGCGGTCATGGCAGGTCCTTGGTCAGGTGGCGACGGTGACCAAATGATCGTATGACCCGACCAGTTGTCTGACAAGTAGCGCAGGTGCGGCGGTAGGGGGCGGGGTCAGACGGCGGCCTTGGCGCGTCGGAAGGCGGTCATCTCGTGGCGTTTGCGCAGCGCCATGGCGAGGGCGATCTTGCGGGCGTCGATCGCCAGCTCGCGGAGCATGCCGGAGATCGGGTTCGTGTAGCCGGTGAACCACAGCCCCTTGGCGCCCCGCGGGGTGCGGCCACCGCGCTCGCACGGGCGTCCCTTGCCGTCGAGGACGCCGAGATGCCCGATGAGCGGCTCGAGCCCCTGCGTGTAGCCGGTCGCGAGCACCACGACGTCGGGCTGGAGGCGCGTGCCGTCGGCAAGGACGACGGTGTCGCCGTCGAGCTCGCGCAGGGCGGCCACCGGTTCCACGGCGCCCGTGCGGATCGCCGCGATGATGCCGACGTCCTGGACGGGGATGGCGTTGTCGCGCTCGACGCGGGTCAGCAGGCCGGTGTCCGGGCGGGGCAGACCGTGCGCGGACAGGTCCGGGGTCTGGAGCCGCTCGACGGCAGGGGCGACCCGGTCGACGAGTGCGGTGGGCAGGCGGCGCACCGCGATGCCGGTGTACTGGGCGGCATACGGCCCGGTGTTGCGGCGCAGGATGTGCGGCACGGTCCGGACCGCCAGGCGAACGCGCTCGGCGCCGTGCTCGACGAGGTCCACGGCCACCTCGGTCCCGGTGTTCCCGGTGCCGACGACGAGCACGTCCTTGCCTGAGTAAGGGGCACCGCTGCGGTAGTCGCGGGCGAAGACGACCTCGCCCGTGTACGCGGACAGCCCGGGCACGTTGGGCTCGCGCGGTGTGTGGTTGAAACCCGTGGCGACGACGACGTAGGGAGCGGTGAGCGACGAGCCGTCGGCAAGGGTCAGGCTCCACGAGTCACCGCTCGCGGAGCGGTCGACCCGGCTGACCCCGGTGCCCAGGCGCACGTCCAGCCGGTGGTGGGCGGCATACAGCTCCAGGTAGCGCACGACGTCGTCGCGCGAGACCCAGCGGCCCATCTCCTTGGGGATCGGCAGCCCGGGCAGGCCGGAGAGCTCACGCGGCGTGTGCAGGTGAAGGCGGTCGTAGTGGCCGCGCCACGACGACCCGATGCTGT
>NZ_BAAANB010000005.1:0-14826 GCF_039529575.1 Terrabacter terrae
TCATCCATCTCGAGACCGTCTCGGTCGTCGGCGCCCTCGGCCAGCGCGATGCCGTCCGGAGCCATCTCCATGTCCTCGTGGCCCATGCCCTCCGGTAGCGAGCGGCCCGCGGCGTCCTCGTGCTGGGCGGCCGTGTCACACAGCCGGGGCAGGGCGGCCTCGACCGCCGCCACGACGCCCTGCTCGGTCTCGTCCGGTGCGAGGGAGATCCGGGCGCGCGGGCCGGGCAGCTGCTCCCACACCGCTTCGACGCTGTCCTCGAGGTCGGCCGACAGCTGACCGCACACCACCAACATGTCGGCGCCGGCGGGTGAGTCGGCGAGGTGCCATGCGCGCCCCACCACGCAGCGCTCGGTGTAGACCCGGGTGCGCCACCCGCCCGGCATCTCCACGACCAGGACGGAGCACCGGCGCACGGCCTGACGGGCTAGCCATTCCGTCAGACCCATCGGAGCGCACCCTGACGCCAGGCCCACAGCACCGCAACCATGAGGGCGGCCAGGAACACGAACATCTCCACGACCGCTCCGGCGCCGAGCTCGGCCACGACGACGGCCCAAGGGTACATGAACAGCATCTCGACGTCGAAGGCCAGGAACACCAGAGTCGCGGGATACCACCGCACGTGGAAGCGCGAGAGAGCATGCTCCGTGGGTGCGTGGCCGGACTGGAAAGGCAGTACCGGCAACGCTTCTCGACTCACCGCGACCGCGCGGGCGACAAGCAGGAGCAGGGCCAGTCCGACTGTTGTCGCCAGCAGCAGCAGCGCTACCCCGAGGTACACGTCGTCTCCCAGGTCTCGTGTGGCCCGCTCCGTGGACGAACTTCCATTCAGGCTCCTCCGTATGCGGTAGTGCGGGAAAGGTGCACCAGCTGGCGGAGGCAGTCCGAGCGCAAGAGCTGCGGGAAGCCGTCGGCCAGGCGGTAGTAGACCGTGCGGCCCTGCTTGCGGCGCCTGACCAGACCTGCCGTCCGCAACACCCGCAGGCCATAGCCCACGGAGTCCTCAGAAGCTGAGAGGGCCAGCGCAAGATCTCCGACACACAGCTCCTCCGCCGTGTCGAGGGCATCGAGCAGCCGGATCCTCGTCGGGCCGGCGATCAGCGACAGGACCGCCCCGAGCCGGTCACAGTCCTCGGGGCTCGGGACCCGGGCTTGGGCAGCGGCGACAGCGGGCGGATCGACCGGGCTCGCCCGGCTACCCCCGCTGCGCCGGTCGAGCCGGTCGAGCCGGTCGGTCCGGTTGGTCCGGTCGGTCCGGTGGTCATCTCGTCACCCCATCCGTCGAGGGCGACGCGCAAATCGCGCACGGCGTAGGCGTCTGTCGACTTCACGCTCCCCTCTGGCAGGTCGAGCCGGGCGGACGTTTTGGCCACGACGAGTCGCTGGTAGTAGAGACATCGGACGATGTCTCGGTGGTTGGCCTGGAGGCGACCGAGGGACTCTTCCACGAGGACATCGTCCAGGACCACGTCGAGGGCGGCGTCCTCCTCGGCGACTTCCACCATCCGTGCCTCCTGTGGCCTTCGTCCGGCGGCCCGGCGCTGGCCGACGATGAGGTGCCGGGCCGTCGTGACGAGGTGCGCGCGGAGGTTGTCGGCCTCCCGCGCCTGATTCCAGACGCCCACTGACCTGCCGGACGATGTCGTCGACGCGGTTCCCGTCGCTCGTCGCCAGCCACACGATCTGACGCCGCGTCGAGCCCCACTCACGGTAGATCTCCGCGATCGCCTCATGGTCGAGCGGCATTCGGCAGACATCTCCTCTCATGTTTCTCGGTTCAAAAGACGGCGCGTCACCCTGGTCGGTTCACCAAGCACGACCCCCGGCCCACCGTGAACCTGTCGGGAGCAGACCTCATCCGGCACAATTCTGGCCGGTGCCTGGGTTTACTTGAACGCCAAGCGCTTCAGCGCCGAGGGCAACCCTGTTGAGATGCGGACCCCAGCCGGTGGCGCTACTCGTCTCGCTTGAACACGTCTCGCTACCAGTTTTCGAGAAGGCGGATGAAGCACTAGATGTACCCGGCCATGACGTTGGTAGCAGCGAGCCTGCTTGAACGAACGAGAACCTCCGAATGGGATGTGGCTTGTCTAAGGCCCACTCCAACCCGGAGGTTCTCGTGTCCCACGGTAGTGCCCGGCTGACCGTCCATGGTCGTCGCCTGATCGTTCAACGCCACCAGGCCGGCTGGCCCCAAGCCCACATCGCGGCCGCCATGGGGGTGTCGCGCAAGTGTGTGAAGACGTGGATCGACCGCTACGCCGCCGAAGGCGAGGCTGGCCTGGTCACACGCTCCTCACGGCCCCACAGCATCCCCACCGGGTCCAGCGAGCAGGTCGAGCAGAAGGTCTTGGCTGTCCGCGCCGCGCATCGTGACGGTCCGGACGTGCTCGGCCCGAAGGTCGGGTGCCGGCCCGGACGGTGTCACGGATCCTGCGCCGCCACCGTGTGCCCTACCTGCGCGACTGCGACCCGTCACCGGTGAGGTGATCCGGTCCTCGAAGCAGACCGCCGTGCGATACGAGCGCGAACGGCCCGGTGAGCTGGTGCACATGGACGTCAAGAAGATCGGCCGCATCCCCGACGGCGGTGGATGGCGCGTGCACGGCCGCGGCATCGCGCGTGACCGCGTCAACGGCCCGGGCTACGACTACGTCCACTCGCTCGTCGATGACCACTCCCGCCTGGCGTACAGCGAGGTTCTGCCCGACGAGAAAGGCATGACCTGCGCGCAGTTCCTGCAACGCGCGATCGCTGCCTTCGCTGAGCACGGCATCACCCGGATCGAGCGGCTGATGACCGATAACGCGTGGGCCTACCGGTACTCGGTACGAGCCGTGTGTGCCGAGCACGGCATCACCCAGAAGTTCATCAAGCCGCATTGCCCGTGGCAGAACGGCAAGGTCGAAAGACTCAACCGCACCCTGGCCACCGAGTGGGCCTACCGCACGGCCTACGCCAGCAACGCCGAACGCGTCGCCGCTCTTGCGCCCTGGCTCGAGCACTACAACACTGAACGCCGCCACAGCGCCCTGCGAGGTCACCCGCCCGTCAGCCGACTGCAACCAACCTGATGGCCGGGTACAACTAGAGCCCTTGCCATGGCGAGAGGCGCGGGCCAGTCCTTCTCGCGATTTCGTCCGCGAAGTAGTTGCCGATGGCGATGCCGAGCAGCGTGTGGAATGCAGTGAGCAAGAAGCCGAGTTTCGCGATCCCGTTAAGAGGTATGACAAAAGTGAGCACTCAGCAGAAGTCAGGACCAACAGCCAGTCCGAGGCCGGCGCCAAGGATGTGGTGCGCCTCTCTGTGAATCTTGCGAGCGACGTTGCCGGCGCTCTCAAGGCTTTGAGCTTCGCTCAGGGCGTCTCAGTCACAGAGGGCGTTCGGCGCGCGATCGCGCTGTGGAAGCTCCTCAGCGATGAACGCGCAGGGCACAACGTGATGGTCGTCGAGGGAGAGGGCGACAAGGCTCGGTACCGAGAGCTGATCATCCGCTAACACCTGAAACGTCCCGGAGGCCGGTCCCGAGCGACATGCTCGGCGCGGGTTAGCTGGCGTAGGAACTCCGCCAGCTTCTCCAGATTGCTGGTGCCGTAGTAGACAACCTGTGACATGTAGTCGTAGAGGCGTACGTACGAACCGCAGTCCTTGCGGAACGTCCGCAACTCGTCTAGGGCGTGCCGATCCTCGGGGGTCCGTGGGTTCATCGGGGGCCGATCACGTGTGCCGGCCGCGCTGGCGCGTTGGGTCAGGCGGCGCCGGGCTCGGGCGCCGAGCTCCACGGGAACTTCTTGACGAAGTCCTCGACCACGGTCGTGCTGAGGCCCGCGCAGAGCTGGCGGTGGCCCATCTGCTGGCCGACCTTGCCGGTGCTCTGGTCCACGTCGGCGCCCCAGTGCGACAACGCGTACTTCTTGGCCGCCGGGAAGCTACCGTAGGCCGGGTTCCACGGCACGATGAGGAACTTGTTGGCCGCCTCCTTCATGGCGTTGACCTTGGTGGCGAGCGCCTCGAACGCCGCCGCCTGCTCCTTCTCGACGGAGCCGTCGTACCAGAGGATCGTGTAGCCGTGCTCCAGGTTGTGCACGAGCGTCTCGACGGCGGGCACGTCCGCAACGGTGTAGACCCGGCGCGAGTCGACGGCGGGCACCGCGAAGTGCTTGCCGCTCGACGGGGGGACCGTGGAGTACTGGATCTTGGTGACGTTCGGCTGGTTGGTGCCCGGGCCGACGTGGCCGCTGCTGCCACTGGCCGGGTCGTTGGTGATGGGGTCGCACGAGGCCGCCGTGGCGTCCCCGCTGATGCCGGCGAGCGCCTGGTCCCTCTTGTTCTGCTCGCCGACGACGGCCCAGGCGACGGCAGCGGCGATGATGGCGATGACGGCGACACAGGCGCCGATGACGACGAGGAGGCGGCGGCGTTCTGACCTCTTCTGGGCGGCCTGCATCGCTGCGACGCGTTCGCGGCGGTCTCGGGTCGTCTCGCGGGCCATCGTTCCTCGTTCCTGTCCAGGCGCCGTGTGGCGGGTCCGGGGCCGGATGCCCGGGCGGGCCGGCCGTGCGTGTGAGTCGCGGTCGTCGTGACGGGACGGTGACCCGTGCGGCGACGGTGCCGAGTGTAGGCGAGGATGTTGTGGTGCCCGGACCCCTGACCCGACGGTGGCGCAGCGACCGCGAGATCGCGCTGCGGGCCCAGCTTGGCATCGTCCGCCGGGGCTCGGGAGACCCCACGTCGCGTTTCGGCGGCGACGGGCGGTGACCCGGGCGGCCCAGACGGGCCACCCCCTTCCCTGGTCCGGGTCGGTGTGCCAAGCAGCTGATGCAACCCCGCGCTGCACGACACACACCCGGTCCGAAAGGACGGCCCCGAAACGATCGAGAAGGAGATGCCGGCGCCG
This sequence comes from Terrabacter terrae, assembly GCF_039529575.1. Lineage (NCBI taxonomy): Bacteria > Bacillati > Actinomycetota > Actinomycetes > Micrococcales > Intrasporangiaceae > Terrabacter > Terrabacter terrae. The sequence continues at coordinate 4,901 of NZ_BAAANB010000005.1, forward strand.
CGGGGGTTGCTCACACGCCGGACACGTCAAACGTCACGAAAAAGATGGCGGACCAGAAAAGGTGGGTGGTGTGTGACGGCAATTCGTGTGGATGGCCTCTGGCCGGGGTGGGGAGCCGACCCCCAGGGCATCAAGCCCGCTGTGTTGTCAGTTGAAAGCGCCCCGTCGGGTGGTGGGCTTTGAGGGTTGGTTCCTCGGTGCTCACGGGCCGCTGGTGATGGCGGCGGTGTCAGTATCGCTGGTCTTGTACAACATCGCCATGGACGCTTCGGAGAGGTAGCGGCGGTCGGCGACTTGCCATTCGTCGTGGGCGTCGGCCAGCACGGCGCCGACGAGGCGGATGACCGCGGCGGTGTTGGGGCGCCGCTCTCGTCAAGCAGCGGCGGCCGTGGTGCCTGGTCGTGGTGGTTCGTGGGCTTGGAGGTCGCGAAGCATCGCTCTGTACACGACGGCGGCGAGGTGACGCTTCAGGCACCGTCGGGCTTCGGCTGCGCTCTTGCCTTCAGCGCGTTTGCGGGCGAGGTAGGTGCGGGCGTCCGGGTGCCAGCGTGCCTGGGATCGAGCGATCGTGTACAGCGCGCGGTTGAGCTGACGGTTGCCGCCGCGGGCGAGGCGATGACGGGTGGTGTTGCCGCTGCTGGCGGGGATCGGCGCCGAGCCGGCGTGGGCTGCGAAGGCGGCCGCGGAGGGGAAGTGCCGGGCGTCGTGGGTCTCACCAAGGATCTTGGCGGCGGTCAGTTGTCCGACGCCGGGAATGGCGAGCAGGTGCTCGTGGGATTCCTGGCGCAGATGGGTGGCGATGAGGACCCCGAGTTCGGCAGTCTCCTTGCCGAGTGCAGTCAGCCGCCTGATCGCGACCAGCGCCAGGTGTGCCCGCACCGGGTCGCTGGCCCTTTCCTTCATGGCCAGCACGCGGGCGCGCTGCAGGGCGGCCTTGCTGGTCAACGCTCCGGTGACGGCCCGGTGACCGGGACACAGGCCAATCAGTAACGCGTGCAACCGGTTCCGCACGCGGATCTGCTCTTGGACAAGCTGGTCCCGTGCGTCGACCAGCAGCTTCATGTCCGTGTTCAGATGCGCCGCGTCCATCCGAGGCAGGGTGTCCTCGCGGATGGCGACGCGGGCGATGATGATCGCGTCACCCTCATCGTCCTTGCCTCGGCGACGACTCGTGCGTCGTCCGTGGGCGGTCAGGTGCGTGGGGACGTCGACGACCTCCTCCCCGGCAGCCAGGAGCAACAGCGTCAGCGGACGGCCGAAACCCTTGGCTCCCTCCACGGCGATCTCCCGAGGAACGGGCAGCGCCTGCACCCAGGTCAGCATGCGTCCCAACTCCGAACGGTCTGTGCCTGTCTCGAGCTGGGCAACGACCCGGCCTCGGGAATCGACTGCCGCGGCCGCATGGACCTGGCTGTGCGCGTCGATACCGACGGTGATGACATCTCGCATCAGCAACTTCTCCTCAACCCATCGACGATGAATGTTCGTGGTGGTCGAGGACAGTCCTGCCGTTCGGTCAGCACGCCGCTCTGAGGTCACGCGACCACCGGTGTAGCGAGAGCCCGGAGGGACTGGCCCTAACCGGGTCAAGGCCCTGCGGCCCGACAGAAAGATTCCGGGTCACCCCCGGGCTCCCAAGGCTCAGACAACCACGCAGGAAGATCCCGACGACGCGGGCGCGTCGTTTGATCTCGCGGTTGAGCCGTTCGATGGGGTTGTTCGACCAGATCTTGGTCCAGTGCGCCCGCGGGAACGCGGTGAACGGGAGGCCTCGGTCTTCGCCTCGTCCATCAGGGGCCCGATCTTCGGGAAGCGAGCCGACAGCTCGTCGCGGACGTGGTCCCAGGTCGCTGCGACCGCGTCGGCGTCGGGGTGGGCGAAGATGGTCCGGAACACGGCGGCGACCATGTCCTTGTGGGACTTCGGCACCAGCGCGAGCAGGTTCCCGCGAAGTGGACCCGGCAGCGCTGGTGGGCGGCGCCGGCGAAGCAGCGGGTCAGGGCCTTGACCAGGCCGGCGTGCTGGTCGGAGATGACCAGCTGCACCCCGCCGAGGCCGCGACTGCGCAGCGAGGTCAGGAACGCCCGCCAGAACGTCTCGTCCTCGCTGTCGCCGACGTCGAGGCCGAGGATCTCCCGGCCACCGTCCTCGGTGACGCCGGTGGCGACGACGACGGCCTGGGAGACGACCTGCCCGCGGGAGGCCTCGCGCACGTGCAGGTAGGTGGCGTCGAGGAACACGTACGGGAACCGGGTGTGGCCCAGGGTCCGGGTGCGGAACGCGGCGACCATCTCGTCCAGGCCGGCGCAGATCCGGGAGACCTCGCTCTTGCTGATCCCGGTGTCGGAGCCCATCGCCGCGACGAGGTCATCGACCGCCCGGGTGGAGACGCCGTTGACGTAGGCCTCCATCACGACCGCGTACAGGGCTTGGTCGATCCGCCGGCGGGGGTTCAGGATGCTCGGGAAGAAGGTCCCCTTGCGCAGCTTCGGGATCCGGAGCTGCACGTCGCCCGTGGTCGTGGTCAACACCCGCGGCCGGCTCCCGTTGCGTTCGGTCCTGCGCTCCTCGGTGCGCTCGTACCGGCCGGCGCCGATCACCTGGGTGGCCTCGGCCTCGATCAGCTCCTGCAACGCCACCGTGACCGCGTCCTGGATCAGGTTCACCCCCTCCCCGGTACGGAACGCCTCGAGCAGCTCGGTCAGGGCAGACTGGGGCAAGGCCATCGGTGTGGCTCCTCTTCGATGAGTACTTGGCCGTACACACCGAAGATCCCGCCGATGGCCCCTCACGTCCTCACGACATGCCGGGCCTCAAAACCCACCACTCAATGGGACTCACACCCGGGGGCTCTCCCTTTACCGGACTGAATGCCGAATAGCGGACGATGCTAGGGACCCAGCGAGAGCGGCTTACGTGGGCCATATCCATCCTGTCGAGATGCCGCCGACGATGCTGGCGGCGGCTGCAGTCACAGCGGCCACGGCGGGCCCTCTGCCGGTGCGGATGATCCCGACGAGGTCCCGGCCCGAGCGCGGAACGACCGCGAAGGTGGGGACGATCCAGCGCAGGTAGTAGTAGAGGCTGAGCAGGGAGTTGAGCACGACGGCGGCGGTGAGCCACCCCAGACTCCCGTCCCATGCGGCGGTGGCCGTGGTCAGCTTGCCGACGAAGACTGCGGTGGGGGGTGTGCCGACCAGTCCCAGCAAACACACGAGGAGCGCCCCGGCGACCCAGGGACGCTGCCGCGCCAGGCCGCGGTAGTCGGACAGCTCGCGGTGCTCGGGGAGCGCCGCTGCGACGGCGAAGGCACCGACGTTCGTGACGGCATACGCCCCGAGGTAGAAGAGCAGCGAAGACTCGGCCAGGGGGCTGCGCCCGACGACGGCCACGGGGACCAGCAGGTAGCCGGCTTGGCTGACGGTCGACCAGCCGAGCAGCCGGCGCACGTCGGTCTGGCCGTATGCGGCGAGGTTGCCGAGGGTCATGGTGAGCACGGCCAGCAGGCCGACGAGCAGGGGCAACGCCACGGTGCCGGGCAGGACGCCGACGAACCGGTAGAGCGCGAGGACGGCGCCCAGCTTGGGGACGGTGGTGAGGAAGGTGGCGGCCGTCACCCCGGCCGCTTGGGCGGCGTCGGGCACCCAGAAGTGCGCCGGGACCGCGCCGGCCTCGAAGAGGAGGGCGCACACGACGAGGACCACCCCGGCCGAGAGCACTCCGGACGGCGAGGCTCCCAGCTCGCGGGTGAGCGCCGCATAGCTGGTCTCGCCGGACACGCCGTAGAGCAGCACCGTGCCGAGCATGAGGGAGATGCCGGCCAGGGCGCCCAGCAGGTAGGTCTTCATCGCCGCCTCCGCGGCCCAGCGCGTGCGTTCCAGCCCGACGAGGCCGTATGCCGGGATGCTGGCCAGCAGGAACCCGACGAGCAGCACCTGCAGGTCCCGGGCGCCGCTCATCACGAGGACGCCGGTGGAGGCGAGCAGCATCAGAGCGTACGTCTCCGCCTCCCTCTGCGAGCCGCTCACGTCGTCCGTCGCCACGAGCAGCATGAGTGCGACCGCCACGACGACGACAACGCGTACGACTCCGGTGGCCCGGTCGGCGACGAAGGTGCCGCTGAACGCAATCTCGCTGCCGCCGACAATGGCCACCACGGATAGGGCGGCGGCCACCAGGAGCCCGACCGCCGCGATGGCACGGGTGACCCACAGGCGTCGGTGCGGCAGGAATGACCCGGACAGCAAAACCGTGAGCGACCCTGCGAAGAGGGCCATCTCGGGTGCGAGAACCAGCGGTCGCATCTTCTCGATCGCCGCCTTATCGGGACACGAGGCCAACGAGAACCGACGAGGCCGGTTCGATGACATCGAGGACCACTCGGGGGAAGACGCCGATGACCAGCGAGGCCAGCAGCAGGGCGCCGATCGCGAGCAGCTCCGGCGTGGTGAGGTCGGCGAACCCGGCGGACTGTCCGCGCAGTCCCCCGGTGAAGACCCGCTGGTAGGCGCGCAGGAACAGTCCGGCGGTCACGAGGATCCCGATGAGGGCGACGGCGGTCACCGGGGCGGCGCCGATGCTGCCGGTGAAGATCTGGAACTCGGCGATGAAGCCGGACAGGGCGGGCAGGCCGAGTGAGGCGAAGGCGCCGACGGCGAAGACGGCCGCGAGCCGCGGGGCGGGTCCGGCGAGGCCGCCGAAGCCGTCCAGCTCGTAGTCGCGACCGCGGCGGTGGAGCACTCCCGCGACGAGGAACAGGGCGCCGGTGACGACGCCGTGGCTGACCATCTGCGTGACGGCTCCGGTGACGGCCAGCTGACGCGAGGAGGCGCTGGCAGCCGTCAGGCCGGCGACACCGACGGCGAGCACGATGTAGCCCATGTGGTTGACGGAGGTGTAGGCGATCATCCGTTTGAGGTTGGTCTGGGCCAGGGCGACGAAGGCGCCGTACAGCACCGACACGACGCCGAAGGCGATGATCACCCACGACCAGGCCTGCCACGTGTCGGGAAGCATCGGCATGGCGATGCGGACGAAGCCGTAGGTGCCCATCTTGAGCAGGACACCGGCCAGGACAGCAGACCCGATCGCGGGCGCGTCGGTGTGCGCCGGAGGCAGCCACGTGTGGAACGGCACGGTCGGCGTCTTGACGAACAGCCCGAGCAGGATCGCGCCGAGCACCAGCCCTGCGACGGGGCCTGCCGAGTGCAGCGGCATCGCTGCCACGAGCTGCGGGATGTCGAAGGTGTGCGGGTCCGAGGCGACGTAGAGGCCGATGAAGCCGAGTAGCAGCGCCAGCGAGCCGAGGAAGGTGTAGAGGAAGAACAGCAGGGCCGACCGGGTCGCCGTCCCGCTCCCCCAGCCGGCGATGAGGAAGTACATCCCGACGATCGACAGGTCGAAGAAGACGAAGAAGAGGATGAGGTCGGCTGACACGAACAGCCCGAGGCTCACCGACTGCAGGAACAGCATCAGGGCGGCGCGCGACCTCGGTCGCTCGTCGTCGCGCAGGCTGTAGACGGCGCAGGCGAGGAAGACCAGTGCGGTCATGCCGACGAGGGGAAGCGAGAGCCCGTCGACACCGACGTGGTAGCTGCTGCCGATGCGCGGCATCCAGTCGAGGCGCTCGTCCAGGGCGAGCCGCCCGGCCGCCGGGGCCGTGTACCTAGACCAGGCCACAGCCACCAGGAGCAGGTCGACCGCGCTGACGCCGACCCAGGCCCAGGCGACGGCCCTCGGGGGCAGCGGGACCGACGCCAGCACGAGAGCCGACAGCAGGGGCAGGAAGACGATGAGACTGAGCACACTTACCTCACGAGAGCGGACGCGACGAGCAGGGCGATGGCAGCCGTGGCGACGACGACGGCCTGGACGTAGTACTGGTGCAGCTGTCCGGTCTGTGGCCGCCTGGCGCTTTCGGCCAGCGCCCGTACGCCGGTGGCGGCGCGGGAGACCGCGGCGGCGAGGACCTGGACGTCGAAGCGGGCCAGTGTCTGCGCAGCCCGACGGGCGAGGGTGGCGGCAGCCAGGGGCACGGGCTCGACGGCTCTTCGGTCGGCTGCGTCGAGAGCTCGGGCGAGGGCGAACGCGGGTCGTACCGCAAGGCGGTGCGCGGCCTCCTCCAGTCCCAGCCAGTGGCGTGCCCAGCCGGGTTCGGGGAGCCTGCCCGCGCGGACGACCCAAACGCTCACCGCCGTGACGGCGAACGAGAGGACGGCAGCCCCGATGAGCGAGGGCCACTCCACCCCGGGAACGCTCGCTCCCACCGTTCCGGCGAACCACGACACCAGTGGTGGCAGGGCGAGGGCGCCGAGGACCACCGCGCCGGTAGCGAGGACCACCAGCGGAACGGTGCGGGCCGCTCCGGGCCGAGCGTCTCCCTCGGGACGGACTGGGTCAGCGCCGGCTGGCAGGCGAGTGGACCACAGCATGGCGAGGATCTTGCCGGAGTACGCCGCGGAGAGGGCCGCCCCGACGAGCGCCACCGCGTAGAGCAGCCCTGCGGCCGGCACTCGCGGCCGGGTGTCCTCGAGCACTGAAGCCAGCACGGCGTCCTTGGTCGCCCACAGCGACAGGGGCGCGATCCCCGCAAGGGACAGGGCCCCCAGGGTCGCGCTCCATCCGACGACGCGCCATCGCCGGGCGACCCCGGCGAGCTGGTCGAGGCGGCGGGTTCCGAGGAGGGCAAGCCACACTCCGGCCGCGAGGAACAGCAGTGCCTTGGTCGCCGCGTGGGCCACCAGCTGCGCGCTGCCGCCGATGAGGGACCCGGTCCCGGCTGCGAGCACGACGAAGGCGAGCTGGGCTGCGGTCGAGGCAGCCAGGAGCTGCTTGAGGTCGCGCTGGGCGAGGGCGACGATGCCGAGGACCACGGCGCTGATCGCGCCCAGCCAGGCCACGAGCGCGCCGGCCCAGCCGGTGGCGGCCAGCAGCGGCTGGGCCCGCAGGAGCAGGAAGCCGCCCAGGGCCACCATCGTCGCCGAGTGCAGTAGGGCGCTGACCGGGCTGGGGCCCTCCATCGCGCGCGAGAGCCAGAACGAGAACGGCAGCTGGGCCGCCTTGCCGAGCGCCGCCACGACGATGCCCGCCGCCACGACGTCACGCCAGCCGGGGGCCACCGCGGCCAGCCGGTCGAGGGCCAGTCCCCCGCCACCGGCCACCGCCGCCCCGGCGGCCACGTAGAGGCCCAGGTCGGCCGTGCGCGTCGTGAGGAACGCCGTGAGCCCGGCCGAGACGCGGCGCTCCTCGCTCCACCGGAAGCCGATGAGGGCCCAGGACATCGCACCCATGACCTCCCAGGCGAGAAGCAGGGTCGGCACGGTTGTCGCGGTCGCTGTAAGGAGAGCGGCTGCCGCGAAGAGCAGCATGAGCCCGTGGAAGCGCGCCCGGCCGGCGCCCACGGCACCCGTCAGCTCCCCGTCCGCGGTGCCGAGGGAGAAGACGAGGACGAGGAGGGTAACGACCGCGATGGTGGGCACCATGACGGCAGCCAAACCGTCTACCGCGAGGCCCAGCTCGCCGCCAGCGACGGCGCCCAAGAACGGCGCGGACACCGCGGGGCGCGAAGTGGCGCCCAGGAAGGCCAGCACGACCACCACGCAGGCCACCGCGACGGCGACGGGGCCTGCGGCCCGGTCCACGGTCCGCGCCCGAGCGGGAGTCCGGTCGTGCTCCCGTGCCGCTGGCGGGCCGACCACCGTGTCGACCTCGGGGGGCCGGCCGGGTCGCCGACCGCCGGCGATCGCAGCAAGAACGGCACCGACCGCCGCGGGGAGCCCGACCAGGAGCCACAGCATCCAGGACGCGTCGCTCACATCGTCACCCCCTCATCCGTCGTCACCGCGCCAGGTCCGTGGCCGAGTCGGTCATGTCGGAGCCCCGCTCACGGTGCAGGAGCGTGGCGACGGCGAAGCCCATGGCCATCTCCACGGTCATCGCCGCAAGCACCACCAGCAGCAAAACCTGCCCCGACGGGTCCGGAGCAAGGAACCACCAGATGGCCGCGGCCGCGAGGATGACCGCGTTGACCATGAGCTCGAGGCCCATCATCACCATCACGACGACCTGCTGCGAGAGGGCGCCGTAGAGGCCCACGCTGAACAGGGCCGCGGCGAGCACGAGGGCGATCTGTAGCGTCATCGGCCCACTCCCCCGGGCTGCGGGTCCTCAGCAGGGCCCTTGAGGTCGTCGCCGAGACGGTCGTAGCGGGTCCGGGCGTGCGCCAGGGACACCCCGGCGACGATCGTGGCGACCATGACCGGGCTGACCACGGCCATAACGAGCATCTTCGACTCCATCAACGTCCGGCCGAGCGCGGCCGTCAGGTCGGCCGGCGGCGCGCCCCGACGGGCGGGCCAGTCAGCCAGCACGATGCCGGCCACGAGCACCACGAACACCCCGACCGAAACCCCGACCGAGGTCCGCCTGCCGTGCACCATGCTCATCGGCATCAGCGCCGGGTTCATCCCCATGAACATGACCATGTAGACGGCCATCACAGCCATCTCCATGACCATCATGAGGACCACGATGAGCCCGACATAGCTCTGCGAGAGCAGCAGCACCTGCAGGCCCACGGCCACGAAGGAGGCGGCGAGAGCGTACGTGGCGCGGGCCATCGAGTCGACCCGGAACACGGCCGCCCCGGCGAGCACCGCGACGACGCCGAGGGCTACGAAGAGCACGTTGGTGAGCACGGTCAGCTCCTCCAGACGACGAGGACAGCGACGACGAGGTCCTGCACGAGCGCGAGCGGCAACAGCACGATCCAACCCAGCTCCATGAACAGGTCGGGTCGCAGGACCGGGAGGCGGCGCCGGGACCAGACGAGCACGGCCAGCACCGCGGCCGCCTTGAGCAGGCTCCACGCCCACCCCGGCAGGAGCGGGCCTGAGCCGCCGCCGAGGAACAAGGGAACGGCGAAAGCCGCACCCGCAGCAAGCAGGGCGTGCCTCCCTGCGAGCAGGAGCAACCGGTCCAGTCCCGACACCTCTGCGGCGACGCCGCCCGCGACGTCGGACCCGAGCGCGGCGGCGAACGGTCCCGACACGGAGAAACCGAGCACCCCCACCAGGAAGACGAGGAACGCCACGGGCATCCACACGGCATACCAAAGCCCGTGCTGCGCCTCGGCGACGACGAGGGGATCGAGGCTGCGGGCCGCGATGGCCGGCGCGACGAGAGCGAACATCAGCGGCAGCTCGTAGCCGAGGGCCTGCGCGAGAAAGCGGTGGCCGCCGATGATGCCGTACGCCGAGTTCGCTCCCCAGCCGGCGAGCCAGACCAAGGCCCACACGGCGACGTCGACCATGTTGAACCACACGATCCCCACGCCCATGGGCAGGGCCACGGACTCGCCCCACGGCACGACAGCAACCATGAGGACCGCGGCGACGAGCAGGCCCCACGTCCCGACGGCCCACAGCAGCCGGTCTGCCGAGACCGGCACCCGACGGCGCTGGCGAAGCAGCCGAGCGACGTCGGAGACCGGGCCCGACAGGCCCGAGGACACGGCGCGCAACGATCGCGCCTGCAGGACGCTGGACAACGCCGCGGCTCCGACCGTCAGCAGCACCAGCGAACCGAACGCCAGCGCGGCTGCGGTTGCCAGGTCGCTGGTCGAGACGGTAGCGCTTCCCGCTGGGAGCGCGGCGAGAACGGATGCCTCACGCATGGGCGCCCACCCCCATGGCCTCGAGCGCCCCGAGGTGGGGCGCCAAACTCGCGACGACGAGTCGCGCGCCGGCGACCTCGACACCGGTGCACAGCCGGGCCAGGTGGGCGGCGTCAGGTCGCGCGAGCAGCACCTCGGGCCCCGGTGCCGCGTCCGCCGACGCGTGCACGGCGTCGAGCAGCGCCAGGAGGCGGTCGTTGGCGTCCCCGGCCCACCAGGACGGGAGCCGGCGCTCGTCCAGCCACCCGCGCTC
>NZ_BAAANB010000006.1:0-59967 GCF_039529575.1 Terrabacter terrae
TCATCCATCTCGAGACCGTCTCGGTCGTCGGCGCCCTCGGCCAGCGCGATGCCGTCCGGAGCCATGTCCATGTCGCCGTGGTCCATGTCGCCGTGGTCCATGTCGCCGTGGTCCATGCCGCCGTGGTCCATGCCGCCGTGGTCCATGCCCTCGTGGTCCATGCCCTCGTGGTCCATGCCCTCGTGGTCCATGCCGCCGTGGTCCATGCCGCCGTGGTCCATGCCGCCGTGGTCCATGCCGCCGTGGTCCATGCCGCCGTGGTCCATGCCGCCGTGGTCCATGCCGCCGTGGTCCATGCCGCCGTGGTCCATGCCCTCGTGGTCCATGCCCTCGTGGTCCATGCCCTCGTGGTCCATGCCCTCGTGTAGCGAGCGGCCCGCGGCGTCCTCGCGCTGGGCGGCCATGTCGCGAAGGCGCGGCAGTGCCGCCTCGACCGCCGCCACGACGCCCTGCTCGGTCTCGTCCGGAGCCAAGGTGATCCGCACGCGTGGGCCGGGCAACTGTTCCCAGACCGCTTCGACGCTGTCCTCCAGTTCCGGCGGTAGCTGTCCGCAGATGACCAGCATGTCGGCACCGGCGGGTGTGTCGGCGAGGTGACATCCCCGTCCCACAACGCAGCGCTCCGCGTAGACGCGGGTCCGCCATCCGCCCGGCATCTCCACGAGCAGGACGGAGCACCGGCGCACGGCCTGACGGGCCAGCCAGTCCGTCAGACCCATCGGAGCGCACCCTCACGCCAGGCCCAGAGCACCGCAACCATGAGCGCGGCCAGAAACACGAACATCTCCAGGACCGCCCTAGCACCGAGCTCGGCCACGACGACGGCCCAGGGATACATGAACAGCATCTCGACGTCGAAGGCGAGGAATACCAGAGTCGCGGGATACCACCGCACGTGGAAACGCGAGAGGGCATGCTCCGTCGGCGGGTGGCCGGACTGGAACGGCAGAACCGGCAAGATTTCCGGACTCACGGCGACCACGCGGGCGACGAGGACGAGCAGGGCCAGGCCGGCTCCTGTCACCAGCAACAGCAGCGCTACCCCGAGGTACACATCGCCTCCAAGATCTCTGTCGGCTGACTCCGCGGACGAGCTCCCACTCAGGCTCCTCCTCCGTAGGCGCCTGCGCGGGTGAGGTGCACCAACTGACGAAGACAGTCCGAGCGCAACAGCTCCGGGAAGCCGTCTGCCAGTCGGTAGTAGACCGTGCGGCCCTCCTTGCGGCGCGTGACGAGCCCTGCCGTCCGCAGCACCCGCAGGCCATAGCCGACGGAGTCCTCCGACGCAGACAGGACCAGTGCCAGATCACCGACACACAGCTCATCGGCCGTGTCGAGGGCATAGAGCAGGCGGATTCTGGTGGGCCCGGCGATCAGGGACAGAACGGACCCCAGCCGGTCACAGTCCTCTGCACTCGGGACCCGCGCCTTGGCACGGTGCATCCCGCGCCGGTCCGAGTCGCCCGAAACATTGCAGCCCCCGCTTTCCTCATCCACGTCATCCGCATACCCACACGATTATGCGGATGATCGCCGAAGTCCGAACCGACAGCCGGCGCTAAGCCCCGATGCTGTGTGAGGCCGCGGAAAAGGGTCGCCGGGTCGAGGGGCCTGCTGCACGGTCACACGCACCTCACGGTGGCCATCCCCCAAGACCCACGGTTGGCGCTGGGTGCTTTCGTAAGGCGCCGAGTTCACAGTCGGCCCGGACCGTGACGTCGCCGCGGTCTACAGGGTCAAAGGATCGGCATCCCTTCGGCGCCCAGGCTGACCACGATTCAGGGAGCTCTACCCGCCGCGGACTCGGCCAGCCCCAAATGCAGAAACCTTCGGCTCACCGCCCAGGTAACGGACACGCACCGAGGAGCACCACGCGGCCGCGCGCCGGCGGCGGTGCAGGCCCCCTCAAATCCTGCCGTCGGCCGGTCCTAAGCCGATGAGCGCGGTTCAAGCCGTCAGGCGGCGGGGCACACTTTCCGTCGTCGGCGCTTCACGATCGCGGCGCCTAGGGCGACCACGCCCACCACGGCAGCAGCCATGGCGGTCGCGACCTGCGGCCTACCCTGCGTCGACAGCCCAGCACCGACGACGGCGTATGCCCACGCTCCCGGAAGCAGTCCGAGGGCAGACCCCAGAACGAAGAGCCATCGCGGAACCCGCAGCGCGCCGCAGCCGTAGTTCACCAGGGCGAAAGGCAGCACTGGCACCAGGCGGGCGCTGAGGACTCCGAGCAGGCTAGATCGCGAAGTGCTCTCGCACTCCATCCGCTGCGCCAGCGCGGCCAGCCGACCGCTGGCGCGCCACCCCGTCCCCATGCCGGCTGGCCGAGCCCCGCCCCAGCCTGACGACGCCGCCGTCGGGAGATTGGGTAGGCCGTCGAGCGCACCGGCTGCGCCCAGGTTCCCACCGGCCCTGCCGCGTCGCGAGGCCGCCGCCCGAGCCAGCTCGTAGCCGACGCAGGCCGCGAGCACTCCCGCTCCCCAAGCGAGCAACGCCCCCGCCCACACGCCGAAGACCCAACCAGCCGTGAGCGTTAGGACCGTGCGGGGCAACCCGAGCAGTGTGACCGGTACGAACACGGCCACGAACACCACCGGAGCGAGCCAGCCCGACCGAGCCAGCAACGGAGGCAGCCACCGTGGTTCCACCAGAGAGCTCACACCCGCCCACACCGTAGACCACCAGGTCGTGCGATCCGTGTTCACACTGCTGTTGGTGGCTGGCATCGTCAGCACAATCAGCGCCGCCAGCGCGACCAGCACGACCAGAACGGTGGCTGTGCCCGCGATCGGTCCCGGGACAGACGCTCCGCCCGGCTGACTAGGAGTTAGGGGACTCGGGCGCGAGCCGTCGCGGTGCCTGAACCACTGGTACACGTTCATGAGATCACCATCATGAGGCGCGAGAGCGCCGCCGCCGAATCGGATCCAACCCCTGCAATATACCCGTGGGGGGTAGTGCCTATACTGAGCGAGAAGGAGGACCCCATGCAGAACAGCGCACGAGCACGCACGATCACACCGGCAGCCGTCGGCCCCAACGAGCCCAGTGCCGACACTTCGTCAGCTGCGCGCCGTTCCATCAGGAACCGTGCTGGAAGGGCATCCGGTGTCGTGACAGGCGTGACGGCAGGCGTGACGGCAGGCGTGACGGCTGCCGTGACGCGTGGGGGCCACGGGCTCTACTGCGCCCGTCCCGGCACACGATGGCCCGCGGCAATCAGCCCCACACCGAGCCCGGCTATATCCACAGCAAGGACACCCAACTCAAGCGGCTGCGCCGGATCGAGGGCCAAATTCGCGGGCTTCACCGCATGGTCGAGGACGACACCTACTGCATCGACATCCTGACTCAGGTCTCGGCGGCGACGAAGGCCCTCGAGGCCGTTGCCCTCGGACTGCTCGATGACCACCTCAAGCACTGTCTGGCCGATGCGGCCAACAAGCCGGACGCCGACCTGACCGCCAAGCTCGACGAAGCCTCCGCCGCGATCGGGCGGCTGGTTCGCTCCTGAGTAGCGCCACCCAGCCCACTACCAACCAACCACGGCCTCCACGCCCAAGAAGAACACCCAGAGAGACCCAAGGAGAGACCCCATGAGCGACACCCAGACCTTTCTCGTGACCGGCCTGACCTGCGGCCACTGCGTCGGCGCGGTCACCTCGGAGATCAGCCAGATCCCGGGCGTCAGCGACGTCAACGTCGACCTGGTCGCCGGCGGCACGTCCACGGTCCGGGTCACGGCGGACCAGCAGCTGACCACCGAGCAGGTCAGCGCAGCCCTGGATGAGGCGGGCAACTACCAGCTCGCGTGACGATGCTCGATGGCGTAGCGGCGCCCCTCGTCTCGGTGCACCCACGTCTTGGTGCACCGACATGTCAAAGACACGCCCACAGAGATGCGTCCAGACACGCCCAGACACATCGAGGCACGGGGCGCCGCCCGCCGGCATACAGCCGAACGGCACGGAAGGAAGACCATGTCCACCCCGTCCAACCACGACCAGGCCACCACCATCGCCCCCACGACGACGACCCCCGCAGGGAGGCCCCCGAGGGCTCATGAGGTCGGCGCACTCGACCTGACCCACCACGACGAGGTTCACGCCGAGGTCGAGCTCATCATCGGCGGCATGGCCTGCGCCAGCTGCGCAGCCCGCATCGAGAAGAAGCTCAACAAACTCGACGGCGTGGCCGCCACGGTGAACTACGCCACCGAGAAGGCCAAGGTCCGCTTCGCCGACAACGTCAGCGTCGGTGACCTCATCGCCACGGTGACCTCGACCGGGTACACAGCCAAGCTGCCTAGTCCCCCAACGCCCACAGCAGGTCCGGCCGCGGCGCCCGGCATCCCCGGAACTTCCTGAAGCGGGACCCCTTCCGAACCGGTGGACCCGCGCATAACCGAGGCCGCCGCGTGGCGCACCCGTGAGCGTGTCGGCGGCGCTGACGGTCCCTGTCGTGGCCCTGTCCATGATCCGAGCGCTGCAGTTCGACAACTGGCAGTGGATCTCCCTGACGCTGGCCTCCCCTGTCGCTGTCTGGGGCGCGCTGCCGTTCCACCGCGCCGCCTGGATGAACGCCCGGCACGGCGCCGCGACCATGGACACGCTCATCTCCCTCGGGGTCATCGCGGCGTACCTCTGGTCCTTGTGGGCGCTGCTGTTCACGCACGCCGGCATGACCGGGATGCGAATGCCGTTCGAGCTGCTCCCAAGCTCCGACACCGCTGGCTCGGAGCACATCTACCTCGAGGTCGCCGCCGCCGTCACCACGTTCATCCTCGCCGGCCGGTACTTCGAGGCCCGCGCCAAGCGCACCTCCGGGGCCGCGCTGCGCGCGCTGCTCGACATGGGTGCCAAGGACGTCGCCGTCCTGCGCAACAGCACCAGCGGACCAGCGCGAACGGATCAGCTGCACGGCGCGGGGCATGAGGACGTGCCTGGCCCGCCAAGCAGTGAGCCGGTCGAGACCCGGATCGCTATCGAGCAGCTCGTCGTCGGTGACCAGTTCGTCGTCCGTCCCGGGGAGAAGATCGCTACCGACGGCACGGTCATCTCCGGCACGTCCGCGGTCGACGCGTCCATGCTCACCGGCGAGTCCGTCCCCATCGAGGTCGGACCCGGCGATGCCGTCGTCGGCGCCACCGTCAACGCGGGTGGACGCCTGCTCGTGCGCGCCACCCGGGTCGGCGCGGACACCCAGCTGGCCGCGATGGCACGCCTCATCGAGGCCGCCCAGAACGGCAAGGCTCAGGTGCAGCGTCTGGCCGACCGCGTCTCGGCCGTGTTCGTCCCCATCGTCATCGGCCTGTCCATCCTTTACCCTGGCGGCGTGGCTGCGCACCGGACACACCACAACGGCCGCGTTCACCGCCGCCGTCGCCGTCCTCATCATCGCCTGCCCGTGCGCGCTCGGACTCGCAACCCCGACCGCGCTGCTCGTCGGCACCGGCCGCGGCGCCCAGCTGGGCATCCTCATCAAGGGCCCCCAAGTCCTTGAATCCACCCGCCGCGTCGACACCGTCGTGCTCGACAAGACCGGCACCGTCACCACCGGGCAAATGGGCGTCGTGGCCATCCACACCACCGCCGGCGTCGACACCGCTGACGTGCTGAACATCGCGGGATCCCTCGAGGACGCCTCCGAACACCCGATCGCGCGCGGTCGCCGCCCACGCCACGACCAGCGGATCCCACCTCAGCAGGCTTGAGTCGTTCTTGAACGCGGGAGGGAAGGGCGTGTCAGGCGTCGTCGACGGGCACGCCGCGATCGCCGGGCGACGAACCTGGCTCCAGCACGACTGGACAATGAGCGCCCCGGAGGACCTCGTGCACGCCGCAGCAGCCGCCGAACAGCTCGGCCAGACCCCGATCTGGATTGGCTGGGACGGAGAGATGACCGCGGTCATCGTCGTGGCGGACCAGGTCAAAGAGTCATCCGCCGCCGCGATCGCCGAGCTGCAGGAGCTGGGCCTACGCCCGGTGCTGCTCACCGGTGACAACGCCGCCGCCGCGGCAGCGGTCGCCTCGGCGGTCGGCATCACGGCCGCCGACGTCATCGCCGAGGTCCTCCCGCAGGACAAGGTCGAGGTCGTCGCGAGACTCCAGCGTGACGGTGCGGTCGTGGCCATGGTCGGCGACGGCGTGAACGACGCTGCCGCGCTGGCACAGGCTGACCTGGGCCTGTCGATGGGCACCGGCACCGACGTGGCCATCGAGGCCTCCGATCTGACCCTCGTCACCGGAGACCTGCGGGCGGCCCCGGACGCGATCCGGCTCTCGCGGGCCACCCTGCGCACCATCATGGGCAACCTGTTCTGGGCGTTCGCGTACAAGGTGGCCGCCCTGCCGCTCGCGGCCGTCGGCCTGCTGAACCCGCTGATCGCCGGTGCCGCGATGGCGTTCAGTTCGGTGTTTGTCGTCTCGAACAGCCTGCGGCTGCGACGGCTCGACCCCAGCCGGCGGTAACACTCGACCGATCGACGGTCGGTTGCGACCAAGCCGACGTGGCACCGGGCCAGCGATGGTTGCTGAAGCTGATCATTCAAGTCGTGAGTCTCTGCGCCAGCGGCAGCCGCGGCCGCGAACCTACGGGTGGGGCGCGTCCTCAGGATTGCCCCGGAGTGGTTGACGGGTTTGTCATCGTCCCTGCTCGCACCTCGGCCATGCGTTGGGTGATCTCATCCTCCGTTGCCTGGGTTGTGGCTGTGACACCGTAAGTGATCGGGCCGGTCCTGGGGTCGGTGTACGGCTTGCCGCGGGTCGAGCCACTGCCGCTCGTCGAGGCTCGGCTCGACGTCGGGCGATCTTGGCTGCCGCGGTCTCACCGTCACATCCCGGAGTAGTTGTGCATCCCGGCGAAGGTGGCCATCAGGTTCACGAGGGTGAAGTTGATGATCACGGCGGCGTAGCCGCCCACCGCGATGTAGGTGGTTTTGCGGTGGTTGACCCCGGCGGTGGCACGGCCATGCATGTAGGCGGCATAGACCGTCCAGATGATGAAGGTCCAGACCTCCTTGGGGTCCCACTGCCAGTAGGCGCCCCAGGCCTCCTTGGCCCAGATCGCGCCGGCGATCAAGGTGAAGGTCCACAGGATGAAGCCCACCATGTTGATCGAGTAGGCGCCGCGTTCGAGCGCTGGCGCGTCCGGGAGGGTGTCGAGGAACCGGACTCGTGTGGACGGTTTGCCGGCCCGATGCTGTTGCACGAGAGAGAGCGCGCCGAGGGCGAAGCCGATGGTGAAGAACGCGACGGCTAGGAACGCGATGGACACGTGGATGCCCAGCCAGTAGGACTTCAGGGCTGGCATGAGCTCACCGGCCTCGGTGTAGAGCACAGTCACGGACAGGCCCAGCACGAGCAGGATGGGGGCAACGATGAAGAGACCGAGCCACTGCCACTGGTGGCGCTTGGCCAGGGCACAGTAGACGGCGCCGACCGCGGCCGCGGCGGCGGTCGCGAACTCGAACATGTTGCCCCACGGCGGGCGCATCACGGCTATTCCGCGCAGCAGCACCGACCCGATGAGCAGAAGTGTCGCGAGGTAGGTCAGCATCAGCGCGACGTTGCCGCGCTGGCGGCTGGCCCGGCTGTGCGTCGGGTCCGGCCCGGCAGGTACGGGTGGACCAGCTGGGGCCCCTGTCCGAGCCGGACTGCGGTCGTGCGCGGGCTCTTCGAGTTGGGTGTGGCTGGCGCCAGGCCCTGCAACCGCGGCAAGGGCCTGTTCCCGGGCAGGGGCGCTGGCTTGTTCTGGGGCCTCCAGGGTCCCGGTGGCCTGGCTGGCCTGGGTGGTGGCCCCGGTCCGGGCGGCAAGGTGCCAGCTGAAGGCGAGCATGGCGAGGGTGTAGACCAACATCGAGGAGTAGAGGGCGAGGTTCGCGTTGGCGGCGAGGGTCTCGGGGGTCATGGCATCTCCTGCGGGCCTGGTGACGGCGGGGTAGAGCGGCGCGCTCCGGTCCGGCCCGCCGCGGTGGCGGCCTCGGTGGCGGCCTCGGTGGTGGTGGGTCGTGGAGGCCTGCCGATGGAGGTGATGGGCAGGGTCACGGTGAAGGTCGAGCCCTCCCCGGTGCCGGGGCTGGCCGCGGTGAGGGAGCCGCCGAGCGCGTCGGCGAGGGCCTTGCTGATGGTCAGGCCGATGCCCGAGCCGCCGTGTGCTCGGTCGCGGGCGGTGTCGCCACGATAGAACCGTTCGAACACGTGCGGCAATTGCTCGGGCGGGATGCCCTCGCCGTTGTCCGTGACGCGGATGTCGACCTCGGCATCGACCCGGAGCGCGGCGAGCGTCACGGTGCCTCCCGCTGCGGTGTGCCGCAGCGCGTTGCCGAGCAGGTTGGCGCTGATCTGCCCGAAGCGTTGCGCATCGACGTCCACGGTCAGACCGGCTGCCGGATCTGCGTCGACGACGAGGTTGACGCCCTTGAGCTGGTACGCGGCGCGGGCCGCGTCCGCGGCGGACCACACGAGGTCCCCGACGCGGCTCGGCCGCAGATCCAACGGGATGCGTCCCTCCTCGGCGCGGGACACATCGTCCAGGTCATCGGCGAGCCGTCCCAGCCGGTCGCTCTGATCAAGCAGGACCGCAGCGACGTTCTCGTCCCAGCCCACCACCCCGTCCTGCAGGCCTTCGCTGTAGGCACGGACTGTGGCGACGGGCGTGCGCATCTCGTGGGCCAGATCTGAGAGCAGCTGCCGGCGGGTGTCCTCGACCTGTTCTAGTCGCGCGGCCATCGTGTTGAACGCCTCGGCAAGCGTGTCAAGTTCGCGGCTGGCCCCGGTGAGCGCCACCCGGCGGTCGTAGTGCCCGCGCGAGACTTCCCGGGCCGCGCGAGTCAGCGCCCCCAGTGGCGCCTGCAGGCGACGGCTCACGTACCACGCGACGACGGACGCGCAGCCGACCGCCACGACGAGCGCGATACCCAGCGAGGTGAGGCTGCTGTCCCGGTAGGCCTCCTCGATGTGGGTGAGCTCGGGCGAGTCCGCGGCGTGCCCGGCCTCGATCAGGTGCTCATGGAAGATCGGCGGGCCGACGAGCGCGGCGACCACCGCGGCGGTGACGATGCTCGCCACGAGGACAGCGACCAGGGCCGCCATGAGCTTAGTAGCCAGCCCTTGGGTGCCCCACGCGCGCCGGACACCGGACCACCTTCGGCCGACGGCGCCGCTACGGCCGCCGGTTGGGGGGCTCATCCTCGGCCCATCCGGTAGCCGACACCGCGCACCGTGGTGATGAACCGGGGGCTGGCCGAGTCGTCACCGAACTTGCGACGCAGATGGGCGATGTGCACATCGACGATGTGCTCGTCGCCGACCCACGCCGCGTCCCACACCTCGTCGATCAGCTGACGCCGCGACCAGGCCAGGTTCGGTCGCTCGCTGAGCACCGCGAGGATGTCGAACTCGGTGCGGGTCAGCGCCACCGGGTCCCCGTCGAGGGTCACCTCCCGGCTCTCGTAGTCGATGCGCAGCGGGCCGAACACGCTGACCGTGCTGTTATTGGCGGGTGCTGGGTCCGTGCGAGCCGGTCGCGGGCGACGCAGCACCGCCTGGACACGGGCCACCAGCTCGCGGGGGCTGAACGGCTTGGTGATGTAGTCGTCGGCGCCGACGGACAGGCCGATGAGCTTGTCCGTCTCGTGGGTGCGGGCGGTCAGCATGAGGATGTAGCAGTCACTGAAGGTGCGGACCTGTCGGCACACCTCCACCCCGTCCAGGCCCGGCAGGCCCAGGTCGAGGATCAGGACGTCCGGGGCCTGCTCCCGGGCCGCGGCCACCGCCTCCGGGCCGGAGTGAGCCAGGGCCGGAGCGAACCCCGCCTGGCTCAGGTAGGTGCCGACCAGCGTCGCGAGCGAGCGCTCGTCATCTACGACCAGGACGCGCGCGGGAGGGAACTCGGTGGCCGGACTGCTCATGCCGACAGTGTCCACGCCCAGCCGCGGAACCGGTACACGCGCCAGGGTCAGAGGCGGCAACCTTCGTTGGATCTTCATGAAATCTGCGTCGAACACCAACCACCCGAGCCGACCCTTGTCATTGCGACGGATCGCATGTCAACCACGGCATGGGGTCCCTCCTCCATCGACGTGCAGGGTCCCGATCCCGCCGGGGGTGTCAACGGGGCACGATCAAAGCAGTAGGCCAAGCGAGGCCACGAGAGGGAGGAACGACATGATGTGGACCTCCGGGATGGGCCCCGGAATGTGGCTGCTCATGGCCGCGGGCACCATCGGGTTCTGGGTCTTGATCGCCATCCTCGTGCGCGCCATCCTCAGCGACCGCGCGCCCGGGCCCGGACCCGCCTTGGTCCCGAGCCCGCTGCACGTGCTCGCCGACCGGTTGGCACGCGGTGAGATCACCCTCGAAGAGTACGAGCAGCGCCGCCGCGCCCTGACCGGCGTGTCCGCGCCGCTCGACCGCCCGCTCCCCTCATCGAGCCCAGCAAGCGCCAGCGCAGGCAGCCCCAGCGCAGCCAGCCCGAAGTCACCCCTGTCAGTTCCCGATCCGACAAAGGACCGTCACCGGACATCATGAGCAATGTTTCCCGACGCACCCTGCTCCTCGGCCTGGGCGGGATGGGGTCCGCCACAGCCCTCGCCGCGTGCAGCAGCGGCATCCCGGCTCCAGCGGCCGGCACGGCAACGGGCGCATCGACAACAGCGGCAACCTTCGGAACCGGCCCCGCCGTCACGCCCACCCGCGGGCAGAGAATCGTCGAGAAGGTCCTCACCCCCCGGCCCGCCACGGTGGACCTCGGCGGCCCCGTGGTGTCGACATGGACCTACAACGACTCGATCCCGGGCCCGCTGATCCGCGCCAGCGCCGGCGACCTGATCCGGGTACGCCTGAACAACCAGCTGCCTGCGGAAACCACCGTGCACTGGCACGGGATCCGGCTGGCCAATGCCGCCGATGGCGTCCCCGGTCTCACGCAGGACCCCATCACGCAAGGCGGGTCGTACACGTACACCTTCACCGCACCCGACCCCGGCACGCACTTCTACCACCCGCACGTGGGAGTGCAGCTGGACCGGGGCCTCTACGCTCCGCTGATCATCGATGACCCAGCCGAGCCGGGCGCTTACGACACCGAATGGATCATCGTGTTGGACGACTGGATCGATGGAACGGGCCGGACCCCCGAGCAGGTGCTCACCGACCTGAAGTCCGGAAAGAGCATGTCCGGGATGAGCGGCATGGAAGGCATGCCGGGGACGTCAGTGCCCGGCATGAGCGGGATGGACCACGGGTCGATGGGCTCAATGCCTGACGCCACAACGGGGACATCGTCGGGTTCCACGAGCGAGATGCAGATGGGGCCTGAACCGTTCGGCGACGCCGGCGACGTCAGCTACCCGTACTACCTGGTCAACGGCCGGGTCGCGACCGCACCGACCGTCATGCGGGCGCGCCCCGGTCAACGTGTCCGTATGCGGATCATCAACGCCGCCGCGGACACGATCTTCACGGTCGCCCTCGGTGGCCACGACATGACCATCACGCACAGCGACGGGTTCGCCGTGAAACCCACCCGGACCCGGGCCCTTCACCTCGGGATGGGCGAACGCTACGACGCCTTGGTCACCGTCAAGGACGGCGTGTTTCCGTTCGTCGCAGTCCCGTTCGGCAAGACCGGTCAGGCGATGGCCGTGCTACGGACCTCGCCGGCCGGGGCCGCGCCCCCGACGACTGCACGACCGGAAGAGCTCACCGGGACCGCGCTGATCGGCGCGCAGCTGCAGCCGGCCGAGTCCGCACGGTTGACTCCCCGCGCAGCGGATGTGACCGCGCCGGTGGCCCTGACCGGGCAGATGAGCCCGTACGCGTGGGGCATCAACGGGGCCCCCCACGGGCGCAACGAACCGGTGCTCGTCCGTGAGGGGCAGCGGGTCCGCCTGAACCTCGTCAACCAGACCATGATGGCCCACCCATACCACGTGCACGGGCACACGTTTGCCCTCGCGGGCTCGGGCCTACGCAAGGACACGGTGCTGTTGCGGCCGATGCAGGCGCTGCCGATCGAGCTCGACGCGGACAACGTCGGATCCTGGATGACCCACTGCCACAATATCTACCACGCGGAGGCCGGCATGATGCTCGAGCTGAGGTACCAGCGGTGACTCTCTCGACGGGCCTGCCCCGCCGACTGGTCCTCACCGGTCTGCCGGCGGCTGCCCTGGCAGTCCTCTCCGGCTGCACCATCGCCCCGCCAGGCTCGGAACAGCCAGATCAGCAGGGGAACCCGGCCGCGCCCACCAACCCGCGAGGTGATGTGGCTATCACCCACATCCACCGCGCGGTGCGCGACCGCGACACCATCCTGGTCGCCACCCATCAGGGGCTCTTCCGGTTTGCCGGGGCGGGCCAGCTCGTCGCGGTCGGCCCGCCCTTCGACCTGATGGGATTCGCCATCGCCCCCGATGGCACGTACCTCGCCTCCGGCCATCCGGCCCCGGACAGCGATCTGCCGCAACCCATAGGCCTGATCCAGTCCACCGACCGGGGCCATACCTGGACCCTTCGCTCGCGCGGCGGCCAGTCCGACTTCCACGCGCTGACCGCGCTAGGCCCGGGAGTGATGGCCTTCGACGACGCCCTACACTTCAGCCCGGACCGGGTCGACTGGCAGGACCGGCAGATCCCAGCCCCACCACGGGACCTCGCCGCCGGACCCGATGGGACCGTCCTGGCCACGACAGAACGAGGCCTACTGGCATCCGCCGACCGCGGGCTGACCTGGCAGACGGTGTCCACGCCGCAGCTGCTGGTCACCGTCGCCTGGGCCGGGCCACGGACCATCGTGGGCGCCAGCACCACCGGAGCCCTGATGGTCAGCCGGGACGCCGGCGCCACCTGGAAGGTGGGCCCGCGCAGCGTCGGGGACGTCTCCGCGATCACCGCGACCCTGCTCGGCGCCGAACAGATCGAGATCCTCCTCGTCGTCGGAACACAGGTATGGCGCACCAACGACCTCGGCGCCCAAACCCAGATCCTCGTCTAGCACCCAAACCCCTCACGCCACCGCCCGGGCCGACCGCCTAAGCCGAATGACCACGAAGGAGAGCTCCCAGTGTCACCCAGCTCCTCAGCCGCTGACCCCGCGGCGGCCTATGACCGCTACCGGCGCCGAGTCCGACTCGGGCAGCTGCTCATGGTCGTCGGCGGGATCATCGCCGCGGTCCATCTCGTGATGCACCTGGCCGGCAGCCCGTCCGGCTGGACCGATCTCGCGGCCGGCTACCCCATCGCCGGGCTGATCTTCATGGCCGGCATCTGGTTGGCCGGGCAGATCGAACCCAAGCGAAACAAGTGACCACCGCGGGGATCCCCGCCCACGCCCTGCTTCCGCTCGCACTGCTGCTCGTGGGAGCGGCGGCCCTGGCCGCGAGCCTGGCGTTCCGGCTCGCCCGGCCGACGCAGCGCCGCGCGGGCTGGCTGGCGGTTGGGGCGCCGCTCATCCCTGCCGTGCGCCCGCACCTGGCGCACGACGGCGCGGACCTCACCACGGTGGTCATCGCCAGCCTCCTGTTGTTCGTGGCGGTCATGCATGCCCAGCGCACCCGAATCGCCCAGCTCCCTCTGCTCTGGGGTTGGCAGGTGGACCGGGCGGCCGGCCGTCTGGCCTTCGGGACCCCCGAGACCCGCGGCGCCGCCGGAATCGGTCCGCGACCCAGCTGGTACAGCTGGGTCCGGCGCTGGCGCCGAATCAGCGACTAGGTGTATTCCGTGGCCAAGAGCGCACCGACCAGGGCAGGCAGTGATTACGCATCGGCGATCATCTTCATCAAACCTTCATGGAAACCTGACGGTTCGTCCGCGAGCCCGGACGAGGGTGGAGGTTCGTCGTCCCGTCGATGTCGCCGGTGACGCCCACACGGTTGACCGAGGAGCCCCACGCGGGCTCCGGTCAACTCCCGACGTCTTCGAGGAGTTATCTGCATGCCTTCATCCATCCGTCGATTCGTCCCCGCTGTCGGCGCGGTCGTTTTGGCCGTCGTCCTCACCGCCTGCTCCGGGTCGGGGTCAATGCCGGGCACGGACCACGCCGCGTCCGGCATGACTGGTGAGCCGACCGGCACGGCGGCGTCAGGCTCGGCTGCACCCACGGGGTCCAATGCGGGCCGGGCCGGAGACGTGATGTTCGCGCAGATGATGGTGCCGCACCACCAGCAGGCCGTGGAGATGGCCGACATCGCGCTGGGCAAGCAGAGCGCCTCGGCGCAGGTGCGGCAGCTGGCGACCCAGATCAAGGCTGGTCAGGACCCAGAGATCGAGACGATGCGCGGATGGCTGCAGTCCTGGGGTGCGCCGCTGCCCACGACGGGGATGAGCCACGATGGGATGGGCGGGACTTCCGGGCAGGGCATGATGACCCAAGCCGACATGGACGCCCTCAAGGCCGCCGACGGTGCCGAGTTCGACAAGCAGTGGGTGACGATGATGACCGCACACCACGAGGGCGCCATCACCATGGCCCGGCAGGTCCTCACCACGACGCAGAATCCCGACGTCAAGACCCTCGCCGAGGCCGTTGTCAAGGCCCAGACCGAGGAGATCGCCACCATGAAGGGCCTGTCCTGACCGGGCGCCCGTGCTCGTGAATGGGGTTAGGGACATGTCGTGGACGTGACGTGGTGACGACTCTGGCGGCGCTGACGGCGCCGGGCGCCGTCGAGTGGAGTTACCCGACCGTGCCGACGGTGTTGGGTATCTCCCCTCACGGCCTGCTGTCGGTGGCCGGCATCGTCGTGGGGTGGGTGCTGTTGCGCCGTACGCTGCTGGCGCGGGGGCTGGACATCGGTGCGGCCGAGGCTGCTGTCGGCTGGGGCGTCGTGGCCGGTCTGGCTGGTGCGCGGATCGACTACGTGATCTCGCACCCGAGCCAGTTCGGGTCGCTCTGGCAGATGCTCGAGGTGTGGCGCGGCGGCATGGCCCTGTTCGGGGGGCTGCTCGGTGGCATGCTCGCCGCGCTGATCGTGCTGCGCCGCCGAGGTGTGCGCGTGGTTCCGGTCATTGACGCCGCGGCGGCCCCCCTGGCAGTCGGGATCGCGGTGGGCCGGGTCGGGGACCTGATGCTCGGGGACCATCTCGGTCGCCCCCTGACCGGGAGCTGGGGCATCGGCTACGTGGTCCAGCCGGGTTCGATCCTGGCGCCCGGCTTCTCCCCCAGTCCCGCGCGAGCACCGGGGCTCGGCGAGAGCTGCACCGACCTGGGAGCGTTCTACGTGGGCTGTGCCTACCACCTCACCCCCGCCTACGACCTCATGGCCGCCGCCGTCATCGCGCTCCTCCTCGTCGCGGCCGCGAGGTGGACCCGTGTAGTGCCCGGAGTCGCGATCGGCCTCTTCGCGCTGCTCTACGCCGGGCAGCGGCTGGCGCTCGACGCAGCGCGCGGGATCGACGAGCGACCGTTCGCCGGGCTGACCGGCACCCAGCTGATCGCTGTCATCGTCGTGGCAGTCGCGGCGGTGTCGATCGCCACCGCGGTGGCGCGGCAGCGCCCGAGGCGGTCCGCGGCGACCGAGACGGATGCACTGACGACCGGTCCCACGACCGGCGCAGGTGACAGCGACACCGCGGCCACGGTCGCGGAACCTTCGGGCCTCGGTTCAGCAGCCACTCCGACCCCAGGACGAGATCGCGTCGGCGGAAGCCCGTCCGAGCCGGGAGACGCGTCGTGACCGGCAGGGCCCGGCGAGCCGCTGGCGGTGCGCGCCTGGCCTGGGCGGCCGCGGGCCTCGGACTGATGCTCACCGCGGCCGCATGTGGCACCACCTCAGGCGCGAACTCGGTAGCCGCCCAGGCGCGCGCAGGGGACCGGAAGGGATACGTCTCCGGAGACGGCAGCGTCGAACGGATCGACCGCGCCGACCGCGGGCGGCCACTCACCGTGGCAGGACCGACCGTCGATGGTCGCACCTGGTCACTGCAGGAACATCCCGGCCAAGTCGTCGTCCTGAACGTGTGGGGCTCATGGTGCCCGCCGTGCATCACCGAGACCCCCGAACTGGACAAGGCCTACCGCACGCTGACCGGCCGTTTCAAGGACGTGGCCTTCATCGGGCTGGATACAAAGGAGAGCCCCGAGTCCGCGATGGCGTTCATCCGCGCCAACCGCGTCCCCTACCCGTCCCTCGCCTACGACGGGGGTCAGCGGATGATCTCCCTCGACGGGAAAGCACCTGCCACCCCGACGACCCTGGTCTTGGACCGGCAACACCGGATCGCGGCGCGCGTGCTCGGGCCGCTGACCGCCTCAACCCTTGTCGGTCTGGTCGAGGACGTGCGCGCTGCATGAGCCCCGCCGATCTGACCTCCGCTCCCGTCGTCGTCGCACTCGGTGTCGCGGTCCTCGCTGGGATCGTCTCGTTCGCCTCCCCCTGCGTCCTGCCCCTCGTCCCCGGCTTCCTCGGGTACGTGACCGGGGGCTGTCGGAGCAGCCGCTGGCCGAGCGACGCCGCGGCCGCATGGTCCTGGGGACGTTACTTTTCGTGCTCGGCTTCAGCACCGTCTTCATCATCGGCGCAGGAATCGTCGCCGCCGCATCCCTGACAATGCAGGAACACCAGTCCGGGTTGCTGCGCATCAGCGGAGCCGTCGTCATCGTCACCGCCCTGCTCTCCCTCGGGGTGGGCAGGTCGTGGTCGCTGACGCCGCGGTGGCGCCCCGCCACTGGGCTGGGCGGAGCGCCGCTGCTCGGGGTCGCCTTCGGCATCGGGTGGGGCCCCTGCCAAGGCCCAACGCTCGCCGCGATCCTCGCCATGGCCGCACCACTGTCCGCGCAGTCCGGGACAGTCAGCCGCGGCATCGCCCTTGCGGTCGCCTACTGCCTCGGCCTGGGCCTGCCCTTCCTCGCCATGGCCGCTGGATACGAACGGGCCAGCCGCGCCAGCGACTGGCTGCGTCGACACCGCCGGCCCATCCGGCTGACCGGCGGCATCATCCTGCTCACGGTCGGCGTCTTCATGCTCGGCGGCCTCTGGGAGCCTGTCATCACCTGGCTCCAGTCACGCCTGATCAACAACTTCAGGACCATCGTCTGACCACTCAAACCGGCTCCAAGTGGCCCGCCAGAGCGGCGCCGTTACACCCACAGGGCCGCAACCACAGAAGGAGACAGATCGCCGAACCCTCAACACGTCCAGATCGGGCTGATACGACACCATCTGCCCAACTGGGTCCAAAGGCTTGAAGACACCGCTCCGACGGTGTCTCCATGGTCTACCCATTTACCTACCTAGCCCATCAGGGCACTCGCGGTGGCGCCGAGTCCTGCCACCACCACGAGTCCACACCCAGACGCACGGCAGGAGCGGGGAAACCACCACCGGACGTTCTCACCGACGTCCTCGGGGTGAAGCCGGTGCTGACGCACCGGCCGGGCCACAACCTCCGGCCCGAACCCGACAGCTAACCCCGTAGGCGCGAGAGAGGTCGCACATGAACACCACCCGACGCCCCGGCCGGCATCGGCCACCCGGTGGGGCCAACCCCATCGCCGAGCTCGCGGTCATCGCGCGCGAGTCCGCACAGCCCGCCATGAAGGGGGCGGCGATCCTCGCGGCCGCCGGCGGGCTGGTCAGCACCCTCGCCCCACCGGCCGAAGCCGAGAGCCAGAGCACCGCGTCAGCGAACGCACCAGCCGTCACGGGACCCCCGGCCACGACATGGGCCAGCGGCCAGACTGCCGTGCAGGCCACGACGGTTCCCTCTGCCCTGACCTCGATCGGCTTCACCCGGCCGCGCCCGGGTCCGCGTTCTGCGGCAGCGAAGGTCATCACCGATGTGATCGCGGAGAAGGAGCAGCAAGCCGCGCAACGGGCCGTAGACGCCAAACGTGAGGCCCAGTCCCGCGCCTCGCGAGACTTGACGCGCCGGAGCCTGACCAAGACCACCGGTACGAGTAAGGGGGCCAGCAACCCCGCGCCGAGCGCCAGCAACCCCACGCCGAGCGCCAGCAACCCCACGCCGAGCGCCAGCAACGCCGCGCCGAGCGCCACCGCCGGCGGCCGCTCCCCCTACAACTGGGGATCAGCAGGGCAATGCACCTGGGGTGTGCTCAACAAGTGGTACCAGTCTGAGGGCTACTACCCCGGCGGCTGGACGGGCAACGCGCTCGTCTGGGGCACCAGAGCCGCCAACGCCGGCTACACCGTCAGCGGGACACCGCGAACCCGGTCCATCGTCGTGATGCAACCCGGCGTCCACGGTTCATCCAGCGCCGGCCACCTCGGCTGGGTCACCGCCGTCAACGGCGACCGGGTCACCATCATCGAGATGAACGCACTGGCCGGACCGTTCAACTACAACACCCGCACCGTCACCGACATCAGCGGGATGAGGTACATCTACGCACCGTAAGACACCACCGGTCGCCGGCGCCCCCGCCGTCCCGCAGGGCGCCGGCGTCCGCAGAGGGCTTCCACGACCCCGCACCCAGCGCGCTCGTCGCGGATCATCGCGGGCATCGCCACCGGCGTGCCGAGGCGAGGAGAGTCAGACCCCGCGACGTTCGCCTGGCTGTGCGAGGTGTACGTGGACCACGATCACCGCGGCCCGCGGGTCACGGCTGGGCGTAGCCTGAAGAGGCGCGGCAGATCCTGTGTGAGGTGGTGGGATCGTTGACGACAATGCGGTGCAGAACTCCTCAGTGCAAGCTGGCTGGCTGGCTGATCGTCTTGCCGCTAGCAGCCATGCTCTCTGCGTGTCGTGGTTCAGACGCCGACTCCGCCGACTCCAGCAACGTCGAAAGCACGCCAACGATCGAAGGCACGCAGGTCATGGCGGATCCGACGGAGTTTGCGATCAGACTCGACAAGAAGGCGTTTGAGCCCGGCACGTTCACGTTCGTCGCACGAGAGCGCGGGAAGGCGCCGCACGCCGTCGCGATCGAGGGACTTGGCGTCGAAACGGCCTCGACCGGCATCCTCGATCCTGGCGAGGCTGACGCCGCCATCACCGTCGACCTCGTCCCGGGCATTTACACCCTGTGGTGTCCGGTAGGGAGCCACCGCTCGGTGGGCATGGAGCTCAGGATCACCGTCAGCTGAACGGCAATCGCCGCGGCGGCCACCCATTCAGCGCTGAACGTCTCCGCCGCGGCGGCGGTGCGAAGTGGCAGGTGGCCGGTCGAAGCACATCCGGTGATGACGTCGCCCTTCCCGTCACGCCGTTAGGGCCCCGTGAGGATCAGCGGTGGGAACCTGCTTGCGGGTGGCCAGCAGGCCGAAGACCACCCCGAGCGTGGCCCGCATGAGCCCGAGCTCGGCGAGGTAGGCGATCCGGAAGTCCCAGATCAACCTGGCCGGCATGTCCGCCGCGATCGTGTCGGGGGTGCCTGGGGTGACTGCGAAGATCGTGCCGGCGACGGTGAGGAACGCGACCAGGACGATGCTGGTTCGGACCGGGCCAGCTAGTCCGCGGATCGTGAGGTGCCCGGTCCAGTTCGAAGGCGGCGAGCACCAGCGCGAGGGCGATCAGGATCGTCAGCACGTAGATCAGTGTGCGGCGGCCGACGGTTGCCGGGTCGCCCACGGCCGGAGGATTGCCGGGGATCTTCAGCGCTGGCGCCAGGGTGAAGACACCGAAGCCGAGAGCAACGAGGACGATGGAGCGGCATCGGCGCCTGACCCCGGCCGCCCGGATCCTGAGATCGGACCCGGGACACCGGATGCTGGTGAGTGCGGCCGGCTCAGCCCTGACCGGGCGAGGAGGCTTCGACCTGTGCGGTGCTCGCCGCGTGGGGGTCGCCGCCGAGGAGCAGCATGCCGTTGCCGGCGACCCCCACGACGGTGACGGCCAGCAGGGCGACGACGACGAGACCGGTCCGGTGCGTGTGGGTCCCTTCGGCGTCGACGGACCGGTCCGGGCGGGAGCGCAGCGAGAGCGCGAGGGCGACCGCTGCCGTCTCGAGCAGCGCGCCGGCGAGGTCGGCGATGCCGAGGGCTTCGGGCACGCCCGGTTCGGGGCCGAGCGGCAGCCCCACGGTCCGCGAGACGGCCCAGAGCACGACGGGGCCGGCGGACACCACGACGGCTGCGAGCCAGGAGAGACGCCCCGGACGCACCAGCGCGGCCCCGGCCACGACGAGCTGGGCGACGGCGAGCACGAGGAAGAAGAGGCCGGCCGCGGCCCACTCGGCGAGGTGCTCGGGCACGACCACGAGGTGGATCACTGCGGCACCGACGAGCGCTCCGGCGAGGCCGAGGACGCGGTCGTCCACGCGGGAGGCGTGTCCGCGCCGAGGCGAGACGACCCGCAGCCGCCCTCCCCGCATCGCGACCATCCACACCACGACGACGACGTTCGTCAGCAGGACGAGGGCGGCGCCGTAGCCCGTGGCGCGGGCCTGCAGCCAGAAACCATCGGACTGGAGCCGGGCGATGCAGTCGGCGCCGCAGGTGCGGCTCATGGATCCCATGTGCTCGATGAGGCCGGACTGGAGGCGGAAGTCGACGGCGGAGCTGACGGCGAGGTGCCCGGCGCCCACGACCGAGGCGGCGAGGGCGACGAGCCAGGCCGAGGAGACGACGGCGCGGGCACCGCGCAGGACGGAGCCGAACCGTCGCAGGGCCAGGGTGAGGGCGGCGAGGACGGCCAGGGCGTACACCGGGACCATGACCGCCGACTCCCGCACCCACGTCGCGAACGGCTCACTCGTGCGCTCGATCGCGCCGACCGCGCCGCGGAGCGAGATCACCCAGAACCCGTCCGCGAAGGCGAGGACGACCGCGAGGGAGATCACCGTCAGCCACGGCACCCCGGAGACGGGTGAGGCCGACGGAGCTGACGAGATCCGCGCTGAAGGCTGCGCCTCCGCGCTCGCCACGCGTGGTCTGAGGGGGTGGAGAAAATGAGTCGCCATGCGGATCAGCCTCGTGTCTGCGGTGAAACGGTAAGTGCGTCAAGGCGATCGGGGTGGCCACCCGATGGGTGGCCACCCGCGGTCGGTCGTCCGGCTCAGGTGATCTCCCAGCCGAACATCATCGCGTGGTCCTCGTGCGCGAGGTTGTGGCAGTGCGCGACGTAGGGGCCGTGGAAGTCGCGGAAGCCGCGGTAGACGATCACGGACTCGCTCGGGTCCAGGGCCACCAGGTCTTCACGCGACACGTCTTCGGGGTGCCCCGGATCGGCCTTGACCGACACGTCCCGGCCGTTGCGCATGACCGTCCGATGCTCTTCCATGTGCAGGTGGAAGGGATGGACCCAGCCACCTCCGCCGTTGCGGATCTCCCACAGGTTGAAGCTGTTCATCTTCTGTTCTGCCAGTGGCGCCTTGCCCGCCGGGTTCTTGAGGCTGCTCGCGACCGTGCCCGGCTCGAACGGCTTGCCGTTGATGAGCCACTCGACGTCGGCACCGGCGCTGCCCCGCTCGACCTCGAAGATGAGCCGGTTGTCCATCAGGCTGCGCCAGTTGCTCGGCAGCGGCGGCAGGGCCCGCATCAGCCGGTTCGGTGGCGGCATGATGCTGTAGTCCGGAGCCGGGTCGCCGATGATGAACTTCAGCACCGGCACCTTGTAGGCGGGGTCCGAAGAGAAGCGTGAGGAGGCGTCCCACTTGCGCCCGTCGTCCATCTTCATGACGTTGGTCAGGTAGACCACGTCGCCCTTGGTCGTGGGCGTGCCGTCGGCGTACTTCGTGAAGTCGATGATGACCTCGCGGCGCTTTGCCCGCGGCATCTTCAAGCATCTTCGTGTCGGAGACCCCGGTCCCGCTGACGATCAGCCTCTGACCGGGCGTCGAGTAGGCGAAGAGGTCCACCATGTGCCCGGTGCCGGACTCCTGGTAGTAGGCCTTGGTCACCTGCACGCCGGCGTGGACGGCGATCTTGCCCGAGGCCTGGAACAGGTTGGTCTCGATGCAGTCCGTGGTGGCGGTCGTCGAGGCGTTGGACAGGCGTCGTTTCAGGGACCGCATCGCCATCAGCGATGGTGTCCCGCCGGCTTTGCGCGCGTCGTAGAACTCCCGCCCGAGAGTCGGGTTGCGCAGCTGCACGACGGCCATGATGTGCAGCGTCCGGTTGATCCGGCGGTTGCCCGCCCGGGACAGCCGGTGGCGTTGCTGCGCCCCGGAGGACGCGTCCAGCGGCGCGGTGCCGTTCCACGAGGCGAACCGGTCCTTGTCGCGGAAGCGGTGGATGTCCCGGACGTCGGCCAGTAGCCGCGCGGCGCCGGTGGGGCCGATCCCGGTCAGTTCCAGCAGCGTGGAGCCGCGGTCCTGGACGAGCACGGTCAGCTCTTTCTCGGCCGTCTTGATCTTGCGGTCGATCACCTCGAGGTCACCGATCAGCTCGACAACCAGGCGGCGCCGGGTCTTGCCGACGAGGTCGCGCGGCTTGACCGTCGCGACCAGCGCCCGGGCCTGCGGCGCGGACAAGAACGTCTTCGCGCCACCCTTGGAGTGCACCGCGTTCTCGTTGGCCACCGGGTACGTGTACTGGCCGCAGTTGAGCCACACGGGCGCGTGTTCACCCCCTGCGGGCGGAGTCTGCGCGTAGGCGACCGGAGTGGTGACATGGCCCTGGCTGACCGTGTAGGAGCGGACCGCGTCAAGCGTTGGGCGGCTCGCTCGCTCCTTCACGACCACGACCGCGACGGCGGCCACCATGGCGAGAACGACCGTTACGACACCGCCCCAGAGAAGGAGCGAGCGGCGTCGTTCTTGGCTCTTCTGCGTGGCGGCCATCCGGGCGGCACGTTGGCGGCGTTCCTCGCGGTCAGAACCGCGATTGTCTTGGGTCGCAAACATGAGACCTCCGGGGCAGGAGCCGGCACGGCGCCGTCACGGGCACCGGCGGGCAGTCGCGAGTTGGTCGTGCTCCACCTCGCGCACCCGGTTCGGACGGTCGGTTCCACGACGTGGTCGAGATACCGTAACATCTGAGCATGCGTTCAGATGAGACGGTGATCGGGATCGATGCCTGCACCGACCACTGCGTCCACCCGGAGACGGTGCGACACGTCCGAGCTCGCGCCCTCCCCGAGGCCGACCTGGTCCAGGTGTCGGCCGTCTTCAAGCTCCTCGGGGACCCGACCCGGGCCAAGCTGCTCTACGCGCTGCTCGAGACCGGCGAGCTGTGCGTGTGTGACCTCGCGGCGTCCACGGGCGTGACAGAGACGACGGTGTCGCAGTCGCTTCGCCTGCTGCGCGCCTGCCAGGTCGTCACGGCCCGGCGCGAGGGCCGCCTGATGTACTACCGCCTCGCTGACGCGCACGTGCGGATGCTGCTCGACCTCACCCGCGAGCACATCACCCACGAGCACATCACCCGCGAGCACACACCGAACGGGCCCTCCGCCGTCCGCCCCGTACCCGTGGAGCACGCCGGTCCGGCCCGTGCAACAAGGGCCGCGTCGCGCGGCTCGCACTCGCGGCGCACCGGTTCCACGCGGTCGGGGTCCGGCGCATGAGCCACGGACACGGTCATGGGCACGGGCATGGGCACGGCGGTTCGGCCGCGGGAACCCACCGCTGGCGCCTGCAGCTGACCTTCGGGATGGTCGCCGCCTTCTTCGTCGTCGAGCTCGTCGTCGGTCTGACCTCCCAGTCCCTGGCGCTGATCAGCGACGCCGGTCACATGGCAGCCGATGTCGTAGCTCTGGGAGCCGCCCTGGTGGCCACTCGGGTCGCCACCCGCAAGGACACCACGGGACGACGGACGTTCGGCTCCTACCGGGCCGAGGTCTTCGCCTCCGGTCTGGCCGTCCTGCTCATGCTCGGCGTGGCCGTCTACATCTGTATCGAGGCGATCGGTCGCATCGGGTCCGAGCCCGAGGTCGCTTCCGGCCCGATGCTAGTCGTCGGCGCGCTCGGGCTGGTCATCAACCTGATCAGCATCGCGCTGCTACGTGCCG
This sequence comes from Terrabacter terrae, assembly GCF_039529575.1. Taxonomy (NCBI): domain Bacteria; kingdom Bacillati; phylum Actinomycetota; class Actinomycetes; order Micrococcales; family Intrasporangiaceae; genus Terrabacter; species Terrabacter terrae. The sequence goes on from NZ_BAAANB010000006.1 coordinate 23,850, forward strand.
GCGCCGGTGAGAGCCTCAACGTCAAAGGCGCCTACCTCGAGGTCCTGGCCGACACCCTCGGGTCCGTCGGGGTCATCGTCGCGGCCCTCCTCGTCGCCTCCACCGGCCAGGTGTGGTGGGACACCGTCGTGGCCCTGGCCATCGCTCTGTTCGTGGCCGTCCGTGCGGTCATGCTCGGCCGCGAGGTGCTCGCTGTGCTGGGCCAGCACGCGCCGGCCGGGATGCACCCCGACGATGCCGAACAGGCACTTGCGCAGATCAACGGCGTGGTAGAGGTCCACGACCTGCACGTGTGGACGCTCACCTCCGGCATGAACGTCGCCACCGCCCACCTCGTCACGGCCGACCCGCGGGCAGGCAAGCCCTCCGCAGACTCCGCCACGATCCTCACCGAGGCTGCGGCCGTCATGCGGGAACGCTTCGGCATCGAGCACGCCACCTTGCAGGTCGAACCCGCCGGCTCCAGCGCCTGCACCCAGACCTCGTGGTGAGCGACACCGCGCCGCTGACCCGGCGCCGCGCGCTGCAGCTGGCGTCTAGCTTGCTGGCCGTCGGGGGCGCCGCGCTGCTGGCCGGGTGCGGCTCAGGCGCGCTCCGGGGACCGGAAGGGTTACGTGTCCGGCGACGGCACCACCGAGCTGATCCCGGTGGCCGCCAGGGATGCGCCGGTCCGGCTCGTCGGCAGGACCCTCGAGGGCCAACCCTGGTCCAACGCGAACCTGCTCCAGACCGTGCTCGTCATCAATGTGTGGGGCTCCTGGTGCCCACCCTGCATCGTCGAGGCCGCCGACCTGCAGATGGTCTGGGAGACGGTCCAGCGCCGCAAAGCCCCGGTTCGCTTCCTTGGCCTCGACAAGATGGAGACGCCGCCCACCGGGTTGGCTTTCCAACGCCAACACCGCATCACCTACCCCTCGCTGGCCTACGACGGTGGTGTGCCGATCCTGGCCCTGCAAGGCAAAGCAGTCGCCACCCCGACGACGCTGGTCCTAGACACCTCGGCCCGCATCGCCGCGCCCATCTCCGGCCCCATCACCGCCAGCGTCCTGACCCGGACTCATCGACGACATCCTCGCCGAGGTCTGACGCCGGTGCGCGCACACCGCCACCGGCCCCGGCCGCGTTCCACCGCCCTCGCCTTCGGCTGTTGCGCTGCTGCTCCCCAGCCTGGCACCGGTGGCGGCCACCGCTGGCGACCTGACGCCTGCGGAGTCACAGGCCCCCGTCTTCACCACGCTCGACGCGGCGGCCCTGGTCCCGGGCCAGACTCCCTCGCCGGGCACCGCCACCGACGCACCCGCCGACGGGGACCCGGCCCACACCGCCCCTCCCCCCACCGAGCCCGAGGGCCACTCCTGGGGTTGGGGCGCCACCGCAGCCCTGCTCCTGGGCACCATGCTCACCCTCTGGCTACGTGACCGGGCCCGACGGAAGAACACCTGATGAGCGCCGTGACCCAAGCCCTGACTCTCGTCGCCTTCCCGGTGGCGGCGGCCGCCGCCGGCACGACCATCTCCACGCTCCGACCGCCCGGACCCCGGCTGGTCAGCGCCATCCAGCACTTCGCCGCAGGCGTCGTGGTCGCCGCCCCCGCCGGAGAGGTCCTCCCCAGCCTCGGCAAAGAGGGCAGGCTGCCCTACGCCGTCGCCGGGTTCATCGCCGGCGTCCTCGTCATGCTTGCCATGGCCGCCTACTCCCGCCGCCAGGAGGCCGCGGCGGCCTCGCAGTCGAACCCTCCCACAGCCTCGGACCCCAGCCCACAGCACTCGCGAGGCCGAGGCGCCTCCGTGGCCCGCCAGGTCACACGCAGAGCAGCGACCGCCCTGCCCCTCGGCCTGCTCGTCGCCGTCGGGGTGGACCTCGTCATCGACGGCCTACTGGTGGGACTGGGAGCAGTCCTCGGCGCGGCGCAGGGCATCATCCTCACAGTCGCGCTCACCCTCGAGATCCTGTTCCTGTCGCTGTCCCTCGGCAGCGAGCTCACCGAAGCCGGCCTGAACCGGGCCCAGTCCGCCGCGACGGTCGTCGGGCTGGCCCTGCTGACGGCCGTCGGCGCGGTCGGCGGAGCCGCCCTCCTCGCCGGTGCCGGGCCCGCCACGCTCGCGGTCGTGCTCGCCTTCGGAGCTGCCGCCCTCCTCTACCTGGCCGTCGAAGAGCTGCTCGTCGAGGCCCACGAACAGACCGAGACCACCGCCTTGGCCGCCATGTTCTTCCTCGGCTTCCTCGCCGTCTATGTCCTCGGCGAGGTGGCCGGCTGATACGAAGCCCCGCTGTCGGCCTTCCACATCGTGGTGCGCTCTTCGTAGTGGATCTCACCCGGGTTCAGATTCCATGGTCCCCAGAGCTGGTCCTCGTTGGCGGCGACGAACGTTCCGGACCGCAAACCACTGCCGCTCGGCCATGTCCTAACCCGGCACTGAGCCACGACGGCAACGCACGCACATCGCTCCGCGATCCGCTCGGCGCTGATGAGAGGCCGTCTCAACACCCTCGCGTGAACCGCCGGCCGCAGGCGCAACGTGTTGGGCGAGGCGAGGCGCTGCCGGAAAGATTGTCGATCCGTCCGGCCGAGGTCCGGACATTCCCAGAAAGCGTTCAACCGTCTCCTGGTGGCGTGGTGTCAGGCCAGCGTTCCGTTCGCGCTATCATCGGAGTATGCCAATGACAACGCCTGGAATGGCCGAGGTTGAGCCTGGATTGCGGCGTGGCGCAGCCCTCTTCCACGGGCTCGCGGACCGTAACCGGCTCGCGATCGTCCGCCAGTTGGCAGGCGGTGAGCGGCGCGTGGTCGACCTGACTCGGGCACTGGGACTTGCCCAGGGCACCGTGTCCGGCCACCTTGCCTGCCTGCGTGACTGCGGGCTGATTGTCGGCCGACCCGAGGGGCGGCAGATGTTCTACTCACTTGCCCACGCCGAACTGCTCGACCTGCTCAGCGCCGGCGAGCAGCTCCTCGCCCTCACCGGGGACGCGGTCGAGCTGTGCCCGAACTACGGCAGCACCGGCCCTGACCCGAGCCCCACCACCCACGAGGAACCTGCCCGATGACTGACGCCTGCGGCTGCGGCCACGAAGAATCCGATCGCGACGAGCTCGAAGAGCACGAGCCAGAACGGCTCTGGCAGATCAGCGAGCTGCAGTTTGCTGCTGCCTCGGGAGTCTTCCTGCTCGCGGGGTTCCTCGCCGGACTCGGCGGCGCCCCCGACAGCGTGGTCACCGGGCTGAACGCCCTCGCCCTTGCCTTGGGTGCCTGGACCTTCGTCCCCGGGACACTAAGGCGGCTGGTCCGAGGAAAGATCGGCGTCGGAACGCTGATGACGATCGCCGCTGTCGGCGCCGTGATTCTCGGCGAGGTCGCCGAGGCCGCGACGCTCGCGTTCCTGTACTCCATCAGCGAGGGACTGGAAGAGTATGCCGTCGCCCGCACCCGCCGCGGCCTGCGCGGCCTGCTGTCGCTGGTCCCCGCGGAGGCCACTGTCCTGCGTGACGGCAGCCAGACCGCCCTTGCCCCGGCAGAGCTCGTCGTCGGCGACCTGATGCTCGTTCGGCCCGGCGAGCGGGTGGCCACCGACGGCGTGATACGCGCCGGCCGCACCGCCCTCGACGTCTCTGCCCTCACCGGCGAATCCTTGCCGATCGAGGCAGGTGTGAACGACACGGTCTACGCAGGCTCCATCAACGGCACCGGCGTGCTCGAGGTCGAGGTCACCACCACCGCCGAGGACAACTCGCTCGCCCGGATCGTCAACATCGTCGAAGCGGAGCAGTCCCGCAAGGGCAACGCCCAACGGCTGGCCGACCGCATCGCCAAGCCCTTGGTCCCGGGGATCATGGTCCTCGCCGCGGTCATCGCGATCACCGGCAGCCTGCTCGGGGATCCCGGCACTTGGATCCAACGAGCCCTGGTCGTCTTGGTCGCCGCGTCCCCCTGCGCGCTCGCCATCTCCGTCCCGGTCACCGTGGTGGCCGCCATCGGCGCCGCCAGCCGCATCGGCGCGCTCGTCAAGGGCGGCGCCGCACTGGAGGCACTGGGTCGGATCCGCGCCGTCGCGATGGACAAGACCGGGACGCTGACCCGCAACCAGCCAGCCGTGGTCGAGGTGGCCACCACCGCCGGCCACTCCCGCACACAGGTGCTGGATGTCGCTGCCGCCCTGGAATCTCGCAGCGAGCACCCGCTGGCCCGGGCCATCGTGGCCGCTGCGCCGGCGCACGGGGACGCCGAGGGTGTCGAAGCGGTCACCGGCGCCGGCCTGACCGGTACCGTCGACGGGCGAGCGGCGCGGCTGGGGCGGCCAGGCTGGATCGCTGCCGGCGCGCTCGCCGAACAGGTCACCGCCATGCAGCACTCCGGAGCCACAGCGGTCCTCGTTGAGCACGACGGGGTCCTGATCGGCGCCGTCGCGGTCCGCGACGACCTGCGCCCCGAGGCAGCGGAGGTCGTCACCCAGCTCCGCGAGGCCGGGTACCGCATCGCGATGCTGACCGGCGACAACGAGCGCACCGCCACCGCGCTGGCCTCCCAGGCCGGCATCACCGACGTGCACGCGGAGCTCCGCCCCGAGGACAAGTCGGCCATCATCCACAGACTGCGCGAGGACGCCCCGACCGCGATGGTCGGAGACGGCGTCAACGACGCCCCCGCCTTGGCCACCGCCGACGTGGGTATCGCGATGGGCGCGATGGGCAGCGACGTGGCCATCGAGACCGCCGACGTCGCCCTGATGGGCGAGGACCTGCGCCACCTGCCCCAGACCCTCACCCACGCCCGACGCGCCCGCAGGATCATGCTTCAGAACGTGGGCCTCTCCCTCGGGCTCATCGCGATCCTGATCCCACTCGCTGCGCTCGGCGTCCTCGGGCTCGCCGCAGTAGTCCTGGTCCACGAGGTGGCCGAGGTCTTCGTGATCGGCAACGGGGTGCGAGCCGGCCGAACCCGGCACCTGCCACCCGCGCCGGTGGCGGCGGACGCCCCGGCGGTCCAAGGGCCAGCCTCGGTCCGGACGCCATGAGCTTCGCCCGCCTCCCAGCGACCGGCAGACGGGCCCTTCAACGGCACCCACGGGCGGCCCAGCACGGCGATCGCGGGAGATCCACAAGGCCAGGGCCGGAGTCACCACCAGCGGCTCGGTCCCGGTGAGCATGAATGCGCCGGACATGCACGGTGGGTGCCGCACGGGTCGACATTCCGTCAGGCGGTCAGGGCCGTCCGCGCGTGCGATGGCAGGCTCGGGTGCCAGCGGCCGGTGAGGCACGTTCGAGCCACCACTGACAGCGCGGGCCGCAGCCCAGTGAGGCGGCTTCCTCATCGCGCGCCCAACCGCCTGGCCCAGCGAGGAAACCGCCCCGTCTCGTCACACCCCGGTCGCCTCGACGGTTGCTGGCCAGCGGTGGAGCGACGTCGCCCACCGGCTGCTCGAAACCGTAACCGCACCCGTCCGCCAACGTAACCGCCGTCCCTCGAAAGGCAGACATGGCCTTCACTGTCGCGGCCCTGCAGGCCGTCGGACTGTTCCTGGTCACCAACATCGACGACATCATCGTGCTGTCGCTGTTCTTCGCCCGCGGAGCGGAGGCCCACGGCACCACCGCCAGGATCACGGCGGGGCAGTACCTCGGCTTTGGCGCCATCCTGACAGCCTCGGTCCTGATGACCCTGGGCGCCAGCGCCTTCCTGCCTGCGGACGCCATCGCCTACTTCGGTCTCATCCCCCTCATCCTCGGCCTACGCGCCGCATGGCAGGCTTGGCGCAGCGATGACGATGACGACGCACCGGCCGGCACCAAGCCCATCAGCGTCTGGACCGTCGCCGCCGTCACCTTCGCCAACGGCGGAGACAACATCGGCGTGTACGTCCCTGTCTTCCTCGCCGTCGGCACCACCGCCATCGTGGCCTACACGGTCGTCTTCCTCGCACTGATCTCCGTGCTCGTGCTGGCAGCCCGGTACATCGCGACCCGCCCACCCATCGCCCGCGTCCTCGAGCGGTGGGAACACATCCTGTTCCCGCTCGTCCTGATCCTCCTCGGCGCCGTCATCCTCATAGAAGGTGGCACCTTCGGCCTGTAGCCGCACACGGCCCGCTCCCGCCCACGGCCCGCTCCCGCACACCACGACAGTCCTCCCAGCCGACGGCGTCACCTCGCCGGCGCCCCCATTACGGGCTGCCTACGAGCGCCAGCATCGCAGCGGCGGCCGTCGGCAGAGCGGCGCCGGCGCAACGTCGAGAGAGCCGGCACCAGCGCCACCGGCTGGCGGCATCCATTCCTACCGCGCCAAAGGCGCCCCGCCCTGCGCGCAGCGCAGGAACGCATCAAGCGCCCCACGACCCCGAAAGGACCCACCGCAAGTGTCATGGTTCACCGCTGCCGTTCTCGGCCTGGTACAGGGCCTCACCGAGTTTCTGCCCATCTCCTCCTCGGCCCACCTGCGGCTCGTTGCCGCCCTGGCCGGCTGGAAAGACCCCGGCGCCGCCTTCACCGCGGTCACGCAGTTGGGCACCGAGACGGCAGTCCTGGTCTACTTCCGCACCGAGATCGCCGCGATCATCGTGACCTGGACCCGCTCACTGTGGACCTCAGGTCTACGCCGCGACGTCCACGCGAGGCTGGGCTGGTACGTGCTGATCGGGACGGTCCCCATCGCGGTCCTCGGCCTGGCCCTGCAGAGCCAGATCGAAACCGCCTTCCGCGACCTGCGACTGCTCGCCGTCACCATGATCGGATTCGGGCTGATCCTCTGGGTCGCCGACCGGATCGCCGCCAACCGTGACCCACTGGAGCGACTGACCGCACGGTCCTCCTTGGCTCTGGGGTTCGCCCAGACTCTCGCGCTGATCCCGGGTGTCTCCCGCTCGGGCGGCACGATCACCGCCGGCCTGCTCCTGGGCCTCCAACGCGAAGCCGCCGCCCACATCTCGTTCCTGCTCGCGGTCCCCGCGGTCCTAGCCTCCGGCGCCCTGGAACTGACCAAGATCGGGTCAACCAGCACGCCGCCCTGGGGACCCACCGCACTCGCCACCCTGATCGCGTTCGGCGTCGGGTACGCGGTCATCGCCTGGTTCATGCGCTACATCGCCCAGCACCGATTCACGGTATTCGTCGTCTACCGCACCGCCGTCGGCGTGGCCCTCCTCATCATGCTCGGCGCCGGAGTCCTCCGCTCCGGCGCGTGAAGCGCCAACGGGGCAGTCGCGCCGGCGACACCATGGGCCCCTAGGTACTGGCCGTGCCATCCACAGCGCGTACAGCCACGCCCGGGCTGCGGATGCAGCACGGCGGGCCTCCGCTGGATTCCTTGGTCGAGCGCTCCACACAGCCCGCGGGTGGGACTGGGGCGCCACCGCAGCCCTGCTCCTGGGCACCATGCTCACCCTCTGGCTACGTGACCGGGGCCAACGGAAGAACACCTGATGAGCGCCGTGACCCAAGCCCTGACTCTCGTCGCCTTCCCGGTGGCGGCGGCCGCCGCCGGCACGACCATCTCCACGCTCCGACCGCCCGGGCCTCGGCTGGTCAGCGCCATCCAGCACTTCGCCGCGGGTGTCGTGGTCGCCGCCCCCGCCGGAGAGGTCCTCCCCAGCCTCCGCAAAGAGGGCAGGCTGCCCTACGCCGTCGCCGGGTTCATCGCCGGGGTCCTCGTCATGCTTGCCATGGCCGCCTACTCCCGCCGCCAGGAGGCGGTGGCCGCCTCGCAGTCGAACCCTCCCACAGCCTCGGACCCCAGCCCACAGCACTCGCGAGGCCGAGGCGGCTCCGTGGCCCGCCAGGTCACACGCAGAGCAGCGACCACCCGGCCCCCTCGGCCTGCTCGCTGTGACGCACGGTGAGTGCATTGTGTTCTACTATCTCCGTACGTAGATAGTAGAAAGGAGGGGTGGCGATATGGAGTCGTTGTTGATTGCCGTCGCGGCCCTGGCCTGCCCGGTCGGAATGGGCCTCATGATGTGGCTGATGATGCGGGGCCAGCGTCACGACCACGCTGGTCAGGATGGGCATGTCACCCAAGGCGCCCGAGACGGTCAGGCTGTCACGCAGCTGCAGCAATTGCGCGCCGAGATCGAGCAGCTGAAGGCTGAGCGGCGGACAGACCACCGAGACGGTCGGCCGGCGGACGTGCCCTGATGTCGGTGTGGCTGGCAGGGGCGTTTGCCGTCGCGGCAATCGTCGTGACCTACCTCGGTTGCGTCCGTCCGCATCTGAGCGGTCGAGCCGGATGCTCTCGGCCTGGCGTATCCTCGTCGGGCCCGGGCGGCCTGGCCGAGCAGGTGGCCGAGTTGCAGGAAGAGCTGCGAAGCCTCAGGCAGGAGGATCAGCCCCGTTCGGGGTAGATGAAGCGGCGGTAGGTCACAGCGGAGGCCACGGTTTTCCTTCGGGGCCGCTCCTTTGGGCCTCCGCGGGTTGGCCCACTCCGGGCACTTCGACCAGCCCCTGACGGGTGGGACCAGAATGGTGTCGCGGTCGCGGTCGCGAACCGGGCTGTGGATGCGGCTGGTGGCCGGGTCACGCCTTCGCGCGCTCCGTCGGCACGGCCGCGCTTCCCTGCGGATCTGGCTGTGCTGAACGCAACTGGGCACTGGTGCAACCGGCGAAGCCCACCGCCCAGGCTAAGCCTCGACACCGATGAGGGCCGTGGTGTGAGCGTGCCGTGACGACGAGATGCCCTGCCGTGCTGAGAGATTGGGACTTGCGAGGGTTCCAAAACCTCAACCCCGGAAGGGCACCTTTGGGATGCGACTCTCTCACACTCTCGCGCGCACGTCGGTGGCCTTCGACGACCCGAACCTCGTGTCGGCCGCCGGGCTGGTCCCGGTCCTGGCGTTGGCCGACCGGGCTGGACTGCGGCGCCTGGCCGAGCAGCATCTGAGTGTGCCCAGCGAGAAGGGCGCGAATGCCGGGTTGAAGGTGGCCTCCCTCGTCGCGGGAATGGTCGCCGGGGCCGACAGCATCGATGACATGCCCTGCTTCGGCACGGCGGAATGGGCCGGCTCTTCGCCAAGGTGTACGCGCCCTCGACCCTCGGCTCGTTCCTGCGCGCGTTCACTTTCGGGCACGTGCGCCAGCTCGACGCGGCCGCCTCCAGGTTCCTCGCTGCTCTGACCGCACAGACGGCGCTACTGGGCCGGCCCGACGGCAGCGGAGGGGAACCGGCTGGCGGGTACGCGCTGGTCGACATCAACGACACGGTCATCGAGGTCCACGGTCACGCCAAGCAGGGCGCCGGGTTCGGCCACAGCGGTGTGCGCGGCCTGAACGCGCTGCTGGCCACGCTCACCGTGACCGGACCGCGCCGGTGATCCTCGCGCAGCGGCTGCGGAAGGGCTCAGCCGGCTCACCCCGAGGCGCCAAGCGGCTGGTCCCGGACGCGGTCAAGACCGCGCGGCGCCTGCTCGCGAAAGATCAGCGGGTTTTGGTCCGGATGGGCTCGGCGTTCTTCGGCGGACCGGCCCTGCGGGCCGCCGTGGCCGGCGGCGCCGACGTGTCCGTCACGGTGCGTCTGACCAGCACGATCAAGACCGCCATCTCCGGTATCGAGCAGAGCGCGTGGACACCGATCGAGTACACGACGCCATCTTCGACCAGGACAGCGGCGCGTGGATCTCCCGGGCCGAGGTCGCCGAGGTCCCGTTCACCCGTGTTCGCCGCACAGCAGCCAGCCCACCGCGTCCCCGGCCGGCTCGTCGTGCGCCGCAGCCCCGACCTCAACGCCGAGCGCAAGAAAGCGCCGGACAGGGCACCCTGTTCGACGTATGGCGCTTCCACGCCTTCTTCACCACCTCCCCGCCGAGCAACTGGGCACCGTCGCCGCCGACAAGACCCACAGCGGACACGCGATCATCGAGCAGGTCCACGCCGACCTCAAGGCCTCCGCCCTGGCCAACCTGCCCTCCGGCAAGTTCACCGCGAACGCCGCCTGGCTCGTGCTCGCCGTCATCGCGTTCAACCTCACCCACGCCGCCGCCACCCTCACCGCGGCGACCGAGCTCGCGAAAGCGACCACCGCGACGGTCTGAACCGCCCCGGCTTCAGTGGAGGCTTTGGGGTGTCCCGGGGCACACCACCGCCGCAAGCTGATCCACATCCCCGCCCGGGTCGCGTCCTCCGCACGCGGGATCATCCTGCACTGCCCCACGCGTGGCCTTGGCACGAAGCCTGGACCCGACTGTGGGGCCGCGTCCCGACCCGCACGCCATCACTGCGTCCTGACAACCCAGCTGCAGACTGCGCGACCCAAGGAACCCCGACGTGGAACACCCCGACAGCGAGGGCGGGCGATACCCCACGTCCCTCGCCACCGCCTCAACCCGAGGCGGCGATCGACGCCACCCCACCAGCACATCGGTGGATCGAGCCTAAGAGCAGGGTGGGCCCGGAAGCAGTCATCATGTTCCTTGGTGACGGTCCCTCGTGGGATCGGGAGGATCGGGAGCGGACAGACGTGACGGCGGGCTGGCCACGTCCGCCCATGGGGCTGGTCGGTCCAGGGGGCCGGCCGCGCCGGCCAGGACGCGCCGGCGCTGCTCGTACTCCTCGACGGTGATCTCACCGCGTGCCAACCGGTCGGCCAGCACGTTCAGCGGACTGGGCACCCCGGTGGGTTCGGCTCCGACGGAGCGGTCGGTGAAGAGGGCTCGCACGAGCACGGCGACCAAGGCCAAGAACCCGATGGTGCCGGCGGCCATGACCAGCCCCATTCCGATGCCCATCCCGGAGCTCCACATCATGTCGTTCCTCCGTGTCAGTTCTCCCGGCGTTCCCAGGGGGTTGGCAGTGTTGATCTCGCCACTTCCGTGGCCGTGTGCGCAGGATGTCCCAGTCGCGCTCTTGCGTCCTTGGACGGACGAACCACGCTTTATGATCGATGCGCGGCGGAGGCCACAACATCACCACGATGCCGTACCACCAGGCACCCATTCTACTATCTACGTACGCAGATAGTAGGGCATGGTGCGGTCGTCGATCACGCGTCTGGGAGTGACGAAAAAGGAGCCCGCAGCGGTCGACCAACCTGTCCCGTGTGGTGCTCCTGAGCGGGTAGGCGAGCGCGAGCATGCCTGGCGGGGTCCGTCAGATGAACGGTGTAACTGGCGTTTTCATGGTTAGAGGTTCTCTGCCGCAGGCATCCGGTCGGCGAAGGTGATGGCGAAGGCGTTCAGGGCCGGCTTCCACCGGGTGACCCATCGTGCCTGCCCCAGGCCTTTGGGGTCCAGGCTCCGCGTCACCAGGTACAGCGTCTTGAGCGCGGCCTGCTCGGTCGGGAAGTGGCCCTTGGCGTTGACGGCCCGCCGGTACCGGGCGTTCAGGCTCTCGATCGCGTTGGTGGAGCAGAGCAACCTTGCGGATCTCAACGTCGTAGGTCAGGAACGGGATGAACTGCTCCCACGCGGCCCGCCACAACCTGGGGATGGCCGGGTAGGCCTTGCCCCATTTCTCCTCGAACGCCTCGAACGCCGCCCACGCCTCCGCGGTCGCTGCTTGATAGATCGGGCGCAGGTCCTTGGCGATCGCCTCCCAGTACTTCTTCGACGCGCACCAGAACGTGCCATGGATCAGGTGCACGATGCAGGTCTGCACGATCGCCGCCGGGAAAACGGCGTTGACGCTGTCGGGCAGGCCTTTGAGGCCGTCGCAGACGATGAAGAACACATCCGCGACGCCCCGGTTGCGCAGCTCGGTCAGCACGTTCATCCAGAACTTCGCCGACTCCCCGGCGCCGTTGCCCGGCCACAACCCGAGCACGTCGCGATGGCCGGCCAGGTCGACCCCGATCGCGGCATAGAACGGCTGGTTTCCGACCTGCCCGTCACGGACTTTCACCATGATCGCGTCGATGAAGACCGCCGCGTACACCCGCTGCAACGGCCGCGCCGACCAGGCCTGCATGTCCTCGAGCACCCGGTCGGTGATCCGAGAGACGGTGTCCTTGGACACCGACGCGCCGTAGATCTCAGCGAAGTGCGCGCTGATCTCTCCGGTCGTCAACCCGCGCGCGTACAGCGACAGCACGATCGCGTCGACATCCGTCAGGCGCCGCTGCCGCTTCTTGACGATGACCGGCTCGAAGCTACCGGCCCGGTCCCGCGGGACCTCGACCGTGACCGGGCCGGCGTTGTCAGTCAGCACCGTCTTCGGGCGAGTGCCGTTGCGGGTTGGCCCCGTTGCGGCCCTCGGGGGCGTGCTTGTCGTAGCCGACGTGCTCGGTCATCTCTTCTTCGAGGGCGGCCTCGAGGACCTGTTTGGTGATCGCCTTGAGCAGCCCATCCGGGCCGGTCAGCTCCTCACCCTTGGCGCGAGCGGCCTTGACCAGCTCACGCACCGCCGCACGCTCCACCTCATCGGGGGTGAGCGTCTTCTTGCCTGCCTTCCGCGGTGGGCTCACACCCACCAGTGTCTCGGTCATCATCAGACCCTTCCCGCTGAATCGTCAGCGTCGGGGCCAGTTACACCGTTCGTCGGACAGTCTCGCCTGGCGTCCGCCCGTCATGTGACGTCCTCGATGGGGGTGGCCGAGTCGCAGGAAGAGCTGCGACGGCTCCGGCGCGAGGGGATCAGTCGCGCTCGGGGTAGATGAGGCGGCGGTGGATCAGGTGGGTCTCGTCGGTCAGGGTCTCTTCGCTGATCCGGCCCGAGGCGTCGAGGGTGAGGGTCACGGAGACATTTGCGGCCGGGTAGCCCAAGGCGAGCCGGACGGGTTCACCGGGCTGTGAGATCTGGGTCGCGATCGGTGCGGTCCCGTCGGCGTAGGGCTCTTGGCTGACAAAGAAGCGTCCGGTCATCTGTAGCGGACGGTGGTCGGGCGGCGCGGTTGTCGTGTCGCTGGTGACTGCTTCGTACACGGTGAGGTGCTCGACGGCACGTAGTGCGGACACGGCCCTGCTCAGGTGTGTCGCGCCCTGGGTGCCGGGCCAAGGGACGAGGACGTTGACCGTGCCGCCGCGCCACGTGTCTGCGCCGGCGTGCAGGGCGAGGATGGTGGCGCCCCGTCGCCAGTCAGCCGGAGCGGTGAAGCACCCGGTTCCGCACGCTGTCAGCTCCAGCGGGCGGCCCTGCTGCCCGGGCGCGGTGATCTGGCCGGAGAGGGTGAACGTCTGGGGCTCATCGCCGGAGTAGTAGTCGCCGGTGCGTGGGGAGGTCAGCCGCACGACCAGGAGTTGCTCGCTGGCTTGGACGGTCAGACCGATCTGCCCCGCCATGGTGCCGATCTGGATGACCTGACCGCGCGCTGGCGGCGCGACCGGTGTCTGGCTGCTGGCAGGTGGTGTGGACACCAGCGTGGCCGACAGGGCGAGGACCAGTGCCAGGCCGGTGACCTCGAGGCGGGTCAGTACCTGCACTGCTCGGGTGTTGCGGCGCCTGAGCCACTGCCGCGCCCCGAGCGCCAGTACAGCAGCGGCGGCGACGAGGGCGAGCTTGGAAAGCAGAAGCCGCCCATAGAAGGTGCCGGTCCACGCCGGAAGCGGGACGAGTACCAGCGCACTGAGCGCCCCGCTGGCCGTTACGGCCGCGAACACCCAGGCCGCCAAGCGGGCGTAGCCAATGTAGAGGCCGCGCACGGATCCTCGGCTTGACCGCCACGCGAACGTGGTCACGACCACCTGGGCCAGCGTCCCGACCCATGTCGCGGCTGCAGCAACATGCGCGCCGGTGAGCAGAGCGCCCCAGATCGGCGCGACAGCATTGGCGTGCGACCGTACCCCCTCGGCGGCCACGACCGCGGCGAGCGGACCCAGCGTCAGCAGCCGAGAGGATGCGCTCAACACTCGCCCGGCCACGAATGCCATGCCCAGGCCGGCCGCCTCGACCAGGAGCACGATGCCCGCCTGACCGCTCCACAACGACCCGAGCTCTCCGGTCCCGGCAACGAGCAGGACGGCAAGCGTGACCACACCCAGCAGCCCGGTCAGTGCACCGGTCGGCACCAGCGAACGTGGCGTCGGCAGTCCCGGTGTCCTCGCCCTCACGGCCCGGGCAAGCCGGTCGGCGACCACCCCTCCGACTGCAAGAGACAGCCCTGCAAACAAGAGCCACCGCAACGTTGCATCGAGCCAGGACGTCGCCGTCGAGGAGATGGCGTTTGCGGCTCCGAGGACCGCGGACCCGATGGCGAAACGAAACTCGTCGCCCATCAGATCTCCGTCCGAGCCAGTGACTTGCCACCGGACCCGGTAGACGCCAAGTCGTAGCCGCTCAGGGACAGCCCCGGTGACCGCCCGGCCTGCCCGCACTGTCTCCGTCCGTCCCAGCGGCACCGCATGCCCGGCGCTGTCGAGCAGGGTGAGTGCGCCGGGACCGGCCGTGACCGCCTCGTTGAACACCAAGGTGATCGCACCCGGCGAATCGCCCGTCGCAACCTCGGCGGCGGGGTCGCTGAACAGCAGAGTGGGGTGCGCGCTGGCTGGTGGAGCACATGCCAGCAAGGCCACGACTGCCGCCAGCAAGACAGCCCAGGCCCGAAAACAGCTGCTGCTGCTGCGGAGTGCTCTAGTCATCCCTACCCGCGCGGACGCAGCGCGCGCCGAAGCCGCCTCTCGGAGAGCCGTCCGAAGGAGAAGGGCCGGCCGTCAAGGAGCACGCCTGGCGCGAAGATCACTCCCGCCTCCTTGGCCAGCTGTTGGCCCGCCGGCGTGGCGAGGTCGACCTCGGTGACGTTCAGGGGCACGTCCTTGTCCACGCGTGCAAGGACCTGCTTCGCGTGATCGCAGAGTACGCAGTCGTGCTGAGTCAGCAAGGTGATCGGGACGTGGGTGGTCAGGCATGGCGCGGGCCGGGTCACTGGCCCGGTCGCCTGCTCTGATTCGGAACCGGCCATCAGGTGCGCTCCCGTGCGAGATCGGAGAGCATTTTCGCGGTGGGTACGAACATGACGTAGTCGGGCTCGCCACCGTAGTCCGCGCGCCACCGGATGGTGCCCTCGGGGTCCACGAGCAGGAAGCTGTGGCCGTCGCGCATGTCTCCCATCATCCCGTAGGCGTTGGCGTCATACGCTCGGGAGACCGTCAGGTCCGGGTCCGACAGCACCGGCGTCGAGATGCGTTCGTCGGTCGTCTTCTGCGCGAGCAGGGGGGCGGGGTCGGTTGTGACCGACAGGACGGCGTCGATACCGGCGCTCTTGAGGGCCTGCTGGTTTTGCTCAAGGTCTTTGATCTGGTCCCAGCACGGCTGGCAGGACAGGCCCTCCTGGAAGTACAGCAGCACCGTCTTGCCGCGATAGTGGGACAGGGACACGGAGGCCCCGTCGCTCGAGGCGAGCGTGAACTCGGGGGCGGCCGCGCCCGCGCCGGGCTGGCCGGCGACGTGGTGATAACCGCTTCCGGTGCCTGGAGCGCGGGTCTGCACCTTGCTGACCTGTGAGCCTTGGAACACGAGGTAGAGGGCCAGGATCGTCCCGGCGATGACCGCAGCTACGGCGAGAAGGACCCGGCGGTGTCGTGTGGTGGGTCGGGGATCGAATTCGGACTCTGGTGTCCCGGCCGGTGGGCGCGCTCGCCCCGGGCGGCGAGAAACTCGCGGCGAGGTAGCAGTGCGGTCGGTGTTGCTCATTGCGGGATCTCCTTGAGGGAGCCGGTCGGTTCGGCAGGAGCCTCACCGAGGGAACCGGACGGAGGGGGACAGCAGGCCTCGGCCGGGGTCGCGCCGCTGGAGTCGCTGCCCGCCTTTGCCGCTGCCAGTGGGCTCCGCATCTGCGGGTTCTGGGTGGGCTCGAGCTCGGTGGCGTGGGAGGAAACGACATGCCACCGAACGGCGCGCCGCACCAGCAGGGCGATGCCGACCGCGAGGACGGCAAAGACGGCCCAGCCGGGTAGCCACGACAGCGCGCGGACGGCGTTGCTGGAAACATGCTGCAGCCATGCGCTCAGCTGGGTCTGCCATCCCCCGCTCGGCATGCCCGGCCCCGCGACCGCCACAGCGCTCGCCAGCACTCCCATGAGGATCATGAGCACCCCGCCTGCGACGCTGCCCATAGTGGCCTGTCGTTGCCATCGGCCGAGTCGCAGCCGGATCGGGCGGTCGGTGAGCAGGGCGGCGGCGCGCTGCCGGCGGGCGTCCCACGCCAGCGCCACCACCGCCAGAGGCATGACCATCCCAGCGACGTACGCGCCGCCGATGGACAGCGCCGCCGGGAACGAGGCTGCGGCCCCGGCCAGCATGGCGACCCCGGCCAGCACCGGGGCGCAGCAGGCGCTGGCCGCACCCGAGAACGCCCCCAGCGTGTAAGCCGAGGTGAGGCGCCCCTCCCGGCCTGCGCGAGCGCCCGGCATCGGCAGGTTCGGCTTCCACCCAGTCAGCGTCGCGGCCCCGCCGAGTATCAACAGCACGCCCCCAATTAGGAAGATCCACAGATGCTGGGTGACCAGGACCCGGCTCAACGCCGTCGCACCCAGGCCGATCGGCATGATCACCGTCGCCACCCCGGACCCGAACACCAACGTTGCGAGCAGAACGCCGCGACGGTGCCGGAACCCGGTGGCCAGGTAAGCCGGAAGCATCACCGACACGCAGCACGGCGCAAAGAGAGCCACGACGCCGCCGAGGAACGACGCCAGCAGCGTCGTTCCGAACATCAGTTCACCCATCAAGGGCTCCATGAACAGACTTGCGCACTGCGTTCTCCTGCCGGTCCATTAGTCACCTACTATCTGCGTACGGAGATAGTAGGTGACCTGGCTGGTGACGTATAGTTCGGTCACATCGACGGCGCGGAGTGGAGGGTTTGGTGCGGGGATTCGGCGAGCTGGAGGCCGTGGTGATGAGCCACCTGTGGGACAGCGGCACGCATTGCACAGTGCGTGAGGTCTTCGAGCGGCTTGGGCAGGAGCGGCAGATCGCTTACACCACGGCCATGTCCACCATGGACAACCTGCACCGCAAGGGCTGGCTGGCGCGCCAGCGCCAGGGCAAAGCGTTCCTCTACTGGCCCACGCTGACGCGCGAGCAGTACGGCGCCCGGGTGATGCGCGATGCACTCGATGCCGGCGGAGACCCCAGCCTGGTCCTGAGTCACTTCATCGATCAGATGAGCGAGGAGGAGACCGCGGCCCTACGGCGCCTCGCGGATGCGGTGGACCAGCAGGGGCCCTCATGAGCGCCGCGGCCTGCCTACTGCTCTACGGCGTCACCTTCGCGGTCTTGGCGCCGCCGCCGCTGGCCCGGCTCACGCGCTCGGGCACCTTCCCCCGGTTGGGCGTTGCCGTCTGGCTGGCGGCCATCGGTTCGGTCATTGGTTCCCTCGCCGCCGCGGCAGCACTCCTGGGTGCCGAGCTCGTCCGAGACTGGTCGCTGCCGCGACGAACCCTGATGGCCACGTGCCTGACCCAAATCCGGGCCGCCGCCACCGGCGCCTATGGGCCGCACGTGCGTACGGCCGTATTCATGCTCGCGGGGGTTGCCGCGATCGCGCTGAGCGTCCTGCTGCTGCGGCTGGGGCGCACCTGGCGCCGAGCCCGAGATGCCACCCACGCCCATGCACGGATGGTCCGGCTCGCCGGAGCCACGCGGCCCGACCTCGGGGCCGTGGTGCTCGACGTGCCCGAACGAGCTGTCTACTGCGTCGCCGGACACCCGAACACCATCGTGTTCACCACCGGTGCGCTGGCCGCACTCGACCCCGCCCAGGTGAGCGCCGTGCTCGCTCACGAACATGCGCACCTCGCTGGACGACACCACCTGCTCCTCGCACTCACCCGCAGTCTGCGCACCTGCATGCCGCGGGTGCAGCTCTTCACGCGGGGAGCCGACGAGGTGGCCCGGCTCCTGGAGATGTCGGCCGACGACGTCGCCGCCCGGACCCATGGCCCCCGCGTCCTGGTGAAAGCCCTGGTGGGCCTCGCCGGACCGGCCCGCCTCCCCGCCGGGGTGCTCGCGGCCAGTGGCGTGGACGTGCTCGCTCGAGTCGAGCGACTGGCAACGCCGACCACGGCAGGGAACCGGAGCCAAGCCCTGCTACAGCTGGCTCTGACCATGACCGCGGTCACCGTCGCACCCCTCTTCCTTGGCCTGCTCGCGGTGTGCGGGCCACTGCTGAGCTGAACGACGGCGCCGATGACTACCGTCACATCACCCATGCGCTTCACGTGCACCCGTTGGGTCGCGGTTTCCCTGGCCATAGCCGTGCTGACCAGCGCGTGCTCCGCAGGCCCGAACACCGTCTCCGCCCAAGCCGCGGCTGGAGATCGCAAGGGCTACATCTCCGGCGACGGCACCATCGAGACCGTGCCACCAAGCCGTCGCGAGGATCCCATCACCCTGACTGGCACCACCCTCGAAGGCGGCTCGTGGTCGACGAAAGGCAAGGAGGGCAAAGTCATCGTCGTCAACGTATGGGGGTCGTGGTGCCCCCCGTGCATCACGGAGGCACCGGAGCTGCAACGCGCCTGGGAACATGTCCGGTCGCGGAAGTTGCCGGTCGAGTTCATCGGGCTTGACAAGCAGGAGTCCCCCGAAACGGCCCTCGCGTTCCAGCACGAGAAGAAGATCACCTACCCGTCGCTGGCATACGACGGCGGGGTGCCGATCCTGTCCCTGCGAGGTAAGGCGACCGCAACCCCGACCACTCTCGTCCTTGACCGCCACGGCCGGCTTGCGGCGCGAGTCTCCGGGCCCCTCACCACCTCGACCCTGACCGGGCTCATCGATGACGTCATCGCACAGTGAGCGCTGGCGTAAGCAGAGTGGCGATGCGGTCAACGAGAAGCCGGAACGAGAAGCGGGATTGACCGATGAGCGCTGACCTCACGACCGGGCCGGTCCTGGTGGCTGCCGTGATCGCGGCCCTGGCCGGGTTCGTCTCCTTCGCCTCACCCTGCTGCTTGCCCCTGGTTCCAGGGTTCCTCGGGTACGTCACGGGACTGTCCGACGAATCCCTGCAGAGCCGGTCCCGCCGGAGACTCATCTTCGGGGCCATGTTGTTCGTTCTCGGCTTCACGGTCGTCTTCCTCATCGCCGCCGCTGCCGTCTCGGCGCTCGGCCTCGCGTTCCAGGAGTACCGCGGGCTGCTCCTGCGGGCCGCCGGCGTGGTCGTCACCGTCATGGGTGTCATGTTTCTCGGTGTCGGCAAGTCGTATGCGGCATCGCTCTCGTGGCGTCCCAGAGCGGGACTTGCCGGGGCTCCTCTGCTCGGAGCGTCGTTCGCGATCGGATGGTCGCCATGCCTGGGCCCGACGCTCGCGGCGATCCAAGCGATGGCCGCACCACTGTCGGCAGAGTCGGGCACGGTCGGACGCGGGCTCCTGCTCGCCGGCTTCTACTCGCTGGGGCTCGGGCTGCCGTTCATCCTGATGGCCGCACTGTGGGAGAAGGCATCGGGCGTGAGCGCATGGCTGCGCGCCCACCGCCGCGGGATCCGGACGTTCGGGGGAGTCATGCTGCTCCTCGTCGGCGCGCTCATGATCTCCGGCCTGTGGGAGTCGATGGTCGTGTGGCTCCAAGTCAACCTGATCT
Organism: Terrabacter terrae; assembly: GCF_039529575.1. Taxonomy (NCBI): domain Bacteria; kingdom Bacillati; phylum Actinomycetota; class Actinomycetes; order Micrococcales; family Intrasporangiaceae; genus Terrabacter; species Terrabacter terrae. The sequence continues at coordinate 43,287 of NZ_BAAANB010000006.1, forward strand.
CCACCTTCCGTGTCGCGATCTGACCGCCCCGATCGCTAGGAGCCCCGCACGAGGATCGGTGGACCAAGTACGGGTTGGAACTAAGCCTCGACACCGATGAGGGCCGTGGTGTGAGCGTGCCGTAACGACGAGATGCCCTGCCGTGCTGAGAGATTGGGACTTGCGAGGGTTCCAAAACCTCAACCCCGGAAGGGCACCTTTGGGATGCGACTCTCTCACACTCTCGCGCGCACGTCGGTGGCCTTCGACGACCCGAACCTCGTGTCGGCCGCCGGGCTGGTCCCGGTCCTGGCGTTGGCCGACCGGGCTGGACTGCGGCGCCTGGCCGAGCAGCATCTGAGTGTGCCCAGCGAGAAGGGCGCGAATGCCGGGTTGAAGGTGGCCTCGCTGGTGGCGGGGATGGTCGCCGGCGCCGACTCGATTGATGACATGCCCTGCTTCGGCACGGCGGAATGGGCCGGCTCTTCGCCAAGGTGTACGCGCCCTCGACGCTCGGGTCATTCCTGCGCGCGTTCACCTTCGGGCATGTGCGCCAGCTCGACGCGCTCGCGCCCCGGTTCCTGCTCGCGCTGGTCCGGCTGGTCGGGTGGCTCCGCGCCTGCCGCAGGCCGGCAACACCGACGGGTACGCGTTCCTCGACGTGGACGACACGATCATCGAGGTCCACGGCCACGCCAAGCAGGGCGCCGGGTCCGGCTACACCCGGGTCCGCGGTCTGAACGCGCTGCTGGCCACCGTGACCACGAGCAGCTCGGCGCCCGCTGATCGTGGCGCAACGACTGCGCAAGGGTGCCTGCGGGTCGCCCCGCGGCGGGAACGCCTGGTCGGCGACGCCGTGAAACAAGCCGGCCGCCTGCTCGGCCGGGGCCAAGGGATCCTGGTCCGGATGGACTCGGCCTACTACGGCCGCGACGCGATCCTCGCGGCGATCACCGGCGGCGCCCACGTGTCCGTGACCGTGCGGACGACGAGCCCAATCAAGGCCCCGATCGCCGGCATCGGCGACGACGCCTGGACCACGGTCAAGTACCCGGACGCGATCTTCGACGAGAGCACCGGGGCGTGGATCTCCAAGGCGCAGGTCGCCGAGGTCCCGTTCACCGCGTTCGCCAGCAAGAAGAAGGCCGATCGGGTCCCCGGCCGGCTGGTCGTGCGCCGGATCCCGGACGTGCACGCCGAGGAGAAGAGGCGGCGGACGATCCGCAGACACGGCCGGACCCCGCCGCGCCGGGCCACCTCGGCGCGGACGGCCCGCTCGAACCGGGCCAGCCCGAGCCGCCTGGTCCGGGCCAGGTCACCGCCGTCACGTCCGCGTCCCTGTCCGACGACGACACTCACGGCGGCGACCCACGTGGCCGACCGGAACGGGTGCTTCGCCGTCTCGAGCGCCGCTGGCCACACGCACTCGAGCAGGTCCCGGATCGTCTGCACGGCCGCGACGTGCTCGCCGATCAGCTCCTCGCGGCGGGCGCCGAGGTGCCGCAGCCGGGCCCAGGTCGCGTTCGAGTCGTCGACCGGTTCGGGCAGGTAGCAGCGCAGCTGCGCGGTGAGCCGGGCGATCAGCACGGCGTCCTTGTCGTCGGTCTTGTCGGTCGTCAGGTCCTCGCTCTTCCGCGCCCAGGACGACGCGGCCGGCTGCACGCACACGAACGACATCCCCCGCTCGTCGGCGAGCTGCGCCAGGACCATCCACCGGTGGCCGGTCGGCTCACACGCGACCGTGACGCCGGCGAACCCGGCACACGAGGCCCAGTCGGCGGCCCAGTCCAGCGCGGCGCCGAGGTCCCACGCCTTGCACCGGAACGTCCGCCGCGCCAGCACCTTCGAGTCGTGATCGGTCACGACGAGCATCTGCTTGCGGTCGGCCAGGTCGATCCCCACGATCGCGTTCATGGTCGGGACCGCCTCTCGCAGCCGGGAAAGCCTCGCGTTCCGGTTCCGATCCCGCGTGAAACACCACTACCGTGAGACATGAACGTCCTCCTTCGATGCGATGGGACACCAAGCCCGACAAGCGCATCAGGAGGACGTTCGCCACGCCAGACCCGACCGCGCAGAACGTCTTTCTATGCCGCCGGGAGTTAGCCATCAGCGGTCGGGCCATCGCTCAACTCATTCACGAGATGTCGCGTCCATCAAGGCGCGACGACGTCGGCGGTTAGCCCGAGCAGGCCGTCGACCTCCTCGGCTTAGGCTGGTCTCTGCATCAGTCGGAAGGTGTCGGTGTCCCAGCCAGCCTGAAGATCCGGCCCACGCGCCACCAGTGACTACCACCCCTTCACCCGGAGCGTCGGCGTACTCTCTTCGGTTGCAATCACGAGCATGCGTCGCGCAGCAACCTTCGGGGTCGAGCCCAGAGCAGGACCACCTCCTTCGGGAGCCGAGCCGCTACCGGCGGCGCGCGACGCCTTCGGTCCTCCCCTGAACCGAGGGCGTCGCGTTGATGGCCACTAGTGAGGGTGTGGGCCGCTTGTTGCCCCCGCCTGGACGGCAAGGCGCTGACGAATCGGAGTGCCTGGCAAAGGTTCTCGCCGCCAGTATGCCTTCGGGGGCGCTGACGAAGGCTGCGGCTCCGGCAGCTGTCTTGACTGCCTGGGTGACCTGATCGGCTGCGCGCGTGAGTGAATCCCGGACCATGTCGGGGAGCGCGATGGGTCGGTCCTGGGCGTGGTCGACGGGCCGCACCCAGGCCTCTGTGGAGACATTGCCGTTCGAGCCGCGCGCCTCGAGTGCCATGGCTATGGCGTTGACGCCGCGGGCCGACGCGAGCAGATGCGGGGCCGCTGTCGCCTCCCGGAGGGCGTACGCGAGGTCCGTGGAGGTCGCGAGCCCGAGCTGCAGTGTCTGGGCGACCCGTTTCAGATCGACTGTCGCGGCGAGGGTTTCAACACTCGCAACACCGGTGCGCTCGTGAATGATCTCGAGCATCGCGGCGCGGATCTCGTTGGCTGCCAAGACCAGGTCAGGGCCGACGCGGCGTCCGCGCTGAGGTGCAAGCTGCGCCCAAGTCGTCGCGAGCCCGACCCAGCTCGCTTGGGCGGACTCGAGCGCGGGCGCGAGGCGAGTGCGGTACTGGCCGGGTTCGACCGAGCCGGTCTCGGCCGCGGCGCGCAGCAGTGTCTGGCTGGCGAAGGCGGTGTGCCCCTGGGTTTGTGCGATGAGCATCATCGTCGCGGCCGTTGGGGTTCCTACGAGCGCGCGGTGGGCCTGGATGTCCCAGCTGGCCAGCGCCTGCCGCAGCCGATCCGGCTCCGCCCCCGGTTTGTACTCGCCGTCTAGCGCTGCGGGGAAGGTGCCTGATACGTAGGCGCCGGCCAGCTGCTCGAAGGCCGCCACCCGGTCGCGCGCCTCCACGGTGCGCTTCAGCGACTCGGCCGGCAGCGCGGCGCGTTTCGCCGCGGGCGCGACTGCGAGGTCGCGCAGGTCCCGGTTCAGGGCGACCTGCACACCGTGGGCGCCGACATAGAGGACGTGCATCAACCGTGCCTTTGCCGCGTCGAGATCCGCTTCGACCTCGGGGCGCATTGGGCGGACGTCGGTGCGACGCCTCGGCAACAGCTCGGCCGCGATCGTGAGGTTCTCGCATACCGTGATCAGCCGCTCGTCGGCGGGCCCAGTCCCGGGCCATTGGCGCCTCCGAGCCGCCTTCATCAGGTCGGCGTTCATCGTCTCGAGCCGCTCCATGAGCCCCACCTCCCGGCGCTCGGAATGGGCTGCGCTTAGCGAGGATTTGGGGAACGCGCGCCACAGGTCGGCGGCGGCTTCGACGACCTCGCCCCAGGTCCGGAGCATGACCCGGCCGTCCATCAGCGTGGTGTCCATCAGCACCTCGCGCACCAGCAGGTCCGAGTCCAGCAGCAGCTCCCCCACGCTGCGGCCCTCGAGGGCGGGCATCAGCCGTGCTCCCGAAGGAGGTCGCAGAGCGCGACGACTACGCGGCTGCTGCCTACGGGCAGCGCCTCGATCGGGACCGTGCGAGTCAGGGCTTCCGCCGCGCGCACCAGCTCGACCGGATTGTCTCGGTGCTGGCTCGACCCGGGGGCCTGGACGTCGTCGGGCTCGATGTGGACGGGCAGCAGGCCTCGGGCTTGGCCTGCTGCGAGCCTGACGGCCAAGCCGAGATCCGACAGGGCGAAGGACTCCTCGGGCCCGGGGGCCGGGTCGGCGGCCAAGATGCTCAGGCAGCGATCCGCAGCAGCCTCCAGCAGCAGGACTGCCCCTTCGAGCACCACCAGGCCGTCCTTGCCCGTTCTCCTCGTCTGCACCCTCGGCGCCATGGCGCGTCCTCTCTTTGTCGGTTCTGATGGCCGTCTTCATCCACGCAGACAGCGGCCGGGGCGGGCCGCCCCGGTGGGGGCCTGTGGATAACCCACGGGGTGTCGGTGCGTGGTCGGACACTGGTCTCACGGACGAAAGCTGGGCAGCCGCGTGCTGACGATCAGCCGGAGCACGACGCGACTGGGGGCGTTGTCGCTCGGCTTTGGGGGTGGGTGTGATGGGAGTACCGCTGACAAGGGTGCTGGCGCATACGCCGGGCATTGTCGTCAGCACCGTTGTGACGGCGGCGCTGGCCGCGTCGCTACCGGGCCCACTCGGTTCGCTCGTCTTCCTCGGCGTCCTGTCTCTGACGATCGTCCTGCTCGCCGGCGCCGGCGAACCCGTTGCGGTACGTGGGCTGTTCGGTGCACGAGCGTTGACGCCCGCGGAGCGCGCAGCGCTGGCGCCTGCGGTCGTCCGGCTCTGCCAGCGCGGCTTGGGTCCGCCGCTGGTTCGCCTGTACCTCTGGCCCGGGGTGCGGTCGGTGTCCGCGAGAGGAGCCGGCCGCCGCGCCGGTCTCGTCTCCGGCGAGCTCGTGTCGCAGGTTCGTCTGGGCCGGCTCCCGCCGGATCAGGCGGCTGCCGTGATCGCCCACGCGGCGGGTCTCGTCCGGGTCGGCGCGCTCCGGTCCGAGCTGGCGATGCAGCTGTGGACCATCCCTTGGCGGTTCCTGTGCGGCCTCGCTCTCTTGGTGAGCGCTGCCGGCGGGCGCCTGCCGGTGGTTGCCCTGATGTGGCGGGCCCGCTTCGTCCTGGGCCTGATCGCCCTCGGCCAAGGCGTGACTGCCGGGCAGCCCGAGGCGGTCGTGGCCGGCGTGTTGAGTGCGGCTGTCGTCGGGCTGAGCTACCTCGTGCCCTGGTGGGAGAAGGCGTGGGCCGCGGGGCTGCAGGCCTTGGGGGACGAACAGCTCGCGCACGCCGGTCTGGCGCCGGCGTTAGCTGATTTCCTGCTGCGGCAGTCACGCTCGGCCGCCACTTTCGAACGGGTCCACGCTCTCGATCTCGCTCACGCCTCCCTGCAGCCGCCGATTCCACCGGTCAGGTCGACGCGACGCTGACAGGCGACTCGAACGGGTCGAGCGCGGGGTCTGGCACGCCGGGCCATCGAACCTCCCGCCCACGCCCGACCGCACGCGGCAACGGTGATCGTCGTCATTGACACCCACGTGGAGGGTGGCCCTCGGGGGCTCGATCGCCTTCATCACGAGTCGATGCCTCATGCCCGGCGCACCGGCCTCGCCGCGGCGCCCCGGCCGGCCGGCGCCACCGGCTGGCTGGCGACCAGTTCTCCGCGTCTCACCGGGGTGGTCCAGCAGGGCCGCGGCCGGGTGGGGCCTTCGGCGGCTCGTGGATCGCGTGGCTCTGCCCCACGGACTTGGACGATGCGGACGGGTCGTGGTCTGGACCTTCCCGGTCGTCCGGGACGGTCCAGGTCCGTGGGTCCATCCCCAGTTCCAAGGCCACGTCGATGAGGCGCGCCATCTGGTACACGGAGCCCGGCGGAACCCGGTCCAGGGCGGCGCGTGCCTTGACGGCGTCGCCGTCGAGCCAGTGCGCGAACGCGGTCAACGACGCCACCGGAGCCACCGGAGCCACCGGAGCCACCGGAGCCACGGTGGACTCCGGTGACGTCGGATTCTCGGGACACCGCGTCAGCAGGTCGCGCCACAGCTCAGCGTGACGGGGCGCGGTCGAGCGTTCCATCGAGGCCCAGGCATGATCCCGAAGCGGGGTGTGCTGCACGTCGGCGATCAGACGTGCCGCATCAGCGTCCGCCACGGCGGTGTGGCCGGCTGCCGCGTGGCCCAGCGTGGTGGTGATCCACTCCCGCTCGACCTCGCCCAGGCGGCCGCCGCGCGCAGCGGCTGCGGCACGCTCGCCCGCCAGAACCATCAGCTCGTCCGGGACTGGGGGGCCGGGGGCGTACGCCTGCCGCAGCTGCCGCGGGGTCGCGAACGGTGTCGGACGCTCCAGCAGGAGGAACTCTGCCGTCATCAGGTCTCGGTCGCTCTGGGTCACCTGACCGCGGTGCGGTCCGTCCAGGCGCACCCAGCCGTCGCCGTCGACCGCCACGGAGCCGATTACCGGGATCTTCGGCTCGAGCCGCTCACGGACGGTGTCGCACACCTCGCGTGCCAGGTCCGGCTGGTCGGTGTACGCGAGCAGCACGACACCGACGCCGGCGCCGGCATACGCCCGGGCGAGCCCCTCGGCGACCGCCACCGTCTGGGTGACGCCAGGGGGCAGGTTCACCCTCGCGACCGGGGCGCCGCCGGTCACCTCGGGGACGACCACGAGGGAGTCCTGCGGGTGCACTCCAAGGAAGTGCGGGACCGCGGCAACCACTTCGCTCATGTTGTGCAGCACGAGGTTCTCCTGGCTCACGATGCTCTCCTTCGCGTCGGACGGCACGGTCACCTCCCAAAGCCACGCATGGGCCCGTCGGCGATCACCTGGCACTTGCTGCTGCGGCATCGCCTCTGGGTCACCGCTAAGGGCGGTCCAGACCTGAGGAACTCTCCGGCGCTGGGTCGCCCACCTGCTTCCGCGAGAGGTTCCGGTCAGTGCGCTGCTGGCCGCCGCCGAGCCGGCGCAGCCGCGCGATCTCCTGCCGGGTCAGGCTGGGGCCGCACCACTGCGTCACCTCGGCCGGCGTGAGGTGCTCATCGTCGAGCAGTTGCCGCAGCGCTGCACACGCCTGCTGCTCGAATCTGACGACGGCGGCGTCCCGCTCCCCCAGCGCGACGAGGACCTCTGTCGCACTGGCAGCCAACCGCTTGTCCCGCTCCTGCCGGCTAGCGCGCAGCTTCGCCTGCGCGTCCAGCGCGGCGCGGCGCGCCGCCTGACGCACCGACGGCCGCTCCTGTCGCCCGGGGGGTTGTTCACTCATGATGGGCCCTTCTGCTGCACGGCTCCTGTCATCGACCTAAGCCGCGGGATCGCCCCCGGCGATCACTCCCAATGGATCAGTCCGTGCTATCCGATGTCGTCGCCAGAGACGCCGAGGTGCCGTCCCGGCCAACCGCCACACCCCAAGTCCCGGATCCTTGGCGTGATCGACGCCGCCGTGCCAGGCGCGAACCCCCAGCGAAACCGCAACCCCATGTCACACACACCTCATGCATTCCCGGTCGTTTCCGTTTCAACCACCTGATCGCCAGAGCCCCGGCTGGACGCTTTGGTCGGTGTGACGATGTCCATCCACAAGCTCACGGCCGGGAGCGGGTACGACTACCTGACCCGCCAGGTCGCGGCCCAGGATGCGACGGACAAGGGCCACACCGGCCTGGCCAGCTACTACGCGCAGAAGGGCGAGACGCCCGGGGTCTGGGTCGGGTCCGGGATGGTCGGCATCGACGGCCTTGCGGCTGGCGATGTCGTCACGCAAGAGCAGATGCAGGCGCTCTTCGGCTCCGGCCACCACCCCCTCGCGCAACAACGACTGGATCGGCTCGCGGGCCCGGACCTGACCCAGAGTGACTACCAGGCGGTGACCCGGCTCGGGGCGCCGTACAAGGTGTACTCCAGTGATGTCAGCGCCTTCCGGATCGAGGTGGCCCGCCGCATCCAGGAGCTCGCCACGGAACTGGGGTCCGACGTCACTGACGACCTCGGTGACGGCTCGGACGCCGTGGTTCCGCTGGAGGAGCGGGCGCGGATCCGGACCGAGTTAGCCACCGAGCTCTTCCGCGCCGAGCACGGCCGCGACCCCGCCCCCGGGTCGGACGGCGCGCGTGAGATCGCCGCCACGATCGCGAAACACTCCCGCCCCCGCACGACCGCGGTCGCCGGCTACGACCTGACCTTCTCCCCCGTCAAGAGCGTGAGCGCCCTGTGGGCGGTGGCCGACCCGGCCACCGCCGCCGCCATCGAACGAGCCCACCTGGCCGCCGTCGGGGACGCGCTGCGGTTCCTCGAGGAGCACGCCCTGTTCACCAGGACAGGCACCAACGGGGTCCGTCAGGTCGAGGTCCGGGGACTGGTAGCGACCAGCTTCACGCACCGCGACTCCCGCGCCGGCGACCCCGACCTGCACACCCACGTCGCCGTCGCGAACAAGGTCCAGACCCTCGACGGGGGGTGGCTCAGCATCGACGGGCGGGTGCTGTTCAAGGCCAACGTGTCCGCCTCCGAGACCTACAACACCGCCCTCGAGAAACACCTCCACGCCGGCCTCGGCCTGCGCTTCACCGAGCGTGAGAGCCCCGATGCTGGGAAGCGTCCGGTCCGGGAGGTGGTGGGTGTCGACCCGCGCCTGAACGAGCGCTGGTCGGCCCGCCGGGCGGCCGTCGTGGCCCGCCGCAGCGACCTCGCCCAAGCCTTCCAACGCGACCATGGCCGGCCCCCGACAGCAGTGGAGTCGATCCAGCTCGCGCAGCAGGCCACCCTGGAAACCCGGCAGGCGAAGAAGGACCCACGCACCCTCGCCGAGCAACGGATCACGTGGCGGCGCCAAGCCGTGGAGGTCCTCGGCGACGACCACGCGATCGACGCCATGCTACGCGCAACCACAACACCGGAAGCACCCGGAAAGGCAGCCGCCGGGGTGGCCCGGAGGCCGGTCGACGCGGCGTGGATGGACGCGACGGCCGCCTCGATCGTGGCCACTTTGGAGGCCTCCCGGAGCACATGGCAGGTGTGGCACGTCCGCGCCGAGGCGCAGCGTCGGGTGAGATCCACCGACCCCGCCGACCTCGCTGTCAGGGACGTGGACGCCGTCGTGGGGCTGATCGTCGACGACGTCCTCGAGCGCCGCTCGGTACGCCTCACCGGCCAGGGCGACGGGATCCGTGAGCCGGCGCAGCTGCGGCGCCGGGACGACTCCAGCGTCTACACGGTCCACGGCGCCGACCACTACACCTCCGCCGTGGTCCTGGCCGCCGAGCAGCGCCTGCTCGATGCTGCCGGGCGCCTCGACGGGCCCACCGTCGACACCCCAGCGGTCGATCTGGCGCTGCTCGAGTCGGCCGCGAACGGGGCCACCCTCAACGCCGGCCAGGCCGCCCTGGTGCGCGGCATGGCGACCTCCGGCGCCCGGGTGCAGCTGGCGATCGCACCCGCCGGAGCAGGGAAGACGACCGCCCTCCGGGCACTGTCCACCGCCTGGGCCAACGGCGGCGGCCACGTCATCGGCCTTGCGCCGTCCGCGGCCGCAGCGGCCGTCCTCCGCGACCAGATCAGCACCCTCGCACCCGCACCCGCACCCGCAGCCGCACCGACGTCGGACGCGACTCGCAGCGTCGGCAGCATCATGACGCCGGGCCAGGCGTCGGCGGTGACGGACACCCTGGCCAAGCTCACCTGGTCCATCGACCACGGCGACCTGCCCGACTGGGCAGCGCACATCGACGCCGCCACCCTTGTGTTGATCGACGAGGCGGGGATGGCCGACACCCTCACCCTCGACACCGTCGTCCAGTTCGTCATTGCCCGCGGCGCATCGGTCCGCCTCATCGGGGACGACCAGCAGCTCGCCGCGATCGGCGCCGGTGGCGTCCTGCGCGACATCGCCCACAGCCAGGGCGCGCTGCGCCTGACCGAGCTGATGCGCTTCACCGACCCCGCCGAAGCCGCCGCCACCCTCGCCCTGCGCGACGGCGCACCCGAGGCGCTCGGGTTCTACCTCGACCAGCACCGCGTCCACGTCGGCGACGGCGCCACGACCACGGAGGACGTCTTCACCGCCTGGCAGAACGACGTCGTCAGTGGGCTGGACGCGATCATGCTGGCCCCCACCCGGGAGCTCGTCGCCCAGCTCAACCAGCGTGCCCGCACCCACCGGCTCCACAGTCAGCAGCCAGGGCACGATCCCGGCCCTGAGGTCACGCTGGCGGACGGGAACGCCGCCTCGGTCGGGGACGTCGTGATCACCCGCTCCAACGACCGCCGACTCAGGTTGACCCCGACGGACTGGGTCAAGAACGGCGACCGCTGGACCGTCCTCGACGTCGGCGACGACGGCCGGCTACGAGTCCAACACGTGAGGAACCGACACACCATCACCCTCCCCGCCGGCTACGTGACCGCGTCCACGGAGCTGGGCTACGCCACTACCGTCCACGCCGCCCAAGGGGTCTCCGCGGACACCATGCACGGCCTCGCCAGCGGGCAGGAGTCACGCCAGCAGCTCTACACGATGCTCACCCGCGGCCGGCTCGCGAACCACGTGCACGTCCAGGTCGTCGGCGACGGCGACCCGCACACCGCGGTCCACCCCGACACCCTCGCCCCACCGACCGCCACCGACATCCTCGAGACGATCCTGGCCCGGGACCACTCCCCCGTCTCCGCGACCACCCAGCTCCGCGTCGCCGCCGACCCCGCCCTGCTGCTCGGCCAGGCGACCGCCCGCTACACCGACGCCGTCCACTACGCCGCCGAAGACCTCCTCGGCCCCGATACCGTCCGCGGCCTCGAACGCGACGCCGACCAAGCTGTCCCCGGACTGACCGACCAGCCTGCCTGGCCGACCCTGCGCGCGCACCTGATCCTGCTCGCCGCCCACGACCACACCACAGCCGCGCTGCGTGCCGCCGCCTTCACCCGGGAGCTCGACACCGCAGCCGACCCGGCCGCCGTCATCGACTGGCGCCTCGACGACCCCAGCCTGCCAACCACCTACCCGCGCCACGCTGGCAGTGACACACCCAGCACCGGCCCGCTCCCCTGGCTTCCTGGCATCCCGCCGGCCCTGGCGAAGCACCCGACGTGGGGCGAATACCTCACCCGCAGAGCGGAGCTCGTCACCACCCTCACGGCCCAGGTCAAAGACGCCGCCGCGGCCCACACACCCGCATGGGTCACCCACACGGCCGCCCGCCCCGACCCCACCGTCCTCGCCGACGTGCAGGTCTGGCGGGCCGCCACGCAGGTCCCCAACACCGACCGGCGCCCCACCGGGCCCCCACAGCTGCAGAAGGCCGCAGCCCTGTGGCAGCGCCGACTCACCACCGCGCTGCGGGGCACCCGCTCCCCCGCCCTGCAGGAATGGCAAGAGCTCCTTCACGCCGCCGCACCCGGAATCCGCCACGACGACTTCACCCCGACCCTGGCCGACCGGCTCGCCGCCATGGCCCGGGCCGGGCTCGACGCGCTCGGCCTACTCCGCCGCGCCACGGCCGTCGGGGCGTTGCCCGATGACCATGCCGCCGCCGCGCTCTGGTGGCGGATCAGCCGACACATCTTCCCGGCCGTCGCCGCCGACCTCGACCACCACCGTCGCGACAACCATGCCGCACTCACGGCGTCGTGGGTGCCCCGCCTGACCGCCACCTACGGCCCCGCCCGCGCCGGGCAGCTGCAGGCCAGCCCGTGGTGGCCGGCTCTGGTCACCAGCATCGACCACGCCCTGCAACGCGGCTGGGCCCTGCAGGACCTGCTCGACACCAACCCCGGCCGCAACCCCGGAGCTGACCACCAAGCCGCCGGGCCCGAGCCCCAAGCCGGTGACCTGGACGACTGCCAAGCCATGGTGTGGCGGATCACCGTCCTCACCGACCCTCCCCCACCCATCGAGGACCTGGACGACGACCCACCACCCGAGGACGAACTCCCACCCGCCCGCATCGTCTTCGGTGCAGGGGTCATGAGTGAAACACCCACCCCAGACCAGTGGCCGGACCTCCTGGAACCCAGCACGCACCGTGACGACAGCGACACGGATGGGGCCGCTCCCCCGGTTGAGGTGCGGCTGCAGCTCGCCGCCATGGTCCGCGAGACGATGGGAGCCCTGGACCCCGCCGACGATGACGTGGAGGCCATGGTGGCCCGTGCCGCGCTCTGGGACGACAGCCCGGTCAGCCGCGAGCGGATGCTCGAGGTCAACCAGCTCACCTTGGACTACTTCCGTGGCCAGCTGCCCGGCAGCTGGGCGGACACCTACCTACGCGAACGCTTCGGGCCCGCAACCGAATCGGCGGCCGGGCGCCCGACCGGGCCCGTTGCGACTGCCCTGTCCGCGTTCGGGCCGGGGTACGCGCCCGCCGGGTGGACCTCTCTCGTCACCGCCCTGCGCCGTGCCGGCGTCACCGACATCGAGATGCTCGCCGCGGGGGTCGCCAGCCGCGCCCGCACCGGCAGACTCATCGACCGGTTCCGGGACCGGGTCATGCTCCCGATCACCCACGACGGCGACGTCCTCGGCTTCGTCGGACGCCGCCACCCCAACCTCGACCACACGCCGCCTGCTGGACCGGCTGGCGATGACCAACCTGCGGTGCCGAAGTACCTCAACACCGCGGACACGCCCCTGTTTCACAAGGGCGCCCAGCTCTACGGGTTACCGCCGTGGCCGCTGCCCGAGGACACGGCCCTCGTTCTCGTCGAGGGTCCGATGGATGCGATCGCGGTCACCCTGGCCGGCGGTGGAGCCTTCGTCGGCGTCGCCACCCTGGGCACGTCCCTCACCCACGAGCAGGCGGCGCAGCTGGCGGCGATGGGCCGACCTCTGCTTGTGGCCACCGACGGGGACCTGCCCGGCCGGGTCGCGGCCGAACGGGACTTCTGGATGCTCGCACCGCACGGACTCGCCCCAGCCGTGGCCCTCTTCCCCGACGGATCCGACCCCGCCGACGTCCTGACCCGCGAAGGCCAGCAGGCGCTGCTCGATACCCTCCACCGCGCCCGGCCCCTGGCTTCGCTGCTCGTCGAGGAGCGACTCGACAACCTTCCCCAGCAGACGGCTCTGCGACAGGCCAGCCAGATCCTCGCCGCGCAACCCAGCACGACATGGGCCAGCGGGAGCGGATACGTCGCGCAGCGATTCGGGGTCCCGCTGCAGACCGCCCGCGCCTGCCTCGCCGGCCACGCCGAGGACTGGAACCGCAACCCGCGGACCGCCGCCCAGCAGCAGCTGACCGCCATCCGCGAGGTCCGTTCGCGGCTCGAGAGCGCCGCGCAGCAGCAGCCGGTCGACCGGTGGCACGAACTGGCCCGGGAACTCGACCACCGACTCGCCGCACAGAGCGACTGGCCCGCCCTGGCCACCATGCTCGACCACGCCCATCGGGGCGGACACGACGTCGCCGCGCTCTGCCGACAGCTCATCGACGACGAGCCGCTTCAGGACCGGCCGGCGCAAGAGCTCCGCCACCGCCTCGCGGTCCGGCTCCCCGACGACCCCGAGTTCGACGAGGTGCCGTTCAACGAGCCCGAGACTGCGAGCCACCACCGGACCGGTGCGGCCATGCAGCAGCTGGCCTGCGGCGACAGACCGGCGCACGGACGAGGCCCCATCCGGCGCTGAGATCACAAAACCGGACACCACCCTGGACCGAGGGATGACCGCTGCCAGCGGCTAGCGCCGGACCGACGTTCCGCAATCGGGCCAGGTGCGAAGGGCCGGCACACGCTGACGCTCGCCATTCCAGATCTCTGCGGACGCACTGTGAGTGACTGGGTCATCGGCGTACCGAAAGCCGAAGCGCCCAGACCATCGTCGACCCAGGCGCTCTGAGGCATCGCGGGTCTTTAGTGGGCTGCGTCGAACGCGGCAACGATCCGCTGCGGGATCCGTCCACGCGCGGGAACGTCGTGCCCGTTGCTGTGCGCCCACGCGCGGATCTCCGCGTTACGGGAGGCGCCTACGGCCGCAAGCCGCTGCCGGGTACGCGCGGGTCTGCCTGAAGTCCGAGCCCGGTCGGTCCAGTGCCCCAGGTTCTTGCGCAGCGCCTTCGCGTTCTTCTCCGACAGGTCAATCTCGTAGGACTCACCATCGACGGCGAACGTGATTGTCTCGGCCGCCTCAGTGCCGTCAATGTCGTCGACCAGAGTCGTGATCACTTGTTGGGCCATGACGAGATCGTAAGGGCGGCTGGCTCCGGTCGAGTGACGCCTCTCTGAAGGACGGTCGTTCTACAACGAACTCACGCAACTTCTCGGCGGCCGGCTCACCTCTGAGGAGCGTTCACCGTACGGTGAACGCGTGGACGGGGGAACCGACGAGAAGCGCATGCGCCTGCGCTACGCCGGGTCCTGCCGGGTCTGTGGTGTGCCGCTCCCCGCCCGGGCCGAGGCGGTCTATGAACGGGCGACGAAGACGGTCCGATGCATCAGCCATGACGAGAGCTCGCCAGTCGAGCCGTCCGTCGCGCGCGGCGTCGACCCTGATCTCGGGGACGTCGTGGAGTCCGGCACGCCGGGAGCGTCAGCGCGTCGCGAGTTCGAGCGCCGCAAGGCCAAGCGCGAAGAGCAGATTCGAACCAAGCACCCGAAACTCGGGGGCCTGATCCTCGCGCTCTCCGACGAGCGGCAGTCAACGACCGCCTGGGACACCGGCGCCGCCGGGGAAGAACGACTCGGCAAAGGCCTGGACCGGCTCGCCTCAGACACGCTCCGGCTGCTGCACGACCGGCGGATCCCGAAAAGCAGGGCGAACATCGACCACCTGCCCGTGACTGCCAGCGGTGTCTATGTCATCGATGCCAAGAAGTACCGGAGCCGTCCCCACCTCAAGATCGAAGGTGGGCTCTTCCGGCCCCGCACCGAACGGCTGCTCGTCGGATCCCGCGACTGCACCAAGCTCGTCGACGGAGTGCTCAAACAGGTCGACGTGGTGCGCAGCCTGCTGGACATCGACGTCCCGGTCCACGGTGTGCTCTGTTTCATCGAAGCGGACTGGCCCCTGATAGGCGGCACCTTCACCACCCGCGGCGTCCAGGCGTTGTGGCCCAACAAGCTGTACCCCCCGCTCCAAGCAGACGGCCCCTGCACCGGCGAAACCGTCGCCGAGGTGCACGGGCAACTCGCATACTCGCTACCACCGGCCTGAAGCATCACCCCCGCGCCGAAACGCGGCGAAGTGACGCACAGTCCAAGCACGGTTCACCAGACGCGGCGGCTACACAGTGCTGACGGTCTGAGTTCGGTCGTGAGAGCGGAGTGAGCTAGCAGTGAAGGAGTGTCGCTGGTGCTCCGAATCCTTGCCGCTCAGTCATGCGTCGGGCGCCCGGCGAGGGCTGCAGCTGATCCGCGGCTGAATGCGTCAAGGTGGGACGGTGATAATCCGGTCAAGGCTGCGGGCACCGTTGGAGTCGGCGACGTTGTACGCGTGGTTTCTCCATGAGGAGATGCTGAACTCGCTGTTCGACAGCACGTCGCGGGGCCGTTTGGAGCGCATAGCGAGGCATGCTCTCGGCCTCAGACGCGGTGATCACCTTGCCTATGCCCGCGAACTCGAACGATGGTTAGCCAGATTCGCGGTGCAGCCGTTGGACCTGGCCCTCGCAACCGGCGAATGTCACCGCGGGCAACTCGTCTGGCTGCAGCGCGAATTCATCTGGAGTGACGTCGCAGCCGAGCGACAGGCAAGTCGGGCCGGAGGTACTGAGGTGCGGTCCTCGTTCCGCACGAGCCTCGTTGTTGGGGATCAACGGTCGGTACTGGTTCACGGAAGCTTCAATCCAGCGCGGCTAACCTCCAGCACCTCGAACGTCGAACTGCGCGGAACGCGCCACCAGTTCATGCTTGGGCATGTTGTGGCTCTCGGGCCGAGCGAAGTGGAATTGCGGGCATTGGCGATCGCGACACGGCTTCTCCGGCCGCCGGACGGGCATGCGACGGCGTGGGCTCCGCATCCGCGATGGCAGCGCGTGGACGTGAGCGAGGTCGAGCAGTTCGCGGGAATCGACTTCGAGGTCGCACCTGATGCGCTCGACGTGATGCGCGCCATCCCTGAGGCTGAGGTCAAGAGAGCTCTGGCAGTTCTCATCGGCGAACCGACGGTTCCGAAGGACTGGGGCGGCGAGCAACACGATCTATGGACGACGCGGCTGCGTTTGGAAGGTCGCGCGCATAGCGCGGCGTTTGTCCTCAAGGGGCCTGCGGGCGGATCGATGTGGCGGCCGATGACTATTGCGATGCTGGGCAAGAATGGCGACCAGCTTCAGCGCATGGCGGTATCGCCGGCGGAGGTGCTTGTGCTGCAGCACTGTCACGAGATTCGTCCCGAAGTTGTCTCGATGCTAGAGAGCCTGGCCTCAGACATGCGCAATCCGCGGCGCTTCATGGTCATCGACGGCTATCACAGCCACTCATTGATGAGAGCCGCGGGGCTGGCCGGTTAAGCCGACGGTGACCAGGACACGGTGCGCCGTTGACGGTGTGGACCTCGGCGAGAAGCGCCATTAGCCGAGCCCAAGACCTGCCCAGCAGAACGAGACCAGATCCGCGGTGTCTGACGTCCCTCGCGGCGGATGGATGCGGCTGACACGAGGGAGCGTCCGGCCGCGTCCGATCTTCACTCGAGACATCGGCGAGCGGCAGGTCCAGCCATAGTTGCGGACGCAGGGAGCCTGAGCCGCCTGTCCCGTTCCGGGTCTGATGGAGGCTCTCATTCCACGGAAGGATGAGAGTCATGGCAGCACCGA
>NZ_BAAANB010000007.1:0-11997 GCF_039529575.1 Terrabacter terrae
CGTATGCCGTGACTCGCCGTCTCGACGCCGCCTCCGCGGGTGCCGGCGAGCCCACCGCAGCACAGGTCGCCTCGCTCGACGCGCCGATCCCCTTCCGTGGCATGCACCAGGCCGGGATCGTCACGCCGGCCCAGGACCGCCTCCACTTCGTCGCGCTCGACGTCGTGACGAAGGACCGCGAGGAGCTGCGCAGCCTCCTCGAGGAGTGGACCCGCGCGGCCGAGCGGATGACCGCCGGTGCCGAGGCCGCGCCCGGGGGCCTGGTCGGCGGGGGGCCGAACCGGCCGCCCGAGGACACCGGCGAGGCGTACGACCTCCCGGCCTCGGGCCTGACGATCACGATCGGCTACGGCCCCTCCCTCTTCGACGACCGGTTCGGCCTCGCCGCCAAGAAGCCCGCTGCGCTGCAGGACCTGCCGGCCTTCGCCGGCGACCAGCTCGACCCGCGTCGAACCGGCGGGGACCTCTGCATCCAGGCCTGCGCCAACGACCCGCAGGTCGCGGTCCACGCGGTGCGCAACCTCATCCGCATCGGCTTCGGCGTCGTGGCCGTCCGCTGGTCGCAGCTCGGCTTCGGGCGCACGTCGTCGACCTCGACCGCGCAGGCCACGCCCCGCAACCTCTTCGGCTTCAAGGACGGCACCAACAACCTCAAGGCCGAGGAGCCCGAGGCCCTCGACCAGCACGTGTGGGTCGCGCCCGGAGACGAGAGGGCTGGGGCCGCCTGGATGGCCGGCGGCTCCTACCTCGTGGCGCGCCGGATCCGGATGCACATCGAGGTGTGGGACCGGACGAGCCTGCAGGAGCAGGAGGACGTCATCGGCCGCGACAAGAAGCAGGGTGCGCCGCTCGGCGCCGCCAAGGAGCACGACGCCCTCGACTTCGCACGGAAGGGACCGGACGGCACGCCCGCGATCCCGATGACCGCCCACGTGCGCCTGGCCCACGAGAGCCGGCTCGGCGGCATACGGATCCTGCGCCGCGGCTACAACTTCACCGACGGCTCGGACGGTGTCGGGCATCTCGACGCCGGGCTCTTCTTCCTCGCCTACATGCGTGACCCGAGCAGGCAGTTCGTGCCGATGCAGCGGGCGCTGGCCAAGGCGGACGGGCTCAACGAGTACATCGAGGTGGGCGGCTCGGCCCTGTTCGCCTGCCCGCCGGGGCTGGAGGACGGCGAGCACTGGGGCCAGGCGCTTTTCGCCTGACCCCGGTCCAGCGGCTACTGGCTGACGCGCACCGTGAGGCAGCCGGGTCGGACCGTGGCGCTCACCTCGGTGGCCTCGCCGATGACGTCGCCGTCGATCTGCACGGGCACGGGCCGGTCGGTGCGCACCCGCACCTCCTTGCACACCTTGTGGTCGAGCGTCGCGTGGCCCTTGCGGCGGCGGGTCGCGACCCGGGTGGCAACGGGCACCCAGCCGACGACGCCCCGCGGCGAGGCGATGACGGTGTCGAGCTGCCCGTCGTCGACGCGGGCGTTCGGCATGAGCACGAGCCCGCCGAGCAACCGCCCGCAGTTGCCGATGACCACCATGCGGGCGCGGCGGCGGAACTCCAGCTCGTCGTCGACCTTGACGGAGATGCGGAACTCCGGGGAGACGAGGTGCTTGAGGCCGGAGACCATGTAGGCCGGCCAGCCCACCTTCGCCTTGAGGTTCTCGTTGGTGCCGGCCATGATCTGCGCGTCCATGCCGATGCCGCTCATGACGAGGAACTGGTGCGTCTCCGGGGCGCCGGACTCGTCCGGTGCCTCGTCCATCGGGGCGGCGCCGATCACGAGCTCGCCGACGTCGATGCGACGGTTGCGGCCCGTCAGCGCGACGGAGACCGCGGCCTCGAGAGCGACGGGCAGGTCGAGGTTGCGGGCCAGCAGGTTCCCGGTCCCGGCCGGCAGGATGCCGAGGGCCGTCTCGGTGCCGATGAGGGCGCTCGCGACGTTCCGGACGGTGCCGTCACCGCCGAGCGTGCAGACGAGGTCCACGCCGTCGCGGACGGCCTGGGCCGCCTGGCCGACGCCGGGGTCCTCGACCGTCGTCTCGTAGAAGCGCGGCTCGCCCCAGCCGTTCTCGAGGCACGACGCGGTGATCCGCTGCTCGATGGCCACGAGGTCGGTGAACTTCGTCGGGTTGATGACGACCCCGGCTCGCTTGAGCGGTGCCGGGGGGTCGTCACCGTTGCGGAAGTGGTCGCGCGGGGGGCGTGGACGGCGCCGCCGGCTCCCGCCGGCCTCGGGTGTGACCCGGGTGAGGACGACCCCCCCGACGACCAGCGCCAGCACGACGAGGCCGGCGACGATCCACGGCAGGTAGTCCTTGAGCACGAAGACATACGGTATCCCGAGCGTGAACGGCTCCCGAACAGCCGCCGTCCGGGCAAGGGGATACGCCTACCCTGAGCGCATGAGCGAGCCGACGCGTGAGCCGATCGTCGACCCGGGACCCTCCACCCCCGACGACGCCGACTGGACCTGGGTCCTGGACCGGCCGTGTCCCGACTGCGGGTTCACCGCCGCCGCCCTCGAGCCGGCCGACGTCCCCGGCTTCCTCCGCGACGCGGGCCCTCGGTATGCCGCCCGCCTGGGTCGGGACGACGCGCGCACCCGTCCGGCCGAGGGCGTCTGGTCACCGCTCGAGTACGCCTGCCACGTGCGCGACGTCTGCGCCGTCATGACCGGCCGGCTCGAGCAGATCCTCGCCGGGGGCGGCGAGGTCGTCACCTTCGCGAACTGGGACCAGGACGCGCCCGCCGTCGAGCGGCAGTACTGGCGCTCCGACCCCGAGGTGGTGGCACGCGAGGTCGCCGCCGCCTTCGAGACGGCGGCGACGGCATACGCCCTTCCGGCGGGTACGCAGTGGGAGTGGCCGGCCCTACGCAGCAACGGCTCGTCGTTCACGGCCCGCACGCTCGCGCTCTACTTCGTCCACGACGTCCGCCACCACCTCTGGGATGTGACCGCATGACCCTGCCCATCGACGTGCCGCTCCGGCTGCCCGAGCCGCGCACGCCCGACCCCCACGACGCGCCCCCCATCCGGTGGGGCATCCTCGCGCCCGGCGGGATCGCGCACACGTTCGCCGACGCGGTGGCGGTCGGCACCGCGTCCTCCGTCGTCGCCGTCGGTTCGCGCAGCCTCGACCGGGCCAAGGACTTCGCCGACGAGTTCGGCATCCCGAAGTCGCACGGCTCCTACGAGGACCTCGTCGCCGACCCGGAGGTCGACGCCGTCTACGTCGCGTCGCCGCACTCGGAGCACCGCGACCACGCGCTGCTCGCGCTCGAGGCGGGCAAGCCGGTGCTCGTGGAGAAGGCGTTCACCCGCAGCGCCGCCGAGGCCCGGGAGGTGTTCGCGGCTGCCGAGGAGCAGGGCCTGCTCGTCGTCGAGGCGATGTGGAGCCGCTTCCTGCCGCACTACGACGTCGTGCGCCACGTCGTCGAGACGGGTCTCATCGGGGAGCTCGTGACGGTGTTCGCCGACCACGGGCAGCGGCTCTACCCCGACGGCCCGGAACGCCTGTCGCAGCCCGAGCTCGCCGGCGGCGCGCTGCTCGACCTCGGCGTCTACCCGGTCTCCTTCGCTGACCTCGTCCTCGGCGGCCCGACCACGGTCTCGGCCACCGGCACGCTGACCGACCTGGGCGTGGACGCGACGACCGCGATCACCGTGAGCGGAACCGGGGGGACCCAGGGACTGCTGTCCTGCACGATGGCCGGCGTCACGCCGTGCACCGCCGTCGTCGCGGGCACGGAGGCGCGGCTCGAGCTGTCCGGCGCCTTCTACGGCGCCGGCTCGACGATCCGCCTCGTCGACCGCCACAACGAGACGATCGACGAGCGGCCCGGCGGCCTCACCGACGACGTGCGCGGGTTCTCCTACGAGGCAGCCGAGTTCGCGCGCTGCCTCGTCGCCGGCGAGACGGAGTCGCCGCTCATGCCGCACGCCACGACACTGCGCGTCATGGAGACGATGGACGACGTGCGCCGTCAGGTCGGGGTCGTCTATCCCGGCGAGTGAGCGCCGGCGGGGACACGGAGTGAGGTGCGCATGATCGAGATCCTGGACGCAGGTGAGCTACGCCGTGCCCGGCGCTCCGGGGCGCTCGTCGCGGACATCCTGGCGACCCTGCGAGATCGGTGCACGGTCGGGACGAACCTGCTCGACGTGGACCGCTGGGCGAAGGCCATGATCATCGACGCCGGGGCGCAGTCCTGCTACGTCGACTACGCGCCGTCCTTCGGTCGTGGGCCGTTCGGCCACTACATCTGCACGTCGGTCAACGATGCCGTGCTCCACGGGCGACCGCACGACCAGGTCCTCGCTGACGGCGACCTCGTGTCGCTGGACCTCGCCGTGTCGCTCGACGGGATCGCCGCCGACTCGGCCGTCAGCTTCCTCGTCGGCGACACCAGACCGGCCGAGAGCGTCGCGCTCATCGAGACGACCCGGCGGGCCCTGGCCGCGGGCATCGCGGCAGCCGGTCCCGGAGTGCGCCTCGGGGACGTCTCACACGCCATCGGGACGGTGCTCTCCGGCGCGGGCTACCCGGTCAACACCGAGTTCGGTGGTCACGGCATCGGCTCGACGATGCACCAGGAGCCGCACGTCCCCAACCTGGGGCGACCGGGCCGCGGGTACCGGCTGCGACCCGGCTTGCTGCTGGCGCTGGAGCCGTGGGTGATGACCGACACCGACGAGCTCGTCACGGCCGAGGACGGCTGGACGCTGCGCAGCGCCACCGGCTGCCGCACCGCCCACAGCGAGCACACGATCGCCATCACCGAGGACGGCGCGGAGGTCCTGACACTCGCGCCGCGCTAGCGCTGCGGGGGGACCGGCGGGGCGCGCACGGCGTCATGCTGCGGTCCTCACCCCCTCGAGACACAGAGGTCTGCGATGGCCACCGACGATGCTCCTCCTCTTCTTCGGGGTGGTCGCCACCCTCGTCGTCTGCCCCGACGCGTCGACGGCCGCACCGATGACGGCGGGCACGCTGTGGCGTGCCAACGAGGCGGCGTCGGTGGTCAGTGTCGACACGATGGTGGTTTCCAGCCGCAAGCGGGTGAGCCGTCCCGTGGGTCGGGCCTGCAGTGGCCGTGCATGGTGACGGTGCGGGGGCTCAGGCGCCCATGACGTTGGGGTCGCGCCAGCGGCGCTCGAACGGCAGCCGCCACGCGAAGGGCGCGACGAGCTGGTGAACCTGGTTGGGACCCCACGTTCCCGGGTCGTAGGCGCGGACCGGCGGAGGGTTCTCGAGGAGCGGCTGGCTGATCTCCCACAGGCGCTCGATGCCCTCGGCGGAGGTGAACAGGGTTCGGTCTCCGCGGGCGGCGTCGTAGATGAGCCGCTCGTAGGCCTCGAGAACCGCACCAGCCCAGTGCGTCTCCTGCATCGAGAACTGCATCGACAGCTTGTCGAGCTTCATGCCCGGGCCCGGCCGCTTCCCGTAGAACGACAGCGACATCCGGGCCTTGTCGGCGAGGTCGAAGGTCAGGTGGTCGGGGCCGTTGTCGCCGACGCCCGAGGAGGCGGGGAACATCGACCTCGGGGGCTCCTTGAAGGCGATCGAGATGATGCGCGCGCCCTCGGCCAGCCGCTTGCCGGTGCGCAGGTAGAACGGGACACCGGCCCAGCGCCAGTTGTCGACGAAGCACTTGAGGGCCACGAACGTCTCGGTCTGGCTCTCGGGGTCGACCCCGGGCTCGTCGCGGTAGCCGACGTACTGCCCGCGCACGACGTCGTGCGGCTCGATCGGCGCCATCGACCGGAAGACCTTGTTCTTCTCCTCGCTGATCGCGGCCGGCTCGAGCGCGGTCGGCGGCTCCATCGCGGTGAAGGCGAGCACCTGGAACAGGTGGGTCACGACCATGTCGCGGTAGGCGCCGGTGCCCTCGTAGAAGTCGGCGCGTTGCGAGAGGCCGAGCGTCTCGGGCACGTCGATCTGGATGTGGTCGATGTGGTTGCGGTGCCAGATCGGCTCGAACAGGCCGTTGGCGAAGCGGAAAGCGAGGATGTTCTGCGCCGGCTCCTTGCCGAGGAAGTGGTCGATGCGGAAGATCTGCTCCTCCGAGAAGACCTGGTGCAGCTCGGCGTTGAGCGCGCGGGCGCTCGCGAGGTCGGTGCCGAAGGGCTTCTCCATGATGATGCGGCTGCGTTCGACGAGCCCTGCCTGCGCCAGCTGGTGCACGACGGCCAGTGCCGCCTTCGGTGGCACCGACAGGTAGTGCAGACGGCGAGCGTCGGGCCCGAGGATCGCCTCCGAGTCGTCGACGGCGGCGCGGATGCCCTGCGGGCCGGCGCTGCCCGGCACCCAGTGGATGCGATCGGCGAACTCGCGCAGGTCGTCGTCGCTGACGTCGTGGCTGCTGTGCTCGCGCACCGACGCGAAGACGATGTCGAGGAACTCGTCGCGGCTCAGCTCGTCGAGTGACGTCGCGACGATGCGCAGCCCGGCCAGCAGCTTCGACTCGTGCAGGTGCAGCATCCCCGGGAGCAGCTTGCGACGGGCGAGGTCCCCGGTGGCACCGAACAGGACGACCGTGGTGGCAGGCATGCGTCCAGCGTGCCCCAGATCGTCCTCCGGCGGGGGCTGCGTTCCCGTGGAACTCCTCCTCCGGGGGCCGGTGCGCGCCTACCCTTGTCGCATGCTGATCCTCGGCATGATCCTCTTCGGCATGCTGGTCGGGGCAGCCGCGCAGCTCATCCTCGGGCGGCACGGCAAGGGCATCGACTGGACGCTGGCATTCGTCGCGGGTCTGGTCGGCTCGTTCGTCGGCGGCCTGCTCGTGAGCCTGCTGGCCGGCGACGGCCTCGAGCTGCGCCCGAGCGGCATCATCGGTTCCATCGTCGGTGCCGTTCTCGTGACGGCGGTGTGGCGCTGGAGCCGGAGCCGCAGCGCCACCCGCTGAGTCCTCCTACAGCGTCTTCACGGTCACCCGGCCGCGCTCGACGGACCACCGGTGGGTGAGCCGTATGCCGTCCAGGAAGCTCTCGTCGTGGCTGACGACGAGCACCGTCCCCCCGAATGCCGCCACGGCGGCCTCGAGCTGCTCGATGGCGTCGACGTCGAGGTGGTTGGTGGGCTCGTCGAGCACGAGGACGTTGACCTCACGCCCCTGGAAGAGGGCCATGAGCGCACGGGTGCGCTCGCCCATGGACAGGCTCCGCGACGGCCGTGACACGTGCTCGGACCCGAGCCCGAACTTCGCGAGCAGCGTGCGCACGTCGGAGATCGGCCACTCCCGACCGGTTCTCGGGTCGGTGCCGAGCTGGCGGCGCACGACGTCGAGGAGGGGCGCGTCGTCGTCGAGCAGGTGCCGGCGCTGGTCGATGACGCCGACGGCGACGCGCGTGCCCAAGGACCGGCGACCGGAGGTGAGGGGCAGGTCGCCGAGCAGCGCACCCAGCAGCGTGGTCTTGCCCGAGCCGTTGTCGCCGACCAGCGCGACGCGGTCACCGCGCCCGACGGCAAGGCCGACGGGTCCGAGCCGGAAGCCGTGCCGCTCGACGACAGCGTCCGAGAGCGTCGCCACGACGTCGGCGGAGGGGCGTCCCTCGGTGATCGCGTAGCGCAGCTGCCACTCCTTGCGAGGCTGCTCGACGGTGGCCAGACGGTCGGCGGCGCGCTCGAGGCGGGCGCCCTTCGCGGCCTGCCGGTCGGCGCGCGCCTTGTGCTTCTCGCGGATGAACTTGTCCGGTTCCCCGCTGGCGGCGACGTTGCGCCGACCCTTCGCCGCCCAGTCCTGGCGCTGCCGGGACTGCGCGAGCAGCGAGTCGCGCTCGGCGGCATACCCCTCGTACGCCTGCCACGCGTGCGCCCGAGCCAGCTGGCGCTGCGCGACGAAGTCGCTCCAGCCGCCCGTGTAGTGGCCGATGCGCTGCTGCTTGAGGTCGAGCTCGACGACGCTCGTCGTGACCGCGTCGAGGAAGGTGCGGTCGTGGCTCGCGATGAGGACGGGCCCCTCGTGGCCGCGGACGAACTCGGCCATCAGGGCGAGGCCGCGAGCGTCGAGGTCGTTCGTCGGCTCGTCGAGCAGGAGCACGTCGTACTGGCTCAGCAGCACCGCGACGAGGCACGCCCTGGCCGCCTGGCCTCCCGAGAGCGTGCCGAGCGGCCGGCCAGGGGCGACGTCGAGGCCGACGCGGGCGGCGACCTCGGGCAGGCGCTCCTCGAGGTCGGCGGCGCCCAGGGCGAGCCACCGCTCCAGCGCGAGGGCGTAGCGGTCCTCGGAGCCGTCGGCCCCCTCCGCGAGTGCGGTGGACGCCGCCTCGAGCTCGGCGTCGGCTGCGGTCACGCCCGTGCGACGCCGCGCGTACGCCAACAGGGTCTCGGCCGCGTCGGGCACGACCTGCGGCAGCCAGCCGATGCTCGCGTCCCGCGGCGCGAGCCGGATGGACCCGGCCTCGATCGGCAGCTCCCCGACGATCGTGCGCATCAGCGTCGACTTGCCGGAGCCGTTGGGCCCGACGACCGCCGTCACGTCGCCGTCGGCAAGGGTCAGGTCGAGAGCCGAGAAGAGGGTGCGCGCGCCGAAGGCGACGTCGAGCCCCGAGATGGTGAGGGTGGAAGACATGAGAGGTCCTGGATGGTCGGCAGGGTCCCGGCGGTGCCGTCAGACGGTCGGTGCCGTCGACGGGTCAGCGCGCGGGCTGGCTCGGAGCATCAGGAGATCCACACGGGAGAGAGGGTAGGGGCGAGGGGGTATGCCGTCCAGCGGTTTTGGTTTGCTCATCTCCCGAGTGCCGACCCCGAGTGCGGACCCCGAGTGCGGTCAGGGTCGAGGGCGCCTCTCTCGGGGTCGGAATCAGGTGGGTGACCGATGCGCGGCCGTTGCCGGTTTCGGGAGGGTGGGCCCCATGATCACAGTGGAACGACTCACCAAGCGCTACGGCCCCTTCACGGCCGTCGACGACGTCTCCTTCGAGGTCAAGCCCGGCCTCGTCACCGGCTTCCTCGGTCCGAACGGCGCGGGCAAGACGACCGCCATGCGCGTCATGGCCGGCCTGACGCCCGCGAGCTCTGGGCGGGCGACCGTCCTCGGCAAGCCGTATGCCGCCCTGCCGAACCCCGGACGCCACGTCGGCCTGCTGCTCGACGCGTCGGCGCAGCACGCCGGGCGCACCGGGCGCGAGGTGCTCACGCTGGGCGCGATCCTCATGGGTGTCGGCCGCAGCCGGGTCGACGAGATGGTCGACCTCGTCGGCCTCACCGAGAAGGAGGCGAACCGGAGGGTGCGCAACTACTCCCTCGGCATGCGCCAGCGCCTCGGCATCGCGCACGCCCTCCTCGGTGACCCGGAGGTCCTCATCCTCGACGAGCCGGCCAACGGCCTGGACCCAGCCGGCATCCGTTGGATGCGCGACCTGCTGCGCGGCTACGCCGACCGCGGTGGCACGGTGCTGCTCAGCTCGCACCTGCTGAACGAGATCGAGCGCGTCGCCGACGAGATCATCGTCATCGGCCACGGCCGGATCGTCGCCCAGGGGACCAAGGAGGAGCTGCTCGCCGGCGCGGGCACGTTCACCCGATCCACCGACGACGACGCCCTGGCCGCGGCGCTCGCGAGCGAGTCGATCGTCGCCCAGCGCCCGCCGACCGGCGGCCTGCAGGTCGAGGCCGAGCCGATCGTCGTGGGCAGGGTCGCCGTGGCGCACCAGATCGTCCTGACCGAGCTGCGCGGCGCCGACAGCCGGGGGCTCGAGGAGATGTTCCTCGACCTCACGGCCGACTCCGCGCGAGAGGAGGTGGCGGCATGACCGCCCAGACCAGCACCAGCGACACCACCGCCGCCACCACCACGCCTTCTGCCCGCCCTGCGGACGCGCCCGTCTCCAAGAACGCGGAGTCGGCGCTGCCCACCCACGCCAAGGTCCCGAGCCACATCACCGGCCCGCGTCCCACGCCTGGGGTGCCGTTCGCCCGCCTGACCCACGTCGAGCTGCGCAAGATGCTCGACACCCGTGCCGGCCGCTGGCTGCTCCTCGGCATCGGTGCCATCATCGCGGTCGCCCTGACGATCATGTTCTTCAACGACGGCGGGCAGCACGCCTTCGTCGAGTACCTGCAGGCCACGACCATGCCGATGGCCCTCGTCCTCCCGGTCGTCGGCATCCTCGCCGTGACGTCGGAGTGGAGCCAGCGCACGGGCCTGGTCACCTTCGGGCTGGAGCCGCGCCGAATCCGGGTGGCCTGGGCCAAGACCGTCGCGGCGCTCGTCGTCGGCGCGTGCGCGTTCGCCCTCTCGCTGCTGCTCGCCGCACTCGCGCACCAGTCGGCCATCACCGTCCGCGGCGTCACGGGTGACTGGTCCGTCGACGCGCTGGTGCTGCTCGGAGCCGGTGGCTACGTCCTCCTCGGCATCGCGCAGGGCGTCGGCTTCGGCATGCTGTTCAAGAACACGCCCGCGGCGGTCGTCGTCTTCTTCGTCCTGCCCACGGCCTGGTCGATCCTCGGTTCGATGGTCTCCTGGCTGCGCGACGCCGCCGTGTGGCTGGACCTCAACCAGACGATGAACCCGCTGTTCCAGGGCTCGCTCACGGGCGAGCAGTGGGCGCACCTGGCCGCGTCGGTGACCCTGTGGGTGCTCGCCCCGCTCGCGGTGGGCATCTGGCGCCTCACCCGCGCCGAGGTCAAGTAGGACCGGCCGGCGGCTCGGGCTGCGGCTCGGGCCGCCACGTGCCGGTGCATCGTGCCCGCGCGCGGCCACCTTCGGCGCTTCCGGCACGGTCGATCTGCGCAGAAGTCCCGCGGACCGGGACGTTGCCGGACGCTCCGGCCACTTGTGTGAAGTCCATGAAACGGCTGTCCCCGCGTGGCTAGCGTTGATGGGTCAGGGGATGACCGAACGGGATGCCCATGAAAAAGAAATCTCTGATCCGGCGGTTCGCCGGGATCGGTGTCGCCACCTTGGCCGTCAGTGCGGCCGCGGCGAACTCAGTTGAGGCACAGACCAGCTCGTCGACAACTCACACGCCGAAGGTGGTCGCCTCCGGTCTCAACAGCCCCCGGCAGCTCACCTTCAGCCCGGGAGGCTGGCTCTACGTCGCGGAGGCCGGCACCACCGGCCGGACGGCCTGCCGCCCCAGCAACCTCGACCCCAAGGCCAAGGCCTGCGTCGGGCTGACCGGCTCGGTCGCCCGCATCGGGGCGAGGGGCACGGTCACTCGGGTGGTGCGCGGACTGCCGTCGGTCGGGACGGCGGACGAGCCACTCGGCCCTGCCGACCTCGTGTTCACCGAAGGCGACAGCTTCGCCCTCACGATCGGGCTCGGCGGCTCAACCGCCTACCGCGCCAGCTTCGGCTCCATGGGCGCCCGGCTCGGCACGCTCGTCAACGTGGACCTGCGGTCGCACGAGGGGCCGCGGGTGACCCGGATCGCGGACCTCGCCGCCTACGAGGCCCGGGCCAACCCGGACAAGGGCCACGTCGAGAGCAACCCGACCGGGCTGGCGCGCTGGGGCGACAGCTACGTCTACACGGACTCGGGGGGCAACGCGGTGAACAGCACCAGGCATGGTGGCACCACGCTGGCGGTCCTGCCACCGGTTCCCACGACGAAGCCGACGCCCAACGGTCCGCCCGCAGGGTTCCCGGCCGAGGCCGTGCCCACCGACGTGGTGCGGGGCCCGGATGGTGCCTGGTACGTCTCCCAGCTCGTCGGCTTCCCGTTCGAGAAGGGGGCCGCGACGATCTGGCGCCTCGTGCCGGGTCACGCCCCGACGGCATACGCCACGGGGCTGACGAACGTGACGTCACTCGCGTTCGACCACCATGGTCGGCTCTACGCGGTGGAGATCGCGGCGAACGGTCTCCTGAACGGTCCCGTGGGCGCCCTGGTGCGCGTGCCGCGCGAATCCACGTCGCCGGTGGTCGTGGCGGGCGGTCTCGCCGCCCCGTACGGCGTGGCGCTGCGGGGCGACGACGCGTACGTCACGACCCACACCACGGAGGCAGGTGCCGGGCAGGTCCTGCGGGTCCACCTCTGAGCACCCAGCTCTC
>NZ_BAAANB010000007.1:12063-15097 GCF_039529575.1 Terrabacter terrae
TCGGTCGTGGTCGGCTCGGGCGCGTGGATAGGCTGGCCCGCGTGATCGACATCAAGCTCGTGCGCGACGAACCCGACCGGGTCCGCGCCTCGCAACAGGCCCGTGGAGAGGACCCGGGGATCGTGGACGCGATCCTCGCTGCCGACGAGCGCCGTCGGTCGTCCCTGGGCGAGTTCGAGTCGCTGCGTGCCGAGCAGAAGACCGTCAGCAGGTCGGTCGGGGCCGCGATGGGCGCCTTCCAGAAGGCGAAGAAGGGCGGCGCCGCCGACGCCGAGCACCTCGAGAAGGTGGCCCACGAGGCCCGCACGCACGCAGCTCGGCTCAGCGAGCAGGTCAAGGCGCTCGAGTCGGCGGCCGACGAGGCCGGCGCGGAGCTCGAGACGCTGCTGCGCAAGGTCGGCAACGTCATCATCGACGGCGTGCCCGTGGGCGGCGAGGACGACTACGTCGTGCTCGACACCATCGGCACGCCAAGGGATTTCGCGGCGGAGGGCTTCGAGCCGCTCGACCACCTGGCGCTCGGCGAGAGGCTCGGCGCCATCGACATGGAGCGCGGCGCCAAGGTCGGCGGGGCCCGCTTCTACTACCTCACCGGTGTCGGTGCCCTGCTCGAGCTGGCCCTGCTCAACATGGCGATCGCCCAGGCGACCGCGGCCGGGTTCACGGCGATGATCACCCCGACCCTCGCGCGACCGGAGATCATGGTCGGCGCGGGCTTCATGGACGCGCACGCCGAGGAGGTCTACCGCCTCGAGGCCGACGACCTCTACCTCACCGGCACCTCCGAGGTGGCCCTCGCCGGCTACCACGCCGACGAGATCATCGACCTGTCGGACGGCCCGAAGAGGTATGCCGGGTGGTCGGCCTGCTACCGCCGCGAGGCCGGGTCGCACGGCAAGGACACCCGCGGGATCATCCGCGTGCACCAGTTCCACAAGGTCGAGATGTTCAGCTACTGCCGTCCCGAGGACGCCGAGGCCGAGCACCAGCGACTGCTCGCCTGGGAGCGCGAGATGCTCGCCAAGATCGAGGTGCCCTACCGGATCATCGACACCGCTGCCGGCGACCTCGGCGGTCCCGCCGCCCGCAAGTTCGACTGCGAGGCCTGGGTGCCGACGCAGGGCAAGTACCGCGAGCTGACCTCCACCTCGAACTGCACGACGTACCAGGCGCGCCGGCTGAACACGCGCGAGCGCGACCCGAACGGGTCGGGCACCCGGGCCGTCGCCACGCTCAACGGCACGCTCGGCACGACGCGCTGGCTCGTGGCGATCCTCGAGAACCATCAGCAGCCCGACGGGTCGGTCCGCGTCCCCGAGGCCCTGCGCCCCTTCCTCGGCATGGACGTCCTCAAGCCTCTCGGCTGACGCAGCGTTCCTCCGGCCTCGAGGGGGCCGGTCTCGTCTAGGCTCGTTGGGACAACGAGGGGCGCGCCGGTGCGCCCGGAGGAGGCGCAGCAGTGACCCCCACCCCCACGCATTCGCACCCGGGCAACCCCGATGTCGTCCCGCCCCTGGACGAGCGAGTGGCCGGCGCGCCGATCTCGTGGGGCGTCTGCGAGGTCCCCGGCTGGGGTTGGCAGTACGACGCCCCCACGGTCCTGTCCGAGATGGCCGAGTCAGGCCTCGTCGCAACCGAGTTCGGCCCGGACGGCTTCCTCCCGGACGACCCCGCCGAGAAGGCCGAGGCGCTGCGGGCGCACGGGCTCCAGGCCGTCGGCCAGTTCGTGCCGGTGGTGTTGCACGACCCCGGGCACGACCCGCTCACCACCGTGGACCGCGCGCTCGACAGCCTCGTCGCGGCGGGCGCGTCGACCGTCGTGCTCGCCGCGGCCACCGGTGCCGAGGGCTACGACCGGCGGCCGGAGCTCGACGACGCCGGCTGGGACACCGTGCTCGCCAACCTCGAGCGCCTCGCCGAGGCCGTCAGCCGGCGCGGGCTCACACCCACCCTGCATCCCCACGTCGGCACGATGGTCGAGACCGAAGCCGAGGTCGATCGGGTCCTCGACGGCTCCACGATCGGCCTCTGCCTCGACACCGGCCACCTCCTCATCGGGGGTGGCGATCCCGTGGCACTCGCCACCCGGCACCCCGAGCGCATCGCGCACGTGCACCTCAAGGACGTCCGCCTCGACTGGGTGCGCCGTGTGCGGGGCGGCGAGGTCACCTACACCGAGGCGGTCAAGGGCGGGATGTACGTGCCGCTGGGACGCGGCGACGTCGACGTGCGAGCCATCGTCCACGCCCTCGAGGACGCCGGGTATGCCGGGTGGTACGTCCTCGAGCAGGACACCGTCCTCGACGGGCCGCCGGAGGGCGAGGGGCCCAAGGGCGCGGTGATGGAGAGCCTGGGCCACCTGCTCGGCATCGAGGCCCAGCGGTCCGGGGTGGGCATCTGACCTGCGGGCCGGGCGACACGGCCTACGACCGGCACCTCGACGGCTGCCCGGGGCTTTCGCATCACGGCCCTGCCCAGGAAGCCGTGTTCGGGTCTGCCGTCCGCCTCCAGTGGGCCGGTCACCGATCCCCTGTCGTGCCCGGACACGAGAACACCCCTCCGAGAGGTCTCGAAGGGGTGTCGTCGTGAGTCGGGTGACGGTCAGTCGGCGACCTGGAGGGCCTTGACCTCGTCGCGGGCCGCGACCACGGCGGCGTGCTGACGCGTCACGACCTCGCGGAAGCCGGCGCTGAGGTCGCCCTCGAGGGCCTTCTCGTACTCCGACACCGCGTGGTCCTCGCCCGTGACGGCCGCGCCGAGGAGGGTGCCGGCGTCGTCGCCGGTCAGGGCGTCCTTGACCGCGATCCACCCGCGGTGGACCGCGGCGGTCGCGGACCCGCTCTCGTCGACGTCGTCGCCGTACTCGTGGCCCATCTCGACGATCTCGCGTCGGAAGCCGGCCCGCTGCTCCGACAGGCGCTGCAGCGTGGTGGCCCACTCGGGGCGGTCGCCGTCCCGCAGCTTCTCGGCGGCCGAGGCGAATCCTCGCTCGCCGTCCTTCAGCGTCTCCACGAGCTCCTTGGCGACCTTTGCA
>NZ_BAAANB010000008.1:0-20527 GCF_039529575.1 Terrabacter terrae
GCTAGGTGCGTGAGTGGTTGCGACTACCTCTGGCTCGCGTCGCTCACGCGCACAGCGCGGCAGATTCGGACGAGCGTAGCCGTCCTCAGTGCGGCAGTTGCGGACGTTGCGCAGGCCAGCCCCAGAACAATCGGCTGCTACGAGACACACCGCGTTTCGATGGCTGACCCTCCGAGGCCATCGGGGAACGGGTCGAAGCTGAAAGCGACTTGGTGACCCACTGATGCCCGCGCGCTGACCACTGGACGAAGCGTGATGCCCTGCAGACATTCCTGCGCCGTCGCCAAGCGCATCAATACCCAAGCGGAATCGCCGGCCTCGAGACGTAACGGAAGAGAGCTCTGCGCGGATCCTGCCGTGCAGTCGCCGGCGATGGCTGATCGTGAGTCTCCCGCCATCTGTGGCGCCTGGGGCGCGACGTCGTCGACGGTGAGAGCCTCGGCCCCAGGGTTGCGCAGGTAGAAGCCGAGAACCAGGCGTCGGGATTCCTCAAAGCGCTGACAGGTCGCCTCAAGGGAGAGACGGATGCCGCCCGCGGTCACCTGCAGGGGCTCGGAGAGCTGAGCGGTTGCTTCCGGCGTCCTCGTCTCGATGAAAGTCATGCTTGGCCCCGTCATCGGCGGCGTCGTCATGGCTGGTGGCTTCGTCGGTGTGCGAGGGCTGTCTGTCAGGTATCCAGCCGCCACGGCGACGAGCACGAAGGCGCACAGCAACGACACGACCGTCAGCCTCGTCCGCGTCACGATGCCCCCCCATGTCAACGTCAGTAGCGCCAAGGCCAAAGTGCCACAGGACGCCCAACTGCGGGCCGTCCGCGGCATGAGCGGAAACCCTGGGCTGAAACACTGGGCTTGTGCGAAACCGGCCTGACCGAGACTTGGTGCGTCTCCATCGACGGGTGCAGTCAGTGATACCGCCCATGCCCGCGGAGGAAGCGACTGATGCTGCGTGGGATGCGTGGATGCACTTGCAGGATCTGCAGGCCATACTGGCCGGTTTGTTGAGCCGGGGATGGCATGAAGTCAGTGCTAAGGATCAGGCGACCTGGCGTGCAGATGTCTCCGCTTACTTGGCCGAGCCGGATGTAGTTGACCCTGCTTGGGGGCGCAGGGGACGATGCCCGACGCCTCCCGGCGGCTCTCGGCGTGCTCGCCGAGACTTGAGTGCGCAAATCGCCTCAGCGGTCACCGGCATGGTCGAAAATCGTCCGAGGAGCGGCGTTTCCGAATATTCAATGCCCCCGCACCATTGCCAAGAAGTGACTACGGGTAGACCTTGATGGTCCGCCGCCCCTTTGCGTCTCGTTCCATCTGCCACGCGAGCGGCTCGTCCTCTCCAATGGAGCGGAACGCCCGAACAACCGACGCCACCGGGACGAAGTAGACGCGAGACTCGACTTTGAGATCTGAGGCCACGATCACTCCATCGAATAGCGGTGGCTCCGTGTCCGTAGCCGACAGCGAGAACACCGTGCTGTGAATGAGCTGGTTCGTAAGGTCCCGCAGACTCAAACTTTCAGGCTTTGGGTTGGCAACGTCGTAGTGCTCGAAGAACTGAGACCTTGTCCACGCATCGGAGGGTTCCCCCGTGAGGCGAGCCGCTCGAACAGGGACGGATTCGACCTCCGTGGTCTGGGACACCTTGTAGGAGTCCAGTAGCTTCCGCGCACTGAACGCACCGACCATCACATCACGTTCCACGAGGTAAGCCGTCCGGGAGGTCCACCGACGTTGCGTCGCCCGACGCTCCAACCGGAGAGCGATCGCCAGCAGTTCCTGCTTCCAAGGCGTCGAATCGCCTATCACCGCCCAACTCCTGATCTGAGGTGTCTCAAGGCTGGAACTTGCCGAGGTCCTGGCCGTCCACGCTCAAGACTGCCTCCCATGTCCAGTCGTTGCCCATGCCGTGCAGTGCCAGGGGGTTGAACCGCGCCGTCAGCCGATTCGCCTCCAGATCAGCGTCGTGTTCCGGTGTCGCCTGCCACGCACCCCCCTCATCCCACACAAACTGAGCCGATGGCTGAGCGTCAACGATTTTGTAGCCGAGACGTCGGACCGATTGCCGATCTTTGCTGTGAACCACGACCTGCCATAAGACGGCTCCAGTCCGCGGAAGCTGGCCGTCCCAGACGAATGAGGCGACTATCGGTTCCCTAGTGGTGTCGAACGTCGCGCGGGTCAGAAACATCGCCCACCTCCCCTCTCGTGGCTTTTGTCCACGAGCCTATCGAGGCAGGAACGCAGTCGTTCCCGTTCGCCCTCTCCAAAGCAGCTGGTCTTTGGGGACACGCCTCGACGACGCCGGAGAACGTGTCATCGTCAGGTCCGCGCGCAGAACGGCATGATCGGGCGACCAACATGAGGCATGCTCACCCAATGAGCGGCTTCATCGAGCGGGGCAGCAGAAGGCGGGGTCAAGCTCGACGATTGCGCGAGTTGGGCGACTGTCCCAGTTGCCGCCACCCCTGGGAAGAGCACCCCGGCACCGGCAACGAGCTGAACGGCATGTGCGGCGAATGCGTCTACGAGTTCGAGCACGATCAGCGAGAGTCCGCTGAGCCCGGCTGCCGCCTTCCTTGTCCGCCGTCGACCTGACTGACGCACGCGTCGGGGCAGAAGAGGACGTCTGAGTCGTGGGGCGCAGACCCCGGTCTGTCACCCTTAGCCGATGGCCTTCCACCGGGGCCGCCAGTGCAAGATCAGCGAGGCAAGGAGTAGCACCGTCCCTGCCCGGGCCATCCAGGCGACAGCTGAGGAGACCGGCGCCTGCGGGGACCCTCCGAGCAGCACGTTCGCGAAGTCGCGCAGGTCAGCGAGGGTGCGCTCCACCGAGCGCGGCTGGGCACCGGTGCCCATGTCGGGCGGGGTCGGATTGGCGACGATGAAGCCGGCAGCGGCGGTCCAGAACCCAATCCATGCGCCTGCGAACGCGAGCCGGCTCAGGGACTCCGGTCGATCAGTCCGCCATTTCCGCCGCGCACCGAGCGCCGCGCCGATCGGAAGAACCACGACCATCACGAAGAGGCTCCCGAGGAGTACGCCCGCTACCGCAACGACGAGGGGGAGGAGCCAATCGACGTTCGGACTAGTGGACCGCAAACCCGGTGCGGCCGAACCCAGGACCGACCATCCTAGTCCGACGTAGGCGCCCGCGGCGGCGGCGGTCGCAGCCAGGGCTCCGGGGACAAGTGGCTTCAACAGCCGGGCGCGAGCGGACCTAGGACTTCCCGGGCCAGACCACAACACCCAGCCCGGCATGTCCGGCCGACCAGCGGTCAGCGTCACGGTGATGGAGGCAAGAAGCGGGCCGACGAGTAGTGCGGTAGTTCGCGCGTCGTCGCTCAGGGCATCCCCCAGGCCACCGGTAAGCAGCATCATCCCAAGGCACCAGACGCCACTGATCGCCCAAGCGGCCCGCCGCCGCGTCAGCCCGCGTCGCGGTGCCACTCTCACGACTCGCAGTATGGGCCCAGCCGAGCCCCCAGGAAAACAACGCAACGTCCGCTCGTCGGCACGACCGCTTGGCGGCATGAGCGTACGTCTACGTCGGACGGCTCACTGTGGCGGCGGCGACCCAAACAGTCGGCTCGCACTGTGGGCCGTTCGGCTGGAGCTCCGTCGGCCTCACCGTGGAGCGCATGGCAGGAGCCAGCAGGCTGCCGCCCTGGCCACGAACCGTGATCACGACTTCCGTGGGCTTGGTTGACGTGAGGCCGGTGTTTCGGACGATGACCGGCTCCGCCGTGCGAGTGATGGCAGGGCTGGAGGAGCAGTTCTCTGCTACGCAGACCTCGATCGTAAGGGGACCTATCCACCCGTTGCCGGCGAGGGTGACGGTGACTCCCGAATCTGCGCCGATAGCGGTGCAGCCTTGCGGGATGAAAGCAGTGCACCCGGTCAGCGGGGCGACGAGCGCCAGTGCGCCGGCGCACGACCTTCCGCCACGAGCGGGCTGCCTCATGAGGGCACGCTAGCCCCCGAGTGGTTCACGGGTGGCGGCCTCGGCTGTCACGATCACGTCTCGGGGTCCGGAAGGCGACAGCGGACGCAGTTAGGCAGCGCATCGCATGGCAGTGCGCTGCGCGGCCTGTTCCAAGACACTGGTTCCCATGCGGCAGGCATTCGCCCACGAGGCCGTCCTCGTCATGGGACCAGGCGCGGACGTGAGGGCCCCCGGGGCATCGATTACGGCAGCTCTGTGCGGGCACTGGGATCACGAGCCACCGTGCCCCTTGGCGCCACATTACGTGCATGCGGACAGGCTCCAGAACGAGCTGCACGTCCGGGTCCTCTTCGCGACGGAGCCCGAGGCCGAAGGTGAAGTGCGGTCGCGCATCGAGCAGGCACTGGCGGGTCAGTGGGACTTGCCCGAGGGCTTCACCACCCCCTGGCGGTTGCGGGACAGCCGGCCGAGCGAGGTCCTCCCGGACGAGATGGATCATGCCCGACGCCTGGCTGGCGGTTAAGGCGCGACAGAGTGCAGTGCACCCCGACGCGGTCAACCACGGCCTTGCCACACACCGAGGGCTCGAGGGCCGGGCCTTCGCCCGAATGGCGGCATAGAAAGGCGTTCTGCGCGGTGGGGTCTGGCGTGACGAACGTCCTCCTGATGCGCTTGTCGGGCTTGGTGTCCCATCGCATCGAAGGAGGACGTTCATGTCTCACGGTAGTGGTGTTTCGCGTGGTGATCGGAACCGGAACGCTCGGCTTTGGGGCTGCGGGCGGCGGTCCCGGTCACGAACGCGATCGTGGGGATCGACCTGGCCGACCGCAAGCAGATGCTCGTCGTGGCCGACCACGACTCGAAGGTGCTGGCGCGGCGGACGTTCCCGGTGCAAGGCGTGGGACCTCGGCGCCGCGTTGGACTGGGCCGCCGACCGGGCCCACGCGAAGGGGTTCGCCGGAGTGACGGTGGCGTGTGAGCCGACCGGGCACCGGTGGATGGTGCTGGCGCAGCTCGCAGCCGAGCGCGGCATGTCCTTCGTGTGCGTGCAGCCGGCCGCCTCTTCCTGGGCTCGGAAGAGCGAGGACCTGACGACCGACAAGACGGACGACAAGGACGCCGTCCTGATCGCCCGGCTGACCGGGCAGCTGCGGTGCTACCTGCCCGAACCCGTCGACGAGGCCAACGCGACCTGGACCCGGCTGCGGCACCTCGGGACCCGCCGCGAACAGCTCATCGGCGAGCACGTCGCAGCCGTACAGACGATCCGGGACCTGCTCGAGTGCGTGTGGCCGGCTGCGCTCGAGGCCGCGAAGCACCCGTTCCGCTCGGCCACGTTCGTGGCCGCCCTGAGCGTCGTCGTAGGGCAGGGCCGCGGCCACGACGGCGGGGACCTGGCCCGGACCCGCCGGCTCGGGCTGGCCCGGTTCGAGCGGGCCGTCCGCGCGGAAGTCAGCCGTGGGGGCGGGGTCCGCCCGTGCCTGCGGATCGTCCGCCGCCTGTTCGCCGCCCTGACCGCACCGCCGGTGTGCTGGCGCACCGGGCGGCGGTGTTCGAGCGGCTCGAGTGGACCCTGGCCGACTGGGATGACGCCCGGGCCAAGCTGGTAGACGTGGAGGCCCGGATGATCGCGACGCTCGACGAGCTCGGCCTGACCGCGCTGGTGACGAGCATCGACGGGCTGTCCCCGGTCGGGGCCGCGGCGATCCTCGCCCAGACCGGCGACCTGACCCGGTTCACCTCCGCGCGGGCCGTGGTCAAGCACGCCGGCCTCGCGCCGCGGGAACGCAAGTCCGGCACCTTTACCGGCCGGGCCCGCCTCACCGGCGCCGGACGGCCGCGGCTGCGCGTCGCGGCCTGGCGGGCGGTATGGGGGTGCCTGCAGACGAACCGGGTGTACGCCGCCCGCTACCGACACCTCACCAGTCGCGAGACCAACCGGCTGACCCCGACCCAGGCGCAGACCGCGGTCGCCGGCGCGATCTTGCGTCAGTTGTACGCCGTCGTCACGCAGCGACGAGCGTGGGATCCGGTGATCGCCGCCCACGGCATCACGAGGTGGAGGGAGACCACGGGTACCGCTGCTGCGTAACGAGATCCAGTACCAAGCCACCAGCACGAGGCGCTAGCCACCAAGAGCTGGGGCGGGGTGAGCCTTCTGCGGCATTGAGAACCCCTGGGTATCTCGTCGGACATCGCAGGCCGCCCCGTCCCGTCGTCGACACAACCCGGTCACACGCTGCCGAGCACGACCTCGATTAGCTATGCAGGGACCGACGACGAGGACAACGGCACCCGCTCAGCCCTTGACGCTAAACACCTCACGCTGATGTCCGGAAGGTGATCCCTGACTGGACCGGCTCGGCCAAGCACGCTCAGGTGTAAATGGGTTTCAGGCCGGGGTCGGGCTCAAGCAGACGGACGTCTCCTCCGCTCTCGCGCACGTGCTCGACCAGTTCGACATATTCGCTGGGGCTCACCCATAGCTCGACAAAGGTCTCTGTGTCCAAGGCGATGCTCTGATCCGCGGAGATCACAGTCATCCACGTGTGCGCAGCCAAAGCGCACGCGATAGCGAAGTCGTCATCGGCGCTGGGATCTAGATCCACCGTTGGGTTCATCGGCACTTTGGTCCTGCCAGTCAGTCGACTGATTTTCGGCTTGATCCGACCCTCGAGCTCTACGGCGGCCCATTCGACGTCCTCCGGCCACTCTCCCTCTTGCGGTGCAACGTCGACAGTGATGTCCTGCAGTCGGTGCCGCGTCACCTCCAGAAGGGCACGACAGATGCGGTCGCGGTCGCCGGCGTTGACGTGGAGCGGCAACTGGATGCCCACAAGCGGGGCCCGGCTCCTTTGCGTCATGAGGTCACGATGGCAGAGGCAGTCTCGCGCGCCCGATTACGCGAAGCATGTCTCCGCGAATCGCGGCATGAACGGGCGAGCGTAGCCGCCCTCAACGCGGCATGACCGCGGGTCGCTCAACTGCCGAAGAGTTTCCCCACGAGTGGCAACTAACCGCCACTAGCATCCACGCATGCAGGGGACCGGTTAGTGGCTCTCAAGTGGCGTGCAGATCCGCCGATTCAAGACCCAATCCCCGTCACGAAGGAACGAGTGGCGGCGTTCGTCGCTGCGATCGCGGCATCGACTGTGGCGGTCATCGCCGCGCTGAGTGGCGCAGACGACCTGCTCACAGGGAACGTGCACCTCTTGGTTGTCGCCGCGTCTGGCATCTCGTGGCTGGCCTTGGGCCGCGGAGCGTACGCATCGGCGCTAGCTCGTCTAGACGCAGCCCAGATTCGGCGGACCGGCAGGAGTGACCTTCTTGCCGATGTGGTGGTCTGCGCGCTCGCGGGTGCGGGCTGCGCTGCGCTCGCCATCGTCGGCGATCCGTGGTTGTGGCTTGGGTGCGCCCTCTTCTTGGCTGTCGCAGTGGACCAAGCCCGCGTAGTGCGGCAAGGCCGCCCCGCGTAGCGCTTCGCGCTCTTCACGGCCGGACCCTCTCCACACGGACCGGCCGGAGCCGCCGCCCACCACGCAGCTACATAGAGACCGGTTGCAGGATCGCGTCCGGCCTCCGAGAGCCGCGGGGAAGCCCGTGCTGGGTGCTCACTGATGCTTGAGAGCGCCGCGCTGCCACCAGTCGAACGATTCTTGGCCGTACACGAGGCTGG
Source organism: Terrabacter terrae (assembly GCF_039529575.1). Classification (NCBI taxonomy): domain Bacteria; kingdom Bacillati; phylum Actinomycetota; class Actinomycetes; order Micrococcales; family Intrasporangiaceae; genus Terrabacter; species Terrabacter terrae. The sequence goes on from NZ_BAAANB010000008.1 coordinate 7,619, forward strand.
CGGCGAACTCGACATCATCGAGATTGCAGAACTTCCACAGCTCCCTTAGCTGCGCGTGAGGACTGGAAGATGACCCGGTCGACGTCGAAGGCATCGAGGCGTCCGGCGCTGAAGTCGTCTAGGGCGTCGCCCACTCGGGACAGCAGCTGGCCGAGCTGATCTTGGTGGTAGGCCGCGATTGCCGCGCGGGCGTCTTGACGTACTGACTTCGCAGTCATCTGTTCAGGCTAGAACGACGAGACACCGGCTCCACCTGTGCACGATGGGGTTGCTGATCACGTCCCTGAGGCCATGTAGGCGGCGAGGATGTAGTTGGGGTGTCGGTCGAGGTTCGTGCGGGCCCGGTCGTAGCGCATCGTGGTGCGGGGGTCGGCGTGCCTGGCGGCGATCTGGACGTCGCGCAGGTCGACGCCGGCGTCGAGCATCGTGGTGACGAAGGTGTGGCGCAGCATGTGCGGGTGCATCCGGGCGGTATGGACGCCGCCGGCCTCGGCAAGGTGATGCAGTCGCCGAGTGGCGCAGTGTCGGTCCATCCGAGTGCCGCGGCTGGTCCGCAGGATCGGGCCCGCATCGCGTCCGTCGACCGCCCGGTCGATCGCGCGGGTCACGGCCGGTGGGAGTGGTGTCAGGACGACCTTGCCGCCTTTGCCGGTGACGCGCAGGACGCGGTGGCCGTGTTCCTCGCCGAGGTCCTCGATGCTTGCGCCGCAGGCTTCGAAGATCCGCTGCCCCAGAAGGCCGAGCATCGCAACTAGGGCAAAATCGTTGGCGTTGGTGGAGGTGCGGGCTGTCGCGAGCATGGCTTCGAACTGCAGATGGGTCAGCCCTAGCGTGGGTGACTCGGCCGGCACGTTCGGCCGTCGGACGTGCTCGGCCGGCGAGTGCGCGAGGATGGCGTCGATGACGCACGTTCGGTAGAACCGGGCGAGGACGGCGATGCGGCGGCTCACGGTGGAAGGCTTGTAGCGGCGGGCCTCCTGCATCCAGCGGATATAGAGCTCGAGGTGCGGTCGCTGCGCGGTGAGCGGGTCCAAGCTGTGGCCACTGCACCAAGTCAAGTACGCGCGAAGGTCGGACTCGGTGTGAACGCGGGACTGGCCCTTGAACCGGGCCAGGTAGGCGGCCACCGCGCGTCTGAGCGTGTCAGACTCAGGCGGCAGCGGGATCGGGACCAGAACGTTCTTGTAGGTGCTCATCCACGAGCGTGATCCCGGTTCGACGCTCGGGACAACGTCCGCAACCGCGCTGGTTGCGGCAGTTGCCTACGTGCGCTTGGCATCCGGTCGCCCATGACGAAACGGCCTCAGATCGGGCCGAGTCGTCACGCAGCCTCCGCGCTCGTGGTGACATCTACGCGTGACTGCTGAGCCCGCCCCGCCTGTCTCGGCTGAACCGTACCGGCGGCGGATCTTCGTCGGCTGGCTCGTGTTCGGCTGCCTTGGCATCCCGGGAGTGCTTCTTATTCTCTGGCTCGGAGCACCATCCGACCCCTGTCTGCCGGGAGCCACTGACTGTGGCCCGAATCCGTGGACGTCGCGCGAATCGGTCTCTCGCTTGCCGCGGTGGCGAACGTTGCGATGCTTTGGGCCGGGTTCTGGGAGTTCAGACGACGCCGACTTCAGACCAGCCGCGTCAAGGAACCTGGACCGCACTGACCGAGTCTGCTGGGCCAGCATCAGCGTTCGGCGGTAAGTGCGGGCCTCGCCCGGAAACTCTCGGCATGCAATCCTCCGTGCATGCAGTTGAAAGGTTCTCTCGGGCTCGTCGTTGGCGCGTCCGTCGCCTTCGGCGCGGCCGTTGTCCTGGCGGTCCTTGACGCCATACGCGGCATGGTCGGGCGATCGTAGTCGCCCTCAGAGCGGCGGAACCGGACGTCCCCTTCGAGAATGAGCGCAGACTTGGTGCGGCGCTTTGCCGCGCCCTGTCTCAGCCGCAACACTTGGCCACGTGGCTCGGTACCGGTGGCGAACAGAGATCAGACGGCGGCTGCCCTGGTTCATGGTCGACGTGGGCATCGCGGCCAAGGGGCGAGGGGATTGTGGTTCCCACGAGTGGTACCGCGAGGACGACGAAGTGTGGCGCTGTTACCACTGCAAGGTCGGCAAGTACGTCGGAGCTGATCCGTTCGCGGCCGACCTCCTCCGTGACTTGGAGTAGGCGCCAAGACCCGGCGCTTCATCAGTCAGGTCGGCACGAACGCTCGGCGGCATGAGCGCGTACTGCCCGCACCAGCTGCCTCCCATAGGAGGATGTCGTCATGACGAATGACTCCGAGCGGCGGGGTGGCCATCATGATGGTTGGGGAGCCGCCGCCATCTTCCTGATCGTCTTGGCGCTGCTTCTCGGGGTGGCCGGCGGCTTGGTGCTTCTTGCCATGGTGATTGCTCCACCGCTGGGGCCGGAGGACGAGATCTCGAATGTCGTGTGGACGGTCCCGCTGGGGCTGTCGATGGCTGGGATCGTTGTCGCTCTGGTAGGCCGGTCGGCTCTCATCCAGACAACGCTGGCCGTCTTTGGAGTCTTGTTGATCATGGGGTCTGTCTTGTTGGCGATCGATTCCGCAGGGTCGCCGCCGGTGGCCGGGCCGGAGTGGACTCTGAACGCGGTGCCCCTGATTATTGGTTTCGCTGCAATCGGCCTGTGCCGGCGAGATCGTCGGCTCCGGCACCGCGGCCGCGCTGCCCACGCCTAGCTACTGAAGTGCCGCTCGCTCACCGCGGCAATAGAGGACGTTGGGTCCACGCTGGTTAGGCACCCAGATTGCGGGCCTGCTCGACGAAACGGTGGGCGACCGGCACGCGATCAATCAGGCAGGTGACAACGTGGCGGTAGGGGTCGAGCAGGCTCTCTCGCCCGGTGAGTTCCACGTAGCAGATGCGCGCTCGGGGGTCGAGGAACCATTGCGCGAGCCGTGAGTTCATGACGATCCAGTTGCACAGGTAGACGGATAGGTCGTGCCCGGCCTGCTCTGGGTCGATGCCGTCCTCGTGCGCGGTGACGAACGCGTCGGCGTCGTCGAGGTCCGCCTCGTCGTACCGGTGCAGCCAGGTCAACCTGAGCCCGCGAAGGTATGGATACTGGTCAAGGAGTTCTCGGGTTTTGCGCGGGAGCGAAGGGTCCCCCGCCGGCAAGTAGGAAACCAGGTCGGGCGGTTGGGGCGGCCTAGCGGACAGGAACCGATATCCGCTCTGCGCCGCCATGCGCTCGATGCTACGCGCCAACTCCGAGGCGATTTCGGACTTCATGACGCTGTAGGGGCCGTCGTGCGGCGACCCCGCACCCCCAGACCGGCCTGCTGCACGACCAGCGGACGATGGGGCGGAGAGCGGCAGATGAGTGTCTTGCGGCCCGAAAGCGCTCGACAGGCGGATCGGCCAGGCGAGGACTTCAGGGCTTGCTCGAACCGGGGCCGCGGTCGTAAGGACCAAAGTCGTTGGAACCTTCCTGCCCGCATCGGTTGCGACAGAGTCCACCGCCCGTGCTTGCAGGCGTGGCCGGCACTTCCCAACGCGGTGTCTGCACGCGCTATCCCTCGTATGCTCGAGCCCTAGCCGGGTTCGACCACGTCCAGGCCAGTGAACCAAGGCCGAATAGGAACGCCGTTAGAGCCCACATCCACGCCATGGGCGACCTCTCGGCGATCGGCCATGCCCATGGCGCCACGCCAATGCCCGACTGGTAGCCGAACAGGACACTGGCCATGACCCAAACGAGCGGCGCAATCCATCCGAGCCGACCCCACCAGGGACGCGCCAGCAGCGCCAGGCCCGTGAGCCCCAGCGCGTTGCGCACGAGCGGTTCCGATTGGGAGCCGACGATGCTTGCCGTGGCGACGAGCAGGACGCATGTCAAGGTGACGACCGACAGCAGGGCGACCCACTGCCAGGCTCGGACGGAACGTCGAGCGGACGCCTCGAGTTCGGCGAGGGGCTGCTCTACCAGCGGCAGCACGGCTGCGGCTGCGGCCAGGGTGACTATGGTGCGTGCCGCGACGCTCCTGTCGCTGGTTCCGGTGAGTGCGCCGATAGGCACGAGCATGTCACCAAGAGGACTGAGGGCGACGACCAGGATGGTCACAAGGGCGGTCATGGCTGGCCCGACGGAGCGGCTGCGAAAAAACAGCTTGAGCAAGCGACCGTGCTGCGTGACCTCAAGCCAGCGTCCACTCGCGCCCGAGGCGCCGTGCGTGACCCTCATGTCGGCGGGGGCGAAGGAGCTTTGCACGCGGCGTAGTCGGCGATTGCCTGAGTCAGCCAGCGGTCCTGTACGGTCTGCTCCACCTTGCTGAGGCGCTCAAGGAGAACCTCGCTTCCGGCGCTTTGCCGACCAGACGGCATTCCGGCTCGGTCCCGTAGTAGCGCCTGGAAGAAGTGGGACCAGTCGTCATCGCCGATCAATGGCGACGTCGGTGGGCTCGGGCAGGTCTGAGGGTCGCTGTAGGTAGGGGAGGCGGTGTAGTCAAGGATCGCTGCCGCAACTCTGCTTTCGTCCGGCCGCTCAAAGTTCTCGTACGCCATCACCGGGGCCGGGCCATGTAGGCCTCCCGCAGCGACGGTCTTTGGAAACGTAGGAAGGGTCCCGGCCGCTTTGAAGGCGATTGCATATCCCGCGGCGAACGTCGGGAGCGCGCTGGCGTCCGCCTCGTACAAGCAGATCTGTCCGCCGCCTGTAGCGTCCCGGCACTGATGCGGGTCTCGGTCGTCACGACTCTGGCCGTAGAAGCTCTCCGCCTTGACGGGCTGTGCCAGGAGGGGGACCGCGGTGGCAACCACTAAGAGGAGCAGCGGCACCCAGCGCGTGGGCCAACGCAGAAACTGGCGGTCTCGTGCAGCACCGATGAACAGGATCGTTGCCAGGATGGCCAGCCAGGCTGTCACCAGCACGAGTCGCGGGACGTCAGGCTTCATCGCCGGGTCCCATCGCTCCTGAAGAACTGGGAACAGGCGGGCGACATTGGCGTCGTAGCTGTAGACCGACTGGACTATCGCGCCGAGGTAGGCGAGGCCGGCCGCGAGGAATGGCGCGAGCGGAGGGGGCAGGAATGAGCCGCACAGGGCTCCCCACGCCACCAGGGCGGCGATGAAGGCCAACGTGAGGACGATGACCGTCGGGCTCGGCCAGTTCACGCGCACCGAAAAGCTGCGAACGAGTGCGGCGACCTGCACGGCCGCGTACGTCAGCCACGCCCATGCCAGCACCGGTGCGACGACACGCAGCGTGACCGCCGAGCGCGGCACGGCGCTCGAGCGCTCCAGCTCCCCAACTCCTGTTCGTCGTGCGCGCGTCGTCTCCCAAGCGGCCACTGCCGACCCGGTGATACCAATGATGATGACGCCGACGACGTGCACGTATAGGGCCACGTTGTTGCCTTGGCCGAGCAGGTCCACGGGCAGCTGCACCACTGAGAAGAACCACAGACCCGCGAGCAGTGGTGGAAAGATCTTCGCGCCGAGGGAGCGCCGCATCTCCGTGAAACCGCCGGCCGTCTGCTCTTGAATGAGTACACGAATCGAACTCACGCTCTAACCAACTCCAAGTACGCATGGTTGAGCTGGTCCACCACGGGCCGCGGCGCGTCTTCGGGTAGATGGCACATTGCCTGTAGCGAACCGGAGAAGACGACACATCCGTCACGCATGACCACTACGTAGTCGCATACGGGAGCGATGTCCTCGGTCAGGTGTGAGCTGATCACCGTGATCGATCCTGGCGAGAGCTGTCGCACCACCTGCCGGAAATGCATTCGCTGCTCGAGGTCGAGCCCGTTCGTTGGCTCGTCGAGCAGGAGGAGCCGGGGTGCGTTGACGATGCTGGCAGCCAAACCGACACGTTGTCGCATTCCGCCCGAGAGGCGACGAATCTTCTCGTTCGCTCGGTCGAGCAGATCAACGGCGGCCAGCGCATCGCGTGCGGCCTGCGTCGCGTCGGCGGAGGGGACTCGGCGCAGCCACGCCACGTACTCGAGGAACTCCAATGCCGTGAAGTGGCGCAGGACAGCTGGCTCTTGTGGAAGGTAGCCGACCCGGTCGACGTCCCCGGGCAGATCTGGATAGTCGATCTCTCCAGATGCGGGCGTCAAGGTGCGGGCGAGCACACGAATGAGAGTGGTCTTCCCAGCCCCGTTGGGGCCGAGCAGACCAACCGTGCCGGGATTCAGCTCGAGCGAGACATCGCGCAGGACGTCCCGCGACCCGTAACGGTGAGCTAAACCCCGAACACGTAGTGACGTGGTCAGTTCGGCGACCGTCACTTCCTGGCTTCGGCCCAGACTGAGTGCGCGCCGGCGGACTCGACGTTGGTGAAGATGCGCTCGTAGTAGGTATTGCCGTTCACAATGGTGGCGCGGGCGCTGCAGAGCGTGCTGTCCCAGCCATACGAGCCCTTCTTGGCGATTTCTGTGTCAGGCAGCAGCTGGATGTCGCGCACGATCGCGTAGTAGACGTAGACGCCTGACGTGCTGCCGGTCACGTCTCCGCAGGTGTACGCGCTAGACCCCGCCTGCGAGTAGCCCCATTTGAGGCCCTCCCAGTTGGCGACGCGGTCCGTCTTGGCCGTGGTGTAGGACCAGTCGACGTAAGCGGCAGACGCCGCCGCCGGCGCCAGCAGCATTCCTGCGGCGAGCAGGCCAACGAGTTCGGTTCGAGACTTCATTGACTTCCCCTGTCATTCCCCCGTCGCCCGTCGACGGTTGGCTGGAGCGTACGGCAGCGGACGTACCTCAACAAGGGCAAACGAGGCGTCTGGGGCAGTCTGCAAAGCGTTGACTTGGATCAGGTGTGGTCGCGGCTACGCGAGCTCAGCATGTACATGCTTGTGCTGGTTGGACGTCCGATCCCCATGGCGGCATGGTCGGGCGATCGTAGTCGCCCTCAGAGCGGCATGAGCGTGCGTCAGCCGTGCCAGGCGTAGTAGGTGCTCTGGTTGATCGCGTGCGTTACGTTGCGCCCGTCCATCCACGGGTAGGTAGCTCGAATGTGTGCCGCGGCGGCCGCAGCATCGGTCACGCGACCATTTGCCGTGGGTGGCATCCCATCGGTTCAGGATCCATTTCTCGATCGAACTGCGAGCCGCCTCGACTTCATTGGCAAGGGCCAAACGCTCCTCGGGAGTCAGCCCCGATAGCCGTTCTGCAGCCAATGCCGCGACATCGCGCCGCCAGTTGTCTCCGAACTCGAGCGCGGCATCGAAGAGCATGTTCCGCGCATCCTTGCCCCGCTTCCGCAAGAACCACACGTGCTCAGGCTCTCACGCAGTCCATGCTGTTGCGCTGTACGCCACCCCGACGCTCAGCGGCAATAGCGAACTCGGCACGCAACCGTGTGCGCGAACTGGAGAGGCTCGACTAACTTCTCGAGGCAAGACGTCGTGCAACGGTTGTGGCGACTCAGGCGTCACAATGACATGACAGCGTTTCACGGTCCGGGCAAGCTCGCGGTTAGCGTGGGACTGGTTGCCGTGTGTGCCGGGTGCAGCGGCATCGCCCCGACGGCACCGTCCCCCAGAACGCATCCGGCACCGACCCGGCCAGGCGACTGCGACGACATGCCACACCTCGGCGGGGATGGAACCATCGTGGTCGGCACCGACTGGTCAGGGGAACATCATGACTACCGGGACACGGTGATGATCTACGGATGCGTCTCGCCTGCTCTGGGCGGACGCGTGTCCCTGGTGACGAACGGGACCGGCGTCCAGGTGCGCCCTGACACAGTCACGATCGACCCCTCGGGCAGCGGCATCATCGCGTTTCGCGTCACCGTTTCCCAAGACGCGTCAGCGGGATTGCGGATACAGCACCACGGCGGTGGTGAGGATGACATTTCCGGACCGCTCGTGGCCGCCGATGGCGACGGTTGGCACTTCGTCCCTCACTCACAATGAGCCGATTCCTCGGCTTCTCAGGGATGTGTGGCAGCGAGCGGTCATCAGCACGTCACTGCAGGATCTGTCGTGCTGACGTGCTCCTCGTCCGCGTGTTAGTCGTTCGTCAACCCGCGGGGAGGTCCTGCTTCCTCGCCGTCCGCGCCAGTCGTCACGATTGACCCTCCATGGCTGCTCTGCCACTTCCCGAACGCTCGAGGAGCGGCAGATGCGCGTGTTTACGCCACGCTGGCGACCCCCTGCGTGAGAGGCATTCTCACGGGGTGTCTCACACCCTTAGAGCATTTGGGCAGCCAAATGCGGCACGATCCCGAACATGCTCGATGACACGTGGTTTAGCCGCGATATGCCCGTCCTTGAAGCCGCTGTCGCCCTCCTTGAGGAATCGCGACCGCCAGTGAGTGACTCGGGAATCGCCGCGCGCACCGGGATTGACCGGCAGCATGTGATGAAGGCCCTCGAGGCGCTGGAGGAGGACTTCCTCGACGTCGGCTGGGACGACCGTGCTGACCTCCGCGTCTCAGGGGCCGTCGCGGCGTGCACCTCGGCCGCTCGGCGAGCCACCGGCCAGTGGCCCAGCGCTGAGTCGCTGGCCGAGCGCGCCATCGCGGTCGTCGACGAGCGCATCGAGAATGCTACCGACGACGCTGAGCGCAGCCGCTGGGTCAAGCTCCGCGACGGTCTTGCCGGCGCCGGCCGTGACCTCGTCGTGGACGTCATGGGCGCGGTCGTCAGCCGGCAAATCACCGGCGCCTGAGCGCGGGGCCGCTCCCGCGAAGTCCCGGGAAGGTTATGGGAAGTGGAGACCGCCCCTTCGCGGGCACGCCGCACTCTTGTGTGGAGGTCGCCACGCAAGCTCAGGGCACGGCAACAGCCGTCAGGGCGCTAGGAGACTCTTAATTGGGCGGAGGACCCATCCGCAGCGTGTCCGTGCGTCCTTGGGCAGGCGTCCCGCGGGCATCCCCGTATCGGAAGGTCGTCGCAGACGGGATGGGTTGAAAGGCGAAGGGCTGCTCGCGTTGAGTCGAGGTCGGGCCAGATGCGGACCGTCCGCGCGCGGCCGCGCTCATGCGTCACCACCGGAGCGATCCCAGTCGAGCGTGAGGTCCAGCGGCTTGTAGCGCTCGTCGGCCTTGCCCATCAGGAAGCGCACGGCCGCCGAGACGTTCGGCTGGTCCGGGCGCAGCCCCGGACCACCCATCAGGCCCCGCTCCCGGGCGACGGCCTGCAGGAACTCCTCGGCCTCGAACGTCACGCGCAGGTTGAGTTGCTTGCTGCGCGGCTTCTTCGCGGTCATGGTCATCAGCCCTCTTTCTCGCCGGACGCAGGCGGAGCACGGTCTCGAATGCATGCCCCAAAAGGCCAAGGGGCAGCACTTGCGACCCATTCATAGCGCTTCGTCATGGTTCTGTGCGCCTGACGCACAGCGTGGCCAGTGCCTGCGTCCTCCGGGCGGCACGTCCTTAACGTCTGCCGGGCGGCATGAGCGGTCGATGGTGGACCTGTCCAACGGCCCAGCAGTAGTGTCGCCGTCCCTCAGAGTGCCCCCTCATCCTCGAGCAGCGAGCAACGACGGGCATTCGGATCCGGTCGTCTAGTCCGGTCGGCGAGCAGCTCTTCAGTCCAGGCGACCCCGCTGCGCCGCCAAAACGGTCCCGGTCGAGTAGGCGTTGTGAGCGTCGTGGTGAGATCGGCGGATCTATTCCTCGACGAGAAGAACCAGCGTCTCAGGAAGTACGCCGTCATAGTCCATCGCGTCGGCCATCGCCTGGTCCTGCATTGCGGCCATGACCGCGTCCAAGTCAGCGACATCCATCAGCACCGCGACTTGTGCGCGGTTCTGGGGGTTGACGAAGGTGCGGATGTTTGTGACTCCGAGCGGGCCGAAGACCTCTTCCCGCTTCGGCGAGGCAAGCCAGTGGTCTGTGTCCTTCACATCGTGGTGCCCGATGACGGTGGGCATGCTGCCTCCTTGGGCTGCGCGCTCCGCGCATGTGCGCAGAGTTCGTTTCGCAGCCTACTGCGACGCAGCGGGGACCAACACCCCTCCATCGATCGGCACGACGGTTCGCGTGCCCTCCGTCCCGTCAGAGTCCGCCGTCCTCAACCGCGGGCCCGGAGGAGGTCGGCGGCATGAGCGACGCTTGTGCCGCACCGGACAGCGGCAGATGCGTGCGGCGACCGGACGGCATCTGAGGCGGTCAAATGCGAACGCCCTTGCCGGCGAGCAGGGCGAGTGGCGCGGTGTCGCCATCGACGATGCGGGTGCCGTTCAGGCGAAGCCACGACAGGTTGGGCAGCTCCAGCAGCGGCCGCGTTGACTTCACCGCGCCTCCGTTGATGATCCTGAGATCGGCAAGCTCGACCATGCCGGCAAGGTCCGCCAGGTCGAGGAGCACCTCCTGGCTCACGCGGCTGCCGCCAAGAACCCACAGGCGGGTGAGCTGCAGCCGCCGCAGAGGTGTGAGGCTCGCCACGCGCACCCTGTCGAGCCGGACGTCGCGCAGGTGCGGGCAGCGTTCGAGCCCGTCCAAGGTGAGCAGCACGTACTTGCGCGCCTCGATGCACAGGTTCTCGAGCCGCGGCATGTGTCCCAGCATCGTCAGGTCTTGGGACTTCCAGCCGAAGAGGGATAGTCGCCGCAGCTGGGCGAGGTCATGGACCCGTTCAAGGTTCGGACGAGCGTCGAGGGCGAGCTCCCCGAGGTGCGAAAGACTCACCTCGGGGATGCGGCGCTGGCACCGGGTGAGAAGTGACAGTCGTCGGATATCGGTGCGGCGAAAGGCGTACGTGTCATCCCTCACGGGTCCCGTGACGTCGAGCTGTTCGATTTGCTGAACCTGCTCGAGGAACTCGAGGTTGGGTAGAGGCACGCCGCGCGGGATCGTCAATGACAGGTGCGAGTAGCCTGCCGACTCAAACTCTCGCTTCAGGTCTGTCGGATCGACGCCTTCCGGGCCCACCTTGACGAGCAGTCGCTTGGAGAAGTCGATCGGCTGATAGCGCCAGTCGATCTCCGCGCCCCTCTCGTACGTGGTCATGCTGGGGATCATGGCGCAACCCGCTGACGGGGGCAGACAAGCAGCGGAGATGACACGCGCACATCGACAGGATTTAGCTCGCGCTCGGCGGCAGATGAGGGCATTGCGCCGTTGCTGTCGGAGGCGTCCAACCTCGCCGGCGCGGGAAAGGCTGTTACGCCCTTGTGTTTTGCACGAGTACGCGGCTGTCCGTCTCCCTACACTGCGACCGTGCCTCAACGGAATCGAACTCGCTTGGCTGCCACGATGGCCGGTGTCCTCGTCCTCCTTTTAGGGCTGGTTGTGGTGGCCGTAATGTCGTGGGCAGGGCAGCACTCACGCGAGGCCCACGACGCGCAGGTGGCCGACATGGCGGCATGGGGAGTTGCTGTTTCCGATACGGCCTGGCTGAGTTCTCTCGAGCTGGAGTCCTCAAAGCCTCGGCCGCCATGCAGCGTCGAAGATGAAGCCCCGGGGCACGTTGAGTGGAAGTACACGGGGTCAGACTGGCCCAAGGCCAGCTCCTCGATCCGAGGCCGGCTGGCCCGCGAGGGATGGGTCGAGGGCGCTGATGTGACGGATGGCTACGTCGTTATGTCCCGCATGACCTCCGCCCGGCAGACGTCCCTGAGCCTGAGTACGCAGAAGACTCCTACGGACAACGTCTTCGCGGCTCTCGACCTCCAGCCCGTGTCCTGCCCCCTTCGGTGAAGCCTCGCAGTCCGCGGCATGGTCGGACGTCGTCCGACGAGCGGCACGGGTGTCAGCTCGCGACGCCCTAAGCGGGCGGACTGTCGTCACGTATCTCGCGTCCGAGCCGAGATGGACAGTCAGTCGCGCGTGATGGCAAAGGGGTCCTCATCGAATGCCTCGTCGCTCTCGCCCTCGTGAAGGACGAAGGCTGTGGCATCTCGGGCCAGGCGCAAACCGTTGGCGCTCTCAAGGCCCGCGAGGCCGTCTGCGTGCATGATTTCCGCGGCCGCGTCCCTTACTTCCTTGACCCGAATCGACGCATCTTCCTCTGTATCGTCAGACCACATTCGAAGATAGGCCGACCGCCCCGCGGCGATGGCGGCCGAGGCGTCTATGACGCGAAAGTCCCAGCGACCAAAGACGGTCAACATCGGCTGCTCGTTGACTGCGTCTTCCGACTCCTCCTCGTCGTCCCATCTGTCGTCGTCGTCCTCGTCGTCATCGGCCAGAGCAAGGGGAAACGAGCCGCACCAGTCGAACTCTGCATCGTTGAACGCTCGAGCTGCGGACCTCACTTGGTCTGCCGACTCGAAGTAGGGCTGAAGTTCTCTTTGCCGGCCAGTCAAGGCCAAGGTGGCGTCGACGTGACTGCGCAACGCCTCGATGAGCGCCACGGCGCGCCTCTCGTATTCCACCTTGGCTTCGTCGGTCCACTGAGTGTCCTGGAGCTCATCGTCGTCCACCGGGCAGACGGTACCTGCTAGCAAATGGTTCGTTCTTGGGGAACGCGCCGATCGCGGCAAGAGCGGACGTTCCCGCGGAGTGAAGGTGCTCTAGCCCGGAATCAACTAACGAAGCTCGCGCAGCGATGGGTCAAGCACCTTGTCAGGTAAGCCCAGGCCATCGGCGGCGGCGACGACCGCACTCATGAAGGCAATCAGGTCTGGCCCGCGAGCAGTAATGGAGATGGACCGAGGCCCCGGCAAGTGGATGGCCATATCGCCCGAGCTGTGAGACCAAGGGCCTGAGTAACTGATGGACGTTGCGTCACGAAGGTCGAAGGACTTCAGCCCCCGAATCGTGCGGACGGTGATGACGGAATCTCGCAGTTCCAGCCGCTTCGGCCCCCATGCGAACAGCCCGAAGACTGCTCCACCGACGACGACGAGACACGCGACGCCGAGTGGCCAGTTGCTCGTGCCGGCGAGAATGTATCCGACGGCGAACCACACGATCAGACCCAACAAGAAGTGTCCCGTTCCGGGTCTGATGGAGGCTCTCATTCCACGGAAGGATGAGAGTCATGGCAGCACCG
>NZ_BAAANB010000009.1:0-10217 GCF_039529575.1 Terrabacter terrae
CATGTCGGTGCTGGTCAGAGAGCTGGCGGGGGGACTCGAACCCCCAACCCCCTGTTTACAAGACATGAGGCTACTTCCCCACAATTGGGCCGCTGGCCTGCAGAAGCGTAGCGAGCCGCTCCCCCGAAGAGTGGCCACGTGCGATTAACGTGCGATTAGGTGATCGGGTCGACCGTCCCGAACTCAGCGGGCGGCACCCCCGGGAGCACCCGGTGGTGGAGCCAGGGTTTGCGGAAGGTGGCGCAGGTCCTCGCCCATGAGGGCGACATCGGCGGTCTCGATGACCACGTCACTGCCCATGGCGCCGATCGCGATTCCGACGTCTGCGGTGGCCAGGGCTGTGGCGTCGTTGACGCCGTCGCCGATCATGGCGGTCGGCGCGCTCTCGCGGAGTCGGCGGATGAGGGTCGACTTGTCCTCGGGGAGCAGCTCGGCGTGGACGTCGGTGATGCCGGCCTGGGTGGCCAGTGTGGCGGCGGTGCGGTGGTTGTCACAGGTGAGCATGGCGACGTGGAAGCCGTCGGCGCGGAGCCGCGCGACCACCTCGGCGGCCTCGCTGCGCAGTCGTCGCGGATCGCCACAGCGCCGATGACGACTCCGTCGTACTCGACCAGTACTGCGGTGGCGCCGGCCTCCTGCATGCCAGCCACGGACTCGGCCAGGTCGCCGGCGAGGATCCAGCCGAGGCGACCGAGCCGGGCCGGTCGGCCGTCTTTGGTTGCGGTCAGGCCGGCGCCGGTGACCGCGTGGCACATCGTCGGCGTCTCGGTGGTCTGGCACGGCGGCGAGGATGGCGCGGGCCAGGGGGTGCTCGCTGCGGGACTCCAGGGAGGCTGCGATGTCGAGGACCTGTTCGCGGGTGTGGCCGGCAGCGGTGGCGACCTCGATCACGGCCGGCTGGTTGCGGGTCAGGGTGCCGGTCTTGTCCAGGGCGACGGTCCGGATGCGGCCGAGCGACTCCGGGCGGCGCCGCCCTTGACGAGCGCGCCGATGCGGCTGGCGGCGCCGATGGCGGCGAACACGGTGACCGGCACCGAGATCGCCAGGGCGCAGGGCGAGGCGGCGACCAGCACGACCACCGCGCGTTGGATCCAGGTCGTGGGTTCGCCAAGCAGGCTGCCGGCAATCGCGATGGCTGCGGCCAGGATCATGATCCCGGGCACCAAGGGCTGGGAGATGCGGTCGGCCAGCCGCTGCGCGTTGCCCTTGCGGGACTGCTCGGCCTCGACGATGTTGACGATCCGGGCCAGGGAGTTGTCCTCCGCGGTGGCGGTGACCTCGACCTCGAGGGCCCCGGTGCCGTTGATCGAGCCGGCGTAGACGATGTCCCCGCCACCGGCCTCGACCGGCGTGACGTCTTTTGGCAAGGCTCTGAAGGCCCGGACCTTCGGGCTGAAGCAGCGGAGCCGGTCGACAGGATCTCACTCGAGAACTTCGTCGCAGCCGCCGGATAGTCGAGGCCGTGGGGCTTCAACGAAATCAAGCCCGCTGCCACGAAGCCCCAGATTTGACGCCGAGGGGGACATGGCGTCGCCGCAACAGTTGCCTGAGCCAGCAGTGGCTTTGCCGAGCGGTTCCCTCCTCCGCGAGGCCCAAGCTATGTGTACTTGAGGGGGATCATCATCCCGGCTTCTGCGTGGTAGACGTTGTGGCAGTGGACCATCCAGTCGCCGCGGTTGTCGGCCTCGAGCTCCAGGGGCATCGACTCCATCGGGCGAAGCGGGACGGTGTCCTTGCGCAGGCCGGACCCGGCCAGCGCGAACGTGTGCCCATGGATGTGCAACGGGTCATCATCGTCATGTTGACCGCGTTGATCCGCAGCCACTGGCCTGCACTTACGGTGAGTGGGTCGTTCTCCCCGTAGGGCGCACCGTTCATCCCCCACACATAAGGGGCCATCGAGCCGTTCAGGGACAGGTCGACGAGGCGTCGCGTTCCCGCGGAGTCAGCCGTGAGCTCGCCGCTGGGGTCAGCTGTGATCCCAGCAGAACCGGGCCGTCGAGCTCGGTGGGGCGTAGCCCGGCGGCCGGTGCCGCGCCGGTGGCCGTTCTCAGCAGTGCCCGCGCCTGCCCGAGCTTGCCGAACGGCAGTGCCACCAGCGGGAACACCCCGTCCCCGGCCGTGACGGTCACGTCGTAGCGCTCCCCCATGCCGATGTAGAACGCGCCGGTTTCCGAAGGGACGACGCGGTAGCCGTCGGTGTGGGTGACCGTCATCCGATGCCCGCCGAGCGCGACCGTGAAGATCGTGTTGGAGGCCGCGTTGATCACCCGGATCCGTATGCGTTGGCCTGGCTTGACGGTGAAGACCGACGGCGCCGCGGGCACCCTTCCGTTGACGAGGTAGTGCGGGTAGACGATATCTCCGGCGTCACCGAACGGCGCCACGCCCATGCCACCCATGCCGCTCATCCCGCCCATGGATCCGGCCGTGCTGCTGCCACCGGCGTCGACCAGCGAACGGAGCACGTCGTCGGGGGTCCTTCCCGTCCCGTCGACCCAGTCGTCTAGGACCACGACCCACTCGCCGTCGTAGTCGCCCGGTGCGCGCGGGTCATCGATGATCAGCGGCGCGTAGAGGCCGCGGTCCAGCTGCAAACCGACCTGTGGGTGGAAGAAGTACGTGCCCGGGTCCGGGGCGGTGAACTCGTAGAGGAAGCTGCCAGCGGCAGGGATGGGGTCCTGCGTCAGGCCGGGCACGCCGTCAGCGGCGTTCGCCAGCCGGATACCGTGCCAGTGCAAGGTCGTCGGTGCGGGCAGCCCGTTCTCGACACGCACCCGGAGCAGGTCACCGGCGTTCGCGCGGATCACCTTACCGGGCACGGTGTCGCCGTAGGCCCAGGTCTTCACGACGGGACCGCCGAGGTCGACCGTGACCGGCGCGGGTCGAAGGGTCGCCGTCACCCCCTTCTGACCTGAGGTCGGCGTCACGGGTGCTGGCGTCCCGAAGGCCCGGCTGGACGCTGGGTCGGTGCCGCCGGAGCAGGCCGCGAGCGTCGCCGTTCCCGCAGCGGCGAGCCCGCCGAGCAGAAGGTTGCGGCGTGAGACCTCGTACATGGATCTCCGTGGTTGTTTCTCTAATGTCGGTGCAAGCGACCCGCCGGCCGCAAGGCGATGGCCGGATACGTCGGACGATCGGTGCGCGACGAGGTCACCTAGAGCGATTTTGCCGCCCCAACGTGATGATCACCGCCCGGAAACTATGAAGATCCGACGAAGACACGCCGTTTCGTCACGGAGCCGTAAAGCTTCTTTAGCTAATCTTCGCCGGCTATGGGGTCCTCCTTGACGTACGCAGCGCATGCTGGGGGCAAAGCCAGCCGCCACGGCGGCGGCGGCCGTCGAGGCGGTGATCCCGATGGGGACAGTGCAGCAGGCCAACGCGAGCGGCACGGCCAAGGATCGCGCCGCCGGCACACCGGGCGAGCGCCGGCCTGACGGGCCACCGGTGCTCACGGCCGTGGGACTCTCGAAGGCATACCGCAGACCGGGGCTGCGACGCGGCCGACTGCCGGTCCTCGACGGCGCCGACCTGACCCTCGCTACCGGTGAGGTGGTCGGTGTTGTCGGCGAGAACGGGTCGGGAAAGTCCACCCTGATGCGGATCCTTGTCGGTGACCTGGGCGCCGACGCCGGGAGCGTGACCGCGACCGGACGCGTCGGCTACTGCCCCCAGCAGCCGGTGTTCTACCCACGCCTGACGTGCGACGAGCACTTCGAGCTCTTCGCCCACGCCTACGCCCTGACGGACGCCGAGCTGCGGGCCGGCCGGGACGACCTCTACGCCTCCCTCGGCTTCGAGCGGTACCGGGACTCGCGGGCCAACTCCGTCTCGGGCGGAACCCTCGCGAAGCTCAACCTCGGCCTGGCGCTGCTGCCGAACCCCCCGCTGCTGCTGCTCGACGAGCCCTACGCCGGCTTCGACTGGGACACCTACCTCAAGTTCTGGGACCTCGTGGAAGGACGCCGACGCGAGGGCGGGTCGGCGCTGATCATCAGTCACTTCGTCGTCGATGAGCAGCGCTTCGACCGGATCGTCGAGGTCCGCGACGACGGACGTGGCCACGATGACGAGCGTGACCCTCCTGTGACGCCGCTTCCTGGCGGACTACGTCCGCAACGGACCCAACCTGCTGCTGCTGGCCGTCGTCCCGGTGGCGTTCGTCATCGTCGCCGCACCGGCGCTGGCCGATGCCTCCAAACTGCTTGGCGGTGCCGGCGGTGGCGCGGCGCTGAAGACCGTGACCGCGGGTTGGGCGGCCGGCTTCCTCACCGGCGTGGCCATGTACTTCCAGGTGTCGGCGGCCCGCGACGCGGACCGTCGCCTCGTGCTGTCCGGCCTGTCCCCCAGACAGCTCACGGCATCACGGATGTTCACCGGCGCGACGTTGGCCGCCCTCGCCACCGCGGCCGCCCTCGCCGCGCTCGCCGCCCGAGGACAGCTCGAGCAGCCCCCCCCGGACACTCGCAGGCACTGCGATGGCCGCCCTGGTGTACCTCGCCGTCGGAGCGATCGTCGGTGCCCTCGTCCCCAATCCCGTCAACGGCACCGTCATCGTCATGTTCGCGTGGATCCTCGACGTCTTCTTCGGGCCGACGCTGAGCGGCTCCCCGTCGCCGCTGCTCCGCCTGCTTCCCACCCACTTCATCACCCTGTGGACGGTCGACCTCCCTCCTGGCCACGCCGGCCCGTCAACGCTGATGTGGTCACTGCTGTGGGTCCTCGGGGCGCTGATCGCCGCCGCCGCCGTCGTCTCCACCGCGGCCGGCGTTCGTCGCTCCCACGCTCGAGCACCCCGCTCCCTCTCGATGAGGCAGCTGAGGACGAGCCTGCGGATGGGGCGGCGGCAGTGGCGACGGACCGCTGCCGTGGCCCTGCTGCTCCGACCGTCCGAATGGCGCGCTGAGCGCACCCTCTTCCAACGGCGTTGCCAGCCTCGTTCAGCAGACCGAGCACGGCTCAGGCCTACCCCAGCCGGGCCGTATGTTTAGACGGCAAGGGATGTGGTTCAGTCCGCAACCGCGAGGCCGAGCGGCCGGGCGTATGTCCGCACGCGGGTCTCGCGCCCCTGGATGGCTCCGGCAATCACGCGGAGACGTCGAGCTCCTGACGCATACCGTTCGCATAGTGGTTCGTCAGGTTGCAGACGCGTTCGTAGCGGCCCGGGGCCAGGGTCACGGTGACCCACCCGAGCGCCCCCGAGGCAATCCCTTCGCCAGTTCCGGCAGCACAGGAGCTGGAGGCGTCACCGAGGCTTCCAGCCTCGTCCACCTTGCCGTCGGGACCCGGGGCACGCTGTCCCGCCGACGCTCCCTGGGCCAGCGGGAGCACCACGAGCTCGTGCGTGCGCCAGCCCCGGTTCGCCACGACGAACGACACCTGGCCAGCGTGCACCGAGACCGGCTGGGCCATCAGCACCATCCGGGACCCATCGGGGCGGTGCCACCCATCATTTGCGACATGCCCATGTCTCCGAGCGTCACATCCACGCGGGACCCAGGCAGCCCGTCCCGGAGCGGCGCACGACAGGGGCGGCGCCGTATAACCGCTACCCATCATCCCCCTGGCCGGATGAGACCCCACCCATACTGCCGCCAGTCCAGCCGAGGCGCCGCCCATCATTCCCGGGGAGTCGTACTCAATCGAGCAGCCTGCCAGCAGAACACCCACCGCGGAGACCGCCACCAAGACCGGGATCAAACCGGGCGTCCGCGTTCGTCTGTCCACCCTTCCCATATACCCCCCTAGGTATATGCGATCCCGTGGATCCCCACCACCCACGCAGCTGATGGAGGGAACGAACGCCGCCAGACGGGTGTCTTCTAGGAAGGGCGCGCTTTCGCCCCCAGCCCCAGATCGCAGGAGCTGCCTATGAGGTCCACACTTCGACCCGTCGCCGCGCTCGTCTCCGTCGCGGTGCTGCTCACCGCATGCGGCAACGGGAGCCGTCCCGTGGTGACAGGCGCGGTGACCGACACCGCCGTCGCATCCTCGCGTGGATCGCCAACCGCCTCGGCCTGCACGGACACGCCAACGGGCGGCACCTCGACCGTGATGATCGACTGGATCGACTTCGTGCGGCTCGAGGGTATCGAGTACGTCGCCGACCTCGAGGGACGTGTACACGCCGTGCCAACAAGACGGCTTGGTCCCCTCGTCGGGCGCGTCGAGTGTCAGCTCAGTGTGCTGAGGTTCTCGCAGCCCGCGGGTCCTGCCGTGGACGGTGACGCGGCGTTCCTACCCGTGGGGACCGAGGTGCACGGGATCGCCGGAATCGAACCGAGGTGCAGGGTGGCCGCCAAGGTTGATGGATCTGTCCGGGTGTATCTGGCACACGGGGAGGTCAATGGCGTTTCGAGGCCGGTGCCCTGCGCCACGGCCGGCTAGCCGTGGTTGCTGCCGGGCCGGGCGCGGGGCGGGTCCGGCGCGTCGTCGTGACCCGGTCCGCGACGGCCGCTGCGGACCGAGCCACCGATCGTCAGGTCACCGGGTCGGGTCGAAGGACCGCAGCCTGAGGCTGTTGCTGACGACGAACACCGAGCTGAACGCCATCGCTGCCCCCGCAATGAGAGGGTTGAGGAGGCCGAGCGCGGCCAGCGGGAGGGCTGCCACGTTGTAGGCGAAGGCCCAGAACAGGTTCCCCATGATGGTGCGCAGGGTGGCCCGCGAGAGCCGGATCGCGTCCGGGGCCGCCCGCAGGTCTCCGGTGACGAGGGTCAGATCGGAGGCCTCGATGGCCACGTCGGTGCCGGTGCCCATCGACAGGCCGAGGTCGGCCTGCGCGAGGGCTGCGGCGTCGTTGACGCCGTCGCCGATCATGGCGACGGTCGCGCCCTCGGACTGCAGACGTTTGATGGTCTCGACCTTGTCCTGCGGCAGGACCTGGGCGATGACGTCCTCGTCGCGGATGCCCACCTGGGCGGCGACCGCCCGGGCAGCGCCGGCGTTGTCGCCGGTGAGCAGCACCGGCCGCAGACCGAGCTCACGCAGCTGTCTGATCGCGGGGGCTGCACTCTCCTTGATGGTGTCCGCGACGACGATCACGGCCCGGACAGTACCGTCCCACGCGACCCACACCGGTGTCTGCCCCCGGATCTCGGCCGCGTCCGCCACGTCCGCGAGGACCTGGGGCGCCGTCAGCGACCATTCTGACGCGAGCCACGATCGCCGGCCGGCCAGGACGGCGCGGCCGTCGACCCCACCGCTGACGCCGCGGCCGCCGTGGCTGACGAAGTCCGTCACCGGCAGGAGACTCTGGCCACTCGCCTTCGCAGCGTGCTCGGCGACCGCGCGCGCGATCGGGTGCTCCGACGCGTGCTCGAGGGAGCCGGCGACGGCGAGCACCTCGGCGGGGTCCTGCCCGGGTGCCACCTCGATGTCGACGACGCCCATCTGGCCCGTGGTCACCGTTCCAGTCTTGTCGAGTACGACGGTGTCGATGGCCCGGGTCGATTCAAGCACCTGCGGGCCCTTGATGAGGATGCCGAGCTGCGCGCCGCGGCCGGTCCCGACGAGCAGGGCGGTCGGCGTGGCCAGACCGAGCGCGCACGGGCACGCGATGATGAGCACGGCTACCGCCGCGGTGAAGGACGCTGTCGCCGAGTGGCCGGTGAGCAGCCACGCCGTCAACGTGACCAGAGCCAGGCCGATCACGATCGGGACGAAGACCGACGAGACCCGGTCGGCCAGGCGCTGCACGTCCGCCTTTCCGTTCTGCGCGTCCTCGACGAGCCGGGCCATCTGGGCCAGCTGGGTGTCCGACCCGATCCGGGTTGCCCGCACGACCAGCCGGCCGCCCGCGTTCACCGTCGCGCCGACGACGGCGTCGCCGGGTCCGACCTCGACGGGCACGGACTCACCGGTGAGCATCGACCCGTCGACTGCGGACGAGCCGGACTCGACCGTGCCGTCGGTAGCGATCTTCTCCCCCGGTCGGACGACGAACCGCTGCCCCACCATCAGGGCCGAGATGGGGATGCGCCGCTCCGACTCCGCGGCGCCGTGGCCGGTCCCACCGCCGGACCGGGCAGGCTCGAGGACGGTGACGTCCTTGGCTCCCATGTCGAGCAGCGCACGCAGGGCGGCGCCGGACGTGCGCTTGGCGCGAGCCTCGAAGTAGCGGCCGGCGACGATGAAGGTCGTCACGGCCGCCGCCACCTCGAGGTACAGGTGCGCGGCGTCGCCGTCCGACCCGCTCGGCAGCAGCTCGAACGGCATCCGCATACCGGTCATGCCGGCGTGCGTGAAGAAGAGCGCCCACAACGACCAGAGGTAGGCCGCGCCCACCCCGACCGAGATCAGCGTGTCCATGGTGGCAGCGCCATGACGCAGGTTCGTCGAAGCGGCGCGGTGGAACGGCAGAGCCCCCCACACCACCACCGGTGAAGCCAAAGTCAGAGACAACCACTGCCAGTTGTCGAACTGCAGGGCCGGGATCATCGACATGGCCGCCACCGGGACCGTGAGCACGGCCGAGACGATGAGCCGCTGGCGCCAGGCGCTCGCCTCGGCCTCCTTGGCGTCGTGCGCGCCACCCACCGCGCCGGCCGGCCGGACATCCCTGTAATCGGGTCCTTCGAGGACGGCCGGCGCAGGGGTCACAGCGGTGTACCCGGTGGCCTCGACCGTCGCGATGAGGTCCTGCTCGTCGACGCCGTCAGGGACGGTGACCCGGGCCTTCTCGGTCGCATAGTTGACGCTCGCGTTGACCCCCGGCAGCTTGTTCAGCTTCCGCTCGATGCGGTTCGCACACGACGCACACGTCATGCCGCCGATCTCGAGCTCGATGTCACGGGTGCGCTGGTCAAACGTGTTCTTGTCGAGAGTCATCGGAGCCGTCCTTCTCGCCTCGGCTGGAGGCGCGTTGTTCGATCACGCGGTCGGTGCCGCGGTTGGCGCGCAGGTTCAGCTCTGCGCCAGGTGGTAGTCGCCGGCCTCGTCGAGGGCCGTCGCGATCTCCGCCTTAGGGAGAGGCGCGGCGCTGGTGACCGTGACGGTGGAGGTGCCGCCGGCGACCAGGTTCACGTTGACGCCGGTCACGCCCGGCAGCTGGCTGATCTCGCTGCTGACGGCGCTCGCGCAGTGGCCGCAGGTCATGCCGGTGACGAGGTAGCTGGTGGTGCTCTGCTCGGTGTTCATGGTGATCTCCTCCGGGTCTCGGGTCGTGCGAGTGGTGGTGGTGGTGGTCGTCGTGATGGTCGGGGTGGGCGGCGGTTCGGTCGCCGGCGCTTCGGGCGTGCAGCAGCTGCATCCGCTGTTCGCCATCCGGAGTTGGGTCCTGTGCGTCACGTCGTCTCCTTTGTCAGGTTCGGGTTGTCACGGGCCATGACGGGCCGGCACGGCCAGGGTGGTGCGCCCAGGGGAGGGACTCACGCCCGCATGAGCCGGCCGATCGCGGTTGAGGCCTCGACGAGTTTCGCGTCCAGATCCACGCTCGGGTCGCTCGCTCCATCGGTGAGACAGTGCCGCAGATGGTCTTGGAGCAGACCGAGGGCAACGGCCTCCAAGGCCTTGGTCGCAGCGGTGACCTGGGTCAGGATGTCGATGCAGTACGTGTCCGAATCGACCATCCGTTGCAGGCCCCGGATCTGGCCCTCGATGCGTCGTAGCCGGTGCAGCTGCGCGTCCTTGTTGAGGATGTAGCGCGGAGCGTCGGCGTGCTGCTCCTCCGTCATCGCTGTCCCCTTTCACTTCAGACAACTATACCCCCCAGGGGTTAATTCCCCCGAGGGGTTTGGTTGTTCCGCTGGACGCTGTTGAGTCGGTTCAGGACGGAGCGGGAGCTGCGGGCCTCGCGGGCACCTCCCAGCAGCGGTGGCACCCGGGCTCGTAGCGCACAGTGACAGTTGTCTCGGCGACGCAGGTTTCGGCCAGGAGGAGCTCGCGAGCCCTCACGCCGCGTTCGGCCTCACATCAGCCTGGGCTCGGTTCGGGGTCAGCTGGACATGGCCTTCATCGCGGCAATCTCCTTCACCTGACCGTCGATGATGGACTGCGCCAACGTGCGAGCCTCCTCAGTCTGGGTTTTCCCGAGCACGTCCTTGCTCATGCTGACCGCGCCCTCGTGGTGCTGGATCAGGCGGATTCAACCGGTCGTCGCAACACCTCGGTGCCGCGTCCGCCGACGCGTGCACGGCGTCGAGCAGCGCCAGTAGGCGGTCGTTGGCGTCCCCGGCCCACCAGGACGGGAGCCGGCGCTCGTCCAGCCACCCGCGCTC
>NZ_BAAANB010000010.1:0-9869 GCF_039529575.1 Terrabacter terrae
CGGGATCACCGTGTGGCCGCGAGCAGCCAGGTGGTCGAGGAACGCGGTGCGGATCTCGTCGGCATCCATGCCTCGATTCGACACCCGCACGAGGGCCGCCCACCAGCCGGTTTCGTCCCGAGGGGTGCAGGACGGCATGCTCGTCGCATGCGCCCGCTCGCCGCCCTCCTCCTGGTCGCGGCGTTCGTCGTCCTCAGCGTGCAGGCCGCACGCGCGGAGCCGCGGCGGTGGCGCGTCGGGGTCTTCCTCCTCGGGGCGCTCTGGGTCGCGGTGGCGGGTGTCACTGCCGCGCTGGAGGACGCGGCGGGAGTCTCGGACCCGCACCGCGCATACCTGCTGGTGGTGCCGTGGTTCGGCGCAGCGGTCCTGGGGCTGCTGCTCGTCGGCTTCGGAGGCCAGGTCCTCCGCCCGGCCACCCGCAACCGTGCGGCGGTGGCCTCGCTCGTCATCGGCCTGGCCGTGTTGGCCGCGACCGCCGTCGGCATCCCCCTCTACCTCATCGGCTCGACCCCGGCGACGATGGCGCTCGCCGTCGTCCTGCTGCTCCCGGGCTACCCGGGACTCGCGCTGCTCGCGTACGCCCTCTACTGCCTCGGCTACCTCCGCCGGCGTCCGCGCCCGGCCCCGTCGGCCGTCGTCGTGCTCGGGTCGGGACTCGTCGACGGCACGGTGCCACGGCTGCTCGCCCACCGCCTCGACGCCGCTGTCGCTGCATGGCGCGACGAGCGCACCCGCGGCCACGACCCCCTCCTCGTCCCGACCGGTGGCCAGGGCGCGGACGAGCCGATGCCCGAGGGGCTGGCGATGACGGCCTACCTCGTGGCCCAGGGGGTGCCCCCGGAGTGCGTTGCGACGGAGGACCGCGCGACGACGACCGACGAGAACCTGCTGCTGTCGCGGGAGATCCTGCGCGCGCGGGGCATCGAGGACGGCCACGTGCGGGTCGTGACGAGCAGCTTCCACGTCGGCCGGGCCGCCCTGCTGAGCCGCAGGCTGGGCCTCGACGCGGACGTCACCGGCGCCCCGACGGCGTGGTACTTCCTGCCCGGCGCCTTCTTCCGCGAGTACGTCGCGGCCCTGACAGTCCACCCGCGCACCAACCTCGTCGGACTCGGCGCGTGGGCTGCGGCTCTCGCCGCGATGGCGTATGCCTTGACGCCGCGCTGAGGTCGTCGCGCGCTCAGGGCGTGGCGGGGTGGGCGGGGTGCGCGGGGTGCGCGGTCAGGTCGTCGCGCAGGACCCGCTTGAGCAGCTTGCCGCTCTGGTTGCGCGGCAGGGCCTCGACAAAGTGCACCGCCTTCGGCAGCTTGAACGGCGCGAGGGTGCCGCGCGCGTGGTCGATGAGCTCGGTCTCGGTCACGGAGTGGCCCTCGCGGAGCACGACGACGGCCGTGACGGCCTCGACCCACCGCTCGTGGGGCGTCGCCACCACGGCGACCTCGGCGACGGCCGGGTGCGTGTAGAGCGCGTCCTCGACCTCGCGGGAGGCGACCATGACCCCGCCGGTGTTGATGACGTCCTTGATGCGGTCGACGACGGTCAGGTAGCCCTGCTCGTCGCGGGTCACGAGGTCGCCGGAGTGGAACCACCCGTCGCGGAACGCCTCGGCCGTCGCGTCGGGCTTGTTCCAGTAGCCGGTGCACAGCTGCGGGGAACGGTAGAGCAGCTCGCCCGGCTCGCCCGCGGTCACATCGGAACCCTCGGGGTCGACGACGCGCGCCTCGACGAACAGGACGGAGCGGCCGCATGCCTCCGGCCGTTCGGCGTGCTCCTCCGGGCGCAGCACCGTCGCCAGGGGGCCGATCTCGGACTGGCCGAAGCAGTTCCAGAAGCCGAGCTCGGGCAGGCGCCGCTGGAGCCGGTCGCGCACCGGCACCGGCATGATCGAGGCGCCGTACTGAGCCTTGCGCAACGAGGTCAGGTCGGCCGTGCCGAGCGCGGGGTGGTTCGACAGCGGCACCCACACGGTGGGCGCAAGGAAGAGCGAGCCGATGCGCTCGGCGGCGACGCGCTCCAGGATCGCCTCGACGTCGGGCCGCGCCAGCAGGTGGTTCGTCGCGCCCACGGCGAGGTAGGGCAGCAGGAAGACGTGCATCTGCGCCGAGTGGTAGAGCGGCATCGAGTGCAGCGGGGCGTCGTCCTCGCGCAGGTCGAGCGCGACGATGCTCGAGACGTACTCGTGCACGAGGGCCCGGTGCGTCATCATCGCGCCCTTGGGCTGCGACGTCGTGCCGGAGGTGTAGAGCAGCTGCACGAGGTCGGTGTCCGCGACGTCGTGGTCCGGCAGGGGGACCTCGCCCTCGCTCCAGCGCGGCAGCACCGCGTCCTCGCCGCCGTGGAGCAGCAGGACCCGCTCGAGGCCGGTGTCGGCGCGCACCGCCTCGACCGACTCGCGCAGCCCCACGTCGACGAGCGCGACCCGGGCGCCCGAGTCGCGCAGCAGGTAGGTCAGCTCGGGCCCTGTCAGGGCGTAGTTGACCGGCACGTGGACGAGCCCGGCCCGGGCGCAGCCGAGGTAGGCCAGCAGGTAGGCGTCGGAGTTGACGCCGACGGTCGCGACCCGGTCACCGCGGGAGAGCCCGAGCCCCAGCAGGTGCGCGGCCGCGCGGGACACGGCGTCGTCGAGGGCGGCATACGTCCACGAACGGTCACCGAAGACGAGTGCCACCCGGTCGGGGTGCCGGCTCGCGCTGCGGCGGACGACGTCGTCGACGGTGCTCGAGGTGACGCTCATGGGTGCTCTCCGTTGCTCGGTCGGACGGGGTCGGGGGTGGCGGGGATGGCGAAGGCGGCGAGGAGGGCGCCCGCCTCCTCGGTGGCGGACAGTCGCGCGATGGTCGCGGCCTCGTCGCCGAGCTGCTCGACGTAGGGTCGCTCGGCGGATCGGCGCAGCAGGCGGGCCGCCTCCCCGACCGCCTGTCGGGGTAGGGCCGCGATCGAGGCGATCACCTCGCCGGCTCGGGCGTCGAGGGTCTCGGCCGGGCAGAGCTCACTGACGAGTCCCCAGTCGAGGGCCGTCGCCGCGTCCACCGGGGCCCCGGTCAGCAGGAAGAGGGCGGCCCGCCGGGCGCCGACCACCTGCGGGAGCAGGGCGCTCACGCCGCAGTCGGGCGAGAGCCCCACCGACGGGTATGCCGCCACGAACGTCGCGCCCTCGGCCGCCAGCACCACGTCGGCCGCGAGCACGAGCCCCACGCCGGCACCCGCGGCGGCGCCCTGCACCACGGCGACGACGGGAACGGGCAGGGCCCGCAGCGCCACGAGCGCTCCGTGCAGCACGCCTGCGAGCGCGGCGACGAAGGCCGGCCGGTCGCGGGCCGCCGCCATGGCGCGGACGTCGCCCCCCGCACAGAAGAGCCGTCCGTCCGCCCGGAGCACCACGACCCTGACGTCGTCGAGGCTGCTCGTGACCCGGGCGGCGGCGTCTCGCAGGGCGACCGCGGTCGGCAGGTCGAGGGCGTTGCCGGCGTCGGGGCGCGCGAGCCGGATGGTGGCCACGCCCTCCGACACCGACAGCATCGGCGGCGTCGTCGTCACGGGCTCATCCTGCCTGCCCGGCCGCACCTTTGTGGCGACTCGGTCGGTGCAGGCGGGGTCGGTCAGGTGATCCGCTTCCGCACCTCGAGGCACACGCCGCCGCGGGGGCAACAGCCCGGAGGGGGCTGGGCCGGGCCGCCCGGTCGACGTCAGGCTGGTGGCCGGGGCCGCACCCGCACATCCGGCCGAAACCCGGACAGGGTGACGACGCCCACTCCACACTGATGCCGTGATCGGCCCGGAGTTCGAGACCGTCGTCGCTGCCGCGCGCAGCGGCGACGAGGTCGCGTTCGAACGCCTGTGGCGCGACCTCAACCCGGCGTTGCTGCGGTACCTGGCTCTCGGCGGGGATGCCGCCGAGGAGGTGGCTGCGGAGACGTGGCTCGTCGTCGTCAGGGGGCTGCGCCGGTTCCGGGGCGACGAGATGGCCTGGCGCGCGTGGGTGTTCACGACCGCCCGTCGCCGGGCGGTCGACGCGGCACGCAAGCGGGAACGGGAGACGCGTCTCGGGGCGCGGGTCACGACGTGGGTGGCTCCAGTCACCGCTGACTGCGCCGACGTGGTGGTCGACCTGCTGACCACGGCGGAGGCGGTCGCCCTCGTCCGGAGGCTGCCGCCCCTGCAGGCGGAGGTGGTGCTGCTACGGGTCGTCGCCGAGCTGCCGGTGCCCGAGGTGGCGCGCGTGCTCGGCCGCAGTCCGGGCGCGGTCCGGGTCGCCGCCCACCGCGGGCTGCGGACGCTGGCCGGGCTGGTCGGCAGGAGCGGTGTAACGCTGGGCGAGGCAGCAGCGCTTCGGGACTGACATGGGCACGAACTGGCGGGACGAGAGGGGCCAGGGGCGCGGTCACGCCGCTCCGGGGTCCATGCGTCACACCCACCGGGGCGAGCCGGGGAGCGACCCGATGCGCGACCTGTCGCTCGCCCCGGTGGTCCTGGCGCTGCGGGCGGACCCGACGGAGCGAGAGCTCCACGGCGTGGGTCCGGCGCTCGCCGCCTACCGCACCCAGGTCGCGCACCGGCACATGGGATCGAGGAGACGGAAGATGTTCGCGACAGTCCTCGGCGTCAAGCTCGGCGCCACCCTGGGCGGAGTGGCGGCCGGGCTCGCCGGCGTCACCACCGTCGTGCTCATCTCCACCAACGTGCCCAGCGGTGCGCCGGGCACTGCGGGCCCGCCCGCACCCGTCCAGGCGCGCCCTGCCGTCGCCACCTCCACGCCCGGCGCCACGGGCACGGCCAGGAGCACCGCCACGCAGCGCGGCCCGGACGCGGACGGCCCGGCCAAGCACGGGCTCTGCACCGCCTGGAAGGCGCGGTCCAAGCACCGAGACCAGGGCGGGGCGAACCAGTCAGTGGCCTACCAGAACCTCGTCAAGGCCGCCGGTGGCAGCGCCAAGCTCGCCGCGTTCTGCGCCGACGTCCCCGCGCCGGGAGCCGCGGGCAACAAGGGCGGCAACGGAGTGGGGCGCCCGTCGGGCAAGGGCACCGGCAAGCCCACCGACAAGCCGTCGAAGTCGAAGGCAGGCGAGGCCACCGACAAGGAAGACGACTCGGCCACCGAGCCGAGCGAGACGAGCGAGCCGACGGAGCAGCCGGGCGACGACGCAAAGGGGACCGAGGACTCGTCACCCACGCCCGGCACGGCCCCGTCGACCGGGACCTCGCCCCACGCGACCACCGGTACGCCCGTCCCGCCGAGGGCGACTCCCGCGGTGCCGAGCCCCACGACCACTCCCTGAGCTCCGACGCAAGAGGGCGTATGCCACGGGGACGCCCCGGCGGCATACGCCCTCTTCGTGTTCCGGCCGTCAGCGCGCCGTCAGGCCCTCCTCGAGGGCGGCGATGATGCGCGGGCGCATCTCGGCGGCGCCGATGACGGCGTCGACCGAGCCGACCGAGACGGCGCGGTGGATGCTGTGCACCGTGTCGAACTCGGAGGCCACCTGGCCGAGCTTCTCGGCACGCACGGAGGTGCGCAGGTCGGCGAGCTCCGTTGCGAGGCGGGCCCGCTCGACCCCGGAGGCCCCGGTGAGGCTGGCCTCGAGCTCGCTGATGCGCGGGTCGGACGCCGTGCGGGCGTCGACGTCGCGGGAGAAGACGACGGCCGCGGCCGGGGCGCCGCCGAGCACCGAGGCGAACGAGCCCTCGATCGCCAGCACCGTCATGCGCGGGTTGAGCGTCTTGGAGAAGACGACGAACGCGCCACCGTGGTAGCGGGAGACGACCGTGAAGACGATCGGGCCGTCGAAGTTGACGATGGCCCGGCCGATCTCCGCGCCGTACTCGAGCTGCAGGCTGCGCATCGACTCCGGTGAGCCGTCGAAGCCCGACAGGTTGGCGAGCACCACGACGGGCCGGTTGCCGCTCGCCGCGTTGATGGCGCGGGCCACCTTCTTGCTCGACCGCGGGAAGAGTGTGCCGGCCGTGTAGGTGTCGGGGCCGTCGGTGGGAGGGAAGCCCCGGCGCGGCACCGACTTGGACTCGATGCCGATGAGGCACACGGGGATGCCGCCGAGGTGCGCGTCCTGGACCACCGCCGTCTCGGCGTCGGCCATGCCGGCCCAGCGCTCGAGCGGCTCGTGGTCCTGGTCCGAGACCGCACGCATCACGGTGCGGATGTCGAACGGCTTCTTGCGGTCCGGGTTGGTCGCGGCACCGAAGATCTCGCCGACCGTCGTGAAGCCGGACTCGGGCAGGTCGTGCGGGTAGGGCGAGACGTCGCGGTCGACGGGGTCCGTCGTGGTGACCCGTCGCGGTCCGGTCTCGCCCGGGCTGACGTAGGCGTGCTCGTAGTGCGCCATGAGGATGTCGCGGGCGACGGCGAGGTCCTTGGCCCAGTACTGCGCCTGGCCGTTCGGGCCCATGACGCGGTCGTAGCCGCCGATGCCGAAGTTGTCCTCGGCGCTGACGCCACCGGAGAAGTCGAGCGACTGCTTGCCGGTGAGCACCATGGCGCTGTCGGGCGTCATGACGAGGATTCCCTTGGTGTGCATGAGCATCGTGGCCTCGGCGTTCCAGTAGGGCTGGGCGCCGACGTTGATGCCGGCCACCACGATGTTGATCTCGCCGCCCGCCTGGGTGAACTCGATGATCCGCTTGAGCGCGCGGGCCACCCAGTCCATGTTCTCGGTGCCGGAGTCCATCGAGATGCGGGCACCGGCCGAGAGGGAGTACCACTCGAGCGGGACGCGCATCGACTCGGCGAGGTCGATCGCGGCGATGATGCGCGCGCACTCGGCCTCGGCGACCGACCCGAGCGAGCGCAGCGGGTCGCCGGACAGCACGACGCGCGTGACCCCTTCCGGGTGCAGGGTCGTCGGCGAGCTGACGACGGCGACGATGATGCCGGCCTTGTTGAGGCCCACCGGCCGCTCCACCGGCACGAGGGCGCCGGTGTCGTCGAGGTCGTGCTCGACGACGGCGCCGCCCTCGCCGGCGATCATCGACTGCAGCTCGTAGGGGTAGACCAGGC
The DNA here is from genome assembly GCF_039529575.1 of Terrabacter terrae. Classification (NCBI taxonomy): domain Bacteria; kingdom Bacillati; phylum Actinomycetota; class Actinomycetes; order Micrococcales; family Intrasporangiaceae; genus Terrabacter; species Terrabacter terrae. The sequence continues at coordinate 7,010 of NZ_BAAANB010000010.1, forward strand.
CGCGGCGACGGGCCCGCACCACCTTGGAGGCGTAGTCGTCGAGCGGCTTGAGCGGCTCGGTGGGCGGGGCGCCGAGCGTGCCGGTGACCCCGGAGCCGGGCTGGAAGTAGAAGCGACCCGCCATCGGCTGCGGCGCCTCGCCGGGCGCGCCGGCGACGGTGGCCTGGATGAGGACCTCCTCGATCCCGGCGCCGGCGGTCACCGGGGCGATCTTGGACTGCAGCGCCGTCAGCTGGCCGGGGTCGGCATCGATGGTGGGCCAGATCTGCACCCACACGTGGTTCATGTCGAGGCGGGAGCCCTTGGCGCCGCGGCTGGTCCGCACCCGGCGGATCGCCTCGAGGCAGTTGGTGATCGCGCGCTCGACGTGCGGCAGGCCGGTCACCTGGCCCGACTCGTCGCGCACGACGACGAGCTGGCGCACCTGGGCCAGCGCGACGAGGCGGCGGTCATCGGGGTTGTCGCGCGCCACGCACTCGTAGAGGAGCACGTCCTCGGGGGCGTCGAGCCGCGTCAGGTCGAAGGCCGTGAGGCGCCAGAGGTTGAGGCGGCGGCCGACCATGGGGTGCACGCCGCGCACGAGGTGATCCTCGACGAGGCTGCCCTCGACCGGGCGGAAGGTGAAGTAGTCGACGGCACGGCCGTTCCCGGCGCTGACGGCGACGGCCACCCGGCGTACGTCCTGGGCGAAGGGCAGCGACTGGAGCCGCTGCGCCAGCAGGTCGCTCGCGTCGTCGGGCGACTCGGGCTCCTCGTCCCAGCGCAGGTAGAGGTCGACGACGCACTGGTGGCCCTCGGGGCGGGCCCACACGTCGTTGGAGATCGCCGCGTCGAGGCCGCTGTCGGGCACCAGCTCGTCGACCGCGCCGATGGTCGAGGTCAGGTGCGTCGGCCGGTCGTCGAGGGTGTAGTCAGCGGTGGCGAAGGGCCGCCCGCCCTCGGTGAAGGTGTGCAGGCCGTGCAGCTCGTGCTCGCGGTAGTGCCGCTTGATGAGCACCTCGAGCATCGGCTCGTGCTCGGGCAGGGTGTGGGTGCTGCCGTCGTGCAGCCGCTCCGCGAGGAAGCGGACGATCTGCTCGGGGATCGCGGCGAGCTCGTCGATGCGCGCGGTGTGGTCGGGCGAGTCGGGCTCTGCTGCAAGGGCCGCCAGCTTGTCGCGCACCCCGGCGAGGACGCTCGCGCGCTCCTCGTCGACGAGCGGCTGGTCGAACCAGCGGAAGCGGACGCTGCGGGCGAGGTCGCCGATGACGGGGAAGCGCAGCTGGGTCGCGACGACGAGCCGGTCGAGCGCCTCGCGGACGGCGACGTCGAGCGGCGGCTCGGGGATCGGCTCGCCCAGCCACCGCTGGAGGATCGACGCGGCGAGGTGCACCTCCGGGGCGGAGCGCTGCTGCGCGAGGAAGATGCGGAAGACCGCCTCCTCCAGGTCGGGGGTGCGCTCGAAGTCCGTCACGCCGTAGTGGCTCAGCACCCGGGCGAGCTTGTCGCGGAAGTCCGCCGGCAGGCCGGCGCGGTCGACGTCGAGGCTCTGCAGGTAGGAGTGGAAGTGCTCGCGCGGGCTGTGGACGCGCAGCTCTGTGTGGCGCTCCTCGGCCACGGGACGGTTGCGGCTCAGCTCCGCGACGTCGGTGACCAGCTCGAGGAGGGCGATCTCCTCGGGGAGCGGGACGGCGCCCTCGGCTGCCAGCTCCTCGCGGGCCGTGAGGTAGCCGGAGAGCGTGCGGGTGTCGCCGTTGGGCTCGACGTCGAAGCCGAGGATGCTCGCCGAGAGGTCGCCGATCCCGCGGTCGACGCGCTCGCGCGCGCTCGCCTGCCCGGCGCTCGAGTCCGGCAGGTCGAGGTCGACGTCGGTGCCGGCTGCCTCGGGCACCTCGGCCTCGTCACCGGTCGGTTCCAGCCGCACGAGCGGGGCGCCCGTCTCGACCTGGCTGCCGACCGAGACGAGCAGCTCGCGGACCCGGGCGGCGAACGGCGCGGGCAGCACCGTCTCCATCTTCATCGACTCGAGGACGAGCACGGGCGCACCGGCGGCGACCTCGTCGCCGGGCTGCAGCGGGGTCGCGACGACGAGCGCGGGCGCGGGGGAGCGCACGACGCCGCCCTCGTCGCGGGTGACGCGGTGCGTGACGCCGTCGACCTCGATGAGGTGCACGGGGCCGTGGGTGGCGGTGACGAGGCGGTGCGCGCGGCCCTCGACGACGATGCGGCCGGCATACTCGTCGATCCGGTCGAGCGTTGCGTCGACGACGTGCTCGGTGCCGCCGTTGGCGATGGAGACGCGGTAGCGGTGGGAGGCGGTGCGCAGCACCATGACCTTGTATGCCGTGCCGCGCAACTTGAGGTCGATCGCGCGGCCCACCGCGTGCTGCACCTGCGGGCGCCCGCCGCGGGCGGACTCGAGCAGGCGGACGCGCTCGATGGCCTCGGCGTCCTCGTAGGCCTCGATGCCGGCGGCGACGAGCGCGACGCCGGAGTGGCGGTGCGTGACGAGGCGGCCCTCGGCGCGGACCCGGTCGATCCAGCCCGTGTCCGCCGAGCCGTCGATGACCTCCGGCTGGTCGAGCAGCTCGAGGATGAAGCTCTTGTTGGTGGCGCCGCCGTCGATGACGACGGTCGTCTCGGACATCGCACGGCGCAGGCGGGCCAGGGCCTCGTCGCGGTCCCGGCCGTGGGCGATGATCTTGGCGATCATCGAGTCGAAGTCGGCAGGGATCGAGTCCCCTTCTCCCACACCCGTGTCGACTCGGATGCCGGGGCCCGCGGGGAAGTTCAGCAGGCTGATTCGGCCGGGGCTGGGAGCGAAGTCACGGTCGGGGTCCTCGGCGTTGAGGCGCGCCTCGACGGCGTGGCCGCGCTGGCT
>NZ_BAAANB010000010.1:9927-20965 GCF_039529575.1 Terrabacter terrae
ACGAGGTCGGTGTCGGTGACGACCTCGGTGATCGGGTGCTCGACCTGCAGGCGGGTGTTGACCTCGAGGAAGGCGAAGAACTTCTCGCCCGGGTGGTAGAGGAACTCGACCGTCCCGGCACCGGCGTAGCCGACGGCGATGGCCAGCCGCTCGGCGCTGGCGCGCACGTCGTCGGCCTGCTCGGTGGTCAGGACCGGGGAGGCCGACTCCTCGATGACCTTCTGGTTGCGGCGCTGGATGGAGCAGTCGCGCACTCCGACGGCCCAGGCCGTGCCGTGGGTGTCGGCGATGACCTGCACCTCGATGTGGCGTGCGCCGGTGACGAGCTTCTCGAGGAAGACGACGCCCGAGCCGAACGCGCGCTGCGCCTCGTCACGGGTGCGCTCGTAGGCGTCGGTCAGGTCGGCGTCGGAGTCCACCCGGCGGATGCCGCGGCCGCCACCGCCGGCGGTCGCCTTGAGCATGAGGGGGTAGCCGATGCGCGCGGCCGCTGCCTTCGCGTCCTCGAGCGTGTCGACGCCGCCGCGGCTCCACGGCGCGACCGGCACGCCGACCTCCTCGGCGATGAGCTTGCTGCCGATCTTGTCGCCGAGCTTGACCATCGCCTCGGCGCTCGGGCCGATGAAGGTCACGCCGATCCGCTCGCACAGCTCGGCGAACGCCGGGTGCTCCGCGACGAAGCCCCACCCGACCCACGCGGCGTCGGCGCCCGTCTCGCGCAGGGCGCGCTCGAGGACGGCGTAGTCGAGGTAGGGACGCGCGGACGCCGGCCCGAGGTCGTATGCGCGGTCGGCCTCCCGCACGAACATCGCCCGCCGCTCACCCTCGGTGTGCAGGGCGATGGTCTCGATACGGTGACCGTCGGGGCCTGCTGCCGCGTTGAGGTCCCGCACCGCGTGGATGAGCCGCATGGCGGCTTCGCCGCGGTTCACGATGGCGATGCGAGAAATCATCGGGCGCTCCTGTCGACGAGGGGTGGTGTCGCTCCCCGCAGCCTTCCACGCCGCCGAGGTGACCGGCGAGTAGACAGGCGCCGAGTCGGGGTTCGCGTCGCGGTGGCCGGCGCTCGACGGCTCAGGAGGCGCCGGTGCCGAGCAGCTCGCCGACCGCAGCCTGCACCATGCGGCGACCGTGCTCGGCCATCCGCGGGAAGGTGTGCCGGTAGTGGCCGATGCCGGTCAGCGAGGGGGCGAGCGCCCAACCGCAGGCCCGCACCCAGGTCGCGTCGTCGAGTGCGACGGCGTCGCGGTAGGCGGCGCGAGCCTCGCCGGTGAAGGTCCAGAGGGCCGGTGCGAGGTCGGGTGCCGGGTCGCCGACGCCCACGACCAGCTCGCCCAGCTGCGGTGGGACGTCTCGCAGGCGAACGCCGAGGTGCCCACGCCGAGCACCGATCCGACGCTGTGCTGGCTGGTCGGTGCGTCGGCACGCGCCGAGGGCCACGGAGCTGCCCTTGCCGGACAGCTCTCGGCCTCGGGGGTCCTCGACGACTGCAGCCAGGCAGCGGTCCGGGGCATCAACGGAGACGGGCCCTGACCTCGTCTGCTGGCCCCGTCTGCGGCTGTCACCGGCGGCGGATAGCGTTCTCGCCCGTGACCATGATCGACGGCGCCGCCCAGTCCCTGCGCACGGTGCCCGCGGTGTCGCTCGACGTGGTGCTCGGCCCGATGAAGTCGGGCAAGAGCCTGTCCCTCATCTCGATGCTGTCGCCGCTGCAGTTCACCCGGGTGCGGCACCGCGTCTACCAGTCCGAACGGCACGTCCGTGACACGGGCGTCACCTCCCGCAGCGGCGGGCAGCTGGTGACGACCAAGGTCGCGACGCTGCACGAGGCGCTCGCCGAGCCGCTGGACGTCGTGGCGGTCGACGAGGTGCACATGTTCGACGCGGGTGACGTGGCCGTCATCGGGCAGCTGCTCGCGCGCGGGACCCGCGTCGTCGTCGCGGGCATCGATCTCGACCACCGGGGTGAGCTCTTCGCCACGGTGCGCGCCCTGCTCGAGCTCGGCCCCGACACCGTCTCCTACCGCCGCGCGGTCTGCGACCAGTGCCGCGACTTCAGCGCCACCCATACGCAGGTGCTGCGTTCCGGCGAGCCGTTCCTCGAGCACCTCGGCGGCTCCGAGGCGCTCCCCGACGACGGCACCTTCAGCTACGAGGCCCGGTGCCGCTCCTGCTTCGTCCGTCCCGCACGCTAGAGAGGCGGGTGGCCGCCCGGCAGCTGCCCGCCGCACAGGGAGCCATCGGGCTCACCGGAGTGTGCCGGCCCGCTTCGGCCGGCGACGCGTCAGGTCGGTAGAGCACAGCTCCTGGTGGCTACGCTCACGGCATGAGCGACGCCGAGACCAGCTCCGCCACCCCCACGACGAGCACAGAGGCGGAGGCGCTGCTGTCCGTCCTCGAGCGCAACCGGCGGACCTTCGCCTGGAAGACTGCGGGTCTCGATGGCGACGGCCTGCGGGCGACGACCGCGGCGAGCTCGATGACGCTGGGTGGCCTCGTCAAGCACGTGGCCCTGGTCGAGTGCGACTGGCTCGTCGTCAAGCTCGCCGGCGAGGGCTACGGGTCCCCTTGGGATTCGGTCGACTTCGATGCAGACCCGGACTGGGAGTGGCGCACCGGCGCCACGGACACCCCCGACGACGTCTACGCCCTCTGGCGCGACGCCGTCGACCGCTCACGCCGGGTCGTCGCCGGCGTCATCGACGAACGCGGGCTCGAGGGCCCTGCTTCCTTCACCTGGCCCGACGGGCGCACGCCATCGGTGCGCGCGATGCTCCTCGACATGATCGAGGAGTACGCCCGGCACACGGGTCACGCGGACATCCTGCGCGAGGCGGTCGACGGCCGCGTCGGCGAGGGCGCCCCGGAGGGCTTCAGCCCCTGATCGCCGGACCGAGCGCCACAGTGGTGCGCCCGGGTGCCCGCTTCGCCTCAAGTGTGGCGACGACGAGGGAAGCCCGCTCCCACGGACGCTCAGACGCGAGGAAGGGCTCCTCGGCACCCATCCACCCGTCCCAGAAGCGCTCCGCCTCCTCCGGCGTGCGACCCAGCTCGACGTCGCGCCGCAGGCCCCGCTCGCGCGCCTCCAACCGGTCCGACTGCACCCACACGACGGCGTCGGCGTGGGCAGCCAGCGACGCGCGTCCCGCGCCGACCCCCTCGAGGACGAGGACGCGTGCGCTCTCGGGCACCGACACGGAGCCGTCCCGTCCGTGCGTGACCCAGGCGGGGGGACGGAAGTCGACCGACTCGCCCCGGCGCCACGGCTCGATGACGTGCGTGAGCGCGAGGTCGTCCCACGCGACGGCGTCGTGGTTCCACGACAGGTCGTCGCTGTGCACGACGGCGCCGTCCAGCAGCCGGGCTGCGCGCTCGGCGAAGGTGCTCTTCCCGCTGCCCGAGCGCCCGTCCACGAGCAGCACCCCGCCGTCCCCGAGCAGCTGAGCGAGCAGGCCGGCCAGCTCGGCGCCGTCCACGTGACGCCACGGGCCCGCCTCGGTCTCCTCGGGGTGCAGTCGCATGCGGGTGAGTATGCCGTCGACAGGTGGCCGAGGGCGCCAGACTTCCCCGGGACGGGGGGCTCAACCGGCGGGCTCGCCCGCGTGGGTGGTGACGATGTCGTTCGCGGACGCCCAGGCGGTGATGTCGCGCTTCTCGATCGCCGTCGCCATGAGGTCGGGGAAGCGATCGGGGGTGCACGCGAAGGCCGGGACCCCGACGGCTGCGAGCGCGGCCGCGTGGTTCGCGTCGAAGCTCGGACGTCCGGAGTCGCTGAGCGCGAGCAGGGCCACCATCGTGGCGCCGGACGCGACGACGGAGGAGGCGCGGCGCACCATCTCCTCGGCGATGCCCCCCTCGTAGAGGTCGCTGATGAGCACGAGGATCGTCTCGCCCGGCTGCTCGATGAGGCTCTCGCAGTAGGCGAGCGCCGAGTTGATGTCGGTGCCGCCGCCGAGCTGCACGCCGAAGAGCACGTCTACGGGGTCCTCGAGCTCGTCGGTGAGGTCGACGACCGCGGTGTCGAAGACGACGAGCCTCGTCTCCACCGAACGGAGTGACGCGAGCACGGCGCCGAACACGCTGGAGTAGACGACCGACTCGGCCATCGAGCCGGACTGGTCGATGCAGAGGATGATCCGCCGCTCCACCCGGCGGGCGCGCCGGGCATGGCCGACGAGCCGCTCGGGCACGACGGTCCGGTGCTCGGGCTGGTAGTGCTTGAGATTGGCGGCGATGGTGCGCCGCCAGTCGATGTCGGCCGCCTTCGGGCGGCGCGTGCGGGCAGCGCGGTTGAGCGCCCCGGTGACGGCCTGGACGGTCTCGGCCCGCAGGCGCTCCTCCAGCTGGTCGGTGACCGTCCGCACGACCGCCCGGGCCGTCGCGCGGGACCGCTCGGGGATGACTCGGTTCAGGCCGACGAGGGTCGCGACGAGGCCGACGTCGGGCTGCACCGCCTCCATCAGCTCGGGCTCGAGGAGCAGCTGGGTGAGGCCGAGGCGGTCCATCGCGTCGTGCTGCATGACCTGCACGACGGAGGACGGGAAGTAGCCGCGGATGTCGCCGAGCCACCGAGCGACCCGCGGGGCGGAGGCGCCGAGGCCGCTGCGGCGCTCACCGTCGTAGAGGTCACGCAGCGCCTCGTCGCGCTTGAGGTCGTCGGTGTCGAGGCTCGCGGCGTCGCCGATGCCGTCAGCCTGGTCGCCGCCCAGGACGAGGCGCCAGCGGGTCAGGCGGTCGCGGTCGCTCACGACGCCACCTCCAGCCCCAGCAGCCGCGCGACGGCGGCGACGGCCGGTGCGGCACGCTCGACGTCGATCGAGTCGGCCGCCGCCGATGACCGTGTACGCGTGCCGCTCGCGAGGTCGCGCAGGTGCGTCCCGATGAGACGGCGCTCCGCAGGCTGGTAGCGCGAGAAGGTGCGGCGCACGAGTGGCAGGAGGTCCTCGAACGCCTCCTCGGTGGCGCCCGCCAGCCACTCGTCGATGATCGAGAGCAGGTCGTCGCCGTGGATCAGCAGCAGCGCCTCACCGGCGAGGAAGCCGTCGAGCCAGGCGGCTGCCGCGGGGGCGGGCGTGCCCGGCGACAGCCGGCGGCTCAGGCGCGATGCGGCCTCCTCGTGGGTGAGGAGCGCACCGTCGAGCAGCAGCCGGTTGACGCGCCCGGCGACGGTGCCGTGGATGGCCTCGTCGCGGCCGACCGCCACCAGGGCCTCGGTCCACGGGTCGCGCAGGTCGTCGTGGTCGAACAGGGCGATGCCGCGGTGCGCTGCCTCGACGGCCGCCCGCATGGCGGCCGCGCTGTCGTCGTCGAGGGTCGAGCAGGCGGCGCCCAGGCCGACCGATGCCCGCACGACCACGGTCTGGAGCACGTGCGTGACGTCGGCGACGTCGACCCCGCGCACGTCGCCGTAACGGCAGGTGCGGGCGAGGGGCTCGACGGTCTCGAGCAGGGCTCGCGTGTCGTGCTGGCGGGCGGTCCGCTCCGCCAGGGCGGCCACCACGGCCCGCAGCCCGTCGGGGAGGTCGGCCAGCAGGCACTCCTCGATGAGGCGCCCCAGCACGCCGAGGTCGGGCGCGTCTCGTGCCTCCTCCGCGATGCGGGACTCGGCGGCACTGCGGACGGTCGTGCCGTAGAGGCTCGCCTCGATGACCGCGACGGCCAGCTCCGGCGTCCACTCGAGCTCCCACGCCTCCTTGAACGTGCCCATGGTGCGTCCGGCCTCGACCTGGGCGCCCCACGGCACGTCGAGGACCCGCAGCCGGTGCAGGAGCACCGAGCGCGCCAGCTGGGACTCGCGGCGCAGGTCGAGCTGGACGACCGTGGAGGAGGCAGACGCCTTGAGCCGCAAGGACTTCTGCTGCTTCGCGAGGTCGCTCGCGAGCGGCACCATCGGTGTCGAGTCGGGGACGCGGCCCAGCTCGTCGCCGATCACGAGGGTGCGGTCGACGAGGCGCAGCGGCTGGTCGGCGCCGTCGGTCAGCACAGCCCGCGCCGCATCGGTGAGCTCCGCCAGTCCCGCCGAGGGACGCCCGCGGACCGCCGCCAGCGCTCCGGCCAGGCGCGTGGCCTCGACGACCGCCGCGGTCGACGCGTCGAGGTTCTCGCCGCGCAGGGTCCGGGCGACCCGGACGAACCACGACGGCACGACCTCGTCGTCCGGGGTGGCGAAGAGGTGGTGGTACCACCCCGGCGAGCGGACCCCGGCGCCGTAGCCACTGGCATACGACAGGCGCTCGGAGCTCCACGGCGCCCACGTGGCGGCGACCTTGACCTTGGGCAGCTTGCTGAGCAACGCGTTGTCGTGGCTGGCCGGCGGGAACGACGCCGGGTCGAGCACGGGGGCGTGGTACGCGCCGCAGACGACCGCGATGCGCTCGCGGCCCCCGCGGATCTCCGCGCGGATCACCCGGCGCATGAAGGCTTCCCGCCGCTCGTCGTCGTCGCCCTCGAGGGTGCCGCGGACCCCCTCCATGGCCTCGCGCAGCTGGGCGAAGTGCGTGAGCGAGGAGGTGCGCCGGTGCTCGACGGCGTCCTCCCACCAGCGCTCCGGGTCGTCGTAGCCGGCAGCCCGGGCCAGCGCGGTCAGGGGGTCGACGCGCTCTCGTGGCCGCCGTGGGGCGTCGTCGCTCTCGGCACCTGCGAGGGAGTGGGTCGCCGGCAGGTCGGCGAAGCGCACGTCGACGCCGTGCGCGAGGGCCCACCGCAGCGCCACCCACTCGGGAGAAAAGGACGCGAAGGGGTAGAACGCCGCCCGCCGGGGCTCGTCGACGACGTAGACCAGGCCGGCGACGGGCGGCACGAGGTCGGGGTCGGCGGCCAGCGGGACGAGCGTGTCGAGCTCGGGCGGCCCCTCGATGACGACGACGTCGGGCAGCAGCTCGTCGAGCGCGCGCTCCACCGAGCGCGCCGAGCCCGGCCCGTGGTGCCGGACACCGAGGACCTCGACCCGTGCCTCCACCGCACTCATGTCAGCCCAGCTCGCGGCACGCGCGGTAGAGGTCGGTCCACTCGCTGCGGTCCTTGACGACGGTCTCGAGGTACTCGTGCCACACGATCCGGTCCTGCACCGGGTCCTTGACCACCGCACCGACCAGACCCGCCGCGACGTCGTCGGCCCGGACCACGCCGTCGCCGAAGTGGGCGGCGAGCGACAGGCCGTTGGTCATCACGGAGATCGCCTCGGCGGTCGAGAGGGTCGACGACGGCGACTTCACCGTCGTGCGCTGGTCGGCGGTGACCCCGGAGCGCAGCTCGCGGAAGATCGTGACGACGCGCTCGATCTCGGCCAGCGACTCGAGGCCCGGCGGCAGCTCGAGCGACGTCCCGAGGGAGTCGACGCGGGTGCGGACGATCTCGACCTCCTGCTCGAGGGAGTCGGGCAGCGGCAGCACGACCGTGTTGAAGCGGCGCTTGAGGGCGGAGGACAGGTCGTTGACGCCCTTGTCGCGGTTGTTGGCGGTGGCGATGACGTTGAAGCCCTGCTGCGCCTGGACCTCCGAGTCGAGCTCGGGGATCGGCAGGTGCTTCTCCGACAGGATCGTGATGAGCGCGTCCTGCACGTCGGCGGGGATGCGGGTCAGCTCCTCGACGCGGACGAGCGAGCCGGTCTCCATCGCTCGCATCACCGGGCTCGGCACCAGGGCGGCACGGGTGGGTCCCTCGGCGAGCAGCCGGGCGTAGTTCCAGCCGTAGCGCAGCGACTCCTCCGGCGTGCCGGCCGTGCCCTGCACGACGAGCGTCGACGAGCCGCTGACGGCGGCGGCGAGGTGCTCGCTCACCCACGTCTTGGCCGTTCCGGGGACGCCGAGCAGCAGCAGGGCCCGGTCGGTCGCGAGCGAGGCGACGGCGACCTCCATGAGCCGCCGCGACCCGAGGTACTTCGGCGTGATCTCCGTGCCGTCCTCGAGGGTGCCGCCGAGCAGGTAGGTGGTCACGGCCCACGGAGAGAGCCGCCAGCGCGGCGGGCGGGGACGGTCGTCGGAGGCCGCGAGCGCGGCCAGCTCGGCGGCATACGCGTCCTCGGCGTGGGCCCGCAGGACCGTGGTGGCAGAAAGGGACTCGCTCATCTGAAGGCCTCGGAGATCGATCGCTTGACGGAGTGGAACTGGAGCAGGTTGCGCAGGTGGGTGGTGAGGGTCTGGTCGGCGCCCGTGGAAGCGAGCCAGCGCTCGAGCGGGTCGAGCGCGGCCGGGTCCAGCCCGGCGAGCAGGTGCGGCATCGTCGCCACCACCATCGCCGACCCCAGCTTCGAGGCGCGCAGGCGGGACACGAGCGCGACGCTGAAGTCGGGCGACCAGGGCGGGTCGACGGCGCCCACGACGGACGCGATCTCGTGGGGGCGCTCGCTCGTGGCGTCGACGCGCTTCAGGACCACGCGCTCCCGAAGCTCTCGGGGGAGCGCCGGAACGAGCGCCGGGTCCCAGCCGCGGGCGAGCAGTGCCGCGGCCCAGTGGGGGTCGCGTCGGACCCGAACGGCCCGCCGTATGCCGGCCAGCGCGTCCGCTGCCTGCGCGTCGGCCAGGCGGTTCACCGTCGCGGACGGGTCGGCGCCGGTGAGCTCGGGCCACAGCTCGAGCGGCGCTCCGGCACAGAGCAGCTCGAGCCACCAGCCACGCGCAGAGCGGCGCGGCGGCGGCTTGCCCAGCCCGTCTCGCACCGCAGCGGGGTCGGGCTCGTCGGGCAGCAGGACCTCCAGGCCGCGGCCGAGCATCCCGGTGCGGCGCACGAGGGGGCGCAGACGCTGCGCCATCCGAAGCGCACGGGCCGAGCCGGGAAGGGCGTCGAGCAGCTCGGCCGCTGCCTCGCGAACCGTGCCGGCGCGGTCGTCGAGCGCTGTCTCGAGCAGGGGCTCGTCCTCGGGACCGAGGCCGATGCGGAGGGCGTCGAGGTGGGCGCGTCGGTCGCGAGCCGAGTCGGTGTGCCACGTGGCGGCCACGAGCTCGCGCCCCTCCGTCGGGTCGTGGGCGCGCACGGCGGCCAGGACGCTCACGCGGTCCGCGGAGGGCAACCGGGCCCACTCCTCGAGGATCGGTGACGACCCGGCGGCGCGTGACGCCGTGCGCGCGTCCGCGCCGGCGGCCGCTTCGGCGACCCACGCCCAGTCCGGCCGCAGCCCGGCCAGCCACCGACCTCGCTCGTCCACCACGGCCGCGGTCGGGCGGCGGAGGTCGCGGGTGCCGGTGGCGAGCTCGAGCAGGGTGGGCAGGAGGGCATGTGGCACGCGGCAGCCCGCGTCGTCGGCCGCCTGCAGCCAGTGGGCGAGCAGTCCGGTGCGCTGCGCCGCGCCGGCCGGGGGCTGCGTCATGACGAGCTCGAGCAGCTGCACGGCCCGGCGGGGCGCGACCGGACGGCGGTCGTCGGGCGCGGAGTCCGGTGCCTCGGCGTGCGGCAGCCGGCGTCCTGCGCGCAGCGCCGCCGCGCCGAGGGCCGCCGCGTCGAGCAGCGCCTCCTCGCGCGGTGCGGCACTCGCACGGGCCCGCACCTGCGCCGACCCGAGGTCCGGCAGCGGCGGGACCGGACGGCGGGCCGTGCCCACGAGCGCAGCGTTGCCGACCTCGCGCCACCACGTGTCGACGTCGGTCACGAGGCTCCCAGCGCGCACACTGCTCACAGTGCTCACAGTGCTCACAGCGCCATCACCTCGTCGCCCACGACCACCGAGAGCGGCCGCAGCCGTGACTCCTCCAGCTCGCCGAAGACCTGTGCCGGCCGGCCCCCGGTCAGGGCCAGCAGCGACCACACGGGGGCGTCGTCGGTCAGCGCCACACTGGCCCCCTCGGCGTCGACGACGCGCTCGGTGCCGACCCGGGCGTCCGCGACGACGACCGGCACCCGGCGCGCCCACGGGTTGAGCCCCCACGCCGCGGCGGCCGCGGACCGGGCGTCCTCGAGGGTCGAGCCGGACGGCATACGCACGCCCTCGTCGGCGACGGTGGGCTCGTCGACGAAGAGCGCCCGCCTGACCGCGGCGCCGGGGTAGCGGGCGACCGTCGCATCGAGGGCCGAGCCGACGACGCGAGCGACGGGCAGCACCTGCCCACCGGCGGCGAAGTCGAGGACCTGCACCGTCTCTCCGGTGGCGAGGCCGCGCAGCCACGTCCGCTGCTGCTGCAGCCGCCCGTCGTCGGTGCGGTGGGCGCCGAGGACGAGCCAGCGGTCGGTGACGGCGTCGGCGCGCCGGACGGACTCGCTGCTCGTGGCCCAGCCGAGGTAGGCCCGCAGGTCGCCGAGCTGCGCCTCGTCGAGGGAGCCGCGCCCCGCCCACGCGCGCGTCGCCGTCCACCAGCGACCGAGCGCGACGAGGAGCCGCTCGGCCCAGTCGGGCCGGCCGCTCACGAGGCCGCCGACCGAGCGCACGTCGTCCGCGAGGCCGGGCAGCTGCGCGTCGACGAGCCGCGCCGCCGTGCCGTCCCACCACGCGTAGGACTGCTGCCGCGCCGACGCGGTGCCGCCGCGGACGAGGTCGGTGAGCCAGCGCGCGAAGTCGTCCATCCCGCCGTCCATCAGGGCGAGCCGCTCCTCGAGGCGCTTGGCGGCCGCAACCGGGTCGGGGGTGCGCGTAGCGCGCGCCGTGTCGCCGGCCGCCTTGGCCTCCGCTCGCGCCGACCGCTCGGCCGCCCACTCCTGGGCGAAGCCGGCCGCCTCTGCGGCGTCCTCCACCGATCCGGACCCCTCGACCCAGAGGAGCAGCAGCGCCAGGCCGTGCTTGCACGGGAACTTCCGGCTCGGGCAGGTGCACCGGAACGCAGGACCGGTCAGGTCGATGCTGACCTGGTACGGCGTCTTGCCCGAGCCCTGGCACTTGCCCCACACCAGCGTCTCGGTCGAGCCGGTGTCGGACCACGGACCCGGCCTCGCCAGCCTCCGGGCAGCGGCCAGCGACGAGGTGTCGGGGGCCAGGCCGGCCACCTGGGCTGGGGTCCATCGCGTCATGTCCCGCACATCATGACCGACACCTCCCACAGCCGCGGGCGGACGGGCGTATGCCGTGTCGCGACGGTCCCGGATCGCCGCGGTCGCGCTCGTCGCTCAGTGCTCC
>NZ_BAAANB010000011.1:0-8204 GCF_039529575.1 Terrabacter terrae
GGACACACTTTCACGACAACCCCGCCGGGCAACCGGCGGGGTTGTCGCATTTCCGCATGCATTTCGGATCGATGTCGGCCATCAGGCAGTCCCGCGCCAGCCGGCCTCGCGTGCAGCCGCGAGTCGTCCCACCGTGTCGGGGTGGGTGGCGAACAGGACGTACTCCGCCCGGGGCGGATGGACATCCGCCTGGTTGACGGCGGCGAGGTGCAGCTGGGTGGCGGCGAACTCCGCGGGGCTGCCGGTCAGCGCAAGAGCGTGCTGGTCGGCGCGAGCCTCGACCCGACGGGAGGCGAGGTTCTGCAGCGGGCGTGTGACCAGTCCTGCCAGTGCCGCCAGGGCCGCGACGAGGCCGATGGCCTCTGGCGAGCCGATGGAGTCGACCCCTGCCAGATGCAGCAATCCATCCCACTGGCCCAGCACGAACAGGGAGACGACGGCAGTTGCTGCGCCGACAGACCCGAGCAGGGCGCCCGTCGCGGGATCGCGAGCCTTGGCATGACCCAGCTCGTGCGCGACGACGCTTCGCACCTCCCCCGCGCGCGCCTCCCGCAGGAGGGTGTCGTAGACGACGATGCGCCGGGTCGCCCCGAAGCCCGAGACGTACGCGTTGAGACCGGTCGTGCGTCGTGACGCGTCCGCGACCAGCACGTCCCGCACGGGCAGCTCGTCCCGAGCCGCCATCACCAACAGCTCGTCGCGGAGCGCTCCGGCGGGCATGGGCGTGAATATGTTGAACACCGGCTCGATGAGGACCGGGAAGACGAAGGACAGCAGCACGACGAGGGCGCCGGCCCCCACCGCGCCCCAAGCCCACCACCAGTCCGGCGCGACGTGGGCCAACGTGTAGAAACCGGCGAGCAGGACGCCCCCGAGGACCAGTGCCAGTCCTCCGCCCTTGAGCAGGTCCGCCGTCCAGCCGCCCCAGCTCTGGGTGGAGAGCCCGAAGCGGCGCACCACGACATGGCGCCACGCCGCGAACGGCAGCGTCGCGAGCCAGGGGACGGCGAGGACGGCCAGGCCGCCCAGCACCGCCTGAGCCAGCCAGTGGCTGCCGAACGGCTCGGCGACCCAGCGGACGATCGCTGCTCCGGCGGGTGTGAGCCCGAGCAGGAGGGGCGCCACCAGGCCGGTGACCAGGGAAGCGTAGGAGCTGGGACGCAGTGCGGAACGTAGGGCCCGACCTCTCGCGACGACGCCGGCCGGCACCTGGCGCAGCACTGCCTCTCGAGCGGCGCGCGTCGGGCTGCGCAACCGCCAGGGCACGAGCATGAGCGTGGCGACGGTGAGCGCGCCCGCAAGGGCTGCCAGCGCCGCCAGCGACCACTCTCCTGCGTCCACGGCTGGCTCCTTCGCGTGCCTTGACGCTCCCATGGTCGCCCTCATCGCAATCGGCCGCTGAGCCCACGTCGCCAAGGAGGGACGAGGTACACCCCCGTACAGGCCGCCTAGGCTGGACGGGTGGGCAACGGCGTCGACTCGCGGCCCGGACGCCGCCCGACCTCGCGGCTGGGCAGACTCCTCCGTGCGCGTGAGACGGGCAGGCGGGCCGCCACGGCCGCAGTCGCCCGGTGTGCCGGCCTCGCCGCCGCCACGGCGATGCTGTCGGCCTGCACCGCTGCAACGCCCCCGGGGTACGTCGGCATCCCACCGGCCACCAGCCCCGCGCCGGCCCTGACCACCATCGACGGGATGACCGCAGTGCCCGAGGCCGCCGAGTGCGTGAACGAGCGGCTCGACGCGCGCCGCAGCACCCTGCCGGGCCCGCAGCTGTTCCCCGGGGCGTTCCCCGGCGTGGTCAGCGTCCGCCTCCTCAGTCCCGGGCGCGACGCGTCGGACCCGACCTGCCGCACCACGCTGAGGAGGAGGTTCAGCTGCCGGGAGGCGACGACGTGGGCCGTGCCCGACCCGACGGAGTTCCTCCTCACCTTCGGCGCGGCGCAGGTCAGGATCGTCGAGGGAGCGTCGGCCGCCGTGACCCGTTCCACCGGGGACGGCCGGGGCGCCGGGCCACCGAAGCGCGCGTTCACCTACGCCGAGTACACCCTCGCGACCGGCGACCCAGCGGGCGCGGTGACGTTCGAGCGCCACGCATACGCAACGTGCGACCCGGCCACCGCAGGGCGGATGATCGACGGCGTCGAGGTACGCACGTCGACCGTCGGGACGGACACCGGCCTCGTCGACGTCGCCTTCCTGGCCGCCGGCGACCGGCTGGCCCAGGTGGCCCTGTCCGGGAGTCGGTGGGCACCCGACGAACGTGATCATGCCTGGCACGTGGTCGCGGAGCATCTCCAGCAGGAGCGCTGACAGCCCACCCTGCCTGTGGTCGCCTGACCGCCTCGCCATCCGGCACGTCCCGGCACAGAACCACCCATCGGGATGATCGGGACAACTCTGCCCAAAGACTGGCCAACGCTTTACCGAACCTCCCGTACCGTCCCAAACACGGCACGCGAACCGGGTAGGGAGGCCTGCGGAGCGGCGTCGTGACCAACTGACGCTGCGCCGGGCGTCCTCACCCCACCCTGGAGGTTCTGTGAAACGCTCGGCTCTCTCCCTCGCTGCCGCGACGGGCGCCCTGATGCTCATGGTCGGCACCACGTCCGCCGTGGCCCAGCCCTCACCGACGGGCTCCGCCCACCGGGCAGCGCACGTGTGCGCCGTTCCGGTGCCCGGAACGGCCGGCTGCCACGCCATGGTCGTCGTCGATGCCAGCGGGAAGCCGCAGGTCACCGCCACCCCGAGTGGCTACGGTCCGGCCGACATCCAGTCGGCCTACGGCCTGGCAGGCCTTGCCAGCGGCGGCCGCACCGTCGCCATCGTCGACGCCTACGACGACCCCACGGCGGAGGCCGACCTCGCGACCTACCGCTCGCAGTACAACCTGCCGGCCTGCACCACCGCGAACGGGTGCTTCCGCAAGGTGAACCAGACCGGCGGCACCAGCCACCCGCGCACCGACGCCGGCTGGGCCACCGAGATCAGCCTCGACCTCGACATGGTCTCGGCCGCCTGCCCCGACTGCAAGATCCTGCTCGTCGAGGCCAGCTCCGCCTCGTTCGCCAACCTCGGTGCCGGCGTGAACTACGCTGCGACGCAAGGCGTCTCGGCCATCAGCAACAGCTACGGCGGCTCGGACTCCGCGTCGACCGCGGCCTACGACCACCCCGGCATCGCCATCACGGCCTCCACCGGTGACAACGGCTACGGCATCGAGTCCCCGGCCTCCTTCGGCACGGTCGTCGCGGTCGGCGGGACCAGCCTCAAGAAGGCCTCGGGAACTGCGCGCGGCTGGACGGAGAGCGCGTGGAGCGGCGCCGGCAGCGGTTGTTCCACGCTGAACGCCAAGCCGTCGTGGCAGACGTCCGCGACGCAGTGCTCCGGCAAGGCCAACGCCGACGTCTCGGCCGTCGCCGACCCGAACACGGGCGTCGCCGTCTACGACTCGACGTCCTACCAGGGCCGCAAGGGCTGGCAGGTCTACGGCGGCACCAGCGCCTCGTCGCCCATCATCGGCAGCGTGTACGCCCTCTCGGGCAACACCGCCGGCTACCCCGCCTCCTACACCTGGGGGCACACCTCGGGCCTGAACGACGTCATCACCGGCACCAACGGCTCGTGCACCACGTCGGTGTGGTGCACGTCGGGCACCGGCTGGGACGGGCCGACCGGCCTCGGCACCCCGAACGGGACCAGCTCGTTCTGATCCCCAGCGCCGACACAGGAGGGGCTCGTCTCGTGGCGGGCCCCTCCTGCACGCCCAGCGCGTAGGGTCCCGAGAGGTGCTGACACCGGAGGAGCGCGACCCCGTCTGGCAGGAGCAGAAGCGCCGCTACCCGGGCTTCGCCGGCTACGAGAACACGACCGACCGCGTCATCCCGGTCGTCCTCATGACGCGCCGCTGACGAGACCTGACCAAGGGCTGACCACGACTTCGCGCGCCCGTCACCTCCGCGCCGAGCCACGTTCGCCCCGGAGGAGGACGTTGGGGACGCTCCCCGACGCACTCCCCCCAGGAGAACCCCCATGGTCAACCTCGACCGTCGCCGCTTCCTCCAGATCGCCGGCGGCGCCGCCGCTGCCACGATGCTCGACCAGAGCATCGCCCGCGCCGCCGCCATCCCCGCCAACCGCGCGACCGGCACCCTCAAGGACGTCGAGCACATCGTCGTCCTCATGCAGGAGAACCGCTCCTTCGAGCACTACCTCGGCAGCCTGCGCGGCGTCCGCGGCTTCGGCGACCCGCACCCCGTGCAGCTGCCCAGCGGGCGCAACGTGTGGCACCAGTCCGACGGCACGCGGGAGATCCTGCCGTTCCACCCGAGCGCCGACGACCTCGGCGCGGCCTTCCTCGAGGGCCTGCCGCACGGCTGGACCGACGGCCAGGCGGCCGTCGCCAAGGGCCAGTACAACGGGTGGGTCCCGGCCAAGGGGACGACGACGATGGCGTACCTGAAGCGTGAGGACGCCGCCTTCCACTACGCCCTCGCCGACGCGTTCACGGTCTGCGACGCGTACTACTGCTCCTTCATCGGCAACACCGACCCCAACCGCTACTACCTGTGGACCGGCTGGACCGGCAACGACGGCAAGGGCGGGGGCCCGGTGCTCTACAACGACGAGCTCGGCTACGACTGGCGCACCTACCCGGAGCGGCTCGAGCGGGCCGGCGTCTCGTGGAAGGTCTACCAGGACGAGGGCACCGGCCTCGACGCCGCCGGCTCGTGGGGCTGGACCTCAGACCCCTACATCGGCAACTACGGCGACAACTCGTTGCTCTACTTCAACAGCTACCGCAACGCGGCCCCCGGTTCGCCGCTTCACGACAAGGCGCGCACCGGCACGAGGGCCCGCGACGGCCAGGACTACTTCGAGCTGCTGCGCAAGGACGTCGAGGCCGGCACGCTGCCCTCGGTGAGCTACATCGCCGCCCCGGAGGCCTTCAGCGAGCACTCCAACTGGCCGACGAACTACGGCGCCTGGTACATCTCCAAGGTCCTCGACACCCTGACCTCCAACCCCGAGGTGTGGGCCAGGACGATCCTGCTCATCACGTACGACGAGAACGACGGGTTCTTCGACCACCTCGTGCCGCCGCATGCGAACTCGCCTGCCATCCCGGGTGCTTCGACGGTTCGCACCGACAACGAGTTCTACGAGGGGAAGTACGGCCCGGGCGCGTACGGCATGGGACCCCGCGTGCCGATGTTCGTCGTCTCCCCGTGGAGCACCGGTGGCTGGGTCTGCTCCGAGACCTTCGACCACACGTCGGTCATCCGGCTCATGGAGACGCGCTTCGGCGTCAAGGAGCCCAACATCACGCCGTGGCGCCGCGCCGTCGCCGGCGACCTGACCTCGGCGTTCGACTTCTCGAAGACCGTCCAGGAGGTCCCGT
Organism: Terrabacter terrae; assembly: GCF_039529575.1. NCBI lineage: Bacteria > Bacillati > Actinomycetota > Actinomycetes > Micrococcales > Intrasporangiaceae > Terrabacter > Terrabacter terrae. The sequence goes on from NZ_BAAANB010000011.1 coordinate 5,399, forward strand.
CCCTGCCGAGCACCACGAGCTGGAAGCCCTTCGACGACAAGCGCCACCCGAGCTACCGCCCGACTCCGCCGGCCCAGGGCACGATGCCGAGCCAGGAGCCCGGCACGCGTCCCGCCCGTCCGCTGGGCTACGACCTCGAGGTGCGTGAGCGCCAGACCGCCGGCGCCATCACCGTCGACCTCGACAACCGCGGGCGCCGCGGCGTCCACGTGCAGGCTCGCCTCATCGAGCCAGCCGGGCCGCCGCACAGCTACACCGTGGGTGCCGGCGACGAGCTGCGCGCCACGTGGCCGGTCACAGGAGAGTACGACATCCAGCTGCACGGGCCCAACGGCTTCTTCCGCCGGTTCGCGGGTGGCCCCGCTCCCGAGCACGTACGCGTCGAGCTGCGTCGCGAGGGTCGCAGCCACCGCGTCGCCGTCCACGTCGACGCACCCCGCGGCGTGGACGTGACGGTCGTCAACGCATACGGCGGGCGAAGCCGTGTCGGACGACGCCCGACCACGATCGACACGGCGGGCACGGGCGGCTGGTACGACCTGACGGTCGTGGTCGACGGGACCAGCTTCCTGCGCACCTTCGCCGGGCACCTCGAGAACGGCCGGCCCTCGGTGAGCGAGCCGGCGCTGGGGCGCGGCAACGGCTGAGCTCTCGCGCGGCGGTCGGGCGGTCGGGCGACCGGCGGGGTCCTCGCCCCGCGAGGGCTCACCGCAGGTTGTAGAACTCGCGGTGGACGTTGGCGGGCTTCACCCCGGCGCGCACGAGGTCGCGCTGCAGCGCGTTGACCATGGCCTCGGGCCCGCACAGGAACGCCGAGACCGCACGGGGCTCCACGCCCACCCGGTCCAGGACCCCCTCGGCCGTGAGCCGGGGGTCGGTCCGGGTGTCGACGAGGTGCAGGCGCAGCTCGTCGTGATGGCCCGCGAGGTGGGCGACCTCGTCGGCGAGGGGAGCGGGCCCGCGGGCGCTGTAGAAGAAGTCGACGCGGTGCGGCAGCCCGCCGGGCTGCGCCGAGCGGAGCCAGCTGAGCATGGGTGCCACCCCGATGCCCCCGGCGACCCACACCTGGTGCTCGGTGCCGCGCGTGTAGTCGAAGTGTCCCTGCGGGCTGCTGATGACGGCCGGCATGCCGGGCGCGACGAGCTCGCCGATGCTCGAGGTGAAGTCGCCGAGAGCGCGCACGGTGATGCGAACCTCCTTCTCCTGCGGGCCGCTCGCGATGGTGAAGGGGTGGCGGTGCCAGCCGTCACGGGCCTCGAGGTTGACCAGGGCGAACTGCCCCGGGCGGAAGGCGAAGCGCTCCCCGAGGGGGCGCAGCCAGATCTCGAAGGACGCGTCGCCGATGGGCTCGACCGACGACACCTCGTAGTCGTGGGTGTGGGCGAAGTGCCGAGCCAGCAGCTCGCGGTAGAGGTAGAAGGCGATCCCGACACCACCGACCACGAGATAGGACCAGCGCAGCAGCTGCGAGCCGAAGACGGTGGAGTCCATGACCCCGTGGACGAAGCCGAAGGCGAGGAAGATGCCGGTCAGCCGGTGGAACCCACGCCACAGGCCGTAGCTGCCGACCCACCGCCCGACGACCTGGACCGCGGACGTCTCCATGAGGCACTCCACCGGCCGGCGCAGCCGGCGAGGGGTGAGTGAGCGCCACCGCGGGGCGATGGCCCACACGGTCAGCGTCGCGAGGCCCACGATGCCGATCGTGCCGAGGGTCGGGCCGAGGTGGGTGGGGTGGCGGTTCCCGGTCGTGGCGATGTGGACGCCGACGAGGGCCGTGCCGGCGATGGCGACGCGGCGATGCCACACGGCGGCCTTGTCGACCCCGTCGAAGAACTGCTCCACCCAGCGCAGGGTGCTGATGAGCACGAGTCCCACCGACATGAGCAGGACGCCCTCGGCTCCGAGCAGCTGGCCGACGAACGGGCCGACGTCTCCGCCCGGCCGGGTCGCCGCCCAGAGCGCGGCGAAGGCAGTCACGAGGGCCGCGATCGAGGCGGGCCCGACCACCCGTGTGACGGTGTGCGAGCCGCGATAGGGAGTGCGGTGCCGCAGCGAGGTCTGGACCGCCATGCTCCACCCTTCCGCTCCAGCCGCGCGGCACTGCGCCAGCGCCCCTGACGTACCCGCCCGGACGCGTCCGCGACCAGCGAGCGGACGCCGTCGACCGCGTCCCGGCCCCGACGGCGGCCGCTCCCACGGCTGGATGGCCGCGGGTCAACAGGTCACGCGCACTGCGCGCTGCCCGAGTCCATCACCGCTCCTCCCGGCGATGCCAGGAACGACCAGTCGTACGACGTGGCGTGAAGCGTCAGCTTGAGCAGGCCGTAGGTGCTCGCCAGACGGAACTGGCTGCCGGCCACCGGTCGCTGGAACTTGTAGTGGGTGTCGCCCCCGGTGCCCACGACGAACGAGCGAACGCCCTGGGCGCTCGGCTGACCGTCGTCGTCGAGCGGCGCGAGCCGCTCGTAGTCGTGGTCGTGGCCGCTCAGGACCACCTCGACGTCGGCGGCCATGAGGGCTCTCCAGAGATCGCCCATCTCGACGTCGGCGCCGTGGTTGCCCGACGAGTAGCGAGGCCTGTGCCAGTAGGCCAAGGTGCAGCGCGTCGGGTGGGCCGCCAGGTCGGCGCGCAGCCACTGCTCCTGCGGCGATCCCTGCTGGCATCCGCCGACGTGGGCGCACTCGGAGTTGAGCGCGACGACGTGCCATGCGCCCAGGTCATAGCTGTAGTAGCCCTTGTCGGGGTCGCCCGCCCGCGGGCCGAAGTAGGCGAAGTAGCCGTTGGCTTCCGGCGAACCGTAGT
>NZ_BAAANB010000012.1:0-3340 GCF_039529575.1 Terrabacter terrae
TGGCTGTCCGACCTCGTCGGCAAGATGCCTGCGTTCCTCGGCATCCTGGGCATCCAGGGCGTGTGCCTGCTCCTCATCCCCCACGTGTCCAACAAGGCGGTCTTCGCCGTGCTGGCCGCCCTGGTCTACCTCTGCTACGGCGGAGCCTTCGGCACGATGCCGTCGACGGCCGGCAAGTTCTTCGGCGTCCGGAACGTCGGGGCCATCTACGGCCTCATGCTCATCGGGTGGAGCATCGGCGGCGTCGTCGGCCCGCTGCTCATCGCGTCGCTGATCGGCAGCGACAAGGCCTACACGCTCGGCTTCACCGTCATCGGCATCATCACGCTCGTCTCGCTCGTGATCCCCCTCGTGACGAAGCCTCCGCGGCACCAGCGCGTCTGAGGTCGCCCGGGTCTGCGGCGAGAGCGGCAGCCCCGGTCACTCCCGCACGTCGGCAGGACCGTGTGCCAGCGGCAACCCCGCAGCCACCCAGGCCTCGACGCCACCGATGACGTCGGTGGCGTCGAGGCCCAGCTGCTGCAGGGACCGGGCGGCGAGGGAGCTGCTGTAGCCCTGGCGGCAGACGACGATCACCCGGACGCCCGGGGAGTCGGCCTCGGGGATGCGGTGCGGGCCCTCGGGGTCGAGCCGCCACTCCAGGACCGTCCGGTCGATGACGATCGCGCCCGGCAGGTCGCCCTGCCGGGCCCGTTGCGTCTCGGTGCGGGTGTCGACGAGCAGTGCCCCGCGGGCCTGCTCGTCACGCGCCTGCTCGGGGGTCAGCCGCTGCCGCAGGCTTGCCCGCGCCGTCGCGAGCATGGCGTCGAGCCGGCTCATCGGCTCGGTCATCGGCTCGGACATCGGCTCGGTCATCGCACTCGCAGCACGTGCCCGTCCCGAGGGACGAGCTCCCCGATGACGGTCCCGCCCGGGATCTCGCCGGCGACGAGGAGGCCACCGCTCGTCTGCGCGTCGGCGAGCAGCAGCAGCTCGTCGAGGTCGACGGAGGCGTCGAGGTGCGGGCGCACCCAGTCGAGGTTGCGCCGGCTGCCGCCGGGCACGAAGCCGTCGGCCAGCGAGCTTCGGGCTCCGTCGAGGTAGGGCACCGCGGCGGCGTCGACGACGGCCGTCACGTTCGAGGCCCGGGCGAGCTTGTAGAGGTGTCCGAGCAGCCCGAACCCGGTGACGTCGGTGGCCGCCTGCACGCCGGCCGCGAGGGCCTCGCGGCTGGCCACGTCGTTGAGGGCGACCATCGAGGCCACGGCCTCCGGGAAGGTCTCGCCCGTCGCCTTGTGGCGGTTGTTGAGGACGCCCACGCCGAGCGGCTTGGTGAGGCTGAGCGGCAGCCCTGCGCGGCCGGCGTCGTTGCGCAGCAGGCGAACCGGGTCGGCGACGCCGGTCACGGCCATGCCGTACTTCGGCTCGGGGTCGTCGATGCTGTGACCCCCGGCGACCGGGCAGCCGGCCAGGCGGGCGACGTCGAGCCCACCCCGCAGCACCTCCGTGGCCAGCTCGGCGGGAAGCACGTCCCGGGGCCAGCCGAGGAGGTTGACGGCGAGGACGGGGCGGCCGCCCATCGCGTAGATGTCGGACAGGGCGTTGGCCGCTGCGATGCGGCCCCAGTCGTACGCGTCGTCGACCAAGGGCGTGAAGAAGTCGGCCGTCGAGAGCACCGCGAGCCCGTCGGAGATGCGGACGGCGGCGGCGTCGTCACCGTCGTCCAGCCCGACGAGCAGGTCTGCCTCCGGGATGCCGGTGAGGCCGCGGACCATGTCCTCGAGCTCGCCCGGGGGGATCTTGCACGCGCAGCCGCCGCCGTGCGCGTACTGCGTCAGCCGGGTGGGTGCGTCGTGAGCCACGTCCATGGTTTGACTGTATGCGCCGACCGCAGCGCAGCGAGCCGTGGGGCGGGTGGGTACGGTGGGGCGTGGAGGTGTCTGGGCACCTGGTGGTCCCCCCGGTCTTCAAAACCGGTGAGGCCGAGCATCTCGGCCTGGCGGGTTCGATTCCCGTCCACCTCCGCCATGCTTGCCGTGCCGACCCTGGACCGGCCGGCACGTCCCGGTGAGAGGAGTGGGCAGGTGTCGCAGGTCGACCCGCGGCGGCTCATCCCGCGCACCGACGCCGTGCTGGCGCTCCCGGCGTTCGCCGAGGCGGTCGCCCGGCACGGCTCCACCGCGGTCAAGGCGGCCGTGACCGGCGCGCAGCAACGGGCCCGCGCGGGTGAGATCGCTCCGGGAGAGGTCGTCGAGGCGGCGCTCGCGCAGCTCCCGACGCGTACGACCGGCCTGCGCCCGGTGCTCAACGCGACGGGCGTCGTCGTGCACACCAACCTCGGCCGAGCGCCCCTGTCGCCGGTGGCCGTCGAGGCCGTCGTTGCGGCCGCCGGCTACGTGGACGTCGAGTTCGACCTCGCCACCGGCGCCCGCGCCCGCCGCGGTCGCGACACCCTTGCCGCGCTGCGCGAGGCCGTGCCCGCCGCCGGTGGCGCCCTCGTGGTCAACAACGGCGCTGCGGCCCTCGTGCTCGCCACGACGGCGCTGGCCGCCGGCCGGGAAGTGGTCGTGAGCCGCGGCGAGCTCGTCGAGATCGGTGACGGCTTCCGCCTGCCCGACCTCATCGAGTCGACGGGCGCCCGGCTGCGCGAGGTGGGCACGACCAACCGGACGAGTCTCACCGACTACGCCGACGCCGTCGGTCCGGACACCGGCTGCATCCTCAAGGTGCACCCGAGCAACTTCCGCATCGAGGGGTTCACGTCGTCCGTGGGGGTGCGCGAGCTGGCCTCGCTCGGCGTGCCCGTCGTCATGGACATCGGCAGCGGTCTCCTCCGTCCCGACCCGCTCCTGCCCGACGAGCCCGACGCCGCCTCGGCGCTGGAGGCCGGTGCGGCGGTCGTGACGGCCAGCGGCGACAAGCTGCTCGGCGGCCCGCAGGCCGGTCTCGTCCTCGGCGACCCCGACGTCGTCGAGCGCCTGCGTCGGCACCCGCTCGCCCGCGCGCTGCGCGTCGACAAGCTGACCCTCGCGGCGCTCGAGGCCACGCTGCGCGGGCCCGTCCCGCCCGTGCCCGCCACGCTGCACGCCGAGCCGGGGGCCCTGCGCGCCCGCACCGAGCGCCTCGCCGCAGCCCTGGGCCGGCAGGTCGTCGAGGTGGCCGGGGCCGTCGGCGGGGGAGCAGCCCCCGGTATGCCGCTGCCTGCCGTCGCGGTCGAGCTGCCTCCCGGCTGCGCCGGGCCCCTCCGGCTCGGGGAGCCGCCGGTCGTCGCCCGGGTGGAGCGCGGACGGTGCCTCGTCGACCTCCGGTGCATCCCCGCCGAGTCGGACGACGCCCTCGAGGCCGCCCTGCGGTCCGTGCT
>NZ_BAAANB010000012.1:3392-6515 GCF_039529575.1 Terrabacter terrae
CACGTCGACCACGGCAAGTCCGCCCTGGTCCGCGCCCTCACCGGCATCGAGCCAGACCGGTGGGAGGAGGAGCACCGACGCGGCCTGACCATCGATCTCGGGTATGCGTGGACGACCCTGACGTCGGGAGCCGAGGTCGCGTTCGTCGACGTCCCGGGCCACCAGCGCTTCATCGGCAACATGCTCGCCGGGCTGGGCCCTGCTCCGGCCGTCCTCTTCGTCGTCGCGGCGGACGAGGGCTGGCGCCAGCAGTCGGAGGAGCACCTGGCCGCGGTCCGCGCCCTCGGGCTGCGCCACGGCGTGCTGGCCGTCACGCGCAGTGACCTCGCCGACCCGAGCGAGACCCTCGCAGACGCCCGGCAGCGCCTGGGGGCAGCGGGACTGGAGTGCGAGGCCGTCGCCGTCTCGGCCCGCACCGGTCAGGGGATGGGCGAGCTGAAGGACGCGCTCGGCCGTCTCGTCGCCGCCCTGCCGGCGCCCGACACGCAGGCCCGGGCCCGCCTCTGGGTCGACCGCAGCTTCACCATCCGCGGCAGCGGCACCGTGGTGACCGGCACCCTCGGGCAGGGGCGGATCACGGTGGGCGACCACCTGGTCCTGTCGCGCGGCGGGGACCGGGACGTCGAGGTCACCGTGCGCGGGCTGCAGTCGCTCGAGCAGCCGCGAGACACGGTCGAGGCCGTCGCCCGGGTGGCCGTCAACCTCCGGGGCCTCGGTGCCGAGGAGGTGCGCCGCGGCGACGTGCTGCTCGCGGCCGGACGCTGGCACATGAGCTCCGTCGTCGACGTCGCCCTCGACCCGCCGGCCGCGCGTGAGGCGCCGACCCGAGTCATGGCGCACGTCGGCACGCTGGCCCTCGAGACGCGGCTGCGGCCCCTGTCGGACCAGCTGGCCCGCCTCGCCTTCCCCCGCACGCTCCCGCTCCAGGCCGGCGACCGTGTCATCCTGCGCGACCCCGGCGCCCAGACCGTGCTGGCCGGGGCCCGGGTCCTCGACGCCGACCCACCGGAGCTGTCCCGACGCGGCGCCGCGACCCGGCGCGCGACCGAGCTGGCCCCGCTGGCCGAGGGTGACGGCACACCCGATCTCGCGCACGAGGTGCACCGGCGCGGGGTGCTCGCCGTCGCCGACGCGGTCGCACTCGGCCACGTCGTCGGGGCCGGGACCGACGACCCCGCACCCGGCGTGCTGCGCCGGGGGCAGTGGCTCGTCGACGAGCAGACGTGGCAGGGCTGGTCCGGCGCTCTGCGCTCGGCGCTCGAGGCGCACGCGAAGGCCCACCCGCTGCAGCCCACGCTGAGCCTCGAGGCAGCGCGCGCGGTAGCCGACCTCCCCGACCGGGCGCTCCTCGCCGACGTCGCGGGCGCTGCCGGACTGGAGGTCGTCGCCGGCCGCGTGGGCCTCCCCGGGGTGCGCGCCGCCCTCGAACCGGCCGTCGAGGCCGCGCTCGCGGGGATCGAGCAACGCCTCCGGGAGCGGCCCTTCACGGCACCCGAGCAGAACGAGCTCGACACCGCCGGGCTCGGGCCGCGGCAGCTCGCGGCGGCAGAGGGAGCGGGACGCCTCCTGAGGCTCACCCCCGACGTCGTGCTCCTGCCCACCGCGCCGGCACGGGCCATGCGGGTGCTGGCCGGGCTGCCGCAGCCGTTCACGACGAGTGAGGCACGCCAGGCGCTCGAGTCCACCCGCCGCACCGTCATCCCGCTGCTGGAGCACCTCGACGGGCGCGGCTGGACGCGGCGCCTCGACGGCTCGCACCGCGAGGTCCGCCGCTGAGACCGACCACACCCTGGCCCTCGGTCCAAGGCCCTGCGCCGGTCCGTGCAGTCCGGGGACGGGTCGGACTCCTCGAAACACGCGCTGCGCTGGGCGGCCCGGATGGCCGCCCGTCGAGGGCCTGCGCATCCGCGCGTGGTCGGCAGCCGCGGGCACGGCGGCTTCGCGGGACTGCTGCTCGGCTCGGTGAGCTCCGCGTGCGCCGAGCACGCCCACTGCCGGTGCTGGTCGTCCACGAGGAGCACGACCTCCGCTGACATGCTGCCGACCGCCGGGGCCGGCTCGAAGTGCGCCCGGCCGTGCTGTCGGTGGGGGATGGCAGGCTGGGGCGATGGCCAAGGGCAAACCCGCCGACGTGCTCGAGCGGTTCTCACCGGCGACCGCCGAGTGGTTCCGCAACAGCTTCCACGCGCCCACCACGGCGCAGGCGGGCGCCTGGGGCGCGATCAGCTCGGGCCACCACTGCGTCGTCGTGGCGCCCACCGGCTCGGGCAAGACGCTGTCGGCGTTCCTGTGGGCCGTCGACCGGATGGCGAGCGAGCCGGTGCCCGAGGAGCGGCTCGAGCGCTGCCGCGTCCTCTACGTCTCGCCGATGAAGGCGCTCGCCGTCGACGTCGAGCGCAACCTGCGCGCCCCGCTCGTGGGCATCGGCCACGCCGCGGCGCGGCTCGAGCTGCCGCCGCCCGACATCAGCGTCAGCGTCCGGTCGGGTGACACCCCCGCCAACGAGCGCCGCGCCTTCGCCCGCACCCCCACCGACATCCTCATCACGACGCCCGAGTCGCTCTTCCTCATGCTGACCTCGTCGGTGCGCGAGGCCCTCAAGGGTGTCGAGACGGTCATCATCGACGAGGTGCACGCCGTCGCCGGCACCAAGCGCGGCGCCCACCTGGCCCTGAGCCTCGAGCGGCTCGACGCCCTGCTGCCCCAGCCGGCCCAGAGGGTCGGCCTCTCGGCCACGGTGCGCCCGGTCGAGGAGGTCGCCCGCTACCTCGCGGGTGGCCGCCCGGTCGAGATCGTGCAACCCGAGTCGACCAAGCAGTGGGAGCTCGACGTCGTCGTGCCGGTCCCCGACATGGGCGAGCTGGGCAGCGCCCCCGCGGAGATCTCACCCGGCGTGCCCGACCTCTCCGGGCCGGCCGCGGGCAACGCCCCGCAGGCGAGCATCTGGCCGCACGTCGAGGAGCGCATCGTCGACCTCATCGCCGACCACCGCTCGACCCTCGTCTTCGCCAACTCGCGCCGGCTCGCCGAGCGGCTCACCTCCCGACTCAACGAGATCTGGGAGGAGCGCCTGGCCGAGCAGGAGGGGCTGCCGGTGCCCAGCCTGGCCGCCCTCTCGACGCA
>NZ_BAAANB010000012.1:6575-10266 GCF_039529575.1 Terrabacter terrae
CGCCCACCACGGCTCGGTGAGCAAGGAGCACCGCGCCACCATCGAGGAGGACCTCAAGGCCGGACGCCTGCCCGCCGTCGTCGCGACGAGCAGCCTCGAGCTCGGCATCGACATGGGCGCCGTCGACCTCGTGATCCAGGTGGAGAGCCCGCCGTCGGTCGCCAGTGGCCTGCAGCGCGTGGGACGGGCCGGCCACCAGGTCGGTGCGGTCAGCCAGGGGGTGCTCTTCCCGAAGTTCCGCGGCGACCTCGTGCAGACGGCCGTCGTCGTCGAGCGCATGCGCGCCGGCGCCATCGAGTCGCTGCGCATCCCGGCCAACCCCGTCGACGTGCTCGCGCAGCAAGTCGTTGCGATGTGCGCCATGGACGACTGGAGCGTCGCCGACGTCGAGGCCCTCGTGCACCGCGCCGCGAGCTTCGCCTCGCTCCCGCGCTCGGTCCTCGAGGCGACGCTCGACATGCTGGCCGGCCGCTACCCGTCCGACGAGTTCGCCGAGCTGCGCCCGCGCATCGTCTGGGACCGCGTCACCGACACGCTCTCGGGACGCCGCGGTGCCCAGCGCCTCGCCGTCACGAGCGGCGGCACCATCCCCGACCGGGGGTTGTATGCCGTGTTCCTCGCCTCCGGTGAGGGGCCCGGTCGCCGGGTGGGCGAGCTCGACGAGGAGATGGTCTACGAGTCGCGCGTCGGCGACGTCTTCACGCTCGGCACCTCGACCTGGCGCATCGAGGACATCACACACGACCGCGTCCTCGTCACGCCGGCCCCCGGACAGGCGGGCAAGCTGCCGTTCTGGAAGGGCGATCAGCAGGGCCGCCCGGCCGAGCTCGGCCGCGCCCTCGGGGGTTTCGTCCGCGAGATCGTCGGGCTCACCCCCGAACGGGCGCGCGCCCGCGTCACGGCGGCCGGCCTCGACGAGTGGGCCGCCGACAACCTCATCGCCTATCTCACCGAGCAGAAGGAGGCGACCCGGCACGTCCCCGACGACCGCACCATCGTCGTCGAGCGCTTCCGCGACGAGATCGGCGACTGGCGGGTCGCGGTGCTCTCGCCCTTCGGCGGCCAGGTGCACGCGCCGTGGGCCCTCTGCGTCGCGGCGCGCATGCGCGAGCGCTTCGGCATCGACGTGCAGGCCATGCACGGTGACGACGGCATCGTCTTCCGGCTGCCCGACCTCGAGTTCGAGGACGGCGCCGCCATCGGCCAGCAGCTCGTCGAGCTCGTCACCCTCGAGCCCGAGGAGGTCAGCGAGCTCGTCACCCAGGAGATCGGCGGATCCGCCCTCTTCGCGGCGCGGTTCCGCGAGTGCGCCGCTCGCGCGCTCCTGCTCCCGCGGCGCCGCCCCGACCGGCGCCAGCCGCTCTGGCAGCAGCGGCAGCGCGCCGCCCAGCTGCTCGGGGTGGCCAGCCAGTACCCGAGCTTCCCGATCGTGCTGGAGGCCGTGCGCGAGTGCGTCCAGGACGTCTTCGACGTGCCGGGGCTCGTCGAGCTGATGGGCGACATCCGCTCGCGTGCGGTCAAGGTCGTCGAGGTCGAGTCGCACCAGCCGAGCCCCTTCGCCAAGTCGCTGGTCTTCGGCTACGTCGCCCAGTACCTCTACGAGGGCGACTCGCCGCTCGCCGAGCGCCGGGCTGCCGCGCTCGCCCTCGACCCGTCGCTGCTCTCGGAGCTGCTCGGGCAGGGTGAGGCGCTCGCCCTGCGTGACCTGCTCGACCCCGAGGCGGTGGCGCGCACCGAGGCGGAGCTGCAACGGCTCACCCCCGAGCGCGGAGCGCGCGACGCCGAGGACGTCGCCGACCTGCTGCGCGTGCTCGGGCCCCTGTCGGTGCGCGATGTCGTGGCCCGGGCCGCGGAGGGCTTCACACCGGAGGCGGTCGAGGTGGCCCTGACCGAGCTCGAGGCGGCGCGCCGCGTCATCGCCGTGCGGGTCGGAGGAGACGACCGCTGGGCCGCGATCGAGGATGCCGCCCGCCTGCGCGACGCCCTCGGCACCGCGTTGCCGGTGGGCGTGCCCCAGGCGTTTCTCGAGCCGGTGCCCGACCCGCTCGCCGACCTCGTCGCCCGCTTCGCCCGCACGCACGCACCGTTCGCCGTGCAGACCGTCGCCGCCTGGTGGGGCGTCGGGCCCGCGGTCGTGCACGACGCGCTGCGCCGGCTGGTCTCCGCGGGAAGGATCGTCGAGGGCGAGCTGCTGCCCACCGAGAACGGCGGCGGCCACGGCCCCGAGTTCTGCGACGCCGAGGTGCTGCGCCTGCTGCGCCGCCGCTCGCTCGCCGCCCTGCGCCACGAGGTCGAGCCGGTCGACCAGGCCGACCTCGCCCGGTTCCTGCCGCAGTGGCAGGGCGTCGGCGGTGGCCTGCGCGGCCGCGAGGGGCTGCTCCGCGCCGTCGAGCAGCTCACCGGCGCGGTCCTGCCGGCGAGTGCCCTCGAGTCGCTCGTCCTGCCGGCGCGCGTCGCCGACTACCGCCCCGCACTGCTCGACGAGGTGATGAGCGCCGGCGAGGTCGTCTGGCGTGGCCACGGCTCGCTCCCGGGTGACGACGGATGGGTCAGCCTGCACCTCGCCGACGCCGCCCACCTGACCCTCACCCCACCGGAGCTCGTCGAGCTCATCGACGACGAGCGTGCGGTGCTCGACGCGCTCGAGGGCGGCGGCGCGTACTTCTTCCGAGCCCTCGCCACGCGCGTGGGCCTCGGCGACACGGAGCTGAACGACGCGCTCTGGTCGCTGCTGTGGTCGGGCCGCGTCACCAACGACACGATCGCGCCGCTGCGCGCCCTGCTGGCGGGCGGCCGCACGGCGCACAAGCGCACCACCTCCGGGCCCCGTTCGACGAGGTATGCCGGCCGTCGCGGTTCGCTGGGCCGCTTCGGCTCACTGCGCGGCCCACTCGCCGCCACCAGCCCCGCCCAGGTCGAGGCCGCCGAGGACGCAGCGATCTCCAAGGCGCTGGCAGCCGGACGCGCGGTCGGCTCCGGGCCGTCCACCGGCGTCGGTCGCTGGACCGCGCTGCCGCCCGCCGAGACCGACCCCACGGTGCGAGCCGTGACCAACGCCGAGCTGCTCCTCGACCGCTACGGCGTGCTGACCCGTGGCTCGGTCGCCACCGAGGACGTGCCCGGCGGGTTCGCGGCCGTCTACCGCGTCCTCGCCGCTGCCGAGGAGGCCGGCAAGGTCCGCCGCGGCTACTTCGTCGAGGGACTCGGCGCCTCGCAGTTCGCGTCGACGGGCGCCGTCGACCGGCTCCGCTCCATGTCGAGGCTCCCCGGCGCGGGCGCCGACGACCCGGCCTCGGGCGGCCGGCGGGTCGACGCTGCAGAGGACGACGAATGGCTCACTTCCTCACGGGCCCACGACACGGGGCGCGGCGCGGGAAGGCACGCGGGCCACGGCAGGGGCCGCGAGCGCAGCGGTCCACCCGCGCTGGTCCTCGCCGCGAGCGATCCCGCCAACCCCTACGGCGCGGCCGTTCCCTGGCCCGAACGCGGCCTGACCGACCCCGGTGGCGAGCCGGCGGGTGATGCGGGCCGATCCGGTGCGAGTGCCCCTGATCCGGCCGACGGCAGCGTGGGCGCCAAGGCATCCCGGCGCAAGGGCCACCAGCCCGGGCGCAAGGCGGGGGCCCTCGTCGTGCTCGTCGACGGCGAGCTCGTGCTCTACGTCGAGCGTGGCGGCAAGACGATGCTGTGC
>NZ_BAAANB010000013.1:0-810 GCF_039529575.1 Terrabacter terrae
ACGGCACGGGCGGCGAAGAAGACGGCTCGTCCCTGCAGCTCCATCGCAACACCCCTGTCGTCGGGGGCCAACGTCCCGACCCGGAGCGGCGGGTGGGGACGAAACCGTCAGAGGGCGCATACGCTCCGGTCCATGCACGAGGACGACGCTGCCGTCGAGGCGCTGCGCGCGCTCATCCGGATCCCGACGGTGTCGCACTGGGAGCCCGGGCGTGTGGACCGGGCGGCCTTCGAGTCGCTGCTGACCGAGCTGCGGGTGCGGTTCCCTCGGCTGCACGGGACGTGCGAGGTCGAGCGCATCGCAGGGGACGCGCTGCTCGTGCGGTGGCCCGGGCGCACGCGGGAGGCGCCGGTCGTGCTCATGGCGCACCTCGACGTGGTGCCCGTCGGTGACTCTGCGGCCTGGACGCGGCCGCCCTTCGGAGGCGACCTCGCCGACGGGCACGTCTGGGGCCGTGGGGCGCTCGACTGCAAGGGCTCGCTCGTCGCCACCTGCCAGGCCGTCGAGGCCCTCATCGGTGAAGGTGTCACACCGGGCCGGGACGTGTGGCTCTCCTTCGGCTGCAACGAGGAGGTGTCGGGCAGCGCAGCGGTCGACGCCGTCGCGATCCTGCGCGAGCGCGGGATCGAGCCGTGGTTCGTCCTCGACGAGGGCGGCGCCATCGTGCGGGGCGTGCTTCCCGGCGTCGACGCGCCGATCGCCGTGGTCGGCGTGTCGGAGAAGGGCACCGTCGACGTCGAGCTCGTCGCCCGCGGCGACGGCGGGCACGCCTCCGCGCCGCGGCGGATGGGAGCGACGAGCCGGCTCGCC
>NZ_BAAANB010000013.1:861-1337 GCF_039529575.1 Terrabacter terrae
CACCGTCGACATGCTGGAGCGCGCCGGCGCCCACGCCCGTATGCCGTATGCGGCGGTCTTCGGCCACGCGCGCCGCCTGCGCCCGCTGCTGTCGCGGGTGCTGCCGCGCCTCGGCCACGAGACCGCGGCCCTGGCACGCACGACCGTCGCGGTGACGCAGCTGACCGGGTCTCCCGGGGCCAACGTCATCGCCGACGTCGCTCGGGCCCACGTCAACATGCGGGTGATGGTGGGCGAGACCGTCGACGGGGCGCTCGAGCGGATCCGCCGCACCGTCAGGGACCCCCACGTCGAGGTCGTGCTCGTCAGCGGCGACGAACCGAGCCCGGTGTCGCCGACGGACGACACGGCATACGCCCTCCTGGAGGCGACGGTCGAGGAGGTGTTCCCGGGGACGGTGGCGGTGCCCTACGTCATGCTCGCGGCGACGGACTCGCGCCACTTCCACCGGGTGTGGCCGCGCGTCTATCGCTTCA
>NZ_BAAANB010000014.1:0-52041 GCF_039529575.1 Terrabacter terrae
AGAATCCCGTGGCGGTTAACGTCGTCGCGTCAGTTCCGAGCCTCCACTAAACCCGGAACGGGACAGCCACGGGGGCTGATAGGGCCGATCCCGCCACGGTGCGGCGTTGCAGGGGCCAGCCCTGATGGAAGGGGTGCTGATCTCCGGCAAGGCTGACGTCTCAGTGAGCGCCAATCAGCACACTTGGGACGTTGGGCAACTACGATCAGGGGCCATATCTGTTGAACGGGGGAACGATCGAATTGCCGACGCTTACTTGCTTTCGGCTCAGGCCGGAGTACGACAGTTCCGATGTCGCCTTTGAATCCTTGTTGACCAAGGACGCATCGGTCTCGCGCTCTGAGACCATCACGACCCGCGTCTTCACGGCTTCAGTGTTCGTCGCCGCCGCGCTCCCGCGGTCTCCGGCGTGGGCGTCATTTCTCTCTTCTGGCTTCACTGACGTCCAGATCGCGGCCGGCGTCAACCCCTCGGCCATACTGTTCGTCAGAACCGCTGGCACCAAAAGGCAAGGGCCGGTCACGTTTGCCTTTGCGTTTGGCCCCGCAGGCAGATTCATGCTTGATCCCGCAACATATGTTCGCGGATACGGGCTCAAGACCGCCCTCAACTTGATCTATCCGAACAACTCTCGTAGCGCTCCCCGCCTACGATCCGTCGATAGCAAACGCCGGGACGCGTCCGTCCTGAGGTCTCGGGTGCAGGCCAGTGAGCAGGTCGACTTCGAGGCATTCGATGTCAGTCAGCTCCGCGATGTTCTGGACAAGGCCGTTGGGCAACCCTACGAATCTAAGTGGGGCCAGCGCGTGCAAGGCGGCGATGCCCTCGTTCTCGCGCTCGACGTTGCCTTTCGCGACCTCGGCAGACTCTGCCGCGACATTGATGCTGTGAGTCGGCGTCCTGATTATCAGGCGAAATTCTCTTGGATCGACAATATCCAACCGCTAGACGACCCGCTCCTAAAGGCGGAGATCGAGGAAGAAATTGTTGGGCGTCTGAAGAGTAAGCACCTTGACGGCGTCGCCCTAGCACCGCCGGAAATCTTAGACTGGGCCAAGGTGTCGGGCTTTCGATATCACTTTGATCGACGCGGCACTAAGCGAGAGGTGCAGCACCCTGACATTAGGGTTGTGGACTACGTCCGAGGTCTGGAGCGTTCCGGTCACCTGGCAACCATCGACCCAGACTTCCTGCGAAAATCTTGGATATATGCCAACGACGGCGACGGCGAGGTCGCGGCGCGCTGGCCGGCTTGGCGCTGCCTCGTTGCGGAAGTCTCGGTGGGTGCAGATACGTACATCCTCGATGAAGGTGAGTTGTTTCGTGTAAGCGAGGATTACTTGACGGCACTGGACCACTTCCTGGAGGGGTTGCCCCAGGCTTCGTACACCCTGCCGGAAACGACGGTGAGTCAGACCGAGGACGCTTACAACAAGAGCGCGGCAAAAGCGTCTGATTTGCTGCTTCTTGACAAGCAGAACGTCATAACGGTCCCTGGCAAGACCACTGCTATCGAAGTTTGCGACCTGCTTTCATCAGATCGGCACCTTATTCACGTTAAGCGCCACTTGTCATCAAGCACACTGAGCCACCTTTTTGCTCAAGGGATCGTTTCCGGGAACTCATGCAGACCAATCCCGCCTTCCTAACAGCTGTGAAGGCGAAGGTCAGTGCAAGTGCCAAAGGGAAGAATCATTTCGCTCATCTCTTTGCCGGAGGAATCTATCCGCGCGACTGGAAGGTGGTGTATGCCGTGGCTGCCGAATGGCGGGGCACGGGGCTCGAGCAACTTCCGTTCTTCAGCAAGGTAAATCTTCGTGAGGCCTTTAACAATCTCACTTCACGCGGATTCACTGTTGAGTTCGCGCGCGTCCATGCAGGGCGCGCTGTGAGTAAGACCAAATAGTAGTCGGAATATCGCTGGCATGGTTCTCCGTGCCTGTCAGTTGGCGTCGAAACCCCTCCAGATTCGCATCCTGGCGGGCGGAAGATGGGCAACCGCGTCGGGATGGCAGCGCCGACGTACTTGGTAGGGGCGTCCGGGTGATGTTTGTCGACAAATGAGGAGTCCTACGCAAGTTTGCGGACGCGAACGGCGCGACTCATGCCTTCAACCTGCATCTTGCCGCTCGTGACCGTCGCTTTCGGCCGGTAGGCGTAGCGATATTCGTAGTGATACTCGTCTTGCCGCCACACAGAACCGTCGGTGAGCTGAACGATCGTGTCTCCGTCCCATCCCGACCACGAGCCATCCACGTGCTGTGTCATCCCGGTCCTTCCACGCCGTGACTGCGAACGGAAGCAATATGGCCGCCTATGCCGACACCGGAGCGCTGCTCGATGCTGCGGCCGGCGACCCCCCGGTGGAACGCTAGTTGACCCACGCCGCCCATGCGGCGGATTGACGCGCACGTTGGAGGATGAGCAGGGCGCCGAGCGCCCGGTCGACGGAAGACCTACCCCGGGAAGAACCCCGAACGGCCCACGCCGGGAGTGCCACTAAAGAACATCACGGAACAGCCGTCGCCCGTCACCTCTGGAGGAGTCTGGTTCTCAAGGACGATGCTCTGGCCGATGTAAGAGGCTTCGAGATAGGCGTAGAACGACTCGGCAACTGAGGTGCTTAACAGTTCGTCTCCTGAAGAGCTTTCGCGCTGCTCTGCATCGCGATAAGTGAGGACCGGAGTATCAAGTACGACGAAGCCCGGATGCGGCAGTTCGCGCTCGAGGCAGTACTCACCCAGCGCAATCACAAAACCAGCATGGAGAATCGAGCGCATCCCCTTGCCTCGATCTACTCGACGCCTCTGCTCCAGCACCACGTCCGGAGCTCCATCGAAAGAGACATAGCATTCGGAGGAACCCGGGACCCCCCACTGTTGGAGGACCTCGGCGACCGCTCGTGAAAAGTCTCGTTGCGTTTTGCTCGATATACCTTCAGCGACGGCGTCCGCGACATCGGGGTGCTCCCCAGCGACAGAAGCACGGAGCGCCGAGAGTTCGTCAACCTGTGCCGACAGGGTCAGTGACCGTTCGACGTCGGATCGAGTCTGAAGAAGTCGCGAGATCTCGTCACTACTAGGCCGAACGGCCTGTTCGAGAGCCGCGATCTCGTCGGTCAGTCGCTGGACCTCCGCGCGCGCTCGCGAGACGCGTACGTTCGCTTGCGCCTCCTCATCGTTGATCCGCGCGATCGTTGCGGTGAGGTCGCGTTGCAGCGCCGTGGTCTTCGCCACCTCGGCATCAACGCTCGCAGACACCTGACCCGACTCGTAGACCGCGTGCTCAGGGTGTTGATGTTCAGGAACCGCGCCGCAAAGGACGCAGGTGCCGACGTGGAAGTAGCCGAGGAACGTTCCGACCTCGCGAACCATCTCCAAACGCTCAAGATCCGAGGTGTACTTCTGATCCAACAGCGCGAACCGGCTACTAACTGTCCGAGCATCCACGACTACGTTCGCGTCGCGTCGCTGATCCTCCTGAGCGACGTCACGCTGGGCCAACAGATCGTCTCGCCGTACCAGCGCGTCGGCGATCGAGCGCGATGTGTCTTCAATGCTTGAGTTTAGTCGCGCCAGCTGGTCCAAAAGTGCAGGGGGCTCCGGCACCTCTCCCAGGCGCTCGTAGAGCTGTGCAAGCGCCCGGTCCAAGACCTCGACCTGTCCGCGATTGATTCTGCGAAACTGCGTCGGATCCTCTCCGCCCGTCAGGTCTGAGTCATCCCTTCCTTCCAACAGCAACTTGAACACCGAGCGATCTGCGGTGCGTGCCATGGGCACATCGGACACGACAGGCGAACGTCGCGCAAGAATCCGCTCTTCATCGACCAGGCAAAGGCGCATTAGGTTCCGGATCCCGAGCGCCTGCAGGTTGTTTCTTTCGTTCTTTCGAAGCTGTGCTCCTGCAAGGCCCAAGTCCTGAAGGAGGTAATGAGAAACCGTGTCCTCACTGCCGGTCACGTGTTGCGCCGCCAGGCTTCGGTCGGGGGGACGCGTAGGTAAGGACCGAAGGTCGTCGTCGAAGACCATGACCCGGCCCCCGCGAAGGTGGCGCGCCAAAGTGATCGTGCTCCCGCTCGCCAACTCAATCCCAAGGAGCATGGTTTGGTAGCCGGCCGCCTCGGGGATATCGCGCAGCGCGCGTGCACCCAACATGAAGTTGAGAGCGTCGATGATGTACGATTTTCCGGCTTCGGACGCTCCGTAGATGACGGTCAGGCGCGGCGCGAAAGGAACCGATGCGGGGGGCTTGTCGGGGCCTACCGCTGTCAGATGCAGCAGTCTCATCGCTCATCCTCCTGGCCGAGCAGAGACTCGTTAACGATCTCAATCGGCTCCAAGTCTTCGCTCCATCGATCGAGGACTTCGCCCACCCGATCGCGAATCGCGGATTCGTCCTGGTCCCCAAACTCCTCGACTACCCACGACGCAGAGGCGATCAGATGGCGTAGGTGGCTCGACTCCAGCACGCCGAGAAACGACTCCGCCTCCTCGCTGGCGGCGTACTCCAGCCCGGCTTCGCTTGCATGTGCCTCGACCATGCCCGCCCGCATCATGACGCGGAGCCCGTGCTCCACGACCGTACGCTTTATGCCCAGTTCGCCACCTCGTGCGGGTATTGGAGGAAGAACGCTGTCGGGACCGCCCAGATCGGCGCTGTGCAGAAGGCAGTGGTCCATCAGCACTAGGCGACTAATGTCCGCCCGGCGAGGGAATAGAGAGGTCAGGAGTACCACGCAGCGAAGGCCGAGCTCGATGGGACTGTTGAGTGGTTGCATTACACAACCCATTCCAGTCGATCATTGTTGGAGAGCTGATGACATATCCCCGTCCGGTCGCGCATGTAGACGACCGGTACGAGTCCGTTAGCTGCCAAGGGCACAACGCGCGCAACCTCCGTGACGGCATACAAGCGGTCCAGGCCGGAACTGAACTCCCGATCATGTGTCTCAATGACCGCGTCGTAGATCTCGTCCTGCAGCGCCTCGAACGTACCCTCCGGCACGGCATCCCTAGCGAACACTCGGAGTGCCTCGGCGCTGTAGAAGGCGACCCGCTGGCGTTCGTAGTGGCGCGACCGGGATGTTGGCCACTCGTGAACGTTGGCTGGCGAGCACGAGAGATTGGTTGACAGTTCGTTATAGACGTTCATCAGCTTTTCGATGTATCGCTGCTCATGGGCACTCGGGGCAACCGACGGAACGGGGGCCAATGGTCGCGGCGGCAACGAGACCCCGAACCGCACGCTGTGCCACTTAGTAGCCGAATGATCGGCGATGAGTTCGTGTACCTCGAAGGCGCCGAAGATCGAAAAGTCCGCGTCGTCGATCGCTCCCAAAACGTCGCCCAGTGGGACGTCCCCGATCTGCCTGACCAACACGCTCTTGTCTTTCGTCAACTCCTTGACAACCGCCGCCTTCAGAAGGCTGGGGGTGTCGATAATGTTGGCAAGACCTTGACCGATCCCCTTCGGCGCGGCAAAGCGGTAGAGTCGGGGCCACGCGTAGTGCCCGGCCATTGTGCTGAGAACTACCTTGATGATCTCGGGAAAGGCAGTCTTCGCGGTAATGGCGCTCCCGTACATCTTGCACTGGAAGCAATCCCACTCCCCATCGAATCCGTGATCTGTCGCGAAGCCGACGACGTCAACGCCGTGATCGTTCGACCCGCCGCTGCGCCGCACCTTGCGATACTGATGGTGAAGTTGCGTGGCCCATTCGAGGACGAATTCCTCCCACTCAGAATCCTCGTAAAGCCAGATGAGCTTCTCGGGCTTTAGAGCCAAGTGCTCGGGGATGCTGGGAGCGGAACCCCCGTCTAGTATCGTCGGCTGCATCAACTCGTGAAGTTCGAGTTCCTCCGCCTGCTCGCTCAAGATGCCTCCTCCTCGACAAACCCTCTCACAGTACCGGTGCCGGAAATGGCTTTCGGGCCAGCGAGGGTGTCGAGCTGACGCCACATAGCTTCACCCTCTTGGGCCGCGAGGCACTACCCCCGCGGCTGACGTCTCGAAGTCAACACTGAATCACCAGGGTTGAGCGCGAGATGCATCTCGAGACACCCTCACCACGCTCCCCACACCACCGCCCGACTTGTATGCGCCCGGACTGGACAGACCCGGTCGCTGGGAGTCTGCCCCACAGTGCCGCTGTGACGCTGACCCATAGTGGGCGGTGGGCGGCGGGTTCGCATGCACGCCCCATGAGCGCGGTGGTGACGCTTGTGCAGGGCCTGACCTGCTCGCGGCGGTGTGACTGTGAGGATCGCGTTCGCAGCCTGATGGTGCTGGGCTGTGGTTGGTGACCACGAGTGTGACCCACGGTGTGACTGGCTTCGTGCCTTGCTGCGACTTGTCCGCTCGTGGTCGCCGGCCCCGGCCCGGTTGGAGGAGCTGGCCTGATCAGGAGCTTGACCGCCTGGCGTTAGCAGCGCCTTGCGTGTCTCATCACAGTCCTGCCGAACCTCCGTCCCGGACCGGAACCCACGTCCCAATCCGGCGAAGGAGAGAACGCATGACCAGTCTGACCGATCTGCGTGAGGTGGTCGACGTCGTCATCGGCGTCGACACCCACGTCCACACCCACTCCGCGGCCGTGGTCGATGCTGCGACCGGTGGTGTCCTCGACGAGATCACCGTCGAGGCGACAACCGAGGGCTATGCCGAGCTGGTGGAGTTCGCCAACAACCACGCGATGCTGCGGGCCTGGGCGATCGAGGGCACCGGCGGCCACGGCGCCGGCCTGAGCCGTCACCTGCTGCAGTCATCGGAGCTCGTCATCGAGCTGGACCGCCCGAAGCGGGCTGCGCGCCGCAACGGGGCGAAGTCAGATCCGCTCGATGCGATCCGAGCCGCGCGTGAAGCACTGGCTCGACCCCAGCTGGGGACTCCCCGCAGTGGCGCCGAACGCCAAGCACTGTCAGTGCTTTTGGCTGCTCGCCGCTCCGCGGTCAATGCCTCCACTGAGGCTCAGCTGCAGGTCTTCGGCCTGGTCATCGCAGCACCCGAACCGATCCGCGTCAGGTTCCGCGGCCAGAAGCTTGCCGCGATGCTCAACACGGCCGCGAACCTGCGCGTGCGCTCCTGCTGGGACGTCGAGACGACCAGCACCGTCGTGGCGTTGCGGGCGTTGGCTCGTCGCGTGCACGCGATGCTCAAAGAGGCACGTGACCATCAGATGGCCATCGTGGCGATCATCCGCAGCTGGCGACCCGACCTGCTCGAGCAGTTCGGTGTCGGTCCGATCGTGGCTGCGACGGTGTTGTGCGCGTGGTCCCACCCCGGTCGCGTGCACTCTGAGGCGGCGTTCGCGATGCTCGCCGGCGTGGCACCGATCCCGGCGAACAGTGGACAGGTCACCACCCGGTATCGGCTCAACCGGTACGGCGATCGCCAGCTCAACCGAGCCCTACACACCGTGGTCCGGATCCGGATCCAGTACCAGCCAGCCACCCGCGACTACGTCGCCCGCCGCAGTGCGGAAGGAAAGACCAGCCGAGAGATCAAACGCTGCCTTGCCCGCTACGTCGCCCGCGACTTCTACCGCCCGCTTGAAAACGGCGCCGCAGCTGCTTGACGAACCATAGGAGCGTCGCTTCCGTTCGCCAGATCCTCATGAGGGCCGCGTGACGCAAGAAGGCCGCGACTCCTTCTTCGAAGCGGGGCCCTTCTTGCATTCCCGTGGTCTCAGATGTTCGACTTCCTACGGTTGCAGTCAGCGCACAGCATCTGGCAGTTCGCTCCTTCGGTCTTCCCGCCCAGCGACCATGGGGTGATGTGGTCCGCGTGCATTTCGCCGATCTCGAAGTGCTCTTGGCACTTAACGCAGATGCCGTTCTGTCGTTCGTACGCCTCCGTCCGCATGGAGTCGTCGAAGGCACGGATGTTGAGGACCCGCTCGTCACCGGAGAGGACGTACTCGTAGATGCCAGCCTTCTTCGTCACATCCACGTCGGCGAGGAGTTCCCTGACCCTCTGCTCCAATTCCCCGGCGTTCCAAGTCCTCGACCCGAAGCGATCGTAGAGATCTGGCCAGTTCACTTGGCTCAGCTGGGGCCGAACCTTGGGGAACGTGGCCTTCGCCCAGTCCACGACATCGCGAAAACGCTTCCACAGTTCAAGGGCGTTCTGGTCGTTGCGGTGGTCGTTCATGTACCGGCAGATCGCATCGTCACCCCGGCCGGCGATCCACACGAGCGCCTTCTCGAGAAGAGCCTGCGCCTTCACGTCACCTGGCTTGACATAGTCCTTGCCGTACTTGTGGGCGGCTTGGTTCTCCCGGGAGAAGTACCGCTTCGCGTCGGTCAGCCATGGGCCGGTGTAAACGGCGTTGCGTAGCTCCTGTGCTTCCAGCTTCAGGCCAGCGATATTGATGACTTGGAACCACTCCAGCTTCTCGTCCTCAGTGCCGCGGCACTTGTAGACCATCAACTGGTAGGCGAGCACCTTGTTTCTGTCGTCGGCGGACAGGCTGTCGAAGTTCTTGGGAAATGGCCATGCCGGGTCGGTAATAGAGAAGTTGCCCTCGACGAACTCGCAGATCGACAGCGTGCGCTGCTGTCCGTCGAGCATCTCGTATGTCGGTTCGCCGCCCGATTCCCCACTGACGGACCAGTAGAAGACGTTGAGGGGGAAGCCCTTGAGGACCGTCCGGAGGACGGCCTGCTGCTGCTCGACGTTGTACCGAAACAGGCGCTGGTACTTGGGACGGATGTCCAGGCGTCCGTTCATGCCGGAGACGCCGTCCTCCTCCGTGTTGAGGTATCCGGCCACGACTTCCCGGACTGGGATCCGGTGTAGGTCGATCTGCATGGGGCTCAAGAGGTTGCTCCGATTCGGCGAATGAAGACACGACGGTAGGTGCCCTTTACTGGGTACCCGACGTCGAAGTATGTCCCGGGCCCGAACGATTCGGCCCTCAGAACACACCGGAGGGCTCCGGTGTTCGACTTGGTGCGCACTCCGTCTACGACCTTGACCTTGTGACCGTAGGTCTTCGTAGGGGTCAGGCCCTCGTCGTCATTTCCGAGGATCTGGAACTGCTCCGGGTTGTACTTGTCTAGGAAGGTGATCGGCACGCCCATGGCCCCCTCCCAGTCCTCTGGGATGTCTGCCACGCGCGATACCTCGATGGCCTCGAAGTTGTCGTACTGGGGGTACCTCTCGGGCGTGTACCGCTCCGTCAGGATCAGGTTCTCGTGGCGCTTGGCATGGTCGAGATTCGTGAACCAGTAGATGCGGCCCATGCTGAAGTACTTGACCCCATCGACCAGCCTCTTCCGCGACTCGGTGGCGATGTCGTAGTCGTCCGGCACGCGGAACCACTTGGTTCCACCGTTTTCGATACCGATCCACAGCCGGTTGTCCTTCAGGTATCTAAAGATCTGCGGGTAGGTGATCGCGTTCTGATCTCCGAGGATGAGGAACTGCTTGCCATGGTCGATCAGGGTGGCGACGTACTCACGGAAGAGGCTGAACGGTGGGTTTGTGACCACGATGTCCGCCTCGTCTAGTAGCCCGAGGCACTCGGCGCTACGGAAGTCTCCGTTCCCCTTGAGCGGAGTCAGGACGTTCGCGTCGTGGGTGAGCAAGTGCTCCACGTCGGACAGGTCGATGGCGCCGTCATTGTTGGCGTCCGGAATCTCGGTGATCTCGACCTTGTACGGTCGTCGCGCCTCCGCGTCCTCTTGGGACAGGCCCTTGAGGTCGAAGAGCGAGATCTGTTCCCCCTGCACTGGCGACCCGGAGTAGCACGAGACGATCAACTTCTTGATGCCGAGGCGGCGGAAGTTCATGACGAAGAACTTGAAGAAGTTGGACTCGAAGGGGTCATCGCAGTTGCACAAGACCACCTTGTCCTCGAAGTGTGGGCGGTAGTGGCGGAGCTCGGCCTCGATATCAGGCAGTTGCGTGTAGAACTCGTCATTGCGGTTCATCCGCGCGCTGGTCAGGCCCGCCGACTTGTTCCCACCAGGTGCCGGTCTTGTCTCGCTCACGCGCGTAACCCTACTGGCGCGGTCAGACCCACAAGCATCGACCGGGCCGGTCCGCCGAGCAGTCCTTTCGGCGTCGCGCCGGACGGCTCATCGTCGCGCCGGACACGCCTCCCCACCGAGTCCCTGCTTTTCAAGTAACTTGCGGACGATGACCTGCCAGTGCCTGCAGCTGATGTCGGCGATGACAACGTGCAGCCGCGATCCCTCGGGGGACCGCGTCGGCGAACGGACCGCTGAGGTCGAGGCGACGACCACTGCCCATGAGCATGCACTCGACAATGTCGCGCGCGTCATCGATGTGAAGCTCGTGGGCGAGCTCGGCGATGCCACCCCGCCGCACGAACACCGTACTGGGCTCTCGGCTTCACATTTTTCCTCCCGCGGCGCGCGAGGGGGTATGTGCGCACGTCCTTGTGGGCGGTAGCCGCCGGTCTCGGGGCACGCCCTTTCTGGGCGGTAGGACGTACGTTCCTGGACACGTCAGCGATAGAAATCCGCAGCCCGGCCGCGCGTCCGTTCCGCGCACCCGCAGAGTTCTCTGCGGTCGGAGATCTGGCTCATTCGTTGTGATCGTCGAGGATCTCGCCGGTTTCGAGGTCGACGACTTCTGTGGTGAGGTGTCCGGTGTCGACAAGGTGCAGTCGCAGGGTCTCGCTGGGGTCTCGGCGCGTGGGCTTGACGAGGGCTTCGTCGTTGGAGAACGCGGTGTCTCGTTGCTGCAGGGCGTTCTCGGCGCTGTGGCGGTTGTAGCGGCCGCGGGCTGGCCAGTCGCTGTGGCCGTCCTCGCAGTGGTCCTTTAGCCGGGTCCGGAGTCGTTCGGCGAAGGCTGGGAGGCAGTAGCGGTGCCATTCCTCGAGGGCGTCGCTGGTGAAGCCGAGGCCGGCGCGGCGGCGCTGGTCGGCGAGGACGGCGATCTCGTGGACGAGGTGGGGGTGCTGGGGCCAGCAGGGCGGGATGATGCCGATGACGTCCCAGACGTACTCGACGTTGAGCCAGGCGACGACGTGGTCGAGCCAGGTCCAGAGTTCGCGCCGCAGGCGCGGTTCTCGGATGCTCGTCGGGTCCCAGGGTCGGGGCAGCATCCGTAGGTCGCCGAGGGCCTTCTTCTGCTCGGCGGTGCCGTTGGCGGCGAGGTGCAGCTCGCGGTAGCAGTGCGCCAGGCCGCGGCCCGGTTCGGGGAAGGGGCGGACCATGGGCGCCGGCGGGAACTGGGGATCTGTGGTGATGCTCATCGCCGCACCGTGACGTTCGGCGTGAGGTTCGGACCGCTGGTCGTGTCGCTGGACAGGCCGTGCCGTCGCGCTTCGACGAGCGCAGCGGTGGATCGGGCCTGCGGGGTGACCAGCAGCCGGCGTCCCTCCCCCAGCGCGGCGCGTGCCGCGGCCTGCTGGGCGAGGAGCTGTCGCCCACTCGGGCCGTCGACGCACCGGCGCAGTGCGGAGATGATGGGTTTGCCGTTCTCGGCGACGACGAGGGCGTGCCGATCCTGGAGTTGGCGGACCTCGGCGCCGGTGAGGATGGGGATGTCCTCCCCGGCGACGTTCCGTCCGCCGCGGGTTCCGGTCTGCCAGCTGGTGCGGGCGACCCGGACGGGTCCGAGGAGGTCGCTGATCTCCTGGTTGAAGGCGACGTCCTTGGAGCCGCCGAAGAGGATGAGGTTGTTCGTGAGCCCGAGCAGGGTGCGAGCTTCCTGGTCGCCGAAGATCGTGGAGAGCTGTGGCCGGGTCTGTGCGGCCCAGATGAAGGAGATCCCGAGGGCGCGCTCGTTGGCCATCCGGGTGCGCAGGGTAGGCAGCGGTGCGGTGGAGGGGAGTTCGTCGAGGCAGGCGAGCATGGGCGGGCAGAGCCTTCCCCAGCGTGACTGGTTCGCGGCTGCGAGGGCGGTGTCGAGGACGTGCTCGGCGACGGCTGTCATCAGCGGTGACGCGCTGGCGTAGGGGTCCTCGCGTCCGAGCAGGTAGATGGTGCCGCCCCGCGCGATGACCTCGGCGACGTCGGTGGCGGGACGTCCGGGTCCGGGGACGCAGCGGCGCCGGATGGGCTCCTGGAAGAACAGGCTCATGGTCTGCTGCACTGTGGTGATCGTGTTGCCGGCGGTTCGGTCATCGCCGCGGAGCGCCCCGAACAGCAGCCCGTGCCAGAACGGCGCGGCGTGGGGGTGCTCCCGCAGGATCTCGGTGGGGTCGGTGGCACTGAGCGGGGTCGCGACCCAGCGCAGCACGTCCTGCAGGGTGCGCCCCGTCAACGCGGCCGCGTGGAAGTAGGCCTGCAGGACCTTTGCGGCCTCGGCCGCGTAGAACCGGGCGGCGTCGTCGCCGTGCCCGCCCGCGACAGCGCCCTTGACGGTGCCGGCGGTGAACGCTTTCGCGCGCCGCTCGGCCAGCATCGGGTCGACGCACCCGTCGATCGGGTCCCAGACCAGCTCGGGCAACCCGGACGCGGCACCGAACGGGTCGAGCACCACACACGGCCGGTCGCCGGCGGAGCGGGCCGTCAGGCTCAGCAGCAGGTCGTCGAGCTTCGTCAACGTCACCAGCGCCGCGCCCGGTGCCTGCAGCAGCGCTGGGATCAACGCATCGAGGGTCTTACCGCTGCCCTGCGGCCCGATGACCCCAGCGGTGCGGTCCCACGGCACCCACAGCTGCCCACCCCTGGGCTGCGACGAGGTGCCGAGCCGCCACCCCACGTCCGTCGGCTCGAACCGCGCCCTCGACCAAAGCCGTGACCGAGAGCGAAACCGTGACTCCGTTCTCGCGATCATGCTCGGTCCTTGCCGTAAAGGTCGGGGCGGATGACCGCCCGGACGCGGTGCAGCCGCTGGCGCCCGAGCAGGCCCTGCGCCTCGGCCTTGCTGGCCATCCCGTGGACGCGGTGGGGTCCCCACCGCATCCACAGCGCCCTCCCCGTCCAACACAGCACCAGGAGGATCATCAGCTCGAGCGCGGCCACCCAGCTGCGCACCGCGGCCGGCGATGCCCCACCCGGTACGCCTGGCGGTAGTCCTGCGCCGGCGTCCCCCGCGATGATCCCCGGCACGCTCGTGAACATGGCCTCTCTCGGCGGGAACGACACACCCGAGCCGGCGGCGAGGTTCGCGGCGGCGCGGCCGGCCTGGACGCCGAGCACGAGGAGCAGCAGCACAGTGACGGCGAGCATCAGCGGGATCTCCCACGTGAACGGGTACGGGTTCGAGCGTCGTGACTGCTGCATGAGAGTGCCTCCTTCACCGACCAAAGCCGCGTGGACCCGGGTGGGCGTTCACCGCCGCCGCCCATCCCGACGATCGAGGGGTGGGACGGGTGTGCAGGGTTCTCGTGGAGGCGTCTGTGGCGCCACAGCCAAGCCGCCGCGTCCTCCCCCCGTTGCTGCCGTCGAGCGTGGGCTGCGCCCACCCGCGAGCCCGAACGACGCTGTGCCAGTGGAACGCCGGGTCGGAAGGGTCGAGTTCCTCTGGCTTGACGTCCTCCTCGGTGACAGCCGCACCAGCACCCCGACCAAAGTCCGCCGGGGCGGCCTCCCGCGCGAGGTCGCGGAGCAGCTCGCACGGTGTGGCCTGCTCGGGGTCGTCGGCCGATTCGGCGGGGACGTCGCTCATCTGGGTCACATGAGTCACTACAGTCACCGGGTAACGGTCGGCTGGTCGGCCATGTTGCCGACCCGCCAGATCTCGAAGATGTGGTGGCTCGGCCCGGCGGCGTAGGAGAGGTGCCCGACCCCGAGGGATCTCGAGCGGGCCTCGATGGTGGTCCGGGTCGCGGGGTTCCACACGAGCATGACGTGCCCGATGCGTGACGGGCCGAGGTAGGAGTCCCAGAAGATGAGGTCGCCGGGCCGCTCCGTCCCGGGCTGGACGCGGAAGCCGTTGCCCCTGGCCAGCCAGGCCCGCTGGGCCCCGGCGGTGCGGGGCATGCTGATCCCGATCCGGGCGAACGCCGCCTGGACGAGGGAGGAGCAGTCCCACGCGTCGGGGCCGTTCCCGCCCATAACGTAGGCGTCTCCGGCCTGGCTCCCGGCCCACTGCAGCAGCTGCCGCACCCGATTGCTGGTCAGGGCAGGCAGGGCCGGATCACCGCCACCGCTGCCGTTGCCAGTCGGGGCGTGGCAGCCGGTCGGGTCGCCGAGAACGACCCCGCCGCCGTAGGCCTGGGCGTAGTGCAGGACGTCGTTGACGTACCAGGTGGCGTGGTTGTACGCGTACAGGGCCTTGACGACCCCGTCCGGGCCGTCAGTGACGCCGGAACGCACGAGGTAGTTCGCGGCGGAGGTGATGCTGTCGGCGTCGTTGCCGATGTCGGCGAGACCGTCGCCGTCGCCGTCGACGCCCACCGCCGCGAACGTGGCCGGCATGAACTGCATGAGCCCTTGCGCTCCGGCGCTCGAGGTGGCGGTGGTTCGCCCGTGCCCGGTCTCCTCCATGCCAATGCCGGCGAGCAGCGTCCACGGGATCGCATACCTGCCGGCCGCGGCCTGGTAGAGCGTCTTCACCTTGTCGGGTATCGGTAGGGGTGGGTTGTGCAGCGAGGCCTGCCGCGGGTTGCCGGGCGGGGGAAGCTCGAACCCGATCCCGCCCTCCATCACCCCCTCCACCGCCACCTGCATCGCCGCCGCCGTGGCCGTGGCGCCGGTGTCTCCCGCGGCCCCGGTCGCCGGGCCGCTGCCTTCGCTAGGCCCCGTGGGGCTGGCTGTCACGGCGTGACCGTTGAGGGGTGCGCCGTGCGCGAGCATCCAGGGGACGGGGTCGGTCGCGACCCCGCGCACGAGGATCTCGAGGTGCAGGTGGTTGCCGGTGCTGGTGCCGGTGCTGCCCTCGACGCCGAGCCGCGCGCCCGCCGTGACGGGCTGTCCGGCCCGGACGTCGATCCGGGCGAGGTGGGCGTACCGGCTGGTGACGCCGTCGGCGTGCTCGACGTCGACGTAGTTGCCGTAGCCGCCCGGGGAGACCCCGGCGTAGCTGACCCGTCCGGGGCCGATCGCGACCACGGGGCCGGGGCCGGGCTGGGAGACGAGGTCCTGCCCGGAGTGGTGTGCCCAGCGCAGGTGGACGGGGTGGAACTCGCGGCCGAACCCGCGCCTGCTGACGGTGTAGGACTGGGTGAACGGTGGCCGCCACTCCCCCGTCGCCGGGACGCCAGTGCCGCACGCGACGGTCCGCAGCTGCTCCCCCGCTGCCGGGCCGGCGACCGCCATCACCAGCAGGGCGGCTGCGATGGGGATGCAGGCCAGTAGGACCAGCGGCAGCAGGATGGCGGCAATCTTCCTCATTGCCAGTGCCTTTCAGCCCGCTGCTTCGAGGGCTTGGTTGGTGAATGTGAGCTGCCGTTCGACGGGGTGCAGGACGGTGGCGACCTTGTAGTGCTGGTCGCCGACGCACCACAGGGCGCGGCCCTTGCCCTGCATCGCCCAGCCGGTGACGAGGTCGCGGGCGATCGGGCCCAGGCCGAGCATCGTCTCGAGCTCGGCCGCGACGGCCCGGTCCTGCCCGTGCAGGATCTTGATGTCGGCCAGGTGCAGCAGGTCCTTGGCGATCGCGACGGCCTGCGAGCCGCTGTCGCCGGCGGAGAGCAGGTCCGAGGGTTTGTGGGCAATCGCGAACTGGACGTCGCCGTCGCGTCGGGACAGGCGCAGGTCCGCGTCGAAGCTCTTGACGGCCTCGGGGCCGAGACGCAGCTGCTTCCACGACTCGTCGCGGACCACGACCCGCACGTCCCCGGGGGCTGCAAGCTCGCGCATCCCGCGGCCCCACGAGTTGAGGCAGGTCAGCGCGATGCCGACGGCCTCGTCGCCGAGGGGTTCGAGCCGGGACAGGCTCAGCGACTGGATCGGCGCGGCCCAGTCCACCTGGATGGTCGTGTGGTCATCGAAGAGGCCGGCCAGCGCTCCGGAGACGAGCTGCCCGAGCGCGTCCCGCAGCATCCGGGTGTCGTCGAGGAAGTGGCGTTCGTCGGCGTACCGGCACTGCGCGACGAGCTCGCTCGTCGGGGCGTCGAGCAGACGCCACAGGTGCGGGATGGTCGTCTCCCGCATCCGGGTGTTGCCGTGGGCGTAACCGGTCAGGTGCGCCAGGGCGGCCTTGACGACGACCTCCTCGGTGGGCCCGAACGGCACCCGCCGTTCGCCGATGCGTTGGGAGCCGACGAGGCCCCGGACGAGGGTCAGCCAGCGGGCGAAGACGATCGCCGCGCGGCCTTGCGCGGCCTCGGCGCTGAGCCGATCCCAGCCGGTGATCAGCGGACCGAACGCGAGCGGGTTGATCCGCGCCGGCAGGCCGTGGCCGATCGCGAACGGCTGCACGCCGAGGAACCGGCAGAGCGGCTCGTACTCGTCCTTCGGGTCGCCCAGGACGAGGACGCGGTAGCCGAAGTCCATCATCCGCAGGCAGAACGCCTTGGTCGTGGCGGACTTGCCGCGGCCGGGTTTGCCGAGGCTGAAGATGTTGGGGTTCGTGACCGGGACGGTGTCGTCGAGGACCCAGCCGAGCGGGTCTGCGTAGAACGATCCGCCGGAGAGCAGGTCGATCCCCATCTGCGCCCCGGTCGGCGGAAGTCCGGGGGTGGAGATGAACGGCCAGAACACCGGGGCCTGCTCGGACGTCATCCGCCACGTCGAGACCGGCGCCGACCCCGACGCCCACCCGCGGCCGGGTCGGCGGGCACCGCGCCGTGGCACGTGCCGGAACAGCCGACCGTCCTTGGGCGCGTGCGGGGCGGGCGGGGCGGAGGGCAGCTCGTGGCCGAAGTCCGACAGGAGACGGGACACATCCCGACCCTCAACACCGCCGTCCCCCGTCCTGTCACCCCCAGGATCCGTGCGGCCTTTGCGTGCAGCGCGCACGTCCATCGGGCCCCTTCAGTCGGCTTTCCGGGTGAGGCTGACCCCGAGCGGGACCGTCGACGCGGCGAACGCGACGTCCTGGGCGAGGTCGAGGCGTAGCGGGGCGAAGCCGGCCCGTCGCACAGATGCGTCCAGGTCGCGCCCGAACGCGGAGACCCGGGCGGTCTTGGGCACTGTGACGGTCACGACGGCATACGGCCGGGTGAGGCTGTTGCCGCGGGCCAGCTTCGCGTCGAGGCGACGCACCTTCTCGCTCTCGTCGCTCGCCTTGGCCCGCTTCTTGACCTTGGCCCGGTGCCGCAGCTCGTCGCCGATGTCAGCGGCCCACTCGCTCGTGGCGCTCTGCCGGTCCGCGACGGACTGGGTCAGGATCGGGTAGCAGACCATGAAGGAGCGCCGCTCCCCCGGCGCCGTCGGGGTCAGCGCGGGCGCGAGGGCTCCCATCGCGGCACCCCGGACAGGCAGCTTCACCGTCGAGGAGACCGAGTTCCACGCGTCGTGGCTGTAGTGCCGCACGGCCGGGTCCGCCCACGACGGCCCGGCCATCGCCCACGGCACGTCCGCATTGATCGCTACATGCGTCGCCGGGTTGCTTTGAGGGGTGGCGCTGGTGTCGGTTTCTGCGTCGCGGCCGGCGAGGGCGTCGATGATCCCGGCCCGGTCACCGGGCGCGAAGCCGGTGCGGCAGGCCAAGGCCAGCTCCGGGCTGGTGAGCCAAGCCACGCTGGTCATCCCCATCCCACCGCGTAGCTGCGCCTCGAGCTCGTCGGCGAGGCTGTATAGGACCCGGGCCCGGCCGTCGAGGCCGCCGCCGGACTCCTTGGCCTCCCGGCCGAGCCGGCCCTCGGGGACGACGAAGGTGACGAACGCCTCGGTCCGGACGCTGGCCCGGGTGAGGTTCGCCTGCAGCTCGTCGTTGACCCCGCGGGACACGAGCGGGCCGGTGTCGCGGCGGTGCCGGGCGATCCACTGGTCCCGTTCGGCGCCGTCCTCCGGGACCGTCCGGACCAGAAACACGACCGCGTCGACCAGCTCGGTCCTGGCGGCGAGGTCGAGCAGCTCCCCCAAACCGGCCCCCAGTCGTTCGCGCTGGTCGAGCTCGGCCAGGCCGATGCCGGGGTGGGTCACCGACGCAGTCAGCGCCCACGTCCGGCAGCGGTGGTCCTGGATGATCGCGGCCCTCGTGAACGTGGCGCCACGCGGCGGTCCGTCGTGGATCCGGACGCCCTGCAAGACCCCGGGCAGGTCCGGCTCCGCCAGCGAGTCCGCTTCTCCTGTGGAGGCTTTCAAGCGGAATCGGGTCCACCCGGCGAGGCCCCCGACGGCGAACGACAGAGAGGCGAGGATCCACCCGGTGGCGGACCGGCCCCGGACCGGTGTCACCGTGACTAGCACGATGACCGCCCACAGCAGTGTGAAGAGGGCCACGGACGCCCACGCCGCCTGCTGTATCGCCCAGGCGATCGGTAGGAACGTCAGCGCGACCGTGGTCAGCTGCCACCCGGACAGGCCGAAGAACCACCCGATCCGGGCCCTGGAGTAGTCGGAGTAGATGACTCCCATGATGCGATTCCTCTCTTATGCCGGGACGACGGGCACAGCGCTGGCGGCAGCCGCTCCGCCCGCGCCCGCCGCGCCGGCTCCACCAGCAGCACCCGCAGCACCCGCAGCACCCGCAGGTATGCCGCCGTCCCCGCCGCCGGGGAGCGCGGCCGCATCCGGTCCGGTGCCCGACGGCGTGGGGGGCATGGACGGTGTGCTGGGGAACGAGGGAGGCGCGCCGCCGTCCGTGCCGCCACTGCCGTTGCTGTCGGCGCCGTTGATCTCCGGGTTGTCGTCGTCACGTCGCTGGTGGCGCTGCTGGTTGTTGCGACGGTCGGTGCTGAAGTCCGGGACGTAGCTGGAGTCCCCGACGCCCATCTGGTTGGTCAGGTCCGCGCCCATCGCCGCTCCCCTGGCGCCGACGGTCGCGACCAAACCCAGCCCCGCCGCTGCGAGACCACTAAAGCGGCTATTGGTGGAGCTCTCGCCGGCGCCCTCGGCCTGGGAGCGTCCGTGCTCGTCCGTGCTCGACGCGGCGGCCGAGGTGGAGTCGCCTGCGCTGTTCTTGCCGGCGAGGACTCCGCTCAGGCCGCCTTGGGCGGCCATCCCGGCGCGCAGGGCGGCGCCGGAGGAGGTGCCCGGGTCGGTGAACGCGAGCAGCTTGAACAAGGCCAGCGGGCTCGCGCAGCCGATGCAGATGAGAATGACGCCGGGCACCGCGGTGCCGATGGCCTTCTGCAGGTCGTCCGTCATCCCGGTGGCGACCCCGGAGGTCATCTGCACACCAACGCCGAGGACGAGGACCATCAGGACCGGGGTGAACGCGGCGGCGTGGAACCAGCGGAAGCTCTTCCAGAACCAGCTGCGCCCGAAGTCGGAGGACAAGCCCGCTGCGGAGATGGGTGTGGTCGCGGCCAGGACCATCAACGCACCGGCGCGGGTCAGCAGGACGAGCAGGTGCCCGATCGCGGCGAAGACCAGCACGATGCCCATCAGCCCTAGAACGGTGGCGACGGTGCCGTCGGAGATGTCGGCGACGTCGAGCTGGGTGCCCAACGGGCTGAACTGTGACCAGCTGTCGACATGGAGCAGCGTGGTCATGAGGGCCTTGGTCAGGCCGCCGCAGGCGGCGAGGACCGCGATGCCGTAGCCGATCCAGGCGAACCACACGAGCAGGAACTGGCCGGTGCCGACGAGCACCTGCCCGACGGAGCGGCCGTCTCTGCGGAACGCGGCAATCCCGAGCTGTGCCACCGTGAGGATCAGCATGAGGCTCATGCCGATCCAGAACGTCACCCGGTAGAGCGACCCGGCGGGGCCGCCCTCGCTCAGGTCCGGGGTGGTGAAGTGGTCGACGATGCCCAGGACGAGCTTGAGCAGCCACAGGCCGGCGTTCCAGAGGCCGAGCATCGCGGCCGTCCAGCCGTCGGCGATGACCTTCCCCGCCGCCGACGCGAGGTAGGAGAACGGGTTGAGCATGCTCATGACCCCGCATTTCCGGCAGCCACCCCGGCAGCGGGTGGAGCCCCAGGGGCCGCGTTAGGTGAAGGACCAGTGTCGGGGTCGATTCCGACGTCGACCCAGGTCCGCCAGCCCGCGCGGATGGCCAGGTCGGTGCCGGGCCACGTGGAAGGCGCCGGTGCTGGGCTTGGTCCGGGCGCGATCATCCACCGGCCCGCCGCTCCCCCGGCATTTCCCGCTCCCCCGGCATTTCCCGCTCCGCCGGTGTCGTCGGCGCGTGTGCGATCGGTCCCGTGGGTCCATTGCATGCGTTCGCAGTGGCCGTAGGCGATCCGCGCGTCGGTCGTGATGACGGCCTGCACGTCGAGCAGGACGCAGGCGAGCACCCAGTCGTCACCGTCGACGCCCTTGACCATCCCGGCGACCGGGGTGACCGTGACCGTCACCGCGAGGTCCTTGCTCTGCCCTTGACGCGCGGCGGCGAGGAAGGCCAGGACGTTGCGGGTGAGGGGCCAGTCAGCCACCCCGACGGCCCCAGCGCGGGTCCACCAGCGGTGGACGTCGTTGACCTGCGGAATGGACATGCCCTGGAACGCGGCCGATTCGATCGCCGCGAGCTGAGCCACCGCCCCCGCCGGGGTCCGCGGGAAACCGGTCGGGACGTCCGCAGGGCCGGTCCGCGTCGCCGCCGGCACGAGCAGCATTGGGGCGGGGCGGGCCGAGGGGACACCGCGACGAGCACTGTCCGGGCCGACCGTGAGCATCGGCGCGGCGGCGACACCGTCGCGGTACGCCTGCCCCCGCGCGGAGCCGGCCGGTACGTCGCGGCCGCCATCGCCCGGCATCTCGGCCCCGCGCGTTTCCCGTGTGGTTTGTGGGGATGAGGATGGTGGCGCGGTGGCGCCGAGGGAGCCGAGTGCGTAGTAGAGCGCGAAACCCAAGCCGACGAGGAAGACGAGCGCAGCCATCACACCGCCCGCGAGAACAGTCAGCAGCCGTCGCCGGTCCCACCCGGTGCCGATCATGGGCCGGTTGGAGTGGTCCACGAGTGGACCAGCGGTCCGAACGGGAGGTCGGATGGCGGGTCGCATCAGACGCACCCGTTGCCGGTCATGGCGCTGACGATCCCCGGGAGGATGAGGTAGCCGATGACGGCCACGAACACCATCGCGAGGCCGACGACGCCGGCCTTGCTCGCGTGCGGCATGCCGAAGATGCGGCCGCCGACGACGGCGCCGATGCCGACGACGATCCCGAGGGTGAAGAGGATCCCGACGCCCCACAGGACGTAGCCCATGAGCTGGTCGGCATAGACCTGGGCGCCCGGTGGGGCCACCGGACACACCTTGTGCGGCAGGGCGGCATACGCGCCCGATGTGTTCTGGGGGGTGGTGGCGTTCATGATGTGAGGTCCTTCTCGTGCGTGTCGGCCTGGGCGAGCCGGAGCAGGGTGGCGGCCGCGCTGAGCAGCGCAGGCGGAAGGGGCTGGGAGTCGAGTCCTCGAGCGGCCAGCCCGGGGTCGGTCGGGATCTCGACGAGCCGGCCGCGCAGGTCCAGCTCCCGCGTCCGCGGGCCCAACGTCGCGGCGATCCCGCGCGGCCACCGCGCGCGCCTGGGCCCGACCACGCCCGCGACCACCTCCATGCTTTGGAGCAGGGCGAGTGCCCCCTCGAGGCGGCGCAGGCCCGGCACGGTCGCCGAGGTGACCGCGATGACCGTGGCCGCGCGGCGAACCTGCTCGGCCAGCCAGGACGACCCGGCCAGCAACTCACTCAGCTCCCACGAGACGTCAAGGACGCTCAG
The DNA here is from genome assembly GCF_039529575.1 of Terrabacter terrae. NCBI lineage: Bacteria > Bacillati > Actinomycetota > Actinomycetes > Micrococcales > Intrasporangiaceae > Terrabacter > Terrabacter terrae. Next base: position 21,630 of record NZ_BAAANB010000014.1, read on the forward strand.
ACCCACCGGTCGTGTCGGCGCGGTCGGCAGTGGTACGTCCTGCGGACCGGCCACATTCGCGGTGATGCGCTCGAGCAGGACCCGGTCGCGGCGGCCCTCCGACCAGCTGCTGGTGTGGCCGAGCTCCGCGGTGGCTGCCGCCGCCAAGCCTGAGGCGGTGGCCGTGGCGCACTCGATGACCCGCGCGGCCCCAGCGGCAGTCGCGACTGCGACAGCGACGGTGGTGGCGCCGGCGCCGCCGTGGCAACCGATGACCGGCAGGACCGGCTCGGCCGGCTCCCACCCAACCTCGGACGTCGACGTGCCAGCCGCCCGCGAGGTCACGCGCCGGGGGTGGCCGCCGCGGCGGAACTGGCCGGCCTGAACGGCAAGCCATGCCCGCTTCAGCTCGTCGGTGCTCACCGCCCGGCGCGGGCCGGGGGTGGTGGTGGTCACGACGCTCCTCCATCGAACGCCCTGCGGCGCGCGTCGAGGACCTGCCGTTGGGCTGCCGAGTCGAGCCGTGACAGCGCAACCTTGGCGCGTTGCACCTCGTGCAGCCGCTCGACACACGCAGCGAGCTCGTCGATCGTCGCCACCTCCGTGCTGACGAGGTCCATCAGGCGCTCGGCGTCTCTCGGGTCTGTCTCTGTCAGGGTTTCCCGCACGGTCACTGTCATCACCTCGCCCCCTAAAGCCCGCCCGTGCCGGCAGGCGGTCACCGGTCACGCCGGCACCTTCGCGGCTGTGAGACCCACCGCGTCCCGCAGCGCGCGGATGGCGCGGCTGGTGCGCCGGCGCACCGTAATGGCGGCGACTCCCCGCCGCACGGCGACCTCGGCGGAGACGTCGTTGCCGAGCAGCCCCGCGTGACCACGCCCCGACCGCGAGGTCTGCTGCCGGTCAGCCGCTTGCGCCACGTCGAGCAGCAGGGACCTGTCCTCGTCGGTGATGACGCCGCCGGCGCACGCCCACTCCAGAAGCTCGGCGAGCTCCTGCTGCGCCGAGGTCCAAGGAGTCTCGGAGGCCTCTGCCGGCATGGCCTCCCAGATGTTCTCGGAGGGCGCGACCGGGAAGGTCCGCGCCCACGTCGGGTCCGCCGCCACCCCAACGCCGAGGTCTCGCATCACGGCCTTGCGGGTGTTCATGAGGATGTTGGCCGCTACCCGGTGCCCTCGTTGCCAGGGGAAGGTCCGCGCCTCCATCCACAACGCGGCCGCCAGGAGCTGGTCGATCCGCGGGGTCAGCGTGAACATCCGGGCAGCCAGCAGACCCACGCCGGGAAGCAGTACCCACGCCAGAACCCCGGTCGCGGCGACGTCGTCACCGCCCGCGGGCGAGGACAGCTCCGCCAACGTCAACAGCACCAGGTCGGCGTCATCGCGGTCTGCCTGCCGCAACCACGCCGGCAGCTCCAGCAGGTCCTCCACCACGCCCAGCTCCGGGTGGGCCGACACCCAACCGGGCCACCGAGGCCGAGCCGTTGCCAGGACCTCACTCTCCGGGTCACCTAGACCCAGCTGCGTCGCGACACTCATCATGAGCTCCTTCCGCCGTGTAGACACGGCAGGAAGGTCGCTCTCAGGCGTCCCCGGGAACGTCACCCACTCGAAGCGTCGCAGCGGGGGTACGCGTCCTCGGCAAGGGGGGGTACAACACGCTGACCTGCGTCGATGCGACGTACCCCAGAAAGTTGAGAACAGCTGGCATTGCGGTCTGAGGTCCCTGCGTAACCGCGAAGCAGCCTCGCGAAGGCCCGAGGAACCCGTCACCAGGTCAGGGGGCTCCAGCCCTACGCCGTCGCACCCGCCGGTCGCAGCCCGTGGCTCGCTGCTGAGGCTTCGCTGGGTATGCGGTCAGGCGGACACCTCGAGGTCGCCGTACTCATCCGAGTACTGGAGCCGGGGCCGGCCCATGAGGCGGACCGCATACCCCTCCGAAGATCGGATCCAGCTACGGCAGCTCCACTTGAAGGTCTCCGCCGGCATGCTGGGATATTGCGAAATGCGCTCCGGGAGCCCAGATGCTCTCGTGACTGTCGCGGCCCGCGCGGACCGCGGCAATAGCGGACGTCTTCGCTCACCCGAGTTCAAGCTTCAGGGTGAGCTGAGGTTAGACCGTTTCAGCCTGCGCCGGCAGGCCAGTGCCCACCTGCCCGCGGCGTACCTCGAGAGCCTAGGGCGGGCCTTCGGCTCAAACGCCACGACGCGCGTTCCCCGGCCGCTCCACCGGACGGCTTTGGCCGGGCTCGCCCGCAGATTCTCGGCTCTCGCCGCAGCCGTCCTCGACGCAACGTTCGGCGCTGCCCTCTGGCGCGCCAGGACATGCGCCGGCGCCGGTCGGGGCGCACCCGCACGTTTCGCCCTGCCACGCCTCGATCCCTTCCCTGACGGCGACGGCAGCGATGACCAGGGCGGCCACCGGGTCGGCCCAGGACCAGCCGAGCACGGCGTTCGCGAGCAGCCCGGCCAGCAGCACCCCGGACAGGTACGTGCACAGCAGTGTCTGCTTCGAGTCCGCGACGACGCTGCCCGACCCGAGCTCGCGCCCGGTGCGCCGCTGCGCCCGCGACAGCACCGGCATCACCACCAGCGACGCCGCCGCGATCGCAATCCCCAGACCGGTACGGTTCGCCTCTCCGGCGCCGGTCAGCGCCCGAAGAGAATCGACCGTCACGTACGCCGCCAGGGCGAAGAAGGAGAGCGCAATGAGCCGCAACGCCCGCTGCTCCCGGCTCTCGGGCATCGGGTGGCGGAACTGCCAGAGAATCACCAGGCCGCTGCCGACCTCGACGAGCGAGTCCAGCCCGAACCCGACCAGCGCCGCCGAGGACGCTGCGGCGCCGGCGCCGACCGCAACGGCTGCCTCCACGAGGTTGTACGCGACCGACGCGCCGGCGAGCAGCTGCGCGCGGCGTCCCAGCTGGGCGCGTCGTGCGTCGGTCAACGGGCTCGAGGGACGACCTGGGGTACTGCACGCGTCTGTCGTCACGACTGCCCCGCCTTCCCGTACCGCGGGCACTCGCTGACCGCGTCACCGGTGAGGCCCAGCAGCCGCTCGGCTGCCGCCATCAGCTCTAGGGTCGCCTCCGGATGCGCCAACGCGTACACCGAGGCGCGTCCTTGCGACCTGACCGTGACGAGCCCGCAGTCCAGCAGGCACGACAGATGCCGGCTCACGGTCGATTGCGCCAGGCCCAGGTGACCGGTCAGGTCCACCACGCGATGCTCCCCGAGCGCTAGGTGCTGCAGGATCGTCAACCGCGACCGGTCACTGAAGCCGTGGAACAAATAGGCCGCCGCCTCCACTGCACCGGCCTCGACCGAATGAACGTCATCGACCTGCGCGCCTGTCATCGTCATATGACGGTGCTATCGCCTCAGGTCCGTGTGGCTCTGCCTGGTGTGGCGCGGCAACCGCCCTGCTGCCGCTGTTCTGCTCACCGCACGTCGAGTTCGGCGTACATCCCGGCGGCGTATTGCTTGGACTCATTGCACAGCAGCTCGTTCCGGCCGGCCTTGAGCGTCACCGTCATCCAGCCAGCGGCACCAGAGTTGATGGCGTCACCTAGCCCGCGCCGCAGCCGCCCGGGGACGTCAGTCTCGTCCGCTGAGTGCTCGAAGGCGCGTCCCGACGGGGGCCGACCCGATATCGCCGCCAGACGATCCGACCCCTGACCTTGACGTGGGTGGCGCCGCTCGCAACGTCGATGCGGCAAATCCCGACGTCGAGATGAGTCATTCTGCGCGTCATCTGTTGCCACCGGCTCCGACCGTGGACGTGCATCACTGGGTCGGGTCCGATCCTGGGTCAGAGGATCGAGCCGAGGTCTGATCCGACTGTCGGGTAGACGGCGGTCATGGATTTCAGCTGTCGGGTTGTCAATTGAAGCTTCCTGGCGAGCCCGAGGAAGTTGATGAGTTCGCCGTACTCGGGGCCGAGAAGGTGCGCGCCGACGATCCGGTCGGTGGATCGGTCGATAAGGATCTTGGTGGCCGCGGTGGTTTCACCGATGCGGTAGTTGGAGTACCAGCCGCTGGTGTCGTGGCAGCGAACCTCGAGGTCGACGCCGTGGGCCAGTGCCTCGTGCTCGAGCAACCCGACCCGGGCGAGCTCCGGGATCGTGAAGACCGCCGTGGGCACGCCTGCGTAGTCCGGGACGGTCATGGTGGCCTTGAGCATGTTCGAGGCGGCGACCTTGCCCTCGAACACCGCGACCGGCGTCAGCGGCATGCCGGGGCTGTTGGCTGCGTCCCCGGCGGCGTAGACCGCCGGGTTGCTGGTGCTCTGCAGGTGAGCGGCCACTTGCACCCCATGCTCGTCCCAGTCAATCCCGGCAGCGTCGAGGTCCAGGCCGGCCAGCTCGGGTGTGCGGCCCGCGCCGTGCACGACTAGGTCGAACTCCACTGTTTCGGGGTGTCCGGAGCGTTCCACGGTGACTTGATAGCCGGCCTCGGACGTCTCGATGGAGGTTACGGTGGTGGAGCGCCACAGCTCGATCCCGACGTCGGCGCCTCGGCCGATGAGGAGCTCGACGAGGTCTGGGTCGAACGCCTTGAGCGGCCGCGGCCCACGGTCGAGGATGACTGGCGCGCTTCCAGCACGTGCCGCGATGTGAGCGAACTCGAACGAGATGAAGCCGCCCCCGACGAACAGGATCCGCTCCGGCAACGCCGGCAGGTCCATGAACCCGGTGCTATCGAGCAGGTGCTCATGGCCGGGAAAGTCCAGCGCCCGGGGACGAGCGCCGGTGGCGATCAGGAAGTGTGCAGCGTCGCAGGGCCGGCCGTCGATGGCGATCGTGGTGGGCCCGGTGAACCGGGCGTGGCCATGCAGCGTGTCGACCCCGTGACCGGAGAGGCCGACCTCGATGTTTCCCGGGACCGGATCGGTGAACCCGTGCTTGTGCGTGACCAGGTCGGTCCAGTTGATCGACAGGTCGGTGTCGTCGATGCCCTTGCCGCGCATCAGCCGCGCGCTGTCGATGACCTCGGCACCGCGCCGCAGGATCTTCTTCGGGTCGCACCCACGCAGAGCGCACGTGCCGCCGTACGGCAGCGCGTCGACGATCGCGACCCTCCATCCCGCGGCAGCGCACTTATTCGCCGCCGCAACGCCGGCCATCCCCGCGCCGATCACGACCAGGTCGTAGCCGCGGGTCATGACGCCCCCTCGCCGGTCACGCCGAGCGCTGCCCGGAGCTGCTCCATCGAGGGCGCGCCCTCCAGGCCGGTGGGCGTGCGGTAGACCCGGCACGACAACCCGACCCCGACGCCAGGTTCGGCGAAGACATCGACGCCGTCGACCAGGATGCTCGGCGAGCCGTGGAACCCGAGCCGCTCGGCTTCCTCCACGGTCTCGACGCGTTGACGGGTCACCACGACATCGGGGCGCTGGGCAGCGACCGCGGCAAGCCGCTGGTCGGCCACCTTCCAGTTCGGGCAGTTATCGAAGTACAACAAGGAGACGTCCATGCCCGCGACGCTAAACCTTGTACCGTGGTAGAAGGTCAAGCCTTACGGCGACGAAGGGTGCGCGGAGATGTTGATCGGTGAGTTGGCAGACGCTGTCGGGGTGACCAGTCAGACCATCCGGTTTTATGAGCGCAAGGGCCTCTTGCCCGACCCCGAACGTGGCGCCAGCGGCTACCGCATCTACGACCAGTCCACGCTCGCCCGGCTGCGGTTCATTGGCGTGGCCCAAGCCGCCGGGCTCACCCTATCCGAGGTCCGCAGCATCATCGACCTCCGCGACGACGGCGCAGTGCCCTGCACCCACGTCGTCGCGCTCATTGACACCAAGCTCGCTGACGTCCGGGCACGGATCCAGCACCTTGCCGGCCTAGCAGCCGAGTTAGAGGCCCTGCTCGAACACAGCCACCAGCTCGACCCCGCCGACTGCACGGATGACGACATCTGCCACATACTCTCGACATCGGAGCAGCCCTCGAGGGACACCTAAACCCTGCGGCTCGGGGGTGCGTCACAGCGCATCGCCCGACATCGCCCACGCTGGGTTTCCCAATCCCCGGCACGATTGCTCCGCGCCGTGTGCGGGCGGGGCCAAGACGGGCTGGGGCGCTCTCGAGCAGCCCCATCCAATCGGTCAGCACACTCCGGGGACACCTGGCCCCCTGAATCTCGGCTCGATTCCCTCAACCCTCCAAGGAGTGCAGCATTGACCTCCCAGGACCATCCCGGGCGCCCGAGTCTGCGTGCGGTGTTTGCACGGCCGGGATACCGGCGACTGTGGATTGCTCGGACGGTGTCGCAGTGTGGGGACACGGTCAACTTCGTGGCACTCGCCTTGCTGGTTTATGACCTGACCGGCTCCGGGCTGGGCGTCAGCGGAGTCGTCGTGGCAGAGATCCTGCCAGTGCTGCTTTTCGCGCCGCTCGCCGGCCCGCTCATTGACCGGTGGCCCGTGGTCCGTGTGATGGTTGCCTCGGACCTGGCCAGGCTGCTCCTCGCCGCCATCCTCGTGGTGTGGCACGACTCGACGCCCGGGGTCTACCTGCTCGCGTTCGGCATGTCGATCGGGGGAGTCTTCTTCAACCCGGCTGCAGCCGCCGCGCTGCCTGCTCTGGTGAACGAAGACGATCTGGTCGCCGCGAACAGTGGCATCTGGACCGCTGCGGTCCTCTCGCAGATCGTGCTGGCTCCGGTCGCGGGCCTTCTCGTTGTGAGCGTCGGCTACTGGCCTGCCTTCACCGTGAACGCCATCTCCTACGCCGTCAGCGCGCTCGTGCTGCGTGGGTTGGACGTCCGTTCGCCGGCCCTGGTGGAGCGGCGCCGGCTGCTCGCCGAGGCCCGTGAGGGCGTCCGGGTGCTCCTCGGTCACCGTCTGCTGCGCGCGTTGGCGGCTGGCCAGTTCCTCGCTTCACTGTCCGCGGGGGCCACGAGCGCCTTGCTGGTTGTGCTGGCCGAGGAACATCTCGGCATCTCCGGCAGCGGCTATGGGGTGCTGATCGGGGCGATCGGCGTCGGCGCGGCGCTCGGCCCGATGGCGCTGCTGCGACTGATTAGCGACCCTCGGCGCCCACTTTTCGTGTTCGGCCCGTTCGCCATGCGGGGGGTCGTAGATCTGGTGCTGGCTACGTTCGCCTCCGCGCCGGTGGCCGTCGGCTCGCTGGTGGCCTACGGGGTCGGCACCTCCACCGGGGCGGTCACCTTCAACTCGATGCTCCAAGCTGAGGCACCCGAGCATGCACGGGGGCGCATCTTCGCTGCCATGGACGTGCTGTGGCAGGGCGGGAGACTCATCTCTCTCGGCGTGGGGGGCCTGCTCGCAGACAGGCTCGGCATCACCGCGGTCTACTACCTCGGCGGCGTCCTACTCCTCGCCGCAGCCGCCGCCGGCCTGACCACCATCAGCGACCCGCGCCAGTAACGGTTGCACCAGCGACCGTCGACGGCATGTGCGGTAAACGCCTCAGGCTGTGTCGCACGGCCTGAAGAAGTTGCGGGAAGCAGGCTTGCTTAGTCCGAACGCCGGGGCACGTGGGTCTAACACCGGGTGACCCCGGGCGTGTTGGGCATGATGGCGCAGTTTCTGGCGCCCGCGGACGCCTGACCGTTCGACGGGCACCCACCGTGACATCTCCGCGGGGCAGGCCCCGCTTCACGCCGCAGGCCCGGCTGCGCTCCGGCTCGTCCAAGGTCCGGCTCAGCGGCTGTTCATCCGTGGTGGTCGCCCGTCACTCCAGGAAGGACTGGACCTCGGGGAGGATGTCCGGGTCCAGGCGGAACCAAGCCCAGGTGCCGCGACGTTCGCGCCGAAGAATGCCGGCATCCACGAGAGTCTTGAGGTGGTGGCTGACGGTCGGCTGCGATACCTCCACCGCTTCAGTCATGTCGCAGACACAGGACTCCCGCCGCGGCGAGCCGGTGATGATGCTCAGCAGTTGGAGGCGTACGGGGTCGGCAAGTGCTTTCATCAGCGCGGCGCGGCGCTCCGCCTCCGCCCGATCGAGGACAGTGCGGACCTGAGGCGGCCCGCACTCGGATACGTCTGCGACCTGCGCAGGCGGCGTCATTCGCGTGCTGCTTGTCACGTTCACCTTCGTTCATCCTCATCGATCAGTCTCAATGTTGACACACGTCGATGCGGCTGCCAACGTTTGAAGTATCGACGCAAGTCGATGCGAACGGCCATGACCAACCCATGTATGCGAAGGAAACCGTGACCAAGCCGCATAGCCCCAGCGCACCCGTCGAGCACAGGCCGACCGCGCACGACCCGGTGGCTGCCAAGCTCTCGACGCTCGATCGGTTCCTTCCCGTCTGGATCGGGCTGGCGATGGTGGCCGGTCTGCTCCTGGGGCGCATCGTGCCCGGCCTCGGCCACGCCCTCGCAAGGGTCGAGGTCGACGGGGTCTCCCTGCCGATCGCGCTCGGGCTGCTCGTGATGATGTATCCGGTCCTGGCCAAGGTGCGCTACGACCGGCTGGACTCGGTCTCGGGCGACAAGCGCCTGCTGGTCAGCTCGCTCGTGCTCAACTGGATCGTGGGCCCCGCGCTCATGTTCGTGCTGGCCTGGATCTTCCTGCCCGACCTGCCGGCCTACCGCACGGGTCTGATCATCGTCGGACTCGCCCGGTGCATCGCCATGGTCATCATCTGGAACGACCTCGCCTGCGGTGACCGTGAGGCCGCGGCCGTGCTCGTCGCGCTGAACTCGGTCTTCCAGGTCGTCGCCTTCGCCGGGCTCGGTTGGTTCTACCTCTCCGTGCTGCCCGGCTGGCTCGGTCTCGAGCAGACCGGCATCGACGCCTCGACGTGGGACATCGCCCGGTCGGTGCTGATCTTCCTCGGCATCCCGCTGCTCGCAGGCTTCCTCTCGCGTCGGATCGGCGAGAAGCGTCGTGGCCGCGCCTGGTACGAAGGGCAGTTCATCCCCCGAGTGGCTCCCTGGGCGCTCTACGGCCTGCTCTTCACTATCGTGATCCTCTTCGCCCTGCAGGGCGACGCGATCACCTCCCGGCCCCTCGATGTCGTGCGGATCGCACTGCCGCTGCTCGTCTACTTCGCCCTGATGTGGGGCGGGGGGTTCGGACTCGGCGCCAGCCTCCGTCTGGGCTACGAGCGCACCACGACGCTCGCCTTCACCGCCGCAGGCAACAACTTCGAGCTCGCGATCGCGGTCGCCATCGCCACCTTCGGGGCGGCCTCCGGACAGGCGCTGGCGGGTGTCGTCGGCCCCCTCATCGAGGTCCCGGCCCTCGTCGCCCTCGTCTACGTGAGCCTCGCCCTGCGCAAGCGTTTTCACCCCGCCGACGGCAGCCCGGACGCACCCATCACCTCGCGAGCAACCGCCAACCCCGCCAAGGAGTCCCGCAATGCCTGAGATCCACGTGTATGAGCCCGCACTCTGCTGCAGCACCGGGGTCTGCGGACCCGAGCTCGACGAACGCCTCGTCGTCTTCACTGCGGACCTGACGCACGTCAACGAGGCGGGCGGCCAGGTGCAGCGCCACAACCTCGCCAACGACCCGCAGGCCTTCGTCACAGACGACGCGGTACGCGACTTCCTCCATCTCGCAGGTTCGGAGGGCCTTCCGCTGACGATGGTCGACGGCGTGACCGTGCTGACCGGCATCTATCCGACCCGCGAGCAGCTGACCCGGTACGCAGCCCTCGCTGAGTCTCCGGACACCGCCGCCTCGGACCGGCCTCTGTTGCCCCTGTCCTCGACAGTCTCGGACGCCGGCTGCTGCGCCCCCAAGGCTTGCACGGGTTCGCCCAGCTCCTCGACGGGCTGCTGCTGATGCTCTCCCTGCCCTTTCTCGACGTTCCGCCCCGGTTCCTGTTCTTCACGGGCAAGGGCGGTGTCGGGAAGACCTCGCTGGCCTGCGCCACGGCGGTGCACTTGGTAGGGCAGGGCAAGCGGGTGCTGCTGACGAGCACCGACCCCGCCTCGAACGTCGGGCAGGTCTTCGGGACCACCATCGGCAACACGATCACGCCGGTCCCGGACGTCCCAGGTCTGGACGCGCTCGAGATCGACCCCCAGCAGGCGGCCGACGCGTACCGAGCCGCGATCATCGACCCGGTGCGCGATCTCCTGCCGGCCGCCGAGGTCTCGGCGATGACCGAGCAGCTCTCTGGAGCGTGCACGACCGAGATCGCCTCGTTCAACGAGTTCACCTCCCTGCTCGCCGACGAGACCGCCACGGCCGCCTACGACCACGTCTTGTTCGACACCGCCCCCACCGGGCACACCGTCCGACTGCTGCAGCTGCCCGGGGAGTGGACCACCTACCTGTCCGACGGCAAGGGCGACGTGTCGTGCCTGGGACCCGTTGCGGGCCTGGACCGGCTGCGGCATGACTACGCTGGCGCGCTGGCAGCGCTGACCGACCCGACACGTACGCGCCTCGTCCTCGTGACGCGCCCGCAACGCTCCTCCGTCCGGGAGGCGGCACGCACCTTCAACGAGCTGCGCGAGCTGGGTATGACGAACGCCCACCTCGTCGTGAACGGCGTCATCCCGGAGTACGCGGCCGCCGGCGCCGCTGATGACGTCCTCGTAGACGCGGTGACCCGCCGCGAGAAGGAGGCGCTGGACGCCATCCCCGTCGACCTTGCCGCGCTGACCCGGACGACGATTCCGTTGCTCGCGTTCAACACGGTCGGTGTCCCCTCGCTCCGCGCTCTGCTGGACCCAGAGGTGGCACCGACCGCTCCAGCCGACGACGACATCGCTTCTCTGCCAGACGGTTTGACCAGCCTTCGTGACCTCGTCGACGACCTCGAGGCGGACGGCCACGGCCTGGTCATGTGCATGGGCAAGGGCGGGGTCGGCAAGACCACCGTCGCCGCCGCGGTCGCCCTCGAGCTCGCCTCCCGCGGCCACGAGGTCCTGCTCACGACCACCGACCCGGCCGCCCACCTGAACGAGACGCTCCAGGCCGAGGTGGAGCATCTCACCGTCGAGCGGATCGACCCGGAACAGGCCATCATCGAGTACCGGGAACGGGTCATGGCGGGCAAGGGCAACGCGCTCGACGACGCCGGCCGGGCCGTCCTCGCCGAGGACCTGAAGTCGCCGTGCACCGACGAAGTCGCCGTCTTCCAGCAGTTCTCCCACGTGGTGTTCCGCGCCCGCAAGCAGTTCGTCGTGCTCGACACGGCACCGACCGGCCACACACTCCTGCTGCTCGACGCGACCGGCTCCTACCACCGCGAGATCACCCGCCAGATGAGCGAGGGCGCCCGCTTCGTCACCCCGCTCATGCGGCTGCAGGACCCGGCCCAGACCAAGGTCTTCATCGTCACCCTGCCCGAGACAACCCCGGTGCTCGAGGCGCAGGATCTGCAGGACGACCTCGCCCGCGCCGGCATCACCCCGTGGGCCTGGATCGTCAATGCCAGCCTCACCGCCTCGGCGCCCACTTCGTCCTTCCTACGGGCCCGCGCCCACGCCGAAGCCGACCCGCTCGATCGCGTGAACGAGCTCTGCCGACGCGTGGCCGTGCTGCCGCTGCTGGCCCGCGAACCCGTCGGCACCGCCGCCCTTTCAGAGCTGACCCGACCTGCCATGGAAGGAACCCTGACCGATGCGCACTGACAGCGCCGCTGGCTCGCCCGACCATGACCGGATCATCGAAGACCTGACGTACAAGTACGACGGCGTCTTCTCCAAGGAGTCGGTGGCGCAGGCCGTCGCCGACGCACGCGCCGCCCTCGAGCCCGTCTCGAAGATCCCCACCTATCTGCCGATCCTCACTGCCAGGTACGCCACCCAGCAGCTGACCGCCGCCGCGCAGGCCGAAGGCCGGATCACCAAGCAGGTGCCCGAGCTGCTCTTCGTCTGCGTCCACAACGCCGGCCGGTCCCAGATCGCCGCAGCGCTGGCCCAGCACCTCTCGGGCGGGAGGGTCCACGTCCGCTCGGCTGGCTCCGCCCCGGTCGACGAGGTCAACGCCACCGCGATCGCGGTCCTCAAGGAACGCGGCATCGACCTCTCCGAGGCCTACCCCAAACCGCTCACCAACGACGTGGTGCGCGCCGCCGACGTCGTCATCACGATGGGCTGCGGCGACGCCTGCCCGATCCTGCCGGGCAAGCGGTACGAAGACTGGGACGTCGCGGACCCCGCCGATCAGCCTGTCGAGATCGTCCGCGACATCCGCGACGACATCCAGGGCCGCGTCACCCGACTTCTCCGCGACCTCGGAATCTGACCTAGTGACACCGCCCGTCGGCGCCTACGTCAACGACCGCATCCCCGCCACCCAAACCAGAAGCAAGGAGCCACCCACATGAGCAACCAGGCCGACAAGCCGTCCGTCCTCTTCGTCTGCATCCACAACGCCGGCCGCTCCCAGATGGCTGCCGCCTACCTCGCGCACCTCTCCGGTGGCGCCGTCGAAGTCCGGTCCGCCGGGTCCGCCCCCGCCGACCAGGTCAACCCGTCCGCCGTGGCCGCCATGGCCGAGGAGGGAATCGACATCGCCGCCGAGACCCCCAAGATCCTCACGACAAAGGCCGTCAAGGAGTCCGACGTCGTCATCACCATGGGCTGCGGCGACACGTGCCCCATCTTCCCCGGCAAGCGCTACGAGGACTGGGAGCTCGCCGACCCCGCCGGCAAGGGCGTCGAGGCGGTGCGTCCCATCCGCGACGAGATCAAGCAGCGCATCCTCGGCCTGCTCGAGTCCCTCGACGTCACCCCCGCCAACGCCTGACCCGCCCTCGCGACCCCTCGACCGAGCCAAGGACACCGCTGGAATGACCGACACCCCGAACCTCGTCCGCAACGTCATCATCATCGGCTCCGGGCCGGCCGGCTACACGGCGGCCGTCTATGCCGCCCGCGCGAACCTCGCACCCATGGTGTTCGAGGGCGCCGTGACCGCCGGTGGCGCGCTGATGAACACCACCGAGGTCGAGAACTTCCCCGGCTTCAAGGACGGCATCATGGGCCCGGACCTGATGGACGGCATGCGCGCCCAGGCGCAACGCTTCGGCGCCGAGCTGGTCACCGACGACGTCACCGCCCTGGACCTGACCGGGGAGGTCAAGACCGTCACCGACGGCGAAGGCCGCACCCACCACGCCCGCTCGGTCATCCTGGCGATGGGCTCGGCCTACCGCGAGCTCGGCCTGCCGAGGGAGAAGGAGCTCTCCGGGCACGGCGTGTCCTGGTGCGCCACCTGCGACGGGTTCTTCTTCCGCGACCAGGACATCGCCGTCGTCGGCGGCGGCGACTCCGCTATCGAGGAGGCGACCTTCCTGACGAAGTTCGCCCGCACCGTCACGATCATCCACCGCCGCGACGCCCTGCGCGCCAGCAAGATCATGGCCGACCGCGCCTTCGCCAACGACAAGATCCGCTTCGCCTGGAACTCCGAGGTCGCCGCGATCCACGGCGACGGGAGGCTGTCCAGCATCACGCTGCGTGACACGGTCACGGGCCAGACCCGTGAGCTCGCGGTCACCGGCCTGTTCGTCGCCATCGGCCACGACCCGCGCAACGAGCTGCTCACCGGCACCATCGACACCGACGAGGCCGGCTACGTCCTGGTCGACGGCCGCTCCACCCGCACCAACGTCCCGGGCGTCTTCGCCTGCGGTGACCTCGTCGACCACACCTACCGCCAGGCCATCACCGCCGCCGGCTCCGGCTGCGCCGCCGCCCTCGACGCCGAGCACTACCTCGCCGCCCTAGAGGACACCGCCACGCCGGAAGAGGCGGCTGTGGAGGCCGCCGTGATCGACGAGACCGACGCCGGCGAGATCCCCAACGTGCGGGCCGGCGTCCGCGCCGACACGGCGAGCACTGTTCCGTCCGCTGTCGCGGCACTCTTCGGCGGCCCGGCTCGTGGCTGAGCAGACAGACACCGCTGTAGACACCAGCGCCGGGTCTCCCTCGGTGCTCTTCGTCTGCGTCAAGAACAGCGGCAAGTCTCAGATGGCAGCCGCGCTCATGCGCTCCCTCGCCGGCGACCAGGTCGAGGTCTACTCCGCTGGCACCAAGCCGGGTGACTCGGTCAACGCCCTGTCAGCCCAGGCGGTAGCTGAGATCGCGGCCAGCATGGAGGGGGAGGCGCCCAAGGCGATCGACCCAGACCTGCTCCGCCGCGTCGACCGTGTCGTTGTGCTCGGCTCCGATGCTGTCGTGCACCCCGTGGAAGGCATGCGGGGCACGATTGAGAACTGGGAGACCGACGAGCCGTCAACGCGCGGCGTCGACGGCATCGACCGCATGCACTTGATCCGTGACGACATCCTGGCCCGGTGTGAGCGTCTGCTGAGCGCCATGCGCGGTCACTGAGCCTGCTCCCATTTGACCGGCAAGCGGGCGTTGTCAACACGCAGCAGCCTGTGTACGGAGTTCAGTGGACCAGAACGCATGCCAGGAAGCCCAATCCGCGTCCCACTAAGGCCGACCACCGCGCGCTTCTCGGCAGAGTCGGACGCTCACGATCATCCTCGAGCTCGCTCGGGGGTACCTAGAAACGGTCGTTCTGAGGTGCGGCCGACACGCCGGCAAGAACCGGCCCAGAACCCCAGTCCAAACCTTCGATGGTCTCGCGCCGCAGCCACGCTGATGGCTTGCTCGCCCTCGTGGCGATCATTGGCTACGCCAGGGGGTATCGCTGGCCCGCGGCTGGAGGCCACTGACCTGCCCCGCTCAGCTGGCGTTGCGGGTCCGTTCCAGCCAGTCCTTGCCGGCGATGACCTGCCTGGTGCGGTCGCCGAGCTCCGGGGCTGCACCCTGGCCGTCGGAGCGGTTGACCACCTCATCGCGCAGGATCCGGTCCGCCTCGGCGTGGCGGCCTTCGGCGTCGGCGATGGCAGCGAGGTCGAGCCGCGGGATCTCCTCGTCGGGCGCGGCCAGTGCGGCGGTCTGCGCGGCAAGCCGAGCCCGCCGCAGGTCGCCTGCTCGCAGGCTGTGAGTGGTGACGAGGTGGGCGACGTCGACGATGGCGCACAGCAGGTGCTGGTCGATCCGGTCGCCATCGACGAGCCAGTACCAGCGGTCCTCTTTGAGGCTGCTGAAAGGTTGGCCCTGCACCAGCCGCAGGGCGGCGTCGAGGTCCTCGATCCCGTCGGGTCCGCGTGCCTCTCCGCGGACTCGGAGCCTGCGGAAGAGGTCAGCGTCGACGAGGACGTCGACGACCTGGTAGACGCCGACGCCGCGGGTGAGAGCGGCTGGGGCCTTCCGGGCGTCGGGGAGGTGCTTGTCGCCGGTTCGGGGGTTCACCCCGAGCCAGTCGCGCAGGATCCGGATGTAGTCGCGCGCCTTGGCCTGGGTGATGTTAAAGGTGTCGGCGAGCTCGGCCGGGGTCGCGCCGTGGGGGCGGGTGGCGAGGTAGGTGAGCATCTCGGTGAAGTAGTGCTTCCGCTTGGTCAGCGCCGTGCCCCGGGTGCGGGCGCTCACCGGTCCGAGCAGGGTCAGGCGTGGCAGCCGGCAGTCATCGGACCACCACGCGGCGAGGTCCGCGTCAAGGATGGGGTCCGCGGCGAGCACGGCGTCGCTGACCTGGGCGGTGACATTGGGTGCGAGTGCTTGCAGGTCCTCTGGGGTGGTGGCGCCGTCGCGGAGGTACTCCTCGTCGTCGAGATCCAGCACGGTGGTGACCGGCTCGCCGAGGCTGTGCTCGTCGAGGGTCCGGGGCAGCGTGTGTTCGTCGCGCACAGCGCCAGCGTTGTTGCTCCACGCCCGCCACCCCGGCGCGGCGTCCACATCGTCCGTGGGGGCCGGGATGGGGACGTCGTCGAGCTCCTCGCTCTGGGCGAGCAGGGCCGCGCAGCCCTGTGCTTCGTCCGGGGTCAGGCCGACCGCCACGAGGTCGAGCCCGACGCCCGGCAACCGGACCCGCCCATCCGCCGTCACCGAGAGCTCCATGGGTGGGGGTGGGCTGCTGGCGTCGCTGGCGGCGCGCTGGCCGCAGACGACGACGCTGGTGGCGGTGCGGCCGACGTGTGCGTTCATGAGGTCGAGCAGCTGTGTCAGGGCTGGGGTGGCCGCGGCATGAACAGCGGCGTCAAGGATGAGCAGTCGAGCTGGCCAGGCATCGGCGCCGGCCTGGGCACCCCTGGCGGTGGGCACGTCGTCGCCGAGATCGTGAACTCGGTCGAGCGTCGCGATGGCGTCGGTGAGGACGGCAGCGGCCGGGTCGCCGCCGGTGTGAACGCGGAGCCGGTCGCGGTTCATGGCGGCCACCTCAGCGCCGACCCCGATCATGTCCACCCGGACGCCGTGTGACCACGGGTTGCAGGCGATCTCGGCGAGCAGGTACCGGGCCAGGTCGCGGCTGAAGTCGGCGTCTCCGGTGATGCTGACGTTGAGGTCCTCGAGGTTGAGCAGCCAGCGGGCGCCGGTGTCGCTTGCTCCCATCGTGACCAACAGGGGGTAGGGAGCGGGTTGGTCGTGCACGGCTGGCCCGACCTCGTCGAGCGTGGTGCCGGTCGGCAGCGTCCAGTGCAGCTGGTCGGGTGTGCCCTGCCAGGGCGCGGCGAGACTGGCCGGGCTGATCAGGTGCAGGCGGATGGTCGAGTCGGTCAGCTCGATGGCCGCGAGCTGCGGGACTACGCCGCCGGCTCGGGCGTGGGCAGCCGCGAGGCGGCGGAGCATCTCGTCAAGATGGTCGACGGTCGGGGCGGTGTCGCCGCCAACAGCGACGAGGGTCTTTTCCACCGGCGCCAGTGCCGGCTCGGGTGTGGCGATCGTCCGCCCGGGCCGGCGTGCCCTGAACTGGGTAGCCCGTCGCCGGCGCAGGCCCAGGAGCATCGACCCCGCGAGGAGCGCTCCCGCCCCGGTGAGGCCAGTCAGCATCCAAGAGGCCGGCACCTCACCCTGCTGGACCTTGACCGGCGCTTCCTCGACCGATGACCCGGGAGTTGCTGTCGCCGGGGATCTGCCGTTGGCTGTCCGGTTTCCGGCTGATAGGGGCGGCGGTTGTGTCGTCGGTGTCGCGCCCTCGGCCACGGTCGTCGAGCCGGCCGCGGCAGAGGGTTCTTGGGCTGGGGCGGGCGACCAAGTCCTGCCGCCGTGCTCGGGTGCTGGCCAGTGCGGGACGCGACCATCCGGCGACGCGGCGGGCGCGGGCGGTGGCTCGGTGTCCGGTTCGTCGACTGCAGGGATGGTGAGGATCCACCCGGGGCGGATGAGGTCCGGGTCGCGCAGCCGGTCGCCATCGGGCTGGGGGGTGTCCGTGGAGGCGTCGAAGATCTCTGGGTAGCGGCTGGCAGCCCCCAGCTGTTCCTGGGCGATGCCGGAGAGCGTGTCTCCCGGGTGCACGGCGACGGTGTGCTCTCGGGCTTCGTGCGCTCCTTGGTTGCTCTCAGCGTCACGCGTCTCCGGCACAGGTGCAGTGGGGACGGTCAGGGTCCACCCCGGCTGGATGAGGTCCGGGTCGGTCAGTCGTGCGCCGCCGGGCTGGCGGGTGTCCCTGGAGGCCTGGAAGATCTCCGGGTACCGGCCCGCGGACCCCAGCTGTTCCTGCGCGATCTGCGACAGCGTGTCCCCCCGTTCTACCGTGAGGGTGTGTGCGGTGTCTGTGGTGGCGGTCTCGCGGGGGATGACGAGCACGGTGCCCGCGGTGAGGAAGCCGGGTTTGTCGCCGAGCACGTTGGTGTTGAGGGCGGCGATGTCCGTGAAGCGCGCCCCGGAGCCGAGCCATTGTTCGGCAATCGACCACAGCGACTCGCCCCGCTTGACGGTGTGCGTCAGCAAGTGCGGAGCACTGCCCCGATGGCTCCCACGGTTCGCGGTCAGGGTGTCCGCTGTGGCAGATCCCGTGGCGGCGTGGGCGGGGCGTCCTTCCTTGGGTGTGCCGTTGCTTTCCGCGTGGGCCCCGGCGGGGATCTCAACCGTGGCAGCGACAACCGCCGGAGACCTCGCGATGGTGGCGGCCTTGGCCGGCTGGGCACCGACGGGCGCGGTGATGAAGAGCAGCAGCGCGGCGCTGACCAGATTCCTGGCAGCCCCCTGGGGCATCCCTAGCCCCGGCAGCCGAGGGGGCCGGACCCCCCGCAGCCGCGAGATGAGCTCGAGGACAATGGATCCGGTCAGGAAGAGCCAGGCCGCCCAGCCGAGGAGCGTGAGAACGCCGAGCACGAGGGAACCGTCGTCCGGGCTGGTCAGCGCCGCCCACAACCGGCTCATCGAGCGCACGGAGGGGATCGTGTCCGGGATGAGGTCGGCTCCGACGTTCAGCAAGGCAGCGGGGAGGCCGAGCAGGATCGCGGTGAGCCCGGCCGTCGCGGCCAGGCCGAGCAGACGGGCCCGAAGCCGGGCGTCCCGCTGAGCCCCGAGGGTCATTGCTCGACCCCGTCGACGGACCGGGTGGTGCGGGAGTCTGCGGTCCCGTGGACGGTGAACGAAGTCAGCCCGATGATGCCGAGGAACGTGCACTCGTAGGTCGCCGTGGTGGTGACGTGCACGGTCTGGCCGTTCACGAGGGACGCGGTCCCGGTCATGCCCGATCCGGCGAGGTAGGTCTGGGCGGCGCGTTGGGCGGCGTACGGGTCGACGGTGACTCCGTCGCCGCGGACCGCGCCGGCCGCTTGCAGCTGCTGGCCGCCGGCGCGGGCCGCCTGGCGGGCGACGTCCTGCGCGCGCTGCTGGGCGCCGACCGTGCCTCCGAGGTCGACGGCGAGGCCGACGAGGATGATCATGACGAGGCCGCTGGCTGCCAGCCAGATGCTCACCGAGCCGCGGTCGTGTCGCGCCACGCCGAGGCGTTGGCGGCGTTCACGGGATCCTGGGCGCTCCGGGGTTGGTGGCCGTGTCGTCGTGGTCGTCGTGGTCGTCGTGGTCGTCGTGCTGGCGGTCATGGTCATCACCGCTCTCGGTAGGTGTCGATGGCGGACCGCATCGTGGCGGTGACCGACTTGGAGCCGGGGACGCCGGGCACGGACAGGTCGGCGAGGTCGACCTCGCAGGTCACGGTCGCGGTGACCTGGGCGGGGGTGCCCACCGGGGCGGCGAACCCGGTGGTGTCGACCGACACGGCCGTGGTGGCGCAGGTGAGCCCTTGACTGGCCAGCGTCGAGCTCGCCGATGCGGACGCGGCGCCTTCCGCTTCTGCCTGGGTGCGGGAGATCGACGCCGAGCGGGCCGCGCTGGTGGCGGCCGCCTCGACGGTCTGGTGCGCGATGGCCATCCGGCCGGCGAAGACGATGAGCCCGACGAAGAGCAGGAACGCGGGGACGCCGATCACGGTCTCGATGACGGCCGAGCCCTGCTCGGAACTACTCCGGTCGGGGTGGTGAACGCGGCGGGGGGATGGGAGACGGGTCATCGGGTGATCCGTTCGATAGGCACCGTCGCTGATTGCCGCACCGAGGGCGACCAGCCCGGGATGACGCTGAGCGAGGTCCCTGTGACGGTCACCGTCGCGACCTCCGCGGTCCGACTGCTGTTGACGCGGGCGCTCTTGAGGACGTCGTCACCGCCGGCCGCGGCGACGAAGGAGGCCGCTGCGGCCACGCCGGCTCCCCCGCTGCCGTCCTCGACCGAGGAGGCCCTGGCGCCTTCCTGCGCCGCGGCGATCGCGACGGACCTCGCGTGGTAGAACAGCGCCCCCTGCATCCCGAGGAACATGACCGTGAAGAGCACCGGCAGCAGCAGCACCATCTGGATCGAGGCCGACCCGCGCTCGGATGGCCCCGCCGCGGCGGGCCGGCGCCGTCTCATGGGCTGGCTGCTGGGTCGCGTGCTGTTCATCCTCGGGCCGTGGGTCCGGTGGCTACTTGATGCTGCCGGCCTTGGAGGTCACGTAGCTGGTGATGGCAGCGACGACGATCCCGACGATGCCGATGATCGCGACCGCCCAGATCACCATCTCCATGGTGACCGCGCCCCGGTCAGAGAGTTGGGCTTCGCCGGGTTTGGCGTTGCGTCCGGGCCTGGTCGCCAGGGTGGCCTCCGCCTTGTCCGTGAGGGTGGCGCCGAGGATGTGCAAGGTCGCTGCGAGGTAGTGCATGAGCCTCTCCTGTCTTCGTGGTGCTGCCGGGTGGTCCCGAGTTCTCCCGGGCCTGTTCACGTTTCTTCACTTGTGCGGGTGGTGCGAGATCGTCTGCAGTTGATGGATTACGGTGCAGTGCCGCTCAGGTCCGTTACGGTCAGGTGTCGCCCATGACCCGCAGCAGCGCGGGGGCGACGAGGATGGCGAGGAAGATGACGCCGAGCAGGCTCATCGGGATGGACATGCGTTCGCCGACCTCGTTGGCCTTCGCCTTCTCGGCGCCGAGCATCGCGGCGCGCATCCCGGCGGACCGGGCTCGCAGGTTGGAGTAGATCTGGGCGCCTTCCTCCCCGGAGAGGCGCATGATGTCGGCCAGGTCCTGCAGCTCGGGCAGGCCGAGCTCGTCGGCGAGGTTGCGCAGCGCGTCCCATGGGGTGAGGCCGGACCAGCGGGTCCGGGCGAGCTCCTCACGGAGGCGCCGGAAGACCCAAGAGTCGCCGACGTCGGCGGCGGCTTCCATCGCCTGCCGGGGACCGGCTCCGCTGTTGCGTTCGAGGGCGACGAGGTCGATGTAGGCGCCCAGGGCGCGGGCGAACTCGGCCCGTGCCTTCTTCGCGTCGTCGCGGGCGTTGTAGTCCGGCAGGAAGAAGAAGACCACCGCAGCCCCGAGCGAGGCGATCACGGGGATGACGACGGGGACGGGCAGCCGCATCAAGGTGAAGAAGACCGCGAGCAGGGGCGGGGCCAGCAGCCCCAGCCCGGCGAACATGAGCTTCTCCCCGTAGAAGCGGCTCACCGGGATCCGCAGGATCGCCAGCTCCCTGACGGGGAGGGCGCCCCACGTCGCCGCGGGCAGCGTCTTCATCCCCCACAGCCCGAGCCGTTCCCGCGTGTCCGTCGCGCCCGCTGGGGCTTGGGTCAGGCCGGTGCGGGACCCGGCCCGGTGGGGCGAGAGTCGTTTGAGGGCGTCGCCCAGGTCTGGGTCTGCTGGGGTGAGGCGCCACACGAGCAGGGCGACGCCGAACCCGAGAAGGCTCCCGGCGAGGATGGCGAGCTGCAGTCCGGTGGGCATCAGCGAGCCGCCTCCTTCGCGGCCGCGCAGATGAACCGCGGGAGGCTCTGCCCGAGGGCCATCCGCTTCATCCAGATCAGGGTCGTGACGTAGAGGCTCAGCAGGACGACGAGGATGACCTGCCCGAACGGGGTGGCGTAGGGGGCGATGTAGTCGCCGGTGAGGGCGAGGACGGCGAGGACGCCGATGGTGATGATGGTGACCCAGCGGGCGGTCGAGCGCGGTTTGGCGCGGTCGGCCTCGATCTCGCGTCGGGCCCGCACGTCGGCGGCGACGGACTCGGCCAACGCCTCGAGGACGCTGGCGACGCCGGCGCCGCGGCGGCGGGCGGCGAGGATGAGGTTGGCTGCGACGAGGTCGCCGGTCGCGTCGTCGAGATCGTCGGCGAAGGCTCGCAGCGCTCGTTCGGTGCCCCACCGGGCCCGGAGCCGGGACGCCAGTCGGGTGACCTCGGGACGGATCGGTTCCGGGGTGGAGCGCAGGGTGGAGATCAGGGCCTGCTCGAGCCCGACGCCGGCGGTGAGGATGCCGGACAGGGAACGGGTCCACTCCTCCATCGCCTCGAGCCGCTCGATCTGGTGCGCGGACTCGGGGGAGGACAGCAGGTACGGGAGCCCGGCGAGTGTCGCTGGCACGATGAGGAGCGCGACGACCCACCCGGTCAACGTCGCCACAAGGACCCCGATCGCGACACCGGCGAGGAGCAGCCGCTGGGTGCGGCGGCTGGCACCCGCGGACCTCGACCAGCGTGACCCGGGCGACCCGGGCAGCGCACGCCGGCGTGGTGTGTTCGAGGCGACGGGCCGCCGGCGTAGTCCCAGGACGAGCCCGAGCAGGCCCGCGACGACGAGGGCGCCGGCGACGGCCGGGATCAGCGGTGTCATGACGCGGCCTCGTCCCGGTGCCCGTGGAAGCCGGCCAGGTCGAAGCCCCACTGCTGCAGGTCGCGGTAGTCGTCGGGCAGCACGTTGGGGGTCGCCACCCGGGCGCCAGGTTCGGTCGCGAAGACCTTCTGCACGGCGTAGCCCTTCTCCCGCTCGCCTTGGGTGACGGTGATGACCTCGGAGACCCAGCGGGCGCGTTGCGCGGTGCCGTCGGCCAGCGGGCTGGTCTCCAGGTGGACGTGGACGACGAGGTTGATGCTCGCCGCGATCGCCCGCACGGCGTAGTCGTGGGTGACGTGCGGGCCGGCCTCCATCGCGCAGGTGACGAGCTTGTTGATGGCGCCCTCGGCGTTGACGGCGTGGGTCGTGCTGATCGACCCGGCGCCGGACTCCATCGCTTTGAGCATGGCGAGGATCTCGTGGCCGCGGACCTCGCCGACGATCTGCCGGGAGAGGTTGAACCGGAACGAGTCGAACAGCGCCTCGCTGAGGGTAAACTCGCCGGCCTGGCGTCCGTCGGCGCCGCGCTCCCCCGACCCGGGCCGGGCCTCCCACGCGAAGACGATGGGGTGGGTGTCGGTCAGCTCGTGCAGGTGCAGCTCGTACTCGGTTTCGAAGGTGCCGATGATCTCGTGCCGCGGGATCTCGGCGCACAACGCGCGCACCAGCGTCGTCTTGCCGGCGCCCTGCGCCCCCGACACGACGATGGACTTGCGCGCGCGGACCGCCGCCCGCAGAAACGACGCGGCAGTCTCCGACAGGTTGCCGCGTGCCACGAGATCAGCGAGGGTCACCTGGCGCAGCCGGTGCCGGCGGATCACCATCGACGGGCGCGGCGTCACCCACGCCACCGCCGCCAGCCGGGCACCGCCGTCCAGGCGCAGGTGCAGCTTCGGTTGGGCCTCGGAGAACGGCCTGGCGTTGGCCTCGGACCGGCTCGCGAGGAACACGAGGAAGTCGATGAGCTCCTGGTCGCTGTTCGCGACCGCCGGGCCGGGCACCATGCGCCCGTCCGTCAGCTCGAGGGCCACCCGGTCGCAGCCGGTGACGATGATGTTCTCGACCCGGTCATCGTCCACGAGCGGCTGCAGCCGCCCCAGACCGAACAGCGCGTCGTCGAGCGCCTGAGCCATCTCGTCCTGCTCGGCCGCGCTCCACTGCGCCTGCCCCGCCTCGACACGGGTCACGGACTCGTCGTTGAGCAGGTCAAGGATGATCGCGCGGCCCCGCTCCCGCTGCACCGTCTGCGAGAGGTGCGCCCGCTCCTCCCCAAGCGCGGCGCTGAGCCGGTCCGAGGCCTGTTGCCGCAGCGTCGCCACCAGCTCCCAGTCCAGCCCGCTCCCATATGCCGCCCGCACCGGACGCAGTTCAGACGACGTCCGCTTGAGCTGGACGCTCGAAGGGTCAGACTCCCGATGGCGGTCGGCCGCTGGCCGCATTGAAAAGGTGCCCCGCACCCGGCCCGGCCGCGAAGGTGCCGATCTCCCCGCCGGTGGTGACCCGGGCGTCTGTGCTGCTGTCGGTGTCGCGAACAGCGGAAGCGACGTCGGATCGGTCGGGTCATCGGGGTCAGTGGCGTGAGTCGGCTGCGCCGCCTGCGCGGTTCGCGGAACGCCGATGCTCTCGTTCATGGTCGAGCTCCCATCGGGCTGCGGTCCGGTTGGCCTGCGAGTTCCTCGCGGTTGGAGGCGACCGTTGCGTCGATCGCGTCCCGGGCGGCGGACAGGCTGCGCACGAGCGGTGACGTGTTGAACTTTCGGGGCGCGTTCGCGCCCCTGCCGAACACCTGGGCGGCTGCGGAATCCCCTGCGAGAGAGGCGATCACGGGGACCTGGAGCACCTTGTGGACCTCGCGACGGCTGTACGGGTCGCCCTCCCCCACCATCAGCACCGCGAGGGACGCGGACCCGCCGACCCGTACGAAGCCGCCCCGGAGCGTCTCCGCCCAGGACCTTGCCCCGGCCAGGGACACCAGGTCAGAGCGCACCACGAGAAGGCACAGGTCCGCGGCGTACAGCAGTGGCTCCGGGTAACCGTGAAGGCCCAGCCGGCCGGCGTCGACGATGACGTCTTGTCCGGTCCGCTCCAGCCCCTTGAGGGCGGCCGCGAGCGGCTCCCACAGCGGGACGAGGCTGGGTGCGGGAATCGCCTGCTCCATTTGCCCGTTGCGGTGGGCCAGTGCGAGGTCGATGAGCGAGGCGGTCGGAGCGGTCTGACCGCGCAGGTAGCCCGCGAAGACCGAGGACCCGCCGGTCGGGTCGGCTTCCACGAGCAGGACCGGCCGGGGCCAGGCCAGTGCCAGGCCGACGGCCGAGGCGGTAACGCCCGGTGAGCCGGACGCGGACGTGAGGACGATGAGCGCCATCAGCCTCACCGCTCCCGGCTGTCGAGAACGAGCACGACCCGGCCGGTCGCGGCCCGTGCGGCGAGCTCGCCGGCCTCGTCCTTCGGGACCATCACCGACACGACCGTCTTGTCCTGCTCCGCGCCCGGGTGCAGACCCACGACGGTGGCCGTCACCTCGACCGGCCGGCCCTCTGTGACCTCGCCCTGCGCGCCCGGAGTGGCGACGATGCGGACGGTGTCACCAGCCTGCACCGGTTCACCCGGCATTAGAGAGCGTGGCAGGGCGACACCTACGACCGACTGCCCCGACGGCGGGATCACCGATCTCGTCACCGACTCCGCCGTCACGAGGCTCCCGGCCGCCATGTCCATCGCGGCACGCTGGCCCACCAGGTCGTTCAGGCTGCCCCCGGCGACGGTCCGCAAGCCGGGGTCGACACCGACCTGGACGGTCATGAGGTCGGCTCGGTCGATCGTCTCGCCACGGGCGATGGTCGCCCGGACCGCGACGACGTCGTGGGTGTTGCTCGTCGACGTCCAGGCCCAGGCACCGAGCAGGGCGCCCAGGCAGACGGCTGCGACCGAGGCCACGACCATGATGGGACGGCGACGCAGCTTCGGCGCCGGGGCGGCCGGGACTGGCGCGGGCGTCGCGTGTCCATTCTGTCGGGCAGCGTCGGTGCTGCCCGTACGTGCTGTTGTCCCGGCCATCTGCGTTCCCCTGTCGAGAGTGTTACCGGTTGATGACTTGGGCCTCGCCCATGGTGATGTTCGTCGTCCGGGACAGGTCCAGCGGGATGACGCCGCTCTCCCCGACCCCGACCCAAGTCACGCTCCAGTAGCTCGTCGCAGTGACGGCGTACGAGCCTTGACGGGTGTACGTGTGGCCGCAGTCCGGACTCGACTGGCGCCCAGAGGAATCGGCGTACGGCGTCCCCTTCGTGAGACATACGACCTGCGTCCCGTCGCCCATGTCCCAGACGACCTTCTTGACCTTCGCCGTCGCTCGGACCGTGAAGCCGCCCGCTGACGCGGTACGCGTGATCGGCCCCCACGTGTTCTCTGCCGGGCCCTGCACCCACATCCACGTCGGAAGGCCGATGATCCCGATACTTCCCGACCGCGGCTCGGGGACGATCCCGATGTTGACCGCCTTCAGCTGCATCGCATTCACGGCCTGACGGGCCAGGACACGCGCGTCCGGGGGCGGCGGCGCAGCCGGAGGCGGACCGGCACCCCAGAACAGCAGCACCCGATCACCGTTCACATCGCTACCCGGGACGAGGCACTGATAGATCGCACCATCGTGGTGACCGCCCCAAATCGGATTCGACTTCGCGGGGGGAAAGAGAAGAGACCCTACGAAAAGGCACGTCACATGGTTTACCTCCATAAGGCTCGACCGCCCACCACCCGAACCCTGACTTGCACCTCCTGAGCCACCGCTGCCACTGGGGGCCCCACTATCGGATGATCCCCCGGCCATGCTGCCGCCGTCCGCCCAAATGACGCAGACGCCCTTGTCGCTGAACTCCTGGCACACGGGCGCGGCCGCGTGGGCTGCCGTGGTTGCGGTCAGCGTGGCTGCCACGACCGAGACCACTGCGAGTACTGGTCGGATGACTAGCACGAGTCAGCCTTTGCCTGCACGTACTCGACACGCCACCCTGAATGGCTGGGGTAGTCGCGATTCACGACGCCCACGAGCCGCAGCCCAGTGGGCTTCCTGCTGGCCGGCACAACGGACTTGCCTCTGCTGTCGACTATATCGACGGCACTGACGTCGTAGCAGACCAGGAAGGTCACGACTGGGACGGCGGGAGGAGTGGCCTTGAGATCATTTGTCAGGTCGGTCGCCACATGCGTGACCGACTTGAGCTTAGTCTCGCCCGTCTGCCTGAGCTTCTGAGCCTTGACGGCGCTCAGCACGTTGACGTTCTCAACCAATGCGGTCCCTACAGAGGACCCTTCGAAGAACGAGGGGTTGGTCTTGGCCGGCTCATACAACCCGAGGTCTGAGTCCCTGTAGTACCTCGACACCATCCCCCGGGCATCTGCCTCGGCGATCTGCGCGGGGCTCTTCGTCGCTGGCGTCGGTGAGCTGGAAGTTGAATTCGACACGCTCGCCGCTACGGAAGTAGAGGGCGTCGACGGAGTGGACGCACCGGTGCACGCAGCCAGCGCAGCCAGCGCAGCCAGGGCGATGGCGGCAACGGCCACCCCGCGGCCTCGCCTAGATGCTCGAGTCATGTCGTCTCTCCCCGGTCTCAAGAGATAAAGCCCGCCCACCTGCGCCTGGCGATCAGCGTTCGGTAGGGGTTTTCACGATATGGCGGGTTCGCGCCCATGAGCAGACCTGACGGCTACCTGTGGATAACTACCGGCAACCGTCCCCAGCCTGGGATTCGCCCATTTTGCACCTCATGCCAGACCATGGCACCACACCTAGGGTCATCACGCAGGTCGAGACCTCTCAGACTCAGCGGCCGCCTTGAGGGCCATGGACCGTCCTCCTCCACCAGGCGACGTCAGCGACACGGATCCGAGGTGATCGCCCAGACCTCGTGCCACGGCTTTGGAGACTGGGAGGTCACCATGAACCAGAAGAACCGCCGCGAGTTCGAGTCGCTCGCTGAAGCAGCCGAGCGCACAGGCTTGAGCACGAAGACGATTCGACGGCGCATCGCCAGCGGCGTGCTCGCCGCGTACCGCAGCGGCCCCCGCGTGCTGCGAGTCGACCCGGGCGACGTCGACCAGATGATGGTGCGCCTGCCGACCATGTCTGCAGGACCGGAGTCCGTGCGGGCGCCACACGCTTCCCGTTGATCCTCCACCCAGCGAGGGAATCCGCTTGCCTGGGGACTCCGAAATGCCCCACCGGCTTCGTAGCGGCATGATCAGTCGGGTGCGCCCCTACGACGACATAGGTGACCCGACCCAGGTGGGAGAGCCAGACGGGCACGGCTTGTTCGGCGTCCTCGACGAGGACGCCGATGGGCTCCTGTGCCATATCTGCGGCTGGCGAGGCTCACACTTGGGCCTCCACGCGTACAAGGGTCACGGCATGCGCGCCCGGCAGTACATCTCGAGCACGGCCTTCGTCGCTCCAAAGGGCTCGTAGCCGGGGCGGTGCTCGAGAAACTCGCCAAGCACGGCACAGCCCTCATGCCCTCCCGGACAGGTCTCATCGCTGCGATGATCCCAAGAGAGCCACCGCTGCACGGCTCGCGGGTGGCATGCCACTCTCCCCGCGAGGGCAGTAGTTTCGCCGTCTGGTCTCCAGACGCCACAAGCGAGTCGGCGTGTCGTCATCGTCGTCACCTGCGCAGAGTGCGGCGCGGAGTCTGCCCATTCCAATGGCGCGCCGGCGGAAGTTCTGCACACGATCCTGCGCCAGCCGGCACAACCGGCGCCGAGCCCTGCCGTCTGGCCCTGCCCGTTGACCAGAGTCGAACAGGCCGGTCAGGCAATGTCAGGATCGGGTTGACGGGTGATGAAGTCAGCCATGCCGGGGACCGTGAACGCGATCCGTCCGTGCTCCGGCGCGTACAGCAGCCCCTTGGCGATCAGGCCGGCGCGCGTGGGTCCCAGGCTGGTCGGTTTGCGGTTCAGCCGTCGCGCGACCTCGCCTGATGAGCTGCCGGCCTCCCCGTCCACGGCCATGGCCCGCAGGTAGGCCTGTTCGCTGCGGGTGGCGCGGTCCCAGCGGGCCCGGAAGAAGCCGTTGTCCAGAGCAGCCCGCCCCAGGGCTGCGCCCACTCGGGCGTCATGGACGGTGATCACGTCGTCGCCGAGGGCACTGTTCCACGTGTCCTGGCCATACTGCTGCAGGAAGTACGGGTAGCCGCGGGCCTCGTCGACGAGAAGCGCCACCCCGGCCGGCTCCCACGCGACGCCGGCCCTCTCGGCGGGGACGGTGAGCGCCTCGCCCGCGATCGCACGCGGCAGCGCCGTGATCGGATAGAACACGAAGAGCCGTTCGGCGTACGACTTCGCCTCCGCGACGTCCCGGGGCAGGGACGGTAGCCCGGCGAGGCAGAGCAGGAACGGCCAGCCCTGCTGCGAGGCCCGGTGCGCGATCGCGCAGAGCGCCACCAGCTCGCCCGTCGTCAGGTCCTGGGCCTCGTCGACGAGGACCGCCACCCCGACCCCTTCCTCCCCCAGGCCCTCGCTCAGGTCCTTGACGAGCTTGTCGAGATCGGTCTCCAGGACACCGGAGTCGGCCCCCCCACCCGGGGCGTCCGCGAGGTCGAGACCGAAGGACCACGCGCCCGTCGAGTCGTACGACGCCTTGAACGACAGAGCAGTCTTGAGGGCACGCAGGAACCGGCGTCCCGCGCTGGGTCGGGCCCGGTCCGACAGCGGGCCGTACAGCGCCTCACCCAACGCCACCCGCAACGTCTTGCCCGCACCGGCCTCGATTTGCGCCACCAGCCAGCCGCGCCCCTCCGCGGACTTGGCCATCGCGGTCTGCAGGACGGTCTTGCCCACACCGCGAAGCCCATAGAGGGCCACCGGCTGCACCGACAGACCCGCCATCACCCGGTCCAGCGCCACGTCCCAGTCGGACAGCTCGAGGTCACGGCCCACCAACGCTAGCGGCGGCCGACCCGCCCCCGGGCTATAGGGATTTCGCCTGGCCTCCACGAGCACTCCATCCTCTGACCATCTATGCCTGCATCTAGGCTAGCGCTAGATAGGCGTCAACCTGCCTAGACAAGCAGCGTCTCATGGCGGCGCCGAGCGTCACACGCTGGTGGCTCACCGGCAGCCGATCAGCAGTGCGCGACGACTCTCGCTTTCTGACCTCAGTCAGGCGCGGTCGGCAAGGGGTGCGTTTCATCGAGAGGTCCCGCAGCGAGCAGCGAGAGTGCAGCCGCAATTTGGGCGTCGCGGCCGGCAGCCGCGTGCTGGTATCGCAGAGCCGCCCCTACCGAAGAGTGACCTAGTCGCTGTTGCAGTTCGGCCAGCGTGGCCCCCGTCATCGCTGCCAGCGTGGCTCCGGTGTGCCGGAGGTCATGGACTCGAAGGTCCTCGCGAGCCGCAGCCAGCTTCGCCTTGCGGAAGGCGTCATTGAAGACGGTCGGCTGCAGATGACTGCGCCCGTCCCGCGCCGGGAAGAGCAAGGACTCCTTGCCTCGCCCGACGTGACCGGCAAGGTGCGCGCTGATTGCTGGCACCACGTGCGGCGGGATCGCAACGGTTCGCCGTCCGGCGGCGGACTTCGGCGCGCCAACGACCGGGCGTCCCTTGACCCAGGCAAGGGAGCGGTCGACGCGCACCGTCCCTCTCGTGAGATCCACGTCCTTGCGGCGTAGTTCAAGAACCTCGCCGATGCGCAAGGCGCACCAAGAACACAGAAGGGCGATGGCACGTCTGTGCTCGGGGAGGGTCGCCACGATGGTGTCCAGCTCGGCCACGGTCGCAGGCCTGATCTCGCGAGCGCGAGGCGCATTGGAGGCGGATTTGATTCGGCAGGGGTTGGCAAAGATCTCTTCGTCGGCCACGGCGGTGTTCAGTACTGCCTTCAAGAGCGCGTAGGCCCGGGCGTTCACCGTCGGGGTCGACCGGTTCAGACCGGCCCACCACACGCGCACCTGGCTCGGGGTGATGGACGCGAGGGGGCGATCCCCGAACACCGGAAGCAGATAACGCTCGAGCAGGTGCTCGTAGCCGTCCTTGGTCCGGGGCTTGAGGGGGCGGTCATCGAGCCAACGCCTCGCGTATGAGCTGAAGCTGGACGCGGTTCTCGTCTGCGTGCGCGACACCGGCGATTCCCACCGCCCGGACGCGACCAGGGTTCTCTCAGCGCCCAACCACGCCTCAGCGTCGCCCTTGGTCGCGAAGGTAGTCGGCGAGTTGTGGCGGGCCAGGTCGGGGCCGACGTAGCTGGCCTGCCACCGCTTGGACGGCAGACGCCGAAGATGTCCGAAGCCTCGTTTGTTGGGCTTGTTCGCCACCTGCGACCCTCCCGATCGAGCTCTCGCCGTGCGATTAGCGTGCGATTAGAGAGTACATCTGAGCGGTGTTGTGTCCGCTTGTGACTCTGGGACACAGCAATCCGTAGGACTGCATAAGCGCAGGTCAGAGCGAGTTTTCGCAGGTCACACGATGGAGCTGGCGAGGGGACTCGAACCCCTAACCGCCTGTTTACAAGACAGGTGCGCTACCGATTGCGCCACGCCAGCACGCCCCCGACGTGAGCGCCGC
>NZ_BAAANB010000015.1:0-4692 GCF_039529575.1 Terrabacter terrae
ATGCGGGTGCGGCGGGCCAGCACGTCGTCGAGGTGCAGCGCACCCTCGTGCGTGACGGCATACAGCGCCTCGACCTTGAGGTACTCCTCCGCGCCGGGCAGCGGCTCGTAGAGGGAGCGGTCCTGCTCGGCGAGCGCGAAGAGCTCGTGCACGAGTGAGCCGTAGCGCTCGAGCAGGTGGGTGATGCGCCAGACCGGGAGCCCCTGGTGGCGCGCGAGCCGGTCGATCTGGTTGACGAGCGCGACGTAGCCCTCGGCCCCGGACAGGGGGATGAACTCGGTGACGCTGTCGGAGACGTCGCCGCCGATGTCCTCGCGTGCCGCGTCGACGGCGTCGGCCGCCATGACGCGGTAGGTCGTGTACTTCCCTCCGGCGATCGAGATGAGGCCCGGCTGCGGACGGGCGACGGCGTGCTCGCGCGAGAGCTGGCTGGTGTCCTCGCTCTCGCCGGAGAGCAGGGGACGCAGCCCGGCGTAGACGCCCTGGATGTCGTCGTGGGTCAGCGGCACCTTCAGCATCGAGTTGATGTGCTCCAGGATGTAGTCGATGTCGGCGCGCGTGGCGGCCGGGTGCGCGAGGTCGAGCGCCCAGTCGGTGTCGGTGGTGCCGACGATCCAGTGGGTGCCCCATGGGATGACGAACAGCACCGACTTCTCGGTGCGCAGGATGAGGCCGGTCTCGGAGTTGATCCGGTCGCGCGGCACGACGATGTGCACGCCCTTGCTCGCGCGCACGTGGAAGCGCCCGCGCCCGCCGGCCATCCTCTGGATGTCGTCGGTCCACACGCCGGTGCAGTTGATGACGACGGAGGCGCGCACCTCGACGCGCCCACCGGTCTCGACGTCCTCGACGAGGGCACCGACGATCCGCTCGCCGGCGCGGAGCAGGTCGACGACGCGGGCCGAGGCGAGCACGGTGGCGCCGTATGCCGCCGCGGTGCGGATCGTCGTCAACGTGTGCCGGGCGTCGTCCGCCTGGGCGTCGTAGTAGAGCAGGCCACCGGTCAGCGCCTCGCGCCTGAGGGCAGGGGCGAGCTTGAGCGCACCGGTGCGGGTCAGCTGCTTGTGCCGGGGCACGGACCGCGCCCCGCCCATCGAGTCGTAGAGCGTCAGGCCGGCCGTGACGTACGGGCGCTCCCAGCCTCGGTTGGTCAGTGGGTAGAGGAACGAGACCGGCTTGACGAGGTGCGGCGCGATGCGGCTGAGCATGAGCTCGCGCTCCTTGAGCGCCTCGCGCACGAGGTCGAAGTTCATCTGCTCGAGGTAACGCAGGCCGCCGTGGAAGAGCTTCGAGGACCGCGACGAGGTGCCGGAGGCGAAGTCGCGCTGCTCGACGAGGGCGGTCGAGAGGCCTCGCGTGGCGGCGTCGAGGGCGACACCGGCCCCCGTCACGCCACCCCCGACGACGAGCACGTCGAACTGCTTGCTGGCGAGGCGCTTCCACGCCCGCGCCCGGTACTCCGCGTCCAGCCGCACTGGGCTCGTCATGGGGTGTCCCTTCACGTCGCTGCCGAGAGAGCCACTCTAACGAGCCGGTGCACCGCTCCCTCGGAGCTGTACAGTCCGCGTGAGCCTCCGTCGCGCCTGCGTGAGCCTCCTGACGGCGGCGAACCGCCGACTGTACGGTCGGGGCATGCCGACGGAGCACCGCAGCCATGTCGTGGCGATCGACCAGGGCACGACGAGCACGCGGGCGATGGTCTTCGACCGGCAGGGCCGGGTCGTCGCCGTCGACCAGCAGGAGCACCGGCAGATCTTCCCGCGCGCAGGCTGGGTCGAGCACGACCCGATGGAGATCTGGGAGAGCACCCGCCTCGTGGTCGGGGGCGCTCTCGGCAAGGCGAACCTCAACGCCACGCACGTCGCCGCGGTGGGCATCACGAACCAGCGCGAGACGACCGTCGTGTGGGACCGCGCGACCGGCCGGCCCGTCCACAACGCGATCGTCTGGCAGGACACCCGCACGCAGGCGATCTGCGACGACCTCGCCGGCGACGGCGGCATCGACCGGTTCAAGGACGTGACGGGACTCCCACTGGCGACGTACTTCGCCGGGCCGAAGGCCCGATGGATCCTCGACCACGTCGACGGCGCCCGTGCGCGCGCCGAGGCGGGGGAGCTGCTCTTCGGCACGATGGACACCTGGCTGCTGTGGAACCTCACCGGCGGCGCGTCCGACGAGGGCATCCACGTCACCGACGTCACCAACGCCTCGCGCACGCTGCTGATGGACCTGCGCACCCTCGAGTGGGACGCCGCGGCGGCGGAGGCGGTCGGCGTCCCCCTCGCCATGCTTCCCGAGATCCGCTCGTCCTCGGAGGTCTACGGCCGGTGCAAGCCGGGCATCCTGATCGATGTCCCGGTCGCGGGCATCCTCGGTGACCAGCAGGCGGCCACCTTCGGGCAGGGCTGCCTCGACGTGGGCAACGCGAAGAACACCTACGGCACCGGCAACTTCATGCTGCTCAACACCGGCGAGGACATCGTCGCCTCGCAGAACGGCCTGCTGACCACCGTCTGCTACCGGCTCGGGGACGCCAAGCCGGTCTACGCCCTCGAGGGCTCGATCGCCGTCACCGGCTCGCTCGTGCAGTGGCTGCGCGACAACCTCGGCCTCATCAAGGACGCCGCCGAGGTCGAGACGCTGGCCGCGAGCGTCGACGACAACGGCGGCGCCTACTTCGTACCGGCCTTCTCGGGCCTCTTCGCGCCGCACTGGCGCCCCGACGCGCGCGGTGCCCTGGTGGGGCTGACGCGCTACGTCAACAAGGGGCACATCGCGCGAGCGGCCTTGGAGGCCACGGCCTTCCAGACCCGCGAGGTGCTCGAGGCGATGAACGCCGACTCCGGCGTGCCGCTCACGGAGCTGCGCGTCGACGGCGGCATGGTCGTCAACGAGACGCTGATGCAGTTCCAGGCCGACCTGCTCGGGGTCGACGTCGTGCGTCCTGTCGTCGCCGAGACGACCGCGCTCGGCGCCGCGTATGCCGCCGGGCTGGCCGTCGGCTACTGGGCGAGCACCGACGACATCCGGGAGAACTGGGGCGAGGACCGGCGCTGGACCCCGCAGATGGACGAGGCGGAGCGCGAGCGGCTCTACCGCTCCTGGAGGAAGGCCGTGCAGCGCACCCTCGACTGGGTCGACGACGACACGCAGTGAGCCCGGCCGGCGCCCTCCGGTCAGCCGAGCGCGGCGACCGCCGCGTCGTAGTCCGGCTCCTGGCCGATGGCCGGGACGAGCTCGGTGTGCAGCACCGTGCCGTCGGCGTCGATGACGACCACCGCGCGGGCCATGAGGCACGCGAACCCGCCGTTCTCCATGCGGACGCCGTAGTCGAAGCCGAAGCTCGAGCGGAACGTCGAGGCGGCGACGACGTTGTCGATCCCCTCGGCCCCGCAGAACCGGCCGAGTGCGAAGGGCAGGTCGGCCGACACGCAGACGACCGTCGCGTTGTCGAGGCCGGCCGCGATCTCGTTGAAGCGGCGCACGCTCGTCGCGCAGACGCCGGTCTCGACGCTCGGGAAGATGTTGAGGACCACCCGCGTGCCCGCGGGGAGGCTGACGTCGTCGCGCAGGTCGGCGCCGGTCAGCGTGTATGCCGGGGCGGGGGAGCCCACGGCCGGCAGCTCGCCGACGGTGTGCACGAGGGTGTCTCCGAGAGAGGTGGTGGCCATGCCTGACTTTCTACACCGTCCCGCGACCGTGCCCGCGAGCCCCCGTAGGTTGGGGCGCATGAGTGAGTCGCGGGAGCCCGGCGGCGGCATGCGCCTGGTCATCAACCTCGTCGGTGTCCTCGGCCTCCTCTTCGGGGTCCTGCCGATCGTGCGCTACCTGCTCGAGCTCCCCGTCCTCGAGCTGACCACCGTGCCGTACGACTGGCTCCGGCTCGAGGGCGCGGCCCGCTTCCTCCCGCCCGTCATGGTGCTCGTCGTGTGCATCGTCGTGGCCTATGTCCTCGAGCAGCGCCTCGACCGCGACTGACCCGCCCCCCACGGCCCGCGCCAACCCTGGACGGCGGGGACGCTTCCGTCCGAGCCCCGTGATGTGATGTGGGCATGTCGGTCCGGGCGCCCCTCCTCGCCGCGCTGCTGCTCGGCTCGAGCCTGGCGACGGCCCCGGCCTCGGCTGCCTGGGCAGCCGACCCCGTCACCCCGCAGGCCACGACCGTCCCGGTGGGCGCCGAGCCCGACGGCACGCCCGTGCGCCTCGACGTGTCGGTGTGGCCTCAGTCGAGCGGGAGGCACCCGGTCGTGCTGCTCGCCCACGGCTTCGGCGGCAGCAAGGACTCGGTGACGGGCCAGGCGAACGACCTGCACGACCGCGGCTACGTCGTCATCGCGTGGAGTGCCCGCGGGCACGGCGCATCGGGCGGGCGCATCCACCTCAACGACCCGGCATACGAGATCGCCGACGCGAGAGCGCTGCTCGACCTCGCGGCCAAGCGCAGCGACGTCGAGCTCGACGCCCCCGGCGACCCGCGGGCGGGCGTCATGGGTGCCTCCTACGGTGGGGCGCTGGGGCTCATGCTCGCGGGTGCCGACCGCCGCGTCGACGGAGTCGTCTCGGCGATCACGTGGAACGACCTCGCCGACGCCTTCTTCCCGCAGGCGGCGGTCAGCCGGCCACCGACCACGGCCGCCGGCCGCGCGCCCATCGACGCGCCCGGACCTTTCAAGCAGGTGTGGGCAACCA
>NZ_BAAANB010000015.1:4754-27726 GCF_039529575.1 Terrabacter terrae
TTCGACCCGACCATCTGCACGCTGTTCGTCCAGGCCTCCGAGACGGGCGCCGCGTCGCCCCAGCTGACCGCGTTGCTGCGCGCGCACAGCCCCAAGCCGACGATGAACCGGGTCACCGCCCCCACCTTCCTCGTGCAGGGCATCGGCGACTCCCTCTTCGGCCTCGACCAGGCCGACGCCAACGCGTCGGCCCTCGCTGCCACGAGGACGCCGTATGCCGTCCGGTGGAGCGACGGCGGCCACGACGCCCCGAGCACCCACGAGGGTGAGGAGCTCGAGGCCTCCTACACGTGGCTCGACCACTACGTGCGGGACCAGGCGCCCAGGGACTCGGCCCTGCCCACCGCGGCCTTCACGTACCCGACCCCGGCCGCCCGACAGGGCCAGCCGACGACGCTGCACACGCTGCCGGCATACCCCGGCCTCTCGGGCTCCACGCTGACCACGCGTTCGCTTCCCCTGGTCACCCGCGGCGGTGCGCTCGTGCACCCACCCGGCGGGCAGCCGGCCTCCCTCGTCGCGGTCCCGGGGCTCGCCTCGCTCGGGGTCAGCCTCTCGACCTACCAGATCGCTGCGCTGCCCGGGCAGTCCACGGCACTCGACACCGCGCCGATCGACCGGTCCACGACCGTCGTGGGGTCGCCGACGCTGCGCTTCACCGTCACCTCCGACGCGCGCGACGTCACGCTGTTCGCGTCGGTGTGGCGCGTCACCGGCGGCTCGACGACGCTGACCAACCCGCTCGTGGCGCCGGTTCGGGTGCCGGTGACGCCCGGCCGTCCCACCCCGGTGACCCTCTCGCTGCCCGCGGCGACCTACGAGCTGCCGGCGGGGACCCGGTGGCGCGTGCTGCTGACGAGCACCGAGTCGACCTACGCCAACTCCCGCACCCCGAGCACCATCCGCGTCTCCGACGCCTCCGCGCTGGTGCTCCCGGTCGCGGTCGGCGCCGCGGCCACCGAAGCGATCGCGAGCAGCGTCGACACCGAGACGCTCCTCGCCGCGTCGGCTCTCGTGCTGCTGCTCGTCTCCGCCCTCGTCGGCTGGCTGGTACGTCGCAGGCGTCGCCTGCACCTGCCCGCGCGCCCCGACCTCGCCGACGTGCCGCTCGTCGTCGAGGGGCTCGTCAAGACGTATGCCGACGGCCACCGCGCGGTCGACGACGTCTCCTGGCGGGCCGAGAAGGGCCAGGTCGTCGGGCTGCTCGGGCCCAACGGTGCCGGCAAGACGACGACCATGCGGATGGTCATGGGCCTGATCTCCGCCGACGCCGGCACCGTCCACGTGCTGGGGGAGCAGGTCACGGCCGGCTCGCCCGTCCTCGGCCGGGTCGGTGCGCTCATCGAGGGACCGGGTTTCCTGCCGCACCTGACCGGCCGGCAGAACCTCGAGGCGTACTGGTCCGCCACCGGACGTGCGCCGGAGGACGCCCACCTCGACGAGGCGCTCGACGTGGCGGCGCTCGGCGGGGCGGTCGACCGCCCGGTCAAGTCCTACAGCCAGGGCATGCGCCAGCGCCTCGGCATCGCGCAGGCGATGCTCGGCCTGCCCGAGCTGCTCATCCTCGACGAGCCGACCAACGGTCTCGACCCGCCGCAGATCGCCGCGATGCGCCCGATCCTGCGGCGCTACGCCGAGAGCGGCCGCACCGTGGTCGTGTCGAGCCACCTGCTGGCGGAGGTCGAGATGACCTGCACGCACGTCGTCGTCATGCACGCCGGACGGGTGGCCACCTCGGGCCCGGTCGCCGAGCTCGTCGACAGTGACGACACGACGATCCTCGACCTGCCCGAGCACGTCGACCACGACGCCGTACGCGCCGGCGTCCGCACGCTCGGGGCGGCCGAGGGCGTCCGCGACGTGCGCATCGACACCCCGACGCGCCTCGTCGTCGTGGCGGACCGGGGCCGGGCCGAGATCGTGGCCGCGGCGGTCGCTGCCGGCCTGCCAGTCGTCGGCGTCACCAGCCGCCGCCACCTCGAGGAGGTCTTCCTCGGCGTCATCTCGTCGGCCAGCGCCCCGGCCGGGGCGGACGGGCAGACCGGGGACGAGGCCTCCCTCGTCGAGCGACTGAGGCAGGTGAGGGTCCGATGAGCAGCACGGTCGTCCCGGAAGAGACCGCCGGCGAGGTCCGGCAGGTGCACGAACCGCTCTCGTGGCCGTCCGAGCTGCGGCGCCAGTGGGGTCGGCGGCGCACCCTGTGGGCCTTCGGGCTGCTCCTCGCGCTGCCGCTCGTCCTCGTCGGCTCCTTCGCCTTCGGCCAGCGCTCGGGCAACAGCCGCGGCAGCGCCTCGAGCCGCATCTTCGACCTCGCCCAGAGCGGCGCCGCCAACTTCAGCCTCGTCCTCGTCTTCCTCGCCTCGGAGCTGCTCCTCGTGCTCCTCGCCGCGCTCTTCTGCGGCGACGCCGTCCCGGCCGAGGCGTCGTGGTCGTCCCTGCGCTACCTGCTGATCGCACCGGTCCAGCGGGCGAGGCTGCTCACCAGCAAGCTCGTGATCGGCGTCGCCGCCACCCTGCTGGCCACCGTGCTCCTTCCGGCGTGGGGGCTGCTCGTCGGCGGCATCGCCTACGGGTGGGACCCGCTGACCAACCCGCTCGGCGAGAACCTCTCGTGGGGCCAGTTCCTGCCGCGGCTGGCGCTCGCGATGGCCTACATCTTCGTGACGCTGCTGCCCGTCGCCTCCATCGCGTTCTGGATCGGCACGCGCTCGGACGCCCCGCTCGCGGCGGTGGGAGGCGCGGTGCTGGTCAACATCCTGTTCAGCATCCTCGACCAGCTCGACGCGCTCGATCCCTACCGCAACGCCTTCCCCGGCCACTACTCCCGCTCGTGGCAGGACGCCCTGGCCGTGTCACCCGACTGGACCGACATGGTGCACGGCACCCTGTGGTCGCTCGTCTGGGCGGCGGCCTTCACGATGCTGGCCTACCGACGGTTCCGGCGCGCCGACATCCTCAGCTGAGCGGGGTGTCGGCCAGCGACTCGGCGAGGTCGCCGGGGGTGTCGAAGATCGCGATGGCACCGGCGCGCTCGAGCTCGTCGTCGCCGAAGCCGCCCGAGCGCACCACGATCGCCGGCATCCCGGCCTTCTTGGCCGCCTCGACGTCCCACACCGAGTCACCGACCATGACGCTCGCAGCATCCGGGGGCGCGCCGACCTTCTCCAGCGCCACGTGCAGCAGGTCCGGTGCCGGCTTGGACGCCTCGACGTCCGAGCTGGTGGTCCAGTCGTCGACGATGTCGCGGGCGTCGAGCAGGTCGAGGAAGAAGTCGACGTGGCGCTGCTGACCGGAGCTTGCGAGCACCAGGCGGTGGCCGCGCTCCTTGATGGCCACGAGCAGGTCGCGGGCGCCGGGCAGGGGAGTCATCTCGTCGAGCATGGCGTCCACCTGCTTGCCCTGCTCCTCGCGCGCCCGGTCGCCCACCCGGGCCTCGAGCTCGTCGCCGCCGACCGCCTTGACGACCTGGTCGCCGCCCATGCCGATGAGCCGGTGCAGCCGCCACACCGGGTGGGTCACTCCGACCGAGCGCAGCGCGCGGTACCACGCCAGCGCGTGCTGGTAGTTGGAGTCGACGAGGGTCCCGTCGATGTCCAGGACGGCGATGAGGGGCTCGGTCATGCCCTCGAGGTACCCGTCGTCCCCGGCGAGCAAACTCGTCTCGGCGCGCGTCAGCCCGTGCGAGCCCGTCAGCCGGCCTGGGCCTGCTCGCGGCTCTCGGCCACCCGGTGGGGGACCCGGAGCAGGCGGATGCCGGTGACGAG
The DNA here is from genome assembly GCF_039529575.1 of Terrabacter terrae. Taxonomy (NCBI): domain Bacteria; kingdom Bacillati; phylum Actinomycetota; class Actinomycetes; order Micrococcales; family Intrasporangiaceae; genus Terrabacter; species Terrabacter terrae. Next base: position 8,519 of record NZ_BAAANB010000015.1, read on the forward strand.
CACGAGCCCGCCCACGAGGTTGCCGAACGCCGACCAGCCCAGTGCCCCGAGCCAGTCGAGGTAGCCGTAGTCGGCGGCACCCGTGAGGAGCCCGGTGAACATCAGGATCGAGTCCAGCACCGAGTGGAAGAGCTCGGCGCCGACGAGCACGAACGACATGAGCACGGCGGGGACGAGGCGGACGCCGAGGTTCTCGGTGGCGTGCTGCATGCGGGTCAGCAGGGTGATGACCGCACCGGCCAGGACCGCGAGGAAGAACGAGCGCCACGAGACGCCGAGGTGGGCGTAGTGCGACCCCGCCTTCACCGCGGCCTCGTGCACGTCCGGGAGGGCCACCACGATCATCCCCGCCATGACGAAGCCGCCGGCGAGGTTGGCCGCCAGGGTGACCACCCAGAGCCTCACCAGCTGCACGAGCGTGCCCTTCCTGGCCACGACCGAGATGACCGGCACGAGGAAGTTCTCGGTGAACAGCTCGCTGCGGGCGAGCAGCAGCGCCACGAAGCCGATGGAGAGGGCGAGGGCGGCGAGCAGGCGGTTGCCGGTGTACGCCTCGACCACGAGGTAGATCAGCACCCCGACCCCGACGTCGACCCCGCCCAGCAGCCCGGTCGACAGCAGTGGGAGCAACGGCCGGTCCAGACGTTCGTGACCCTCGTCGAGGAGGCGCTCGTAGGCCTCCTCCAGCGCCGGCTCGGACCGGGAGCCCTTGGGTGCGGTGACGTCGCCGGAACCACCGGACGGCCGGCTCACCGGCCAGGTCCGCGTCGGCAGGGGAGTCCGCAGGGGAGTCCGCAGGGGAGTGGGCTCATGACAGCACGCTAGCCGCCGGCCCGTCCTCGACGATGCGGCGGACCTCTGCGAGGTCGAGGTCGTAGGGACCGATCCTCGTCAGCACCCACGACGCACCGCGGTCGAGCCACGGGGCCGGGTCCTGCTCGGGCCGCAGGTCGACGACCAGCTCGAAGCCCGGTGCCGGCCGGTGCCCAGCGAGGTCGGCGCCCACCACGCCGAGGTCGTCGGGCCGGTCGACGTCTATGACGAAGAAGCCGTCGCGCCTGGCGGCACGGCGCAGCGGCGCGCGGTTGCCGAACCGCCCAGCCAGCCAGATGGGCACGGCCGGGGCCGGACGGAACCGGGCGCCGTGGGCGGTGTAGTGGGCGCCGTCGTGCTCGACCCGCTCGCCGGACAGCAGCGCGGTGAGGACGTCCAGGCCCTCGTCGAGCATCCGGGCGCGCGCCCGCGGGTCCGGCTCGTCGCCGAAGGCGCCGAACTCGCCCACCCAGTCGTCGCCGAGCCCGAGTCCCAGCACGAACCGGCCCCCGGAGAGCACCGCCAGGCTCGCGGCCTGCCGTGCCAGGACCTGCGGGCGACGCCGTGCGAGCGGGGTCACCATCGGGCCGAGGAGCAGCCGCTCGGTCCGCATCGCCACGGCCGCGCAGCAGGTCCACACGTCGGCGATGTCGGTGACCCTCTCGCCGTACTGCAGGTGGTCCCAGAGGAAGAAACCGTCCCAGCCCGCCGCCTCCGCGGTGGCCGCGAGGTCGCCCACCACCCGCGGGTCGGCCAGGGAGTCGAACGGTGCGACGAAGAGGCCGCGGCGCGTGGTCATGGGACTGATCATGCCCACCACGCGACAGGATCGGTCGGGCAGGATGAGCCCAAGTTCGCCCAGGTCCTCGGTGAGGGCCTGTCGAAATCGCCCGTCGCCGATCGTGGAGTACGTGACCGCGGTCCACCGGGGCCGCCCGAGCAGAAGGAGCAGCCGTGCCCGAGTACCTCGTCTACTTCAACCAGCAGTGGGTCGGCGACCACAGCGAGGAGTGGTTCCGCGGGCGGGTGGAGCCGTCCGTGGCGGTCATGAAAGAGCTGAAGGATGCCGGCGCCTACATCTTCGCGGGAGGGCTCGAGGAGGAGGACGGCCCGGTCTACAGCGCCGAGCCGGACGGAGGCACCCCGGTCGTCACCGACGGGCCCTACGTCGAGACCAAGGAGTTTCTCGGCGGGTTCACCGTCATCGACGTGCCCGACGACGAGACGGCCAAGATGTGGGCGGGGAGGATCGCCGAGGGCTGCGGCTGGCCGCAGGAGGTGCGCCGCTTCAAGCCGCGACCCCCCATCGGGTGACCTGACCGACTCGGCCGACGGGCAGCGGGGACGGCGCCGGCCAGTGGCGACCGACACCGTCCGGAGCGCGTCCGAAGCGCCGCCCAGAGGGCCTAGACCAGCTCGGGCACGTCGAGGTGTGCCAGGGTGAGCTCGAACTCGGCCACCTCCATGACCCGCATGCCGGTCTCCTGCACGAGCTCGGCTCGCAGGCCCATGGCCTTGTCGGACGCCTTCGCCATCGCCTCGGTCGAGTCGTAGGTGACGGTGACGCAACTGCGCCCCGCCGCGCGGTCGACGAACAGGCTCGCGCTGCAGAAACCCTCGAACCCCTCGACCCGGGGCATGGAGCTGGTCCTGAAGTGGTCGACGATGCGGTCGACGGCTGCCGGGTCCGCCTGAGACCACACCACCCTGGCACAGGCACCGTCGGCGGCGCGGTGGTCGCGGTGCAGGTAGGCCACCTCCCACTCGTCGACCGTCACCTCGCCGCCGAACTCCTCGGCCGCGCGGCTGCGGATGGGGCTCACGGGCCCTGCGGACTCGCGCAGGGCCTGCTCCGACTCCCACGCCGTGGTCACGATGCACCGACCGCTGGAGCGGTCGGCGAGCAGCGAGATGCCGGCGCAACCGGACATGCCTCTGACCTGCGGCATCACCACGTCCCTGACGTGCTGGATGCCCGCATCGATCATCGTGGGCTGGCCAAGGACCGTCGTGGATCGTGCGTACACGGCCCACCTCCTCCGTGTCCGGGCAGCGCCCTCGCGGCACCGCCGCCTCATCCAGACTCCTCCGGGGCGTCGAGGCGGGGCAACGGGCAAAGCGGTCAGGCGCCGGACGCCACCTCAGAACTTCGCGGCCTCGGGGATGATCCGCTCTCCGATCAGCTCGAGCCAGTCCGTGCGCGAGCCGTCGGCGACGCGCATCTGCACGTGCGTCACGCCGAGACCCGCCAGCTCCCGCAGGTGCTCGAGGGTGGCGTCGACGTTCTCGCCGTTCGGGCCCGGGTCGACCGGACCCATCACCGTCTTCTCGATCTCGTCGTAGTCGCGACCGAGCGCCTCGCAGTGTCCCCGAAGCACGTCGAGCTTGTGCCCGAGCTCCGGGCTGTCGAAGAGGTTGCAGGCCTGGGCGTACTGCGCCACCATCCGCAGCGTCTTCTTCTCGCCGCCCCCGCCGATGAGGATCGGTGGGTGCGGGCGCTGCACGGACTGCGGCGAGTTGAGGGTGCTGCCGAGCCGGTAGTGCCTGCCGGCATACGGCTCGTCGCTGTCGCTCCACATCTGGAGGCAGATCTGCAGCGTCTCCTCGAGGCGCTCGAAGCGCTCGGCGGTGGACGGGAAGGGCAGCCCGAGGCCGACGCACTCCTCCTCGTTCCAGGCGGCGCCGATGCCGAGCATCGCCCGCCCCCGGGACAGCACGTCGAGGGTCGTCACCTCCTTGGCGAGCAGGCCGGGCTCGCGGTAGATCGCGGCCGTGACCCACGCGAGCAGCTGTACGCGTTCGGTGACCGCGGCGAGGAAGCCGAGCGCCGTGTAGGCCTCGAGCATCTCGTGCTCCTTGGGGCCGACGCCCCGAATCTGCCAGACGTGGTCCATCACCGACAGTTTGGTGAAGCCGACGTCCTCGGCGGTCTTCGCCGTGCGGACGAGGTCGTCGACAAAGGTCTCGGAGCCGCCGCTCCACGTGAAGTCAGCGAGGTGCAGTCCCAGGTCCATGCTCTGCAGACTACGTCCGCGCCGGGGGCGTGGCAGCCGATGTCGAGGCTTCCGGCACACTGGCCGGGTGACCTCCGAGACCCGCCCGCTCCCCCCGTCCCGGCGCTCGCAGGTGCCGCCGTTCGAGGTCATGGACGTGCTCGACCGCGTGGCGGTGCTGCGCGCCGAGGGCCGCGACGTGGTGTCGCTGTGCGCGGGCGAGCCGTCGGGGGGTGCGCCTGCGCTGGTCTCCGAGGCGGCCGCCCGGATCCACACCTCGGGCCGGCCCCTGACCTACACCTCGGCGCTCGGCATCCGCGAGCTGCGGTCCGAGATCGCGATGCACTACGGGCGCTGGTACGGCGTCGACGTCGACCCGGCGCGCGTCGCGATCACGACGGGCTCGTCCGGCGGCTTCGTCCTGGCCTTCCTCGCCGCCTTCGACGCCGGCGACCGCGTCGCCCTCGCGCGCCCCGGCTACCCGGCCTACCGCAACATCCTCATTTCGCTCGGGTGCGAGGTGGTCGAGATCGACTGCGGCCCCGAGACGCGCTACCAGCCGACGCCGGCGCTGCTCGACGCCGCCCAGGAGGGCGGCCCGCTCGCCGGGCTCATCGTGGCCTCGCCCGCCAACCCGACGGGCACGATGGTCGACCGAGCCGAGCTCGCGGCCATCACCGACTGGTGCGCGGCCAACGGCGTGCGCCTCGTCAGCGACGAGATCTACCACGGCGTCACCTACCCGGACCCGGGCGCGGCGGACCCGCGCGGCGTGTGCGCGTGGGAGTGCGGCGACACCTCCCTCGTCATCTCCTCCTTCAGCAAGTACTGGGGGATGACCGGCTGGCGCCTGGGCTGGATGCTGCTGCCCGAGGACCTCGTGCGCCCCGTCGACGCGCTCGCCGGCAACGTCGCGCTGTGCCCGCCGGCGCCGGCGCAGTATGCCGCCGTGTCGGCCTTCGCGGAGGAGTCCTACAGCGAGTGCGACGAGGCAGTTGCCGAGTTCGCGAGGACGCGCAAGCTGTTGTTGGACAATGCAGCCCGCCTCGGTTGGGGTGAGGCGGCGCCCCCCGACGGCGCGTTCTACTACTGGGCCGACCTGGCACCGCAGCTCGAGCGCTGGGGCGGCTCGGCGGCATACGCACGCGCGCTGCTCGACGAGGCGGGCGTTGCCATCACGCCGGGAGGCGACTTCGACGACCGCGCCGGCGGTCGCTCGGTGCGGCTCAGCTTCGCCGCCGGCAGGACGGCCGTCGCGGAGGCGATCGACCGCATCGAGGCCTTCAACGCCCGCTGACCCGGCTCGGCACGCGACCGGCGAGCACCACCTCGCTGGTCGGCACGACCTAGGTGTACGCACCGAAACGCCGCGACCCGGGCCCCGATGGCCATGAGCGTGTAGTCGACCGTGCGGTTGCGGAAGAAGCGGGGAAGCTGCTGCTCGAAGTCGGGCGACGGCGGTCGCCGTCCGTTGCGGCTCAGGCCGCAGCCGTCACCGCAGGCTCGGCGGGTGCCGCCGTGGCGGCGGCAGCCGGGCCCGTGACCGGCGCGGTGACCGGCCGGCCGACGCGCTCCTCGGCGGGACGAGAACGCAGCGCGGCCCGCAGGCGCCAGGCGCCGTAGACGGCGACGAGGCTGATGGCCAGGTGCAGGCCGAGGAAGCCGTCCGCGAGGCCGAGCCCGAGCAGGGCGCCGGCGACGAGCGGCCCGACGGCCGAGAAGGTCGTCTGGATCGCCGTGAACGTGCCGAGCGTGGTGCCCACCAGGCCCTTGGGGGCGAGGCTCGCGGTGAGCGGATTGAGCACCGGCGCATACATCGTCTCGCCGACGGCGAAGATGCCGAAGGTCGTGACGAAGAGCGCCGAGGCGACGGCCGGCGAGACGAGCTGGGCGGTCGAGAGCACGACCCAGGACAGCGTCCAGATGCCACCGACGACCATGAGCAGCGAACCGGCTGGACGGTGCGCGGTGAGCCGGACGACGACGACCTGCAGCAGGACGATGACGACGCAGTTGACCGCGGCCGCGAGGCCGATCGCCGACGCCGGGGTGCCGAGCACCGTCAGCGCGTAGGCCGGCAGGCCGGACTCGAACTGGGCGTAGAAGCCGAGCGCGAGGGTGACCGTGACGACTGCCGTCCACCGCAGCGCCGGCACGGCGAAGATGCGGCGCAGCGCCTCGAGGGTGCCGACGCGCGGCTCCGCCTCGCCGGCGGCGACGTCCACCTCAGCGTCGGCGGGTGCACCGATGCCGGCGAGCTGGATGATGCCGGCGGACAGCGCGAACCCGAGGCCGGCGGCCACGAAGGCGAGCGTCATGCCATTGGCCTTCGAGAGGTCGACGAACTGTCCGGCGACGAAGGCGCCGACGGCCATGCCGATGGACTCCGCGGTGAACTTGTAGGCGAAGACCTTGCGCCGGTCGCCGTGCCCGGCCCAGCGCAGGACGAGCACGGACGCGGCGGGCGTGGACGCCGTGAGGCCGAAGCCGAAGACGAACATGCCGACGAGGAAGGTAGAGGCGTCGTCGGCCCAGACCAGGCTGGCGACGCCGGCAGCGGCGAGCAGCTTGGCGAGGACGGCGACGGTCACCGGGTTGAAGCGGTCGCTGAGCCGCCCGGCGAAGGGTGCCGCGACGAGCGCACCCACGGAGAAGAGGGTGCTGGCCAGGGCGGCCGCGAAGGCGCCCCAGCCGCGGGTGTCGGCCGCATACGCGTACTGGTAGGGCAAGACGGTGCCCCATCCGAGCATGCCGATCGACGACGCCAGGATGAGCAGCTTGGTGCGCATGGGTTTCACACCCTTTCCGAGGGTTGGTGTTCGGGGGACCGGCGGAGTCAACACGCCTTCGACCTCGAATATTTCGTATTCGAAGTTCGACTTCGAAAGAGTAGCACCCGCCCAGATAGGTGCCACAATGCGTTTCCATGGCAGCGAAGCGACGACGGACCGCCCAGCAGGAGCACGCGGCCGACGTCGCCACGTACGTCGCCGCGGGCGGCGAGGAGTCGGTGCAGCGGGTCATCACGGCCGTCTACGCCGTGACGAAGAAGCTCGACCAGTGGTACGTCCGCCAGTTCGCCGACCTCGACCTCTCGCAGGGCGAGTGGGCGGTGCTCGCCGCCCTGGCCCGGGCCGGTGACACCTGCCTGACCCCCAGCCAGCTCGCCGACCTGTCCAACGTCGCGCCGTCGTCGATGACCCACCGCCTCGACAAGATGGCCGGCCGCGGCTTGCTCGAGCGCCGGCCCGACGAGTCCAACCGCACCCGCACGCTCGTCTCCCTCACGAAGGACGGCTGGGCGCTGTTCAGCGCGGCCGTGCGCGAGTCCAACGTCGTCGAGAGCGACACGCTCCGGGGCCTGTCCGACGACGAGCGGCACGAGCTCGCCCGGCTCCTCGAGATCGTCATCGCCGGGCTCGACGACATCGACGCCTGAGCCTCCCGGGCGTAGCGTCCGGGCATGGACAACCGCCCCTCCACCAGCCCGAACGGCCGCCCCGTCGCCGTCGTCACCGGGACGTCCTCCGGCATGGGCCTGCACACCGCCGTCGCGCTCGCTCGCCGCGGCCACACCGTCGTCGCCACGATGCGTGACACAGGACGTGACGCCGCGCTGCGACAGGCTGCGGCCGACGCCGGTGCCGAGGTCGAGGTGCGGCCGCTCGACGTGACGGACCACGACGCCGCCCGGACCTGCGTCGAGGGCATCCTCGCCGACCACGGCCGCATCGACGTGCTCGTCAACAACGCCGGACGCGGCGCCGTCGCGACCGCCGAGCAGCTGAGTCTCGACGAGGTCCGCGAGCAGCTGGAGGTCAACTACCTCGGACCCGTCGCCCTGACCAAGCTCGTCCTGCCCCACATGCGCGAGGCGCGCTCCGGCCGGGTGCTCACCGTCACGAGCGTCGGAGGCGCCGTCGGCCAGCCCTTCGCCGACGCGTACTGCGGCGCGAAGTTCGCCGTCGAGGGCTTCATGCAGTCCCTCGCCGTCGTCATGCTCGCCCACGGCGTCCGCGTCAGCGTCGTCGAGCCGGCCGCCGTCGCCAGCGACTTCGTCGTCAACGTCGCGCGACCCGACGTGCCCTCCGACGGCCCGAACGGCCCCGACCCGTATGCCGCCCAGCTCGACGCCTACCTCGCGCGGTCCGCTGGAGCCTTCGCCAACGCCCAGTCGTCCCGGGACGCCGCGGTCGCCATCGCCGACGCCGCCACGTCGGAGGACTACCGCTTCCGCTGGCAGACGTCCGAGGGCGCGACGGCGTTCGTCGGGATGTCGCTCGCCGACACCGACGGCAGCCGGGTGCTCGGCACGACGCGCTCGTGGATCCAGGCGGCGAAGTAGGGTCTCGCGCGTGAGCTTCCGCAGGCCCGTCCCGAGGATCGGCGACCCGACCTCCGCGGCCGAGCGGGCGTCGGCGCCGGACGCCTGGGCGCTGCGCGACGACATCCCCTCGCTCGAGCGGGTCGTCGGCGCGCGCCGCGACATCCGGCGCTTCCGGCCCGACCCCGTCCCCGACGACGTGCTGACCGCCGTGCTCACCGCGGGCCACCGGGGGCCGTCGGTCGGGCACTCCCAGCCGTGGCGCTTCGTCGTCGTGACGGAGGCGGCGACCCGTGACGCGGCGGCGCTCATGGCCGACCGCTGCCGGCTGCGGCAGGCGGCCGGGATGGCCGAGGAGTCGGCGCGCGGCCTGCTCGACCTGCGGCTCGAGGGCATCCGCGAGGCGCCAGTGGGGGTCGTCGTCGCCTGCGACCGCCGCACCCCCGCCGCCGGCGTGCTCGGCCGCGCCACCTTCCCCGACGCGGACCTGTGGTCGTGCGCCGCCGCCATCGAGAACATCTGGCTCACCGCCCGCGTGCACGGGCTCGGGCTCGGCTGGGTCACCCTCTTCGAGCCGGCGGAGCTCGCCGAGCTGCTCGGCCTCCCCGACGGGGTGGAGACGCTCGGCTGGCTCTGCCTGGGGTGGCCCGACGAGCGACCGCCCGAGCCGGGCCTCGAGCGTGCCGGGTGGAGCAGGCGCCTCCCGCTCGAGGACGTCGTCATGCGCGAGCGGTGGACCGAACGCGACGCCCCCACCTCGCACCTGCGTGCCCCCGAGCCCGCTGAGCTCGTCGCCGCCCGGGACCGCTCCGACGAGCTGCTCACCGTTCCCGGGTCGCTGGGCGTCCTGGACACGGTGCTCGACCGCATCACGGCTCTGACTGCGGTGGACGGGCCGGGCACCCTGGTCATCGCGGCCGCGGACCACGCCGTGACGGCATACGGCGTCTCCGCCTTCGACCCGTCGGTCACCGCCGACGTGGCCCGGGCGGCACGCGAAGGCACGTCGATGGGCGCCGTCGCCGCCCGCTCCGCGGGGCTGCAGGTCGAGCTCGTCGACGCCGGAATCGCCTGTGCCCGAGGAGATCTCGTCAGCACAGACGCGCTGGACGAGCCGACGTATGCCGCCCTGCTCGCTCTTGGACAGGAGCGCGGCCAGGCGCTCGCGGGCGACGGTCCCGTGGCGCTCGGCGAGGTCGGGGTGGGCAACACGACCGTCGCGGCCGCCGTCGCGGGCGCGCTGCTCGGCGTGCCGGCCGTCGAGGTCGTCGGACGCGGCTCTTCCGCCGACGCCCCGATGGTCGAGCGCAAGCGCGACGTCGTGACGCGGGCGCTGGCCCGGGTCGGCGCCGCGGAAGGCTCCCCGGTCGAGCCGTCGGACGCGGTGCGCCGGCTGGGCGGGGGAGAGCTGGCCTTCCTCACCGGGCTGGTGCTCGGCGTCGTGCGGTCCGGAGGCGTCGTGGTCCTCGACGGGCTCGCCACGTCGGTGTGCGCCCTGGCCGCGGCGCGCCTCGAGCCGGCCGTGGCGGCGCACCTCGTCGCAGGACAGCGTTCGCGTGAGAAAGGCCACGCCCTCGTGCTCGCCGATCTCGGTCTCGAGCCGCTGCTCGACCTGCGCATCCGCGCTGGTGAGGGCGTCGGAGCAGCCCTCGCGACGGGCCTGGTCAAGCACGCCCTGGCCCTGCGGGAGGGCGTCGCGCGGACGTCCTGAGTTTGGATCTGCTCGGCGACTTCCTTAGTTTGGGACGGTTGTCTGTCGTCCGAAACCGCCCTCACGAGGGGCTTGGAGAACCGCATGTCCACACAGATCCAGGACCGCCCGCCGACACCAGGGTCGGGCTCGAGCGCCGACGACCGCGCCTTCCTCGGACACCCCAAGGGCCTCTCGACCCTCTTCTTCGTCGAGCTGTGGGAGCGCTTCTCGTACTACGGGATGCGCGCCATCCTGCTCTACTTCCTCATCGACACCGCGGCCAAGGGTGGCCTCGGCATCGACGAGACGACCGGGACCGCGGTCGTGGCGATCTACGGCGCCTCCGTCTACCTGCTCTCGATCATCGGGGGCTTCACCGCTGACCGCGTCTTCGGCGCGAGGCGCTCGACGCTCTACGGCGCCGTCGTCATCATGGCCGGGCACGTCTGCCTGGCCATCCCGGCTGCCGGCACCGCCTGGCTGGGCATCGCGCTCGTCGCACTGGGCACCGGGCTGCTCAAGCCCAACGTCTCCGCGATGGTCGGCACGCTCTACCGCCCCGAGGACGCACGACGCGACGGCGGCTTCTCGATCTTCTACATGTCGATCAACATCGGCTCGTTCTTCTCACCGCTCGTCGTCGGCTGGCTCCGGGACCACTACGGCTACCACGCCGGCTTCTCGGCAGCTGCGGTCGGCATGGCCATCGCGATCGCGTGGTTCATCCTCGGGCGCAGGAACCTCGGCCCGGCCGTCGACGACGTGCCCAACCCGCTGTCGCCGCAGGAGCGCGGACGCGTCGCAGGCCTCGCAGTCGGCGCGGTCGTCGCCTTCGCCGTCGTGGTGCTGCTCGCCGGCCTGTGGCGCGACACGGTCCTCGACCAGGTCATCGACGCCATCTCCATCGTGGCCGTGCTCACGCCCATCGCCTACTTCACGATGATGTTCCGCAGCCCGAAGGTCGAGCGCGAGGAGAAGTCGCACCTCGCCGCCTACCTGCCGCTGTGGATCGGCGCCATGCTCTTCTGGATGATCTTCGAGCAGGCCGCCGGCAAGATGGCACTCTTCGCGGAGAAGAACACGGTCACCCAGGTGGCGGGCGTCTCGATCAACCCCGAGTGGTTCCAGTCGGTCAACCCGCTGGCCATCGTCGTGCTGGCGCCCGTCTTCGGCTGGATCTGGACGCGTCGGGCCGGTCGCTTCCCGTCGACGCCGGCCAAGATGGCCCTCGGCGTCGGCCTCATCGGTATGTCGGCGCTGGCCATGGCCTGGGCCTTCGCCAGCTACTCGGGCAACACCGCCCCGGTGTACGTCCTCGGCGGCATCTTCGTGCTGCAGACCGTCGCCGAGCTGTGCCTGTCGCCCGTCGGCCTGTCGGCCACGACGCGCCTGGCCCCCAAGGCGTTCGCGAGCCAGGCGATGGCGCTGTGGTTCCTCGGGACCGCAGCCGGCCAGGCGCTCGCCGCCCAGCTCATCAAGGCCATGGACGGCTTGCCGAACTCGCAGTACTACGTCGTCAACGGCGTCATCACGCTGGTCGTCACGGGCGTCCTCTTCGCCCTCGTGCCGTGGATCCGCCGCCGGATGGCGACGGCCGAGCTGCACTCCACCGGCGCCACCAGCGCCACTGGTGCCACCGACCGCGAGCCGGTGCGCTCGTGATCATCGCGCTGGGTGGCGTCACCCCGACGGTCCACAGGACCGCCTGGGTGGCCCCCGGCGCCGACCTCGTCGGCGCCGTCGAGCTCCGCGCCGGCTCCAGCGTCTGGTACACCGCTGTGCTGCGCGCCGACTTCGACCCCATCGTCCTCGGCGAGCGCAGCAACCTGCAGGACGGCGTCGTCGTGCACACCGACTCGGGCCACCCGACGACGATCGGCACCGGCGTCTCGGTCGGGCACCGCGCGGTCCTGCACGGCTGCACCATCGAGGACGACTGCCTCATCGGGATGGGCTCGGTCGTGCTGAACGGCGCGCACATCGGCGCCGGGAGCCTCGTCGCCGCGGGCGCCGTCGTGCCCGAGGGCGCGGTGATCCCGCCGCGGTCGCTCGTCGCCGGCGTGCCCGGGAAGGTCCGTCGCGAGATCGACGAGGCCGGTCTGGAGCGGATCCGCACCAATGCCGAGGTCTACCTGGAGCTCGCCCGCCGCCACCGCGAGGCCACGAGCAGCTGACGGCGCCGGTCAGCGGAGGAGGAGGACCGCGGCCACGACCCCGGCCACGACGACGAGCGCCCGGAAGAGCGTGGGTGGCAGGCGGCGACCGACCCGCGCGCCGACGTGGCCCCCGACGACCGACCCGGCCCCGAGCAGCACGACGGCGCGCCAGTCGAGGTCCGCGACGAGGATGAAGACCACGCTCGCCACGACGTTGCCGGCGAAGATCGCCAAGGTCTTCAGCGCGTTGACGACCCGGAGGTCGATGTCGAGGCCGAGGCCGAGCACGGCGACCATCATGACGCCCGATCCGGCGCCGAAGTAGCCACCGTAGACACCGGTCAGCAGCGCGAAGGAGGTCGTCACCGGGCCCATGCGCGTGCGCTGCCCGAGGTCCTCACCGCCGCGCGAGCGCAGCCAGCGCGCGACCCACGGCTGCACGCCGACCAGCAGGCAGGTGAAGAGGATGAGCCACGGCGCGACGGCCTCGAAGACGCTCGAGGGCAGCGCCAGCAGCAGTGTCGCACCCGCGACCGCGCCGACGGCGCACGTCACGACGACGGTCCAGGCGATGCGCGGGTGCTCGCGCAGCTCGGCCCGGTAGCCGTACGAGCCGCTGATGCCGGCCGGCACGAGGCCGACGGTGTTGGACGCGTTGGCCACGACCGGGGGCAGGCCGACGGCGAGCAGCACCGGGAAGCTGACGAGCGAGGCGACGCCCACGGTGGAGGTGAGCACCCCGGCAGCCAGACCGGCGCCGAGCACGCCGAGCATCTCGAGCCAGGTCACGCGCCGTCCCGCAGCACCGCCACGTCGCTCACCATGACGACGTGGGCGTGCATGGCGTCGGCCGCCGCCTCGGGGTCGCCGGCGCGGATGGCGTCGGCGATGGCGCGGTGCGCGGCGAGCGAGTCCGTGGGGCGGCCCGGTTGGGAGAGCGACTCGATGCGCGTCTCGCGGATCAGGTCGCGGATCTCCTCCATGAGGCGGGCGAGCAGGAGCGAGTGGGCGGCGGCCGTGACGGCGCCGTGGAAGCGCTCGTCGCCGTCGACGCCGCGGCCGCCGGCCTCGACCTCTCGTGCCATCACCGCGAGCGCCTCGTCGATGCGGTCGAGGTCCTCGGGGGTGCGCCGCTCGGCGGCCAGGGAGGCGATCTTCGTCTCGAGCGCGTCGCGGGTGTCGATGATCTCGGGCAGCCGGTGCGCGTGCGCCCGGATCGCCTCCACGATCCGCCGCGGCCCCAAGGCCTCGGAGAGCACCGTCCCGTCCCCGTGGCGGACGGTGACGACGCCGATGACCTCGAGCGCCACGAGGGCCTGGCTCAGGGTCGCCCGGCTCACGCCGAGGCGCTGGGCGAGCTCGCGCTCGGGAGGGAGGCGGTCGCCCGCCTGCAGGCCGTTGGAGTCGATCCATGCGGTGATCTGTTCCGCGACCTGCTCGTAGAGGCGGGTCCGCGTGAGGCGGGGCAGCCCGGATGCGGTCATGGGTCCATGCTATTGACACTCGGACAATTGACCTATTGGCTAGGCCACTGAGCCAGCCGAGGGCCTCGTCACAACGGCGTGGAGACAGGGATGCTGGCCGACATCCACGGAGGACACCTATGGGACCGGAATGGGTCTCCATCATCGCGCTCGTCGCGCTGTTCGTGATCGGGACACTCCTGCCGATCAACATGGGAGCCCTGGCCTACGTGGCCGCGTGGCTCGTCGGGGTCTACTCGCTCCAGCTGAGCGAGAAGGAGATCCTCGCCGGGGTCAGTGGTGACCTGATCCTGACGCTCATCGGCGTCACCTACCTCTTCGCCATCACCAAGAACAACGGCACGGTCGACCTCATCGTCAGATCGGCCGTCAAGGCCGTCGGTGGGCGTGTAGCCCTCATCCCGTGGGTCATGTTCTTCGTGACCGCGCTGCTCACCGCGATCGGTGCCGCCAGCCCGGCGGCCTGCGCCATCATCGGCCCGATCGCCCTCGGCTTCGCCGCGCGCTACAAGATCAACCCCCTCCTGATGGGCATGTTCGTCGTGCACGGCGCCCAGGGCGGCGGCTTCTCACCGATCAGCATCTACGGCACCATCACGAACTCAGTGATGAAGGACAACAACCTTCCCTCGAGCCCCATGACCGTCTTCCTCGCGAGCCTCGCGGTCAACCTGCTGATGGCCGTCGTGCTCTTCGTCGTCCTCGGTGGCCGGCGCCTCATGAGCCTGCGCGCCGACGACATCGACGGCGAGGTCGGCGGGGAGGAGCTGACCGAGGAGCTGCACCACGGCGGCGTCGGCGTCCTGACCCGCGGCACCGGGACCATCACGGCCACCCGCACCCAGGCCCTCGGCGTCAAGCGCGACCAGGTGCTGACGCTCGTCGCCTTCACGCTGGTGGCGGTCATCGCGCTCGCCTTCGACAAGAACATCGGCTTCGTCTCGATCACCGCCGCCGTCATCCTCGCGATGCTCTCGCCGATCCAGCACAAGGACGCGATCAAGCAGGTCGCGTGGCCGACCGTCCTGCTCGTCGCCGGCGTGAGCACGTATGCCGCCGTGCTGACCGAGGCGAAGGCGCCCGAGTTCGTGGGTGGCTGGGCCGCCGGGCTCGGCGCGGCCATCGTCGGTGCCCTCGTGCTCTGCTACGTCGGCGGCGTCGTCTCCGCCTTCGCCTCCTCGACGGCGCTGCTGCCGGTCATCATCCCGATCGCCGTGCCGCTCATCGCCAACGGCGGCATCGGGGCGGCGGCCTTCGTGGCGGCGCTCGCCATCGCCTCGACGATCGTCGACGTGAGCCCCTTTTCCACCAACGGCGCACTGATGCTGGCCAACCGGCCCGACACCATCAGCGAGCCGGTGTACTACAAGCAGATCCTCACCTACAGCGTCATCGTGGTCATCGCCGGCCCGTTGCTCGTGTGGGCCGCCCTGATCCTCCCCGGATGGTGAATGCAATGACCGTGTCTGGACCCCTCTCCGACGTCCTCGTCGTCGACCTCTCGCGCGCCCTGGCCGGGCCACACGCGACGATGATGCTGGCCGACCAGGGCGCCCGCGTCATCAAGGTGGAGGCGCCGGGGCGCGGGGACGACACCCGCGGCTGGGGTCCTCCCTTCGTCGGGGAGGAGGGACGGCGCGAGTCGACGTACTTCCTGTCGGCCAACCGCAACAAGGAGTCGATCACCCTCGACCTCAAGGACGCGGCCGACCGGGACGTGCTGCTCGCCCTCGTCGACCGTGCCGACGTGCTGGTGGAGAACTTCCGGACCGGTGTGCTCGAGCGCCTGGACCTCGGCATCGAGTCGCTGATGGAGCGCAACCCCCGCCTCGTCGTCCTGTCGATCACCGGCTTCGGCCACGACGGGCCGGAGGGCGGCCGGGCGGGCTACGACCAGATCGCCCAGGGCGAGGCCGGGCTGATGTCCCTGACCGGCTCGGGGCCTGACGACCCACAGCGTGTCGGCGTGCCCATCGCCGACCTGCTCTCCGGGATGTACGGCGCGTACGGCGTGGTGGCCGCGCTCAACGAACGACACCGGACCGGTGTCGGAACCGTCGTGCGCACCTCACTCCTCGCGGCGGTCGTCGGCGTCCACGCCTTCCAGGGCACCCGGTGGACGGTGGCCGGCGAGGTGGGCCGGTCGGCCGGCAACCACCACCCGTCGATCGTCCCCTACGGCCTGTTCCACTGCCGTGACGGCTCGGTGCAGATCGCGGTGGGCAGCGAGAGCCTGTGGCAGCGGCTGTGCGCGGGCTTCGGGCTCGACCCGGTGGCCGAGGGCATGGCGACCAACGCCGAGCGCGTCGCCAACCGTGGCCGGGTCATCGCGGCCGTGGAGGCCGTCTTCGCCGAGTGGGACGCCGAGCCGCTGCTCGCCCGTCTCGCGGAGGTCGGCATCCCGGCGGGCAAGGTGCGCAGCCTCGACGAGGTGTATGCGTGGGACCAGACCGCGAGCCAGGGCCTGCTCGTCGACGTCGAGCACTCGACCCTCGGGCGGCTCACGCTGCCCGGGCCGCCGCTGCGCTTCTTCGCCGGCGACGGCGCCGAGCTCACCCGGCACGACCACGAGGCGCCGCCGACCCTGGACGAGGACGGCGCCGCCATCCGGGCCTGGCTGAAGGGGGAGTGATGGCGCGCCGACCGTGGACCGCGCACGAGCTGCTCGACCTCGTGCTCGACGCCGGGTCGTTCCAGTCGTGGGACGAGCCGATCGACATCAGCAACCAGCCCGAGGCATACCGGCTCCAGCTCGAGGCGGCCGCCGCGAAGGCCGGCACCGACGAGTCGGTCCTGACCGGGCGAGGTCTCGTGCGTGGGCGCCCCGTCGCGGTCGTCGTCAACGAGTTCCGCTTCCTGGCCGGGTCGATCGGACGCGCGGCCGCCCAGCGCATCACCGCGGCGGTCCAGCGGGCGACGGCCGAGGGACTGCCGGTGCTCGCCTCGACGGCGTCGGGCGGCACGCGCATGCAGGAGGGCACGCCCGCCTTCGTCGAGATGGTCGAGATCTCCCGGGCCCTGATGGCGCACCGGGCGGCGAAGCTGCCCTACCTCGTGCAGCTGCGGCACCCGACGACCGGAGGCGTGTATGCGTCGTGGGGCTCGCTCGGGCACGTGACCGTCGCTGAGCCGGGCGCGCTCGTGGGCTTCCTCGGCCCGAAGGTCTTCGAGGCGCTCAACGGCGAGCCGTTCCCCACCGGCGTGCAGACGGCCGAGAACCTCGCCGCCAAGGGCGTGCTCGACGCCGTGGTGGCTGCCGAGGAGCTGCCGATGCTCGTCGACCGGGCCCTCGGCGTGCTCGTCGACGGCCCGACGGTGCCGAGGCTCGCCCGGCGAGAGGGCGAGCCGAGCGGGCACCTCTCGGCGTGGGAGTCGATCGAGGTGACGCGTCGACCCGACCGTCCCGGCGTGCGTGACCTGTTGCGCCACGGGGCCAGCAGCACGCTGCGGCTCAACGGCACCGACGAGGGCGAGCGCGACGCGACGATGCTCGTGGCGCTGACCCGCCTCGACGGCCAGCCGTGCGTGCTCGTGGGCCAGGACCGGTCCCGGCAGTCGGACTCGACGCCGATGGGTCCGGGAGCCCTGCGCGAGGCGCGGCGGGCCATGCGTCTCGCCGAGGAGCTGGGGCTGCCGCTCGTCACCGTCATCGACACCCCCGGGGCCGAGCTGTCCCAGCACGCGGAGGAGGGTGCGATCGCCGGCGAGATCGCCCGTTGCATCGCGACGCTGACGACGATGACGGTCCCGACCGTGTCGGTCGTGCTCGGGGAGGGTTGTGGCGGTGGGGCGCTCGCGCTGCTGCCGGCACGTGAGGTGATCGCGGCCGAGAACGCGTGGCTCTCGCCGCTGCCGCCCGAGGGGGCCAGCGTCATCGTGCACGGCGACGTGTCGCACGCCGCCGAGATGGCGCAGCTGCAGCAGGTGGGAGCGCTCGACCTCGCCGCCCGAGGCATCGTGAGCCGCATCGTGCCGGAGCCGGCCGACGACACGGCCGTGGGCCTGGCGCTCGCCGTCGTGGCCGAGTGTGCCGCCGCCCTGCGCCGCCAGACGCACCCGGGGTCGGAGGCGAGCGAGGTCCTCGAGGGTCGGCCCGCCTGACCCGCCTGACCCCGTCTGGCCTGCCGCAACGGTCCCGCCACGGCGGGCGGTGGGCGTCCCGGGGCTCGCGCGGCCCCGGGCCTCAGGGCGCGAAGCCGGGCAGCGCCCCGCGCAGCCAGGTCAGCATCTCGGGCAGGACCGGAGGGATGGTGTCCATCCGGTGGCCACCGGTGCGCAGGACCACGGACGTGGCGGCCATCGGCGACCGGACGCTCCTGAGGAACGCGACGAGCTGCGGATAGGCCTGGGGGTCGGCCTTGCTCGCCATGAGCCAGAGCGAGACCGGCGGAGGCGAGGTCCGGGCGAGGTGGGCGAGGTCGTAGTTGCCGATGCCCTGGGTCAGGGGGTCGTAGGCGGGACCGAACTCGGGGCGGAAGTAGCCCATGAGCGACATCGCCGCACCGAAGGTGCTCGGGTGGTGCATCGCGAGCATGGCCGCGCACCAGCCTCCGTACGAGAACCCCATGACCGCCCACGAGGTGCGCTGCAGCGCGACGTGGAAGTGCTTGGCCGCCCAGTCGGGAACGTCCCGGGCGAGCCACGTCTCCGTCTGCAGCCCGGAACGGCGGGGGCCGTTGACACACTCGGTGTCGAGATAGGGGGGTGTGTTGATCTGCGGCATCACGATGATCGGAGCCCGGATGGTGTGCCGGTCGACGAGGTCCTGGAACGTGGTGTCGAGGGCGAAGCCGTGGAAGTTCGAGCGCGGCTGCCCGGGGTAGCCCGCGAGGGACTCGATGACGGGGTAGGTCTGGGACCCGGACGGGTCGTAGCCCTTGGGCAGGAGCACGACGATCTGGCCGGTGAGCCCCGACACCGGGCCGGTCACCGTGTACGTCTGGTCACGCTGGCCCGGGCTGGGCAGGGGCGGGAGCGTCGCGGCAGCCGGCGCGCGCAGGCCGCCGGCGAGATGGACCAGCCCCCCGGCCTTCGCGTCGCCGACGGTCACGGCAGGGCCGGCGTGCTCGGAACCGGAGCCGAGCAGGTCCGACCAGGACACGAAGAACAGGTACTGGTCGTTCACCAGCACGCCGGCCAGGACGAGCACCAGCGCGTTGAGCAGGAGGGCCTGGACGGCGCGGACGGTGATCCGCAGGGGACGTCGTCCCGGGCTCGGCCATCCGATGGCCACGAGCACGAAGACCACCAGCGCCAGCGCCCCGAGGACGAACGGCAGTGCCGAGTCCGTGAGTCCCATCAGCTCCACCTCGATCGGCCCGGACGCCACCTGGCGCCGGCGCCACTCCCAGAGCGAAGCAGGGCAGGTTGATCCATGGCTGTACCCGCTCTGCGCCCCTGCTGTGCCCCGGCTCGGGGCGTGCTGGGAGCCGCGCGTCGATCAGCGGAAGCGGGAGGCGAACTCGCCGGGGGTCAGACCCGTCACCGTGCGGAAGTCCCGCGTGAAGTGCGCCTGGTCGGCGTAGCCCAGGTCGACAGCGATCCCGGCCAGCTCGGCGTCGGCGTCACGGAGCCGGTCGGCGGCCTCCTGCAGCCGTCGGCGACGGATCAGCCACTTCGGTCCCAGGCCGATGCGTTTGTGCAGCAGGCGCTGCAGCGTCCGCTCGCCGATGTCGAAGCGGTCGCAGAGCTCGTCGACACGCAACAGCTCCGGTGAGCTCTCGACGTGCTCGACGATCGCGTTGA
>NZ_BAAANB010000016.1:0-4307 GCF_039529575.1 Terrabacter terrae
GACGCCGGGACGGCCCACCACCTCGACGTCGACGACCCGGACGGAAGCAGCACCGCCCTCCGCGCCGCGTGGCACGCCCACGACGACCGGATGCGCGAGCTCCTCGCCGACCCCGCCGTCGTGGGCCTCGAGTACGACGGCGTCTTCGGCCGCACCACGGTGGGCCGCACGCTCGTCGCCTTCCACGGCTTCGACCTCGTCGTGCACCGCTGGGACCTCGCCACGGCCGCCGGTCTCGACGGGCACCTCACGGACGACGAGCTGGACGTGCTCGAACGCTCGGCCGACGGCTTCGGCGAGCACCTCTACGACGACGGCGTCTGTGCGCCGGCCCTGCCCGTCCCCGACGACGCCGACCGGCAGGAGCGCCTGCTCGCGCGCCTGGGCCGACGGTCGCCCGCGAGGAACTGAGCGGTCACCGCGCCCAGAGGTACTCGACCTCCGGACGCCCCGCGCCGGCATACCGCGACCGGCGCAGGACGACCTTGGTCTCGCAGAGGTACTCGGCGTAGCGCCGGGCCGTGACCCGGCTGACGCCGAGCGACTCGCCGAGCTCGCTGGCCGAACGCCCGCCGTCGGCCTCGCGCAGCACCCGTGACACCCGGGACAGCAGCTCCTCGCCCATCCCCTTGGGCAGCCGCGGCTCACCGGCCACCCGCGCGCTGGCGAAGACCTCGTCGACCTCGGCCTGGGTCCCCACCTGCGTGCCGCCGGTCAGCTGGTCGCGGTAGGACCGGTAGGCGAGGAGCCGGTCGCGCAGGGTTGCGAAGACGAAGGGCTTCAGCAGGTACTGCACGATCCCGAGCGACACCGCGGCCCGGACGATCTCGAGGTCGCGGGCCGACGTGACGGCGATGACGTCGGCGCGGTGCCCGGCGGCGCGCATGGCCCGCACCACGTCCAGACCGTGCCGGTCGGGGAGGTTCATGTCCAGCAGGACGACGTCGATCTCCTTGTCCTGCAACGTCTTCAGCGCTGCCTGCGAGGTCCCAACCGTCGCAACCACCGCGAACCCCTCGACCCGACCGACGTATGCCGTGTGGGCCTCCGCCGCCACCGGCTCGTCCTCGACGACGAGGACCCGCAGCACCCCGGTCCGTGCCGAGTCAGCCATGGCGGGCCTCCGCTGCCGAGGCCGCCACAGGCAGCCGCACCGTGAACGTCGCTCCCGGCGGCCCCGTCACCGCGAGGTCCCCACCGAGCCGCTCGACGGTCTGGGCCACGAGGGCGAGGCCGATGCCGCGCCGGCCCGCGCTGCCCTGCTCCTTGGTCGACCATCCGCGCCGGAAGGCGTCCTCGACGCCACCGGGCGGCAGGCCCGGCCCGTCGTCGGAGACCTGGAGGACGGCATACGCCCCCTCGACGCGGGCGTCGAAGCACACGTGCCGCTCGTGCCGGACGGTGCGTGGCGTCCCCGGCTCGTCGACGACGGCGTCGAGGGCGTTGTCGATGAGGTTGCCGACGATCGTGACGACGTCGCGGGTGGGTGCGACGTCGCGCGGCCAGTGCGCGCCCGGCTCGATCTCGAAGGCGATGCCCCGCTCGTGCGCCTCGGCCGCCTTGCCGAGCAGCAGCGCGGTGAGCACCGGTTCGTCGACAGAGCCGACCACCCGGTCGGTGAGCAGCTGCGAGACCTGCAGCTCCTCGGTCGCGAAGTCGAGCGCCCGTTCGGTGTGGCCGAGCTCGATGAGGCTGACGATGGTGTGGAGGCGGTTGGCCGACTCGTGCGCCTGCGAGCGCAGCGCCTCCGTAAGACCCCGCGCCGAGTCCAGCTCACCCGTCAGGGCCTCGAGGTCGGTCCGGTCGCGAAGCGTGGCCACGTGGCCGAGAAGCCCTCCTTCCCAGCGGGCCGGGCCGCGGTTGAGCACGATCACCCGCGCCGAGGTCACGTGCAACTCGTCCTCGTGGGTCCCCTCGTCCGTCAACGCGGTCGTCAACGCCGGCCCGAGCCCGAGGTCGGCGACGCGCCGACCCACGGCGTCAGCGGGGAGGGCCAGCAACCGCGTCGCCTCGTCGTTGGCGAGCCGCAGCCGACCGTCGAGGTCGGTGATGACCAGACCCTCGGAGACGGCGTGCAGCACGGCGTCGTAGTACTCGTACATCTCCCGGAGCTGGCGCTCGCCGAGGCCGTGGGTCTGGCGGCGGATGCGCCTCGACACGAGCGCGGTGCCGAGACCGGTCAGCAGGGCCGCGACGAGCCCGGCGAGCAGCAGGCCCGGCAGCTGACCCCGCACGCGCTCCCCGACGGCGGCCTTGCGGATGCCGACCGACACGAGGGCGACCACCTTGCCGCGGTCCTCCACGGGCACCACGACGCGCGACGAGGGACCGAGCGTGCCGGTGTAGTCCTCCTCGACGACCCCGCCGGCCAGGGCCTGCTCGGTGTGCCCGATGAACGTCTTCCCGATCTGCGCCGGGTCGGGGTGGGTGTAGCGGATCGCCTCGCGGCTCATGACGACCACGAAGTCCGTGCCCGTCTCGACGCGCACCCGTTCGGCATAGGGCTGCAGGACCGCGGACGGGTCCGGGCCCTCGACCGCCGTGACGACGCCGGGCGTGGCCGCCAGCGTGTCCGCCACCGCGAGCGCCCGGGCGATCGCCTGCTGGTCGCCGGCGCGCTGCGCCTGGCCGTACGCCCCGACGAGCCCGGCCGCGACCACGAGCACCGCGATGAGCACCTGCAGTGCGAACGTCTGGCCCGCGACGCTCCAGCGCGCCGGGGCTCCGAGCGCCCGCCTCGCGGCCGTACGCGTACGCGAGAGCGAGCTCAACGGCATACAAGACGCCGCAAGAACTCAATGAACACAAAGGTGACCATAGTTCCCGTCCGGGGCAGCCTCGTCACGTTCCCCGGTCCCGTGCCCAGCGCGGGGCCCTGCCAACGGAGGTCACCGTGAGTTCCACCGCCGACAGCGCCGTCGACGCCCACCCGGGCGCGACTCCCAAGCGCGACCGCACCCATTTCCTGTACATCGCCGTCATCGTGGCGATGGTCGCCGGCATCCTCGTCGGCTGGGCCTTCCCCGAGGTGGGCAAGAGCCTGAAGCCCCTCGGGACCGGCTTCGTCAACCTCATCAAGATGATGATCACCCCGATCATCTTCTGCACGATCGTCCTGGGTATCGGTTCGGTCCGCAAGGCCGCCCAGGTCGGCAAGGTCGGCGGTCTGGCCCTCGGCTACTTCATCGTCATGTCGACGGTCGCCCTGGGCGTCGGCCTGGTTGTCGGCAACATCGTCAAGCCCGGTTCCGGCCTCGACCTGACGGCTGCCGTCGCCAAGTCCGGCCAGGCGCAGATCGCGGAGAAGTCCGAGGGCGCGGTCGACTTCGTCCTCGGCCTCATTCCCGACACCCTGGTGTCCTCCCTGACCTCCGGCTCGGTGCTGCAGGCGCTGCTCATCGCCCTGCTCGTCGGCTTCGCGCTGCAGAAGATGGGCAAGGCCGGTGAGCCGATCCTCGTCGGCATCAAGCACCTCGAGCGGCTCGTCTTCCGCCTCATGGCGATGGTCATGTGGGTCGCCCCGATCGGTGCCTTCGGTGCCATGGCCGCCCTGGTCGGCGCGACCGGCATCGGCTCGCTCAAGAGCCTGGGCCTGCTCATGCTCGCCTTCTACGTGACCTGCGCGATCTTCGTGTTCGTCTTCCTCGGCAGCATCCTCAAGGTCGTCACCGGCATGAACGTCTTCTCGCTGCTGCGCTACCTCGGTCGTGAGTTCCTCCTCATCCTGTCCACGTCGTCGTCCGAGTCGGCCCTGCCGCGCCTCATCGCCAAGATGGAGCACCTCGGCGTCTCCCGTCCGGTCGTCGGCATCACCGTGCCCACCGGCTACTCGTTCAACCTCGACGGCACCGCGATCTACCTCACGATGGCGAGCCTGTTCATCGCCGAGGCCATGGACAAGCCGTTCAGCATCGGCCAGCAGATCGGCCTGCTCGTCTTCATGATCGTCGCCAGCAAGGGCGCTGCCGGCGTCAGCGGCGCCGGCCTGGCCACCCTCGCCGGTGGCCTGCAGTCGCACCGCCCCGACCTCGTGCCGGGCGTCGGCTTCATCGTCGGCATCGACCGCCTCATGAGCGAGGCCCGCGCCCTGACGAACTTCGCCGGCAACGCCATCGCCACGGTCATCATCGGCACGTGGGTCGGCGAGATCGACCGCGACAAGGCGGCACGCGTCCTCTCCGGTCAGGACCGCTTCGACGAGGCGAGCATGGTCGACTCCGAGCACGACTCCGTGCCGGACGAGCTGCCTGCCGGCCCGACCAGCGGCGCCGCAGGCAACGAGCCCGAGCTCGCGGGGGTGCGCTGAC
>NZ_BAAANB010000016.1:4363-4715 GCF_039529575.1 Terrabacter terrae
CGCCGTATGCCGTCCGCCCTCCCAGCGTGCCCACAGCCGGCCCTCGTTTTGCGCTCGGGCGCGGATGTTCGACAAAGTAGTTGTTTCCGCAACTTCTGAGTGACACGTAACGTGAGGAGACGGACGGCACCTTCGTCGGGTGCCGTCCATGACGTAATGAGTGAACTGACCAAGAGTCCCGACGACACGCTGCACCCGGCGCTCGAACCGCCACCGGTGAACCACGAGGACGCCCCGCCGTCCCGGGTCGACAAGGTCGTCTTCGGGGTCGCGGCCGCCGTGGCCATCGCCTTCGTCCTGTGGGGTGCGATCAGCACCAGGACGCTGAGCGCGAGCGCCTCCGCGGGCCTCG
>NZ_BAAANB010000017.1:0-1126 GCF_039529575.1 Terrabacter terrae
ACTCGGCGGCGAGGAAGGACCACTCAGCGACTCCGGCACCCACCCGGATCACGCGCATAATGCCGCAGACCGGTAGATCGATGGGCCAGCCGCGCGTCCGTGCATGGGCTACTTCGCGGGCCTGAACTCCCCGCGCGGCGGCTCCTCTTCGACCGGCGACATGCCGGGGAGGATCCCCACCTCGGCGAGTTCTTCGACGGTGAGGCTGGCCCAGCCATCTGGCGACGACAGCCGTTCAAGCATTCCCGGCGTCACGAAGACGGTCTTCCCCGCGACCTCGTATGGCAACTTGTCATCGGTCGGCACCCGACGAACGTACCTCGCCGCAGGTCCTCGGGGTGTCTCTGCGAGACGTCCGGTCATGCCGCGCTCAGGACGGCTCCGTATGAGTTGCGGTCGCGTCACGATTGCGGCGACCGCCGCCACAAGCCGTCCCTCCGGCACGATGCTCGTTGCACACGGCTTGATGAGACAGGGGCTCAGCTATGCGACCGACTAGAGCGCTGGTCATGATCACCATGGGCGGCCTCGCTCTGGCCCTCACGGGTTGTTCGTCCGAAAAGCCGTCGCCAACTCCGTCGGCAAATGAAGGCACGACGGTGGACCTCTACACACACTGCGGCATCCGTTACCTGCAGGTCGGAGCCGACTGGTTCGAGCGGGTGGGCGGCCCCTTGGCCAACGAAGGCAACCCGCCGGCCGGCTGGAACAATCCGAGTCAGCCCGGCCGGGTGACCGTCGCTGATGACCTGGCGACTTTCACCGATGACGCTGGGCACAAGGAGTCGTTCAAGAAGCTCGACAAGCCTCCGTCGTCGGCGACCAACTGCGCCTGACAGTTCTCCGCCTGCAGCGCGTTGTGCGCGGGTGCATCCTGATGCCACCGCGGGCAGTCGAGCAGTGATGTGCCCGTCCGGTTCTGCCGCTGATGGGTCGTGCCGAGGAGCGGATGTTTTCAGAGGCACCGAGCAGGACGCGAGGGTCGATCGTCCGGGCCTATGCCATGCTTGGCTCATGCCGGAGCAGGGGGTTCGCGTGTGGGATCCACATGTTTGGATCTTTGTCCCGTTCCGGGTTTAGTGGAGGCTCGGAACTGACGCGACGACGTTAACCGCCACGGGATTCT
>NZ_BAAANB010000018.1:0-1226 GCF_039529575.1 Terrabacter terrae
GTGCCACCCACTGGAGGTATGCCGCCAAGCTCGCCGGCGAGTATCCGCGGGCCCACGTGGACCTCGACGTGCTCTACGTCGAGGACGGCCCGGTCCTCACCAGCGCCGGCACGGCCGCGGGCATCGACGCCTGCCTGCACCTCGTCCGCACCGAGCTCGGCTCCGAGGTGGCCACCCGCATCGCCCGCCGCATGGTCGTGCCGCCGCACCGCTCCGGCGGCCAGCGCCAGTTCGTCGAGACCCCGCTCCCGGCCGAGCCCTGCGAGAGCCTCCAGGACGTCCTCGAGTGGGTGGCCGAGCATCTCGACGAGGAGCACTCCATCCCGAGCCTGGCGCGACGCGCGGCCATGTCCGAGCGCACGTTCGCGCGCCGGTTCACCGCCGAGGTCGGCACCACGCCGCACAAGTGGCTGACGAGCCAGCGGGTGCTCCGTGCGCGCCACCTGCTGGAGAGCACCGACCTCGACATCGAGCGCATCGCTCGGGAGAGCGGCTTCGGCACCGCAGCCGTGCTGCGGCACCACTTCCAGCGCGTGATCGGCGTCCCGCCCGTCACCTACCGCCGCGCCTTCACCAAGCAGCCCGCCTCCGCCTGAAGGCTCGCGGCCCCCGCGAGCCTTCTCTTCGCCACTATCGCGCTCGCGCTAGATACCCCTAGACGAGCCAAGTCGCAGTCACACACGCAAGCTCGACGCGACAGCCTTGGGTCACCACCGGTAAGGGGCAAAGCGGGACGCCACCTACGCCGTCCCACCGAGTGAGGGGGACCGTCCCGTGCCGCGTTCGAAGCCTGCCTGGAAGTCACGACCGGACCGTCCGCCGCGCGGTCGGCGTCGTCGTGCTGACCGTGGCTGCAGCCCTGTCGCCAGTCTCGAGCGCCCGCGCGGCGGTCAGCCGTTGCGACGCGCGATCGCGGTCGACAGTGCCGTCGCGAAACCACACCACGCGGCATACGGCGACAGTGCGATGCCGGCGCCCCGGTTGGCCGAGCCGGCACGGCGCGCCAGGTCGGCCGAGCTGGCGGTGAGCACGGCCGCGTGGACGGCGGCCAGCCACGGCCGGCGCGAGCGCCAGAACACGACGCTCCACGCCGTGTTGAGGGCGAGGTTCGTGCCGAACGCCTTGAGGTAGGTGCTGCGACCCTCGTGGTCGCCCGCCTCGTCGTAGGCGTTCAGCGCAGCGGCCGAGCTGGCCGCGATGTCGGCGTAGAGCGCGGTCCACACCAC
>NZ_BAAANB010000018.1:1267-3003 GCF_039529575.1 Terrabacter terrae
GAGCGGTACCACGGAGAGTCCGGCTTCGTCGCGAGCGAGCCGAGGACGGCGCTCGCGACCGTGGCCGCCCCCGTGAGCGCGACGTTGCGCACGGCCGTGTCCGGCCGGACCGTCTGCATCGCGCTGCGCACGGCGGTGTCGAAGTCCGTGAAACCGCCCGGCACGTCGACGAGCTCGAGCAGGTCGCTCTCCTTGGCGACGACCTCGTGGACGAGGCTGCCCACGAGCGGCTTCGCCAGCCCGGCCGAGATCGGCGTGACGAGGCCGACCCAGTGGCTGGCGAGGCGCGGCGTCAGCACCGGCACGGTGACGACGACCGGCCGCCGTCGTCCGGTCGCGTCGGCGAACCGCCCGATCATCTCGCGGTAGGTCAGCACCTCGGGGCCGCCGATGTCGAAGGTCCGGTTCGCCTCCGAAGGAAGGCTCCCGGCCCCGACGAGCAGGGTGACGACGTCGTCGATCGCGATCGGCTGGATCTTGTTGTCGAGCCACTTGGGGGCGACCATCGCCGGCAGCCGGGTGGTGAGGTAGCGCAGCATGTCGAACGAGGCCGAGCCGTCGCCGAGGACCACGGCGGCCTGGAGCACCGCCGTCGGCACCTCCGAGTCGAGGAAGATTCGCCCGACCTCGACGCGCGACGCCAGGTGCGGCGAGAGCACCTCGTCGTCCGGGTGGAGGCCGCCGAGGTAGACGATGCGCGAGACCCCGGCCTCCTTCGCCGCCTCGGCGAAGTGCGTCGCGGCGGCCCGGTCCCGTTCCTGGAAGTCCGGCTTGTCGTCCATCGAGTGCACGAGGTACCACGCCGCATCCACTCCCGACAGGGCCCGGCGCATGTCGTCGAACGACCCCACGTCGCCCTCGAGGACCTCGACGCGGCCCACCCAGGGCCGGTCGTCGAGCGAGCCGCGCCGGCGGGTGAGCACGCGCACGGTCCAGCCCTCGTCGAGCAGCCGCGGCACGACGTGGCCGCCGATGTAGCCGGAGGCCCCGGCGACCAGCGCGGTGCGGCCGGGGGCAGTGGTCGGGGAAGAGGTCATCGGGTCACCTGGTGAGCTCGAGGGCGGGTGGGAGGAGCAGGAGCATCCCGGTCGACCACGTCACGTGCGTGATGATCGGGCCCAGGATGCCGCCGGTGACCCGTCGCTGCAGTGCGGTGACGAGCCCGACGACGGCCGCGGCCAGCACGAGCAGCGGGACGCCGCTGCCGACCGTGGTGAGGGCGTAGAGCACGGTCGTGACGGCGACCGCGTGGGACGGCAGGGCCGCATACAGCGCGCCGCGGAAGTAGAGCTCCTCCGCGATCCCGTTGAGCACGGTGATGAGGAGGACGACCGGCAGGGAGCCGAAGCGCGCGTGGTCGAGCAGGGCGTCGACCGGCTCGCGCAGCAACGGCACCCGCGCCACGACGAGCGAGCCGACGAGGAAGACGAGGAGCACGAGCGCCCCGAGGGCCAGCGACTGCACGACCGGCCGGGACTCGCGTTCGCCGGAGCGGGTGTGCCCGCGGCCGAAGTGCAGCGGCCCCGAGGCGAGCGCCCCGAGCGCCCAGACCGCCGCCAGCGCCAGCGACCCGGCGTAGAAGAGCGGGTCGCCCGGCTTGATGTGCAGCGCCCAGCCGAGCACCACGGACCCCACGACGAAGGTCACCGTGACGACGACACGGCGCCGCGTCCGCGCCTGCGGCGGGTCGGGGTGCTGTGCCTTCACCGGCTCGAGGAGCGCGGCGTCGAGGAAGG
>NZ_BAAANB010000019.1:0-823 GCF_039529575.1 Terrabacter terrae
GAGGAGCAACAGCTCGCACGCACGGTGACGAGCGCGCCGGTCCCCCTCAGTGCCGACCAGGTGGTCGCGCAGGAGATCGCCTGGGCGACCGGCGTCGGCGCCGGGGAGGTCAGCCGGCGGCTCGAGCTCGCCACCGCGGCCCGGCGCCACCGGGTGCTGCGCGAGCGGCTCCGAGCCGGCACCGTCAGTCTGTACCGCGCGCTGCGCGTCGTCGCCGAGACTCGGGAGCTGGCCGACGACGTCCTGTCAGACCTCGAGTCGGCGGTGCTCGCGCCTGCGCCTGACGGATCGATCGCCTCCCAGCGCCTCTTCGCATCACGTCTTCAGCGTTGCGTCCGCTCGGCAGATGGCCGGTCGCAGGAGGAGCGACGCCGTGCCGCCACCAGGCGCCGAAGCGTCCATGGCCGCATCGTCGAGGACGGCATGGGCACCTTCACCGTCGTCGCCCCCGCCGAGCGGGTGGTTGGCGTGCTCGACCGCGTCGATGCCGTGGCGCGGGCCGCCCGCGCTGCTGGAGACCCTCGCAGCCTCGATCAGCTCCGCAGCGACTTCCTCTGCGACCTCGTGCTCTTCGGCATCGTGCCGCCCGCCACCTGTGGCGCCGGTTCCTGCGCCGGGGCGCCGGGCCCCGCAGGGTCCGAGCCCGGTGGGCCCGGCGTCGGCCCGTTCGGGCTGCATCCCTCCGGTCCCGACCCATCCGGACTCCGCCCGTCTGCAGATGGGCCGTTCGGCTCCCCGACCTCGGGTGGTCTCTCCGGCGCTGGCCTTTCGGCCGGCGATGCGCACGACGAGCCTCGCAGTGGTGTCGACGGCCGCTTCCTGT
>NZ_BAAANB010000020.1:0-6272 GCF_039529575.1 Terrabacter terrae
CGGCGCCACCGCCGCCAGCATCAACCTCATCGCCATCTCACCCCAGAAGGGCGGCTACCTCAGCGCCGGAGCCACCGCCGGCACCGCCTCCTGGACCGTCAACTTCACTCCCGGCCAGACCGTCGCCAACCTCCTCGTCACCCGCCTGTCCAGCACCGGCACCATCACCGTCTTCAACCACTCCAGCGGCACCATCCACGTCGTCGCCGACCTCACCAGCTACCTGCGCTGACGCGAGCGGGTATGACCAGGGTCGGCCCACCTGCGTCCTCGCCGGCACGGGAGCGCGCCGTCCACCCCTCCGCAGCTCCTCCGCGCTGCCCACCCGACTGGAGCCCGCATGCCTCACCACGACCTCCCACGCCCCGGACTCGGGTCGATGCCCCATGACGGCGGCACCGCCTTCCGCGTCTGGGCCCCGAACGCCGACGCCGTCTCGGTGACGGGCAGCTTCAGCGACTGGTCCGAGGACGGCATACCGATGAGCGCCGAGGACAACGGGCACTGGTACGCCGACGTGGAGGGCGCCGGCCCCGGCGACGAGTACCAGTTCGTCATCCACAACGGCGAGCAGCGCCTGATGCGCATCGACCCGCGGGCCCGCGCCGTCACCCACTCGTCCGGCAACGGCGTGGTCTACGACCGGGACGGGTTCGACTGGGAGGGCGACGCGTTCGGCTGCCCGCCGCACGACGACCTCGTCGTCTACGAGGCGCACATCGGCTCGTTCGTCGCGGCCGAAGGCGACGCCGGCGACCTCGACCGTCTCGCCGGCAAGCTCGGCCACCTCGCCGACCTCGGCGTCAGCGCCGTCGAGCTCATGCCCGTCACCGAGTTCGCGGGCGACTACTCCTGGGGCTACAACCCCTCCAACCCCTTCGCCGTCTCCAGCAGCTACGGCGGCCCCGACGCGCTCAAGGGCTTCGTCAAGCAGGCCCACCGGCACGGCATCGCGGTGATCCTGGACGTCGTTGTCAACCACTTCGGTCCGAGCGACCTCGCGCTGTGGCAGTTCGATGGGTGGAGCGAGAACGAGAAGGGCGGCATCTACTTCTACAACGACGAGCGCTCGTCGACGCCGTGGGGCGACACCCGCCCCGACTACGGCCGCGAGGAGGTCCGTGCCTACCTGCACGACAACGTCCTGATGTGGCTCGAGGAGTTCCACCTGGACGGTCTGCGCTTCGACGCGACCCTCTACGTGCGCACCGTCGACGGTCTCGGCACCGGCGACCTGCCCGAGGGGTGGGAGCTGATGCGCTCGATCACCGCGGCGGTCCGTGAGCGCCACCCCGACAAGATCCTCATCGCCGAGGACCTGCAGTCCGACCCCGCGATCACCACCGTCGACGACGGCGGCGCCGGCTTCCACGCCCAGTGGGATCCCGGCTTCGTCCACCCGGTCCGGCAGGTCCTGACCGCAGTCGACGACCACGAGCGGTCCATGAGCCAGCTCGCCCAGGCGCTGCGCGGCAGCGACGAGCCGTTCCGTCGAGTCATCTACACCGAGAGCCACGACGAGGTCGCGGAGGGCAGCCTGCGCGTGCCCGACGAGGTGGACGGCGGCGACCCGACCGGCTGGGCCGCGCAGAAGCGCGCGACCCTCGGCCTCGCGATGACGCTCACCGCGCCGGGACTCCCGATGCTCTTCCAGGGCCAGGAGTTCCTCGAGGGCCGGGAGTTCCGCGACAGCGTGCCGCTGGACTGGGACCGCGCCGAGCAGTTCCGCGACATCGTGCGGCTGACCGGCGACCTCGTGCGCCTGCGTCGCGACGCCGACGGGGTGTCACGAGGCCTGCGTGGCGACGGCTTCGACGTGCTCCACCTCGACGACGACGCCAAGACGCTCGCGTGGGCTCGGCGCGCCGGCGACGACGTCGCCGTGGTCGTCGTCAATGCGAGCGCGCAGCCCCGCGACGTGACGACGGGTATGCCGTCCGCCGGATCCTGGGCTGTCCGGTTCAACTCCGACGCGACGACCTACAGCGCCCTCTTCGCCGGCCACAACACGCTGGACGTCGAGGCGATCGAGGAACCGACGGACGACCAGCCCGCCGTGGGCACGGTGTCCGTGGGCGCCTACACCCTGGTCGTGCTGACCCGGGCGTGAACGCGAACGGAGGGGCTCAGCGCAGCGGGTCGAACGGCGCGAGTTGCGCGGGGGCGACGCCCGTGACCATCTGCTCGGCGAGCAGGCGACCGGTGACCGGGCCGAGGGTGATGCCCCACATGCCGTGGCCGCCGGCGACGAAGACCTTCGGGTTCTTCGAGGCGCCGATGAGCGGCAGGCCGTCGGCGGTGCAGGGACGCGAGCCGACCCACTCGTCCTGGCGGTGGTCGAGGTCGGCGCCCTTCAGGAGCGGGCGGGCCGACTCGACGATGGCCCGGATGCGGCGCCGGTCGAGGGCCGCCTCGGGCTGGCGGAACTCCATCATCCCGGCCACGCGCAGGCGGTCACCGACGGGCGTGCACGCCACGCGGGCAGCCGGGAAGTAGACGGGACCGTTGGGCAGGTCCTCGACCTCGACCGAGAAGGAGTAGCCGCGACCGGCCTGCACGACCCGCTTGACGCCGAACTGCCGCGCCAGCCGGCCGAGCCAGGCGCCGGTCGCGATGACCGCGGCGTCGTAGTGCTCGGAGGTGCCCTGGTCGGTCGTGAGGAGGACGCCGGTCGGGGTGTCGGTGATCCCCCGGACGGCGCTGCCGGTGACGATCTTGCCGCCGCGCGCGGTCACCGAGTCGGCGAGCGCGGCGACGTAGGCGCCCGGGTTCACGAAGCGCTGCCCGTGCAGCACGATCGCGGCACCGATCTCGTCCGACAGGGCCGGCTCGATGGCGCGGGCCTCGGCGCCCGAGAGCACGTCGAAGGTGATGTCGCCGCCGGAGGCGTGGATGTGCTCGATCTCCTCGAGCAGGGTCTGGCGCTCCTCGGCGGAGCGGTAGGCGGCGGTGAACGACTTGGCCTCGTAGGTCTCGGCCTGGACGCCGCCCTCCTGGAGCAGGTCGAAGCTCTGCAGGGACAGGTCGTTGACGGGCACGAGGGCGCTCATCGCCTTCTTCCAGGCCGTCATGGTGCTGTGGCGGGTGAAGCCGGTGACGAACTTCAGGAAGTCGGGCCGCACGCTGGGCGGGACGTAGACGGGCGAGCTCGGGCTGAAGACCGCGCGCAGGCCGTATTTCAGCACGGCCGGCTCGGGCAGCGGCGTCGCGATGCCGGGGGTGAGCCAGCCGGCGTTGCCCCACGAGGAACCGGCAGCGACGCCGTCACGGTCGATGACGGTCACCTCGACGCCGCGCTCCTGCAGGAACCAGGCGGTGGCGAGGCCCACCATGCCGGCGCCGACGACGGCGACGCGCTCGGGGACGGGGGTACCGGCGGGGGTGACGGCGGGCATGCGATCGGCTCCTGGTGCGTGGCGGTGGGCGGGCAGGACGCGCGCGCCTACCGTTCCATCGTCCGTTCGCCGTCGGGCAACGCTATGGTGCTGAGACCACAGACATTCGAGCGTGCTTTGTGCGTCCAAGACAGCCATCGGTCACAATGGCGTATGCCGTCCGCCTCCTCGCGCTCGTCACCTCGCTCCGCTGGGACCGATGCCACCCGCCGCGCGCCGACCCCCAGCCGGGGAACCCGGACCCCGGCCGGGCGAGCACCGGCGACGCGAACGTCCTCGACGACGCCGGTGGGGCTGCCGATCGGCCGGCTGGCGGACACCCTGGGCGGCGGCCTGCTCACCGTCCTGGTGCACGCGGGCCGGCGCGCCGTCGACGACGTCACCCTGGCAGAGCCCGGCTCCGGCGTCTTCGGGCAGGCCGGCGACCTGTTGCTCGGCGTCGGCGTGGAGCGCCCCACCGACGCGGTCTCCCTGCTCGAGGGCGCCGCAGCGGTCGGCAGCAGCGCGGTCGTGCTGCGCCGGGTCGCCGCCAGGGACCGGCAGGTCCGGGCAGCGGCGACCCGGCTCGGCGTCAGCCTAGTCGAGCTGGCCGAGCACGCCTCCTGGGCCCACGTGGTGTGGCTGCTGCGGGGCGTGCTCGACCGTGCGGCGAGCGGACCGGCCCTGCGCGCCGAGGGGCCGGTCCTCGACGAGCTCTTCGCCCTCGCCGACGCCTGCGCCGCCCTCGTCGCCGGGCCCATCACCATCGAGGACACGCAGTCGCGGGTCCTCGCCTACTCCTCGACCCAGGACGTCGCCGATCCCGCCCGCGTCTCCACGATCGTGGGCCGGCGGGTGCCCGACGAGGTCCTCGCCAACCTCCGCGGCCGGGGAGTCTTCCGGCGGCTGGCCCGGTCCGACGAGCCGTTCTTCGTGCCCGCCGGGCGTGGTCTCGGCGCGCGGGTCGTGGTGCCGGTGCGGGCCGGCACGGAGTGGCTCGGCTCCATCTGGGCCGTCGTCGACGAGGCGCCGGCCGACCAGGTGATGGCGTCGCTGGCCCAGACGGCGTCGGTTGTGGCCCTGCACCTGCTGCGGCTGCGCTCGCAGGCCGACCTGGCCCGGCGCGTCTCCGCCGACCGCCTCCGGGCCGTCCTGAGCGGGGACACCCTCGAGGCCGAGGGATGGCTCCCGCCCGCGCCGTGGCGGGTGGTCGTGCTGGCCGGTGCCCACCGGCCGCGCAGCGCCATCGCCGAGGATCCCGGTCCGCCCGACATCGAGCGGGAGATCGACGTGTGGGAGTCGGCAGCCCGGAGACGGTCGTGGCGCCATCCGCTCCTCGCCGGCTTCGACGGCAGCGCGCTGGCCCTGGTGCAGGATGCGCCAGGCGACACCTCCCCCGGCACGTGGGAGTGGCTGCTCGCGGTCGTCGACGAGGTGGCCGGCGTCACCCCGACGGCGACGGCCAGCGCCGGGGGCCAGGTCTCGCGCACCGCCGACCTCGGCCGGTCACGTCGGGAGGCCACCGAGGTGCAGCGCCTGCGCGACCTCGGCCGGGTCACCGGAGCGAGCACCACGGTGGAGGACGCGTGGGCGGCCGTCACCAACGCCCGTGCCCTCGGCGGCATCTGGACCGAGGAGCTCCTCGGCCCGATCGCGGTGCTGCGCGGGCACGACGACGTGCACCAGAGCGCCTACCTCGAGACGGTCGCCGCATGGCTCGACCACCCGGGCGACCCGAGGGCGGCGGCCGCACGCCTGCACGTGCACCCGAACACGCTGCGCTACCGCCTCCAGCGGCTCTCGGAGGTCGTGGACCTCGACCTGCACGACCCCGAGACGCGCCTGGCCCTGCGCCTGCAGCTGCGCGCGCTCGGGCACTGAGCGGGCGTCCGGCCCGGGCCGGCCCCTACATCCCACCGAGGTGGACGGTGCCGTCGGGATCGGTCCGGAAGCCCGGGTTGTGCACGAAGTCCCAGCGGAAACCGTCGGGGTCGGCCACGCAGGCACTCACCCCGCCCCAGGCGCGCACGGTCGGCGGCGACACGGAGCCGGCACCCGCGGCCAGGGCAGCGGCATACAGCTGCTCGACCTCCTCGGCACTGCCGAGGTTGCAACCGAGCGACATCGGCGGCGCCGAGCTCCCGTGGGCGACGTCGCCGTACTCGCCGGGCATCTGCGCGATGTCCCAGAGCGCGAGCAGCTGGCCGGGCGCGCACTGCACGAACGCGATCTCGCCCTGTTGGTGCAGCACGGACCGGAAGTCCAGCCCGTCGACGTAGAAGTCCCTGGACCGCTCGACGTCACGGACGCCGAGGGTGATGGCGGTGATGGCGCGTGCGCTCGTCATGCGCCCACGGTACGGCGCTCCCCTGACCGTCCGCCTCGCCCGCCGTGACCGGTGGCAGTCGGGGGAGCAGCACCGCGCGGTGCCCTCCCCCGGCCGCCCGACCGGTCGTCACCCCCAACTGTCGGTCGAGCTCAGTGGCCGCCGCCCAAGAGATCGCGAACCTCTGACTCGCGATATCTCCGGTGCCCACCGAGCGTCCTGATCGAAGTCAGCTTGCCTGCCTTGGCCCACCGGGTGACCGTCTTGGGGTCCACTCGGAAGAGGGCCGCCACCTCAGCAGGAGTGAGCAGCTTCTCGGTCTCGTGTCGATCCTGAGTCGTCATGTTCATTTCCCCACCACCCTGTCGCTTGGTGCAGCGACACGCATGCGCCCCATTCGGAGCCCAGTAAAGCAAGGGTAAAGTCTCCTCGAACCCAATGACAGGTAAACACTGAAAAGAGTCAAATCGACCTGCTTTCCAGACTCCGGGTGTATACGCACTCCAGTTCCCGCGGTGTCCGGACGGGGTGGCCCAGGTCACGGTCTTCTCCGGCCGGCCGCCCGCCGACTC
>NZ_BAAANB010000020.1:6332-60632 GCF_039529575.1 Terrabacter terrae
AGAACACACACATTCCCGGGACCGCTACGCGTACATCGAAGAGCCACTCGGCTCTTCGACGAGCGATGCCGTCCCGGCACGACGCACGAGGGGGTCACGCCATGGGGCGCGGCCGAGCCAAAGCCAAGCAGACCAAGGTCGCACGGCAGCTCAAGTACTACACACCTGACACGGACTTGAGCGCGCTGGAGCGTGAGCTGCACGGACCGTCGCAACGCGACGGTGCCAACCAGCCACGGTCCGTCGACGACGACGAGTACGACGAATACGGCAAGTGGGTATCGGGCGAGCGCTGAGCTCCCCGCCTTCCCCTTCCGTCTGCACCTCGTGTGTCGGGTGTTCACGCCCGGCATGCGTCCGGTGCTGCCCTCGAGGCGCCACCGTCCCGCGTCGCTCAGACGAGGCCGGCCGTCTCGGTGACGCAGCGAAGCCCGCACGCCCTTCCGGGTGCGCGGGCTTCGTCGTGCCTCCGCGCACGAGGCCGTATGCCGTCCCGCAGGGTCAGCGTCTCAGCTGTCGTGCCCGCTGTCGTGGCCCGCCGGGCGTGGCTCCGGCTCCGGGTCTGCCGCTGGGGCAGCAGCCGGCCGCTGAGTCGGCAGACGACCCGCGGTCTCAGGCGGTCGGGTGCGTTCCGACGACCTGGACTGCGCCGCCGTCGACACCCTTGGCCCCGCGCACGATCTCGGCGTCCCGGGCCACGAGCCCGCCGGACTGTGCGCGCTCCTCGGTCGCCACCTCACCGAGGCGCCACGCCCGGATGCCCCGATCCTCGCTGAGGGCGATCGCGCGCTCGGCGTGCGCCTCGGGCAGCACGGCGACGAAACCGATGCCCTGGTTGAGGGTGCGCTCGATGTCGGCCTGAGGCACGCGGCCGAGGTCCTGGATCGTGCGGAAGACGGCCGGCGGCGTCCACGTCGAACGGTCGATGCGGGCGAAGGCGCCGGTCGGCAGCACGCGGGCGAGGTTCGCGGCCAGGCCGCCGCCCGTCACGTGGCTCAGGGCGTGCACGTCCACACCCTCGTCGGCGATCACCTCGAGCAGCGGCTTGGTGTAGATCCGGGTCGGCTCGAGCAGCTCCTCGCCGAGCGTCCGGCCGAAGTCGTCGACGTGGCGGTCCAGCTCCCACCCGGCGCTGGCGAAGACGCGCCGCACGAGGCTGTAGCCGTTGCTGTGCAGGCCGCTGCTGGCCAGGGCCACCACCACGTCACCGTCGGCGACGCGCTGCGGACCCAGCACGGCGGCATACTCCACGACGCCGGTGGCGGCGCCGGCCACGTCGTACTCGTCGGGCGCGAGCAGGCCCGGGTGCTCGGCGGTCTCGCCGCCGACGAGGGCCACGCCGGCCTCCTCGCAGGCGCGGGCGATGCCGCCGACGATGGCGGCGATGCGCTCGGGGACGACCTTGCCGGTGGCGATGTAGTCGGTCATGAACAGCGGCTCGGCGCCACAGACCACGATGTCGTCGACGACCATGCCGACGAGGTCGAAGCCGATCGTGTCGTGCCGGTCGAGCGCCTGCGCGATGGCGACCTTCGTACCGACGCCGTCGGTGCTGGTCGCGAGGATGGGCCGCGTCATGCGCGCGATGGCGCTCGCGTCGAACATCCCGGCGAAGCCGCCGAGGCCACCGACGACCTCCGGACGGGTTGCGCGGCGCACCGACGCCTTCATCAGCTGGACGGCCTTGTCACCTGCCTCGACGTCGACTCCGGCCGAGGCATACGTGATGGGGGCGTCGCTCACGCGCCCAGCCTACCGGCGCCACGACCCAGCCTCGCCCGCCCGTCCAGCCCTGCCCGCCTCGCCGCGATTCGAGGTGTCGGCGACCGGATGCGGTGGCCCATCGCCTCGAACCGGTGGGTGCCCGGTGTCTGCGGACGTGCTCAGGGGTGCTGGAGCGCGCTCTCGCCGCCGACGCCGACTCCGAGGCTGACGCCCTCGACGTCGACGGACCGGTCGTGGCCGGTGCGCACCGACAACGGCAGCGTCTCGAGGACGTGCTTGCCGATGCGGCCGTCCTCCGGGAGCTCGATGGGATAGCGCCCCGTGAAGCAGGCGGAGCACAGCTCGTCGGCGGGCTGGTTGGTCGCGCCGACCATGCCCTCCTCCGAGATGTAGCCGAGGGAGTCGGCGCCGATGGAGGCGCGGATCTCCTCGACCCCGAGGCCGGTGGCGATCAGCTCGGCCCGGGTGGCGAAGTCGATGCCGTAGAAGCAGGGCCACTGCACGGGCGGCGAGCTGATGCGCACGTGCACCTCCACCGCCCCCGACTCGCGGAGCATCCGGATCTGGGCACGCTGGGTGTTGCCGCGCACGATCGAGTCGTCGACGACGACGAGACGCTTGCCGCGGATCGTGTGCTCGAGCGGGTTGAGCTTGAGCCGGATGCCGAGCTGGCGCAGCGTCTGCGAGGGCTGGATGAACGTGCGGCCCACGTAGGCGTTCTTCACGAAGCCCTGCCCGAACGGGATGCCGGACTCCTGCGAATACCCTACGGCCGCAGGCACGCCCGACTCGGGCACGCCGATGACGAGGTCGGCGTCGACGGGGTGCTCGCGCGCGAGGACGCGGCCCATCTCGACGCGCGCCTCGTGCACGACCCGGCCGCGGATGACGGCGTCGGGGCGGGCGAGGTAGACGTACTCGAAGACGCAGCCCTTGGGCTGGGGCTCGGCGAACTTGTGCGAGCGCAGGCCGTCCTCGTCGATGACGATCAGCTCGCCCGGCTCGACCTCGCGGATGACGGCCGCGCCGATGGTCTGCAGGGCCGCGGTCTCGGACGCGACGACCCAGCCCCGCTCGAGGCGCCCGAGCGCGAGGGGTCGCACGCCCCACGGGTCGCGGGCGGCATACAGGGTCGTCTCGTCCATGAAGACGAAGGAGAACGCGCCGCGCAGCTTGGGCAGCAGCTCGAGGGCCGCCTGCTCGGGCGTGCGGTCCTCGTCGGCGGCGAGAAGCGTCGTCACGAGGGCGGTGTCGGAGGTGTTGCCGCGGGCGAGCTCGCCGGTGATGCGGGTGTCGCCGAAGTGCTCGTCGACGAGGGCCTTGAGCTCGACGGTGTTGATGAGGTTGCCGTTGTGCGCGAGGGCCAGCGTACTCGGGCCGGTGCCGCCGAGCGTGGGCTGCGCGTTCTCCCAGGTGGAGCCCCCGGTCGTGGAGTAGCGCGTGTGGCCGATCGCGATGTGGCCGCGGAGCGAGCTGAGGGCTGTCTCGTCGAACACCTGGGACACGAGGCCCATGTCCTTGTAGACGAGGATCTTCTCGCCGTCGCTGGTCGCGATGCCGGCCGACTCCTGCCCCCGGTGCTGCAGCGCGTACAGCCCGAAGTAGGTCAGCTTGGCCACGTCCTCCCCGGGAGCCCAGACGCCGAAGACCCCGCAGGCGTCCTGCGGGCCCTTCTCGCCGGGGATGAGGTCATGGTTCAAACGACCGTCGCCACGTGCCACCGGGCAAGTCTCCCACACCCCGGCGGTGGGCCATCCCGTCAGTCGTCCCGGGTGGCCCGCAGCGGCAACTCGGCGAGCACCTCGTAGCGCGGCCGCCGCCCGCGTCCCTCCCCCAGGTGCGACTCGACGAGCGCCAGCTCCTCGACCCGCCACGCGGGTCCCTCCCAGGCGTCGAGGGCGCGGATCCACCGGGTCGCCTCGGTGGGCCGGTGGAACCGTCCGAGGGTCACGTGCGCCGAGAAGCGGGTCCCGTCGGGTGTCGCACCCACCGAGCTCGCAGCACTGCGTATGCCGTGTGCCACCGCCCCGAGGTCACCGCGCACCTGCTCGACGCCGGCCCAGAGGACGCGGGCGGCATACGGGTTGGGGAAGGCGCCGGCGCCGGCGAGCCGAAGGACGAGCGGGTCCCGGCGTGCGGCGGAGCGGCCGAGAGCCTCGGTGAGATCGTCGAGACGCGCCTCGGGCACGGAGCCGAGGAAGGCGAGCGTGACGTGCCACTGGGGCCGATCCGTCCACCGGATCTCGGGACCGGCCTCACGGCGTGGCTCGAGGTGCTCCTCGAGGTCGTCGAGCACCTCGTCGGGCGGGACGACGGCCACGAACAGCCTCATGGCGCCGGTGCCGGCTCCGCGGCGGCCCCGGAGGCGAGGAGGGCGTCGACGTCCTCGATCCCCCAGGCGGGCAGGGCCGTGCGGGTGTCGGCGCCGGGAGTCGACGGCGCGGTGCCCAGCCGTGCAGGCGTGCGGGAGAACCGGGGGGCCGGGGCCGGCTGGACGATGCCGTGCTGCTCGACGTAGGTGCCGCGGGCTGCGAGGTGCGGGTGCGTGGGCGCCTCGGCATAGCTGAGCACGGGCTCGACGCAGGCGTCGGTCCCCTCGAAGAGGATCGTCCAGTCGTCACGCGTGCGGGCGCGGAACGTGTCGGCGAGCAGCGTGCGCAGCGCGGGCCACTGGCGCGGGTCGAGCCGGTCTGGCGCCGCGTCGGCGATCTCGAGCAGGCGCAGGAGCTCGGCGTAGAAGGCGGGCTCGAGGGGCCCGACCGCCATGAAACCGCCGTCGCTCGTCTCGTAGACGTCGTAGAAGGGCGCGCCGGTGTCGAGGAGGTTGGTGCCTCGCTGGTCGGACCACAGGCCTGCCGAGGCGAGCCCGACGACGAGCGTGGAGAGGTGGGCCGTGCCGTCGACGATGGCGGCGTCGACGACCTGGCCGCGCCCGCTGGTGCGCGCCTCGAGCAGGGCGGCGAGCACGCCGACGACGAGGTAGAGCGCGCCGCCGCCGAAGTCGCCGACGAGGTTGACCGGGACCTGCGGCGGTCCGCCGGCGCGCCCGATCGCGTGCAGCGCCCCCGTGATGGCGACGTAGCCGATGTCGTGGCCGGCGACCTGCGCGAGCGGCCCGTCCTGGCCCCAGCCCGTCATCCGCCCGTAGACGAGGCGCGGGTTGCGGCCGAGGCACTCGTCAGGTCCGAGACCGAGGCGCTCCGCGACACCGGGACGGTAGCCCTCGACGAGGACGTCGGACCGCTCGACGAGCGCGAGGGCGGTGGCCAGGCCGTCGGGGTGTTTCAGGTCGAGCGACACCGAGGGGCGTCCGCGGCGGAGCAGGTCCAGCTCGGGCGGAAGCGGCACGGGAAGGGCGTTCTCTCCCGGCCGGTCGATGCGGATGACGTCGGCGCCCAGGTCGGCCAGCAGCATCGCGGCGAAGGGCGACGGACCGATCCCGGCGAGCTCGACGACCCGCACGCCGGCCAGCGGGCCGCGACGCGCGGCTGCCTCACCGCTCGCAGCACCCCCCGGCGAGGTCACGACCGGTCGCGACCCGAGCGGTCGAGGAGGATGCCCACGATGCCGGCGAGGCCGGTGCCGAGAAAGGCGCCGAGGGCGCCGATGTAGAGCGCGCCGCTGGTGTCGGAGTAGCCCTGGACCTCGTCGCCCATCAGCGAGATCGCCGCACCGATGACGAACCCCAGGACAGCTCCCGTGATGAGGAAGCGCTTGAAGTTCGGGACCCGCGGCCGGTGCTCGGGTCGCGTGTGCGGTGGGCGGTTCGAGGAGGGAATGGTCACGGTTCCACCCTAGGTCAGAGAAGCGGCAGGAGTCCGTGGAGGTGTGCCCGCTGGCCGCTCGCGCGCACCATCGCCCCTGCGAGGGCCGACTCCCAGTCGAGGTCGCCGACGGCGAGGCGCAGCCACGTGACACCGTCGGTCTCGATGACGTTGGGCGGTGTGCCGCGGGTGTGGACAGGGCCCTCGATGCACTGGACGGCGCCGTAGGGAGGCACCCGCACCTCGACGGTGCGTCCCGGCGCGGTCGTCGACAGCTCCTCGAGCGTGAAGCGGACCGCCGTCGCGGTGGTCCTGCGGTCGGCGGACCAGTCGGCCGCGCGGCACTCCTCGAGGGCGGCGCGGCCCTCGGCGACGGGGGTGCGACGGCGGGGCGGCATACGGCCAAGGCTATCCGCGCCCACGGACAGCCGGCCCGCCGCCGTCCGGCGCCCCTCAGCGCAGGCGCGGGATGACATCCGCGGCAACCTCGTCGAGCACCTCGCGCGCGCCCCGGAAGGGCTCGGTGGGCCGCGGCCAGTGCGTGATGACGTCCGTGAACCCCAGCTCGGCGGCACGCCCGACCGCATCCTCGAAGACGGCGGCGCTGGTCAGCGAGAAGGTGGGTCCGGAGTCGATGTTGAGGTAGCGCGCGAAGGGGGGACCGTCGCGGCCGGCCTCCGCCAGCGCGTCGTCGACGCGGCGGCTGAGCTTCCCCACGAGCGCCCACCACTCCTCGTCGGTGTCGGCCGCGCCGCCGTAGGTCATCCAGCCGTCTCCGCGCTCGACCGCGAGACCGATCGACTTCGGCCCGTTGGCCGCGACGACCAGCGGCATGCCGCTGCCGGCGTCGGTGCCGGCGTCGGTGGTGGCGTCGGCTCCGGCATCCCTGCCGCGCACGGGCCCGGGCAGCGTGCGCACGTCGCGAGCCGCGTAGAACCGCCCGTCCTCGGTGACGTGGTCCTCGCGAAGGAGCCGGTCGAGCAGCCGCGTGAACTCGTGGAAGCGGGCGACCCGCTCGCGCAGCGGCAGCTCCTCCCCCATGACCCGTGCGTCGAGGTCGCCGCCGGTGCCCAGCCCCAGCAGGAAGCGGCCGCCGGAGATGTCGTGGAGCGCGAGCACCTCACGCATCAGCTGGACGGGGTGGTGGTTGTTGGGCGAGGAGACGAAGGTGCCGAGGCCGATCCGCTCGGTCACCGCGGCCGCGGCGGCCAGGGTCGGCATCGCCGCGAACCACGGCGAGTCGGGCAGGCCGCCCCACGTGACGTGGTCGAAGGTCCACGCGTGGTCGAAGCCCAGCCGCTCGGCCTCACGCCACATCGGCCCGGCCTGCGCCCACGTGTGCTCGGGCAGGATCGTCAGACCGAATCGCATGTCCTGACCGTAGCCCTCGGCTCCGACGCCCGCCGCCGTTGTGAGTGTCGGCGCCCCGCAATAGCGTCGTGACGACAGAGGCGGATCATCCGGCGACCGACCTCGAACCCGTGACAAGGAGAAGCCATGTCCAACCTGGTCGTCCACTTCGAGATCCACGGCTCGGACCCCGAGCGCCTGGCCGACTTCTACTCCTCGCTCCTCGGCTGGTCGTTCCAGCGCTTCGGCGAGATGCCCTACTGGGTCATCGACACCGGCGATGGCTCGATCACCCAGGCCGGCCCGGGCAACGGCATCAACGGGGGTCTGACGCAGCGCCAGGGGCCGGCTCCGGCGGTCGGCGGCCCGGTCAACGGCTGCAACCTGGTCGTCGGCGTCGACGACGTCGACGGGCTCTTCGCCAAGGGGCTGGAGCTCGGCGGGTCCGAGGCGCTGGCACCCGCCGACATGCCCGGTGTCGGCCGCCTCGCCTACCTGCACGACCCCGACGGCAACGTCTTCGGCCTCATCTCCAACGTGCTGTCCGACGGCACCGGCGCCATGGGCGGTTGACGCGTGGCGTCGGTGAGCGGCCGGGTCTGGGACGCACCAGCGGTGCTGGCGGCCTCGAACGAGTGGGCCTGGGTGCCTGACGGCGCTCCGCACGTCCGGACCGAGGAGTACCTCGTCGTCGCCTACCCCGACTGGTTCGTCACCCCGACGTCCGCTCGCGTCTTCGGCTCCGGGCGTGACCCGGCCGAGCTCACCGACGAGATCTGCGCGGTGGCCCGCGAATGGGGCCGGGACCGCTTGTGGTGGCGCCTCTCCGAGTTCACGAGGCCGGCCGCCCTCGAGCACGAGCTCGCGGCCCGCGGCGCCACCGTCGAGGAGCGCATGGACGTGCTGGCACTTCCGCTCACGGGCGGCGTGCCCGACCTCGCAGTGCCGGGCGACGTCGCCGTGCGGCAGGTCACCGACGAGCAGGCGGTCCGTGACGCGCTCGAGGTCGTCCACGACGCCTTCGGCGGCCACGAGGCGACCGACGAGCAGGTCGCGACCAGTCTCGCGGAGGTCGAGGCCGGTCTCGCGGACGGCTCGGGCGGTCGCTGGGTGGCCTACGTCGACGGCCGGCCCGCAAGCACGGGCGGCTACACGCTCGCCGAGGAGGTATGCCGTCTCTGGGGTGGGGGCACGCACCACTCGCTCCGGGGTCGTGGGGCCTACCGCGCCGTCCTGGGCGCGCGCTTGGCCGCCGCGCGGGCCGCCGGCGCCACGCTCGCCCTGACCCACGGGGTCGTGGACACCTCCTCGCCCATCCTCCGGCGCCTGGGCTTCAGCCGGCACGGCGAGGAGCGCATCCTCGTCCTGGACCTGACGTGAGCCCGGATCCGACTGCCGCACAGCATGTCTCGCTCGAGTGGGACGAGCGCGGTGGCGTCACGGTGCACATGGACGGCGCGCCTCAGTCGCACGTGCAGCCCGACGACCCGACCCTGCTCGTCTTCGAGTACGTCCAGCACCTGGCGCTCGCGATCGACACGATGCCGCCGGGCCCGCTCGGCATCACGCACGTCGGCGGTGCCGGGCTCACGCTGCCGCGGTGGGTCGAGGCCACGCGTCCCGGCTCGCCACAGATCGTCCTCGAGCCGGACGAGGCGCTCACCGAGCTCGTCCGCCGCGAGATCCCCCTGCCCCGGCGCCACCGCATCCGCGTCCGCCCCGTCGACGGCCTCGGCGGGCTCCGGAGCCTCAAGGACGACTCGGCCGACGTGGTGGTGACCGACGCCTACGCGGGAGGTCGGGTGCCCGCCGAGCTGGCCGGGACGGCATACGCCCGCGACGTCGCACGGGTGCTGCGCCCGGCGGGACTGGGCCTGTGGAACCTCGCCGACGAGCCCGGGATGCGTTGGGTGGCAAGGCTGGTGGTCACGGTGTCGACCGTGCTGCCGCACGTCGCGCTGCTCGCGACGCACGAGGTGCTCAAGGGCCGCCGCTTCGGCAACTCCGTCCTGCTGGCCAGCGCGGTGCCCCTGCCGCTGGAAACGTTGCGGCGCGAGGTCGCCCGGGCGGCGCTGCCCACGGGCGTGCGCGAGGGTGCGGCGCTGACGCGCCTGCTCGCGGGCGCCAAGCCGTTCGGTCAGGAGGGAGAGCAGAGCCCGCCACCACCAGAGACAGGCAGATGGCGCGCGCGCTGAACGTGTCGGCACCGGTGGGTCGGCAAAGTCGTTGACCGCAGTCGTGAGCGGCCCCCACCATCGGTGGTGGGAGGAGGCGCTCCCGACCTGCGGACCTGGAGGCGCACGATGGACCGCTCCATGCTCGGCCCGGCCGACGTGCCGGACACCGTCCTCACGACGTATGCCGCCGCGGCACTGCGGCTGGACCGGTCGAGCTGCGAGCTGGTCGGCTCCCGCGTCGAGGTCGTCGACTACGACCTCGACGCGATCACGACCGCAGGCCGCTGGTGGGTCACGGCGGACCTGTCGACCCGCGAGGGGCCGCAGGCAGTCCGCTTCTTCGTCAAGCTCGTGCAGGACTGGAGCCGCTCGCCCTACTTCGCCTTCGTGCCACCGGAGCTGCGCGAGGTGGCCCAGCGCGC
Source organism: Terrabacter terrae (assembly GCF_039529575.1). NCBI lineage: Bacteria > Bacillati > Actinomycetota > Actinomycetes > Micrococcales > Intrasporangiaceae > Terrabacter > Terrabacter terrae. The sequence goes on from NZ_BAAANB010000020.1 coordinate 15,771, forward strand.
AGTCCCGTGGCGCACCGAGCCGCTCGTGTACGAGTCCGACCTCGCCCACAGGCTGCCACCGGGGCTGACCATGGCGACAGTGGTCGACGTCAGGCCCGTCGACGAGCTGTCGACCGCGGTCTGGTTGCAGGAGGTCGACGTGGCCCCCTCTGACTGGCCGTTGGCCGAGGTCACCCGGGCGGCTCGGCTCCTGGGCCGGCTCGCCGCCAGCGCGCGGGTCCGGCCGCTGGCCGCCATCGGCGAGGGCGACGGGCGCAGGGGCGTCAGGTCGTATGCCGAGGGGCGCCTCGCAGCCCAGGTGGCGCCGATGCTGCGGGCCGATGAGCTCTGGCAGCACCCGGTCCTCGCCGCAACGTTCAGTCCGTCGTTGCGCGGCCGGCTGCTCGTGGAGCTCGACCGGGTCGGCGAGCACGTCGACTGGCTGGAGGGCGTCCCCGAGGGCACCGCGCACGGCGACGCGTGCACCAACAACCTCCTGGTGCAGGCGGGCAGCGACGACCTCGTACTCATCGACTTCGGTTTCTGGAGCACCCAGCCGCTCGGCTTCGACCTCGGCCAGCTGCTCATCGGGGACGTCCAGCTCGGACGGCGTCCCGCCGCGACGCTGCACGACCTCGAACGGGCCTGCCTGCCGGCCTATGTGGCGGGTCTTCACGACGAGGGCTGCGCGCTGCCCCTGCCGGTGCTCCGCCGGGCACACGCCCTCCAGATGCTCATCTACTCCGGGTTCTCCTCCTTCCTGCTCGAGGGCCTGCTCGGCCCGGCCGGCCCGGCCGGCCCGCCTGACGACGGCAACGGCGCACGCGCGCCGGGCGCCGCTCCCAGGCCGTCGCTGCTGGAACAGGCTGCCGAGCGCGCCCGGATCACGGAGTTCGTCCTCGACCTCGTGGAGCGGACGGAGCAACGCCCGCACGGCCGTCGCGGGGAAGGAAGGGATCGCGACGCCCACGCGTTGGACGGTTCGTGAAGAACATCGGCTTCCTCTCGTTCGGCCACTGGACGCCGTCACCGCACTCGCAGACGCGGTCGGCCTCGGACGCGCTGCTCCAGTCGATCGACCTCGCGGTCGCGGCTGAGGAGCTCGGTGCCGACGGCGCCTACTTCCGCGTGCACCACTTCGCCCGGCAGCTGGCCTCGCCGTTCCCGCTGCTCGCAGCGGTCGGGGCGCGCACCAGCCGCATCGAGATCGGCACGGGCGTCATCGACATGCGCTACGAGAACCCGCTCTACATGGCCGAGGACGCCGGCGCGGCCGACCTCATCGCGGGCGGCAGGCTCCAGCTCGGCATCAGCCGCGGGTCACCCGAGCAGGTCGTCGACGGCTTCCGCTACTTCGGCTACGTGCCCGAGGGTGACGACCACGCCGCGATGGCGCGCCAGCACACCGAGGTCTTCCTGCAGGTGCTCGAGGGCGAGGGGTTCGCCCAGCCGAACCCTCGCCCGATGTTCCCGAACCCGCCCGGCCTGCTGCGGATCGAGCCGCACTCGGCCGGCCTGCGCGAGCGCATCTGGTGGGGAGCCGGCTCCCGCGCGACCGCCGAGTGGACGGCGCAGCAGGGCATGAACCTGATGAGCTCGACCCTGCTCACCGAGGACACCGGCGTGCCGTTCCACGAGCTGCAGGCCGAGCAGATCCAGCGCTTCCGCGACGCCTGGGGCGCAGCCGGACACGAGCGCGCGCCGCGGGTCTCGGTGAGCCGCAGCATCCTGCCCATCACGAGCGACGTAGACCGGCAGTACTTCTACCGCGAGACTGCGAGCCGCGACCAGGTCGGACACCTCGAGGGCGGTCTGGCCCGCTTCGGCAAGACGTATGCCGGTGAGCCCGACAAGCTGGTCGAGGAGCTCGCCGAGGACTCCGCCGTCGCCGCCGCCGACACGCTGCTGGTCACCGTGCCCAACCAGCTCGGCGTCGACTACAACGCCCATCTCATCGAGAGCGTCCTCAAGGACGTGGCTCCCGGCCTCGGCTGGCGCTGAGGGCGACCGCCGACAGACGGCTTCTGCCGGCGATCGCCGAGAGACCACTCGGGGCCGGCGAACCGCCGGACGCTCGTGCGTCAGTCGCCGAAGACCGCCGGCAGCGTGAACTGGTGGGCCGACCTCAGCTCGGCCACCGAGACCGCGAAGTGCCCGACGACGTCGAGGTCGCGTCCGCCGGTGACGCCGATGCGCGCGTGCGGCAGGTCGCCGAGCAGCGCCTCGAACTCGGAGGCGTGTCCGGCCGGGACCGCCACGAGCGCGCGGGCGCTCGACTCGGAGAAGAGGGCCGTGAAGGCGTCGAGCGGGTTGCCGTCGGCGTCCAGGCCCACCCGGTCGATCCCGTCGATCGTGACGCCGACGCCGTGGCGGATGCACGCCTCGGCGAGCGCGATGGCGAGGCCGCCCTCGGACAGGTCGTGCGCCGCCTCGACGAGCCCCGTGCGGGCCGCCTCGACGAGCACTCGACCGAGCGCCTGCTCGGCGGTGAGGTCGACCTTCGGCGGCACACCGCCGAGGTGCTTGTGGATGACGTGCGCCCACTCGGAGCCGTCGAGCTCGTCACGGGTGGTGCCGAGGAGGTAGACGTGCGCGTCGTCACCGCGGAAGCCGGAGCCCGACCGCTTGGACACGTCGTCCATGACGCCGAGGACGCCGATGACGGGGGTCGGGTGGATCGCGACGTCGCCGGTCTGGTTGTAGAACGACACGTTGCCGCCCGTGACCGGGATGCCGAGGAACTTGCAGCCCTCGGCGATGCCGCGGATCGCCTCGCGGAACTGCCACATGACACCCGGGTCCTCCGGCGAGCCGAAGTTGAGGCAGTCGGTGACGGCGAGCGGAGCGGCCCCCGTGGTGGCCACGTTGCGGTAGGCCTCGGCGAGCGCGAGCTGCGCTCCGGCATACGGGTCGAGCTTGGTGAAGCGGCTGTTGCAGTCGGTCGAGATCGCGACCCCGCGCCCCGTCTCCTCGTCGACGCGGACGATGCCCGAGTCGTCGGGCTGCGCGAGTGCGGTGTTGCCGAGCACGTAGCGGTCGTACTGGTCGGTGATCCATGACTTGTCGCAGAGGTTGGGCGAGCCGATGAGGGTCAGCAGCTGGGCGCGGACCTCCTCGCCCGTCTGCGGCTTGGCCAGCTCTCGTGTGCCCGAGGCGTTCAGCTCGTCGAGGTATGCCGGCCGTGCCAGCGCACGCTCGTAGGTGGGGCCCTCGTGGGCGACCGAGCGCGGCGGGACGTCGACGATGGTCTCGCCGTGCCACGTGATGACGAGGTGGTCGCCGTCGGTGACCTCGCCGATGACGGTGGCCTCGACGTCCCACCTGTCGGTGATGGCCATGAACGCCTCGAGGTGCTCGGGCGCGACGACCGCCATCATGCGCTCCTGCGACTCGGACATGAGGATCTCCTGCGGCTGCAGGCTCGCGTCGCGCAGCGGCACGAGGTCGAGCTCGACCTGCATGCCACCGTCACCGTTGGACGCGAGCTCGCTCGTCGCACAGGAGAGCCCGGCCCCGCCGAGGTCCTGGATGCCGTCGACGACACCCGCCTGGTAGAGGTCGAGGCAGCACTCGATGAGCACCTTCTCGGCGAAGGGGTCGCCGACCTGCACGGCGGGGCGCTTCGTCGGGCCGCCCTCGTCGAAGGTCTCGGACGCGAGGACCGAGACGCCGCCGATGCCGTCGCCGCCGGTGCGGGCGCCGAAGAGGATGACCTTGTTCCCGGCGCCCGAGGCCTTGGCGAGGTGGATGTCCTCGACGCGCATGGCGCCGACGCAGAGGGCGTTGACGAGCGGGTTCCCCTGGTAGCAGTCGTCGAAGACGACCTCGCCGCCGATGTTGGGCAGGCCGATGCAGTTGCCGTAGCCACCGACACCGGCGACGACACCGGGCAGGACGCGCTGCGTGTCGGGGTGGTGGAGGTTGCCGAAACGGAGCGGGTCCATCACGGCGATCGGGCGGGCACCCATCGACATGATGTCGCGGATGATGCCGCCGACGCCGGTCGCGGCGCCCTGGTAGGGCTCGATGTACGACGGGTGGTTGTGTGACTCGACCTTGAACGTGACGGCCCAGCCGTCGCCGATGTCGACGACGCCGGCGTTCTCGCCGATGCCGACGAGAAGCTTCTCGCGCATCTCGTCGGTGGTGTTCTCACCCCACAGCTTGAAGTGGACCTTGCTCGACTTGTAGGAGCAGTGCTCGCTCCACATCACCGAGTACATCGCGAGCTCCGCGATGGTCGGGCGGCGGCCGATGATCTCGCGGATGTTGGCGTACTCGTCGGGCTTGAGCCCGAGCTCGGCCCACGGCTGCTCGACGTCGGGTGTCTCGGCGGCGTGCTGCACCGTGTCGAGGACGGGCGCCACCGGCGCCGGCTGGACGGTCTGCGTGTCGCTCATGCGGTGGCTGCGCTCTCGAGGGTCTGCTTGATGATCGAGGTGAAGAAGCCGCGCCCGTCGAGGCTCGGGCCGTAGCCCTCCTCGACCGCGTGCTCGGGATGCGGCATGAGCCCGACGACGTTGCCGCGCTCGTTGGTGATGCCGGCGATGTGGTGGTAGGAGCCGTTGGGGTTGCGGCCGTGCGCGTCGGGCACGTAGCGGAAGACGACTCGTCCCTCGCCCTCGAGCTCGTCGAGCGTGCGCTCGTCGGCGACGAAACCGCCCTCGCCGTTCTTGAGGACGATCGTGATCTGCTGGCCGGCCTCGAAGTCGGAGGTCCAGGCGGTCGACGCGTTCTCGACCACGAGCTGCTGGTCGACGCAGTTGAACTTGCGGTGGTCGTTGCGGATCAGTGCGCCGGGCAGCAGATGGCTCTCGGTGAGCACCTGGAAGCCGTTGCAGATGCCGAGGACCGGCAGCCCGCCCTGGGCGGCCGGCACGAGCGCCTCCATGACCGGCGCAAAGCGCGCGATGGCGCCGCAGCGCAGGTAGTCGCCGTAGGAGAAGCCGCCGGGGAGGATGACGGCGTCGACGCCCTTGAGGTCGGCGTCACCGTGCCAGAGCGGGACGGCGTCGCCGCCGCACTCACGGACGGCGCGCGCGGCGTCACGGTCGTCGAGGGAACCGGGGAACGTGACGACGCCGATCCTCACTGCGCGTCGCCCTCCGCCTCGCCGGCCCCGTGACCCTCGGGGCTCTCGGAGCGGCCATCGTCGGCCGATCCCTCGTCGAGCACGTGCACCGAGACGACGTCCTCGATAACGGGGTTGGACAGCAGCTTCTCCGCGGCCTCGCGGGCGGCAGCGAGGTGCTGGTCCGTGACGTCGCCGTCGACGGAGAGCACGAAGCGCTTGCCCTGGCGCACGTCGGTGAACCCGCCCAGCCCCAGCCGCGGCAGGGCACCGCCGACGGCCTGGCCCTGGGGGTCGAGGATCTCGGGCTTGAGCATGACGTCGACGACGATGCTTCCCATCAGTGGTGGTTCTCCTGCGCTCGATGGGTGAGGGGACGACCCCAGGGACTGCCCGAGTCTATCGGGCGCCCGACACGCCGACGGACAACGTCTCAGCGTGACTGCAGCGCGTCCAGCGCCACCGCCATGGCCAGGCCGACGCGCCAGTCGATCGGCCTGCCGTCCTCCAGGGCCGGCAGGGCCACCCGGTAGACGTCCCTGATGCCGGCCCGCTTCGTCGAGCTGAGGGCGAGCTGCCCGTCGGCAGAGACGAAGTCGAAGTGGAAGAGGAAGGGCCCGGGGATGTCCCCGACGACGGGGACCACCTCCCAGAGGCGACGGGCGACGGCGACCTTCGTGTTGCGCTCGCGCCCGACGAACTCCCGGCCGTCGGGCAGCCCGAGCGTCCAGGTGGAGCTGACGAGCGAGGCGGTGAAGTGCTTCTTGAACCAGCCGATCGGCTGCCCGTGGCTGTCGGTGACGTCGTACGTCGCGCCGAGGTCGAGGCGCCGGCGGGCCCGGAAGCCGAACAGCGGGTGCTGCTTCGCGGCGTCGGTGAAGAAGGTGACCTGCTCCTTGGTGGCCATCCGCTTCTGCTCGGCGAAGCACAGCAGCCCGAGCTCCCTGCCGTTCTCGTCCGCGCGCATGACCTCGTAGCGGTTGACCACCATCGTCAGCCTCTGGCGCAGGACGTAGCGCTCCGCCGGCGTGTCCGAGGCGGCGTCCGGAGGCGGCTCGGTCATGCGGCCAGCGTGCCACAGCGCACCGGCACGACCGGCTGCGTATGCCGTGTGGCCGGGAGCGTCGAGCGCTGCCTTCGCGTCAGTCCCGGGCAGCGTGCCGGGCCCGGAGCGGCAGCCAGACGGCGAGGTCGCGACGCGTCCGGAGCTTGGCGAACGCGACGACGAGCGCCGCGACGGCGAGGACGAGGGCGATCTCGCCACCGCGGGCGTGCACCTCGATCCAGGAGCCGGCGGCGTCGCGCTCTCCGTCGTGCTCGAGGAAGATCCCGGCCCACAGTCCCTGCAGGAGGACGAGCAGGGCCGTGAGGCCGGTGAGGATGCCGAACAGGCGGCGACCCGGGGTGGCGGCTGTCGCGGCGCTGGGCTCGGAGTGGGTGCGGGTGGAGGGTGATGCCATGGGTGCTCCTCGGTTGCTGATCGGCGGGGATCTGTCGATGGGCGGAACCCGCGACGCTCCCGAGCGCAGGTGAACTGCAGGTGAACGCAGGGCATGCGGCATCCATGGTCGGCCTCGGAGGATCATCCGAATCCCATGTGCGCCACGCGTGCGCCGTCCTGTCCGCCGGGAACCGAGCGCCGCGACCGTGGGGGCACAGGCGTACGCGGTGCTCTCGATGTGCCGGGCGCGCCGACCGCTTCGCGCGCGCCCACCCGGATGGCGCCGACCTGGTCGTCTGGGCGAGGGACTGGTGGTACGCCGGCGGGTCCGACGAGGCGAGAAGCCGGTTCGGCGAGGTGCGGCAGTTCGTGGTCCGGGTCGGTCGAGGGCTCCTCGACGGCTCCTCCCGAGCTTCCGACCTCGGCTGAGCTTCAGAAGGTCTCGCCGGTGAGGCGCTCGTAGGCCTCGACGTACTTCGCGCGCGTCTGTTCGACGACGTGTGCCGGCAGCTCGGGCGGCGGTCCGCCCGCCTTGCGGTCCCAGCCGGACTCGGAGGACGTCAGCCAGTCGCGCACGAACTGCTTGTCGTAGGAGGGCTGCGGGTGACCGGGCTCCCAGAGCTCGGCCGGCCAGAAGCGCGAGGAGTCGGGGGTCAGCACCTCGTCGGCGAGGACCAGACCGCCGCTGCCGTCGGGCGAGACCCCGAACTCCACCTTGGTGTCGGCGATGACGACGCCGCGGTCCGCGGCGATCTCGTTGCCGCGCGCGAGGATTGCACGCGTCAGCCGCGACACCTCGGCCGCGACGTCGGCGCCGAGCTCGGCCTCGACCTCCGCCGGCGACATGGGCAGGTCGTGCTCGCCGACCGGCGCCTTGGTCGTCGGGGTGAAGACCGGTTCGGGCAGCTTCGAGCCGTCGACGAGACCGTCGGGCAGCGGGACCCCGGAGACCGATCCCTTCTCGCGGTACTCCTCGAGGCCCCCACCGGTGAGGTAGGCGCGGGCGATCGCCTCGACCCTGAGCATGTCGAGCTTGCGCACCAGCACCGCCCGGCCGGCGACGGCCTCCGGAACGTCCGTCGACACGACGTGGTTGGGCACGAGGTCCGAGAGCTGGTCGAACCACCACAGCGAGAGCCGGGTCAGCACGGCGCCCTTGTCGGGGATCTCGGGCGACATCATCCAGTCGTAGGCCGACAGGCGGTTCGAGGCCACGAGCAGCAGCTGGTCGGGCACCACCTCGCCGTCGGGACCGACCGGCGCGTAGAGGTCACGCACCTTGCCGGAGTAGACGTGGGTGTAGCCGGGCAGGTCGAGCGTGCTCATCGAGCTCCTCCGATGGTGATGTCGCCGCGCTCGGCGCGAAGCGCGATGTCGGTGCGGTGGTGCGAGCCGTCGAGCTCGACGACGGCCACGGCGTCGTATGCCGCCCGCCTGGCCTCCGCGAGCGAGGGCGCCACGGCGACGACGTCGAGCACGCGGCCCCCGGCCGAGACCAGGGTGCCGTCCTCGTCGAGGGCGGTGCCCGCGTGGAGCACGACGACGCCCGGCACCTCGGCAGCGGCGTCGAGGCCGAAGATCGGGTCGCCGGTCCGGGGCGAGGAGGGATAGCCCTTCGAGGCCACGACGACGACCACGGCGTGCGCGTCGGACCAGCGCAGCCGGCCGAAGTCGGCGAGGCCACCGGTGGCCGCCGCGAGGAGCAGCTGCGCGAAGGGCGTCTCGAGCCGGGCGAGCGACGCCTGCCCGTCCGGGTCGCCGAAGCGCGCGTTGAACTCGATGACCTTCGGGCCGCGGGAGGTCAGCGCCAGCCCGACGTAGAGGGCCCCGACGAACGGCGTGCCGCGGCGGCGCATCTCGTCGATGGTGGGCTGCGCCACGCGTGCCACGACCTCGTCCGCGAGACCGGCCGGGGCCCAGTCGAGCGGCGAGTAGGCGCCCATGCCACCGGTGTTGGGGCCTGCGTCGCCGTCCCCGACGCGCTTGAAGTCCTGGGCCGGCGACAACGCCACGACCGTCCGACCATCGCTGAGGCAGAAGACCGAGACCTCCGGGCCGTCGAGGAACTCCTCGACGACCAGCCGGCCGTCGGGCTTGGCCAGGCAGGCGCGGGCGTGCTCGAGGGCGGCCTCGCGCGAGTCGGTGACGACGACGCCCTTGCCGGCGGCGAGACCGTCGTCCTTGACCACGTGGGGGGCGCCGAGGGCGTCGAGGGCGGCCTCGACCTCGTCCATCGTCGTGCAGACGTGGGCGAGAGCGGTCGGCACGTCGGCGGAGGCCATGACCTCCTTGGCGAAGGACTTGCTGCCCTCGAGGCGGGCGGCCTCCGCGGAGGGACCGAAGACGGGGAGGCCGGCCTCACGGCATACGTCGGCGACGCCTGCGACGAGGGGCGCCTCGGGACCGACGACGACGAGGTCGACGTCGTGCTCGCGGGCGAGCGCGGCGACGGCGGCGCCGTCGAGGATGTCGACCGGGACGCAGAGGGCCGTCGCGTCGATGCCCGGGTTGCCGGGCGCTGCGATCACCGCGTCGACCTCCGGGTCGGCCGCGACGGCCTTGACGAGTGCGTGCTCACGGGCGCCGGAACCGAGGACGAGGACCTTCACGGGCGCCAGCCTAGGGGCAGCCCAACCGCGCCAGCAGGCGTGACCGCACGCCGGGCCACTCGTCCACGAGGATCGAGTGCACGGCCGTGTCGCGCCACGACCCGTCGGGGCGGCGTACGTCGCGCCGGGTCACGCCCTCGAACGTCGCCCCGAGCTTGAGGATCGCCGCCCTGGACCGGGCGTTGACGACGTCGGTCTGGATCTTCACCCGGCCGACTCCGCACGTCTCGAAGGCATGCGCCAGCAGCAGGAGCTTGGTCTCGGGGTTGACCTGGGTGCCCCACCAGCGCGAGCCGTACATCGTCCAACCGAGGTGCACGTGCTCACGCCCGGTGTCGACGTCGCCGAGCGAGCTCGTGCCCACGATCGTGCCGGCCGAACCGAGCTCGCCGTCCTCGACCAGGCGGACCGTGTATGCCGTCCGCCCCGTCCCGTCCGCCGCGCGGGCCGCCACCGCGGCCGCGACGAGCGGCTCCGTGTCCGCCACCGTCCGGGGCGGCCTCATCATCGCGTAGCCCTGCTCGTAGCAGCGCGGGTCCGAGTAGACGGCGAAGAGCCCGGCGGCATCATCACGGGCCGTCAGGTCCAGCCGGACGAACCGGCCCACGAGCGGCGCGCCGGTCGGTGCGATACAGGCCTTTTCGAGCATGGAGTGACAGTAGACTTGATGGTTCCCGCGCCACCCCAGGCGCCCTCGAGAGCCCTTGGATGTCAGTGAGCACTTCGAACAAGTCGTCCCAGCGGAGCAGCATGCCCGGGGCTCGGGGAGCCCGGGATGCCTCGCCGGTGGCCACCAAGCGCATCCCCGACGAGCTCGCCCGCGAGATCGCCGTCGAGCAGGCGCACGTCGACCGCGTGCACCAGGAGCTCGAGAAGGCCGGGCTGCGCGCCGACAGCGTCCAGGCGGAGGGCCTCGCCCGCACCGAGTTCGGGCGGCAGGTCGAGATCGGCGACGCGGAGGGGGCCGGGCTCTTCGAGCGCGACGCCTTGATGTTCCACGCGGCCAAGCGGCGCACGGCGCTCGACACGCAGTACGAGGGCCTCGTCTTCGGCCGTCTCGACATCGACCACGCCATGCTGCGCGCCACGGCCGGCAGCGAGGGCGACGGCCACCGGTCCGTCCGTGAGCCATCGGGCGAGGACCGCGAGGTCCGCTACATCGGCCGCCTCGGCGTCCGCGACGACGACTACGAGCCCCTCGTCATCGACTGGCGCGCCCCGGCCGCCTCTCCCTTCTACCGGGCCACTCCCACGCAGCCGATGGGTGTGATCCGTCGCCGGGTGCTGCGCAGTCGCGGCACCACCGTCATCGGCATCGAGGACGACCTCATGGTCCCCGAGGCTCCCGACGACCTCGTCATCGTCGGCGACGGTGCGTTGATGGCCGCCCTGACCCGCAGCCGCGGCGAGCGCATGCGCGACATCGTCGCCACGATCCAGGCCCACCAGGACGAGGCGATCCGCGCGAGCGCGCGGGGCATCACCGAGATCACAGGCGGTCCCGGCACCGGCAAGACCGTCGTGGCCCTGCACCGCGCGGCCTACCTGCTCTACTCCGACCGCCGCCGCTTCGAGTCCGGCGGGATCCTCGTGGTCGGTCCCTCGGGCGCCTACACGGCCTACATCGAGCGCGTGCTTCCCTCGCTCGGCGAGGAGAGCGTCATCCTCCGTGCGCTGGGCGACGTGCTCGACGTCGTGCACACCGAGCGCCTCGACTCCCCCGCGGTGGCTCGCACCAAGGGCTCGACGCGCATCCGGACCCTGCTCGGCGCCGCCGCGCGCGGCCGGGTTCCGGAGGCGCCGACCGAGTTCCGTGCCATGGTCGCGGGCCGGCCGGTGCGCCTCGACGCGCGGGTTCTCGACCGGGTGCGCTCGCAGGTGCTGCGCCAGCACCAGCGCAACACCGCCACCGCCGCCGCCCAGGCCGCGCTCGGCGAGGCGGCGTGGGCCTCCCTCGGCGTCACCGGCGACCGGGACGCCAAGGAGGAGTTCCTCGACAAGTGGGAGGACCACCTCGACGTCGAGTCGTTCATGCAGCAGTGGTGGCCGCAGGTCGACCCCCGCGAGGTCCTGCTGTGGCTCGGCGACCCCACCCTCGTCCGACGCCACTCCCGCGGCTCGCTGCACGAGGACGAGGTCGAGTCCCTGGCCGCCTCCTTCCGGCTGGCGCTCGAGACCGGCTCGTGGTCGGTCGCCGACGTGGCGCTCATCGACGACGTCGCCGCCCGCCTCGGTCCCGTCCAGGAAGCACCTCAGGAGGAGCGCGGGTTCTACGAGATCGAGGAGCTCGAGGACCTCAGCCAGTACGGCGTCACCGAGGTCCAGCCGGTGCGCAGCGCCGCCCGCGACAACGGTGCGCCTGTCGTCCTGACCCAGCCGCGCGAGAAGCTGCTCGCCGGCCGCATCGGCAAGCCCGACGAGTACGCCCACGTGCTCGTCGACGAGGCCCAGGACCTCTCCCCGATGCAGTGGCGGATGATCGGCCGTCGCGGCCGGTACGCGTCGTGGACCGTCGTCGGTGACGCCGCCCAGGCGTCCTGGCCTGACGCCGCCGAGGCTGCCGCCGCCCGCGAGGAGGCGTTCGGGTCACAGGCGCGCCAGCAGTTCCACATGGACACCAACTACCGCAACGCGCGGGAGATCTTCGACTTCGCGGCGGAGGTGGTGCGCCGCGAGGTGCCCGACGCCGACATCCCGCAGGCCGTCCGAGAGACCGGCGTCGAGCCGCGTGAGGCGGCCCTCGGCGTAGACGCGCTGTCGTCGGTCCGCGACGCCGTCGAGTCGTTGCTCGAGCAGGTCGAGGGCGCGATCGCCGTGATCACGCCCGCGGCCCACGCCGCGGTCCTCGCCCCGGTTGCCGCGCTGGGCGACGGGCGGGTCCAGGTCATCGACCCGATGTCGACCAAGGGCCTCGAGTACGACGCGACGGTCGTCGTCGACCCCGAGGAGATCACCCGCGAGTCGCCCGGCGGCATCCGCGTCCTCTACGTGGCCCTGACCCGCGCCGCGCATCGGATGACCGTGCTGGCCTGAACTGCTGCGCCCTGTGCACCGGAGGCGCATGCGGCACTCGCGGCAACCTCTCGGGTAAAGGTTTGTTCAAGGATTGCCGCAACCGTCGACTGTGGCCTCGGCCGGGAGGATGATTGACGCAACGTCGAGGCCGTGCGACTCCTACCCTCCCCGCCGTCTCCTCCCCCCTGAGACCCTTGACGTTCTGCGTCAGTCCGTCCCCCCAAGTGGACGACGCACCGGGCGAGGGACGAGATGCAACCCCCCTGCATCTCGCCCCTCGCCCGCTCCCATGTCCGGGCCGGGAGGGCTCGTGCCGCTCACAGGTGGCATCGAACATGCTGCGAGCCGACTCCCAGACTCCTGCCGTTCTCGCGCCTCGAGGAGCACTGAAAAGCGCCCTTTTCTGAGAGTGCGCTGGGAATGGCGGTCGGCGCCGGCCAAATGTTCTTCAAGCACGGGCAAACATTGCGTCGCTGCTCTGGCGCCCGGTCGGGCGACCGACGACTGTTGCGGCACGGTCACCCGGACCGCCCTCGGGGGGCAACTCGCAGCGCACATCGCCAGCCAGGAGAACGCCTTGAAGAAGAGCTTCATCACGACGACGATCGCCACCGCAGCGATCGCCGGCACCGCCCTCGCGACCGTCGCCACGAGCGGCGCGCAGGCCGCCACCCAGTCACCGCCCGGCGCGAGCCTCGACCGTGTCGTCGCCGCCGCGAAGGCCCACGGCGCCGCGTTCGGTCTCGACGGGGACCAGGCCCTCACGACCCGCAGCGTCGCGGCGGACAAGGACGGGACGACGCACGTCCGCTTCGACCGCACGTTCAAGGGACTCCCGGTCGTCGGCGGCGACCTGGTCGTCCACACCGACCGGTCGGGCGGGTGGAAGGGTGTCGACGCAGCGGCCACCTCGGTCCGGATCTCCTCGACCACGCCCGCCGTCGCGGCCGCCACGGCTGCCACCACCGCAGCCCGCACCGCCGACTTCACGGTGAGCAGGTCCACGCCGTCCCTGGCGGTCTACGCGATGGAGGGTCCGGCCCGCCTGGCGTGGAAGACCCAGGTCGACGGCGTCGGCGCGCACGGCGAGCCGGCCGGCAAGGTCGTCTTCGTTGACGCCCGCACCGGCTCGGTCCTCGACCAGTGGGCCACGGAGATCAACGACGCGGGCACCGGCAACAGCCTCTACCTCGGCACCGTGACGCTCCAGACCACCCTCTCGGGCGGCAGCTACCAGCTCGTCGACGGCACCCGCGGCGGCGCCCGCACCGAGGACGCCAACAACGGGTCGACCTCCTCGACCACCGGCACTCTCTACACCGACGCCGACAACGTCTGGGGCACCGGCTCCAGCACCAACCGCCAGAGCGCTGCCGTCGACGCCGACTTCGGCGTCGGTGCGACCTGGGACTTCTACAAGAGCACCTTCGGGCGCAACGGCATCAAGAACGACGGCAAGGGCGCCCGCAGCCTCGTGCACGTCGGGACCAACTGGGTCAACGCCTCCTGGAGCGACACCTGCTTCTGCATGCGCTACGGCGACGGTGACGGCGTCAGCTACGGCCCGCTGGTCTCTCTCGACGTGGCCGGCCACGAGATGACCCACGGCGTCACGTCGGCGACGGCCGGCCTCGCCTACCGCCGCGAGTCCGGTGGCCTCAACGAGTCGACGTCCGACGTCATGGGCACGATGGTCGAGTACACGGCCAACACCTCGGGCGATCCGGGCGACTACCTCATCGGTGAGCGCTTCGCCATCGGCTCGGGCGGCCCCCTGCGCTACATGGACAAGCCCAGCAGGGACGGCGCGTCAGCGGACTGCTGGAGCAAGACCGTCGGCAGCCTCGACGTCCACTACTCCTCCGGCGTCGGCAACCACCTCTTCTACCTGCTGTCCGAGGGCAGCGGCGCCAAGACCCTGAACGGAGTCAGCTACAACAGCCCGACGTGCAACAGCTCCGCGGTGACCGGCATCGGCCACGACGCGGCGTCCGCCATCTGGTACCGCGCCCTGACGACGTACTGGACGTCCTCGACGAACTACGCGGGCGCCCGCACCGGGATGCTCTCGGCCGCCAAGGACCTCTACGGCTCGGGCAGCGCGCAGTACAACGCGACCGCAGCCGCCTGGTCCGCCGTCGGCGTCAACTGACCGCCACTACCTACGTCGAAAGGCCACAAACCGGGGGTCCCGAGTCCGGACCCTGAGGTGCCCTGCACCCCGGTTTGTGGCCTTTCGACGGTTCGAGGTCACTGGCCGAGGAGGGTGCGGACCCGGTCGGCGCCGACGGCCAGGAGCAGGGTCGGCAGCCGGGGACCGGTGTCCTTGCTCACGAGCAGTCGGTAGACGAGGACGAAGAAGGCACGCTGCGCCGCCGACAGCTCCGGGTCCTTGACCTTGGTCGCGGGGTCGATGCCGCGCTGGACCTTCGGCACGCCGTAGACCAGGTGCGTCAGGCCGTCGAGCGACCAGTGCTCGTCGAGGCCGTCGGCGAGCAGGCGGAGCGACTCCCGCTGCGCCTCGTCGAGGCTGGCGAGCAGCTCGGTGTCGGGCTCGGTGCGCACGATGGTGCGGTCCTCGGCCGGCACGTAGCCGAGCATCCAGCGCTCGGCACAGTCGAGGCGCGGCCGTAGGTCGTCGATCGAGGTCACCGGGTTGTCGGGCTCGAGCTCGCCGAGGATCCGGACGGCCTGCGCCTCGTCGCCCTGCGTCACGTCGATGACTGAGGCGATGGTGCGGAACGGCATGGGTCGCGGCGTCGCCGGCAGTGGACCGGCTGCCGTGGACGTGGCGCGCAGGTGTGCGGCGAGGTCACCGGCCTGGGCGGAGCCGTCGGCCACCTTGCGCCCCAAGGCATCCCACTCGTCGTAGAGGCGCTGCAGCTCGGGGCCGAAGGCGACGTCGAAGCTCTGGTTGGGCCGGCGTCGGGCGTAGAGCCAGCGCAGCACCGGCGCCTCCATCACCTCGAGCGCGTCGTTGGGGATCGGCACGCCACCCTTGCTCGAGCTCATCTTGGCCATGCCCGCGATGCCGACGAAGGCGTACATCGGGCCGATCGGGCGCTCCCAGCCGAAGATCGGCGCGAGGTCCTTGCCCACGACGAAGCTGGACCCGGGGCTCTGGTGGTCGACGCCGGACGGCTCGAACATGACGCGCTCGTGCGCCCAGCGCATCGGCCAGTCGACCTTCCACACGAGCTTGCCGTTGGTGAAGGTGTCGAGGTCGACCGTCTCGGAGTGCCCGCACTTGGTGCAGTCGTAGGTCAGCTCGTGGCTGTCGTCGTCGTAGGCGGTGACGGTCGTGAAGTCGGTGCCGCACGAGGTGCAGAACGGCTTGAACGGGTAGTAGCCGGCCTTGCCCGAGCTGCCGTCGTCCTCGGTCGCGGCGCCGGAGCCGCGCTCGGCCTCGGTGGCCGCCGCGGCCTGCTCCTCCGTCAGCTTCGCGGCCTTGTCGCCGCCCTTGCCCTTGCCCTTGCCGCTGGCCTTCTGGCGCGCGGCCTCGACCGCCTCGAGCGTGCGGTACTGGTCGAGCACCTTGTCGATGGCGGTGCGCTCACGCATCGCGAGCAGCACCTGGTCGCGGTAGACGCCGGCACGGTACCGCTCGGTCTGGCTGATCTGGCGCACCTCGATGCCGGTGGCCGCCATGGCCTCGAGCAGGGGCGCCTTGAAGTGGTCGGCCCAGCTCGCGTGCGGCGACCCGGCGGGCGGCGGCACCGCGGTCAGCGGCATACCGATGTACTGCTCCCACGAGTCGTCCACTCCCGCAAGCCTCTTCGGCACGCGGCGGAAGCGGTCGAAGTCGTCCCAGCTGAGGATGTGCTCGCAGTCGATGCCGCGGCGCTTGATCTCGTCGGCGACGAGGTGAGGTGTGATGAGCTCGCGGAAGTTGCCGAGGTGGATCGGCCCGGACGGGCTGATGCCCGACGCGCACACGATCTTCTCGCCGGGGTTGCGCTCCTGCGCCTCGGCGATCACGTCGTCGGCCAGACGCGTGACCCAGTCGAGCGGGGCGACGTCTTCAGTCATGGGTTTCCTTCAGTTCCAGAAGCTTTCGTATGCCGTGTGCTGCGGGACACGCGAACGCGTCAGCCCGCGACGGCCGGCTTGAGCGGGAAGCGCTCGATGATCTCGTCACGGCCGGGGCCGACGCCGATGGCCGAGACCCGGGCGCCGATCAGCTCCTCGATGCGCAGGACGTAGGCCTGGGCGTTGGCCGGCAGGTCCTCGAAGGTGCGGCACTGGCTGATGTCCTCCCACCAGCCGTCGAGCTCCTCGTAGATCGGGGTCGCGTGGTGGAAGTCGGTCTGGTTGACCGGCATCTCGTCGTGGCGCACGCCGTCGACGTCGTAGGCGACGCAGACGGGCACCTTCTCGAGGCCGGTCAGGATGTCGAGCTTGGTGACGACGAAGTCGGTGACGCCGTTGATCCGGGTGGCGTAGCGGCCGATGACGGTGTCGAGCCAGCCGCAGCGGCGCGGGCGGCCCGTCGTCACGCCGTACTCGGCGCCCGTCTTGCGGAGGAACTCGCCCATGTCGTCGTGCAGCTCGGTCGGGAAGGGCCCCTCGCCGACACGGGTCGTGTAGGCCTTGAGGATCGCGATGACCGAGTCGATGCGGGTCGGCGGCACGCCAGAACCGGTGCAGGCGCCGGCCGCAACGGCGTTGCTCGAGGTGACGTAGGGGTAGGTGCCGTGGTCGACGTCGAGCAGGGTGGCCTGCCCGGCCTCGAAGAGCACCGTGTCGCCCCGGTCGAGCGCCTGGCTCAGCACGAGGCTGGTGTCGGCGACCATGGGGGCGAGGCGGCCGGCATACGACAGCAGCTCCTCGACGACCTCGTCGACGGCGGAGGCACGCGTGTTGTAGATCTTGACCAGCAGCTGGTTCTTCAGCTCGAGGGCGGCCTCGACCTTCTGGCGCAGGATGCCCTCGTCGTAGAGGTCCTGGATGCGGATGCCGACACGGTTCATCTTGTCGGCGTAGGTCGGACCGATGCCGCGGCCGGTGGTGCCGATGCGGCGCTTGCCGAGGAAGCGCTCCGTGACCTTGTCGATGGTCCGGTTGTAGCTCGGGATGACGTGCGCGTTGGCGCTGACGAGCAGCTTGCTCGTGTCGATGCCGCGGGCCTGCAGGCCGTCGAGCTCCTCGAAGAGCACCGAGAGGTCGATGACGACGCCGTTGCCGATGACCGGCGTGCAGTTGGGCGACAGGATGCCGGAGGGCAGCAGGTGCAGCGCATACTTCTCGCGCTTGCCGTCCTTCTCGATGACGACGGTGTGGCCGGCGTTGTTGCCGCCGTTGAACTTGACGACGTAGTCGACGCTGCTGCCGAGCAGGTCGGTCGCCTTGCCCTTGCCCTCGTCGCCCCACTGCGCTCCGACGAGCACGATTGCCGGCATCGGTCTGCCTTCCGGTTGTGGTCCAAGCCAACCGCAAGGTTATCGGTTCGAGACCGGCACTCCCGACCCCGCCCGCGCCGGTTCCGCGCGGGGACCCGGGCGTGGATCCGTGGTGCAGTCCTCGACCTGGTTCCAGTCGCGCGACATGTCGCCGGACCCAAGACGGTTCGGGCGCCGCGAGACAGATCGCCGGGCCGACGCGCAGCCGACTTCTCGCTCACCCGGCCCTGCGCAGGGCCGCGGCGCGTCGCATCGCCGCCTCGACCAGCGCCCGCACACGCTCGGGCTGCGACAGGTCGGCCCAGGTCAGGCGGACCACCTCCCAGCCGAGGGCTCGGATGCGGTCCTCGCGCCGCTTCTCGTCCCACAGGTCCTGCGCCGATGCGTACTTGGAGCGCCCGTCGAACTCCACGAGGACCCTCGAGCCGACGATCCCGAGGTCGGCGCGGTAGCCCTGCCCGCCACGCGTGAAGGCCTCGGTGCCCGGCACGGCGAACTGCGGGACCGTTCGGAAGCCCAGATGGTGCAGGACCCAGGCGGTGACGGTCTCGCCGGGTGACTCGTGGCGGGCGTCGCATCGCGGCAACGCCGCCCTGACGCGCTCGATGCCAGGGCGACGTCCGATCACCTCGACCGCCAGCTGCAGCTCGTCCCGCGTGACGTGACCGTCGCGCAGGGCGGCATCGGCGGGCACCAGGAAGGCGCACGGATCGGTCAGCCCCGCCAGTGCGACGGCCACGGCGGGATGCACCGCCCGGCCGGTTGGCGGCAGTCGAGTGACCTCGGGGTGGACGAGCGCGGGGCGCACCACGAGATCAGCCTTGCGGTGCGCTTTGACCCGACCAGAGGCGGTCGGCCGGGTGCGCATGAGGTGGGCCACCGACCAGTCGGGTTCGTAGGTGGGCAGACCGAGCAGGAGCAAGGCTGAGGCGTCGCTCGCGACGGCGCCGGTGGCGTACTGCTGGAGCAGTGCGGCGAGCCGCAGCCGGTGGCGGTCCGCCTCGTCGGCCGGCGCACGGACGGCGAACCAGCCGTGGTGCAGCCGGTGGACCCGGCCCTGTTTGGCGAGCCGCCGCAGCTCGGCGCGGTCGATGCCGACCGACAGGGCTCGCGAGAGGGGGAAGACGTCGTCGTGGGTGATGAGCGACAGGTGCATGGAGCGACAGTCGTCGCTCGGGAGTCCGACGGCCAGGCGCCAGCGGGCGGTTGTGGACGCCGACCGGGCCTCGGCAGGGGATGGGGACATTGGTTCGGTCGGGCGACCCGGCCCCGGTCGCCAGACAGATCGGCGGACTGAGCCACGATCCCGGGCGCGAGGACGAGTCCCGGGCACAGCAGCCGTCAGCGCGAGGCGAGCCAGTCCTCGAGGTAGTCGGCGACGCCGTCCTCGCGGTGGTGGCCGGTGACGACCGTGGCGGCCTCGAGCGCCGGGTCGACAGCGTTCGCGACCGCGACCGCGGTCCCCGCCACGGCGAACGCGGAGACGTCGTTGTGGTTGTCGCCGAAGAAGACGGTGTCGGCGAGGTCGACGCCCAGCTCCCCCGCCAGCGCGCGCAGCCCGTCGCCCTTGGAGCACGCGGCGCTGGCGATCTCGAGGTAGGTCGGCTTCGACCGGTACGTCACCATGCCGGCACGGCCGGCGAGCGCCGTCTCGAGCTCGTCGACGAGCGCCGGGTCGCCCATCGCCATCACCTTGTGCGGCGGCCGGCGATCGACCCACCCGTGGGTGACGTAGTCGTGCGCCGAGGCGGGGTTCGGGTCGACCGCCGTGATCGTCGCCTCCCGCTCGGTCCACTCGTCGGGGCCCCAGGCGTACCACTCGTCACCGGCGAAGAAGCTGGCGTGGAGTCCGAGCCGGGAGCACACGGCATACGCCTCCCGGGCGTCGCCCGGCGTGATGGGCACGTCCGTCACGACGGAGCGGTCCGCGCGCAGCACGAGACCGCCGTTGTACGCGATGAGCGGGGTCGGGTCGACCCCGCAGAGCCGCTCGAGCCCCTCCAGCGACGCCGGCATCCGGGAGGAGCACAGGACGAACGCGTGCCCCGCCGACCGCACCGCCCGGATGGCCGCGACGGTGCGGTCGGACAGGGTGCGTCGGTGGTCGAGGAGCGTGCCGTCGACGTCGGAGCAGAAGAGGGTCACGCGGTGCGGTGAGGGGGCGGGAGCGGGCTCAGACACCGAGCTCGCGCGCCGCCTCGGCGGAGCTGTCACGGAGGAACTGCGTGCAGCGGGCCTCCTCGTCGCTCTCGCCGATGGCGCGGGCGGCGCGGGCGAGGGCCGCGAGGGCCCGGAGGAACCCGCGGTTCGGCTCGTGCGACCACGGCACCGGGCCCTGGCCGCGCCAGCCGGACTTGCGCAGGCTGTCGAGCGCGCGGTGGTAGCCGGTGCGGGCGTACGCGTACGCCTCCACGTCGCGGTCACCGTCGGCGAGCGCGTCCTCGGCGAGCACCGCCCACGCGAGCGAGCTCGCGGGGTAGGTCGCGGCCACCTGGACCGGGTCGACCCCGGCCTCGAGCTTCTCGGCGGCCGGGTCGACGGCCAGACGCGTCTCGGGGATGCCGAGCAGGTTGTCGCTCACGCGTGGGTCCCCGCCGAACGCAGCGCGGTGCAGGCCTCGACGACGCGCACGGCCATGGCCTCCTCGGCCGCCTTGCCCCAGGCGCGCGGGTCGTACTGCTTCTTGTTGCCGACCTCGCCGTCGACCTTGAGGACGCCGGCGTAGCCGGAGATCATCCAGTCGGCGATGCGGCGGGTGAACGCGTACTGCGTGTCGGTGTCGACGTTCATCTTGATGACGCCGTTGTCGACCGCAGCCGAGATCTCCTCGGGCAGCGAGCCGGAGCCACCGTGGAAGACGAGGTCGAAGGGTCGCGCGTCGTCGGACAGGCCGAGCTCCTTGGCGGCGGCCTGCTGGGCCTGCAGGAGGATCTCGGGCCGCAGCTTGACGTTGCCCGGCTTGTAGACGCCGTGGACGTTGCCGAAGGTGAGGGCCGTCAGGTAGCGGCCGTTCTCGCCGGCGCCGAGTGCCTTGATCGTGGCGATGGCGTCCTCGGGCGTGGAGTAGAGCTTCTCGTCGATGGCGCCCTCGACGCCGTCCTCCTCGCCGCCGACGACGCCGACCTCGATCTCGAGGACCACGTTCGCGGCCTTGGCGAGGGCGAGCAGCTCCTGGGCGATCTGGAGGTTCTCGTCGAGCGGCACGGCCGAGCCGTCCCACATGTGCGACTGGAACCAGGGCGTGCCGCCGGCCTCGACCCGCTCGGTCGAGGCAGCGAGCAGCGGGCGGACGAAGCCGTCGAGCTTGTCCTTGGGGCAGTGGTCGGTGTGGAGCGCGATGTTGACGGGGTAGTTCTTGGCCACCTCGTGCGCGTAGGCGGCGAAGGCCAGCGAGCCGCTCACCATGTTCTTGATGCTCGGACCGGAGAGGTAGTCGGCACCGCCCGTCGAGACCTGGATGATGCCGTCGGAGCCGGCGTCGGCGAAGCCCTTGAGCGCCGCGTTCAGCGTCTGCGAGCTCGAGACGTTGATGGCGGGGTACGCGAAGGAGCCGGCCTTCGCGCGGTCGAGCATGTCGGCATACACCTCGGGGGTGGCGATGGGCATTGCAACTCCTGCTGTGTGGGAAGCGGGTTCACGATCCGTTCGAAATCCTGCCACGTATGCCGTCGCGTGTTCGCGGGTGCCCACCAACCGGTGAGCGCCCGCTCAGCAGCGACCAGCCGGGTCAAGATCGCGGGTCGAAGACGTACGGCGTCGTCGTCGCGACGCGGTGCAGGCCGAGGCGTCGCAGGATCGGCTCGGAGTCGGGTGAGGCGTCGACTCGGACGTACTCCTTGCCGCGGTCGAGGCCGAGCCGGGCCCGGTGGAGCAGGGTCGCGCGGTAGAGGCCGCGGCCGCGCCACTCGGGCAGGGTCGAGCCACCCCACAGCCCGGTGAAGCTGCTCTCGTCGTACTCCCCTCGTGCCGCGCAGAGGACCGGCCCCTCACGGGACTCCTCCACCACGACGACGTGCATCGACTCCGGCTTGGCGAGCCAGTCGGGGTAGAGCGAGTCGGTCACGTAGGCGTGGTCCTCGCCCCACACCGTCTCGGACATGGTGCGGAAGCGCACGAAGTCCTCGAAGCAGTCGGCGGCGCGGACGACGACGCCCTCGCGCAGGTGCAGCTCCTGCTCTGCAAGGGGTGCCGCCTCGCCGAGGATCAGCGCCTCGTCGTCCTCGCGGACGAAGCCGGCCGCCTCCAGCCGTGGGCCGAGGTCTGCCGGCTCGTCGTAGTCGTAGGTCTTCCACTCGACGCGCTGCCCGCGGCCGGCGAAGAAGTCCCGGACCCGCGCGATGAGGCCGTCGGGGTCCTCCCCCAGCCCGTCGGGGCTCTCCACCATCGCGAAGTGGCCCGCAGGGTCGAGGTCGTAGTGCCGGCGGACCGGGCCGTCGAGCTCCACCGGCCGCTCCGCGGTCCCCAACGGGACGGGCGCACGGGTCTGGTCGTGGAAGACGCGCAGCAGCTGCTCCACGTCTCCCGCCGAGGGGGCATCGCTCTGGAACGAAGAGGGGTTCACAGCCGACAGCCAAGCATGGTCGAATCCGTCTCGTCATGCGTGTTTCCCATCCCTCCACTCGCGCTGCCGCGGCCCTCGCCGACGCCCGGCCCGTCCCGTTCTGGACGGACCGCCCCGAGCGCCCGGACCCGCGGGCGCCCCTCAAGGGCGCCGCGCGGCGCACCGACCTGCTCGTCGTCGGCGCCGGCTTCACCGGGCTGTGGGCCGCCATCCAGGCCAAGGAGGCCGACCCGTCGCGCGACGTCGTCGTCATCGAGGCCGGGCGCCTGGCCGACGGCGCCTCGGGCCGCAACGGCGGCTTCCTCGCGCCGTCGCTGACGCACGGCCTGGCCCAGGGCGTGAGCTGCTGGCCGGACGAGATGCGCACCCTGGACCGGCTCGCCGCCGAGAACGTCGCGGGCATCGAGAGGACGCTGACGGCATACGGCATCGAGGCGGACTTCCACCGCCCCGGGGAGCTGACGCTCGCGCTCAGCGGGCACCAGGTGCCCGCGGTGCGCGAGTCGTACGAGCTGCACCGCGCCCACGGCGTCCCGGCCCTGCTGCTCGACGCGGAGGGCGCGCAGGCGCGCGTGCACTCCCCGCGCTACCTCGCCGGGATGTACGACCCCGAGGTGGCGCTCGTCGACCCGGCGCGCCTCGTCTGGGGACTGGCCCGCGCCGCCGAGTCCCTCGGGGTGCGCCTGCACGAGCACACGCGCGCAACGGGTTTCGACACCGCCGGCGCCGGGGTGCGCGTCACCGTCGATGGCGGTTCCATCCACGCACGTCGCGTCGTGATCGGCACCAACGCGTCACGGGGCGTGCTCAAGCGCTTCCGAGCCTGGGTGCTGCCCGTCTACGACCACGTCCTCATGACGGAGCCGCTGACGCCGGAGCAGCTGGCCGCGATCGGCTGGGAGGGGCGCGAGGGCCTGACCGACGCCGGCAACCAGTTCCACTACTACCGAAGGACGCTCGACGACCGGGTGCTCTTCGGCGGTTACGACGCCAACTACCACTTCCCCGGGCGCATCGACCCGGCGCTCGAGCAGAACGACGCCTCGCACGGGCTGCTCGCCGACCACTTCCTCGACATCTTCCCGCAGCTCGAGGGCATCCGGTTCACGCACCGCTGGGCCGGGGTCATCGACACGACGTCACGGTTCACGCCGGTCTTCGGCACGGCCCTCGGCGGGCGGATGGCGTATGCCGTCGGCTACACCGGGCTGGGCGTGGCCTCCACCCGCTTCGGCGCGGCCGTCGCCCTCGACCTGGCCGACGGGAAGGACACGGAGCTCACCCGGCTGGGGATGGTGCGGCGCAAGCCGATCCCCTTCCCTCCCGAGCCGATCCGGTATGCCGCCGTGCGGGCCACGCGCTCCTCGCTCGCCGCGGAGGACCGCACCGGCCGGCGCAACGTGTGGCTGCGGGCGCTCGACCGGATGGGCGTCGGCTTCGACTCCTGACCGGTCCGCCCCACAGCCGCGTCAGAGGACGGCGAGGTCGGTCGGGCGGTTGTTGAAGCGCTCGACCCCGTCCTCGGTCACTGCGACGATGTCCTCGATGCGCGCACCCCAGCGCCCCGAGAGGTAGACGCCCGGCTCGATGCTGAAGGTCATGCCGGCCTCGACCGGCAGGTCGTTGCCGGCGACGATGTAGGGCTCCTCGTGCCCGTCGAGCCCGATGCCGTGCCCGGTGCGGTGGATGAAGTGCTCGGCCAGGCCTGACCCGGCGAGCACGTCACGCGCGGCCCGGTCGATCGCCTCGCAGGTGACGCCCGGGCGCACGGCCTCCACAGCAGCCTGCTGGGCCGCCTGGAGCGCGGCGTACGCAGCGGCGACGTCGGGCTCACGAGGTGTGCCGACGGCATACGTCCGCGTGCTGTCCGAGCCGTAGCCCGAGGGCAGCGGTCCGCCGATGTCGACGACCACGACGTCACCGTCCTCGATCACGCGGTCACTGACCGAGTGGTGCGGGCTCGCGCCGTTGGGGCCGGAGCCGACGATGACGAAGTCCGCTGCGGCGTGGCCTTCCTCGACGATCGCGGCGGCGATGTCGGCGGCGACGTCGGCCTCGGTGCGACCGGCGCGCAGCCACTCCCCGACCCTCGCGTGCACCCGGTCGATGGCGGCCCCGGCAGCGCGCAGCTCGGCCAGCTCGGCGGCGTCCTTGCGCATCCGCAGCTCCCGCAGGACCGGGCCGGCGAGCTGCTGGTCGACGGCGCCGGCGTCGCGCAGGCGCAGCAGGTGCAGCGCAGGGGTCATGTCGGACACCGCGACGCGACCGGTCGGCACCCCGCCGAGGGCGAGCGCGTAGGGGTCCTCGCCGTCGACCCACGTGCGCACCTCGACGCCGAGTTCGGCCAGCGGCACGTGGCCGAGTCCGGCATACTCCAGGGCCGGTGAGACGAAGACCGGCGCCACGGCGGCATCGCTCGGCACGACCAGGGCCGTGAGCCGCTCGAAGGACGACCCGGCGATCCCGGTGAGGTAGCGCAGGTCGGAGCCGGGCGAGACGACGGTCGCCGCCACCCCGGCCTCCGCCGCGTGGGCCCGCAGCCGGTCGAGCCGTGAGCGCATCGTCGTGACGTCGAGGACAGAGGAGCTGACACCCATGGCCCCGACCGTACCGCCGCCGCACCTCCCCCTGACGGGGGATCCGGCGCCGGCACTCAGTCCCTAGGCTGTGCCCCATGGTCGGGGGCCGCAGGATGAGCGCACGCGTCGCGGAGTGGGCAGGCGTCGACGTCGACTGGGAGCGGCTGCCGCAGGACCCGGCCCGGACCCGTCGGGTCGACGCGTGGGTCGCGCTGGCGTTCCTGCTCACCGGGTCCCTCGGCGTGGAGCTGCTGCGCAGCATCGATGCGCTCGGTGCCCAGGCGGACTCCTGGCTCTGGCCGCACGTCGCGGTGGCGGTCGGGACCGTGCCCTTGGTGTGGCGTCGCCGCTGGCCGCTGCTGGTGGCCGCCGGGCTCTCGCTCCACCTCTTCGCGTTCGGCATCCTCATGCCGGCGATCGCCGTCTCCATGCCCCTGCAGGTCGTGTACTTCCTCGCCCTCTTCACCGGGGTGGCCTGGGCGCGTGACCGCCGGGCGATGCTCGGGGTCGTCATCGGCGTCGTCCTGCTCATGTTCGGCTGGCTCACCTGGCAGTTCGCGGTCGGCAGCGGCATCGAGGAGGCGATGAGCCGGGGCGGCCGGCCCCTCACCCGGCAGGGGATCTTCAGCCCACCCGCCGCCTACGTCGTCTACTCGCTGCTGGTCAACGTCGTCTACTTCGGCGGTGCCATCATCGGCGGCCAAGCGGCGTGGCGAGGCGCCCTGCAGCGTGACCGCCTCGCCGAGCAGGCCCGCACCATCGACGAGCAGGCGACGAGCCTGCAGCGCCAGGCCGTCGTCGAGGAGCGGCTGCGAATCGCCCGCGAGCTGCACGATGTCGTCGCCCACCACGTCTCGGTCATCGGCATCCAGGCCGCTGCCGCGCGGCGTGTGCTGCGCAAGGACGCCGACGTGGCGGAGCGAGCGCTGAGCTCGGTCGAGACTTCTTCCCGGGAGGCCGTCGCCCAGATGCGCTCGCTGCTCGGGACGCTCCGCTCCGGCGACGACACCGGGGCCGATGGCCTCCGCTCGCCGGAGCCCCGGCTCAGCGACGTCCCGGCCCTCGTCGACGACGTGTCCGGCACCGGCATGCACGTCGAGTGCCGCGTGGTCGAGGACTCTCCAGGAGCGGTCTCCGCCGTGCCCGAACCCGTGGGGCTCTCCCTCTACCGCACCGTCCAGGAGGCGCTGGCCAACACCCGGCGGCACTCGACGGCCTCGGCCGCGAGCGTGTTCGTGCGCGTGGACCGCCGTCCCGAGCCCGGCTTCACCCACGGCTACGCGGAGGTCGAGGTGCTCGACGACGGGCGCCCGAGGTCGGGGACGTCCGGCACGGGTCTGGGCCTGCTCGGCGTCCGCGAGCGCCTCGCGGCCCACGGCGGCATCAGCGAGATCGGCCCGCGCGTGACCGGCGGCTACCGGGTCCGCGTCCGTATGCCGTTGCCCGAGGACGCGTCGTGAGCGCCCCCCGCACTCGCATCCTCCTCGTCGACGACCACCGGCTCGTGCGCGCGGGCTTCTCGCTCATCCTCTCGGTGGAGGCGGACCTCGAGGTCGTCGGCGAGGCCGGCGACGGCGCGGAGGCCGTGGAGCTCTGCCGCGAGCTGCGCCCCGACGTCGTCCTCATGGACGTGCAGATGCCGGTGATGGACGGCATCGAGGCGACCCGCTGCATCGCCGCCGAGGACCTGTCGCAGGTCGTCATCCTGACGACCTTCGACCACGACGACTACGTCTTCGCCGGCCTCGATGCGGGGGCGAGTGGGTTCCTGCTGAAGAACTCGCACGCCGAGGACCTCGTCGACGCCGTGCGCACCGTGGCGAGCGGCCACGCCCTGCTCGCCCCCGAGGTGACCCGCCGGGTCATCGAACGGCTGGCCCGCGTCCGGGCGGGCGACCGCGCCCGTCCGGAGGGGCCACCGAGCACCGGAAGCGGCCGGCCGGCATACGTGGGCTCGTCCTCGGAGCCCCGCGACCCGCGGCTCGCGGAGCTGACCCCGCGGGAGCTCGAGGTGCTCGGGCTCGTCGGTCGCGGACTGTCCAACGCCGAGGTCGCCCTGCGGCTCCACGTCGGCGAGGCGACGGTCAAGACGCACCTGTCCAACGTCTTCGCCAAGCTGCACCTGCGCGACCGCGTGCAGGCCGTCGTGCTCGCGTACGAGGCCGGGCTCATCCTGCCGGGGGACGTCGACGGTCCCCCGCCAGGCTGATCCGCCGGGCGGCCCCGCCTCCTAGCGTTGGCGGCATGAGGGACACGGGGAGAGTCAGGGACAGAGCCACGGCCGACATCGAGCTGCGACGCCTGTCGCGCACCTTCGGCGAGGTGCGCGCCGTCGACGAGGTGAGCTTCACGGTCTCGGCGGGCCGGCTCACGGGGTTCGTCGGCGGCAACGGCGCCGGCAAGACGACGACGATGCGCATGGTCATGGGGGTCCTGTCTCCCACCGGCGGCGACGTGCTCTGGGACGGTCGCCCCATCACCGCGGCCGACCGGCGTCGGTTCGGCTACATGCCCGAGGAGCGCGGGCTCTACCCGAAGCAGCCCGTGCTCGACCAGCTCGTCTACCTCGGCCGGCTGCGCGGGCTCGGCGCGGCGTCCGCGAAGGCGTCGGTGACCACCCACCTGGAGCGGCTGGGCCTGGCCGACCGGGCCCGCGACCACGTCGAGAAGCTGTCGCTCGGCAACCAGCAGCGGGTCCAGGTCATCGCAGCACTGATGGGCAGGCCGCGCGCGCTCGTGCTCGACGAGCCGTTCAGCGGGCTGGACCCGGCCGCCGTGGACGACATGGCCGAGCTGCTGCGCGAACACACCTCACGCGGCGTGCCCGTCCTCTTCTCATCCCACCAGCTGGACCTCGTCGAACGCCTCTGTGAGCGGCTCGTCGTGCTGGCCCGCGGACGTGTCGTGGCCGACGGCACCCCCGAAGACCTGCGCTCACGGTCCGTCACCCGCCACAGCCTCGTGCTCTCCGGCGACGCCGGCTGGGTGCGCGGCGTCCCCGGCATCCACGCCGTCGACGTGGAGGGCTCCCGCGCGCTGCTCGAAGTGGTCGAGCACGGAGCGGAGCGACGGCTCCTCGAGGAGGCCCTTCGACGGGGCGAGGTGCACGAGTTCTCCCGCCAGCGACCGAGCCTGGCCCAGATCTACCGCGAGGTGACCGCATGACCACCACCCAGCAGCGTCCCTCCGGCGTCGGTGACGACGAGACGCACCCGCGCGGACTCCCCGGGGCGGAGGCTCCCACCGCGCGGATGTGGGCCGTCGTCGCCGTGCGCGAGATCGTCGTCCGCCTGACCAACCGGGCCTTCCTGGTCTCCACCCTGATCACGCTGCTCTTCATCGCCGGCTACGGCGCCTTCTCGGTGTGGCAGAGCGGGAGGACGACGACCTACACGGTCGCCGTGACCGGGGCCGAGGGCACCCGCCTCGCCGAGCGGGCGGCCACCGCGGCACGCCAGGTGGATGACTCCCTGTCGGTCCGGTCCACGCCGGTGTCGGGCGAGCCGGCCGCTCGCACCCTCGTCGAGGACGGCACGGCCGACGTCTGGCTGCACCAGGGCTCCTCCGGCTGGACGCTCACCTCGGCGGACGACGTCGACCCGACGTTGCGCACTGCCCTCGAGGGAGCCCTGCGCAGCGCGGCCCTGGAGCGCAACGCCACCGCGGCAGGCACGACCATGGCCGCCCTCGAGAAGGGGACGACCCTGACGACCACGCGTTTCGACGGCGAGACGCGCGACAGCGGGTTCGTCAAGGGCGCGACCTTCGCCTTCGCCGTGCTCTTCTTCATGGCCGCGATGATGTTCGGCCAGCAGATCGCGGCGAGCGTCGTCGAGGAGAAGCAGTCCCGGATCGTCGAGATCATCGCCACCGCCATCCCGCTGCGACAGCTGCTCGCCGGCAAGGTGGTCGGCAACTCCCTTCTCGCCCTGGCCCAGGTGGTCGTCTTCTCGGGCGTGGGCCTCGTGGCGGTCTCGTTCACCGACGCGTCCACGCTCCTGCCGACCCTCTCCGGCGCGGTCGTCTGGTTCGTGCTCTTCTTCGCCGTGGGCTTCTTCGCCCTGGCCTGCCTCTTCGCCGTCGCCGGCGCGCTGGCGTCGCGGACCGAGGACCTCCAGTCGACGACCGCCCCGCTGACCATCGTCATGATGTTCGTCTACGTGGCGAGCTTCAGCCTGAGCGGCACGGCTCTCGAAGTGGCCTCGTTCCTGCCCATCGCGTCGGTCGTGTCGATGCCCGGGCGCATCCTCGCGGGTGATGCGGCGTGGTGGGAGCCGGTGCTGGCCCTGGCCGTGATGGGTGCGTTCTCGGCCCTCACGGTCGCCGTCGGCGAGCGGATCTACCGCCGTTCCCTTCTGCAGACCGGCGGCCGCGTCTCCTGGCGGCAGGCCCTCCACACGGCCGACTGAGCACGCGTCCGGGCGCGCGTCCGGGCGCACGTCCGGGGGCGCGTCCGGCTGCCGCGGCCGCGTCCGGTCGGCCTACGGTTCCTTGACGCGCCCTTGCGGAGTTCTTACCTGAAGGCCATCGCGTGCCGGCACCATCGGTCCTACCGTGGGAGGTGGCGTTCGGAGGGCTCCGGGCGACGACACCAGCGACCGGATGCTCCCCCGGTCGCGCCGAGCAGGCCCCGGCATCCGGATGCGTCGGGGCCTGCTCGATGCCTGCTCGATGCCAGCTCGAGCACTGCCCCCGCGTGCGTCAGGCGGGCAGCGGCATACGGCCGCTCGTCGGGACCGGCTGGGGCGGTGGTGGCCCGACGTAGCGTGCCGCCGGCCGGATGATCTTGGGGTCGCGGGCCTGCTCGAGGATGTTGGCGGTCCACCCGACGGCGCGGGCGACGCAGAAGGTCGGCGTGAACATGCTGGGCTCGAGACCCGCGAGGCGCATGACGACCCCGGCGTAGTACTCGACGTTGGCGTAGAGCGGCCGGTCCGGCTTGAGCTCGGCGAGGACGCGCTCGATCGTCGCCTCGACCCCGATCGCGAAGTCGACGAGCGGGTCGTCCCACCGGCGCGCCACCGCCTTGAGCATCTCCGACCGCGGGTCGTGGGTGCGGTAGACGGCGTGGCCGAAGCCCATGATGCGGGCTCCCCGCCCCACCTGCTCCCGCACCCACGGCTCGGCCCGGTCGGGCGTCCCGATCTCGTCGAGGGCCTCGAGCGCCCGGCTCGGCGCGCCGCCGTGCCTGGGGCCGGAGAAGGACCCGATGGCGCCGACGAGGCAGGCCGCGAGGTCGGCCCCGGTGCTGGCGATGACGCGAGCCGTGAACGTCGAGGCGTTGAAGCCGTGGTCCATCGTGGCGACGAGGTACTGCTCGACCGCCCGGGCGTCCCGCTCTGCGGGCAGCCTCCCGGTGACCATGCGCAGGTAGTCGGTGGCGTGGGGCAGGTCGGGGTCGGCCGGCACGGGGTCGAGGCCGAGGCGCAGCCGGTGAGCCGCGGCCAGGATCGTCGGCGTCACCGCGGCCGCCGCCATCGCCGAGGCCAGCCGCTCGTCCTCCCCCGCGTCGTAGAGCGGTCGCTGCCCGGTGATCCCGCCCCACGCGGACAGCGCGGTGCGCAGGACCTGGAGCGAGTCGCCCGTCGTCGCGCAGATCGCGGGCAACAGTCCGGCGAGCGCCGGCGGCAGGACCCGCCGGCGTCCGGCGTCGTGCCGCAGGGCGTCGAGCTCGGCGGCGAACGGCACGCGCCCGTGGAAGAGCAGGTGCCAGGCCTGCTCGAAGCCCACCTGCTCGGCCAGCTCGACGGCCGAGTACTGCCGGTAGTGGTAGAAGCCCTCGTCGCCGCGGACGTCTCCGATCTCGGTGTCGGTGACGACGACCTTCGCGAGGCCGGGCGGCACGAGGACGAAGCCGGCGGGGGTCGGAACGGTCGGGCCAGATGAGTGGGTGGACATGGTGTGCTCCTCTCGGGTTCACTCATCACCCTGAGCAATGTTGATCAATGTCGTCAATGTTGATCCGGTCAACCGTTGACCGCGTCGACACCGCTGTCGCGCCCCGTCCCAGCCACTCTCGACCGAGGAGGTCTCGTCGTGACGACTCCCCGCAGCCCGTGGATCACGACGACGGAGGCCGCCCAGCGCCTCGGGGTCAAGCGGGCCACCCTCTACGCCTACGTCAGCCGAGGAGTGCTGCGCAGCGAGCGCCGACCGGGCCAGCAGGAGAGCCTCTTCGACCGCGCGCAGATCGACGCGATGGCGACGGCCGCGCGGCCACAGGGTGGCCCGCAGCCGGTGCTGCGCTTCCGGAGCATCGCGACATCGGTGAGCACCACGACAGAGGGCGAGCTCTCCTACCGCGGGCGCCCGCTCGCCGATGTCGTGGCGCTCGGCTCGCTCGAGGAGGCGGCGGCCGTGGTCCTCGGTACGCCGGCCGTGCCCGAGCCCGTGCCCGAGCCCGTGCCCGTGCCCGTCCCACCATCGGTCGGCGTCATCGACCTGGCCGCGCTCCCCCTCCACCGGCGTATGCCGGTGGCCGTGCAGCTGCTCGCGGCCGCGGACCCGTTTGCGTCGGACACCGAGCCCGAGCGGGTCCGGGCCGCCGCAGTCCCGACGCTCCGGGCCGCCCTCAGCCTGCTGGCCGGCGCGAGCCCCGGCCACCCGGCACACGGCGACCTGGCGGCGCTGGCTCTCGCGGCCCTCGGCGGGCGAGCGGACGCGCCGGGTGACGTCGCGGTCCTGCGGGTGCTGCTCGTCGCCCTGCTCGACCACGGCCTCACGGCCTCGACGGTCGCCGCCCGGGTGGCCGCCTCCACGCGAGCGGGACTCCCCGACTGCCTGTGTGCCGCGTATGCGGCCATGTCCGGCCCGCTGCACGGCGCCGCCCCCGTCGCCGCCCACGCGCTGCTCGCCGACAGCACCGACCCGGCCGCGCTCCTCGCGCGGTCGCTCCGCACGGGTGGGTCGGTGGCCGGGTTCGGGCACTTCCTCTACCCCGACGGCGACCCTCGCGCCGAGATCGTCCTCGAGGCACTGTGGCGCCGGCGCGGCACGACCGGACTGCGGCGTCGCGTCGACGCCCTCTCGACGCTGGTCGCCGAACGCATCGGAGCCCTGCCGAACATCGACCTCGCGAGCGCCGCCGTGCTGCACGCCCTCGGGCTGCCGGCCGAGTCGGGTGAGGTCGTCTTCCAGGTCGCACGGTCCGTGGGCGTCGCCGCCCACGTCGTCGAGGAGTACGCCGAGGAGCCGTTGCGCTGGCGCGGGCGCGACCCGCAGGGCTGAGCTACACCTGCTGGTCGAACACGTGCCGGCGGACCCACGCGTGCATGGCCACGGCTGCGGCCGCGCCGGCGTTGATCGAGCGCGTCGAGCCGAACTGCTCGATGTGCAGCACGGCCGCGCACTCCGCGCGCATCGCCTCGGACAGCCCCGGGCCCTCCTGGCCGAAGACGAGCACGCACCGCCGGGGCAGGTCGAAGGTCTCCAGGGGCACCGAGCCGGGCAGGTTGTCGACGCCGAGCAGTGTCAGGCCCTCGGCGCGTGCCCACTGCGCCAGCGTGGTCGCGTCCCGGTGGTGGTGCTCGTGCTGGTAGCGGTCGGTCACCATGGCGCCGCGCCGGTTCCAGCGGCGGCGACCGACGATGTGGAACGCCGCCGCGCCCATCGCGTTGGCCGTGCGGATCACCGAGCCGATGTTGAAGTCGTGGCCCCAGTTCTCCACGGCCACGTGGAAGTCGTGCCGCCGGGTGTCGAGGTCCGCGACGATCGCGTCGTGGCGCCAGTAGCGGTACGCGTCGACGACGTTGCGCCGGTCGCCCTGCTCGAGCAGCTCCGGGTCCCACTGGTCGCCCTCGGGCCACGGCCCCTCCCAGGGGCCCACGCCGATCTCCGGCGGTGGTGGCGACGGTTGCACGGGGGCGAGTCTACGGTCGCTGCCCACCGAGGAGCCGGGCTCGGGCGGTCGGGAGGAGGACGGCACGTCGCCGCCGCGTCCATGCAGGTCGGCGCGGCCCCGAGTGCTCCGGCGCTGCCGGCCTCCTCCCTTGCTCCCGCCTCCATGGTGAACCCGCCCGCCGGGCGGGCAGAAGCGACGTCATCCCATCGAGACGATCTCGAGACGTAGCTGAGACTTTCCAGAGTCTTTCCTGAGACCCCCGCACGGAGGCCGTCCGGGGCCCGCGGGGATTCAGCCGCGCCCGACCACACGGCATACCCTGTGACGCATGCACGCTCTCGCCGCCCTGTCGGCCGCCGCCCCCGCCCTCGGCCCGAAGTGGATGGACCCGACGTACCTGCTCCAGCAGTACGGGAGCGCGTTCTTCGTGATCGCCCTCGTCATCGTCTTCATCGAGTGCGGGCTGCTCTTCCCGATCCTGCCGGGCGACTCCCTGCTCTTCGCCGTGGGCCTGTTCATCGCGACCGGCCAGATCGACCTCAACCTCGGCCTGGCGATCGGCGGCCTGGCCATCGCGGCCTTCCTCGGCAACGTGGTCGGCTACGAGATCGGTCGAGGAGTCGGGCGGCCCCTCTACAAGCGGCAGGGGCGCTTCATCAACACGGCCAACTTCGACAAGACCAACGCGTTCTTCGACAAGTACGGCAGCCGGGCCCTGGTGCTCGGGCGCTTCGTGCCGATCGTGCGCACCTTCATCACCGTCGTGGCCGGCATCGGCCGCATGCACCGCCAGCGCTTCTTCGGCTGGAGCGCCGTCGGAGCCGTCGCCTGGGTGGTCAGCGTGACGCTGCTCGGCTACTTCCTCGGCCAGATCTTCCCCGGCCTGACGAAGAACATCGAGTACGCGATCCTGCTCGTCGTCGTCGTGTCCGTGCTGCCGATGCTCTTCGAGTTCCTCAAGCACCGTCGCGAGGGGAAGGCGCTCGCGGCCGCGGGCACCGACCACACCGGCGGCACCAACGGGGCCGGCGAGGTGGCCGACCCCGTTCGCGGCACCGAGCGCAGCTGAGCCCGGTCGGCGCGGCCGTCCGGCTGGCGCTCGGGTCGCCGGGTCAGGCGTTAGGGGTGCCGGAGTCGCGCGTCGGGTCGGGCTGGACCGCGCCGGGCGCCTGGGCCTGCGGCAGCGCGCCGGGCGCGGCGCCGGGCTGGGTCGAGGGACCGCCGATGGCGCCGGGCTGGGTGGAGGGTGCGACGCCCGGGGTGCTGCCGGACCCACCGACGGTGTTGTCGCCGAAGGACACGTTGGGCACGACGGCCTCGGTGGCGGGGGCCTCGAAGTACTCCGCACGCTTGACGCCGGCCATGTTGGCCACGACGTTCGAGGGCACCGACTCCACCTTGGTGTTGAGCTCACGCACGAGCGCGTTGTAGTAGCGGCGCGAGCTCGCGATGCGGTCCTCGGTGCTCGTCAGCTCCTGTTGGAGGGCGAGGAAGTTCTGGTTGGCCTTGAGGTCGGGGTAGGCCTCGGCGACGGCCATGAGGCGACCGAGCGCCTGGCTCAGCTGGCCCTCGGCCTGCGCCGCAGCAGCCGGCGTCGAGGCGCCGGACATCGCGGCGGACCTCGCCTTCATGACGTCCTCGAGCGTGCCCCGCTCGTGGCTGGCGTAGCCCTTGACCGTCTCGACGAGGTTGGGGATGAGGTCGTGGCGGCGCTTCAGCTCGACGTCGATCTGGCGCCAGCCCTCCTCGACCTTGTTGCGCAGGCCGATCAGGCCGTTGTACATGACGACGCCCACGATCGCGGCTAGCACGACGAGGCCGATCAGGATCCAGACGATGATCATGGGTTCTCCCGAGAATCTGGGCGGTCAGTGTGCCGATCCTAGTGCGGGCTGGACCCCCGGACCGGGCCGTCGGTGCGACGGCGAAGGCGCACGACCGGTTCCTGTCGCCTCCTCTCAAGGCCCGTTCGCGCCTGTCGGTGTCTCCTTCTAGCGTGAAGGGCATGTCAACGCCCGCACCGGCGCGCAACCGGGTCCGCCCGCTCGGTGACGTCGTCGCGGCGCCGGGGCGAGGTGCCTGGATGGGCAACCGGGGCCGGTTGCACGACGGCGCGGGCACGCGCGAGGTGCGTCGACACCACGTCGGCCGGGCCTGGATCACGTGCGCGCTGACCTTCCGCGACCGCCGCGTCCGCCAGTGGGACCCCGGGCACTACACCCCGCTCTTCTTCCTCGACGAGGCCGTCTCGTTCGCCGCCGGGCACCGGCCGTGCGCGGAGTGCCGGCGCCCCGCCTTCACGGCCTTCCGCGACCTCGTGGCCGTCGCCGCCGGCGTCGACCGCCCGAGCGCCCCCGAGCTCGACCGGCTGCTCCACTCGGAGCGCTGGGACCCATCGCGACGCGCCCGCCGGCTGCACGCGTACCCGTGGGCCGACCTGCCCGACGGCGCCTTCGTGCTGCTCGACGACGAGGCCGTCCTCGTGGCCGGGGACGGCCTCCTGCCGTGGCGACCCGACAACACGTATGCCGTCCAGCCCGTTCCGCGGCCGGGCACCGGACGTGCCGAGCTGCTCACGCCGCCATCGGTGGTGCGGGCGCTGCGCGCCGGCCTGCCCGTTCAGGTCGGCGCGCCGGGCGGCTGACCCGCGCCACGCGGCTGACCGCGTCAGGCCAGCCCGAGCTCCTCGAGCGAGAAGGCGTAGCGGTACTCCACGCCCGCCTCCGCCGTGATCTTCTCGCCGGCACCCGTCGCACGGTCGGCGATGGTCGCGACCGCCACCACCTCGGCGCCGTCCTCGCGAGCGGCCTCCACCGCAGCGAGCGGCGAGGCGCCGGTGGTCGTGGTGTCCTCGACGACGAGCACACGCCGGCCCTTGATCGACGGTCCCTCGATGCGCTGCTGGAGGCCGTGCGCCTTGCCGGCCTTGCGCACGACGAAGGCATCGAGGCGCTCGCCCGCGGCCGCGGCGGCGTGCAGCATCGAGGTGGCGACCGGGTCGGCGCCGAGCGTGAGGCCGCCGACGGCGGCATACGTGAGGTCCTTGGTCAGCTCGCGCATGACGAGCCCGACGAGGGGCGCGGCCTCACCGTCGAGCGAGATGCGGCGCAGGTCGACGTAGTAGTCGGCCTCCTTGCCGGAGCTGAGGGTCACGCGACCGTGCACGATCGCCTTCTCCTTGATGATCTCGAGCAGGCGGGCACGGGCGGCGGCGGTGTCAGTGACGGTCACGAGGCTCCATCGTAGGGCGCTCGGGCCGCGGCCCCGACAGCGTGCTCAGCGGCGGACGAGGCGGGCGCGGCCCCGGACCAGCGACCGCGGCACCACCCGGAGCAGCCCGACGACCGCCTTGTACTGCAGGCCCGGCACCGACACGACCCGTCCCCGGTCGACGTCGTGCAGGCAGTCGGCGACGAGCTTCTGCGGGTCGAGCCACAGGAACTCGGGTCCCGGCTTGCTGATGCCGGCGCGCTGCTGGAACTCGGTGTTGGTGAACCCCGGGCACAGCGCCGTGACGGTGACACCCGAGCCGGCGAGCTCGGTCGCGAGACCCTCGCTGAACGTCGTCACCCACGCCTTGGCAGCGGAGTAGGAGCCCGAGGCGATGAAGCCGGCGACCGACGAGACGTTCACGATGTGGCCGCGGCCTCGCTCACGCATCGCGACCCCAGCAGCGTGCGAGAGCACGAGCACCGCACGGGTCAGGACGTCGAACGCCGCCTCCTCCACCGCGAGGTCGTTGCGCAGGAACGAGCGCCGCTGGCCGTAGCCCGCGTTGTTGACCAGCACGTCCACGGGCCGGTCCCGGTCGGCGACC
The DNA here is from genome assembly GCF_039529575.1 of Terrabacter terrae. Lineage (NCBI taxonomy): Bacteria > Bacillati > Actinomycetota > Actinomycetes > Micrococcales > Intrasporangiaceae > Terrabacter > Terrabacter terrae. Next base: position 52,082 of record NZ_BAAANB010000020.1, read on the forward strand.
CGGTCGGCGACCGTCTGCAGCGCCGACCGGTCCGAGAGGTCGGCGACGAGCACCTCGGCGGAGACGGCATACCTCCTCGTCAGCTCGGCGGCGAGCCGCTCGAGCCGGCCGCGGTCACGAGCGACGAGCACGAGGTCGTGGCGCCGAGCCGCCAGCTGGTGTGCGAACTCCCGCCCGATGCCGGCGCTCGCACCGGTGACGAGGGCGGTCGGTCGCGTCGTCTGCTCTCCAGTCATGCGCCTCACCCTAGGCACCCGGTGTTCCCGCGGCCGTCTAGGGTGGCCGACTGTGCGCATCGCCACCTGGAACGTCAACTCCATCCGGTCCCGCATCGACCGCGTCGCCGCCTGGCTCGAACGCACCGACGTCGACGTGCTGGCCATCCAGGAGACCAAGGCCCGCGAGGACCAGTTCCCGCTCGAGCGGTTCGAGGCGCTCGGCTACGAGGTGGCGCACCACGGCCTCAGCCAGTGGAACGGCGTGGCCATCGCCTCCCGGGTCGGCCTCGAGGACGTGCGCGTCGGCTTCGACGGGATGCCCGGCTGGGGAGACCCCGTCGTCCCCGAGGCGCGCGCGGTCGGCGCGGTCTGCAACGGCGTACGCGTGTGGTCGCTCTACGTGCCCAATGGCCGCGCGCTCGACGATCCGCACCTGCGCTACAAGCTGACCTGGCTCGAGGCCCTGGCCGTGGCTGGTCGCGGCTGGCTCGCCGAGGACCCCGACGCGCAGATCGCGCTGCTCGGCGACTGGAACATCGCGCCGACCGATGCCGACGTGTGGAGCGTCGCCTACTACGAAGGCCGCACGCACACCTCGCCCGGCGAGCGCGCGGCGTTCCAGGGCGTCGTCGATGCCGGCTTCCAGGATGTCGTCCGTCCGCACACCAGCGAGCCGGGGACCTTCACGTACTGGGACTACACGCAGCTGCGGTTCCCGAAGCGGCAGGGCATGCGCATCGACTTCGCCCTGTGCTCCCCCACCCTGGCTCAGCGCGTCGTCGGTGCGGCGGTCGACCGCGAGGAACGCAAGGGCAAGGGAGCCTCCGACCACGCCCCTGTCGTCTTCCAGGTCGGCGAGTGACCGCGCCGGCAGCGGCTGTCAGGCCTCGATGGGACGGCCGGTGAACGAGCCGGTGCCGCGCATCGAGACGGCACCCGACGGGTCGAAGATCGTGAACTGGTAGGTCCCCCGGATCCGGTCACCGCTCACGGTGCCTCGGATGTGGACCCGGACCGTGACTCCCGGCTTGCCGGGACCGGCGGGCCCGGGCTGGCCCGTCCAGACCGTGGCCTCGAACCCGTTGTCCCCTCGACGTGCCCAGGTGCCGATGAGGGGCGAGTCCGCCGGAGAGATGTCCTGGCTCAGAAGGACGCTGCCTGCCGCGAAGCCGACCACGGTCGTCGTCCTGACCGCGCCGGCGGTGTCGTCCTTGCGGGAGACCACCCAGCTCCCACTGATCCCAGAGCCCCCGGTGCTGCTCGCAGCCGCCGACGAGGCGCCGGCGACGCCCCCGATGGCCACGGCGCCCGTTCCCAGCAGGACCCGCCGACGGTTCAACACGTGCTCGTCCATCTCCAACCCCCTTGGTGCGGTGACGGTCGGCTGAGGCCGGCCGCCATCCTCCAGAGTCGGGGTGGTCGAGATCGGCCGTCAAGAGAGGCACTTGCCTTCACCCCACATGCGTGGGAGGGGCGGATGGAGTAGAGCGCCGCGGTATCGCGCCGTCTGGCCGGCTGCCGTGGCCGCCGCGAGGTTCCGGCCGACACCGCGCCATCCGGCGCCCATGTGGGGCTGGGCGAGGTGCCGTCAGAGGGCGACGAAGCGGGGCCGGTCGGTGTCCGGGTCGGTGTGCGGCTCGGTGTCCGTCCCGGTGGCTCGGTCGGTCGCTCCGGTGCTCGTTCGAGAGCTCAGGCCGAGCGTCAGGGCGCCCCCGGCCCCGAGCAGGGCCGCGACAGCGCCACCGAGGAACACCGTCTGAACCTGCACCACCCCGGCCCCGATGAGTGCGTCGGTGTCGAGCTGGTTCGGGAGGCGGCGGACGGCATCGAAGTAGCGGCTGAGGCCGATCGAGGTGAGCAGCGCCAGCCCCACGACCATCCCGACCATGCGCGCCACGACGACGAGGGAGCTCGCGACGCCGTGGGAGTGGGCCGGCGAGTCGGCGAGCGCCGCGTCGTTGACCGGAGCGAGGGCCAGACCCATGCCGAGCCCGACCACCACGAGCACCACCGTGGCGGGCACCGTCTCGGTGACGGACTGGAGCGTCCACCCGGACATGACGAGCAGACCGGCGCCGGCGAGCAGCAGGCCGGGCCCCGCGACCGCCCCGTCGCCGAGCCGCCGCAGCGCCAGCCCGCCGAGCAGCGCGCCGACCGGGACGGCGAGCAGGAAGCGGACGAGGACCAGCGCAGCCCCCGTCTCGTCGTAGGCGTCGGTGAGCCGGGCGAGGAGCGGCACATCGACGACGACGGCGACGAGGGCCGCCCCGACGAGAAGGCTGACGACGAGCGAGCGCAGGCCACGCGCGCCCAGGGTGCCCCGAGGGATCAGCGGGTCGGCGGCGCGCCGGTGCCACCACGCCAGGGCCACGAGAGCGAGCGCGCCGACCGGCAGCAGGCTGTAGCCGAGCGGCCCGACGACCTCCTTCTCCGGGTCCGAGGAGGCGAAGGTCAGCACGAGGCAGCCGAGCGCCACCGCGACGAGAAGGGCCCCGACGAGGTCGGCCCGCCGCAGCACGGCCCACCAGCGCGGGGCGGTGAGCGCCGCCACGACGACCAGCAGGCCCAGACCAGCGACACCGATCGGAGTCAGCAGCCGGGACGTGCCGGTGAACGGCACGAACGGGGCTCCCAGCGCCACGTCGGTCACGAGCGACTCCGGGGCCGCCAGGGCGAGGCCCGTCGCGGCGAGTCCCAGCACCAGCAGCACGACCACGACCGCCGACACGAGCCTCCAGCGGGTCGTGTGCGCGCTGCCCGGGGTAGGGGTCCGTCCGCCCTCCGCCTGCCCGCGGGTCCCGAGGACGTGGATGACGGCATACAGCACGAGGGCGGCGGCGACGTTGAGCCAGAAGATCGCTCGCCAACCGGACCACGCGAGGACGACGGCTCCGAGCACCGGTCCGAGCACCGAGCCGAGCTCCTGCACGGCCCCGACGACGCCGAGCGGCGTGCCGCGGCGGTGGGCCGGCCACAGGTCCGCGACGAGCGCGAGCGTCGCCGGCACGAGCCCTCCTCCGCCGATGCCCTGGAGCACCCGTCCGGTGACGAGGACCGGCATCTCGACGGCGAGTGCCGTCACGGCGGACCCGACGACGAAGACCAGAAGGCAGCCGAGCAGGATGCGGCGCCGGTCGAGCAGGTCCGACAGGCGCCCGATCAGCGGGAGCACGGCGATGTAGCCGAGGAGGAACCCGGAGATGATCGGGGTCGCGCGCTGCAGGGCGTCGATGCCGATGCCGACCCCGGCCATCATGTCGGTCAGGGCCAGGACGACGACGTAGGTGTCGGCGGCCGCGAGCGCCACCGCGGCCGAGGCCGCCGCGAGCAGGGCGAACCGGTGCGTGCCGTGCGCGGTGGCGGAGGGCATCGCGGGCCCTCAGGGCTTGGTGATGGTGACGGGTCGGCCGTACTGGTCGAGCGTCAGCGTGTAGGTCGAGGTGGTCCCCGCACCGAAGAACGGTCCCGCGATGGCGACCTGGCGCAGCTCCTGGGTGTCGGTGAGCCCGTAGGTCGCCGAGAAGGTTCCGTTGCTGTCGCCGATGAGGAAGAGGTCCGTGACCGCCTTCCCCGGCAGGCTGCCCTTGATGGTGGACAGCACCTCGGAGCCGCGGCGCACCTTGTCACCGGCGCTGGGCGACGTCGTGGCCGTGAGGAGCGTGGTGAGCCCCTTCTCGGGCGAGAAGAGGACGGCGGGGTCGGGCACGTTGAAGGTCTTGGGGTCGATCTTGTTGGTGCCCGGGATCAGCGGCAGCCTGGCGTAGACGTCGCCGCCGAGCGAGGTGATCTCGGCGTCGGCCTGCACGCCCTTGAGGCTCACCTTGAAGGTGCCCTTGAACGCCGGCGGGTGCTTGCCCCAGCCGTCGGCCGACACGACGCCGGAGGAGCCCTGCGGCACGTCGGAGCTGGCGAGCTGGAGGTGCACCGAGGGGGCGGCGTCGACCTTGGCCTTGGCCGCCGCCAGGCGCTGCGCCGGCGACAGCTGCGTCTGGTTCGGCGAGGCGCCGTCCGGGCTCGAGCAGGCCGCGACGGTGACCACGCACGTCGCCGAGAGGGCAGCGGCCGCAAGCTTTCCGGTGATGCGCATGCGCGTCAGGCTAACCGAGTGGTGCGGCACCGCTCGGCTGGCCGCGCCAGGTGGGTATGGCTAGGTTCGGGGACCGCGGCGGGACCGCCTCGCCACCTGACGAAGGAGCACGAACCCATGGCACTGCTCGGAGTCATCCTGCTACTGCTCGGCGTCGCAGTGGGCGTCGTCGCCTACGTCGCCACCCACGCCGCCACCGCCGTCGTCCCGGTCACGGCGCTGGGCCTGACCCGCAACGCGTCCCCGCTCGAGCTCGTGCTCTACGGCGTGGTCGCGATGCTGCTCTTCGCCCTCGGCTGGGCGCTCCTGGCGGCGGCGGCCCGCCGTCGGGCTCGACTGCGCCGCGAGGAGAAGGAGCGCGCCCGTGTCGCCGAGATCGAGGAGGGCGCCGAGGCCACGCGCCGCGAGCACGAGGACCGCCTGCACGAGGCCGGCCTGCGCGACGAGGACCTGCGCCGTCGTGAGAACGAGCTCGCCGCCCGCCACGAGGGCCTCGACACCCGGGAGGCCGAGCTGGCCGACCGTGAGTCCCGGCTGCGCGAGCGCGAGCAGCCGTCGGTCGCCGACGTCGTGACCGGCCGCGCCGAGGGCAGCGTCCACGAGGGCACCGCGTCCTGGCGGACGTCGGGAGACGACACGCGCGACTACGCCCACGACGACACGAGCCACAGCGGCACCGCCTACGGCGACACGGCATACAGCAGCGACACGACGTACGGGAGCGACCGCGACGACACGGCATACGGCGCCCACCACGGGGGGACGGCCCACGCCGAGGGCGTCTCCGAGCACACCGGCTCGACGGTCGCCGAGGAGCGCGAGCAACGCGACTCGTCGGTGTGACCAGGCACGCTGCCTACGTCTTCGACCTCGACGGCGCCGTCCGGGACTTCGGCCCGGGCGACGCCGCTCCTGCCATCGAGGCGGCCCTGGGGCTGCCCGCCGGGCACGTCTCGACGACGGCGTTCCGCAGTGACCTGCTGCTGCCGACCATCACCGGCCGGCAGGGCTTCGTTTTCGACGCGGTGCTCAACAGCGCCGACTTCGGCGTCGTGAAGCCGGACTCGCGGGCCTACACCGCAGCCCACGCCGTGATCGAGGCCGACGTGGGGCGCGAGCTGGGCCGTGGGGAGGTCTGGTTCACCGATGACCGGGCCGAGAACGTCACGGCCGCCCGTGAGTTCGCTTGGCACGCAGAGTTGTTCACCCTCGGCCGGAAGTGGGCGCTGCCGGGAGCGTGACGACGGCGCGCACCCCGGGTGCAGCGTCCTCCAGCGTCACGTCCCCGCCCCGGCGCCGTAGGAGGGCTCGGGTGATGGGCAGGCCGAGGCCGGTGCCCCCGCTGTCGCGGTCGCGAGCCTCGTCGAGGCGGGTGAAGCGGTCGAAGACGCGCTCACGGTCGGCAGCGGGTATGCCGTGCCCGTCGTCGGTGACGACGACACACACCTGGTGGTGGCCGGGATCGGTGACGCGGTAGGCGTCGAGCACGACCGAGCCCTGAGCGTGACGCACCGCGTTGTCGACGAGGTTGGTCAGGGCGCGGGTCAGGTCCACCGCCGGCACGGTCACCTCGAGCCGGTGGCTGGGGAGGTGACGCGCCGTCCGCACGGGCACGCGGGCGGAGCGGTACCGCTCCACGATCTCGTCCAGCAGCGCAGCCACGTCGACGCACGACGGTGGACCCGGGGCTCCCGGCGTGGCGGCGTCGTCGGTGCGGGCCAGGAGCAGCAGGTCGTCGACGAGCCGGGAGAGCCGGTCCACGTCGGGCAGGAGCTCCTCGGGCAGCCGGCCGCCCTCCCGGAGGCGCTGCGCGACCTCGAGCTGGGTGCGCAGGCTCGCCAGCGGGCTGCGCAGCTCGTGCGCGGCGTCGGCGACGAAGGCACGCTGCCTCCGGCGAGCCGTGCCGATCCGGTCGAGCATGGCGTTCAGCGTGGTGGCGAGAGCACTCACCTCGTCGTCGGTCGGCGGGACCGGGAGGCGCACGTCCTCCGACGACGCGTCGTCGATGCGTTCCGCCCCCTGGCGCAGCGCCTCGACGGGCGCCAGCGCGGCCCCGATGACCCGCCAGGCGATCACCGCGAGCACTGCGAGCAGCAGGGGAAAGATCACGAGGAGCAGCCAGCGCACCGTTCGGGCACTCTGCTCGATGTCGGCCGTGGAGGCGGCCGCCACGACGGTGTAGGTGCGGCCTGGGCCTCCCTGCGGACCGGCCGCGACCGCCGCGACCTGCAGCCGGCCACTGAGGCCCGAGCGACTCCCCGGCACGACGACCGTGTCTCCGGCCAGGGCCTGGCGACGCTCGGCGTCGGTGACGAGCGCGGTGAGCCGGTCGGCGGTCACCGAGCCGCTGACGACCCGTCCCTCGGCGTCGAGGACCTGGAGCACCTGTGCGCCAGACACCGGTACGGGGTCGGGGACTCGGCCCGCGTCGACGAGCAGGGCCACCTGCTGGGCGCTCGCGCGGGCGGCCGCCTCGACCGAGCGGGACAGCGACCCGGTCAGCACGACGTAGAGGAGCACCCCACCGACGGCAAGGGCGCCCGCGACCCCGAGGAGCCCGACGAGCATGAGGCGTCCGCGCAGCCCCAGTCCCGCGAGACGACGAGCGCCTCTGCGGAAGAAGGCCTCCCGGGGCCGGCCCGCGTTCACCGCGCCATCCGGTAGCCGGCGCCGCGCACGGTCTCGATCCGCGACCGCCCGAGCTTGCGTCGCAGGTAACCGACGTACACCTCGACGACGTTCGGGTCCTCCCTGCCGCCCCAGACCCGCTCCAGCAGCTCCTCCTTGGGCACGACGGCGTCACCCGCGCGCAGGAGGTGCTCGAGCAGGCGGAACTCACGCGGGGCGAGCGCCACTTCGGCGCCGTCCACCTCGACGCGTCGGGTGGACGGGTCGAGACTCACGCCCGAGTGCCGCAGGACGACCGGCCGCGGGGCGGGGTCACGGCGCAGCAGCGCCCGTAGACGGGCGAGGAGCACGACGAACGAGAAGGGCTTGGTGAGGTAGTCGTCTGCGCCGTAGTCGAGGCCGTCCGCCTCGTCGTACTCTCCGTCCTTCGCGGTGAGCAGGAGGACCGGGACCCAGTTCTCCTCCTCCCGCAGGGTCCGCACGACGGTGTAGCCGGACAGGCCTGGCAGCATGATGTCGAGGACGACCACGTCGTAGCCGCCGAAGCGCGCCGCGTCGAGCCCGGCGACCCCGTCGGCGACGTGGTCCACGACGAAGCCCTCGGCGCCGAGTCCGCGCGCCAGGGCGGCGGCCATCCGGGCCTCGTCCTCGACCAGCAGCACCCGCACACGGCAACCATGGCACGCGGCGCGGGAAGGAGGCCGTCGAGCGGCCGACACGGCGCCCGTCCCTTCTCAGTCGCCTCTCAGCCGGACAGGCGCACGATGGGTCCATGAGCATCTTCACCGAACACCCGGCCGCCCGCTGGGGCCTGCCGGCCGCCGCCGTCGGGGTCATCGGCGTCGCGGCGCTCGCGCTGAACCAGTCGGCGTCCGCCGACTCCGGCCTGCCCTCCCGGACGGCCCAGCAGCTGCTCGCGGACGTGCGCTCCGCCGACGTCTCGCGCCTCTCCGGCACCGTCGTGCAGACCTCGGACCTCGGGCTGCCGCAGCTGCCGGGCCTCACCGCGGGCGGCCCGGCCGGCGGCGGCGCCGGTGGAGGGGGCCTGACGGCGGCCGGCGGGAGCTCGCTCACCTCGCTCCTGTCGGGCACCCACACGTGGCGCGTCTGGGTCGACGGGCCGTCGCGACAGCGGCTCGCCCTCGTCGGCACGAGCGGTGAGTCCGACGTGATCCGCAACGGCTCCGACCTGTGGCTGTGGTCGAGCGCAGACAAGACGGCCGTTCACCACACCCTCGGCACGGGTCACCGCCCTGGCCAGCCGGGCACGGCGCCCCACCGCCCCTCGGGCACCCTCCCGGGGGGCGTCCCGAGCACTCCGGACCAGGCGGCCTCGGCGGCGCTGGCCGCCATGGGCAAGGACACGGCAGTGACGACCTCGGGGGCCGCGTCGGTCGCCGGCCGGTCGGCATACGAGCTCGTCCTGACCCCGAAGGACACGGCCACGCGGGTGGCGTCGGTGCGCATCGCGATCGACGCAGAGAAGCACGTGCCGCTGCGGGTGCAGGTCTACTCGACCAAGGTGTCCAACCCGGCCTTCGAGGTGGGCTTCACCGCCGTCGACTTCTCGACGCCGGAGGCACGTCAGTTCGCCTTCACCCCGCCCGCCGGCACGACG
>NZ_BAAANB010000020.1:60696-132158 GCF_039529575.1 Terrabacter terrae
AGGTCGCCGCGGCGGCGAAGGCTGCAGGCGCCACCCGCGTCGTCGGGTCGGGGTGGGCCACCGTGGTGGTCACGCGGATGCCGACCGGTGCGACGTCGGGCAGCAGCAGCACGGGGTCGGACGCCACGACGCGCCAGCTCGCCACGATCCTCAAGGCGCTGCCGACCGCGTCGGGCTCGTGGGGCTCCGGGCACGTCCTCGAAGGCACCCTGTTCTCGGCGGTCGTGACGGATGACGGCCGCGTGGCCTTCGGGGCCGTCGCGCCGCAGACCCTCTACGCCGCGCTGGCGGCGAAGTGACCGTGGCGTCCCCCGTGGCGGTCCCGGCTCGCGGCGGCGGTGACCTCGCGATCGAGAGCCGGGGCCTGACCAAGCGGTTCCGCGGCACTGCGGCGGTCGACGCCATCGACCTGGCGGTGCCACGCGGCTCGGTCTACGGGTTCCTCGGCCCGAACGGCTCGGGGAAGACGACGACGATCCGGATGCTGCTCGGCCTGGTGCGTCCCTCGGAGGGCACCAGCAGCCTTCTCGGACGGGCGGTTCCGCGCGAGGCGCAGCAGGTCCTGCCTCGCGTCGGGGCGCTCGTCGAGGGACCCGCCTTCCACCCCTACCTCTCGGGCCGGGACAACCTGCGCCGCCTCGACGCCGCGGACCTGACCGCCGAGCCCCGCACGGCGTCGGCTCGCGTGGACGCCGCCCTCGATCGCGTGGGCCTGCTCGCGGCAGCCGGCAAGCGCTACCGCGCCTACTCGCTCGGCATGCGCCAGCGGCTCGCCATCGCAGCAGCCCTGCTCGTCCCCCGCGAGCTGCTCGTGCTCGACGAGCCGACGAACGGCCTGGATCCGCAGGGTACGCGCGAGGTGCGGCACCTCGTGGCGTCGCTCGCCTCGGACGGCGCCACCGTCTTCGTCTCGAGCCACCTGCTGTCCGAGGTCGAGCAGATGTGCACCCACCTCGGCGTCATGAGCGAGGGACGGCTCGTGGCCCAGGGGTCGACCGCGCAGGTCCGCGGCGGCGCGGCACCCGTGGCACGCGTCCTCACGGAACAGCCCGCCGAGGCGTCGCGGATCATGGCCGAGCTCGGCGTCGACGCCGTGGCGCCGGTCCCCGGCGGCGTGTGCGGGGTGCCCGGCGGCGTCGAACCGGAGAAGATCGTCGCCGCGCTCGTCCAGGGCGGGGTCGGCGTCCGGGAGTTCACCGTGAGCAGCCCGAGCCTCGAAGACCTCTTCGTCGCGCTGACCGGGGAGGGTTTCGATGTCAGTGGCTGAGTCCGCGACCACGTCCCCGCCCGCGGGCGCGGCGACAGCGCCCCCGCCCCGGGCACGCTGGTCGAGGCGGCTCTCCGGCCGCCTGCTCTGGTCCGAGCTCGGCCTCATCGGCGGCCGGCGCCGCAACCAGATGGGCCTGCTCGTCCTTGCGGCGGTGCCGGTGCTCATGGCGGTCGCCGTGCGCATCTCGACACCGCGGGCCGGCCGCGGCCCGGACTTCCTCTCCTCGATCACCTCGAACGGGCTCTTCGTCCCCCTCGCGGCGCTCGGCGTCGAGATGGGCCTGTTCCTGCCGCTCGCGATCGCCATGCTCTCCGGCGACGCGGTGGCCGGCGAGGCGAACCTCGGCACGCTGCGCTACCTGCTGACCGTGCCGGTCGGGCGCACCCGGCTGCTCGCCGTCAAGTACGCCTCGCTCGTCGTCGGAGCCGTCTGGGGCGTCGCCGTCGTCACCCTCGCCGGGGCGCTGGTCGGCATCGCCCTCTTCGGCACCGGTCCCATGACCACGCTGTCGGGCACCGAGCTGCCGTTCTGGAGCGCGGTGTTTCGGGTCGTCCTCGTCGGCCTCTACGTGGCCGCGGGGCTGGCTGCGCTCGCCGCGGTGGGTCTCTTCATCTCGACGCTCACCGAGCAGCCCTTGGCCGCAACGGTGGCGCTGACGATCTTCACGATCCTGTCGTGGATCGCCGACGCCGTGCCACAGATCGCCTGGCTGCACCCGTGGCTGCTCGTCGACCAGTGGCAGGCGTTCGCGGACCTGCTGCGTGACCCGCCGTTCTGGGACAACGTCGCCCGCGGCCTGTGGGTCGACCTCGGGTATGCCGTCGTCTTCTGGCTGCTGGCGTGGGCGCGGTTCGCGGGCAAGGACGTCACCAGCTGACGACACCCTCCCCTGCGACGACGCCCACCGGCATACGGCGAGAACGCGAGCGCCCGCCGACGCGCGTGCGTCGGCGGGCGTCGGACACCGGGAGCGCGCCTCAGACGAGGGTGAGCGACTCACCCTCGCCGTCGACACCCACCTTGACGGTGGAGCCGTCGCGGACCTCGCCAGAGAGCAGGCCGCGGGCCAGCCGGTCGCCGATCTCGCGCTGCACGAGGCGGCGGAGCGGCCGCGCGCCGTAGGCCGGGTCGTAGCCCTTGTCGGCGAGCCACCGGCGGGCGTCGTCGGTGACCTCGAGGTTGATGCGCCGGTCGGCGAGGCGCGAGGCGAACGCCTTGACCTGCAGGTCGACGATCCGGGTCAGGTCGTCCAGGCCCAGGGCGTCGAAGACGACGATCTCGTCGAGCCGGTTGAGGAACTCGGGCTTGAACGAGGACCGCACGACCGCCATCACCTCGTTGCGCTTCTCCTCCGGCGACAGCAGCGGGTCGGTGAGGAACTGCGAACCGAGGTTGGAGGTGAGGACGAGGATGACGTTGCGGAAGTCGACCGTGCGGCCCTGCCCGTCGGTGAGGCGCCCGTCGTCGAGCACCTGCAGCAGGATGTCGAACGTCTCGGGGTGGGCCTTCTCGATCTCGTCGAGCAGGATCACGGAGTACGGCCGGCGCCGCACGGCCTCGGTGAGCTGGCCGCCCTCCTCGTAGCCGACGTAGCCCGGAGGCGCTCCGATGAGGCGCGCGACCGAGTGGCGCTCGGAGTACTCCGACATGTCGATGCGCACCATGGCGCGCTCGTCGTCGAAGAGGAAGTCGGCGAGGCTCTTGGCCAGTTCCGTCTTGCCGACACCGGTCGGGCCGAGGAAGAGGAAGCTGCCGGTGGGCCGGTCGGGGTCGGAGACGCCGGCACGCGTGCGGCGCACGGCGTCTGACACGGCACGGACCGCGTCGGTCTGGCCGATCAGGCGCGCTCCGAGGTGCTCCTCCATGTGGAGCAGCTTCTCGGACTCGCCCTCCAGCAGCCGGCCGGCGGGGATGCCGGTCCACGCGGAGATGACGTCGGCGATGTCGTCGGCGCCGACCTCCTCCTTGACCATCGGCTCCTCCTGGCCGGGGGCCGCCGCGGCCTCGCGCTCCTGGGCGGTGGCGAGCTCCTTCTCGAGCGTCGGGATGTCGCCGTAGAGGATCTTCGAGGCTGCCGCGAGCTCGCCCTCGCGCTGCATCCGGTCGGCCTGCGTGCGCAGGTCGTCGATGCGCGCCTTGAGGTCACCGACCGCGTTGAGCCCGGACTTCTCCGCCTCCCACCGGGCGTTGAGGGCGGCGAGCTCCTCGGTGCGGTCGGCGAGGTCCTTGCGCAGCCGCTCGAGGCGGTCGCGGGAGGCCGGGTCGGTCTCCTGCTCGAGCGCGAACTCCTCCATCTTGAGGCGGTCGACGGAGCGGCGCAGCTCGTCGATCTCGACGGGGCTGGAGTCGATCTCCATGCGCAGCCGGGACGCGGCCTCGTCGATGAGGTCGATGGCCTTGTCGGGCAGCTGGCGCCCGCTGATGTAGCGGTCGGAGAGCGACGCGGCGGCCACGAGCGCCGAGTCGGCGATCGTCACCTTGTGGTGCGCCTCGTAGCGCTCCTTGAGACCGCGCAGGATCGCGATGGTGTCCGCGACCGACGGCTCCCCGACGAAGACCTGCTGGAAGCGCCGCTCGAGGGCGGCGTCCTTCTCGATGTGCTTGCGGTACTCGTCGAGCGTCGTCGCGCCGACGAGGCGCAGCTCGCCGCGGGCGAGCATGGGCTTGAGCATGTTGCCGGCGTCCATGGCGCCCTCGCTGGCGCCCGCCCCGACGACGGTGTGGATCTCGTCGATGAACGTGACGATCTGCCCGTCGCTGCCCTTGATCTCCTCGAGGACGGCCTTGAGCCGCTCCTCGAACTCGCCGCGGTACTTCGCGCCGGCGACCATGGCCCCCAGGTCGAGGCTGTAGAGCGTCTTGTCGCGCAGGCTCTCGGGCACGTCGCCCTCGACGATGCGCTGCGCGAGGCCCTCGACGACGGCGGTCTTGCCGACGCCGGGCTCGCCGATGAGGACGGGGTTGTTCTTGGTGCGGCGGCTCAGGACCTGCACGACGCGGCGGATCTCGGCGTCACGGCCGATGACGGGGTCGAGCTTGCCCTCGCGGGCGCGGGCCGTGAGGTCGGTGCCGTACTTGGCGAGCGCCTCGAAGGTGCCCTCCGGGTTGTCGGAGGTGACGGGGCGACCGCCGCGCAGCTCGGGGATCGCCTTCTCGATGGCGTCGGCGTCGAGGCCGAACTGGCCGGTGCGGGCAATGGCCAGGAGCAGGTGGTCGGTGGAGACGAACGAGTCGCCCATCGCGGTCATGTACTGCTGGGCCTGCTGCACCACGCGCAGGCCGATCGGCGAGAGCTGCGGCTGCTGGACACCGCCGGTGACCTGCGGCATCGAGGCCATGGCGCGCTCGGCGGCCGCGGTCGCCGCGGCGACGCTGGAGCCGCCGGCCGTCAGCAGGGCCGGGGTCGTGGTGCCGCTCTGGGCTGCCAACGCGAGCAGCAGGTGAGCCGGCTCGATGTTCGGGTGGTGCTTGCCCGTCGCGGTGGTCGCGGCCTGGGCGAAGGCCTCCTGAGCCTTGTTGGTCAGCTGTAGGTCCATGCGTTCTCCTGGGAAAGGGATCGGAACACTCGGATCAACCGGTTCTGAGTTGAGTCTATTCCACTCAACTTCGCGCGCGGACGTCGTCGCCGTGGTGCGGGGCGCCCGACTCCCGGTCACGAAGGTCCGGCTCGGCCACGGCCACCGGGCAGCTCAGCCCTGCGGGTCGGGGTCGTACCAGCCGCCGTGGGCGGCGGCCAGCGCCTCGAAGCGGACGGCATACGCGATCGTCGGGGGTGTGCGCACGTAGACCGCCCACTCGTGGTCCTCGGAGTCGTCCTCTCCGGCGAGCGCCTCGCGCACGACCCGCACCTCGCCCAAGCCCTCGGACTCCAGCTCGTCGGCCAGCTCCTCGGCGACCTCGCGATCGGGCAGCACGATGAGGTGCTCGGTGCGGGTGCTCATGGGGCCCAGCGTAGGACGGTCACACGACCTCGCCGGGCTCGGCGCCCGTCTCGATGACGCGCTCGGCGACCTCCCGGAGCTTGACGTTGTTGTCCTGGGAGGCACGGCGCAGCAGGTCGAACGCCTCCTGCGGGACGATGCGGTGGCGCTCGATGAGGATCCCCATGGCCTGGCCGATGAGCCGGTGGCTCTCCAGCGCCCGCTCGAGGTTCGCCTCGTTCCGCCGGCTGCGCCCCACGATGAGGGTCCGCTGGACGGACTGCACCAGCGAGTGCAGCAGCAGCTCGCCCACCAGGCGTGCTCCGTCAAGGGGCCCGACCCCACCGTCGGGCATGACCCAGCCACGGCAGCGGGTGAGCTCCGCCACCGACTCGAGGATGACGCCCTCACCGGCACCCTCGACGAGCGCCGTGCGGGCCTCGGGCGGGAGCGCGACAGGGGGCACGATCCCGGAGGCCGTGGCATACAGGTCGTGCTGGTCCGTCGTGACCCGCAGCGCGGCGTCGGCACCCATGGCATCGCCGATGGCCGCGGCCGCGATCGTCATGACGTCCTCGAGCTCCTCGAGAAGGACCATCCGCCGCGCCGCCTCGGCGATCCGCTCGGCCGCGGCCGGACGTGCGAGGAAACCGTCGTCGCTCGTCGAGGGGAACGATGGCGGGGTCGTCACGCGGGCCTCCAAGGTATGCCGGGAGAGGCCCGCGATCTTGGAGGCAGCACAGTCTTGCATCCCGGCACCGGGACCGCCAAAACGCCACGGCGACATGCGGCTTCGATGCAGCAGCGGATCTGCGCGAGCCGACAGCTCCCCGACCGTGGCGGTCGGGGAGCTGTGGTCGTGGTGTGGGCGAGGCGGAGCGGAGGCGGGCCGGGGGTCAGGCCGTGTCGGGGTCCTGGCCCGTCTCGACCACACGCGTGGCGATCTCGCGCAGCTTGATGTTGCGGCTCAAGGACGCCTGTCGGAGCATCTCGAAGCCCTGCTTCGCGGTGATCCGGTGGCGCTCGATGAGCACGCCCACGGCATGGCCGATGAGCCGGTGGCTCTCGATGGCCTGCTCGAGCTGCTGCTCCTTCTCGGCGCGCGCCTGGAGGACGACGACGCGGTCGACGGCCTGGCCCAGGGACTGCGCGAGCAGGTCGCCGACGACGAGCTCGTCGCTCGAGACCAGCCGCGGCTCGTCGAACTGGACCCAGGCCCGGCAGTCGGACTCCTGCGCCGTCGGGAGCAGCAGCAGGCCGTCGCGCTTCTCGCCGACCAGCGCGTCGTGCCGGAACGGCGTCGACTCGAGCCCCCGGCGCACGCCGGGTTCGAGCTCGGCTGCCGACACGCGGCCGCGCGGCGAGAGCACGACCGGCCGCCCCTTGGTCGGCGAGACGCTGAGGGTGACCGTGCCGTCGAAGAGCACGGTGAAGCCGGTGACGGCGGTGGCGAGCGCCTGGTCGAGGTCGTCGGCCCTGGCGAGGTCGACGGAGATCCGCGCCGCCAGCTCACGGCGCATCCGCGACTCGTGCTCGCGGGTCTCGTCTCGCACGACGACGATGATGAACCCCTCGTGCTCCGCGGACGCCGGCACGCTCGCCGCGCGCATGTGCACCCACGCCTCGCCGCCGCCCTTGCGCAGGATGCAGTAGCGGTCGTCGAGCACGGGGTGGCCCGCCTGGAGCTGGGTGATGCGCTCCTCGTGCTGACGCAGCTCGCCGCCGGCGCCGCCGGCCGGGAGCGACCAGGGGTAGGGAGGCACGAGCGGCCCGTCCGCGAGGGACCAGCCGAACGTACGCGTGAAGGCAGGGTTCATGTCGACGACGCGACCGTCGGGGTCGGTGATGACGAACGGCTCGGAGAGGGCCCCGACGATGGCACGCAGCCAGGCGGCATCTCGCGACCGGGATCGCGACCGGACGAGGTTGGCCTCGAGGCGGGCGCGCAGCTCCTGCGGGTCGAACGGCTTGACGACGTAGTCGTCGGCACCCTCGAGCAGGCCGGTGGTGCTGGCCTCGACACCGGCTCGCGCGGACAGCAGGACGACCGGCAGGTCACGCAGCGCGGGATCCGAACGGATCTCGCGCACCAGGGTGAGGCCGTCCATCCGCGGCATCATGACGTCGGCCAGCACGAGAGACGGCTTGTGCAGGCGAAGCTGGTCGAGTGCCTCGATGCCGTCTCGCGCGGACACGACGTCGTAGTCGCCCACCACGTGCCGCGCGATGTACTCGCGCATGTCGTGGTTGTCCTCGACGACCAGCAGCGTGGGCCGTTCCTCATCCGGCTCGGACGGCTGCGACGGCCCTGGCGACTGAGACGCGGGCGCCGTCGTCTCGGGAACGCTGGATGCTCCCCCGAGGGACGCCTCCGCCGTGGACTCCACCCTGGCGACCACGTCGTCGCGCACCACCCAGGTACTCGCCTCGAGGATGAACGACTCCGCCGAGCGAGGGCGGATCGAGGGCCGAAGGGCCTCGCGCACCGCCGGCCGACCCCAGGGCAGGGAGACGGTGAAGGTGCTCCCCTCCCCCAGGGTCGAGCGGACCCTCACGGTGCCGCCGAGCAGCTCGACGAGCTGGCGGACCAGCGACAGCCCGATGCCGGCGCCCTCGCGGGAGCGGCGGTCGTCGCCACGGTCGAGCTGACGGAACCGGTCGAAGACCAGGTCGAGGTCCTTCTCGGCGATGCCGATGCCGGTGTCGGTGACGGACACCTCGTAGCCGTCGAGGTCGGACTGCAGGCGCAAGGAGATGCGGCCGCGGGGAGTGAACTTCAGGGCGTTGGAGAGCAGGTTGAGCACGACGCGCTCGAACATGTCGACGTCGACGTAGGTGTGGTCGAGCTCGTCGCAGACGACCTCGAACTCCAGCCCGGCACGCTCGATGGCGGGTCGGAAGTTCGCAGCGACCCCGCTGGTGAGCTCTTCGATGTCGGCCTCGACCCAGTGCGGCTCGACTGCACCTGCCTCGATGCGGGTGAGGTCGAGGATTCGGTCTACGAGTCCTGTGAGTCGCTCGGTGTTGCGCAGGATCAGCTCGAAGCGCTGGCGCTGCTCGAGGTCGAGTCCTTCGGCGGCCAGGGCGTCGTTGACCGGGCCTGCGATGAGCGTGAGGGGCGTGCGCAGCTCGTGGCTGACGTTGGCGAAGAAGTCGCTCTTGGCGGCGTCGAGCTCGGCGAGCACCTCGTTGCGGCGCCGCTCCTCCTGCAGGTGCCGGATGCCGCTGAGGGCCATGGCGACGTGCGAGGCGCACAGCTCTGCATAGACCTGCAGCTGGGTGTCCCAGGGGCGGCGGGCGTTGTCGGTGAGCAACAGCTGCGCGGTCGGCTCCACGAGCCCGGGCTCGACGATCGGGATGACGTGGACGACCTCGTCGGTCCCGAGCCGCGTCTCCCGCTGCGCGGCAGCCTCGCCCGGCCCCGTCCAGCGGATCTCCGCCGTGACGTGGTCGTGGGTGTAGGCGCCGAGCACGGCCAGCGCCCGACGGCGCACGTCCTCGGCGCTGCGCGCGTCGGCGAGGGTCTCGACCAGCTCGGCGGAGACGTTGGCCCGGCGCTCGGCGACCACCTTGGCGGTCGTCTCGGTGGCGACGTTGAGGACGCCGACGACCCGGCCGTCGTCGTCGTGGATGGCGCCGTAGGACCACGTGAAGTAGGCCTCCTCGAGGAAGCCGGCGCGGTTGACGACGAGGAGGGCGTCCTCGACCCACGTCGCAGGTCCACCCTTGGTGACGCCGTCGAACATCGGGCCGATGATGTCCCACACCTCCGGCCACACGGCTCGCACCGGGAGCGTCCACGCGCCGGGGTGCTTGTTGGGCCCGAGGATGTCGCGGTAGCCGTCGTTGTAGAGCATGAGCAGGTCGGGGCCCCAGCAGATGAGCATGGGGAAGCGCGACGAGAGGCACACGTCGACGAGCACGCGCAGGTTGTTGGGCCACGTCTCGACGGGACCGAGCGGTGTCGCGGACCAGTCGGTCTCGACGAAGAGCTGCCGCATCTCGCCCTGACGCGAGGTCACTCCGGGGCTGCGACGACCGGCCTCCGCCACGCCGTGGATGCCGCCCTCCGGCTGGTGCGGAGTCATGCGACGTCCGGGAGTCTGATCAAGAAACTGCCTCCGGGGCAATCGGCAACGAAATGCCCCGGCTGCATGAGGCCTGCACAGTGTTACACATGTAAGGCGGGGGCTGACCCGACCAAGCTACCGACCCGGACGCCACACGACGAGGGCCTGCGACGAGGGCGCGCGCGGGGGCCGCTGACCGGGCCGCACGGCCACCACCTCGCCTCGCGGACCGACGGCGAAGACCCGTGCCCCGGTCGCCAGGGTGGCCTGTGCGCTGGCCAGCTCGGTGGACAGCTCGTCCACCCGCGACTGCAGCGCCGCGACGTGGTTCTCGAGGTCGAGGATGCGCTGGATGCCGGCCAGCGACACCCCTTCCTGGGACAGGCGCTGCACCTCGCGGAGCAGCTGTACGTCGCGCGTGCTGTAGCGCCGGCCGCCGCCGCGCGTGCGTGACGGGGAGACGAGGCCGAGCCGGTCGTACTGGCGCAGCGTCTGCGCGTGCATGCCGGCCAGCTCGGCCGCGACGGAGATGACGAAGACGGGAGCGTCGTCGTCGTGCCCCGTGGGGCGGGCGCTCCTGCGAGCCATCGCCATCACCTCCTCCTCCATGGATCGTCAGTCGGTCGTCAGTCGGTCGTCAGGCGCGGGCGCGCCGGAACAGCTCGGCCCTCGGGTCGTGCCCGTCCTCGGCCGCGGCCATCTTCTCGATGGCCTCGCGCGCCTCGTCGGTCAGTCGCTGGGGCACCAGAACCTGCACCTTGGCCAGCAGGTCACCGGTGTGCCCACCGCGCTTGACGCCGCGCCCCTTGAGGCGCAGCACGCGACCGCTCGGGGTGCCGGGGGCCACCTTGACCTTGACCGAACCGCCGTCGAGGGTCGGCACGGCGACGGTGGCCCCGAGCGCCGCCTCGGCGAAGGTCACCGGCAGGTCGACGGTCAGGTTGTCGCCGTCGCGCCCGAAGACCGGGTGCTTCTCGACGGTCACCGTGAGGATGAGGTCGCCGGCCGGGGCGCCGGGGTCAGCCTGACGGCCCTTGCCGCGCAAGCGAATCCGCTGACCGTCCTTGACACCGGCCGGGATGCGGGCGTTGATGCGGCCGAGGTCGGGCGAGCTGAGCGCGACCGTCGAGCCCTCCACCGCGTCGCGGAAGCCGATGGTCGTGCTGGCCTGGACGTCGGCGCCCGGGCGTGGGCCCGCCGTCGCGCCGTAGCCGCCGTAGCCGGCTCCGGGACCTGCGCCCGGCCCGGCACCGCCGAACATCTGCCCGAGGATGTCCTCGAGGTCGGGTTGCCCGCCGGCGCCGCCGGTGCTGAACCGGACGCGCTGGCCTCCGGGGCCAGCCGCACCGCCGAACGCGGAGAAGATGTCCTCGAACCCCGCGCCCTGGCCTCCGGGGCCACCCGCCGTGAAGCGGGCGCCGCCGTGGGACATCGCCCGGATGGCGTCGTACTCGCGCCGCTTCTCGGGGTCGGAGAGGACGGCATACGCCTCCCCGACCTCCTTGAAGCGCTCCTCCGCCCCGGGATTGCCGACGTTGTGGTCGGGGTGCAGGTCGCGCGCGACCTTGCGGTAGGTCTTCTTGATCGTCGCGGCGTCGGCGTCCTGGGGCACGCCGAGGATCGCGTAGAAGTCCTTCTCGAACCAGTCCTGGCTAGCCAAGGCGCAAATCCTTCGTTCCGGGGTCCTTCACGCTGCTCCCATCATCGGGTATGCCGCCGGGCTGCGCGGGCAGCCCGGCGGCGGACGTGTCACGCGGGGTCGGCAACCGACACCCGGGCGGCGCGGACGAGCCGGTCACCGATGCGGTAGCCCGGCTGCAGCACCTGCACGACGGTGGTCTCCGTCGCGCCCTCGGGGAGCTCGGCCTCTACGTGCATGAGGGCCTCGTGCACATTGGGGTCGAACTCCTGGCCGGCCTCGCCGAGGCGCTCGACGCCGTAGCGACCGAGCGTGGCCTCGAGCTTGTCGGCGATGGACGCGAACGGGCCGGAGGCGAGGTCGCCGGCCTGGCGGGCCATGTGGATGTCGTCGAGGACCGGCAGCAGCGACTCGACGACGCTGCCCACCGCCGTGTGGCGGATGACCTCGCGGTCGCGGTCGACGCGCTTCTTGTAGTTGACGTACTCGGCCTGCAGCCGCTGCAGGTCCGCGAGCAGCGTCGCGGCCATGCTCTCCTCCTCGGCGAGGGCGGTGCCCTCCGACTCCCCGTCGCCCGTCGCGTCCGTCGTCTCGGCCTCGCCCGGCTTCGGCGACTCGCCCGGCCGGTCCGGGGCGTGGTCGAACTCGTCCTCGCCACCGGGCTCGGACGAGGCGCCGGGGCCGCCCTCGTAGTAGGTGTGGTGGCGCTCCGCCTGGGAGTCCCCGTGGGCCTCGGCCCGCGGCGGGGCGCCGGCGGCGTCGCCGCCGGCACCCGTCGCCCCCGTGGCGGTCACGTCGGGCTGGTCGCCCGGCGTGCCGTGGTTGGCGCTCGACTCGGTCACTTGGCTTCCTTGGCCTCGTCCTCGTCGACGACCTCGGCGTCGACGACATCGTCGTCGGCAGCCTGGCCGGCGCCGGCACCCGCGTCGGCCGTCTGGCCGTCCTGGGCACCCGCGGAGGAGGCGTTCGCGGACGCCTGCTCGGACGCGTACACCGCCTGGCCCATGGCCTGCGACTTCGTGTTGAGGTCCTCGACCTTCGCCTTGATGTCGTCGGCGCTGGCCTCGGAGCCCTCGGCGATCGCGGCCTTGAGGTCGGCGAGCGACTCCTCGACCGGCGTCTTCACGTCGGCCGGGACCTTGTCGCCGGACTCCTTGAGGAAGGACTCGGTCGAGAAGACGAGCTGCTCGGCCTGGTTCTTGACCTCGGCCTCCTCGCGACGCTTGCGGTCCTCGTCGGCGTGCGCCTCGGCGTCCTTGACCATGCGGTCGATCTCGTCCTTGGACAGGGCCGAGCCGCCGGTGATGGTCATCTTCTGCTCCTTGCCGGTGCCCTGGTCCTTGGCGGAGACGTTGACGATCCCGTTGGCGTCGATGTCGAAGGTGACCTCGATCTTCGGCACACCGCGCGGGGCGGGGGCGATGCCGGTCAGCTCGAAGGTGCCGAGCGACTTGTTGTGCTGCGCGATCTCGCGCTCACCCTGGAAGACCTGGATGAGGACCGAGGGCTGGTTGTCGTCGGCGGTGCTGAAGATCTCCGAACGCTTCGTCGGGATGGCTGTGTTGCGCTCGATGAGCTTGGTGAACAGGCCACCCTTGGTCTCGATGCCGAGCGAGAGCGGCGTGACGTCGATGAGCAGGACGTCCTTGCGCTCACCCTTGAGGACACCGGCCTGCAGGCTCGCGCCCATGGCGACGACCTCGTCGGGGTTGACGCCCTTGTTGGGCTCCTTGCCGCCGGTCAGCTCCTTGACGAGGTTGCTGACGGCCGGCATACGCGTGGAGCCACCGACGAGCACGACGTGGTCGATGTCGGAGACCTTGATACCGGCGTCCTCGATGACCTTGTGGAACGGGGCCTTGGTGCGGTCGAGGAGCGACTTGGTCATCTGCTCGAACTGCGCGCGGCTGAGGTTCTCGTCGAGGTGGATCGGGCCCTCGGGCGTCATCGAGATGTACTGCGCCGAGATGTTGGTGCTCGTCGCCGTGGAGAGCTCCTTCTTGGCGCGCTCGGCCTCGTCACGCAGGCGCTGCATGGCGATCTTGTCCTTGGACAGGTCCTGGCCGGTCTTGTTCTTCACCTGGGTGATGAGGTGCTGGACGATGACGTCGTCCCAGTCGTCGCCACCGAGGTGGTTGTCGCCGTTGGTGGCGCGCACCTGGATCGTGGCGAAGCCGTCCTCGGCATCCTTGCCGACCTCCAGGAGAGACACGTCGAACGTGCCGCCACCGAGGTCGAAGACGAGGATGAGCTCGTCCTCCTTGCCCTTGTCGAGGCCGTAGGCCAGCGCAGCCGCGGTGGGCTCGTTGACGATCCGCAGGACGTTGAGGCCCGCGATCTCGCCGGCCTCCTTGGTGGCCTGGCGCTCGGCGTCGTCGAAGTAGGCGGGGACGGTGATGACGGCGTCGGTGACCGACTCGCCGAGGTAGGACTCGGCGTCGCGCTTGAGCTTCTGGAGGATGCGGGCGCTGATCTCCTGCGCCGTGTAGCGCTTGCCGTCGATCTCGGGCGACTTCCAGTCCGTGCCCATGTGGCGCTTGACCGAGCGGATCGTCCGGTCGACGTTGGTGACGGCCTGGCGCTTGGCCACCTCACCGACGAGCACTTCGCCGTTCTTGGAGAACGCCACGACGGACGGCGTCGTACGCCCGCCCTCTGCGTTCGCGATGATGCTCGGCTCGCCGCCCTCGAGGACGGAGACGGCCGAGTTGGTGGTGCCGAGGTCAATTCCGACCGCACGTGCCATTGGGGAGCTCCTTGGAGTCGTGTCTTGCTGGGTCTGTGGAACAGGTCCTTCGCTCAATTTGCTCCGGCCGCGACGTGATTGTCAAAACCGGACTCGCAAATCTTGCGCTCACCAGACTCAACTTCGGGCGGTCCCGCTTTGTTCCGCCACTGGTCACCTTCTCCGCTGACTGATCAGCACGAGGTGGGGAGGGCGTCCTCGAGGGCTCCCGAGCTGCGGTAGTCGAGCCGGATCTGTGCGCTCTTCGGCACGGCCACCGCGCTTCCCGTCCGCCGGTCCCACCCGATCGGCAGGAACACGTACTGGCCGTTCGAGTTGAGCAGGAGCACCAGTCCTGAGTAGCGGTAGCGGTAGGCGGCGGACTCACCGCTGCAGCGCAGCGTCCGGACGCCCGGTGCCGTGATGCCGAGCGTCCTGTCGCTGTAGAGGACCACCTGGGGTCGTGCGTGCAGGGAGTCGGCGAGCTCGGCGGCGCGCCCTCGGCCCACGGCCGCCGCGTAGTCACCGGCCGCCCAGAAGAGGGCCATGGCGACGACGAGCGTGAGGGCCGTGAGCTCCGCGATCCCCAACCCGCGCGAGTGGCCGCGGGTCCTCCCCCGCGCCGTCTGCCCGGCCACGGTGAGCAGGATGACTCCGAGGAGCAGGCACACCGGAGCGACGACGAGGTGGTCTGTCCACAGTCCCTCACCGAAGAGGCCGAGCACGCCGTTCGTCGCCAGCACGGTTCCCACGACCCCCGCGGTCGGGGGCACCCACGCGGCGTGGAGGACCGAGTCGCGACCGGAGCGGCGCAGGAAGCCGATCCCCCAGGTCAGCAGCAGGACCACCAGGGCTATGACCGCACCCGGCAGGAAGAGCCCGTCCTGGCTGGTCAGGAGGTAGTCGGTGCTGGAGAAGCCGAGCGACGTCGGGTCGATGCCGAACCAGCCGAAGAGGGCCGTCGTGCGTGCCCAGCCGAAGAAGATGAGCAGCGCGGTGATCAGCGTCGCCGGTGCGACGACCTGACCGAGCACCTTCAGGACCGGGGGCAGCTCCTGCAGCAGGTTGGGCGTCGGCTCGGCCGGCGCCCCGAGCTCCTCTGGCTCGCTCCACTCATCCGGACGAGCCATCGGGCTGTCCGCTGTCCGGCGAGGCGCCGCCCGTCGACGACTCCGTCGCCCCGGAGCCCGGGAGGTCGGTCGGGGTGTCGGGCGGCCCCGTGCCCGGGGTGTTGGTCGAGGGTTCGGGGCCCTGCGTCCCGTCGGTCGCCATCCCTGACCCACTCAGCCCGGTGGCTCGGTCGCAGTCCTCCTGCGACTCGGTGACCACCCGGACGGTCGACCCTCGCTCCGCTCGGGTCGTGGGCTCGTAGCCCACGAAGCAGGCGCCGTCACCGAACTCGAGGTGCACGCACAGGTCGGTCCCGCCGCACGCCGAGACGAAGAGGCCCGTGATGACGTCACGGAGCCCGTCCATCGGTTGGTGCTTCTCGGGGATCGTCGGGACGTCGATGGGCGACCCGGGCGCCTGGTTGCCTCCGCCCTGGCTGCTCCCGGCGCCGTCGCCCCCCACCGCTCCGGGGCCGCCCGACTCACCACTCGAACCACCCCCGCCGGAGGCGCCTCCGTCGGTGGCACCGTCCGTGGTGCCACCGGTCGCGCCGCTGGGTCGGGCGGCGGGCTCCGTGGTCCGGACGGGCTCCGATCCCCCTCCGCCGGGGGCGCGAGCGGGGTCCGCCGTGCGAGTGCACCCGGCGACGAGGACCAGCGAGCAGGCGCCGACCGCGGCGAACCGCAGAACCCGTGCGCCTCCGACGAGTCGACCCGACATGGCCACCTCCCTGCGGACGTCCTGCTGCGGCCGGCGTCCACACCAGCATGCACCTGCGGCGGGTGGCACGAGAAGCGTTCCAAGAGCGCTGCAGGCCGGACTCGACGTGCTTTGGTGACGACCGGAGGAACGTCGAGCGAACCCGTGCACAGGTCGGGTGGGTAGGTTCGAGACCCCGGTCCCATGGAGGTGACCGAATTGCGATCCCATCCCACCCGGCTGGTGCTCGGCGCCGCGGCCATCGCCGGCGCCCTTGCCACGGGCGCCTGCTCGTCGGGTTCGCCGACGTCGGCGTCCGCGACCGGCCGCATCGTGGCATCGTCCGGAGCGTCGACCTCGTCCGTGCCGGCCTCGGTCGCGCGACGTACGTCGCCGACCACGTCGGCAACGACGTCGCCGGCGAGGACGGCACCACCGGCGCCGGCTGCCTCCCGAGCCGGCCGACCGACCGGGTCGGTCACGGTGCTGCGCACCCTCGCGACCGGCCTCGACGTGCCGTGGGGCCTCGCGCTGCTGCCCGATCGCTCCGGTGTGCTCGTCACGACCCGGGACGACGGACTCGTGCGACGCGTCGACCTGTCCTCCGGACGCGTGACCCTGCTCGGGCAGGTCCCCGGCGTCGTGTCGAACGTTGCCCGGCAGGGGGAGGGCGGGCTGCTGGGCATCGCCGTGAGCCCCCGGTTCGTCACCGACCGAACGGTGTTCGTCTACTTCTCGACCGCGGCCGACAACCGCATCGCGCGCCTCGCCTACGACCCGACGGCACCCGCCGGCCGACGGCTCGGCATTCCGCAGGTCATCGTGCGAGGCATCCCGCACGGCGTGCACCACAACGGCGGTCACCTCGCGTTCGGGCCGGACGGCTACCTGTGGGCCACGACCGGCGAGGCGGGGAATCGTCCGCTCGCACAGGACCGTTCGTCCCTCGGCGGCAAGATCCTGCGGATGACGACGGCGGGCCGACCGGCTCCCGGCAACCCGTTCGGCTCCCTCGTGTGGAGCTTCGGGCACCGCAACGTCGAGGGCCTCGCCTGGGACGCCGCGGGCCGGCTCTGGTCCGCGGAGTTCGGCGACCACCTGCACGACGAGCTCAACCTCATCCGCCGGGGCGGCAACTACGGCTGGCCACAGACGGAGGGCAAGACGTCCGCGCCGGGCATCGTGTCGCCGGTCGTGCAATGGAGCCCGGACCAGAACTCGCCGAGCCACGTCGCGATCGCCGCCGGGTCCGCCTGGCTCGGCGGGCTTCGGGGCGAGCGGCTGTGGCGGGTGCCCCTCGACGGCGCGACGCCCGCCGGCGAGCCGCAGGCGTTCCTCGACGGTCGCTACGGGCGCCTGCGCAGCGTGCTCGCCGTCGACGCCCGGACGCTGCTGGTGACGACGAGCAACCGCGACGGCCGCACCTCGCCGCGGGCCGCCGACGACCGCATCCTCGTCGTGCGCGTCAGCTGACCGGCGTGCTCTCCCCGAGCCGCATCGCCGCCTGCTCGCCCACGACCTCGAGCCAGCGGATCGCGTCGGTCCGGGCCGGATCGAGGCCACCGGCGGCGTCGACGAGGGACCACCCGCGCACGCCAGAAGGAAGCGCCGCCGCGAGGTCGCCGGCGACGACGACTCCCTGGGCCCCTGCGTCGGCCACCAGCCCCAGCACGTGGCCGGCGACCTTCCCGGTCACGGACTGCGAGTCCCATCGCCCTTCCCCGGTCACGACGACGTCGGCGGCAGCCACGGCGCCCGGCAGCCCGACGAGGGATGCGACGGTCGCCGCTCCCGGGCGCAGCCTGGCGCTCCACAGCGTGGCGAAGCCGTATGCCGTGCCGCCGGCCGCTCCGGCCCCCGGCGCCTCTGCGTCGCCGCCCAGTAGTCCGTGCCAGCGCGCGAGGGCGTGGTCCAGGGCCAGGACCTGGTCGGGAGATGCACCCTTCTGTGGCGCGAACACGTGGGCGGCCCCGTTCGCTCCGAGTAGCGGCGCCGTGACGTCGCAGAGGATCGTGACACCAGACACGGGCGGTGGCCGCAGGCCGGCGAGGTCCACGGTGGCGGCCGAGACCAGACCCAGGCCGCCGCGAGGCACGTCGCAAGCTCCTGCGTCGAGCACTCGGGCACCCAGCGCGCGTAGGGCGCCGCTGCCGCCGTCGGTCGACGCGGAGCCCCCGACGGCGAGCGTCACCTCGGCCGCGCCCGCGTCGAGCGCCGCGGCGAGCACCAGGCCGAGGGCCTCGGTGTCTGCGCCGCCGGGGTCCCGCGTGCCGACGAGCGGGAGCCCGCAGCACTCGGCCAGCTCCACCACGGCACGGGGACCGACCATGCCCCAGCGGGCCTCGTGCCTGCCGACACCCGGGAGGGTGACGGGGAGGGTGTGGACCGTGGCTCCCTCGGCGGCGAGGACGGCGTCGAGCGTGCCCTCGCCGCCGTCGGCCATCGGGATCTCCACGACGACGTCCGCGGGCCGGGCACGTCTCCAGCCGCGGCTCACCGCAGCAGCCACCTCCGGCGCAGTCGCGCTGCCCTTGAAGGAGTCCGGGGCGACGACGACGCGCAGGGCGCGGTCCGGCGTCACCGCCACGGCCTCAGAGCCACGGGGCGACGAGCTCGTCATAGCGGGCCCGCATCTGCGTGACGACCTCGACGGGATCGCGCGACCAGATGTCCGCGTTGAAGATCTCCACCTCGACGTCCCCGGTGTAGCCGGCCGCCGTGACGGCGCGGGTCCACCGCTCGAAGTCGATGTGGCCGTCGCCCATCATGCCGCGGGCCAGCAGCGCCCCTTCGGGGATCGGCAGATTGAAGTCGCACACCTGGTAGGAGCTGATCCGGCCCTCGCGTCCGGCGCGCGCCACCATCGCCTCGGCCGCCGGGTCCCAGAAGACGTGGAACGTGTCGACGACGACACCCACCACCGCGGGATCGTGGTCGGCGGCGAGGTCGAGGGCCTGCTCCAGCGTCGAGATCACCGCGCGATCAGCGACGAACATGGGGTGCAGCGGTTCGAGAGCGAGGCGCACGCCCCGCTCGGCGGCATACGGTGCCAGGTCGCCGATCCGGTCGGCGACGCGCTGTCGGGCCGCAAGGAGGTCGCGGTCGCCGTCGGGCAGGCCGCCGGCCACGATGACGAGCTCGGGGGCGCCCAGTGCGGCCGCCTCGTCGACCGCGCGGCGGTTGTCGGCGACCGCAGCCGCGACGCCGTCAGGGTCGGCTGCGGTGAAGAAGCCGCCCCGGCACAGGGACGAGGCGCGCACCCCGGCCTCGCGCAGGCGGCGGGCGGCTTCCTCGAGCCCGACCTCCTCGACCTTGTCGCGCCACAGCCCGAGCGCGGGAACCTCCAGGCGCAGTGCGAGGTCGACGGCTTCCTCGAACGAGAGCCGCTGGGTCGTCATGGTGTTGAGCGAGAGCCGCTCTGCCGCGCTGCTTCTCGAGTCGATGACCGGGGTGACGGACGTCTGGCCCATCACGCCTCCCACCCGTTGGCTGCGAGCCAGGCCGTGACCCGGCGCGCGGCGAGCTCGGGCTCGGCGACGAGTCCGGCCTCCTCCGCCAGCTCCAGGGCACGCACGAGGTGCAGGACCGAGCGCCCGGTCGAGAGGCCCCCGACCATGGAGAAGCCGGGCTGCCGGCCGTTGAGCCAGGCCAGGAAGGCGATCCCCGTCTTGTAGAAGCGGGTCGGGGCCGCGAAGACGTGCCGGCCCAGGGCCCTGGTCGACTCGAGGATCTCGCGGGCCGTGGCGACGTCCCCGCGGTCGAGTGCCTGCAGGGCCGTCGACGCGGCGGGGGCGATGGCGGCGAAGATGCCGAGGAGCGCGTCGGAGTGCACTCCCTCCTCGTCGTCGCAGATCAGCTCGGGGTAGTTGAAGTCGTCGCCCGTGTAGAGGCGCACCCCCTCGGGCAGGGCCCGGCGCAGGCGCCGCTCGTGGTCGGCGTCGAGCAGGGAGACCTTGACCCCGTCGACGCGCCTGGCGTTTCGGGTCACGAGGTCCAGAAACGAGTCCGTCGCGGCGTCCAGGTCGCGGCTGCCCCAGTAGCCGGCCAGCTCGGGGTCGAACATCTCGCCGAGCCAGTGCAGGATGACCGGCCCGGAGGCGGCATCGAGGACGTCCTCGTAGACGCGGAGGTAGTCGGCCGGCGAAGTGGCCGCGCGGGCCAGGGCACGGGAGGCCATGACGATGACGCCGCTGCCCGCTGCCTCGACGACCTTGACCTGCTCGGTGTAGGCGGCGGTGACGGCTCGGAGCCCGTCGGCGTCCGGGGTGGCGCGGGCGGGTTCGAGCTGGTCGGTGCCGGCGCCTGAGGCGATGCGGCCCCCGGCGCGCTGCGCCTCGGCGGCCGAGCGCTCGATCAGCTCACGAGTCGCAGCCCAGTCCAGGCCCATCCCGCGCTGGGCCGTGTCCATCGCCTCCGCGACGCCGAGGCCCCACGACCAGAGGTCGCGGCGCAGCTCGAGCGTGGCGGCCCAGTCGACGTCGGCCGGCGCCCCCGGGGTGCTGTCCGCCAGCACGCGCGGCACGACGTGGGCTGCGGCATACGCCACACGGGAGGTGATCGGCCCGTCCGGCCGCACCCAGTCGCGGGGCCCGGTCAGCTCGAGGACCCGGCTGCCGCCCGACTCCGTGGGCAGGGCGACGCGGGTCATGCCGACAGCTCCGGCACCTCGAGGCGTCGGCCCGTCGCGGAGGACTCGAGGCCGAGCGCGGCGAGCTGAACGCCGCGAGCCCCGGAGAGGAAGTCGTAGCGGTGCGGTCGCCCGGCGATGACGTCGCGCAGGAACTCCTCCCACTGCGCCCGGAAGCCGTTGACCGGCGCGGCGTTGTCCGGAACCTCGATCCACTGCTCGCGGAAGCTCTGCGTCTCGGGGAGGTCCGGGTTCCAGACCGGCTTGGGCGTGGCGCTTCGAGGCTGCGCGACGCACCTGTGCAGGCCGGCGACGGCCGAGCCGTGCGTGCCGTCGACCTGGAACTCCACGAGCTCGTCGCGGTAGACGCGCACCGTCCACGACGAGTTGATCTGGGCGATGATCCCGTCGCCCACCTCGAAGATGCCGTATGCCGCGTCGTCGGCCGTCGCGGCATACGCCCGGCCCTGCTCGTCCCACCGCTGCGGGATGTGCGTGGCGGTGCGCGCCGTGACGGCGCGGACGGGGCCGAGGATGCCCTCCAGGACGTAGTTCCAGTGGCAGAACATGTCGACGGCGATGCCGCCGCCGTCCTCCGCGCGGTAGTTCCAGCTCGGGCGCTGCGCCTGCTGGGTCTCGCCCTCGAACACCCAGTAGCCGAACTCGCCGCGCAGCGACAGGATGCGTCCGAAGAAGCCCTCATCGACGAGGCGGCGGAGCTTGACGAGCCCCGGCAGGTAGAGCTTGTCGTGCACGACCCCCGCGATGACGCCGGTCTCGCGAGCCACCGTCGCCAGGGACAGCGCCTCCTCGACGGTCTCGGCCGTCGGCTTCTCGGTGTAGATGTGCTTGCCCGCACGCATGGCGCGGGTCAGCGCGTCGACGCGGCGCGAGGTGACCTGGGCGTCGAAGTAGATGTCGACGCTGTCGTCGGCGAGGACCGCGTCGACGTCGGTCGACCACTCGTCGACGCCGTGTCGTGCGGCCAGGTCGGCGAGCTTCTCGGCGTTGCGGCCGAGCAGGATCGGCTCGAGCGCGACACGGGAGCCGTCGGGCAGCTCCAGGCCGCCCTCGTCACGGATGGCGAGGATCGAACGGACGAGGTGCTGGCGGTAGCCCATGCGGCCGGTCACGCCGTTGAGCGCGATCCGCAGGGACTTCGGGTTTTCGGGCATGGTGGGTCCTTCGGTCGGGGCCGGCCGGTGTGGACCGGGCCGGCGCACGCGGCACGCCGCGAGAAGAGGGAGGAGACGGAGGGGGCGGGACGGCGGTGGGTCAGTCGACCTCGCCCGACGTGCCGAGCAGGTCGCGCACGGTCGTCGTCAGGCGCTGGAAGACCGGGTCGGCCATCGTCTCGGCGTAGACGCGGTGGCGGGGCAGGGCGACGTCGAGCTGGCGCAGCACGCGCCCGGGTCGCGGGCTCATGACCACGACGCGGTTGGCGAGGTAGACGGCCTCGGGCACCGAGTGGGTGACGAGCAGCACGGTCACGCCGGTCTCCTCCCAGATCCGGTGCAGCTCGACGTTCATCCGCTCTCGGGTGAGGGCGTCGAGGGCCCCGAACGGCTCGTCCATGAGCAGCACCTCGGGCTCGTGGAGCAGCGCCCGGCACAGCGACACGCGCTGCTGCATGCCACCGGACAGCTCGTGGGGCAGGGCACCCTCGAAGCCCCCGAGACCGGTCATCGCGATGAGGTCGCGGGCGCGGGCACGGGCACGGTCCCGCGGCATGCCGCGCATCTCGCCCTGGAGCAGGATGTTGCCCTCGACCGTGCGCCACTCGAGCAGGGCCGCGCGCTGGAAGACGTAGCCGATGTCGGGACGCGGCCCCGTGACGGTGGACCCGTTGAGCACCACCTCGCCGCGCGACGGCCGGGTCAGGCCGGCGACGGCCTTCAGCAGCGTCGACTTCCCACAGCCCGAGGGCCCGGCGATGCTGACGAACTCACCGCGCTCGACCGTGAGGTCGATGCCTTCGAGCGCGGTCACCTCGCCCCGCTTGGACGAGAACCGGATGTGCACGTCGTGCACCTCGAGGGCGTGCGCAGCGGAGGGCGGCCCGCTCCGGCGGGTGTCGTGAAGCGTCACTGAGGCCATGCTCACTTGCCCGTCGGCTGGAAGCTGTTGTCGTAGTAGGCCGAGCGGTCCTTGGCCGCGCCGAGCAGGCCCGCCGAGGAGAGCACCTGGATCGTGGCGTCCCAGTCGGCATCCGAGTCGGCGCCCGGCGCCTGTCCCTCGGTGCTCTTCGTGTGCAGCACCTTGATGGTCTGCTGCCACTGGTCGAGCAGGACCTCCTTCTTCGGCATCTGCGGGTCCTTGCCGGCCATGGCGTCGACCGCCGCCTGCGGGTCCTTCTCCGCTGCGGCGAAGGACTCGCTGGTGGCCGCGACCATCTGCTTGACGAGGTCGGCCTTCGACGAGATCGTCGAGTCGGCGGCGATGAGGCCGTTGCTGTAGAAGTTCAGGCCCACGTCGGAGTAGCGGAAGTAGCGCATCTGCTTGCCGCTCTTGGCCGCGATCGTCGGGCCCTGGTCGTGGGCGAAGCCGATGAGGCCGTCCACGCGACCGCTGATGACCGCGGCGATCTTGCCCGCCGCGTCGAGGTTCTGCTGCTTGACGTCGGTCGGCTGCAGGCCGGCCTTTTGCAGGAAGATCGGGAAGGTCGTCGTGGGCGCGTCGCCCGCGGACACGGCGATCGTGCGGCCCTTGAGGTCGGCGACCGTGTTGATGCCGCTGTCGGCGAAGACCTGGACCGCCGAGGGCGTCGTCTGCAGGAAGACACCGACGCTCTTGATCTTCACGCCCTTGCCGATGTTGGAGAGGACGGCGGGCGTGTCGGCCCAGCCGAAGTCGACCTGGTTCGCGCCGACCGCCTGGGCGGTCTTGGTCGAGCCCTGTCCGGGCTTGATCGTCAGGTTGATGCCGTGCTTGGCGAAGATCCCCTTCTCGAGCCCGTAGTAGAACGGGGCGTGCTCGCCGTACGGGTACCAGTTGAGCATCAGGGTCACGTCGGTGCCGCCGCCGGAACCGCCGGAGGTGCCGGCCTCGGCGTTGCCGCAGGCGCCGAGCGCCAGGGTCGTGGCGGCTGCGGCGACGAAGGCCACCGCGCGTCGTCGGGTGAGCTGCATGGGAACCACTCCTAGTCTGCTGACTTCTTGTCGGGGTGCGCGGTCTGCGGGCAGCACGGCATGGCCGGCCGGGCCGGGAGGCGCGCGGGCTTGGTGCGAGGTCGTGCGGTGGTGCTGGTCTGTGACGCCGCGGCAGGTCCGCGGGTCGGCCTAGAGCTGGACCGTGTTGCTGCCGAGGCCGCGCTGCGAGGCGTGCCACGGGATGACGAGGCGCTCGATGACCTGGATGGCGGCGAACATGAGCACGCCGACGAGCGACATGATGATCAGCGCCACGAAGAGGCTCGCCGTGTCGACGTTGCCGTTGGCCTGGAGGATGACGTAGCCGAGGCCGGAGTTGGCGCCGACGAACTCGCCGACCACCGCGCCGGTGACGGCGAGGGTGGCGGCCACCTTGAGCCCCGAGAAGAGCTGCGGGAGCGAGGCCGGGAACTGGATCTTGCGGAAGACCTTGGCGCGCCCTGCGCCCATCGTGGAGGTCAGCTCGAGCACCTCCGGGTCGACGTCGCGCAGGCCCGCCAGGCCCGAGATGACGATCGGGAAGAAGGCCATGAGCACGGCCACGATGATCTTCGGGCCCACTCCGAAGCCGAGCCACACGACGAAGAGCGGCGCGATGGCGATCTTCGGGATGACCTGGGCGAAGAGCACGACCGGGTAGATCGTGCGTTCCAGGCTCGGCGAGTAGACCATGGCGACGGCCACCGCCTCACCGACCACCACCGCGATCGCAAAGCCGATCAGCGTCTCGAGCACGGTGACCCAGGTGTTGGACCCGAAGTAGCCGAGGTTGTGCGCGAAGGCCGACCACGTCTCGCCGGGTGAGGGCACGAGGTAGGGCGGGAGCAGGCCGGTGGCCGTGGTGACCCACCAGAGCGCGAAGGCTCCGACAGCGAAGGCCACGGGGCGCCACGAGCGCGACACGCTTCGCGCCAGGGCTTCCTCGGTGCGCGACGGTGCCGGGGCCCGTCCCGCGGTCCGAGGCCGCTCGTCGAGTGCGGCTTGCGGAGACATCGTTGTCCTCTCTCTAGCTGCGCCACCCAGCCAGAGGTGCTGCGGAAAGCGCTTTCCGGTACTGTAGGGTCCGGACTCGAGGGGTGTCAACGGCTTGGTCCGGCGCCCTGGATTCCCAACGACGACGAG
Source organism: Terrabacter terrae (assembly GCF_039529575.1). NCBI lineage: Bacteria > Bacillati > Actinomycetota > Actinomycetes > Micrococcales > Intrasporangiaceae > Terrabacter > Terrabacter terrae. The sequence continues at coordinate 85,028 of NZ_BAAANB010000020.1, forward strand.
GAGGTCGGGTCGTGGCAGTGACGCTCCAGCAGGTGGCGACGCTCGCAGGCGTGTCGCTCGCCACTGCGTCCCGCGTGCTCAACAGGTCGTCGCGACACCCGCGTGAGGACATCACCGAGCGGGTCCGTGCCGCCGCCGCCCAGCTCGGCTACGTGCCGAACGCCCAGGCCCAGGCCCTCGCACGCTCGTCGACGGCGCTCGTGGGCCTCGTCGTCCACGACATCGACGACCCCTACTTCGCGACCATCGCCGCCGGCGTGCAGGCCACGGCCCAGGCGGCCGGGAAGCAGACGCTCCTCGCGTGCACGTACCGCGACCCCGACCTCGAGTGCGCCGCCATCGAGTCGTTCGCCGCCCACCGCACGGAGGCGATCGTGCTCGCAGGCTCCCGGCGCAGCAGTCCCGCATCGGCGACGGACCGCCTCGTCGCACTGTGCACGGCGTACGAGCACAACGGCGGACGCGTCGCCCTCATCGGACAGCCGCTGCACGGCTTCTCTGCCGTCGTCCCCGAGAACCGTTCCGGGGCAAGGCAACTCGTACGCGAGCTGCTGCGAGCAGGACATCGGCGCTTCGTGGTGGTCGCGGGCCCCAAGTGGCTGCGGACCTCCACCGACCGTGCCGACGCCTTCGAGGCGGAGGTGCGTCGACACGCCACGGGTGAGGACGCGTACGACGGGGTGGAGCTGCTCCCCCGCGTCGTCACGGACTTCACCCGGGACGGTGCCCACTCAGGCGTGGCGCATCTCCTCGAGGCGCTGCACGGCGGTCCCGGCTCGTCGCTGCCGCTGTGCATCCTCGCCGTCTCCGACGTCATGGCCCTCGGCGTGCTCGCCGCCTGCCGCGACCACGGGGTCCCCGTCCCGGACGCCGTGGGTGTCGCCGGGTTCGACGACATCAAGACGCTGCGTGACACGGCGCCCTCGCTGACGACGGTCCACCTCGACCTCCAGGGGATGGGGGCGGAGGCAGCACGTCTGGCCCTGGCCGCGCCCGGGGACGCGCCATCGACCGCTTCCTTCCCAGCGACGGTCGTGCTTCGCGACAGCACACGCCTCGTGAGAGGTCTGCCGGCCTAGGCCGCTCCGACCGAGTCGCCACGCCAGCGCGGCCGCCCGAGCAGGACGGGGCGCCCGGTGCGGAAGGGCGAGGCAAGGTCGTGGGTCTCACCCGGGTCGCTGTCGCGTGCTCAGCTGCGCGCCGGGAGCCGCACGCTGGCGATGGTGGTGAGCACCGGGTGCTCCTCGTCCTCGCCCGGCACCTCTCCCCCGCGCCAGACGATGGACAGGTCGCGACCCTGCACCGTCAGCTGCGCCAGACAGTTGTCGAACCACGGCCCGTCGGTCACCTCCCAGCTGCAAGGCGGGTCGGGCACGTGCTGCGACCGCCCGGCGACGAACCGCATCGGTCGCACGAGGCCGCGCGCGAAGGCCGACATCATGACCCGGACCCCTCGCGGCATGGGGTTGCGGATCGGCGAGCAGACGGCCTGGACGATTTGGGACCGGGCGCCGTGGCGGCTCTCGGCGTCGACGACCTCGGCCACGTAGGAGTTGTGGACGTCGCCCGAGAGGAAGACGACGCTGGCGGGGGCGGCCCCACGCTCGCCGCGGGCCACCTGCCGCACCATGTCGAACACCTCGACGAAGCCGTCGTTGAAGGCGGCCCAGTGCTCGAGGTCGATGGACTGGCGCGCCTTCTCAGCCGCCCGCGCAAGCAGTCGCCCCCGGGTGCCGTTGGCGAGCGCCTCGTCGATCGCCTCGAGGTCGTGCAGGCCCGGCGGGAGCAGGAAGGGCAGGGACGTGCCGATGAGCAGGTGCTCGACGTCGCCCGTGAGCTGCTCGTCGAGCCAGCGCATCTCGGCCGGGTCGAGCATCGAGCGGTGGTGGGGCTCCAGGACGCGCGCCGCGCGCGAGTCGACGACCACGAGGCGACTGTCGCCGAGGTCGCGCCGGTAGCTGTAGCGGTAGACGTCGGGGTGACGGTCGACGCGTCGGGAGAGGTCGAAGACCGCCTCCGTCAGGTCGAGCTCCTCGCCGTCCTCCTCGGCACCGCGCCCGGCCAAGCCTGCAGCGGCGTCGAGCACCCGTGCGTACACCTCGTCCTCGGCCAGCTGTCCGGGCGAGAGGTTGCCGATGTGCTGGTAGACCCAGTACGAGGAGAGGGCGCCCATGAGCCGCTCGTCCCACCACGGGGTCCGGTTGATCTCCTCGTGCCAGGACCACGAGGTGTTCCAGTCGTCGCGGACGTCGTGGTCATCGAAGATCATGCAGCTGGGCAGCGTCGAGAGCAGCCAGCGGTTGGCGTCGTCGCCCCAGGCGAGCCGGTAGAGGTGGGCGTACTCCTCGTAGTCCTTGATCTCCGTGCCGGGAGGCTCGTCGAGGGAGCGCCGCGACGCGATGAACTCGCGCATCGCCTCGGGGGTCTCGTCGGCGTAGACCTGGTCACCGAGGAAGGCCACGAGGTCGGGCCACTCCTGCTCGTCACGGGCGAGGGCGAGCGCGAGGGTGCGCAGCGCGTCCACCCCGTTGGTCCGGTGCCCCTCGCGGTCATTGGGCACCGTCGTGCGGCACGAGCCGAAGAGCAGCCGGGTGGGCCGGTGGCGGTCGACGGTGCGGAGGCGCGGTGCCGGGAACTCGCTGCCCTGCTCGGGCCACACGGGCGCGCCGTCGATGCTGACGGCATACTCCCAGGCTCCGCCGGGCTCGAGCCCGTCGACGACCACGAGCGCGTAGTGGTGCCCCTTGACGCGGAAGGTCGGCGCGCACCACGCACGACCGTCGGCGTGGACGGTGACCACGGCGCGGCTCGCGGTCTCGACCCACACCGTCGCGTCCGTCTCGCCGATGTAGCGCAGCATCGGGCCGAGGACGAGCGGGCCGGCGGGATCCTGCGGCAGCGCGGAGTCAGTCATGGCACAGGCTTACTGCACATCGGGTCGCCGCAGTCACGAAAGGTGCTCGCCGAAGAAGGCGAGCGTGCGGTCCCAGGCGTCGGAGGCCACCTCGGCGTCGTACTTCGACGGCGAGGTGTCGTTGAAGAACGCGTGGCCGACGCCGTGGTAGACCCGCGCCGTGAAGTCGACGCCGGCCTCCTCCATCCGGCTCTCCAGCTCCGGCACGCCGTCGGTGATCCCGTGGTCCTGCTCGCCGTAGAAGGCCAGGACGGGGCAGGCGATCGTCGCCGGGTCGGCGTTCTCCGGGAAGTGGCCGTAGAACGGCACGGCCGCGCGAAGCCGCTCGTCGGCGGCAGCGAGGGTGAACGCGCACGTCCCCCCGAAGCAGAAGCCGACGACGCCCACCCGGCCCGCGACGCCCGGCTCGTCGACGAGCGAGTCGACGACGTGGCGCAGGGCCGGCACCGCCCAGGCCGCGAACTCCGGCTGTCGTGCCGGGGTCGTCGCCGCCCGCATCTGCGGCTGCGCAGCCAGCCGGTCCTCCTCGGTGCCACGCATCATGAGGTCGAAGATGCGGCCACCCACCTCCGGGGTCAGCCCGACGTGCCCGAGCAGGTCCGGTGCCACCGCGAGGTAGCCCTGGGCCGCGAAGCGGTCCGTCACGTCCTTCACGTGGTCGACGAGGCCCCAGATCTCCTGGATGACGACGACCGCGCCGCGCGGCTGCCCGTCCGGGTCGGCGCGGTACGCGGTGAGGCCGTGCGCGGGAAACTCGATCATCGTGCCCATTCCCCAGTCCTACCCGGTCTCGCCGGGATCGTCCCCGACCTCCGAGCCGTATGCCGTCCGCCGCGGTGACCGATGGGTGCGACGTGACGCGTTCGGAGCACGTGGTACGTGGTCGGCCGTCTCCAGGAGGACACAGCGGTGACCAGGAGCCCCGACGAGCACGAGGACGTCCAGGGCGCCCGTCCCGCCTACCGTGGGGCCGAGCTACTGCCCCTCGATGAGTCGCTCGCGGTCGTGACGACCGTGGTGACCACGGTCGTCACGGACGGACGGCGCGGGGTCGAGGAGAAGCCGAAGCGGCAGGGCGGGTCCACCGGCGCGAGCTCGCCCAGGGGACGGCCGTCGAAGCTGCCCTCGAGCGCCGTCACGGTATGCAGGTCGGTGGCGCCGTAGAACTCGCGGCGGCCGGCGAGCGCGGTGCCCCGGGTCCGGACGCCGCGCAGGACCCGGCGCGCGACCGGGTCCACGAGCGTCGCCCAGGCCGGACTGGCCGCCAGACGGACCGGGACCACGTGCAGCAGCCGGCCGAGCGGCATACGTCCCCCGACCGTGAGGTCGAGCGCGAGCGACGCGGAGGCGACCCTCCACCGGCCGGACGTGGAGCTGACGGTGATCGGCTCGAGGCGGACCTCGTCGAAGACGTAGGTCGCCTCGATGAACTCGGCCACCGGCCGGCTGGGCGCGACCAGGACCCGGTGCCCCGAGGCCGTCTCGACCATCGCGTCGCCGAAGGACCCGAGCGGCGTCCGGAGCCACGAGCCGACGACGACCCGCACGCCGGAGGTCGACCCGACGCCCGCGATCTGCCCGTGGAAACGCTGCGCCGGCACCTGCCGAGCCTAGGTCACGCCACCCGGTTGACGGTCTTCTCGATGCCGGCGATCACCTTCGAGTAGTCGTCGGTGGGCGACCCGCCGAGCACGGAGCCCCAGGCGGGCACGAGCTCGGGACCGTAGCGGTGGCCGTAGCCGTCGGGCGGGTCGTGCCCCACCGCCATGTCGGTGGTCAGCTGCCAGAACGTGACGAAGGGGATCCACGTGACGTCGGGGTTGACGTCGCGGCCGCGCGGCTCACGCAGCCAGTCCGGCTCGGCGCCGAGCAGCTCGGGGTTCCACCAGACGACCGGGTCGGAGGGGTGCTGCGCGTAGACGAAGCGCGGGAAGTCCCAGGCGCCGTAGTCGCGGCCGTCGTAGTCGTGGGTCAGCTGGTCCCCGCTCGCGGCGAACCGGATGTGCAGCCCGTCGTCCACCACCGGCACGATCTCGGGCGAGCCGGGGGTGCGCTCGGTGGTGAGCTGCGCCGCGATGTCGGTGAAACTCGGGGTGCCGACCCAGACGCCGCCCTGCGCGCGGGCCAGCATGTCTCGGGCGTCGGCGAAGGCCGCCTGGCCGCCGTAGGACCCGAGCGACTCGCCGCCGACGACGAGCTGGGGACGCCGGCCCTCGGGCAGGGTGCGCCACACGGCATACACCTTGTCGAAGAGCGCCTTGCCGGCCTCGCGAGGGGTGTCGCGGTCGGTCATCATCGACATGGCACTCGGCAGGTAGGAGTACTGCATCGCGGCGATCGCGCTGTCGCCGTTGCTGAGGTACTCGATGGACTGGGCCGACCAGTCGTCCACCCAGCCGGTGCCCGTGGTCGTGATGACCGCCAGCACGTGCCGCTGGAACGCGCCCGTCCGCTCCAGCTCGGCGACGACGGCGTCGGCGACGTCAGACACCGTGCGGTCGCCCGTGCGGCCGGCATACACCCGGATCGGCTCGATGGCCCCACGGCCGGTCGCGGCCGTGATCTCGGCCGGCGTCGGTGCGCTCGTGACGAACATCTGGCCCTGGTAGCCGAGGCCGGCGTAGGACTCGAGCGACCCCGGCCCTCCCGAGCGCAGCGGCGAGGTGGGCGCCGGCCTGCCGGTCGGAGCCGTGTTGCCCTGGGCGGCGACACCGGCCAAGGCCTGCATGGTGCGGTGGAAGAGCACGCTGTCGGTGACCCAGGCCGCGGTGAGCCCCACGACCAGCACCGCGACGACGGTCGCGATCGCCCTCGGCAGCACGTGCCCGGCGGCCTCGGCGAGCTGGTGCGTCGCGCCGCGCAGCCCCCGGGCGACGACGAGGAAGAGGACGGCGACGACGGCGGCGAGCGCCAGCGCCAGCGCCCAGTCGAGGGGGTCGAGCGGGGTGAGGTGCACGACGGCCGCCGTGCGCGCCTGGGACCGGACGTTGGCGACGGTCAGGCCCAGCACCGCCACGGCCCCGAAGACCGGCGCGGCCACGAGGAGCCAGTGGCGGGCCTCCCCGCTCACGGTGACGTGCAGGTCGACGAGCCGGGAGATGCGCCGCACGACCCACGAGACCAGGACGCCGAGCGCGTAGCCGACGGCAGCGCAGAGACCGCTGATGAGGCCCTGGTAGTACCAGGTGCGCGGCAGCAGGCTCGGCGCCATCGAGGTGAGGAAGTAGGCGGCGCCGAAGAGCAGCCCGGTGCGCGACAGGTGCCACCACGGGCGGGGCACCCGGAGGTTGCTGCGGGAGGGCGACACCTCCGGCACCGGCACGTCGGGCATGGCTCCACAGTAGGTCGCTGCGATGTGCGGCCGTGCCGGGTTCTGCGGCTCGCCCCAACGGGCAGGATGGGGCCATGCGAGACCCGAACCAGCGCATCACGACCTTCAGCCGCGACGGGCTGCGCTTCGACGTCACGGACGCCGGGCCGCTCGACGGCGAGGTCGTCGTGCTGCTCCACGGCTTCCCGACCGACCGGACCAGCTGGGAGCGGGTCTCGGCGCGGCTGCACGACGCCGGGCTGCGCACCCTCGCTCCCGACCAGCGCGGCTACTCGCCGGGAGCGTGCCCCCGCGAGCGGGACGCCTACCGGCTCGAGGAGCTGGTCGCCGACGTCCTCGCGCTCGTCGACGCCTCCGGCCGCGAGCGCGTGCACGTGGTGGGCCATGACTGGGGCGGGGCGGTGGCGTGGCTCGTCGCCTGCAACCATCCCGACCGCGTCGCGACCGTCACCGTCCTCTCGACGCCCCATCCCGCTGCGATGGCCCGGGCCCTCAAGGCCACGCTCGAGCAGAAGCGGAAGTCCTGGTACATGGCGGCCTTCCAGCTGCCGTGGCTGCCCGAGCGCACGTTCGCCGCCGGCTTCCACTCCCTCCTGACCTGCTCGGGGCTGCCGTCCGAGGACCAGCGCAGGTATGCCGCCCGGTTGGCCCGCGCCGACGCGCTCGCCGGACCGATCAACTGGTACCGCGCCGCCCGCGGCTCGCACGTCGGCGCGCACCGGCTCGAGGTCCCCGCCACCTACGTCTGGGGCTCGCGCGACCCGTTTCTCGGCCGGACCGCCGCCGAGCTGACCCGCGAGCACGTCGGGGGCGACTACGAGTTCGTCGATCTCGATGCGGGTCACTGGCTGCCCGAGACCCGCGACGCCGAGTCCGCCGCAGCGATCCTGCGCCGGGTCGCGCGCGGGAGCTGACGGCATACGCCCTCTTCTGTCTGGGTGACCGACGCCTCCCGCGATGCGGGGAACACGCGCGCCCCCGGGTAGGTTGCACGACCGTGAAGATCGACATCTGGTCCGACATCGTGTGCCCGTTCTGCTACCTCGGCAAGCGCCGCCTCGAGGCTGCCCTCGAGCGCTTCGAGCACGCCGACGAGGTCGAGGTGACGTGGCACAGCTTCGAGCTCGACCGTGGAGCCGAGCCTGTCTCGCAGCACTCTCTCGTCGACCTCATCGCCGCGAAGTACGGCACGGGCCGCGAGCAGGCGATCGCCCAGCACCGGTCGATGGCTGCGGCTGCCGCCGAGCTCGGGCTCGAGTTCAACTGGGAGCAGGCGCGCTACGGCAACACCTTCGACGCCCACCGCGTCGTGCACCTCGCCGCCGAGCACGGCTTGGCCGACGCCGCCCACGAGCGGCTGATGCGCGCCTACTTCACCGACGGCCTGGCCGTCGGCGACCGGGACGTGCTCGTTCGGCTGGCGACCGAGCTCGGCCTCGACGGCGACGAGGTGCGCGCGATGCTCGAGTCCGAGGACTACGGCAACCACGTCCGCAGCGACGAGGCGACGGCCAAGATGCTCGGCATCGAGTCGGTGCCGTTCTTCGTCTTCGACCGCAAGTACGGCGTCTCGGGCGCCCAGCCGCCGGAGGTCTTCAGCCAGGCGTTGGAGACGGCGTGGGAGCACCGCCACGAGGTGCTCGAGCCGGTCGCGGCCGGTGGTGGCTGCGGTGGTGGGTGCGGCGCCGGCGGCTGCGGCGGCGCCTGCGGGGCCTGATCCCATCCGCCGGGACGCCCGCTCGCCTACCGTGAGCGGATGGCGCACCCGGCGATGTTCGACAGCACGGACCCCTACCTCCACCGGCTCCGGGCGATCTGCCTCGCGCTGCCGGGCGCCGACGAGAAGCTCTCGCACGGACGCCCGAACTTCTTCACCCGCAAGGTGTTCGCGGTCTACGGCGGGGTCGTCAAGGGCGACCATGACCCCGAGCCGTACCGCCAGGCGCTCCTCGTCCTTCCGGAGGAGACCGATCGGCCGGCCCTGCTCCAGGACGAGCGGTTCGTCGTCCCCGGCTACTACGGCCCGTACGGCTGGCTGATGCTCGACCTGCGCCACCAGCGTGGCGTCGCGGGCGTCGACTGGGACGAGGTGGCCGAGCTCGTCGACACCTCCTACCGGCTCACGGCGCCTGCCCGGCTGGTCCAGGGCCTCGACGACCCTCGCGGGCCCGGCGGGCCGGGTCCCGTTTGAGCGCGCTCGAGGTCGGTCGGGCGCGTAAGGTACGGCTCGCTGAGTCGACGAAAGGCGCACATGGGACAGCAGACCGACCCGGTGGACCTCGGGTCACGGCGCGCCATGGTGCTGACCCTGACGGCGGCGGCCCTCATGCTCCTCGCCGGTCTGGCGATCCTGCACACCGCGGGCGGCCTGCACCTCGGTCCGGCGACGCCGCGCACGCCCACCGTGTCGACGACCCCCGCGCCCTCGACCTCGACCCCCTAGGTTGGGCCGCATGCAGCCCTGGCACTCACAGGACCGCCACGTCGTCCGCCTCGGCTGGGGTCCCGGCGCCGCCGAGGCGCTGAGCAGGTATGCCGTCGCCGCCGGGTCACCGGTGTGCGCGGTCGTCGTCGACGTCCTCAGCTTCACGACGTGCGTGTCGGTCGCGATGGACGCCGGGATGCGAGTGCACCCCTATCGCTGGAAGGACGAGTCGGCCCGGGCCTTCGCCGACTCGGTCGGCGCGACGCTGGCCGGGCCGCGGTCGGCGACCCGGACCGATGGCGGCGTCAGCCTGTCGCCGGCTTCGATCCGCGCGGCCGGGCCGGTCGAGGGCCTCGTCCTGCCGTCACCGAACGGATCGACGATCAGCGCCGTCCTGGCCGACGCCGGCGCGGACGTCGTGGCCGCGTCACTGCGCAACCGTGCGGCGGTAGCGGCCTGGCTCGTCGGCTGGCTCGAGTCGTCGGGCGGTTCACCGGCGCAGCCGGCCGTGGTCGTGGTCCCGGCCGGCGAGCGCTGGCCCGACGGATCCTTGCGCCCCGCCGTCGAGGACCTCTGGGGCGCCGGGGCCGTCGTCGCCGCACTCGCCGCCCGGCTCGAGCACCGCGCCGGCCCGCTGCTGCTCAGCCCCGAGGCCCAGGCCGCCGGTGCGGCGTGGCTGGCCGTCCAGGAGCGCGTCGCCCGGGCGTTGGGCGAGTGCGCCAGTGGACGCGAGCTCGTCGAGCAGGGCTGGCCGAGCGACGTCGAGATCGCGGCCGAGCTCGACGCCTCCGACCACGTGCCGCTGCTCGTCGACGGTGCCTTCACGGCATCCGCCTAGCTGCGGTCCGCGGTCACGACCGGCTGTCCGCCTCGCGGCCGGAGGGTGCCGTGCCGCCGTCGAACCTCTCGCTCCTGGGCCTGGTCCGACATCTCGCTGACGTCGAGCGCGGCTGGCTCCGTCAGTGCGCAGCCCGCCAGCAGGTGCCGACCATGGGATGTCCGTACATCCCGGTGGGGTGGCACAGGGCCCGCGACTCGGCGATCGGTCTGCGCAGCATCCCGGCGAGTGCTGCGTGGATGCTCGGGTTGGTGACGCCGCTGTCCGTCAGCAGGAACTTCATGTGTCCGGTCCTCCAGGTCTTGGTGCGCGGTCACCGAGACGACGAACGGGAACGGGCGATTTCGACAGGATCCCGACAAGGATGGGACATCGAGCCGCGCGATGGGGGTCTGCGGAGGCACGGCACACGGGATCTCCGGCAGACGCGGAGCCCCTACTGGCCGAGCGCCGCCCAGAAGGTCGACGCCGCGCGCGAGGGGCGTCCGGTGCGGCGCTCCGACCAGTCGGCCGAGGTCATCAAGGCGGTGACGGCGTTGACGCCGAGCCAGCGCAGCGGCTCGGGCTCCCAGTCACGGGAGGTGCGGCCGGCCCACGGCAGCGTCGCCAGGCCGTCCGGGTCGTCGCCACGGATCATGGCCGTGAGCGTGCGGCCGGCGAGCGCCGACGTCGCGACCCCGTCGCCGACGTAGCCGCCGGCGAAGGCGAGGCCGGTGTGGCGGTCGTGCCGCACCGACGGGAACCAGTCGCGAGGCACGCCGAGGTTGCCGCCCCACTCGTGGGTGAAGGTGACGCCCTCGAGCACCGGGAAGAGCTCCACGAGGATGCGGCGCAGGGTGGCGTGCACGCGCTCGTCCCGGTCGTAGCGCGGCGACACCTTCGACGCGTAGTGATAGGGAGCGCCCCTGCCGCCGAAGGCGATCCGCCCGTCGCGGGTGCGCTGGCCGTAGATCGTCAGGTGCCGGTTGTCGGCGAACGTCGTGCGCTTCTCGAGGCCGATCTGGGCCCACACGTCGTCGGGCAACGGCTCGGTCGCCGTCATGAGGGAGTAGACCGGCGCGATGGCGCGGCGCCGGCCTGCCACGGCCGGGGTGTAGCCCTCGGTGGCCAACACGACGTGCTCGGCGCGGACCGTGCCGTGCGGGGTCACGACGCGGCGACTGTGGACGTCGACGGCGGTCGTGTGCTCGAAGATGCGGACGCCGCGCCGCTCCACCGCGTCCGCGAGGCCGCGGACGAGCCGGGCCGGGTGGATCGCGGCGCAGTGCGGCGTGAACGAGCCTCCGAGGGCGTTGCTGACGCCGGCGACGTCCGTCACCTCGTGGGCGTCGAGGAGGCGATGGTCCTCCTCGCCGAAGCCCCAGCGGCGGTGGTCGGCGACCTCGGCGCGGACCCGCTCGAGCTGCGCCGGGTTGCGCGCGACGGAGAGGTAGCCGCCCTGGTCGAAGTGGCAGTCGATGCCCTCCTCGGCGGCGACGCGGCCCACGTCGGCGACGGTCGCGTGCAGCACGTGCTGCATCCGCACGGCCGCGTCGCGGCCCCGCTCGGCGGCCATCCGCTTCAGCGAGGCCGGGAAGAGGGCCGAGCACCAGCCGCCGTTGCGGCCCGAGGCGCCGAAGCCGGCGACCTCCTTGTCGATGACCGCCACGCGGATCGCCGGGTCGGCCGTGACGAGGTGGTATGCCGTCCAGAGCCCGGTGTAGCCGGCTCCGACCACCGCGACGTCGACCTCGAGGTCGGCGGTGAGAGCGGGACGCGGCTCGATCTCGCCGATCGTGTCGTGCCAGAGGCTGAGGCCGCGGAATCCGGTCGGGGGCATGGCCGGGATCATGCCACTTCCGGCCGTGTGCGACGACCCCCGCCCATGCCATTTCACTGGAATGCGGTTCCAACGCCTTCGGAATCCGTTGCCTTTCGGACTTCAGACAACCACTTCCGCCGTCACGCTCCTCACGGCATGATCTGGGCATGAGCACCGTGGACCGGAACCGACTCGCCGAGCTGCACGCCCGCGAGCGCGCCGCCTTCACCGCCGCCCGACCGCAGTCGCAGGCCCTGGCGCAACGGGCCGCCGCGCACATGCCGGGTGGCGTGCCGATGAGCTGGATGGTCAAGTGGCCCGGGGACTTCCCCGTCTTCGTCGAGCACGCCGAGGGCGCGCACTTCACCTGCGTCGACGGCATCGACCACGTCGACCTGTGCCTCGGCGACACCGGCGCGATGATGGGCCACTCCCCCGCGCCGACGGTCGAGGCGGTGACCAGCCAGCTCTCGCGCGGCATCACCACGATGCTCCCGACCGAGGATGCCATCGCCGTGTCCTCGGGCCTGGCCGAGCGCTTCGGCCTGCCCTACTGGCAGTTCACGCTCACGGCCACGGACGCCAACCGGCACGCCATCCGCTACGCCCGCCACCTCACCGGGCGCAGCAAGGTGGTCGTCCACAACTGGTGCTACCACGGCTCCGTCGACGAGGCCTTCGCCACGCTGGGCTCTGACGGCTCGACGGTCAACCGCCGCAGCAACATCGGCGCTCCCGTCGACACGTCCGAGACGACGCGGGTGGTCGAGTTCAACGACCTCGAGGCGCTCGAGCAGGCCCTCGCCCACGGGGATGTCGCGGCGATCCTCGTCGAGCCGGCTCTGACGAACATCGGCATCGTGCTGCCCGACCCCGGCTACAACGAGGGCGTGCGCGAGCTCGCCACCCGCTACGGCGCGCTCCTCGTCAACGACGAGACGCACACCATCTGCGCGGGGCCGGGCGGCTACACCGCCGCCCACGGCCTGTCGCCCGACCTGCTCGTCATCGGCAAGTCCATCGGTGGCGGGATCCCCTGCGGCACCTTCGGTTTCAGCCAGGACATCGCCGACCGCATCGCCCGCTCCGTCGAGCTCGAGGACATCGACGTGGGCGGCATCGGCGGGACGCTCTCCGGCAACGGCCTGTCGATGGCGGCGATGAAGGCCACCCTGGAGCAGGTCATGACGGCCGAGGCCTTCGAGCACATGGTGCCGCTCGCCGACGCGTGGGCCGACGGAGTGCAGTCCGGCATCGACGCCGTCGGAGCGGACTGGCACGTGACCCGGCTCGGCGCCCGGGCCGAGTACAACTTCTCCGCGCGCCCCTCCCGCGACGGGCAGGAGGCGCACGACGCCGACGACTTCGAGCTGCAGCAGTACCTCCACCTCTACGCCCTCAACCGCGGCATCCTGCTGACGCCGTTCCACAACATGGCGCTGATGAGCCCCGCCACGTCGGCCGCCGACGTCGAGGCGCACACCACGATGTTCAAGGAGTGCCTGCACGAGCTCTTCGGCGCCGACGCCCCCCGCTAGCGTGGGGCGCACCTGCCGCCGACCCGAGGAGCACCGGACCATGACCGTCGAGGCACTCGCCGAGGACACGCGTCGCCGCCGTCGCACGAAGCTGGGCATCGTCGGCGCGGGAGCCGTGGGCGCCACCCTGGCGTATGCCGCCCTGATGCGTGGCGTCGCCCAGACCGTCTCGCTCTTCGACGTCAACGCCGCCAAGGTGCACGCCGAGGCGCTCGACCTCAGCCACGGCATCCAGTTCGTGCCCATGGCGCACGTCGAGGGCTCCGACGACATCGGCGTGCTCGCCGACTCCGACGTCATCGTCTTCACGGCCGGCGCCAAGCAGAAGCCCGGCCAGTCGCGGCTCGACCTCGCGGAGTCGACGATCGCCATCGTCCGCGCGATCCTGCCGCGGCTCGTGGAGGTGGCGCCCGATGCCGTGCACATCATGGTCACCAACCCCGTCGACGTGGTGACGTATGCCGCGCTCAAGGTCTCGGGGCTGCCACCGGAGCGGCTCTTCGGTTGGGGCACCGTGCTCGACTCCTCGCGCCTGCGGTTCCTGCTCGCGGAGCACACCGGCGTCGCGGCGCAGAGCGTGCACGCCTACGTCGTCGGCGAGCACGGCGACTCCGAGCTGCCGCTGTGGTCGTCCGCCTCGATCGGCTCGGTGCCGCTGCTGCAGTGGCGCAGGCCCGACGGCCGCATCGCGCTCGACGAGGAGGCGCGGGGCCGCATCGCGACCGACGTGGTGCAGTCGGCCTACCGGGTCATCGAGGGCAAGGGCGCGACGAACTACGCCATCGGGCTGGCCGCCACCCGGATCGTCGAGGCCGTCCTCTACGACGAGCGGCGCATCCTGCCGGTCTCGTCGCTGCTCGACGACTACCACGGCATCAGCGACGTCTGTCTGTCCGTGCCCGCGATCGTCCACGCCGGCGGGGTCGGCGAGCGCGTCCAGGCGCCGATGACCGACGCCGAGCTTGCCGGCCTGCGCGCGTCGGCGGACGCCGTGCGCGAGACGGCGCGACGGTTCGGCTTCTGAGGGCGGCGTGGGGTCGTTGCGGCGCCGGAGGATGATGGCCCTGTGACCCCGTCCGCCGCCAGCGAGCCCGACACCGCCTCGGCTGCTGCGTCGGCGCCCACACCGCGCGGGACCTACCACCACGGCGACCTGCGGCGGGCCCTGCTCGAGGCGGGTCTCGAGCTCGCCCGCGAGGGTGGGCCCGACAAGGTCGTCCTGCGCGAGGCCACGCGCCGCGTCGGGGTCTCGGCCAACGCGGCCTACCGGCACTTCACCGACCGTGACGCGCTGCTGGACCAGGTGGTGTCGCTGGCGCAGGCCCGCGCCGCCGACGTCATCAGCGCGACCATGGACGCCCTCCCGGCCGACCTCGACCCGGCGGCCCGCGCCCGGGCCCGCTTCCGTGCGGTGGGCGTGGGCTACCTGCGCTTCGCCATGGACGAGCCGGGCCTGTTCCGCACCGCCTTCGCCGTGCCCGTCGACCTCAGCCGGGCCGCGTCCACGGAGGCGGCCGGGGACAGCGGCCGCACGCCCTTCCAGCTGCTGTCGGACTCCCTGGACGCCATGCTCGAGGCCGGCGTGCTGTCCGAGCGCGAACGCCCCGGTGCGGAGCTGCTGGCCTGGTCGGCGGTGCACGGCTTGGCGATGCTCGCCCTGGAAGGTCCGCTGCGCGACCTGCCGCCCGGCGCCGTCCACGAGCTCGCACCCCGCCTCGTGCGGATGGTCGACCTCGGCCTCGGGCTCTCCGACCACCCTGAGTGAGGTCCGGTCCGGGACCCGCCCGGGCCGGCTCCTAGGGTGGGCAGGTGACCAGCGACACCGACAGCAGCACCGCCCTCGGGCTCGACCGCGACACCCCCGCCTTCTACCGACGGCTCGGCCCCGGCCTCTACGCGCCGACCGTCCACGTGCAGGGCGCCTGGCGTGACGACGAGCAGCACATGGCTCCGGTCAGCGGCATCCTGGCCCACGAGCTCGACCTGCACGAGCCGCGCGAGGGCATGCAGCTGGCCCGCATCTCCTTCGACATCCTCGGCATGATCCCCGCCCGGCCGAGCCGGGTCGAGGTGCGCACGACGAGGCCCGGACGCACGATCGAGCTCGTCGAAGCGACGATGCTCGTCGACGACCGCGCCGTGGTGCGCGCCGAGGCCTGGCGCCTCGCGGCCCACGACTCGCAGGCGGCGGCCGGTGTCGAGCTGGCGCCGATCCCCGGCCCTGACGAGATGGAGCCGTGGAGCGGGACGGACACCTGGGAGGGCGGCTACATCGAGGGCCTCGAGTTCCGCGTCGACCCGGAACGGCGGCCGGGCCGCACGCGCGCGTGGATCCGCGCCCGCAACGCGCTCGTCGACGGCGAGTCCTGCTCTCCCACAGCCGATCTCGTGCGACTGGCCGACACCGCCAACGGCATCGCCGTGCGAGTCTCGCCGCGTGAGTGGATGTTCCCGAACGTCGACCTCACCGTCCACCTCTTCCGCGAGCCCGCGCGTGGCTGGGTCGGCTTCGACACCTCGGTGACGATGGGCCCGACGGGCCTCGGCATCACGTCGACGACGCTGCACGACGAGCTGGGGCCGGTCGGGCGCGCCGAGCAGATCCTCACGGTGCGGCAGCTGCCGGGCGGCTGAGCGGCACACCGCGACCACGCTGCGGACACCCGTCGACAACCTTCCGTCCGGCCGACGCGTCAGGATGAGAAGTTGGGCGCGCTGAACGGCATCCGCGCTGCCACAATGAGGGGCGCGGTCCGCGCCCGATCCATCCACCGGTGCGCCGCGGCGCCTCGGGGCACGAGACAGGGGACACCATGAGGCAGCTCGAGTTCAGCAGGAAGCGACTCGCGGGAACAGCCGCAGCGGTCGCGGTCCTGGCGGCGATCACCGTGGCGACGCCGTCAGCGCGCGCCGACGAGGCGACGGGGACGCCGACGCCGACCGCTTCCAGCGTGGCGGACGCCACGAGCGCCGGGACGACGACCACCACGACGACCGTGCCGCCGACGACCACGGCAACCGCGCCGCCGACCACGACCCCGCCGCCCCCCACGAAGACCTCGGCGCCGGCGCCCGTCCCCGCCGTCATCGGCCGCACCTCGTCGGTTCTGGCCATCAAGGACCTGCAGGTCCGCCTGAAGCTCCTCGGCCGCTTCCCCTACGCCATCACCGGCATCTACTGGTCGGCCGTCGACCGCTCCGTCCTCGCCTTCCAGCAGGCCCAGAAGCTCCCCCAGAGCGGAGTCGTCGACCAGCGCACGTGGGACCGCCTCCGTGCCCTGACCGCGAGCCCGACGGCGATCAGCCGGACGGCGGCGAGCTCGTCGGTCAAGGACCTGCAGGTCCGCCTGAAGCTCCTCGGCCGCTTCCCCTACGCCATCACCGGCATCTACTGGTCGGCCGTCGACCGCTCCGTCCTCGCCTTCCAGCAGGCCCAGAACCTCCCCCAGAGCGGAGTCGTCGACCAGCGCACGTGGGACCGTCTCCGCGCCCTGACCGCCTCTCCCACGGCGATCCCCCGCACTGCCGCGGCGGCCTCGGTCCGCGAGGCCCAGCTGCGCCTGAGGGCCGTGGGCCGGTGGCCGTATGCCATCACGGGGGTCTACTGGTCGGCGCTCGACCGAGCCGTCCTCGTCTACCAGCAGACGCACAACCTGCCGCAGTCGGGCGTGATCGACCAGCGCACGTGGAGCCGGCTGGTGACCGACACCTACCGACCGGGCACCTTCGACGCCTACCGCTACACCGCGGGGCTGCGCCCGGTCATGCCGAGCCTCGCATCCCTCGACGCACGGTGCCGCACCGGCCGGGTCATGTGCGTCGACAAGGCCACCCGGACCCTGACGTGGGTCGTCAACGGCAAGCCGCTCATGGCCATGTGGGCCAGGTTCGGAGGACCCGGCCGGGAGACCCGGGAGGGCACCTTCTACGTGTCCCGGATGTACGAGTACGTCATCTCGAACCTCTACTTCACGCCGATGCCGTACTCCATGTTCTTCTCCGGCGGCCAGGCGGTGCACTACTCGTCGAACTTCGCGCGCCTCGGCTACGCGAGCTCGAGCCACGGATGCGTCAACATCGCCGACCTCGCCCAGGTGAAGTCGCTCTACTTCCAGGTCCGCGTCGGCGACAAGGTGGTCGTGCGCCACTGACGGCACCGGCCCGCGGACCGCGGCAGGCGGCATACGCCATCGGGAACATCCACGTGGCTCACTCGATGGTGGTCGTGACCTTCTGGCCGAGCTCGACGGTGCGGCTGACCGTGCACCACTCGTCGTGGGACCGCTGGACGAGCTTGGGCAGCATCTCGCGGGCGGCGTCGCCGCCCTCGCCCGCGGGGAAGCGGACGCGGAAGCGCACCTCGATGTCCTGCAGGTGGTTCCCGTGCTCGTCGCGCACCTTGTCGGCCGTCACCTCGACCTCGAACTGCTCCGGCTCGGCGCGTCGCGTCGTGACGGTGTCGACGTCGACGGCGGTGCACCCGGCGATGCCGGCGAGGAGCAGCTCCACCGGCGAGAGCTCGTCGGTGCCCGAGCTCGTGGTGATGGAGCCGCCGCGGTCGTTGTGGACCGTGTAGCGGCCGACGCCGTCGCGGGTCAGGGTGACGCGACGCAGGTCCTTGGGGTCTCTCTCGCTCATGGGCTGCAGCCTCTCAGAAGTACGGTGGGGTCAGAGCCAGGCGTCGGCGAGCAGCTCGTAGCTGCGCAGCCGGTCGGCGGTGTCGTAGGCGCCGCACGTGACGATGACCTCGTCCACACCGGTGGCCTCGACGAAGCCGGCCAGGCCCTCGCGCACCGTGTCGGGCGTGCCGACCAGCGACACCCGGGTCATGTCCGAGACGGCCTGGCGCTCGGCCGGGCTCCATTGCGCCAGAAGGCTGTCGATGTCGCCGACGGGCTGGGTGACGCCGCCCCGACGGCCGGTGACGATGCTGTGGAAGCGGGAGAGGACGCTCGTGTAGAGGCGCTCCGCCTCAGCCTGGGTGTCCGCCACCATGACGTTCATCCCCGCCATGGTGCGCGGCGCGTCGAGCCCGCCGGGCTCGGTGGACGGCACGAACCGCGAGCGGTAGACCTCGAGGGCGCTCATCAGTGCCGCCGGCGCGAAGTGCGATGCGAAGGAGTACGGCAGGCCGAGGGCCGCCGCGACCTGGGCACCCCCGTGGCTCGAGCCCAGGATCCAGATCGGGACGTGCGTGCCCTCACCCGGGATGGCGCGCACCTTGGCGTCCGGGTCCGGGTCACCGAGGTAGCCGAGAAGCTCCTGGACCTCGCCCGCGAAGTTCATCGCGGCGGCCTCGTTGCGGCGCAGCGCGCGGGTCGTGAACGGGTCGGTGCCCGGGGCGCGGCCGAGGCCGAGGTCGATGCGGCCGGGGTGCATCGTGGCGAGCGTGCCGAACTGCTCGGCGACGACGTACGGCGCGTGGTTCGGCAGCATGATGCCCCCCGCGCCGACCCGGATGGACTCGGTCTGGTCGGCGACGTGGCCGATGAGCACCGCGGTCGAGCTGGACGCGACTCCGCTCATGTTGTGGTGCTCGGCCATCCAGTAGCGCTGGTAGCCCCACTTCTCCGCGTGGCGGGCGATCTCGACGGTGGAGGCGATCGCCTCACCGGCGGTGCCCCCGTCGAGGACGGGCACGAGGTCGAGGATGTTCAGCTGGGCTCTGGCGGCAGGACTCACGAGGGTGCCAACGGGCGGGGTGGGTCGGGCTATTCCGACGAAGCGCGCGCGCTCACGTCCGGCGGTGTGCTGACCGCCGGCCGGCACCTCCCGACCGCGAGCGCACGGGTCAGCCCGTCACCGTCAGCCCGTCACCTGTCGCGCCAGGGCGGGGCCGACCAACCAGAGCAGCACGAAGGCCAGACCACCCCGGAGCCGACGCCCCGACTCGCCGGAGGAGGCGATGCCAGGCGGGGGCCCGGACAGCAGGAGGAACAGCGGGACCAGGACGACCGCCGCAGGCGAGAAGAGCCCCCATCCCCAGGCGGCGCGGGTGGCCCACCAGGGTTCGGGCCCCTGCGTGAGCAGCACGAGCGAAGCGGCCCACGCCAGCAGGACCGCGGTGGAGAACCAGCCGGGGAAGCGCCAGGCACCCAGCCCCTGTGGGGAGATCGCCTCGTCGGTCCCCGTGATCCGCACCGGGGCGTTCAGGGACCTCAGCTGCTTCTCGACGCTGCCGACGACCTGCTCACTGCCGGGGTGGGCACCCTGTTGCACTGCCGAGGCGTCGCTGCCCTCCACGACCGACGCGTACCGGTGGCGTAGGCCGTCGTCCCACGCCAGCGTCACGGTGGCGTACCCGTTGGCCCCCGGTGGCAGCGCCCTGGACGCGGACCTCGTCGACCCGTCCGACGTCGATGTCCGCCTCGAGGTCGCTGAGGGTCGAGGGCCAGTCGGCGACGAACACCGCGCACCCGAGCAGGCCGAGAACGACGACGAGGAGGCCGTAGCGGAACCTGCGCCAGCCGACGGCGCGCGCGGCGGGACGCGCCTGCACCGTCGCCGCAGCTGTCGTCATGAGCGAACACCAGGGCGCCGACGCCCTGGGCGCGGCCGTCTCAGGGCAGCTTGAGCTGCGCGATCTGGTTGTCGTAGTCGGGGCAGAACGCCTGCACGCCGGCGGCCATCAGCTGCTTGGTCCGCAGCCCGTCACCGCTGTCGGGCAACGGCCGGTCGTCGCCGTCGACGGCGATCTGGCCGAGGTTCACGCCGCCGTTCTCGAGGGCCCAGCACGTCGTGGTCCCGGTCTGGATGTCGTCGTCCACCGACGCACCGGTGACCCTGGCTCCGAGCTTCTGGGCTGCGAGCACGAACTTCGCCTCCTCCGCCGAGATCGTGGGGCGGGCGCTGGCCACGTCCGAGGGCAGGTCGGTCAAGGTGGGGTCGGGGCTGCTGCACGCGGCGAGGGCGAGGACGAAGAGGAGGCCCGCGCCCGCCGCGAGCCCGCGCCGCGAGGCCGGGCGGACGGCATACGGACGCGTCGCACGAGAGGGAGTGGTCACGTTCATCGTTACGCTGAACGCGTGAGTGATCCCGAAAGTCCCCACGACGTGGCGTTGCCGCGGCTGGCCACCGAGGCGCCGCTGGCGCGCGGCGCCGTCGTCGCGTCGCTGTCCGCGGTGGTGTTCGGGTTCGTGTTCCTGCCGCAGCTGCTCGGGCTGGCCCTCGCCGGCCTCAGTCTCGCGCGCCACGAGCGGGCCGGCCGCAGACCCGCGCTGCTCGCCGTCGTCCTCAGCCTCGTCCTCACCGTGGTCTGGGGTGTGCTGCTCGGGCTCCTGCTCAAGTGGTGGGCCACCTCACGCTGAAGCAGGCGGGGGGCGGCACACGACCTACTGCGAGTACGTCGACAGGAACTTCTCGAGCCGGCCGACGGCGTCCTCGAGGTCCTCGACCCGCGGCAGGAAGACGAGCCGGAAGTGGTCGGGCGTGGCCCAGTTGAAGCCGGTGCCGTGCACGACGAGCATCTTCTGCTCGCGCAGCAGGTCGAGGGCGAAGCGCTCGTCGTCGCGGATGTCGTGGACCTTCGGGTCCAGGCGCGGGAAGAGGTAGAGCGCGCCCTCCGGCTTGGTCACCGACACGCCGGGGATCGCGTTGAGCATCTCCCAGGCGACGTTGCGCTGCTCGAGCAGCCGGCCGCCGGGCAGGATGAGCTCGTTGATCGACTGGTAGCCGCCGAGCGCCACCTGGATGGCGTGCTGCGCGGGCACGTTGGCGCACAGGCGCATGTTGGCGAGGATGTCGAGGCCCTCGAGGTAGTTGCGGGCGTGCTCCTTGGGGCCGGTGATCGCGAGCCAGCCGGAGCGGAAGCCTGCGACCCGGTAGGCCTTGGACAGGCCGTTGAAGGTGAGGCACAGCAGGTCGGGCGCGAGCGAGGCGATCGAGGTGTGCGTCGCGCCCTCGTAGAGGATCTTGTCGTAGATCTCGTCGGCCATGACGATCAGCTCGTGCTCGCGGGCGACCTGCGCGATGGCCTCGAGCACCTCACGCGGGTAGACCGCGCCCGTCGGGTTGTTGGGGTTGATGACGACGATGGCGCGGGTGCGGTCGGTGATCTTGCTGCGGATGTCGTCGAGGTCGGGCGCCCAGCCGGCCTGCTCGTCGCACACGTAGTGGACGGCGGTGCCGCCGGCGAGGCTCGCAGCGGCGGTCCACAGCGGGTAGTCCGGGGCCGGGATGAGCACCTCGTCGCCGTTGTCGAGCAGGCCCTGCATCGCCATGACGATGAGCTCGCTGACGCCGTTGCCGAGGTAGATGTCCTCCACCCCCAGGGCCGGGAAGTCACGCACCTCGTAGTGCTGCTTGACCGCGCGGCGGGCGGAGAGGATTCCCTTGCTGTCGCTGTAGCCCTGCGCCGTCGGCAGCTCCTGGATGACGTCGACGAGGATGTCCTCGGGCGCCTCGAAACCGAACGGGGCCGGGTTGCCGATGTTGAGTTTGAGGATGCGGTGCCCCTCGTCCTCGAGCCGCTTGGCCTCGGCGAGCACGGGCCCCCGGATCTCGTAGCAGACGTTCTGCAGCTTCTTGCTCTGGGTCACCGCGCGCATGCCGCCCAGCGTCCCATCCCCGTATGCCGTGAGCCGAGCCATTCCCACGATGTGGCCCGTGTCGTGGGTCTCGTCCCACAACCCGGTCAGCGCACACGGGTCAGCGCAGCACGCACCCGAAGGAGCTGGCGGGGCTGTGCGCGGTCAGGGACTCGACGAGGGCGTTCTCGCTCGGGGCGGCCACGTCGATGGTCAGCGTGTGGCCGACCACGCTGCGCACGAGGTGGGCGAAGGCCGGCGACGCGGAGGTCTGCCGCGTCCAGCCGTTCTGGGTGAGGTAGCCGATGAGCTCGGCGGCCTGCGGTCCGGTCGACTCCGGGTACGTCCGGGTCACGAGCCCGTCCCCCGGCTCGCGGCACGGCGGCATCTCCCCGTGCCCCAGTGGGACCAGGGTCCGGTCCATCACGCCGATCTCCTTGACGAGGTCCGCATAGGCCGCGACGTCGTCGGCGTGCACGCGCGAGGACCAGGCCCAGAGCCCGAAGCCGAAGAGGCCCAGCACCAGCACCACGAAGACCGTGCCGGCCACCGACGGGCGACGCCGGCCCGGGCCGGGCGCCGGTGCGGGCCCACCCATCGCGGGCCCACCCGTCTCCCGACCCTCCGGCGCGCGGTCCGCGGCGGCATGGCGCGATGGCTCGCGGCCGCCCGGGGCGTCGTCGACGAAGCCGGAGTCACTCACCGGCACAGTGTGGGACACCGTCGCCGCCGCCGAAAGCGAGACGGGCAAGTGTCGCCGATCCGTGACCAGAGGTGCGCCGTTGCCTCAACAGCGAGGGCTGGAGACGTCGGCTGCCTGCCGGCTCAGCACCAGAGGACGGTCGAGGTCGAGCAGGTGGCGCCAGTCGGTGCGGCGAGCGGTGCGCCACCCGCGGCAGACGAGCAGGACGAGCGCGACGAGCGCAACGGGCACCCCGACCGCGGTCGTGGTCAGCCCGAGGCTGTAGCCCTCCGGCAGGGTCGCGAAGCAGACGACCGTCGCCACGACCGCGAGCGGCCGCTCGAGCCGGGGCTGCCACAGGTGCCCCAGCGAGACGGCGAAGAGCGGCAGCACCCAGAGGTAGTACCAGCCGAGGAACACCGGGGCGAGCACGACGACGGCGAGCAGGGCCCACGCCAGACCGCGCACCGGCCGCAACCTCGCCTCCTCGGCCGCCACCTCGTCGCCGAGACCGCGCACGTCCGCCGGCTTGGCCGCTGCCAGCCACACGAGGACGAGCAGCAGCGCGAGGACGACGAGGGCGACGGCCCGTGCGGTCGTGATGGCCGGCTCGCGCCACTCGTCGTGGCCGAGCACGTGCCCGCCCGCGCCCACGGCGATGCCGACCGCCGTCGGCAGCGACGTCCACTGCTCGTTCCTGCCCGGCGTCGCGGTCGGGTTGAGCCACGAGAACCCGAGCCCGGTGACGAGGCCACCGAGCACCATCGACGTCCCGGCGCAGACCGTCGTCAGCACCGCCGCTCGGAGCACCGAGGTCCAGCGGACGTATGCCGTCCGCTCCGTCGCCGTGGCCGGCGCGCTCCCGAGGCGCCGGGCCCACAGCAGCGCCACGAAGGGCAGCGCCACGACCGCGGTGACCTTGACCATGGCGGCCAGCGCGACCACGACGCAGGCGACGACGAACCGCCGGCGCAGCGCCAGGGCGAGACCGACGAGCACACCGCCGACCATCAGCGCGTCGTTGTGGGCCCCGCCGACGAAGTGGGCACCGACGAGCGGGACCGCGACGCCGAGCCACGTCGCGCGCACCGGTGACCAGCCCAGGCGACCGGCGACGTCGGGCACCGCCCAGGCCAGGACGGCGACCCCGGCGACGGCGAGCAGGCGCAGCAGCAGGAGGGCCACCCACAGCTCGCCCGACACTGACGCGACCGCGCGCGCGAGCACCAGCCACACCGGCCCGTAGGGCGTCGCGGTGTCGAGCCAGGTGGGCGCCGTCGAGGCCCGCCACGGCGAGTCGAGCTCCCGGACGACGTGGTCGTAGGGGCTGAGGCCGTGGTCCCAGAGGAGGCCCTGTGCGGCATACGAGTAGACGTCGCGGCTGTAGAGGGGCATGGCCAGGACGAGCGGCGCGAACCACAGGGCCACCGTCGCCCACCACCACCGGACCGACACGTCAGCGTCGCGCAGCTTCCACCAGGCGAGGACGAGCAGCGCCATCGCGACCACCGAGACGCTGGCGAGCAGCGGCGAGCCGCCACTCGGCGACCACGACGCGACGCCCGGCCACAGCACGTGCCGGTTGGGTCGCGGCAGCGCCCCCGAGCCCCAGGAGGCGGCGGCGAGGACGACGCCGCCGGCACAGCCCACCCAGCGCCAGCTGCCGGCCCGGCCCCGCGCCGCGCCGGTCGCCTCGGACGGCGCTGCCAGGTGCGACGGGCCAGCGGGTTCAGCCATGGGTGACCGGTTCGTCACCCCACGCGAGCAGCTGCCACCCCTGCCCGGGGTCGCCCTCCATCGTCACGACGTGCGTGTTGTCGAGGCGCCGGGTGTCGAAGAACTCCGGCGGCAGTCCGAGGGACACCGAGCACCACACCCGCATGGCCGCGCCGTGGCTGACGGCAACCGCGGACTCGTGACCGTCGGAGGCGATCCGGGCGATCGCCTCCTCGTAGCGCAGCAGGAAGCCCGTGCCGGTGTCGCCACCGGGGATCGCGTGGTGCGGCTCGTCGCGCCACCGCGCCACCGCGTCGATGTAGGGCTGCCAGTCGGTGGACATCTCGTAGTCGCCGGCCTGGATCTCGCGCAGCCCGGGCAGCACGACCATCTCGAGCCCGAGCAGCTCCGCGAGGGGGCGTGCGGTCTGCTGGGTGCGCACGAGGTCGGAGGTGTAGATCGCCCCGAGGTCCTCGCCGCCGAGGCGCTCGGCGAGCGCCTCGGCCTGCGCCTGCCCCTCGTCGGTGAGGTCGAGCCCCGGCACCGCGGTGTCGAGCCGGCGGGCGACGTTGGCGTGGGTCTGGCCGTGCCGCACGAGGAAGAGCCGCACGTCAGAGGCCCTTCACCGTGACGCCGCTCAGGCACTCGACGCCCGCCTTGGGCCCGGTGTGGAAGTTCCGGATCGTGACGGGCGCGCTGGCCCCGGCCGCCAGCTTGACGTCGACCTCCTTGCTCACGACGTCGGAGCCGTCGGAGGTCTTGACGAGGAAGACGGCCACCGTGAAGGTGTGCTCCTCGGTGTCGGAGTTCTTCAGCGTCCCGGAGAAGCTCCACGAGTCCCCGGTCGGCACGCACGTGGCGGCGCTCAGGCTCGACGATGCGTCGAAGAGCCCGCCGTCGCTCGCGGCCGTCGAGTCGGTCGGGTTCGGCACGTCGTCGTCCGGTGTGTCACGCGTCAGGGTCGGCTGCACCGGCACGCTCACGGTCGGCGCCACCGAGTCGTCCGGCGACTGTGGGGTGGGCTGTCCGCACGCCGCCAGGCCCAGCACGAGCGCCATCGAGGCGCCCAGCGCGAGGGACGGCACGGCATACGCCCGGGGTGCGCCCGGCCCGCCCGTGGTC
Organism: Terrabacter terrae; assembly: GCF_039529575.1. Classification (NCBI taxonomy): domain Bacteria; kingdom Bacillati; phylum Actinomycetota; class Actinomycetes; order Micrococcales; family Intrasporangiaceae; genus Terrabacter; species Terrabacter terrae. Next base: position 109,920 of record NZ_BAAANB010000020.1, read on the forward strand.
CCGCGGGTCCAGCTGGCGCGGGTGGCTGGGCGGGGTCGGCCTGGCATGGGCACGTGCGGGCCCCTTCCTGTCGCGAGGTGTGCGCCGCCCATTCTGCCCCGCGGTGACCTCAGGGCAGCAGCACCCGCGCCGCGACCGCCACGGCCACCACCAGCAGGCCTGCTCCGAGCGCGAGCGTGTCGGGCAGGCGCCAGGGCGCCCGGCCGGCCCACGTGCGCCTCCGCGCCTCGGCGAAGCCGCGGGCGTCCATCGCCAGCGCGAGCGCGGACGCCTGGCCGAGTGCACCGACGAGCAGGCCGCCGGTGACGACGACTGCCTCGCGGACGCGGGCGAGCACACCCCGGTCGGCCCGGATGCCGCGCACCCTGCGAGTGGCCATGAGCTCGGCCCACAGCGCGTCGAACCCCTGCAGTCGCTGGAGCGCGGCCGTGGCGGCGACCACGGGCCGCGCCGGCAGCCGGAGCCGCTGGGCGAGGTGGTCGCCGAGCGACTCGGGCTCGAGGAAGCCGAAGACGACGGCCGAGGGCAGGATGAGACAGAGCACGCGCAGCGCCGCGCCCGCGGCGACCTCGAGGTCGCGCCCTCCGAGCAGCCACGCCGACCACGCCACCCCGAACACGGCCAGGGCGGCGGGTGCCAGGCGGGTGAGCACCCCTCTCAGCCGTCCCACCGGAGCCCGACCGGCTCCAGGCGCGAGCAGCCCGACGAGGCCCAGCGCGAGCTCGGCCGCGAGGACGACCAGACCCTGCCGCCAGCTGTCGAGCAGCCCCGGCAGCGGCAGGACGCACAACGCGGCGGCGAGCAGCGCGAGGGGACCGACGCGGGCGAGGAGGGGGTGGCGGTCCGGCACGGGATCGGGAGCGGGCTGGATGGGTGGCGGGACGTGGACGACGCGGTCGGCGTCGTCCACGACCCCGGGGTCGTGAGTGGTGACCACCACGGCGGCCCCCTCGTCCCGCGCTGCGGCGAGCACGCCCGCGACCGCCGCCCAGGTGAGGCGGTCCTGCCCCACGGTCGGTTCGTCCGCGAGGACGAGCGCCGGGCCGTGCGCGACCGCCGACGCCATGGCGAGGCGGCGCTGCTCCCCGCCGGAGAGCTGGCTGGGGTCGGCATCGGCCAGGTGCGCGAGGCCGAGTGCGCCGAGCAGCGCGTCAGCGCGGCGTTCCGCGACCACAGGGTCCTGGGCGAGGGCCCGCGGCGTCGTCAGCACGTCGTCACGGACGGTGCGGCCCACGAGCGCCGTGGCGGCCCGCTGCGGCACCCAGGCGACCACGCGCGCCAGGTCGCGGGAGGACCAGTCGTGCGGCGGCGTCAGGCGCTCACGAGCGGGGCCGCCGCCCGTCGCCGCCGGCGTGAGTGGCAGGGCGAAGTCGACCGCTCCCCGGGTGGGGGCGAGCAGCCCGCCGAGCGCGGCCATGAGGGAGGACTTGCCGGCACCGCTCGGCCCGACCAGGGCCAGCGACCGTCCGGCCCTGGCGTCGAGGTGGGCCCCGTCGACGGCGAGGGTGGTGCGGGAGCGCTCACCGAGCCGGCGGCTGCGGTGCTCGACCCGCACGGCTGACGCGCCGGCGACGACCCGCCCCTGCTCCACCGTGCCGGCAGCGGCTCCGGGCACGTGCTCGAGCACCACCGACAGCGGCTCCGGGTCGCGCACGCCGGGAACCCAGATGCCTTGGGCCGCAAGAGTGCTGCCCTGCTCGGCCAGGACGAGACGCGGCTCGCGGTCGGCGACGACCGCCCCGGACGCGTCGAGCACGACGAGGCGGTCGACGAGGTCGAGCCACCCCTCCAGCCGGTGCTCGACGACCACGAGGGTGAGGCCGCGGCGAGCGACGACCTCGGCCACGACCGCGCGGACCTCCGCCGCAGTGGCGGCGTCGAGCATGGCCGTCGGCTCGTCGAGCAGCAGGACCGAGGGCTCCATGGCCAGGGCGCCGGCGAGCGCGAGCCGTTGCGACTCCCCACCGCTCAGCGTCGTCGGGGGGCTGTCGGGCGACATGGTCAGGCCGACCTCGCGCAGCGCCGTCTCGACCCGGGCCCGCATCTGCTCGCGAGCCAGCGACACGTTCTCCAGCCCGAAGGCCACGTCACGGTCGATGCTCGAGGCGACGACGCCGGCTCCCGGGTCCTGCAGCACGAGGCCCACCTCGCCGGGCACCTCCTGCGGGGCGTGTCCCCCGACCGAGACGCGGCCCGACAGCTCGCCGGCGTCGGCGGTGAGCAGCAGGCCGGCGAGGGCACGCAGCAGCGTCGACTTGCCCGACCCGCTCGGCCCGGCGAGCAGCACGCGCTCGCCGGGCGCGATGGACAGGTCGAGCCCCTCGAGGACCGGACGGGACCGGCCGAAGGGCCGCCACGTCAGGTCCTCCACGTCCAGCGCGACGCCGGCCGCCGTCGGGGCCGGGGGCCTGCTGGACGCCGGCGCCGCCTGCACCCGGTCAGACGGCCCGCTGCTCACGGACCTCCTGCCCCGGCGGGAACGGGTTCAGCGCCCCCGCGTTCGCCAGCAGCCTCGTCAGGCCCACGGCCAGGAGCGAGCCGAAGACGGCAACGGAGCCGCCGAGCAGGAAGAGGTAGGCGATCTTGTAGCCCCACCCCCAGTCGGTCCAGTACGAGTACCACTCGTAGACGGCCTCGAAGGCACCGCCGAGGAAGCCGCCGATCAGCAGCGGCGCCCAGCGGAAGACGGCATACCCGAAGAGGGCGAAGCCGATCTCGACGCCGAGGCCCTGGAGGAACCCCGAGAGCAGCGTCGCCGCTCCGCCCCACTGGTTGCCGATGAGCGACTCGACGACGGCAGCGATGAGCTCGGTGAAGACGGCGGCGCCGGGACGCCGGATGACGAGCATCCCGACCATCCCGGCGACGAGCCAGGGCCAGTTGAGGAGCGCGCCGAGCGGCGGGAAGCCGGCCGACACGAAGTTCGACGGCACGGCATAGGCGAGGGCCCATGCCCAGTAGGCGACGCCGAAGGCGACCCCGAGGAAGGCGCAGGTGAGCAGGTCGATGGTGCGCCAGCGGGTCAGCGGCCCGCTCGCGGTGATGGTGGTGGACATGGTGTGTCTCCCGGGTTCCAGTGGTGGCAAGTGGATACCTGGGGGAAGCCGCCCGCGCGGACACGTCGATGACGTATGCCGTGCGGTGGCCTGAGAAATACCGACTTCCTTCGCCGGTGCTAACCGGAGCAGGTTCGAGGGTCTGCGGCTCGGCCCTTGGGGCTGCCGCACTCTCAGCGCGTGTCGCGCTCCCCTGTCGTGATGGGTGGTCGTGCTCTTCAGTTGTGGGGCCGACTCTACCCGTGAGACCTGGAGGCGGCGTGGGTACAGTCAGCCCATGGCTTCCAAGGACACGAAGAAGGCGCTCGCGAAGGCCGACAAGGCCGCGCGCAAGGGTGCCGCGAAGGCCGGCACGACGCAGCACACCCCGGTCGGCGGTCCCGTCTGGAAGATCCTCAGCGTCGGCACCACGCTCGTCGCGACGAAGCTCGCGACCGACGCCGCCCAGAAGGGCTGGAAGCTCGCCACCGGCCGCAACGTGCCCGTCAAGGGCGACTTCGAGCGTGAGCGCACCCGCGACGTCGTCCTCTTCACCGCGCTGTCGTCGATGGCGGTCGCCGCCGCCCGCGTCGCCGCCGAGCGCGGCGCCGCGACGTACTACCGCCGCTCCACCGGCCACCTGCCCAAGGCGCTCGAGGACGACAAGGTCTCCCCGGAGGACGAGAAGGCCGCGCGCAAGATGGCCAAGGCGAAGGCGAAGGCCTCTGCGAAGTCGGAGAAGGCCCTCCAGAAGGCGATCGACAAGGCCACCGGCCGCCGCTGACCCCTCCCGCGGGCTCCCCCGCCCCCTCGCTGGTCCTCCTCACCCGGTCCTCCGTCGCCGGTCGCCCTCGCCGGCCCCCCTTGCCGGGAGCTGGGCCCCCGTCGGCTGACGCCTACTCGAAGGGCTGTGACTCGAAGGGCTCGGGCACGAGCACCGCTGCGCCCCGGACCCGGCCGGCCTCGAGGTCCTCGAGCGCCCGGTCGGCCTTGTCGAGGGGCACCGGCGTGGTCGTCACCTGCAGGTGCAGCCGTTCGGCCAGCAGCAGGAACTCCTCGCCGTCCTGGCGGGTGTTGCTCGTGACGCTGCGCAGGCTGCGCTCGGGGAAGAGATGCCGCTGGTAGTCGAGCACGGGCACGTTGCTGAGGTGGATGCCCGCGAGGGCCAGCGTGCCCCCGGGCGTCAGCGCCTCGAGGGCGGTCGGTACCAGCTCGCCGGCCGGGGCAAAGAGGATCGCGGCGTCGAGCGGGACCGGCGGCAGGTCCTGCGCCCCGCCGACCGACGCCGCCCCGAGCTCCGCGGCCAGGGCCCGGGCCGCGGCGCCCCGGGTCAGCACGTGCACCTCGGCGCCCTGGGCGACCGCGACCTGGGCCGTCAGGTGGGCGCTGGCGCCGAAGCCGTAGATGCCGAGCCGTCCCCCGGGCGGCAGCTCCGCCCGGCGCAGCGACCGGTACCCGATGATGCCGGCGCAGAGCAGGGGCGCCGCGTCGGTGTCGCGAAACGACGGGGGCACCCGGTAGGCATACGCCTCCGGCACGACGGTCCACGCGGCGTAGCCGCCGTCGGCGTCCCAGCCGGTGTAGCGGGAGGAGGGGCAGAGGTTCTCCCGTCCCGCGCGGCACCACCGGCAGGCGCCGCACGTGGTGCGCAGCCAGGCGACCCCCACGCGGTCGCCCGGGACGAAGCGGTGCGCGTCCTCCCCGAGGAGCGCGACCTCACCGACCACCTCGTGCCCGGGCACGACGCGGTGCCGGTGCCGCGGCAGGTCGCCCGTGACGACGTGCAGGTCGGTGCGGCACACCCCGCAGGCGTGCACCCGGACGAGCACCTCGCCGGGGCCGGGCTCCGGTATGGGCAGCTCCGCGCGCACGAGGGGACGCCGACGCAGCGGACCGGGCTCCTCGACGACCCAGGCGTGCATCGACCTCATGGCTCTCTCCGGCTCGCGGCCCCGGTGCGACGGCGCACCTCCCGATTGGACCGCGCCGGTCTCCACCCGGCAAGGGCCCAAGGTCCTCCGGCCGGGACGACCTCTGGCCCTTCGCGGGCGGGGGTCGCCGGTGCTGTGCTGGTCACGCACCCAGAAGCGGACTCGTCCACGGACCTGTCCACGGACCCATCCACGCCACGCCCGAGGAGGCCACGGTGAGAGCGCAGGTAGGAGACCGCATCATCCTTGCGGCTGAGCACATCGACGAACCCACCCGGGACGGCGAGGTCCTCGAGGTCCGCGGCGCGGACGGGGGGCCGCCGTACGTCGTGCGGTGGGGTGACGGCCACACCGGTCTCATCTACCCCGGGCCCGGCTCCGTCCTGCGCGTCGGGACGCCGGGGCACGAGGAGCCGGTGGTGACGCCGACCCGTGCCGGGACTGGGAACGGCGAACGCGCCGAGCACGCCGAGCACGCCCAACCGGTCCACTTCCGCGAGTGGCAGGTGCGTGTCTCGCTGCTCGAGGCCGGTGACGACACCACGGCCACGGTGGTCCTCGTCGCCGACTCCCCCGACCGGCTGCGCGCCCGCGGGTCGAGCCACCGCTCGACGGACGACACGGCCGAGCACGAGATCGGCGACGAGGTCGCCGTGGCCCGGGCGCTGCGCCACCTCGCCGACGAGCTGATCGAGCACGCCGAGCACACGATCGAGAGGCGCACGGGCGAGGAGGCGCACGTCCGGGTCACGTGACGAGGCCGGCGCCGACGTTGCTCGGCGCCGCCGGGAAGGTCAGGGTGCCGCCCCGTCACCGGAGAGCGTCCCGTCGTGCACGGGGAGCCGGCCGTCGAGCGAGCGCTGGCGGGACGGCATACGCGGGCGGTTCGACTGCGCGGTGTCGGTGCCGCGCTAGGGCGAGCGGGTGCTGGACTGAGCGCCCCGAAACCCTCGCCAGCCGCGGCGCGGAGTGGTCTCCTAGGAGCAGGAAGACCCCGGCGCGAGGAGGTGTGCCATGCAGGCACGGGTCGGTGACCGCATCACGATGGCGGCCGAGCACGTGGGACAGGCGACCCGCGAGGGCACGGTCCGTGAGGTGAAGGGCGTGGACGGCGGCCCGCCGTACGTCGTCGAGTGGTCCGACGGCCACACCGGGCTCATCCACCCCGGCCCGGGGTCGGTGCTGCGCTGCGAGCGCGCCGAGGAGACGGCCGGCTCGTAGCGCCGGCTCCTGCCCGGGCTGCGACCAGGCCTGCGGGTCAGGAGTGCGGCAGGTTGAGTGCGCGGACGATGGGGACCCCCGCGCGGTAGGCGAGGTGCAGGTGGGTCGGCGCGTCGAGGACCGCCAGCTCCGCCGGCTGTCCGGGCGCGACGCGGCGGTCGAGGCCGAGCGAGCGCGCCGAGACGGCCGTCGCGGCGTGCAGCGCCTCCGCGGGCGTCAGGCCCATCTCCCGCACGGCGAGGGCGATCGCGAACGGGATGGACGAGGAGTAGCAGGTGCCCGGGTTGCAGTCGCTGGCGAGCGCCACGTCGACACCGGCGTCGAGCAGTCGACGCGCGTCCGGGTAGGGCGACCGGGTCGAGAACTCGACCCCCGGCAGCAGCGTGGCGACCGTCGTGCCCCGCGCCGCGGCGAGCGCGTCGACGTCGTCGTCGCCGAGGAACGTGCAGTGGTCGACGCTGCGGGCGCCGAGCTCGCAGGCCAGCTGCACGCCGGGGCCGTGGCCGAGCTGGTTGCCGTGGACGCGCAGCGCCAGGCCGGCGGCGCGGCCGGCCTCGAGGACGGTGCGAGCCTCGTCGCCGTCGAAGGCGTGCGCCGAGTGCGGTTCGCAGAAGACGTCGATGCTCTCGGCGAGGGCCGTGGCCCCGTCGGCGACGACCGCCTCGAGCATGGGGCCGGTCACGAGGTCGACGTAGGCTGCCCGGTCGGACGCGTACTCCCTCGGGACCACGTGCGCGCCGAGGAAGGTCGTGTGCGGGGTGACCTCGCGGGCGACCCGCAGCGAGCGCAGCTCGTCCTCGAGGGTCAGGCCGTAGCCGCTCTTGATCTCGACCGTCGTCGTGCCCTGGGCGCGCATCTCGGCGACTCTGCCGGCCACGAGGCGGCGCAGCTCGTCGTCGCTCGCCGCCCGCGTGGCCGCCACCGAGACGGCGATGCCGCCCCCGTCGTAGGGCGTCCCGGTCATCCGCGCCGCGAACTCCGCGGAGCGGTCCCCGGCGAAGACGAGGTGCGAGTGGGAGTCGACGAAGCCGGGGATGACGGCGCGGCCACCGAGGTCGCGCCGCTCGTCGGCCTGGGGTGCCCTGCCGGCAGGGCCGACCCACTCGATGGTGCCGTCGCCGGAGACGACGACGGCGGCGTCCCGGACGATGCCGAGGAAGCTGTCGCCGGGGTCGGCGTGGCAGTCGGCCCGGGCGGGGTCGTTCGTCGTCAGCTCGGAGATGCCGGTGAGGAGCAGGCTCACACGTGGGCACCAACCGTGAGCCGGTCGATGGCACCGACGAGCATGCGTCCCACGTCGCCCATCCGGTGGTGGCCGTCGCTGACGACGACGTCACCCCCGACCACGACCGTCGACACGTCCGAGGCGACGCACGCGTAGATGATCTGGTCGCGGGCGGCGCCGGCGGTGTTGACGGTGTCGGTGCGCACGGTCACGAAGTCGGCCAGGGCGCCCTTGCTCAGGTGGCCGCCGTCGGACCAGCCGAGGGCGCGGTAGCCGTTGAAGGAGGCAGCGAGGAGCAGGTCGTTGGCCGAGAAGCGGTCGCGCTCGTTGGTGACGAGGCGCTCGTGCATCTCCATGCCGCGCAGCTCCTCGAAGGGGTCGATGACGACGTGCTGGTCGGAGCCGAGCGAGAGCGGGCTGCCCGCGTCGTGCAGCGCCCGGGCCGGACCGATGCCGTCGGCGAGGTCGCGCTCGGTCGTCGGGCAGAAGCACGCGCCCGTGCCGGTGCCGCCGAGCAGCTCGATGTCGTGGTCCTCGAGGTGGGTGGCGTGCACGGCCGTCGCGTGGGCTCCGAGGGCGCCCGCCTCGTCGAGCAGCTGGGTCGGGGTGGCGCCGTAGTACATCTGGCAGGCGAGGTTCTCGCCGTGCTGCTCCGACAGGTGCACGTGCAGGGGCAGGTCGCCCGCCGCCTCGACGACCTTCGGCAGGTCCTCCCGCTTCACGGCTCGCACCGAGTGGATGGCGGCGCCGAGGCGCACCCGGTCGGTGCCCGGCCGGCGCGCCGACATGCGGGCCGCCCAGGCCTCGACCGTGCCGTCGCTGAACCGGCGCTGGCCCGGGTGCAGCTCGACGTGGCCGCCGCCGTTGAGGCCGCCCTCGAGGTAGCAGGTGTCGAGCAGGGTGAGGCGGATGCCGGCCTCGTCGGCGGCCTGGCGCACCGCGAGCCCCATGGCGTTCGGGTCGCCGTAGGGGTGTCCGCCGGGACGGTGGTGGACGTAGTGGAACTCGCCCACCACCGTGATCCCGGCCAGCACCATCTCGGCGAAGACCGCCCGCGCGAGCGCGAAGTAGGTGTCGGGGTTGAGCTGCTCCGCGGCGGCATACATCTGCTCGCGCCAGCTCCAGAAGTTGCCACCGCCGCCGTTGGCGCGCCCGCGGAGGGCCCGGTGGAAGGCGTGGCTGTGCGCGTTGGCCATCCCCGGGAGCGTGACCCCGGCGAGCCTGACGTCGTCGGGTTCGGGGTCCGCGTCGACCTGGACGTCCTTGAAGAGGCCGTCCTGGGTGACGAGCCGGACGCGGTCGGCGAATCCACCCGTGAGCCAGGCACTCTCGCACCAGAACGAGGTCATCGGTGCTCACCCGCCGGCTCGGCGGCCTTCCCCGTGCTGAGGGCGGTCACGACAGCGGTGAGGGCCATGACCCCATGGTGGCAGTCCGCGACGCCCGCGGACTCGCTGGGTGAGTGCGAAACGCCGGTGGGGTTGCGCACGAAGAGCATGGCGCTCGGCACCCCGTGCGTGGCGAGGACGCCGGCGTCGTGCCCGGCTCCCGTCCCGAGCAGAGGCGCGTCGGGGAGTATGCCGTGCAGCCGCTCCACGAGCCCCGTGTCGAAGGTCGTCGTGGGGGTCCAGGACTCCTCCGCGGTCGTGGCGCCGAAGCGTGCGGCCTCCTCCGAGACCGCGTCCACTGCGGCGCGCACGGCCTCCTCGCGCTCGCCCCGGGCGTCGAGCCAGGCCCTGACGTGGCTGGGGATGGCGTTGACGCCACCCGGGACGACGTGGACCTTCCCGACGGTGGCCACGCAGCCGAGCGCGACGGCATACGACCTCGCCGCCTGGACGACGGTGGCGAGGCCGAGCATGGCGTCACGCCGGTCGGCCATGCGGGTGGTGCCGGCGTGGTTGGCTTCGCCGGGGAGATCGATGCGCCAGCGGCCGTGCGGCCAGATATCGGTGCCGATGGCGACGGCGCGGGCGGGGTCGGTGAGGTCGTCGCCGCCGTCGGTTGCGACCGCGAGCGCCTTGCCCTGCTCGACGTGCAGCTCGACGAACGCGGCGACGCGGCGCAGGGCCTCGTCGTCGCGGCCCAGCGTGGCGGGGTCGCGACCCGCGCTGCGCCAGGCCTCGGCCATCGAGACGCCGTCGGCGTCGGTGAGCCCCCGGGCGCGGTCGGCGTCCAGCGCGCCGGTGATGATGCGCGAGCCGGCACAGGCGATGCCGAAGCGGGCGCCCTCCTCGTCGACGAAGTTGACGACGCCGAGCGGCACGTCGGGCTCGATGCCCCGGGCGCGCAGGGCGTCGACGGTCGCGAGGGCGCTGACCACGCCGAGCGGGCCGTCGAAGGCTCCGCCGTCGGGGACGGAGTCGAGGTGCGAGCCGACGACGACGCCGGGCGTCGTGTCGGGATCGCCCCACCAGCCCCACTGGTTGCCGGCGCGGTCCTCGACGACGTCGAGGCCGCGGGCGGCGCACTCGCCGGCGAACCACTCGCGCAGGTCGTGGTCGGTGCGGGTCCAGGCGAAGCGGCGGTAGCCGCCCGTGCCGGGGTCACGGCCGATGGGCTCCAGGTCCGCCCACATCCGGTCGAAGCTCTCGAAGCTCGTCGTCACGTCCACCCCTTGCCCTGTCGGCCGCACCGGCCGGTCCCGAAACTAGGCTGTCGCCCATGTCGTCCGACGCACCTGACGTACCCGAGGCACCCGACACCGCCGAGATCAGCACGCCGGCGGTCGAGGCCGCGCGGGCGGCCGGGATCCCCTTCACGGCCACGCGCCACGGACGCGTGAGCAGCCTCGCGGAGGCGGCCGCCGCCCGCGGCATCGAGCCGCGCGACCTCATCAAGACGCTCGTCGTGCGCCGCGCCGAGGACGACCACGTCTTCGTCCTCGTGCCCGGCGACCGCACCTTCTCGTGGGCGAAGGTGCGGGCCCTGCTCGGCACCAACCGCATCTCGATGCCCGACGCCGAGGCCGCCCTGACGGTCACCGGCTACGAGCGCGGGACGATCACGCCGTTCGGCTCGCGGACCCGGCTGCCGGTCATCGCCGACAGCCACCTCGTCGGGCGCCGGATCTCCATCGGCGGCGGCGCGCACGGCGTCGGCCTGACGCTCGAGGGCGACGACGTCATCCGAGTCCTCGAGGCGACGGTCGCCGACATCTCCGACGAGGAGACCCGCAAGCCGTCCTGACCTGTCCTCCCCTTCCGACCGTCGAGAGGCCACTTCATGCGGGTGCCGACCGGTCGAGAGGCCAGCGTGGCGCACACTTGCTGACATGTCCCGATCCGCGCTGCCCACCAAGCCGTGCGCCCGCTGCGGCCGCACCATCACCTGGCGCAAGGCGTGGGCCCGCGACTGGGAGTCGGTGCGCTGGTGCTCCGACAGCTGCCGCAAGCACGGCCTGACGCAGGTCGACCTCGACCTGCAGGACTCGCTCGAGTCGCTGCTCGAGGCCCGCGCGCGTGACGCGTCGGTGTGCCCCAGCGAGGTCGCCCGGGCGGTCGGCGGCGAGGACTGGCGCGACCTCATGGAGTCGGCCCGCTCCGCTGCCCGGCGGCTCGTCGCGGACGGCCGCGCCGAGATCACGCAGGGCGGCCGGGTCATCGACCCGGACCACGCGAAGGGCCCGATCCGGGTCCGCCGACCCCGCTGACCCGGCTCCCCCGTCGCGGCCGGCATACGCCCTCAGCCCTCCTGCATGGGGATGCGGACGCCACGCTCGTGCGCGACCTCGTCGGCCCGCTCGTAGCCGGCGTCGACGTGCCGGATGACGCCCATCCCGGGGTCGTTGGTGAGGACGCGCGCGAGCTTCTGCGCCGCGAGGTCGGTGCCGTCGGCGAGGGACACCTGGCCGGCGTGGAGGCTGCGGCCGATGCCGACGCCACCACCGTGGTGGATCGAGACCCAGCTGGCGCCCGAGCTCGTGTTGACGAGGGCGTTGAGCAGCGGCCAGTCCGCGATGGCGTCGGAGCCGTCGGCCATCGACTCGGTCTCGCGGTACGGGGAGGCGACCGAGCCGCTGTCGAGGTGGTCGCGGCCGATGACGATCGGGGCGCTGACCTCGCCGGTGCGGACGAGCTCGTTGAACGCCAGACCGGCCTTGTCGCGCTCGCCGTAACCGAGCCAGCAGATGCGGGCAGGCAGGCCCTGGAAGGCGATCCGCTCCTGCGCGCCGCGGATCCACTTGTGGAGGCGGTCGTTGTCGGGGAAGAGGTCGAGCACGGCCTTGTCCGTCGCGGCGATGTCACGCGGGTCGCCCGAGAGCGCCGCCCAGCGGAACGGGCCCTTGCCCTCGCAGAAGAGCGGCCGGATGTAGGCGGGCACGAAGCCGGGGAACTCGAAGGCCCGGTCGTAGCCGCCGAGGCGCGCCTCGTCGCGGATGGAGTTGCCGTAGTCGAAGACCTCGGCACCGGCGTCCTGGAACTCGACCATCGCCTTGACGTGCTTGGCCATCGAGGCCCGGGCCCGGTCGGTGAAGTCCTCGGGCTTCTTCTCGGCGTACTCGTGCCAGTCCGCGATCTCGACGCCCTCGGGAAGGTAGGACAGCGGGTCGTGCGCCGACGTCTGGTCGGTGACGATGTCGATCTCGACGCCGCGACGCAGCAGCTCGGGGAAGACCTCGGCCGCGTTGCCGACGACGCCGACCGACCAGCCGCGACGCTCGCGCTTGGCGGCGAGCGCCTTCTCGACGGCCTCGTCGAGCGAGCCGGCGACCTCGTCGAGGTAGCGGTGCTCGACTCGGCGGTGCAGGCGCGCCGGGTCGACGTCGACGATGAGGCAGGCGCCGTCGTTCATCGTCACGGCGAGCGGCTGCGCGCCGCCCATGCCGCCGCAGCCGCCGGTGAGGGTGAGCGTGCCCGCGAGCGTGCCGTCGAAGCGCTTCTCGGCGACGGCCGCGAAGGTCTCGTAGGTGCCCTGGACGATGCCCTGTGTGCCGATGTAGATCCACGAGCCGGCCGTCATCTGGCCGTACATCGTCAGACCGAGGTGCTCGAGCCGGCGGAACTCGGGCCACGTCGCCCAGTCGCCGACGAGATTGGAGTTGGCGATGAGCACGCGCGGGGCCCACTCGTGGGTCTGCATGACGCCGACCGGGCGGCCGCTCTGGACGAGCATGGTCTCGTCCTGCCTGAGCGTCGTCAAGGTGCCGACCATGGCGTCGAAGGACTTCCAGTCGCGGGCCGCCCGCCCCGTGCCGCCGTAGACGACGAGGTCGTCGGGACGCTCGGCGACCTCGGGGTCGAGGTTGTTCATGAGCATCCGCAGCGGGGCCTCGGTGGCCCACGACTGCGCCGTCAGGGTGGTTCCGCGCGGCGCGCGGACGGGTCGTGCACCTTCCATGTCACTCTCCTTCGAGTGGGAAAACCGTTGGTATGCCGTGTGCTTCGTGATCGTGGGCCGTGTCGTTCAACCGTTGGGGAGTCAGCGGAGGGGGCCGGTGACGGACTCGACGGCGGCGAGGACGTCGCCGCCGGTCACCGCCGCGCAGGAGCCCTCGATGTCGGGGGCGAGGAACCGGTCGGGCCCCGGAGCCACGTCGGCCCGCTTCTGCAGCGCCGCGATGACGGCGCCCGTGGCCGGGGCGGGCTCCAGCGGCGCCCGCAGCCGTATGCCGCGTGCTGCCGTCAGCAGCTCGATGGCGAGCACCCTGCCCAGGGCGTCCACCGACCGGCGCAGCTTGCGGGCGGCCGACCAGCCCATCGACACGTGGTCCTCCTGCATCGCCGAGCTCGGGATCGAGTCGACCGAGGCGGGGACGGCCAGGCGCTTCAGCTCCGAGACCATCGCGGCCTGGGTGTACTGCGCGATCATCAGCCCGGAGTCGACGCCCGGGTCGTCGGCGAGGAACGGCGGCAGGCCGTGGCTGCGGGCCTGGTCGAGGAACCGGTCGGTGCGGCGCTCGGCCATCGAGGCGACGTCGGCGGCGACGATCGCGAGGAAGTCGAGGACGTAGGCCACGGGCGCGCCGTGGAAGTTGCCGTTGGACTCGACGCGGCCGTCGGGCGTCACGACGGGGTTGTCGACGGCGGAGGCCAGCTCGGCGTCGGCGACCCGAGCGGCGTGCTCCACGGTGTCGCGCGCGCCGCCGTGCACCTGCGGCGCGCAGCGGAGCGAGTAGGCGTCCTGCACCCTCGTGCACGCCTCGGTGCGGTGCGACTCGCGGATCGGCGAATCCGCCATGACCGCAAGGATGTTCGCAGCCGAGGCCGCCTGGCCCGGATGGGGTCGCAGCGCGTGCAGGTCGGCGGCGAAGACGTCGTCGGTGCCGAGCAGGCCCTCGACGCTCATGGCGGCAGAGACGTCGGCGAGCTTGAGCAGGTGGCGTAGGTCGTGGATGGCCAGGGCGAGCATCCCGAGCATGCCGTCGGTGCCGTTGATGAGGGCCAGGCCCTCCTTCTCGGCGAGGACGACCGGCTCGATGTCGTGGTCGCGCAGGGCGCTCGCGGCGTCGGTCAGCGTGCCGTCCGCGAGCCGCACCGGCCCCTCCCCCATGACGGCGAGCGCGCAGTGCGAGAGCGGGGCGAGGTCGCCCGAGCAGCCGAGCGAGCCGAACTCGTGCACGACCGGGGTGATGCCGGCGCTCAGCAGGGCGGCATACGCCCTCGCCGTCTCGAGGCGGACGCCGGTGCGGCCGGTCGCGAGGGTCGACAGGCGCAGCAGCATGAGCGCGCGCACGACCTCGCGCTCGACCTCGGGGCCCGAGCCGGCGGCGTGCGAACGCACGAGCGAGCGCTGCAGCTGGGCCCGCAGGGCCGTGGGGATGTGGCGCGTGGCGAGGGCCCCGAAGCCGGTGGAGACGCCGTAGTGGGCGACCGTGTCGTCGGCGAGCGCCTCGACGACCGACCGGCTGCGGGCGATCTCGGACTCCGCCTCGGTGGAGAGCTCCACACGTGCGCCGTGGCGGGCGACGGCCACGACGTCGGCGATGGACAGCGGACCGGTGCCGACCGTGACGACCGTGGTGCTGGCGAGTTCGTTCATGCATCCCATCGAACCGCCGCAGGGCTGGCGCGTCGGCCCGTCATGGGGGACAATTGTCTCGCATGCGAGACGTCGTCGATCGCACAGGAAGTGGGCCTCAGTGTCCAACGCCCCGGCAGCCGCCAACGCACTCGACGTGCTCGAGCACCTCTCGCGCCACGCCGAACCACTTCCCGCAGCGTCCATCGCGCGAGACCTCGGACTCCCCCGCAGCTCGGTCTACCACCTGCTCAAGGTGCTGCACGGACGCGGTTACGTCACCCACTACGTGGAGGAGCGGCGCTTCGGCCTCGGCCAGGCGGCCTACGAGCTCGGGTCGGCCTACCAGCGGCAGGCGCCGCTGGCTCGCGTGGCCCGCGCGCCCATGCGGCGGCTCGTCGACCAGTGCGGCCGCAACGCCCACTTCGCCACCCTCGACGGGCGCGACGTCATCTACCTCCTCGAGGAGCGGGCGCCCGGCCAGCCCATGCTCGTCACCGACGTCGGCGTGCGCCTTCCCGCGCACCTGACCGCGAGCGGCCTCGCGATGCTCTCCACACTCCCCGCGCCCCAGGTCCGCGCGCTCTACCCGGACCGCTCCTCGTTCGTGCAGCGCAACGGAGCCGGCCCGAGCTCGCTCGCCGAGCTGCGCAGCCTCCTGGCCCGCACGCGCACCGACGGCCACGCCCGCGAGGAGGGCACCGTCACGGCCGACCTCTCCTCCGTGGCCGTCCCCGTCCTCGACCGCGCCGGCCGACCGCTCGCCGCCATCGCGCTGACCCTGCGCACGGCCGACGCCAGTCCCGAGCACGTCGCCGACCTCATCGGGCGAGCCCGTCTCGCGGCCACCGACATCGCTCGACGGCTGAGTCCCAGCCCGACGGCGTCCCTTCGGAAATGAGCGGCTGACGACGCCTCTGTTCCCTAGGGTGCCGGTCATGGACCTGCACCTCATCGGCGGCGGCTGGGTCGACGACCTCGCGCCCACGCTCTACGGCGACTTCATCGCGGCCGCCCGGCGCCGCGCCGGCGGCACCCCCCGCATCCTGCTCGTCGTCATGGGCACCGACGAGGAGTCCCTCGCCTACCACGAGAAGTACGTCCACACGCTCGGCCTCGTCGGCGGCCACGAGCTCGTCGTCGAACGCGTCGCCGAGGGCACGCCGTTCGACCCAGCGGCACTCGAGGGCGTCGACGGCCTCTTCGTCGGTGGCGGCCCGACGCCGGAGTACCACGCGTCCCTCGCGGGCGCCTACTCCCGCATCCGTGCGCTCGTCACCGGGGGTATGCCGTATGCCGGCTTCTCGGCCGGCGCTGCCATCGCGGGCTCCCACGCGGTCATCGGCGGCTGGCGCATCGACGGGCTCCCCGTCTGTCCCGAGGACAGCAACGAGGACCTCGACCCGGTGACGGTGGTCGAGGGGCTCGGCCTCGTCGAGGGGGCCGTCGACGTCCACGCCGCCCAGTGGGGCAACGTCTCGCGCGCCCTCGCCGTCGTCGGCGCAGGGCTCGCGCCACAAGCCGTCGCCATCGACGAGGGCACGCGGCTCGGCGCGGACGGCACGGTCGTCGGCGCCGGCCGCGTCTGGCACGTCACGCCCGACCCCACCGCGCCGGGAGTGGTGTCGGTGGCAGCAGCGCAGTCGCCGGCCGGGTAGCACTCACTCCCAGCCCGCCGTCAGCCGCTCCACGCCTGCCATCCCGGAGCGGGCTGCGGCCTTGCCATGTTCGAGGAGCGCCGCCGCCAGCACCGCCAGCAGGCCGAGTCCCCCGATGAGCGCCCACAACATCGCGCCGCTCCAGCTCGGCAGCAGGTCGACGAGGGGCACCCCGACGAGCACGAGCAGCGACACCCCGACGACGAGTGCCCCGGCCGAGAGCCGACGGCGCACTCGCGTCACCGCCGCCCAGCCGCACACGAGGCAGCCGAGGGCCAGGGCCACGACGGCGTAGCCGACCTGCGTCATCACGGCCGCGGCGAGGGAGGGGCCGACGAGCAGGGCGATGCCCGACCGCTCCACGAGGACGATCGCCGGGTGCGACGCGCCCAGGCCGCGCAGGCGCCGGTCGCGGCGCCACAGCCCGACGGCGGCGAGGACCGCGAGACCGACGGGCGCCACGACCCACTGGGGGTCGCCTCCCAGCGACCCGACTGCCAGGACGACCCAGGCCGCGCTCGCGAGCCCCGGGGCGAGCAGCTGCGGCAGCAGGAGGCGTCGCGCCATCCCGGTCGCGGCCGCCAGGATGCTCGCCACGGCCAGCGGGGCGGCGACCAGGGGCGGCTCCGTCAGCCCGGCCGCCACGGCGAGCGCGAGCACGGTCGTGCCCCAGCCGAGCACGAGGAGCGAACCCTGCCACGTGTCAACGTGGCGGCCCCGTGCCCAGCCCAGCAGCAGGAGCGCGCACAGGATGCCGACCGACGACAGGGCCCAGACCCGGGACTCCGGGCCGAGAGCGGCGGCCTCCAGCGCCGCGGCGACCGCTCCGACGGCGTATGCCGTGCCAACCTCCCGCTGCCAGGACACCCCCAGCGCGGCCGCGGACGCCACCACGGCGGCCGCGACGACGACGAGGCCGCCGACGAGGAGCCAGTCTGCGCTCGTGTCGGTCGACACCCCGGGAAGGAGGACCGCGGCAGCTGCCACCGCCCCGGCCAGTGCGGCCACGCCGCCCCAGACGAGGGGCCACTCCCGGTCCACCCGCCCGCTGAGGGCGGCGACGGCTGCGACCGTGGCGAGAGCCCCGGCCCCCAGCGCGGTGGCGTCCACCGCCCGTTGCGCGGACCAGTCGAGCCAACCCAGCGCCGAGAGCCAGGTGCCGAGCGCGGTGAGGACGGCCGCTGCCCGCAGCGCCTGTCGGGCTGGAGAGGTGGCGGCGGCTGCCACGGCGGTGAGCGCCACCGAGAGGACGAGCAGCGCGAGCGCGAGCCACCCGGGGCCGGCCCGGCCGGAGCCGAGGAGCACGAGCGCAGCGCCCGCGGTGAGGAGCACCTGCGGCACGACCGGCAGCCGCCGCAGCCGCGCTGCCACCAGCGCGCACTCGGCCCCGACCGCAGCGAGCGTGAGGTCACCATCGGTCCCCGAGGTCGTGGCGCCCAGTGCGACCCCGGCCAGGGCGACCGGAACGGCCGCGACGAGCACCGCGCCGTCCCACCGCGTCCACCACCGGCCACCCGGTGGCGCAGGGCTCCTCCGGGACAGGGCCTGGGCAGCAGCGAGCAGGGCCGCCACCGCCGCAGCAGCGAGCCAGGGCCGGCCCTCGAGCTGGGACCCCGCGAGCTGGACGGCGCCGAGCCATCCCACGACGACGGCGACGCCGACCAGGGCACCGACGCGGGCCAGCATCGCCGTCACCGCCAGCGAGACCCCCGCCGCGACCGCCACCCAGCCGGTGACCGTCACCCAGCCCGCCACCGTCGTGGCAGAGGTCCGCTCGGCTCCCGCGAGCGCCACCGCCGTGGCGATCTCGACGGCCCCGACCGCGGCCGGTGCGAGCAGGGCTCGATGGCTCGGCACCAGGCGCGGCTCCCAGCCGCGGCCTCGCAGGTCTGCCCCTGCGGCCCCCACCAGGAGCACCGAGCCGACGGCCACGAGAACGATGGCGGCCTGCAGTCCGAGCGGCTGACCCGCGAACCAGGAGGAGACCTCCTGGGCGACCAGCAGGAGGGCCGGCGCCGGCGCGAGCCAGGCGGTCCATGCCATCATCGGCTCCCGGCGCTCCGGGGCCAGCACCGCCACGGCCAGGACGAGCCCGCCCAGCGCGGCAGCCGCGGGCACCCGCGCGTGCGCCGCCACCGGCGCGAGGAGAGCCAGCCCGAAGGCGCTCCACGCGGCAGCCACGGCGACCCGCTCGGGCAGGCGGAGCCGCGTCGCGACGGCATACGCCACAGACACTCCAGCGAGCACACAGCTCGTCCACGAGTCCGTGACCGGGAGCAGGCCGGCGCGGTCGGCGGCGAGCACCAGCACGAGCGGAAGGCCGGCGGCGAGGACGCCGAGCGGCAGCCAGCCCAAGGGCGCAGCGGCTCGCCACAGGGCGGCCCCGACGACGGAACGGTCGAGGGCGTCGGACCAGCCGGTGAGGCCCCAGCCGGCGGTCGAGGCCGCGACCGCGACGACGAGTCCCCAACGGGTGGACAGGGCCGGCAGGCAGACGAGCGAGCCGACGACCAGCCCGGAGAGTCCGAGCCCGACCCGGCTCGAGACCGACAGGTGCGCGCCGAGCCGGTCAGGCATTCCGTGGGCGAGCACGACGAGAAGCAGGGTGGCGAGCGCGGGCACCACCACCTGAACCGTGAGCGACGAACCCAGCGCCACGCCTGCAGCCAGCCATGCCACGACCGTCGGGGCCAGCACCGCAGCCGGACGGACCACGTCGGCGAAGGGACCGACGAGGCCCGCCGCTGCGACGAGGGCGGCGGCTCCCGCCACCAGCCAGGCGGCCGTGCCCTCGCCTGCGGCCGTGCCGGCGCCGGCGGTCGCGTCCGACCACCAGGCCAGGGCGAGGACCGACGTGAGCACGCTCGCTCCGAGGTACCACCCGTGCCAGTACGCGTCGTGCGGGCTGCGCGTGAGCCAGCCGCGCTCGGCCGGCACCGCGAGGAGCAGCATCAGCGCGCCGACGACGACCAGCGCACTCGGGCCGTCCCACACGAGAGCGGCGGACGCCGCCACCCCGACGGGCGCCAGCACGGCCGCCAGGTCGAACGCCCTGGCCGAACTGGGGGCGGCGTACGGGTGGCCGCGCCGCACCGCGGCCCACACAGAGGCGACCGCGAACGACCACAGCGAGCACCGCGGGTCCACCCCGGTGGACACGAGCGCCAGGGCCAGGCCGATCGCCGGGAGCAGCCGGGCGGGCGCGGCCCGCCCACCGGCGTCCGCGGCCTCGAGGATGGCCACGTAGCCGAGACCCGCGACCGCGGCGACCCAGGCCGTCGCGGGAAGGTCGCCCGGGCGGCCGGTGATGCAGACGACCCAGACGACGGTCCACCAGAGCGGCGGGGCGAAGGTGACCGAGCCGGCCAGTCGCGGAGCGAGCCCCTCGACCGCGGCCAGGACCGCGACGCCTCCGGTGAGCACGGCGACCGTCGGCGCCTCCCCCGTGAGCCACGTCAGCCCGTCCAGGACCCCCAGGACCACGAGCCCGGGCACCGCCGGCCGCAGCAGGGCCTCCGCGCGCCGACCGGACGACGGGAACCGCGCCGCCACGACCGTCACGGCGAGGGCGACGCTCATCGCGGCGGCCTGCCAGGCGCTGGGGACGGCCACGTCACGGCCCTGCGGGACGACACGGCCCACCCCCATCGTCGCCAGCCCCACGGCCAGCCAGGCGAGGGGCGCCACGAGGAACCGCAGGGCGCTGTCCGGCACGCGCCGCGACCAGGCGGCGTAGGCGAGGGCGAGCGCGACGACGAGGGCCGTCAGGACGACGACCAGGAGCGCGCCACCGAGGTCCGGTGGCACGGCCACGCCGTCGACGAAGCTCGTCACCACCATGACCGGCAGCAGCAGTCCACCGGCGACCTCGAGCGCCCGCCCCACGACCAGTGCGTTGCGGCGCCGGAGCAGCGCTCCCGCGGCGAAGGGGGCGACGGCGATCACCGCCTCGGCGAGCGGCCGCATCGACGGGGCCACGTCGCCGAAGGCGAAGGCGACGAGGCCGAAGGCCCCGACGAAGAAGAGGAGCACACCCAGGTAGGCGAGCCCGTGCACGGCCAGGTCCGAGCCCACGGCCTCCCGGGTGCGGTCCCACCACTGCAGGAGCGCCGAGGGAGGTGGCGGCTCGACCGGGCGCCCCACGTGCTGGCTCACCACGACGGGAGGAGGAGGCACCACCGGCACCGGCACCGGGGTCGACGCCGGAAGCGGGACCGGGCCCGTCGGCCGGGGAGGCGCGACGGAGGTCGACGTGGGTGGGGCAGCGGGTCCCGTGGCCTGCCCCGGTGACGTGCCGGCATACGGCTGCCCGAGGGGTGGGGGAAGATCGGCAGGGACGGGGCGGACCGCCCGCTCCGCCTCGACCCGCAGCTCCCGGGCGAGCATCCTCAGCCACGCGTCCGTGTCCGCCCCGACGTAGGCACGCGACCGCGCGACGGGGAGGAACACCTCCTCGACGAAGTCGAGGTGCGGCAGGTCACGAGAGGTGACCGGGCGGCGGCCACCCCCGCCCGCGTCGGCCCCTCGCGGATCCCCTGTACCGCTCATGGCCATACCTTGGCAGCGATGCCGCCGGGGACGGGGCGAATACCCACAGACCACGCGCCTCAATAGAGTCGGACACATGCGCGCCATCACGATCCCCCAGCCCGGAGACGCCGACAGCCTCGTCCTCGCCGAGGTGCCCGACCCCGTGGTCCGGGCCGGGCAGGTGCTCGTCGACGTCGTCGCGGCGGGCGTCAACCGCGCCGACGTCATGCAGCGGCTCGGTCACTACCCGCCGCCCCCGGGCGCGTCGGAGTACCCGGGTCTCGAGGTCAGCGGTCGCGTCGCGGCGCTCGGCGACGGCGTCGAGGGGTGGCAGGTCGGCGACGAGGTGTGCGCCCTGCTCGACGGCGGCGGCTACGCCGAACGCGTCGCGGTGCCCGCCGAGCAGCTGCTCCCGGTGCCGACCGGGGTCTCGCTCGTCGACGCCGCGGGCCTGCCCGAGGTGGCGTGCACCGTGTGGTCCAACGTGTTCATGGTCGCCAACATCCAGCCCGGCCAGGTGCTCCTCGTCCACGGCGGGAGCTCCGGCATCGGGACCACGGCGATCCAGCTGGGGAAGGCGGTCGGCGCCCACGTCGCCGTCACCGCCGGCAGCCAGGCCAAGCTGGACGTATGCCGTGAGCTCGGGGCCGAGATGCTCGTGAACTACCGCGAGGAGGACTTCGTCGAGCGCGTCCGTGAGCTCACGAAGGGCCACGGCGCCGACGTCATCCTCGACAACATGGGCGCCAAGTACCTCGCCCGCAACGTCGACGCCCTCGCGACGAGCGGGCGCCTCGTGACCATCGGGCTCATGGGTGGCCGCAAGGGCGAGCTCGACATGGGCAAGCTGCTGGCCAAGCGCGCGGCCGTCATCGCGACCTCGTTGCGGGCACGCCCCGCCGCCGAGAAGGCCGCCATCGTCGCGGCGGTGCGCGAGCACGTCTGGCCGCTGGTCGAGGACGGCAGCGTGCGGCCCGTCATCCACTCGCGCCATCCCCTCAAGGAGGCGGCCGACGCCCACCGGGAGATGGAGGCCTCCGGCCACATCGGCAAGATCCTCCTCACCACCTGAGGTCGGACAGGCCGCTGCGCCGGGAGGATCCCGGCCGTGTCGGACTCGTCCGCTGACAGGTCCGCCGGGCCGCAATACCGTTGCCGGATGGGTCTCTTCGGCTCCGGAGGGGCCACTCACGGCAATGGGAGGTTCACGGTGTTCATCCAAGTGATCCAGGGTCGGTGCAACGACGCCGACACCCTCCACCGGCACATGGACCGGTGGCGCGAGGAGCTCGAGCCGGGGGCCAGCGGCTTCCTCGGCGGGACGTACGGCATCACCGACGACGGCGAGTTCGTCGGCGTCGTCCGTTTCGACACGCGCGCCTCCGCGGAGGCGAACTCCGCGAGGGCGGAGCAGGGGGCGTGGTGGGAGCAGGCGTCCCGCTGCTTCGACGGCGAGGTCACCTTCCACGACTGCGAAGACGTGACGATGATGCTCGACGGCGGCAGCGACGACGCCGGCTTCGTCCAGGTCATCCAGGGCCGGCTCAGCGACCCGGAGCGCTTCCGGCACGCGATGGAGGAGCCGATGGACATGCTGCGCCAGGCGCGTCCGGACATCATCGGGGGCACCATCGCCATCGACTCGGACGGGTTCTTCACCCAGACGATGGGCTTCACCA
>NZ_BAAANB010000020.1:132213-139913 GCF_039529575.1 Terrabacter terrae
TGATGGAGGACATGTCGTCGCTGATGAGCGACGTCAGCTACCACGACCTGCACCACCCGTGGTTCGCCACGGCCGGCTCCCGCTGACCGAGAGCTGCAGTCGGCGCCGGACACAGCGCCCCGTGTTGGGTGCCGCGGTCCCGGCTCGGTCGGGCGACCTTTCGGCGGACCGAGCCAGGACCGCTCGACCGAGCCGCATCCTCATCCTCGACCCCACGAACCACAGTCAGTGGTGAAGGTCGACCCGTGAGGCAGGATGGGGACCATGACCGACGACGCGAGCCGACCGGGACAGGACACCACCGACTCGAGGCGCGACGAGCCACGGATCGTCGTCGTGACCCAGGACGGGATGGGCGTCTCCGGCCCCGACCACGAGGCCGGCTCCGACCGCGAGGACGGCGAGCGCGCCGGCCCGGGTGACGAGCAGAAGCACCACGAGCCTCGCGAGCGCACCAACCCCGCCGACCTCGTCGAGGAGCCGGCGAAGGTCATGCGCATCGGCTCGATGATCAAGCAGCTGCTCGAGGAGGTCCGGAACGCGCCCCTCGACGAGGCCGGCCGCCGCCGCCTCGCCGACGTGCACCACCGCTCGCTCGAGGAGCTCAAGGACGGCCTGGCGCCCGAGCTGGTCGCCGAGCTCGACCGCATCGCGCTGCCCTTCCGCGACGAGTCGCCGAGCGACGCCGAGCTGCGCATCGCCCAGGCGCAGCTCGTCGGCTGGCTCGAGGGCCTCTTCCACGGCATCCAGACAGCGCTCGTCGCGCAGCAGATGGCCGCGCAGCAGCAGCTGCAGCAGATGCGGGCACTGCCGCCGGGCCCCGGCGCGTCCTACGGCACCCCGCACGGGATGCAGCCCGGCGAGCACCACCCGGGCGAGAGCGGCCCCACCGGCCAGTACCTCTGACCTCAGCGCCGGCCCCGGGCGGCCCACGGGCCGACGACCAGCAGCAGGCACTCGAACCCGACCGCGTAGCTCGCCACGAGGATGACGCCGCCGGCCCAGTCGCCGAGCACGTGCGGCCCGAGGACGAGCAGGACGGCATACGCCACCATCGACGTGACGACGATGGTCCTTCGGCGACGAGCCGGTCCCATCACACCTCCTCGCCGCGTCGTTGCGGCGTCGTTGCCCAGGCTGACGACCCCATGGCATCAGGCCCAGGTGAACGGACGGTGCCACCCCGGTGGCCCGTACCCGTCCCGTTAGGGTGAGGCGGTGCCACGCGTGCAGGAGCTGCTGAGCGGTGACAACCGCTGGCTGCGTCTTGCCTCGCACGTGCTCAAGTGGCTGGCAGTCCTCGCCGCCTGCTACCTCGGCGGGGTCGCGGCGACCAACCTCGCGCCGACCGTCGCGGAGACCTCGCAGTACCGCGCGGTCCTGCGGCTCGACCCGATCCCGCGGCACACGCCGGTGCTGCACTCACCGACGATCATCGGCGACGTCGACGTCGCGTTCGCCTCGCCGATCATCGCGCCGGGGCTCGACGTGCAGGTCGCCGTGCGTGAGGAGATCACCAACCTCTTCACCCGCCCGAACGTCGACATCCGCTCCCTGCAGCCCTCGTCCGACGAGCTGTCCGGCGCCATCACCGACGCCGCCGTCGGGGTCGGGGTGCGCTTCCTCCTCGGGGCGGTGGCGATCGCGGTGCTCCTCGCGCTGGCCTCGCACTACATCCGCCAGCGCACCACCCGCCGCCGCCACGTCGCGTTCGTCGCCTCGGCCATGGTGGTCGCGACGGCCGGGACCTTCGGGGGCATCGCCCTGACCTACCAGCCGAGCCGCTTCGCCGAGTACCGCACGAGCGGCGTGCTCGGCGTCGTGCAGCGCAACGCCGGCCTGCTTGCCGACGTCGAGGCGCGCGCCGCGCAGGTCACGCCCTACTTCCGCAACCTGCTCGCCGTCACGCAGGCCCTCCAGCAGAAGTACGTCCAGGGCTCGGTCAACGAGCCGGTGTCGGCGCGCATCCTGCTCGTCTCCGACATCCACGGCGCCAACCAGTACGCCCTAATGCGCACGATCATCGCCGAGGAGGACATCGACGCCGTCATCGACAGCGGCGACCTCATCAACTTCGGCCGGGTGCAGGAGGCCGAGGCGGCCGGCATCTTCCGCTCCATCGAGGGCCTCGGCGTGCCGTACGTCTTCGTCAGCGGCAACCACGACCAGTCCTCGGCCACCGACCGGGCCCTCGTGGCCCGTCTCGGCCGCATCCGCAACGTCGTGCTCCTGGAGAACGCCGACGGCGCCCTGCGCGAGCTGTCGTTCCACGGCCTGACGATCACCGGCTTCAACGACCCCCGCTGGTTCGGCGACGACAACGAGGACCCCACCGCCAAGGAGAAGCCGGCCGTCGACCGCTACAACGCGACGGTGGCCGACGAGCCGGAGCCCGACCTCGTCGTCGCGCACGAGCCGTATGCCACCCAGTCGATCGACAAGGGCCGCATCCTCGTCAACGGCCACATGCACACCCCCAAGCTCGACGGCAACCGCATCCAGGTGGGCACCTTCACCGGTGGCGGCGTCGTCTCCCACTACTCGGAGGGCCAGGGCCAGGAGCTCAACGGCCAGCCGTACGCGTTCGACGTCCTCGCGTTCGGCGACGCGTGCGAGCTGAACTCGCTGACGCGCTACACCTTCCGCAACCTGCTCGAGGGGCGCCCGGCGTACGACCGGGTCGAGGTGATCAGCGGCGCCCGCATCGACACCTACCAGCCCGACCGCTCGACCACGCAGCCCGGCGACACGTCGACGCCGAAGCGGACCTGCGGACGCGTGGAGGAGACGACGCTGCGCACCCTTCCAGCGCCGGCACCGCAGGACCAGAGCCCGACCTCGACTCCGGGCGGCGGCACGGCCACGCCCGGGACGCCGACACCGTCGACCTCCACCGTGTCGGTGCCGCCGCGCCTCATCCCCTGAGCTTCATCCCCTGAGCCTCATCCCCTGAGCTCGGGGAACTGGTCGTCGCGCCACTCGTTCTCGGGCCGACCGGCGCCCGTGGCATCGAGCTCGGTCTCGCGGCCGCGCAGCTCGACCCGGCGGATCTTGCCCGAGATCGTCTTGGGCAGCTCGAAGAACTCGATGCGCCGCACCCGCTGCCAGGGCGCGAGCTTCTCACGGGCGTGGGCCAGGATCGAGCGCGCCGTCTCCTCGCCCGGCTCGTGCCCGGGGGCGAGGGCGATGTAGGCCTTCGGGATCGCCAGGCGCACCGGGTCCGGCGCCGGCACGACGGCCGCCTCGGCGACGGCCGGGTGCTCGATGAGGACCGACTCGACCTCGAACGGGCTGATCTTGTAGTCGCTCGCCTTGAAGACGTCGTCGGTACGCCCGACGAAGGAGATGTAGCCGTCGGCGTCCACGGACGCGACGTCGCCCGTGTGGTAGAAACCGCCGGCCATGGCATCGGCGTTGCGCTGCTCGTCACCCTGGTAGCCGGTCATCAGCGGCACCGGGTGCTGCGAGAGGTCGAGGCAGATCTCACCCTGGTGGTCGCCCTCCCCGTCGGGCTCGACCCGCTCGTTGGTGAGAGGGTCGACGACGACGACGGGGCAGCCGGGCAGCGGGCGCCCCATCCAGCCGGGCTTGACGGTCGAGCCGGGGGTGTTGCCGACGGCGGCCGTCATCTCGGTCTGGCCGTAGCCGTCGCGGATGGTCAGGTCCCAGGCCTTCTGCACCTGGGCGATGACCTCCGGGTTGAGCGGCTCGCCGGCACCGATGACCTCGCGGAGCGAGCCGGGGCCCGAGGACAGGTCGCTGTTGATGAGCATGCGCCACACCGTCGGCGGCGCGCAGATCGAGGTGACCTCGTGCGTGTGCAGCACCCGGAGCAGCGCAGCCGGGTCGAAGCGGCTGTAGTTGTAGACGAACGCCGTCGCCTCCGCGGCCCACGGCGCGAAGAACGACGACCACGCGTGCTTGGCCCAGCCGGGGCTGCTGATGTTGAGGTGGATGTCGCCGGGCTTCAGCCCGATCCAGTACATCGTCGAGAGGTGCCCGACGGGGTAGGAGCGCTGGGTGTGCTCGACCAGCTTGGGCCGGCTCGTCGTGCCGGACGTGAAGTAGAGCAGCATCCGGTCGTCGGGTCCCGTGCCCGGGTGCTCGGTGGGCTTGGCATCGAGGGTGTATGCCGTGCCGTGGTCCTCCCAGCCGTCCGTCGCCGTGCCTGCCGGGTCGGCTCCACCGACGGCGACGCGGACGTAGTCGCCGGGCACGTCCTCGAACTTGTGCACCTCGGCGGCATTCGTGATGACGGCGCGGGCACCGCCGCGCTCCATCCGGTCGACGAGGTCTCCGGGGCCGACGGCAGTGGTCGTCGGCATGACGACGGCGCCGAGCTTGATCACGGCGAGCATCGCCTCCCACAGCTCGACCTGGTTGCCGAGCATCAGGATCACGGAGTCGCCGCGGCGCACTCCGAGACCGGCCAGGTGGGCCGCCACCTGGTCCGAGCGACGCGCCATCTCGTCCCAGGACCAGGAGCGCGAGGACTCGTCCTGCTCGACGATCGTCAGGCACGCGCGGTCGTTGCCTCGGGCCACGGCGTCGAACCAGTCGATGCCCCAGTTCCACCGGTCCCCGAGGTCGGGCCACGCGAACTCCCTGACGGCGCGGGCGTGGTCGCCCCGCAGGGCGAGGAGCTGGTCACGGGCTGCTCGGTAGGACGCGGTGGAACCGGCTTCGTCGACAGTGGAGGTCATGCCCCGACCTTGCCACACGGGAACGGGACCCGGCGGGCGACTGGACCGGTCCTGCTGAGCGCCTCGGCGGGTTCCGGCCTCGCAGTCGCTGGTCGCGTCAGTCAGGCGACCGACGGGGCCGGCGCCGCTCCTCGGCGAGCACCGGCCGGTCGGGCGTCTCCGGAGGCAGCAGGTCCACTTCGTCTCCGACGCCCAGGTCACGGCCGTGGCTGCGACGGCGCAGGTCGTCCTCGTCGATGAGCCGGTTGACCAGCTGCTGGACGTCGTTGCTGTGCGGGATGTTCGACAGGTCCTCGTCGGGGCTGTCACCGGCCGACTCGATGTGCAGCGACCCCGAACCGATCAGCCGGTCGAGCACCGTCTGCTGGAAGCTCACGTCCGTGATCTTCGACAGGGTGATGTCCTTGCCGGTCTTGGTCAGGACGCCGCGGCGGACCATGACCCGGTGGCTCGTCACGACGTAGTGGGTCGTGCGCCAACGCAGGTAGGGCACGACGACGGCCGGGACCGCGATGACGACCAGCACGGCCACGGCGATCCACTGGATGCGGTTGCCGGTCGCGTCGTCGGGCGTCGCGGCGGCGATCCCCACGCAGGCGGCTGCCAGCAGGAGTCCGAGGATCGTCGGGACGACCACGGTGAGCCAGTGCGGGTGCAGGTCCCGCTCGACCCGCTCACCCCTGGCCAGCACGTTCTCCGGGAAACCCACGGTCATCCTCCTGTCGCCGGCTCGGCCGGCCTCCTCGGGGCGCTCCTGTTGGGCGTACCCGCACCAGCGTAGGAGGCCGCGCCGGTTTCGAGTCGCGGACCGGACATCTCGGTCATAGCGTCCGAAGTGGACGAGTGAGGCAGGCATCCCAGGGGCCGGCGGATGCCGTCCGACGACCCAGCCACCCTCTCTCGCAAGGAATGTCGTGAAGACCTGCTCTCCCTCGTCACGAGGTCGCGCCCTCGGCGCAGGCCTCTCCGTCCTGACCGGCCTCAGCACCGCGCTGGCCGTCGGCTCACCGGCGGTCGCCGCCGGTGCGAGCTATGTCGCCCTCGGCGACTCGTACTCCTCGGGCACGGGCACCCGCAGCTACCTCAACGACGGGACGTCGTGCCAACGCTCCGTGTATGCCTACCCCTCCCTCGACGCGTCGGCGCTCGGGCTCACGCTGACCTTCCGCGCCTGCTCCGGGGCGACGGTGGCCGACGTCACGAACACCCAGCTGTCCGCGCTGTCGACCTCGACGGCCTACGTGACGATCTCGGTGGGCGGCAACGACGCCGGCTTCTCGAGCGTGCTGACGACGTGCGCCCAGCCGAGCTGGGCCGGCAACTGCAACGGCGCCATCGACAAGGCGCAGGGCGTCATCACCACCACGCTGCCCGGCCGCCTCGCCACGCTCTACTCCTCGATCCGGGGCAAGGCGCCGAACGCCCGTGTCGTCGTCGTCGGCTACCCCCGCATCTTCAACGGCGAGGACTGCAACGCCCTGACCTGGTTCTCGCCCACCGAGGAGTCCCGGCTCAACGCGACGGCCGACCTGCTCAACTCGAGGACGGCGACGGCCGCGACCACCGCCGGGTTCACGTTCGTCAACCCGACCACGAAGTTCGGCGGCCACGCCGTCTGCGACAGCACCGAGTGGCTCAACGGGCTCTCCAACCCGACGACCGAGAGCTACCACCCCAACGTCGCCGGCCACCGCGACGGGTATGCCGTCGTGACGAAGCCCGCCTTCGGCGTCACTGCAGCGCTCTCCCCGACCGGAGCGGAGGCGAAGGCCGTCGCCTCCGCCGACTCGCTGGCTCGCGACGCGAGCAGGTATGCCGCGGTCGACCGCACGATCGAGCCCGAGCGCTTCGTCGCTCCCGACCTCCACAGCCCGGCGATCCGGGCCGCGGCCGCCCGCGCCGGGGTCGACCTGCGCAGCCGCGCGAGCATCGACGCGGCCGACCGGCTCTGGTCGGCACGACAGGACGCCGCGCAGCGGGAGGCGGCGCGGCGCTGACCCGTGGCGCTCCCGGGCGGTCACCTAGGGTGGCCCCGTGCGCTACGACGACATCATCATCGGGGCGGGTCACAACGGCCTGACGGCCGCCGCCTACCTCGCTCGCGCGGGCCGCAAGGTGCTCGTCCTCGAGCGGCTGGACCACGTGGGCGGCGCGGCCGTGTCGGCCCGAGCCTTTGCCGGGGTGGACGCGCGGCTGTCGCGCTACTCCTACCTCGTGTCGCTCCTGCCACGGCAGGTCGTGACCGACCTCGACCTCGACCTGCGGCTGATCCGCCGCCGCTTCTCCTCCTACACGCCGGTGCCCTCGGACCCCGCCCGCGGCCTCCTCGTGGACAACGCCGACGAGGCGGCGACCCGCGCGGCCTTCCGGGCGCTCACCGGCGGTGACGAGGCGTATGCCGGGTGGAGCGACTTCTACGGCCGCATGACCGCCGTGGCAGGCCGGGTCTTCCCGACGGTCCTCGAGCCGCTGCGCTCTCGTGAGGAGGTGGGTGCCCTGTCGGGAGACGAGGAGCTCTTCGACGCCTTGACGACGCGGCCCCTGGGCGAGCTCATCGAGTCGGTGACGAGCGACGACACGCTGCGCGGCATCATCGCCACCGACGCCCTCATCGGCACCTTCGCCTCGCTCAGGGAGGGCGACCTGCGCCAGAACGTCTGCTTCCTCTACCACCTCATCGGCGGCGGAACCGGCGACTGGGACGTGCCGGTCGGCGGCATGGGCGCGCTCACGGACTCCCTTGCCGCAGCGGCTGTCTCGGCCGGGGCGACGATCCTCACCGGTGCCGACGTGACAGCGGTCGACCCGTCCACCGGCGAGGTCCACTGGGCCGGCGGCACGGCCGGCAGCGGCAGCGCCGTCGGCGACACCCTCGTCGCCGGGTGCGCGCCCACGGTGCTGAACCGGCTCCTCGCGGCGGCGGGGGCGGAGCCCGTCGAGACCGAGCCCGACGTCGAGGGCGCGCAGCTCAAGGTCAACATGCTCCTGACCCGCCTC
>NZ_BAAANB010000020.1:139980-143547 GCF_039529575.1 Terrabacter terrae
TACGGCCAGCTCGAGCAGACGTATGCCGCCGCGCGCGACGGGCGCATCCCCGATTTGCCGCCGTGCGAGATCTACTGCCACACCCTCTCGGACCGCTCGATCCTCGGGCCCGAGCTGGCGGCCACCGAGGCGCAGACCCTGACGCTCTTCGGCCTGCACCTGCCGGCGCGGCTCTTCCGTGCAGACAACGAGCGGGCCACCCAGCAGGCGCTCGAGGCGACCCTTCGGTCACTGGACTCGGTGCTCGGCGAGCCGATCGAGTCGGTGCTCGCGCGCGACGCCGACGGCAGGCCGTGCGTCGAGGTCAAGAGCCCCGTCGACCTCGAGGAGTCGGTCGGGCTGCCGGGCGGCAACATCTTCCACCGCTCGCTGCAGTGGCCGTGGGCCGAGCGCGACTCGGAGGTGGGCGCCTGGGGCGTCGAGACGGCATACGGCAACATGCTGCTCGCGGGCGCAGGAGCGCGCCGCGGCGGAGGGGTGAGCGCGATCCCCGGCCACAACGCCGCCCGGGCCGTGCTCGGCTGAGCGACCGGTCAGCCCGGCCAGACGCCTGAGCTGCCGCGGCGGTGGCTGCCGAGCAGGTGGGTGTCGACGATGCCGACCGCCTCCATCAGGGCATACATCGTCGTGGGCCCGACGAAGGCGAAACCCTTCCTGCGCAAGGCCTTCGACAGCGCCTTGCTCTCCTCGGAGACGGTCGGGACCTGGGAGTGGTCAAGGGGACGCGGCGTCGCGGCGGGCTGGAAGGACCAGACGAAGTCGACGAGGCCACCGTCCTCGCGCAGCGCGATCGTGGCGCGCGCGTTGGTGATGGTCGCCTGGATCTTGCCGCGGTGCCGGATGATGCCGGCGTCGCCGAGGAGCCGCTCGACGTCGGCCTCGGTGTAGGTGGCGACGACGTCGGGCTCGAAGTCGGAGAAGGCCGCCCGGAAGGCGGGCCGCTTGCGCAGGATGGTCGCCCACGACAGTCCCGCCTGGAAGCCCTCGAGGCAGATCCGCTCGTAGAGCCCGCGCTCGTCGCGGATCGGCATGCCCCACTCGGTGTCGTAGTAGTGCATGAGGAGCGGGTCGACCGAGGCCCACGAGGGCCGGGCGAGCCCGTCGGCGCCGACGACGGTCATGAGGCGAGACCCGGGCCCAGCGCCCGGCGCATGAGCACGCGCGGGAAACCGCCGGAGATGCTGTCGGTGTCGGCGACCTTGGTGAAGCCGGCGCGCTCGAAGAGGGCGCGGGTGCCGACATAGGCCATCGTGAGGTCGACCCTGGCACCGTGGTTGTCGACGGGATAGCCCTCCACCGCAGGGGCGCCCATCTGGCCGGCATAGCGGACGGCGCCCTCGAGCAGCGGGAGGGCGATGCCCTGGCGGCGATGCCCCGGTCGCACGCGAAGGCACCACGCCGACCACACCGGCAGGTCGTCGACGTGCGGGATCTTGCGCGAGCGCTCGAACGGCAGCTCGGCCCGGGGCGCGACGGCCGCCCAGCCGACGACCTCGTCACCGTCGTAGGCGAGCACACCCGGGGCGACGTCGCGCTCGCAGAGCCGGCGCATGAACTCTCCTCGGGCCTGGCCGAGGAGGCTGCGGCTCTCCTTGGTGGACAGCCGGTGGCTGAGGCACCAGCAGACGGTCGACGCCGGGTTCGTCGGCGCCAACATCGTCGCGACGTCGGCGAACCGCTCGGCGGTGGCGGGGCGCACCTCGAAGCTCATGGCGACACGCTAGCCAGAGACGCCGACACCCGCGGCTCGCGCCACGATGTGCCGGTGCCACCCTCGCTGTTTGTCCGTTTTGGCTGCATAGCCGGGGATGTCCTCGTACCGTTGCGACACGGCATACGCCGCTCGCACACGGAGGAAAAATGACCCTGACCACGACCCCCAGGCGCGGCCGCGTCGCGCTCCTGCTGGCTGCCGCGACGACGCTCGGCCTCACGCCGATCGTCGCCACCTCGCCGGCCGCCGGAGCGGCGACGCCCACCGTCCAGCAGCAGGTGGTGCAGCTCGTCAACGCCCAGCGGGCCAAGGTCGGGTGCCGGCCGCTCGTCACGGACGCCCGGCTGGCTCGCGCCGCACAGGCGCATTCGGCCGACATGGCCAAGCGTCGCTACTTCTCGCACACGAGCCTCGACGGCCGCACCTTCGTGCAGCGGATCCGCGCGCAGGGCTACACCGGAAGGTACCTCGGCGAGAACATCGCGGCGGGCCAGACCAGCGCCAAGGCCGTCATGGACGCGTGGATGAAGAGCCCGGGTCACCGGGCCAACATCCTCAACTGCCACTACAAGGCCATCGGGGTCGGCTACGCCCTCGGCGGCCCGTACCGCTACTACTGGACGCAGGACTTCGGCGGCTGAGCCGGCTCCGCGATCGGCCCTGCTCAGCGGGTCTCGAACAGGCAGAACTCGTTGCCGTCCGGGTCGGCCATGGCGACCGCGGCCCGATCGCACTGGCTGTCGCCGAGCCGGGTGGCGCCGAGCGCGAGCAGCCGCTCCATCTCGGCCTCGCCGTCCGTGCCCGGTGAGGGCGCCAGATCGAGGTGCATCCGGTTGAGCCCGCTCCTCGGCGTGATGGGCGGACCGCCCCACGCGATCTTCGCGCCGCCCAGCGGGGACTGGATCGCGGTCTCCTCGTCCTGGTCCCAGACGAGCGGCCACCCGAGGGCCTCGCTCCAGAAGCAGCCGACCTGGCGGGAGCCGTCGCCGGCGAGCTCGGCGAGGAACCCGCAGCCGGCCAGGTAGGCGTTGCCCGGCTCGATGACGCAGAACTCGTCGCCCTCGGGATCGGCCAGGACGATGTGCCCCTCCTCGGGCCGCTGGCCGACGTCGAGGTGCGCGCCACCGAGCCCAAGTGCGCGGGCCACGGTCGACTCCTGGTCGGTCGGCGAGGTGCTCGTCAGGTGCAGGTGGACCTGGTTCGGCCGGCGCCGGGGCTCGGAGCTGCGCTGGAAGCGGATCGGGAACTCCACCCGGTCGTTCGGCAGGACCGTGCGTCTGTCGTCCGCGACCTCGCGATGGAGGAGACCCGCCCAGAAGCGTGCGAGAGCCTCGGGGTCACTGGCCTTGTGGCAGAGCGCGACGAGCTGGGAGGTCATGTCCACGGACGGTAGGCGCCCGGGGTTCTGCCGCTCAACGCCTTATCCGCGAGCACGAACCGGCAAGGCGTCACGTCGGCGTGAAGTCGACGAGGTGCAGGTGCAGCGGTCCGCCGGTGGGGGCGGGGTAGTGCCGGCCGAGGCGTGCCGGTGGCCTGGCTCTTTCGGTCGCGACGTCGGTGTCGGCTCTGGTGTCGGTGACGAGTGTGAGCTGGGACGGCCGTGGCCTCGGTGGTGGTGGTGGGCCGATGAGCAGGCCGGTGCGGGTCTCGAAGGTCAGGCCATCGGGCTGGGTGGGGTCGCCGGTGATGGTGAACTCTCCGCGGTGGTGCCCGTCGTGGTGGAACGGGCACAGCCCGAGCAGGTTGGTCAGGTCGGTGGGGCCGCCGTCGCGCCAGTGCTCCAGGTGGTGGACCTCGAGGTGTCGGGTGGTGCCGCAGCCGGGGAAGCGGCAGCCGCGGTCGCGGTCGAGCAC
>NZ_BAAANB010000020.1:143596-178715 GCF_039529575.1 Terrabacter terrae
AGGGCGAGGGCGTCGGCCCAGGTGACGCGGGGCTTGCCGCCGTCGGCGGGGCACCGGTTCGGGTCGAGCACGTCGCCGTTGAGGGCCTGCCGGTCCGGCTCTTCCCCCGGTGCTGCGAGTGAGTGGAAGAGATGGTCCTTGGCCTCGGTGAGCGCGGCCTCGACGAGGGCGCCGACCTCGGCGGGTGCGTCGTAGCGCAGCCGGAACCGGCCGTCCGGGTCGTGACCCATCGACAGGTGCGCCGGCTCGGTGGACTTCGGCTCGGTGGTCTCCGGCTCGGTGGTCTCGGGCTCGGGCTGCTCAGGTGGTTCGGGGATCAACTCGCCGGCGGCGTTCACGGTCGGCTCGGGCAGGGTGAAGTCGTAGCGGGACACGCTCCGCTGCAGCTGGGTCACGGTGGCGTGCTGGGCGAACTGCGCGACGGTGGTGTCGAACTCGGCCGGGGTGTGCCGGGCCACGACCGCGGCCTGGTCCAGGCTGATCCGGCCCTCGCGCAGCGCGGCTGCCGTTGCCGGCAGCTCCGAGGCGCGCCGGGCCACCAGCAGCACCGCCGCGGCCTGCCCGCGGGACAGGCCCGCGCGCAGCATCAGCCAGTGCTCCGGCGAGCGCAGACCTGCGGCCTGCCACGAGCCCTCGGCCAGCACGGTGGCCGCGAAGTCGACGAGCCGGGCGTGCGCGTCGTGCA
Source organism: Terrabacter terrae (assembly GCF_039529575.1). Lineage (NCBI taxonomy): Bacteria > Bacillati > Actinomycetota > Actinomycetes > Micrococcales > Intrasporangiaceae > Terrabacter > Terrabacter terrae. The sequence continues at coordinate 144,282 of NZ_BAAANB010000020.1, forward strand.
CGTCGGCGGCCAGGGACGCGACGTGGTCCCAGTCCTGCTCGATCCGCTCCGCACTCTGGCTCATACCCTAATCGTACAGGTGTTCGACCACGCTCAGCATGGGTTGTGCACCGCAGTTCGATTGCGCTGCAAGCGAACTCGGCGCTGGTCCACCCGCGTTCCGGTCGCACGTACCCCGGCAAACCGCCTACGTGCGCGGCTGCGCGGCAGCACGCGGGTAAGGATGGGTCATGCCGCCACCCAGCCAGTCGCGGACGCCCGACGACACCATCGGAGCCCGCGACCTCACCGCCTGGCACACCCGGTTCGGCCAGTGGCTCGTCGGCCTCTTCGCCGCGCTGGGCCGGGCCTCCTCGCCGGCGGCACACCGCGTTGTGTCGTGGTCCGCGGCCCACCTCGCCTTCGTGCTCTTCGCCGTGATCGCGATGGGCGTCATGGTCGGCCTCGTCGAGGGCGTCGAGACCGTCTACGAGGCCGTCGTCGGACGCGACGGGATCACGGTCGTGGACCAGCCCGTGCTCGACACCGCGGTCTCCCTGCGCTCCCCCGGGCTCGACTCCGCGGTCACCGCGTTCACCGACGTGGGCGGTCCCGTGGGCATGCCGATCCTGGCGCTCGTCACGGTGGCGATCATCACTTGGCGCCGTCGCCGGTGGACCCCTTTCGTCCTGACCCTCATCGCGGCAGCGGGGTCGCTCGCCATGACGATCGGCGGCAAGGACTTCGTCGACCGGGCGCGGCCGCCGGCCTCACTCGCGGTGCCGCCGCTCGAGACCTCGCCGTCCTTCCCCAGCGGCCACACGCTCAACGCCACGGTCCTGACGGCGGTCGTCGTCTACCTCGTCCTCATCGAGACGACCGCCGCGTGGCAGCGCACCCTCGCCGTCACGATCGGCACGCTCTTCGTGCTCTCGATGGGGCTGTCGCGCGTCTTCCTCGGCCACCACTGGCTCACCGACGTCATCGCCGGCTGGCTCATCGGCCTCGCCTGGGCGCTGGCCGTGATCACGGCCCACCGCCTGTGGCTCACCCTGCGCGAACGCCCGGAGGTCGTGAACTCGCGGGACGGCATACGCCAGGAGGGCTCGCGCTCCTAGGATCGACCGGGTGAAGCCGGCGATCATCCTCGTCTCCGAGACCCGCTGCGAGCAGCTGCTCGACGAGTTCTCCCGCTACGCCCGTGACTACGAGCTCGTCACGGCGACCTCGGCCCGGGACGCGAAGCAGGCCGCCAAGGGCGTCGTCGCCGAGGGCGGACCGGTGGCGATGTTCGTCACCGAGTCGCGTCTTCCCGACGCGGAGGTCCTCGAGGCCTTCCACTGGTGGCGCGCGACCGTCCCGACCGCCCGGCGCCTCATCGCCGCGCACGAGTCGGCCTTCCGCGAGGACGCCGACCGGCTGCGCGGTGGCATGGCGAAGGGCAAGTACGACGCCTACCTGCTCGCTCCTCGAGGCCCACGCGACGAGGAGTTCCACACGGCGGTGTGCGAGCTGCTCTCGGACTGGGGCTCGACGGTGGCCGAGCCCGAGGTGGTGGCGGTCGCGATCATCTCCCCCGTCGAGGACGCCCTGACGCTCGGCATCCGCGACTACCTCGACCGGATGGGCATGCCCAACCGCGTGTACGCCCCCGACAGCGAGAAGGGCCGGCACGTCCTCGAGCGCTACGTCGCCGACCGCGGTGACGCCGATGCCGGCGAGGTCGCCTACCCGCTCGTCATGGACCTCGGCCAGCGCGTCGCGCCGGCTCACACCGTGCAGGACGTCGCCACGCGCATCTACGGTCGCCCGGCAGACGTCGTGGTCGACAAGGTCGTCGACGTCGCCGTCGTGGGTGCCGGGCCGGCGGGGCTGGCCGCGGCCGTCTACGCCTCCTCGGAGGGCCTGTCGACCGTCGTGCTCGAGTCCGAGGCGATCGGCGGCCAGGCCGGCACCTCCTCGATGATCCGCAACTACCTCGGCTTCCCGCGGGGGATCTCCGGTATGCGGCTGGCCCAGCGGGCGCGCAACCAGGCCGTCCGCTTCGGCACGAAGTTCTTCACCGGCTGGCCGGTCACCTCACTCGTCCCCGGAACCGTCGGCGCCGACGGCGCCTTCTCGCCGCACGTTCTGCGCACCGACGGCGGCGAGGTGCGCGCCCGCGCGGTCGTCGTCGCCGCCGGAGTGAAGTACCGCCGCCTCGGCGCCCCCGGCACCGAGGCGCTCGTCGGCCTCGGCGTCCACTACGGCAGCGCGATGACGGCCGCTCGCGAGATGGAGGGCTCGGACGTCGTCGTGGTCGGCGGCGGCAACTCGGCCGGGCAGGCCGCGATCCACCTGGCCCGCTTCGCCCGGACGGTGACGATCCTCGTGCGCCGGGAGACGCTCACGGAGACGATGTCGAACTACCTCGTCGCCGAGATCAGCCACAACCCCCGCATCTCGGTGCAGGGCTGCACGGAGGTGGTCGAGGGCGGCCCCGGCGAGGACGGCCGCCTCGGCTGGGTGGTCGTGCGCGACCTCAGGGACGGCGGCGAGGAGCGACGCCCCTGCCGGGGCTTGTTCGTGCTGATCGGCGCGGACCCGCACTGCGACTGGCTCCCGGCGGAGGTCGCCCGCGACGCCCGCGGCTTCGTCCTGACGGGCCGCGACGTGCCGCCGGAGCGGTGGCGCGGCGACCTGCCGCCCGAGAGCCTCGAGACGACGGTCCCCGGGATCTTCGCCGTCGGTGACCTCCGGGCCGGGTCGATGAAGCGGGTGGCAGCCGCGAGTGGCGAGGGGGCGTCGGTGGTGCCGCTCGTGCACGCCTGGCTGGAGCAGTCCGGCTGAGGCCCGGTTGGCCGGCCCGACCTACGCGACCCGGCTGACGGGCCTGCCGGGAGCCCCTCAGAGCCGGATGAGCTGCCCGTCGCGGAACGAGTAGCGGTATGCCGCCGACGTGGCCGCCGGAAGGTTGGCCGGGTGCGACGCGTGGTGACGGTGTGGGTGCGGCGCCGGCCGGCTCGAGGCTGGGACCGGCGTCAGGCCGCCGACGACGCCGGCGGCGTGGGCCTGCCCGGCTCCGAGAGCCGCCGTGCCGACGAAGGCCACCGCGACGGCTGCCCCCGCAGCGCCGAGGCCACGACGCAACGCCGCCCGGACGGCTGAGGTGTTGGAGGAGGAGGCCGGAGAGGAGACCGGGCCAGCAGTCTCGGGGGACGGGGGCCCGGGGCGAGGTGTCGTGTCCATGTCGTCACAGTTTCGCCGCCGTCTGTGGCGCCCCTGTGCCCCGACCCTGACCACGCCGTCAGTCGCTGAGGTCCCGTAGAACCCGCTCCATGTCGTCCGCCACGGCATGGGCAACGGTGCCCTCCTCGGCCCGCAGCCCTGCGACGACACCGAGCCGGTCGGCGTCCGAGCGGTTCTGGCTCAGCTTCGCCTTGCCCTCGACCGACCGGACCTGCACCTCCACCCCGACGATGGCACGCAGCTGTCCGCGCAGGTAGGCCTCGGGAGCGTCGCCGACCGCCCACGGGTGCTCGCGCCCGGTCTCGTGCCGCTCGGTGAGCCGGGTGACGACGTCGAGCACCCAGTCGGGGTCGTCGTGCACGGTGACGGGACCGCGAAGGTGCACCTCGGTGTAGTTCCACGTGGGCACGACGCGCCCGTGCTCGGCCTTGCTCGCATACCAGGACGGCGAGACGTACGCGTCCGCACCCGTGACGACGACGAGGCCCGGCGAGCCGGCGCCGATGCGTCGCCAGTGCTCGTTGGCGCGAGCGAGGTGGCCGAGGACCCGGTCGCCGTCGATGAGGACCGGCAGCAGCGTGGAGTCGGGTGCGCCGTCCGGAGCCACCGTGACCAGGTGTCCGGCAGCGCTCTGCGCGAGGAAGGCCGCGACGGCGGCGGCGGCCATGGTGTTGGGACGGGGCACGTACATGGCCCGATGGTGCCACGGCGACGCGACGGAGCCCGCCGATGTCGGGCATCGACGGGCTCCGTGGTGCTGGCGGACGGTCGCGCTCAGCTGTGCCGGTGAGCGGCGCGGCGAGGGGCGGCGGACCAGGGACGGGGACTGCCGGCGTGCGGGGCCGGCACCGGGTGCGGCTCCGGCTGCGTTGCCGGCCCCGTTGGCTGGGCCGAGGAGTCGAGCCGGTCGGCGAGACGTCGCAGGAGCAGCGCGGCGCGGGTGTGCCGACGGGAGCCGCCCTGCGCCCTCGGCGCGTGGTGCCGGGCCGCGACGCGCTCGCCGATGAGGTCTCGGGCGAGGGCCTCCTGGGAGGTGAGGCTGAAGGTTCCCGTGCTCATACGAGGCTCACCTGCGCCCGCTTGACGTGGATGTCGCCGCTGCCGGAGTGGACCACCAGCATGGCCTGCGCCTCGGCGTCGCCCGGCCCGGAGGCCTGCTCGAGGTCGATGTCGACGTCGCCGGTGACGGTGTTGAGGTCGAGGTAGGCCGCGACGCCGGCCGCGACGGCGATGGTGACGTCGCCGGTGCCGGTCTTGGTGCGGACCTCGCCGCCGTGCACGCCGCCCAGCTCGACGTCGCCCGTGCCGGTCACCAGCTCGAGGTCGCCGGTCGAGGCACCGATGTGGAGGTCGCCGGAGCCGGTCCTGGCCTTGACGGCCGCGTCGGAGCGTCGCAGCTCGATGTCGCCGCTGCCGGAGGCGAGGTCGAGCCGGCCGCCGGCCGAGCCGACCGAGATGTCTCCCGAGCCCGTCTTGGCGGCGACCTCACCGCGAGCGGAGCGCAGGGTGATGTCGCCGGACCCCGACTTCAGCTGGGCGCTGCCGACCTCGTGGAAGTCGAGGTCACCGGCGCCCGTCGTGGCGCGGACGTCGCCGAGCAGACCGGCCGCGGTCATGTCGCCGGACCCGGTCCTGGCGTCGAGCGTGCTGCCGGCGGGCAGCTCCACCTCGACGTCGACCGAGCCCTTGGTCCCGATGCCGAGGAAGCTGTCGCGGATCTTCGGCGCCAGGACCACGACGTCGTCGCCGCGGGCCTCGACGGTGAACTTGTCGGCGAGCTCGGCACCGTTCTTGCCGTGGGGGTGCAGGCGCACCGTGGTGGTCGTCGTCTCACCGGCCGTCAGCGTGACGTCGCCGACGAGCAGCTCGATCTTGAGGTTGACGGGACCCGTCGTGTCGAAACGGGACTCGAGGGTGGTGCTCATGGGAACTCTCCTTCGTCGGAGGTGGTCTGGGGGTTCGGTCAGCCAAGTCGGTCAGGTCAGTCGGGCGGGTCAGCGGACCCAGCCCTGCACGCGCTTGTTGGAGGAGCGGTTGCGGCCCGGGGCCCCGGGGCCGAAGCCCGGACCGGGCGGCACCGGGGGGAAGCCGGGCATCGGTGGGACACCCGGTCCGGTCTGGGTCGCGGCACGCACCGCGCCGACGATCCACGTGTTGAGCGACTGCCCCCTCGCGGCGGCCAGCTCCTCGGCCCGTCCCTTCAGGGCCTCGGGAAGGCGAAGGGTGATGCGGGAGGTCTCGGCGCCCTCCTCGTCCGGTGACATCACCGTGGTGTCATCGGCGCGGAGGGCCTGGGTGTCGTTGGTGAGGGCGGCCGGCCCGGCCCCGACGACGACGAAGACGGGCTCGCGGCCCTGCAGCCTCACCTCGACAGAGGTGCCCTCGAGCTCGTTGGTGATCTCGGCCGCAGCGTGGGACAGCGCATCCATCAGGGCCAGACGAGCAGAGGAGTCGAGGGCGAAGCCGATGCGTTCAGCGGCCTGCTCGGTCTCCGGTCCCATCGCCCGGGCCGCTTGGGCGAGGTCCCGACGCAGTGCGTCGATGTACTCCGTGATGTCCATGTGCATCATTGTGACACCACAACGACATCACGTCAACACCATTACGACGCCAACTTGGCGGCTGCCCGATCGACCGGCAGCGGGTACGTTCCTCTCACCCCTCGAACCGAAAGGTGCCCGATGCGCAGCTTCGGAACCTCTGACCGCGCCGGCGTGCGGACGGTCTCCTCCGTCATAGAGAAGGTCTCCTCCCGCACCCGCTCGCGGCAGTTCATCCGCGTCATGAACCGGATGGGGGCCTCCCCCGCCGCGATCCTCCCCCTCGTCAAGGACTCCCCGAACTTCACCCACCGCCGCTTCGAGGGCGAGGAGCCCTCGCTTCGCCCCCGGCTCCGCGCGCAGACGAGCGCCCTCCTCTGCGCCATCCGCGTCGGGGACCGCGGTGCCCCGGTCGGCACGGTGCCCGTCGTGGCGGCGACGCCTCCGGCGGCGCCCGGAGAGCTGGCGGTGACGTGGTACGGACACGCGACGAGCCTCCTGGAGGTCGACGGGGCCCGCTTCCTCCTCGATCCGGTGTTCAGCGAGCGCGTCTCGCCCATCCGCCACGTCGGGCCACGGCGCATGCACCCCGTCCCGGGCTCCCTCGCCGCGATCCCCAGCATCGACGCCGTCCTCATCAGCCACGACCACTACGACCACCTCGACCACCCCTCCATCGTGCGGCTCGAGGAGACCCACCGGCCGCACTACGTCGTGCCGCTGGGAGTCAACGCCCACCTGCTCGCCTGGGGCGTCCCGGAACAGCGCATCACGGCGCTCGACTGGCGCGGCGAGACCGAGGTGGCCGGCATCCGCATCACCTGCACCGAGGCGCGCCACAACTCCGGTCGCGGACTCGTCGACAGCCAGACCCTCTGGGCCGGCTGGGCATTCCGCGGCCCGCGCCACAGCGCCTACTTCCCCGGGGACTCCGGCACCTCCAAGCGCTTCGCTTCCATCGGGGCCGACCTCGGCCCCTTCGACCTGACGCTCATGCCCGTCGGGGCCTACGACCCCTTCTGGCCCGACATCCACATGGATCCCGAGCAGGCCGTCGCCGCCCACCGCGACGTCAACCGCATCGGCGACGAGATGTATGCGCTCACCGAGGACGAGGCAGGCGTGGCCGACGACTTCATCGAGGGCGACCAGCGCATCGACACCCCGGGCGGCACGTACGAGGAGGGCGAGCGCACGGAGACCACCCGTACGGTCGCGACGGCCGCCAAGGACTCCCTCCTCGTGCCCGTGCACTGGGCGACGTTCAACCTCTCGATGCACTGGTGGGCCGAGCCCGTACGCCGGGTGCGCCGTGCCGCGGCCGAGGCCCGGGTCCCCGTGGCCTTCCCTCGCGTCGGCGAGCGCGTCGACCTCACATCGGGAGATGCCCACGCGGTCGCGGCGGCGCACGCCGATCCGTGGTGGGAGGAGTGCGCGGCACCCGAGGACCGCGACTGAGCGAAGATGGGAGGGCCGCTTCGTCGCGGCCTCCGACCCGGACGTCCCGACTCCGGACACCCGAACCCACGGACGCCCACCGACATCCGTGCGACCGCCGACAACAGGAGAAGCCCGTGCAGCTCCCGATCCTGCGCCGGATGGGCGCCAGTCCCTCGATGGTGCGCTCGCGCGTCACCACGTCGCCGAACTACCGCGACGGGGAGTTCCGCTCGCACGAGCCCACCCACGTCGTGGCGACGTCGGAGGCCGAGGGTCCGGGCAACATGGCCATGACGATGCTGCGCGAGTTCGGGCGCGGGCGTCCCCGCGGCGCGGTGCCGGTCGTGACGCCGCGGCACCCGCACGAGCCCGCCGACCTGGCCGTCACGTGGTACGGCCATGCCACGAGCGTCCTCGAGCTGGACGGCAGGCGGTTCCTGCTCGACCCCGTCTTCGGCAACCGCGCCTCGCCGTCGGTGCTCGCCGGGCCCAAGCGCCTGCACCCCGTGCCGGGTCGCATCGCCGAGATCCCCCGGCTCGACGCCGTCGTGATCAGCCACGACCACTACGACCACCTCGACGAGCCGTCGATCCGACAGCTCGAGCGGTCGCACCGGCCGCACTACGTCGTGCCGCTCGGCGTCGACGAGCACCTGCGCGCCTGGGGAGTGCCGGCCGGCCGCATCACCTGCCTCGACTGGCGCGAGGAGACCGAGGTCGCGGGGATCCGCCTGACCTGCAGCGAGGCCCGCCACTTCTCCGGCCGCGGATTCGTGCGCAACCAGAGCCTCTGGGCCGCCTGGGCCTTCCACGGCCCTCACCACTCGGCCTTCTTCGGCGGGGACTCCGGGCCGACCCATCGCTACACCGACATCGGCACAGACCTCGGCCCGTTCGACCTCACCCTGATCCCGATCGGCGCCTACAGCGTGCACTGGCCCGACATCCACCTCGACCCGCAGCAGGCCGTCGACGCCCACCTCGAGGTGAACCGTGGTGGCACGGACTCAGTGCTGCTGCCGATCCACTGGGCGACGTTCAACCTCGCGACCCACTGGTGGAGCGAGCCGATCCGCTGGGCCCGCCGCACCGCCGCCGCTCGAGGTGTCCGCATGGTCGCGCCCAAGGTCGGCGCCCGGATCGAGCTGAGCGGCAACGACGTCGACGAGGTCGTCGCCGCCCACCAGGACCCCTGGTGGGAAGCCTGCGCCGCTCCCCTCGACCGCGACTGACGGTCGGAAGATCCACCGGCGCATCGCCACGAACCGCACCGCCGTCGACAGCACGTTGGCGACGGCCACGACGACGGTCTGCACGAGCGTCCCCGCCGCAGGCTCGAGCGCGCCGAGCACGGCGAGCGCGAGGGTCGTGGCCGCATAGGTGATGGCGAAGATGACGAGCGCCTGGCCGTGCTGGGCCACGAGGTTGTGCCTCCCCGAGACGCCGAACGTCCACGCCCGGTTGAGGGCCGTGTTGAAGACCGTCGCGACGACGAGAGCCACCCCGTTGGCCAGCTGCGACGGGGCACCGCCCCGCACCAGGGCCGCGAAGAGGCCGAGGTGCAGGGCGGTGGACAGCAGTCCCACGCCGGCGAAGCGGATCACTTGGTGCGACAGTGCCCTTCGCGCCGACGTGGGCGCCGGGCGGGTGGTGGTCGACATCGTCGTCACTGGAGGGGCTGGGTCAGGTCGTAGAACGTGGAGCCGCCGATCGTCACCGAGGTGAAGTTCGCCTCCACCCACGCGCTGATCTCCGAGGACGAGCTGCTGCCACCGTTCTGGTTGCCGAATCCCCTTCCGCCGCCGGCGAAGTAGTGGATCTGCCCGTTCGCCACATACCGCTGGAACTGCGCCAGGGTGGGGCTCGGGTCCGAGCCGTTGAAGCCGCCGACGGCCATGACCGGCAGCTGCGTGCCGAGCTGCAGGCCCGCTGCCGTCTGCGACCCGACGGCCGCGGCGACCCACGTGTACTTCTGCGCGTCGGCCGAGAGTGCCGCCACGACCGCGGTGCTCGGCATCGAGGCGTCGAGCAGGCCGCCCATGCCGCCTCCACCAGGCGCGCCACCCTGCGGACCGCCCCGGAAACCTCCCTGCTGATTAGGCAGGCCACCCTGGGGACCTGCCTGCTGGCCGACCTGGCCCTGGGGAGCCTGGCCACCGAGGGGCGCCCCCGCGCCGAAGCCGCCACGCCCGCCCGGTCCCCTGCTCGAGCCGGCCGGCCCGGCCGTGACGATGGACCCGCTGTGGCCCTGCGCGGTGGTCGACACGGCATACGCGGCCGGTCCGGCGAGACCGGCGACGAGCGCGCCGGCGAGCACCAGCGGCACGGCCCGCATGTGCAGCCAGTGGACAGCGAGGATGAGCACGGCCGCGGCCATGCCGACCGCGAGCACCGCGATGCGCAGCCAGTCGCCGTAGGCGGTCGTGCGAGAGAGCAGGAGGAACCCCCACGTCGCAGCCGCCGCAGTGGCCGCTGCGAGCGCGATCGTCGCGACGGCGCTCGAGCGGCGCTGCCACGCCTCGACGGCACCCATCCCGACGACGGCGCCGATCGCCGGGGCCAGGGCGACGGTGTAGTACTCGTGGAAGATGCCGGCCATGAACGAGAAGACGAGCATCGTCACGACGAGCCAGCCGCCCCAGACGAGGTAGGCCGCGCGGCGCAGGTCGGTGCGGGGCCGGCGACCACGCAACCACAGCCCGGCCGCGAGCAGGACGAGGGCGCTCGGGATCAGCCACGAGACCTGGTCTCCGACGCTGGACGAGAACATCCGGAACCAGCCGGTCGAGCCCCACTGGCCGCCTGTGCCACCCGGTCCCGCGCCACCACCGACAGACCCCGTCTCGTCACCGCTGAGGCGGCCCAACCCGTTGTAGCCGAAGGTGAGCTCGAGGAACGAGTTGGTCTGGCTGCCGCCGACGTACGGGCGCGCCGACGCGGGGACGAGCTCGACGATCGCGACCCACCAGCCGGCGGAGAGCACCATCGTGCCGACCGCCAGCAGCGAGTGGACGATCCGCTTGCGCAGGGTCGTCGGCGCCGCCACGAGGTAGGCGAGGCCGAAGAACGGGACGACGAGCAGCACCTGGAGCGTCTTGGTGAGGAACCCCAGGCCGATGAAGACGCCGACGATCATCATCCACTTCGGCGAGGCCTGCTCGATGGCCTTCATCGTCGCCCAGGCGCCGAGCGCCATGAGCAGCGTGAGGAGCGCATCCGGGTTGTTGAAGGTGAACATCAGGGCGGCGACGGGGGTCAGCGCGACGACGGCGCCCGCGATGAGGCCGGCGGCGGCGCCGAAGTGGCGCTTGACGGCGGTGTGGACGACGCCGACGGTCGCGACCCCCATGAGGGCCTGCGGGATGAGGATCGCGAAGGAGCTCAGCCCGAGCAGCCGCACCGACAGCGCCATGACCCACAGGGAGGCCGGCGGCTTGTCGACGGTGATCGAGCTCGCGGCGTCCGAGCTGCCGAAGAAGAACGCCTTCCAGCTCTGGCTGCCCGCCTGGACCGCCGCCGAGTAGAAGGAGTTCGCGTAGCCGCTCGCCGTGAGGTCCCACGTGTAGAGCACGAGCGTCACGAGGAGCAGGCCGAGCAGAGCCGGCCTGGCCCACGAGGGATCGGCCTCGGCGCCGCGCCACAGGCGCCTGGCGAGGTGCGCACGACCCGGACGGGCCGGGGGCTGCTGCGGGGTCGCGGGGCCGGGGGCCGCCGCCGTGCCCGCGGCGGGAAGGGTCATCGTGTCCATGGCTCCACCGTGGTGTCCGGCACTGTGCCGTTCCTATGACGTGACTTTGGTCCGGGAATGAGTAGATCCCGCCAGCCCGCCGGGCCCCCGCTGCACCTGCGCCATGGCGCAGTTCCGGTCGCGAACCAGACCCGATGACGGCCGGAAGTGCGCCCTGGCGTGGTCTCGGGTCAGGAGGCGGCGGGCAGCAGGAGCGAGAACGTCGTGTCACCCGGACGGCTGTCGAGCTCGACGCGGCCGCCGTGCGCCTTGCTGACCGCGGCGACGATCGACAGGCCGAGCCCGGTGCTCCCCTTCGCCCGGTTGCGCGCGTCGTCCCCACGGGCGAACCGCTCGAAGACGTTGGGCTGCAACGACTCCGGCACACCGGGGCCGTCGTCGTGGACGGCCACGCGCACCCACTCGCCCTCGGGTCGCACCGAGGTGGTCACCCGGGTGCCGTCGGGGGTGTGCGTACGCGCGTTGGCCAGCAGGTTGGCCACCACCTGGTGCAGCCGCGCGCCGTCACCCGTCACCTCGACCGGCTCGGGAGGCAGGTCGAGGTCCCAGTGGTGACCGGGCGACGCCGCGTGCGCGTCGCTCACGGCGTTGATCACGAGCATCGACACGTCGACCGGCTCCTCCTCGAGCGGCCGGCCGGCGTCGAGGCGGGCGAGCAGGAGCAGGTCCTCGACGAGCGATCCCATCCGGTCCGCCTCCGACTCGATGCGGCCCATCGCATGGGTCACCGTCGGCGGGACGACGTCGGCCTCGCGGCGGGACAGCTCGGCATACCCGCGGATGGAGGCGAGCGGCGTACGCAGCTCGTGGGACGCGTCGGCGACGAACTGGCGCACCCGCTGCTCGCTCTGGTGCCGGGCCCGCAGGGCCTCGTCGACGTGGTCGAGCATCTCGTTGAAGGCCGCTCCGACCTGGCCCACCTCGGTGCGCGTGTCCGTGTCGACGGGGTCCACCCGCTCGGCGATGGCGACCGACCCGGAGGCCAGCGGCGTCTGCGAGACGCGGGTCGCCGTGGCCGCCACCCGGCGCAGCGGCTCGAGGTTGCGGCGCACGAGCCAGGTCCCGAGCAGGCCGACGAGGATGATGCCGGCCACGACCGCGGCTATGGCCACGAGCACCATCCGGTTGATCGTGTGGTTGAGGGGTCCGGTGGGCAGGCCGACCACGACCGTGCCGATCGTCGGGACGCCGTTGATCTGCACCGGGGCCCGACCGGACATGACGCGGTACTCGCCGATCGTGCCGCCGAGGTCGATCGTCTTCGGGTCCGAGCCGATGCCGGCGCTCTGCAGCTCGGCGAGCTGCGTCGGCGTCAGGGTGGTGGTCTCGTTGGCCATCGACGTCGCCTCGCCCTGCACGACGGGGTCGATGATCGCGATCAGGCCCTCGTTGCCGGGGCCGCGCCCGCGGCCCTCCGAGCTGGGCGGACGGAACCGGCCGTCGTCCTCCTGGTGCGGCGGGGAGAGCGACTGCCGCAGCTGGTCGTCGACCTGGCCCACGAGGTAGCGGTCGAGGGCCACGATCGTGGAGACGCCGGTGGCGAGGCTCAGCACCGTGAAGAGGGCGAGCATCGAGGCGACGAGCTTGGCCCGCAGCGTCCACGCGGGCCACGGCCTCACGCGCTCGCGCAGGCGGGCCAACTGCTCCTGCAGGGTCAGACCCTCGTCCCTGCCGGCCGAGTCGCCGGAGTCGCTGGCATCGGTGAAGCCGACGCCACGCGCGAAGACGTCGGGCCCGGCTGACTCGTCGGCGTCGGGGAGGTCGGCAGGGAGCGGCCGTTCGGCTGCGGTGCGGGAGTCGGACAGCTCGGCGTTCTCAGACGGCCGGCTTGAGGACATACCCCGCCCCTCGCATGGTGTGGATCATCGGCTCGCGGCCGGCGTCGATCTTCTTGCGCAGGTAGGAGATGTAGAGCTCGACGACGTTGGCCTGGCCGCCGAAGTCGTAGTTCCACACCCGGTCGAGGATCTGGGCCTTGGAGAGCACCCGCTTCGGGTTGCGCATGAGGTAGCGCAGGAGCTCGAACTCCGTTGCGGTCAGGCGGATCTCCTCGCCGCCGCGCATGACCTCGTGGCTGTCCTCGTCGAGCGTGAGGTCACCGACGACGAGCATCGAGTCCGAGGACGAGACGGCTACCGTGGTGCGGCGCATCAGGGCGCGCACCCGGGCGACGACCTCCTCGAGCGAGAACGGCTTGGTCACGTAGTCGTCGCCGCCGGCGGTGAGCCCCGAGACGCGGTCCTCGACGGCGTCCTTGGCGGTCAGGAAGAGCACCGGCACGTTGCTGTTGTCGGCGCGCATCCGTCGCAGCACCTCGAGGCCGTCGAAGTCCGGCAGCATCATGTCGAGCACGACTGCGTCCGGGTCGAACTCGCGGGCGGCGCGGACCGCCTCCATCCCGGTGCCGGCCGCGCGCACCTCCCAGCCCTCGTAGCGCAGGGCCATCCCGAGCAACTCGGTGAGGTTGGCCTCGTCGTCGACGACGAGCACCCGCACCGGTGAGCCGTCGAGCCGCTGGAGACGCGCTGTTGCCGGCTTGGTCTTCTCGCTCATGCTCCTTAGTGAAGCCCCAGGCCCTGTGCCATGACCAGTACCTCCCTGTGTGATTCCTGTGGGGCTCGCCGATTCGGGTCAGAACAGTCCCAGCGCGTCGACGGCTGCGCCACAGCGTCCGCACAGGCGCCGGTTCGACGGTTGCAGCCATGAGCAACGAGTCCCTGCCCGAGGGCCCGACCGAGCGGCCGAGATCCGGGCTTCCGCAGTTCGACCCCGGCGCCCCCGGCGGCGTGCACACCGGCGACACGCAGCTGCTGCCGTCCGCCTGGGCCTCGCAGCCGCAGGACCACCCCGTACCGCCGCCCGCCTCCCCGTACGCGTATGCCGCCTCGCCGGCTTCCCCACCCACGCCTCCCCCGGCTGAGCCCACCTCCCGGGCCCGACGCTGGAGCGGTAGGAAGACCGCCGTCACCGCGGGCCTGGCCATCGTGCTCGCCTCCGCCGGCGCGATCGGTGCTGCAGCCGCGCTGCCCGCGGGCTCCGGAGGCGACAACGCCGGCTTCCGGGGAGCAGGCGGTTTCGGCGGGGCGGGTGGCCGGCACGGCTTCCGGCCCCAGGGCGGGCAGCAGAACCAGCAGGGCCAGCTCCCCCAGCAGCTGCCGAACCTGCAGAACGGCGGTCCCGCAGGCGGCCTCAACGGCGTCGACCCCAACCAGCTGACTCCCCAGGACCTGCTCCAGCGCCTGCAGCAGCTCGGTCAGGACGACCAGGGGGCAGACCCCTTCGGCGACCTCGACCACGACTCGGGGCCCGGCTCCGGCCAGGGCGGGACCAGCGCCTCGGGCGGCACTCGGACCACCTGAGCGGCTCCACCCACGGGCCCCCTGGGGGGCGGGTCAGTCCGACGACCGCAGCGCGGCGGCATAGGCCTCGAGGGCGCTCGTGGCCCGGTGGACCTCCTCGGCGACCCGGTCGAGCAGCGACGCGTCGGCGAGGCGACCCGCACTGCCGAGGTCCTCGACCTGCTTGCTCACCGCGGCCAGCGCGAAGGCGCCGAGGTTGGCGGCCGAGCCCTTGAGCCCGTGGGCCACCCTGCCCTGGCCCTCGGCGTCGCCCTCGCGGTGCGCGTCCCGCAGCTCGTGGAGCCGCTGGCGGGCGCCGCTGCCGAAGCGGTCGATGAACCGCAGCAGCAGGGACGGGTCTCCCGGCTCGAGGTCGCCCAGCTCCTCGAGCCGGCGCAGGTCGAGCACGCCATCACCCACCTCGGCCACTGGCGAGCCCAGGCCTGCGTCGACCGCGGCGGCACCCGTCGGCGCCTCCGCCGACGGTCCAGCGCCGTCCCGCAGGAGCCCGCGACCCGCGATGGCCCCCGGCCCGGCCCAGCGCTGCAGCGTGGAGGCGAGCAGCGCGACGTCGATGGGCTTGGTCAGGAAGTCGTCCATCCCGGCCTGCAGGCAGCGCTCCCGCTCGCCGGCGATCGCGGAGGCCGTCATCGCGATGACGGGCACCCGCTGACCCGGCTCCTCCTGGGCGCGGATGACCCGGGTCGCCTCGTAGCCGTCCATGCGCGGCATCTGGCAGTCCATCAGCACCGCCAGGATCTTGTCGCCGTGCTCGCGGTGGGCAGCGACGCCCTCGACACCGTTGGCGGCCACGCGCACCGCGTAGCCGAGGCTCTCGAGGACCCCCTGTGCCACGAGCTGGTTGACCTCGTTGTCCTCGACGACCAGCACCGTGCCGAGTGGCACGTCCCCATCCGCGCGGACCGGCGCCGGCACTCGGCCGCCCTGCCACCCGCCCCTGGACCGGCCTCTCCCTGAGGGGTCGCCCGAGTCGTCAGCGCCATCTGACTCGGGGGAGTCGGCCGGATCGGCCGCACCGGCCGCGAGGTGGCGGCCGGCGGCGTCAGCCATCGCGTCGAAGAGGGCCGAGGGCATGACGGGTGAGGTGAGGACGGCATCGACCCCCGCGTCGGTGGTGGTGGCCGCGTCGGGAGGTGGCAGCTGCGCGCAGACGAGCACGACGCGTACGCCCTCGAAGCGCCCGTCGGAACGGATCATCCGGGCGACCTGCAGCCCGGCCTGGCCGACGCCGGGGTCGTCGAGGACGACGACGTCGAGCGGCCGGCTCGCTCGGTGGGCGCGGTCGAGCTGGACGAGCCCCTCCACCCCGGTCGAGGCGGACGCGACCGAGACGGACCAGGCGCCCAGCTGCTCCTCGATGCGCTGCCGGTGGGTGGCGTTGGGCCCCACGACGAGGGCTCGCAGGCTCGAGACCGAGGCAGCGTAGGTCGTCCTGCGGCTCAGGGCCTGGTCCGAGGCGGGCTCGAAGGTGGCGGTGAACCAGAAGGTGCTGCCCACCCCCGGCTCGCTCTCGACGCCGATCCGCCCGCCGAGGGCCGTCACGATCTGGCGGCTGATCGCCAGGCCCAGCCCGGTGCCGCCGTACTGCCGCGTCGTCGAGGAGTCCCCCTGGGAGAAGGACTGGAAGAGGCGCGAGCGCACCGCCGGGGTGATGCCGCTGCCGGTGTCGCGGACCTCGACGCGCAGCTCGGGCCCGCGCTCCCCGGTGCGCAGCACCTCGAGGTGCACCACGACGCTGCCGGAGTCGGTGAACTTCACCGCGTTGGTCGTGAGGTTGGCGACGACCTGGCCGAAGCGCACCGGGTCGCCGCTGACCAGTGCGGGCACGTCGGGCCCGTGGGTCACCGACAGGTCGAGCGACTTGGCGCGGCCCCGTTCGGCCAGCAGGGCCACGCTGCCCTCGAGCACCGCCGTCGGGTCGAAGTCGACGGACTCGAGATCGAGCCGTCCGGCCTCGATCTTGGACAGGTCGAGGATGTCGTTGACCAGGGCGAGGAGCACGCGCCCGGCCTGGTCGATGCCGTCGGACAGGCGGCGCTGGTGGGGCGTCAGCTCGGTGCGGCCGAGCAGCTCGGCCAGGCCGATGACGCCGTTCAGCGGGGTGCGGATCTCGTGGCTCATGGTGGCGAGGAACTGCGACTTCGCCCGGGAGGCCCCCATCGCCGCGTCACGCGCCTGGGCGAGGTGCTCGGCGGTGCGCTCGCGGTCCGCGACGCTGCCGAAGATCGCCGTGATCTGCTCGATGGCGGCCACGTCCGACTCGGCCGGCGGGGCGGACGACCGCATGTCGAGGACGACGACGCACGCGACGGCGTCGTGGTCGACCACGGGGACTGCGAGGATCGTCGAACCGTCGGGCGAGGGCTCGACCACGACCGACCGGCCCGTGGCGGCCCGAGTCGCGACGTCCATGCCGGCCTCGACCGGCAGCGGGCTCGCCTCGACCGCGGCCGGAGGCAGCATCGGCTCCCGCAGCCGGCCGTCCGCGTCCGCCTGGCAGGCCAGCACCGGTCGCCAGGTGGTGTGCCGGGCGATCTCCTCGAGCACCACTGGCAGGGCCTCGGCGAGCGTCGCGGACTCGTTGGCGGTGGTCGCCATCGCGGTCACCATCGCCAGCGCGACCTCGGCGTCCTTGCGCTCGGTGATGTCCTGCGTCGTGCCACCCATGCGCAGCGGGCGCCCGTCCGCGTCGCGCGTGACACGGCCGCGACCGCGGATCCACCTGGTCTCACCGTCCGCACGCACGAGCCGCGCCTCGAACTCGAAGGAGTCCTCCGACTCGAGCGCCGCGCGGATGACCTGCCTCACCTGTCCGCGGTCGTCCGGGTGGATGCGGCCGATGAACGTCTCGACCGACGGCATCGCCTCCTCCGCGGCCAGGCCGTAGATCCGGGAGAGCTCCTCGGACCAGGACACCCGGTCCTCGACGACGTCCCACTCCCAGCTGCCGACCCGGGCGATGGCCTGCGCCTCGGCGAGCTGGTCGAGCAGCCTGCGCTGGGCGCTGTGCTCGCTGACGCGGTGCATCCAGCCACGGGTGACGCCGGCGTCGTCGACGAGAGGCGTGTGGGAGACGAGGGCCCAGAACCGGTTGCCCTGCGCGTCCAGGAGGCTGCACTCGAGGTTGTCGCCCGGCTCCCCCCGCGTCGCGAGCTCGCGCAGGTGCGCGCGGAACTGCACCTTGCCGACGTCGTCGACGGCCTCGAACACCGAGAAGCCCACCATGTCGCCGGGGTCGCGCCCGAGCAGCTGCGCCATGCGCTCGTTCGCGAAGACCGTCCGGCCCTCCTCGTCGAAGACCCAGAGGCCGTCGGGCGAGGCCGCGACCATCCACCGGAGGAGGTCGTCCCTCTCCACCCCGCGTACGCCCCGAACGTCCGACATGTGACGATCCTCGCGTATGCCGGCCGCTGCGCACAGGTGGACACCGCGGTTTTCCCCGCGCGTCCCGGAGCGAGGTGAGGCTCACCTGCCGTGACACCCCCACCGCCCGGGTGCCACCATCGAGGCGTCCCCACCCCGTCGATCGGAGCACCGCCAATGTCCGAGGTCCGCGCGTCCGGCGACCCCACGCCGCAGGACACGACCCACGACCGCCACGAGCCGCATGGCGCGGGCGTCGGCAGCCGCCTCAACTGGCTGCGGGCCGGTGTGCTCGGCGCCAACGACGGCATCGTCTCGACTGCGGGCGTCGTCGTGGGCTTCGCGAGCGCGACGAGCGACAGGGGCGCCATCGTGCTGGCCGGCATCGCCGCCCTGTCCGCCGGCGCGATGTCGATGGCGGCCGGCGAGTACGTCTCCGTGAGCACCCAGCGCGACTCCGAGCGCGCCCTGATCACGCTGGAGCGCCAGGAGCTGCACCAGGACCCCGAGGGCGAGCTCGAGGAGCTGACCCAGCTCTACGAGGCCAAGGGCATGCGGCGTGAGCTCGCCGCCGAGGTGGCTCGTGAGCTCACCGCGCACGACGCCCTGGCCGCGCACGCCGATGCCGAGCTCGGCATCGACCCCGACGACCTGACCAACCCCTGGCACGCCGCCGGTGCCTCGATGGTCGCCTTCGTCGTCGGCGCGATCCTGCCGCTGCTGACGATCACCTTCAGCCCCGCCTCGATCCGGATCCACGTCACGGTGGTCAGTGTCGCCGCGGCGCTCGCACTGACCGGCTGGATCAGCGCCCGCCTCGGGCGCAGCCCCGTGCAGCGGGCGATCCTGCGCAACGTCGCGGGTGGCCTGCTCGCGATGGGCGTCACGTATGCCATCGGCGCGCTCGTCGGGGTGAACCTCGGCTGAGCGCCTCCTCGCGGTCGGTCGCGACGGCCCGCGGGACCGCATACGGCACGATCTGCGATGAACGGGCTGTAGAGTCGTGGTGTCCCACCGCCCTTCCGAGGCGCTCCCGCCGGTCCGGCGATCGGGACACGGGGCGCGCGATGGCGCGTCCACCGGGACTCGAGCCGAGCCCGCCGTCGACACCGCGACATCCGGGACACCGGGGCCATCCGGCCCGCTGGATCCCGGCGTCACAGGGTCATCCGGGGACTGGCGGCTCGCGTCCGCCGCGTCATCAGGAGGAACATGGCAACGCGCGTCCGCCGCCGTCCGAGCGACGGCCTGGACCAGAGGCACGACCAGAAGCAGGACCAGAAGCAGGGAAGGGGCTCCCGCCAGCGCCAGGCGAGCCCGCGAAAGGACGACCCCGCACCCCTCATCCCGGTGCTCGCGCGCCGGGTCCGCGAGGTGGAGGCCCGCGTCTCGAGCAAGGGCAAGGCCAGCCCGACGAACCGCACCAAGTTCCTCGTCGTCGCCCTGCTCATGCGGTCCGAGCGCGCCCGGGTGCGCGAGGACGCCTCGCTGCCCTCGGCCACGCGTGCCGACCTGCTCAAGCGCCTCGACGGCATCGCCACGATCCTGGCCCAGATCGCCGCGCGCGACACGAGCCTGCTCACGCTCCTGGACGCGAACGCCAAGCCCGGGCCCGCTGCGCAGCAGATGCGCCGGGACTGGCTTCTCGAGTCGGGCGCCGAGCTCGCCGAGGAGGACCTCGTCATCTCGGCGCCGGAGCCGCCTCGGCCCGTGGTGCCCCCGCAGATCGCCGCCCGACAGGTCATGCCGCAGTCGGTGCCCTCCCGGGCGCTGGCCAACCCGTTCCTCACCCCGGACCTCACGCGCGCCCACGACGACTACCTCCCGGGCCGCCTGGCCGGGTGGGACCTGCTGAGCCCCCTGTACCGGGCCTTCGAGCAGGGCGCCGGTGGCGAGTCGGCCTCGATGGAGCTGCCGCCCAAGCCGCAGATCGACCGGTTCTCGCCGCCCGGGTCGCAGCTGATGGTCCACCAGTCCCGGTTCCTGCAGAGCGTGCAGGAGGGCCACCGCAGCTTCCTGCTCGCCGACGAGCCCGGCCTCGGCAAGACGGCGCAGTCGGTCATGGCCGCCTCGATCGCGGGCGCCTACCCGATGCTGGCCGTGGTGCCCAACGTCGTGAAGATCAACTGGGCCCGCGAGGTGGAGCGCTGGACCCCGCAGCGCCGGGTCACGGTCATCCACGGCGACGGCAACGACGTCGACGCCTTCGCCGACGTCTTCGTCGTCAACTACGAGATCCTCGACCGGCACTTCGGCTGGCTCTCGAGCTTCGGCTTCCGCTCGATGGTCGTCGACGAGGCGCACTTCATCAAGAACCTCACCTCGCAGCGCTCGCAGCAGGTGCTGGCCCTGGCCGACCGCCTGCGTGAGACCACCCCGGGCGGCAACCCGCTGCTCATCGCCCTCACCGGCACGCCGCTGATCAACGACGTCAAGGACTTCGACGCGATCTGGCGGTTCCTCGGCTGGATCAGGAACGGCAAGCCGACGGCCGAGATCGTGCGCCGCCTCGACGAGACGGGCTACACCCCGGCCGACCGCGGCTTCTACCCGGAGGCCCGGCGCGCCGTCATCGACATGGGCATGGTGCGCCGCCGCAAGGTCGACGTCGCCAAGGACCTGCCGGACAAGCGGATCGCCGACATCACCGTCGAGCTCGACGACGACCTGGGCCGCTCGATCCGCGAGGCGGAGCGGGCGCTCGGGCGCCGCCTGGCGGAGCGCTACCGGGCCCTGCTCGGCCAGGGGGAGGGCCACGAGGAGGACGGCGAGCCCGACACCGGGCTCATGCGCCGGGTCGCGGCCGCCGAGCTGCGGTCGGCCTCGCCCGACAAGGGCAGCGACAACGTCTTCTCGCTCGTGCGCCGGATCGGCCAGGCCAAGGCGACGCTCGCTGCCGACTACGCCGCGCAGCTGTCGCACTCGGTGGGCAAGGTCGTCTTCTTCGCCAAGCACATCGACGTCATGGACGCGGCCGAGAGCGTGCTCGCCTCCGCCGGCCTGCGGACCGTCTCGGTGCGCGGCGAGCAGACCTCGAAGCAGCGCCAGGAGGCCATCGACGCGTTCCAGAAGGACCCCGAGGTCGCCGTCGCCGTCTGCTCCCTGACGGCGGCCGGCGTCGGTCTCAACCTGCACGCGGCGTCCAACGTCGTGCTCGCCGAGCTGTCGTGGACGGCCGCCGAGCAGCAGCAGGCCATCGACCGCGTGCACCGCATCGGCCAGGACGAGCCGGTCACCGCCTGGCGGATCCTCGCGTCGGGCACGATCGACTCGAAGATCGCCGAGCTCATCGACGCCAAGCAGGGGCTCGCCGCACGGGCCCTCGACGGCAGCGACGAGGACATCACCTCCGGCGACACGCTGCAGCTCGACGCCCTCGTCGAGCTCCTGCGCTCGGCCCTGACGGAGGTCGGCGCCGCCTGAATCTCGGGTGGCCCGGGGCCGCCCGCCCTCGAGCGTCCGCAGCTGGTCGGCGTCGTCGTCCTCGATGTGGAAGCCGGCGCGCTTGCCGAGTCGCTGACGAGGAAGTACTCGTGCTCGCCGACATCGGTCCCAGGGGCTACTAGGTCGGTGTGCTGAACGGCCGGGTCTCCCCCGGTGACGTCGTAGGCGGTGGTGGGCGCCGCCCTGGGCCGGCCCGGCGGCCGGGTCACCAACGTCGGCGTTCACGGCGGCCCCGCCTCGCTGCACGCGCACGACACGTTCGCCCGGGCCGCGGGCACCGGCGCCCTCGAGGTCGTGGTGTCCAGCCGAGCGTCTGCACCCACGGGCGGGCCGGTTCCCGGCCCGCCCCGTGTGTCGCAGTGGTGCGGCTCAGGCCTCGGGGACGTTGGCGTCGAGCTCGCTCAGCCACGTCACGGGCGTGGCGTCGGACGGCATACGCCAGTCGCCACGGGGCGAGAGCGAGCCACCCGCGACGACCTTGGGCCCGTTCGGCAGGGCGGAGCGCTTGAACTGGTTGGCGAAGAAGCGCCGGATGAACACCTCGAGCCAGTGCCGGATCTCGCCGAGGTCGTATGCCGTCCGCTCGGCCAGGGGGTAGCCCGCGGGCCAGTCGCCGGCCTCGCTGTCACGCCAGGCGTTCCAGGCGAGATAGGCGATCTTCGAGGGCCGGTAGCCGCGGCGCAGCACGTGGAAGAGCGTGAAGTCCTGCAGCGCGTACGGCCCGATCTTGGCCTGCGTGCTCTGCGGCGTGTCCCCCTCCTCGACGGGCACGAGCTCCGGGGAGATCTCCGTGCCGAGGATCGAGGTGAGCGTCTCGTTGACGGGCTCGTCGAACTGGCCGGACGACACGACCCAGCGGATGAGGTGCTGCATCAGGGTCTTCGGCACGCCGGAGTTGACGCCGTAGTGGCTCATCTGGTCGCCGACGCCGTAGGTGCACCAGCCGAGGGCCAGCTCGGACAGGTCGCCGGTGCCGAGCACGATGCCGCCGCGCTGGTTGGCGATGCGGAAGAGGAAGTCGGTGCGCAGGCCGGCTTGGACGTTCTCGAAGGTGACGTCGTAGACCTGCTCGCCGCGGCCGAACGGGTGCCCCATCGTCTGGAGCATCTGGGTCGCCGCGGGACGGATGTCGAGCTCCTCCCAAGTGACGTCGAGCGCCTCCATGAGGGCGATCGCGTTGGACTTCGTGTGGTCGCTGGTCGCGAAGCCCGGCATCGTGAAGGCGAGGATGTCGCTGCGCGGCCGGTCGAGCCTGTCCATCGCCTTGGCCGCCACGATCAGGGCGTGGGTGCTGTCGAGACCGCCACTGACGCCGATGACGATCTTCGGCTGGCCGATGGCGCGCAGCCGCTGCTCGAGGCCGGAGACCTGGATGTTGTAGGCCTCGTAGCAGTCGAGCGCGAGGCGGTCCTCGTCGTCGGGGACGAACGGGAAGCGGTCGATCTTGCGCAGCAGCCCGAGGTCGGCGGTCGGCGGGTCGAGCTCGAGGTCGATCGTGCGGAAGTCATCGGCGCGGGCGGCGTGGGTGCGGCGGTTGTCGTCGACGGTGCCCATGCGCTTGCGCTCCTGCCGCAGCAGGTCGAGGTCGATGTCGACGACCGAGGCCCGCGGCCCGTCGGGGAAGCGCTCGCTCTC
Organism: Terrabacter terrae; assembly: GCF_039529575.1. Lineage (NCBI taxonomy): Bacteria > Bacillati > Actinomycetota > Actinomycetes > Micrococcales > Intrasporangiaceae > Terrabacter > Terrabacter terrae. Next base: position 167,018 of record NZ_BAAANB010000020.1, read on the forward strand.
GGCGAGCAGCTCGCCGTTCTCGTAGACCATGGTCATGCCGTCCCACGACAGGTCGGTGGAACTCTCACCCTCCCCCGCCGCGGAGTAGAGGTAGGCGGCGACGCAGCGCGCGGAGGCGCTGCGGGCCAGGATGTGCCGGTCCTCGGCGCGGGCCACGGTGATCGGCGAGCCGGAGAGGTTCGTCAGGACCGTGGCCCCCGCGAGGGCGGCCTCGTGGCTCGGCGGAACCGGCACCCAGAAGTCCTCACAGACCTCGACATGGAGCACGAACCCCGGCACGTCGGTGGCGCGGAAGAGCAGGTCGGGACCGAACGGCACCCGGTCACCGGCGACGTCGATGGTCTGCCCACGCTGGTCGTCGCCGGGCGCGAAGTGGCGGCGTTCGTAGAACTCCCGGTAGGTCGGCAGGTACGACTTGGGCGCGACCCCGAGGATGCGGCCGGCGTGGATCACCACGGCGCAGTTGTAGACGCGCGAGCCCTTCTCGAGCGGCGCGCCTACCACGACCACGGGCCGGAGGCCGGCGGTCGCCTCGGCCAGCCGGGCGAGCGCGTCGTCGACGGCGTCGAGGAGGGGGTCCTGCAGGAAGAGGTCGTCGACGGCATACCCCGACAGGCAGAGCTCGGGGAAGAGCGCGAGACCGACGCCGTCCTCGTCGAGCTCGCGCACCTGTGCGAGGACGGCGTCGGCGTTGCGCTCGGGGTCGGCTGCCACGATCGGCACCGTGCAGGCGGCGACGCGCGCGAAGCCCTGGGCCCAGGAGCTGTAGAAGTCCATGGCAGACAGTCAATCGCACCGGCCCTCGCCGGCTGCTCGTGACACGTGTTGTGACACGGGACTCGCCGTCGTCCCCTCCCCGCGCTCGCCGCACGCTACTACCATTGGTAGTAGCAGGGCGGCGGCCCTGCGAGTCCCGAGGAGGTCACCATGTCCGACCGCGATCCGGTCCACGTCCTTCACCCCGAGGAGTCCTGGGGCTTCCTGCGCGAGCACGAGTTCGGCCGTCTGGCCTTCCACCTCGTGGGGGAGGTGCACATCGTCCCGATCAACTACGCGATGGACGGCGAGCGGCTGATCTTCATGACCGCCGAGGGCAGCAAGCTCTTCGGGGTCACCGCCAACACCGACGTCGCCTTCGAGGTCGACGAGATCGTCGGTGAACGCGCAACCAGCGTCATCGTCCGTGGGCGGGCCAAGACCCTCGAGGGCCAGGCGGCATACGTGGTCGAGCGGCTGCCGGTCCGCCCGTGGGTCGACTACCCCAAGTCGGTCGTCGTGGCGATCGAGGTCGAGGAGATCTCCGGCCGTCGCTTCGACCTGACGCGGCCCTGGCTGCGCGACCTCCCCACCGGCTGAGCGGGCCTGCACTCCGGATCCTGAACTCCGCCATGGCGCAGTTCCAGCCCGGACCGGGACCCGAAACCGCTCGAAAGTGCGCCATGGCGCAGTTTCAGCCCGAACCGGGACCCGAAACCGCTCGAAAGTGCGCCACGGCGCGGTTCCACGTCCGCGGATGGTCGCACGGCGGGTGGCGGTGCAGCCACGGAGATTCGCGTCGGGGCAGCTGACCAAGTGCTTCGGAAGGACGTCGGTCCGTCGGTCAGCGAACAGGTCTTCTTGGAGGTGTTCTGTCACTGACCAGGAGCCGCGGCTCGTACGAGGAGCCCCGCCGCGGACACGAGCCCGGGCTCAGCCGACGGCGTCGCGGGCGGCGACGAACGCGTCGACGCAGGCGCGGACGTCGGCCTCGGAGTGCGCGGCGGAGAGCTGGACGCGGATGCGGGCCTTGCCGCGGGGCACGACCGGGAAGCTGAAGGCGATGACGTAGACGCCGTTGCCGAGCATGTGGTCGGCGATCTCGGTCGCCCGCCGCGCCCCGTCCTCACCGGGGAACATGACCGGGCGGATCGGGTGGGTGCCGGGGAGCAGCTCGAAGCCGGCCTCGGTCATGAGCGAGTGGAAGAGCGCCGTGTTGGCCTTGAGCGTCTCGCGCTTCTCGGCCGAGCTCTCGACGAGCTCGATCGCCGCCATCGAGCCCGCGACGACGGACGGCGCGACCGAGTTGCTGAAGAGGTAGGGCCGCGAGCGCTGGCGCAGCAGGTCGACGATCTCCCGGTGGCTCGAGACGTACCCACCGGACGCACCGCCGAGAGCCTTGCCGAGCGTGCCGGTCAGGATGTCGACCCGGTCCATGACCCCGAACAGCTCGGGAGTGCCGCGGCCGCCGTCGCCGACGAAGCCGACCGCGTGCGAGTCGTCCACGAAGACCAGGGCGCCGAACTCGTCGGCGAGGTCGCAGATCTCGTCGAGCGGCGCGTAGGAGCCGTCCATCGAGAAGACGCCGTCGGTGACCACCACGGTGCGCTTGGCGCCGGCGTCGCGTGCTGCCTCGAGCTGGGCGCGCAGGTCGGCCATGTCGGCGTTCTTGTAGCGGTAACGCATCGCCTTGGACAGGCGCACGCCGTCGATGATCGAGGCGTGGTTGAGCTCGTCGCTGATGATGGCGTCCTCGACGCCGAAGAGCACCTCGAAGACGCCGCCGTTGGCGTCGAAGCAGGACGAGTAGAGGATCGTCGCCTCGGTGCCGAGGAACTCGCTGAGCTGGTGCTCGAGCGAGGTGTGCAGCGTCTGGGTGCCGCAGATGAAGCGCACGGAGGCCATGCCGAAGCCCCACTCGTCGAGTGCCTTCTTCGAGGCCTCGATGACGCCCGGGTCGTTGGCCAGGCCGAGGTAGTTGTTGGCGCAGAAGTTGAGCGCCTCCGCCTTGAGCGTCGTGACGTGCGCCGACTGGGGCGAGGTCAGCTCGCGCTCGTTCTTGTAGAGGCCGGCGTCGCGGATCTCCTGCAGGGTCGCGGCGATCTCGTCCTTGACCGGTCCGTACATGGTTCGTCCTTCACGCGTCGTGCCGGGTGGCGGGGCGGCTGGCGCCCCCAGCGTATGCCGCCGGGCGGGCGCCTACTGACGGGCCATGGCCAGCAGGTCGTCGAGGATGTCGCCCATCCGCATGAGCAGGGACACGTGCCCCTCTCCCTCGACGAGGTGCGCCCTCGCCCCGGCGACGTGGGCCACGAGCCACTGCGCGTGGGCGAAGGGGACCATGAGGTCCTCGCTCCCCTGCCAGATCGCGGTCGGCACCGTCACGGCACCGAGGTCGAAACCCCACGGGCGGCTGTGCGTCAGGTCGTCGTCGCGCCAGCCCACGATGCCCTGGGCGCCGGCGTGGCGCGACGCTGCCGCGAGGTACTCGGCGAGCTCTCCGGTCATGGCTGCCTGGTCGACGGGAGGCAGGAGGCCGCCGAGCTCGCGGGCGATGTCGTCGGCGGTCGCGGACAGCATCGGCGTGCCGTGCTCCTCGAGGAACGCCCTCAGCGCCTCGCTGCCCTGCGCCACCGCGGCGTACTCGGCGACGTTCTCGGGACCCATCCCGGCGGTCTGGTCCAGCCCCCCGGCGTCGGGCGGGGCGATGCCGACGCCTGACGTCGCCGCGAGGCAGCGGCCGGGGAGCATCGCGGCGCAGGCGAGCGCCCGCGGGCCCCCACCGGACCAGCCGAGCGTCACGAAGGTGTCGTGGCCCAGCGCGTCGAGCACGAATGCCGTGTCGGCGGCGTCGTCGGCGACCGTGGCCGTCGTCGCCGCGTCGGCGCGGGGCGTGGACCGGCCGTAGCCGGGTCGCGAGTAGGAGACCGTGCGCAGGCCACGCTCGGCGGCAGGCCGCTCGAGGATGCCGAAGGGCACCGCGGCCTGCGGCGTGCCGTGGTGGAACACGAGCGGGAGTCCGTCGGCCGGCCCCGTGACGAGGACCTCGAGGTCGCGGCCGTCAGGGGTGCGCACGAGGTGCGTGGCGTGGGTCGGCATGCCCACATGCAACCACGGCGCACCTACGCTCGGTCGGGTGGAGGACAGCGAGGCGAGACTGCGGTTCGCGGCCGCGCGGGTGGCGCGGGTCGCCACCGTGCGCCCCGACGGGCGACCCCACCTCGTGCCGGTCGTCTTCGCCGTTTTGCCGGTCCTGCCGAACCTGCCGGACTCAGGCGGAGACGTCGTGTGGAGCGCCGTCGACGACAAGCCGAAGTCGACGCGCGCCCTGCGCCGGCTGGCCAACGTCGAGGCCCACCCAGCCGTCGTCCTGCTCGTCGACCACTACGACGACGACTGGTCACGGCTGTGGTGGGTGCGGGCGGACGGTGTGGCCGCCGTCGTGCGCGTCGGTGAGCCCGGCGCCGACGAGGCCCTCGACGCCCTGGCCGCGAAGTACTCCCAGTACGCCGCCTCCCGTCCCGCCGGCCCGCTGCTGCGCGTGGAGGTCACCCGCTGGAGCGGCTGGAGGAGCTGACGGCATACCTCGCGTAGGTGGTGCCGCCCGCGAAGCGGCGCGCGTCGAGGAGCCCGAGGTCGAGCCGTATGCCGTCCGGCAGGACCCGCGTCCCGCCGCCCACGACCGCGGGGACCGTGAGGAGCCGCACCTCGTCGACGATGCCCGCTCGGAGCGCCTCGGCTGCCAGCGTGGGACCGCCGATGCTGACGTCGCGGTCGGAGGATGCCGCGAGCCGGGCCGCGGCCTCGGGGTCGAAGCCCCGCTCCAGCCGGGTGCGGGCACTCGTCACGGTTTCCAGGGTGCGGGAGTAGACGACCTTCTCCGCGGCCTGCCAGATGCGGGCGTAGTCCTGGGTCACCACGTCATCCGGGTCATCCGCTCGGCCGTCCGTGGGGGCGGTCTCCCAGAAGACCATCGTCTCGTAGAGCCGGCGCCCGCAGAGGTAGGTGCCGATCTCGCGCTCGAGGTCGTTGACGAAGGCGTGCACCTCGGAGTCCGGTGCGGCCCAGTCGAACCGGCCGTCGGCGTCGTTGACGTAGCCGTCGAGGGAGCAGATGGTCGTGTAGACGAGTCGGCCCATGGCCCGACTCTGCCACGGCCCGGTGCGCGTCAGGCGAAGTCGCGCAGGGCCCGGTTCTCGATGTCGCGCAGGACCTCGTCGGCGCTGCCGGCCGACACCTCGCCCCGGCGCCGCGCCTCGAGGACGAGCTGGCGCTCGACGTCGCTCGCCCGGCGCAGCACCGACTCCAGCTCCTCGGCTCGCTGGTCGCTGGCCTCGTCCTCGCCCGCCCGTGCCTGGTGGATGCTCTGCTGGGCGGTCACGTAGCCCTCGTACTGCGCGAGCGCCGCTGTGCGCACGTCCTCGTCGAGCGTCGACGCCTCGTCGCGGATCTGCTCCAGCGCCGCCCGACTCGCCCGCAGGCGCAGCTGCGCCACCTCGGCCGACTCGTCGACGTCGCTGCCGACGCGCAGCCGCTTCGTCAGGGGAGTCAGGGTCAGGCCCTGCACGACCAGCGTCACGAGCACGACGACGAGGGCCACGGTCACGAGCTCGGCACGGTGCGGCAGCGGCGACCCCGAGGCCACGACCTCGGGGAGGGCGACGGCCGTGGCGACCGTGACGACACCACGCATCCCCGCCCAGGCGACGACCGTCGACTCGCGCCAGCCGGTGGGTACGGGCAGGTCTCGGCGCCGGGCCCGCAGCCGGCTGAGCCAGGCGGCGGGGTAGATCCACACCGCGCGGAACACGACGAGGGTCCCCACCACGAGCAGCGCCAGCCCGGCGGTCTCGCTCCCCGTGCCCGTCGAGCGGATCACCGCCACCAGCTCGAAGCCGAGCAGCGTGAAGACGAGGCTGGTGATGAGGAAGTCGGAGTAGCTCCACACCGCCCGGCCGAGCAGCCACCCGGCGGACGTCGTCGCGTCGTGGGCGTAGGTCCGCAGGTAGAGGCCGAGAGCCAGCACGGCGAGGACTCCGGAGCCGTTGACGTGCTCGGCACCGACGTAGGCCAGGAACGGCACGAGGACCGTCACGGTCGTCTCGGCGTACGCGTCGTGGATCCTCGCCAGCACGAACCGGGCCACGACGCCGAGGACGACGCCGGCCAGCACGCCGAGGACGACCGCCTCGACGAGCTCGAGGGCGACCTGACCACCGGTGATGTCGCCCGTGACCGCCGCGACGATCGCCACCTTGTACGCCACGAGCGCCGTCGCGTCGTTGAACATCCCCTCGCCCTCGAGGATCGTCACCAGGCGGTGGGGCAGTCGCAGCCGCCGCGCCACGGCCGTCGCCGCGACGGGGTCCGGCGGCGACACGATCGCGCCGAGCACCCACGCCACCGGCCACGGCACCCCGGCGGCATGCGCGACGCCAGCCACCACGGCCACCGTGGCGAGGGTGAGACCGACTGCGAGCGCGAACACCGCCCCGGCGTGTTCGCGGAACTCGGTGACGGTCGTGCGCTGCGTGGCCGCGAAGAGCAGGGGCGGGAGGACCACCGGAAGGATGAGAGAGGGGTCGAAGGAGAGCGGGTTGTCCGGCACGACGAAGGCGATGGCGAGCCCGAAGATGGTCAGGAGCACCGGCTGCGGCACCCGCACCCGGTCGGAGACCGGGGTCAGGACGATGATGCCGAGTGTGACGACGAGGACCAGCAGGAGGGTGCTCACCATCTGAACCTACTGTCGGGGCGGCGGTGCGCAGGAACGGCCCGGCGGGACGGCTCAGTCCCTCCCCATCGGGTGGGCGAGGGGGCCGACCCACATCAGCAGCGTGTTGACCACGACGCCCACGGTCACGACGGCGGCCCAGACCGGCGGCAGGAGCGACCAGCCCGCGAGCACGGCGGCATCTCGACGGCGAACGCGACCACGTCGTTGGCGTTGACGGGGTGGTCCGTCGGCGTCGGCTGCGGGGGGCGGGCGGTCACGCCGGCTCCTTCGGCTCCTGGCCCTCGTCGAGGAAGGCGTGTGCGAGGTCGGCGAGCTCGCGCGCAGACTCGGTGTTGAGGAGCGGACCGGCACCGTCGATCACCTGCAGCCGCGCGGTCGGCAGCTGCTGCGAGAGCTCCTGCGCCGCAACGACTCCCGCCTTGTCGCGCGAGCCGGCGACGACCAGGACGGGGGCCGTGACGGTGCGCAGCGACTCGGTGCCGTCGAAGCCCTTGAGCGCGTCGAGCACGGCGAGCATCCGGGGCCGCGAGACGCCGGCGTCGACGAGCTTGCTCTGGGGCACCAGCCGCATCGCGAGCCGCTGCATGCGCAGGGCCCCCTTGGACGGGCGCACGAGTGCCCCGCCGAGGACGAGGTGCCCGACGAGCTCGGGCCGCTCGACGGCCAGCCGCAGCGCCACACTCGCCCCGACCGACACGCCGACGAAGTCGGCCTGCTTCACGCCCTGCAGCTCGAGCTCGTCGGCGACGCCCGCGGCCGCGGCCCCGAGGTCGAAGCCGACGGGGTCCTTGGGCTTGAGCCCGCGCATCCAGGGGGCGCTCATCGGGCGCCCGGCGCCGTAGGCCGACACGAAGTCCTGCCACGCGATCGGCGACTGGCCGAGGCCGTGGAGGAGGACGAGCGGGCGGGGACGGGCGTCGCGGTCGGGGGCGGACGGCATACGGAACCCCTTCAGCTCCAGTCGAGGAGGACCTTGCCGCACTGGCCCGACCGGGCGGTGTCGAAGGCCTCCTCCCACTGCTCGGCGGGGAAGCGGTGGGTGATGACCTGCGTGACCGCGGAGCGGAAGCGCTCGGACGTCGCGATCATCTGCGACATGGCGTACCAGGTGTCGTACATCTCGCGGCCGTAGATGCCCTTGAGCGTGATCATGTGGGTGATCACCTTGCCCCAGTCGAGCTCGTAGGACTGGTGGGGCAGGCCGAGCAGCGCGATGCGGCCGCCGTGGTTCATGTTCGTGATCATGTCGGTCACGGCCGGCGCCGCGCCCGACATCTCGAGGCCGATGTCGAAGCCCTCCTTCATGCCGAGGCGGGCCTGCGCGTCGGTGAGGCTCTCGCGGGTCACGTTGATCGTCAGGTCCGCGCCGGCGTGCTCGGCGAGCGCGAGCCGGTAGTCGCTGGCGTCGCTGACCACGACGTAACGCGCGCCCGCGTGCCGGGCGATGGCGGCGGCCATGACGCCGATCGGGCCGGCGCCGGTGATGACGACGTCCTCGCCGACCATCGGCCACTGCAGCGCCGTGTGGGTGGCGTTGCCGAGCGGGTCGAAGACGGCGCCGAGGTCGGGGTCGAGGTCCTCCGGCTGCACCCACACGTTGGTGGCGGGGATGACGACGAAGTCGGCGAACGCGCCGTCGCGGTTGACCCCGATGCCCTCCGTGCGGATGCACAGGTGGCGCCGGCCGGCGCGGCAGTTACGGCAGGTCCCGCAGACGATGTGCCCCTCGCCCGAGGCGCGGTCGCCGATCTTGACCTCGCTCACGTCCTCGCCGACCTCGACGACCTCGCCGTAGAACTCGTGGCCGATGACGAGCGGCGGCGCCACGGTGGACTGGGCCCACTCGTCCCAGCCGGCCAGGTGCAGGTCGGTGCCGCAGATACCGGCACGCAGCACCCGGATCTTGACGTCGCCGGGCCCGCACTCGGGCTCCGGGCGGTCGACGAGGGACAGGCCGGGGCCTGCGGACAGCTTCGTGAGGGCGCGCACGGGGGAGAGTCTGCCACTGCCGATAATGGGGTCGTGGCCTCCTCAGCGGACCGCTCCCCCGACCGTGTCACCGACCGTGTCACCGAGCGTGTCACCGACCGCCCCACCGACAGTGCCCGCGTCGCGGGGGCGGTCGCGCGGCTGCGGTCCGCGGGTGAGCGCGTCACGACGGCGCGGTATGCCGTCCTGCGGGTCGTCGACGCCGCCGACCTCGCCGACGAGCACCTGTCCGCCGAGCAGATCGGGGCCAGGGTGGCCGAGGCGGAGCCGGCCGTGCACCGCGCCACCGTCTACCGGACCCTCACCTCGCTCGTGGAGACCGGCGTGCTCTCGCGCGTGCACCTCGGGGGCGCGGCCACCGTCTACCACCTCACCGAGCCGGCGGCCTCTGTCGATCAGCACCCGCAGCGGCACGACCACGCCCATGTGCAGTGCCACGTCTGCGGGCGCGTCTTCGACGTGCCTCCGGAGGTCCTCGACGACGTGCGGGCTCGGCTGCGCGCCGACCTGGGCTTCGAGCTGCACACGAGCCATGCCGCGCTGCTCGGCACCTGCCGCGACTGCGCCGCCACCACCACACCCCCCGGCTGACCCCCCACGGACGTCGACAGGCGACCTCGCGCCCCGCACCCCTTTCGACGGTTGGGCTCAGGGGTCAGAGGGCGCGGAGCTCGAGGAGGTAGCCCTGGGCCGGGCCGAGGACGGGCACCGGGAGGCCGACCGCCGCCAGCACCGCCCCCGGCACCACGAGCCCCTCGTCCGAGAGTGCGGCTCCCCACCAGGGCGGTGCGGCGTGCTGCACGACGGCGGGCAGGCCGGCCTCGGGGCGGAGGCGCACGGCATACGACCGCTTCTCGTCGAGCCCGGGAAGCGGGAGCACGCCGGGTACCGCGTCACGTCCCGTGACGAGCCGCGCGACCGTGTAGGCCGCGTGGCTGCGCTCGGCGTCGAGCGTGCCGGTCACGAGGACCGTCCCGTCCGGGCTCTCGGAGCGCACCAGCTCACCGGAGTGCAGGACCGGGCGCAGCTCACGGGCGAGCGCCGTCCACCGGGTCAGCACCTCGAGCTCCTCGGCGGAGCACGTGGTGATGTCCCACTCCAGGCCGGCGTGGCCCTGCAGCGCCATGAGCAGGCGGAAGCCGAGGTCGACGGTGCGGTGCGTGGTGTGTGCGGTCGCCGGGCCGACGTGGGTGCCCATCAGCTCCGGCGGCACGAGCAGGCTCGTCCAGCGCTGGATGCCGGCCCGCTCGAGGGCGTCGTTGCAGTCGCTCGTCCAGATGCGGTCGGTGCGGTCGAGCACACCGAGGTCGACGCGCCCGCCGCCGCTGCTGCACGACTCGATCTCGAGCCGCGGGTGCCGGGCCCGCAGGTCGTCGAGGAGGCGGTAGAAGGCGAGCGTGTGCGCGTGCACGGCCGGTGCGTCGATCCGCCGCCGGTCCCCTCGCTCGACCGTGTGCACCGCCTCGAGCAGGTCGCGGTTGTGGTCCCACTTGATGTAGTCGATGCCGTACTCCGTGACCAGCGCGCTGATCCGCTCGAGCAGCTGCTCGCGTGCGGCGTGGCGGGTCAGGTCGAGCAGCTGCTGGTGGCGCCACTCTCGGGGTGACCCGGCTGCCGGGCGCAGCACCCACTGCGGGTGGGTGCGCACGAGGTCGCTGTCCTCGTTGACCATCTCCGGCTCGAACCACAGCCCGAACTCGAGCCCGAGGCCCTTGACGTGGTCGACGAGGGGCGCGAGCCCCTCCGGCCACACGTCGGTCGAGACGACCCAGTCACCGAGCCCCGCGCGGTCGTGGCGCCGGCTGCCGAACCACCCGTCGTCGAGGACGAAGCGCTCGACGCCGACGCGAGCGGCCGTGTCGGCCAAGGACTTGAGGTGGTCGAGGTCCGTCTCGAAGTAGACCGCCTCCCAGGTGTTCAGCACGACCGGCCGCGGGCGCGACGGGTGGCCGGGCCGGGCCCGCAGGCTGCTGTGCAGGCGGCGTGAGAGCCCGTCGAGACCCTCGGTCGAGTGCACGAAGACGACCGTCGGGGCGGCATACGTCTCCCCGGGGTAGAGGCGGACCTCGCCGGGCGCCAGCAGCTCGCCCCCGCCCAGGACGGCGTGGTGGCGTCCGGCGCCCTCGGGCAGCGACTCGACGAGGTGCTCGTGGTTGCCGCTCCAGGCGGTGTGCACGGCCCAGACCTCCCCGGTGCGCCAGTCGAACCCGCGCGTGCCGGCCATGAGCAGCAGCGTCGCGTCGTGCCCCGTGCGCCCTCGGCGGCTGGCCCGCAGGTGCGTGCCGTGGTCGAGGCGGCGGCGCTGCGGCGCGCGCTCACGGCACCAGCGGCCGGTGAGGTCGAGCACCTCGTCGGCGCGCACGGGCAGCGGCAGGATCGCCCGCAGCGCCGACACGTCGAGGGGCGCGGGACCGTTCCCGTCGTTCGTCAGCGACGCGTCGACCCGCAGGACCCCGTGTTCGTCGAGCGAGTGCCGCAGCTCGAGCCGTATGCCGTCACCCGAGCTCGCGCTCGTCGCGAGCGCCGTGCCCTCGGCGACGCAGGTGACGTCGTGCCAGCGGACGGCACCCACCGCGCCACCCCGGTGACCGGCCCAGCCGGGCGTGCCCGACCAGCCGTCGGCCTCCCCTGGCAGGACGGTCAGCGGCCACGGCTCGTCGAGGGCACTCGGCGGCGCCGGTGGCGTCGTGACGGCGGCCAGGGCGGCATACGTGCTGGGCCCACCGTGGAGGGCGGGACCCCAGTGGAGCACCTCGGGCAGGCCGTCGGGCCGCGGAAGAAGCACCAGCGCCGTGCCGGCGGACTCGAGGACCTGCACGTCGGCGCCGGCCGCGCCGGCCGTGGACTGGGAGCTCAGGGACACGGCAGACTCGCCTCTTCCGGTCGGTCGGTCGGGTGGGACGGTCGGTGGGACGTCCCCGCGATTGTCCTACGCCGTGCCGGATCCGTGCTACCGACGGCCACACAACCGGAGAGTCACTTGACCGACCCCGCGGCCAGCCCCGCCTGCCAGAAGCGCTGGAGGCTGAGGGCGACATAGTCGAACAGTCATCACCATGAACCTCCACTAACAAACAGTGGAGTTCGGCGGCGGGTCGGCGGCGTCAATGGTTTCGTCCACCCGGAACGCGCTCCGCAATCGAACCGAGACCTGCGTGAAGGGTGAGGCACTCGGACGGGAATGACCGTCTGTGACAGGCAGATCCGCACCCGGTC
>NZ_BAAANB010000020.1:178773-182434 GCF_039529575.1 Terrabacter terrae
AATTGTTGACATCGCCGTCCCCGACGCGACACCCTGTGTCCCATGCGCTCCTGGCCTTTCGCCGATCGCCCCGCGGTCACGCGCCGCGACCTCCCGGGAGACGGCGGGTCCGCGTGGTACGCCAGCACCCTGCCCGACGACGCCACCCTGGGGTCCCTGCTCGACGACGTCCTCGCCGCCGCCGGCATGCAGCCGGCCGTCCCCGGCGTCCCTCGCGGCGTCGAGGCGACGCGACGCAGCGACGGCTCGCGCTCGTGGCTCTTCGTGCTCAACCACACGGACGAACCGCAGGCCGTGGCCGCCGGTGGGTACGACCTCGTCGCGGACGCCACGGTCGACGGCACCGTCCGCCTCGCCCGAGGTGGCGTGGCCGTGATTCGGGAGGACTGAGGATGCTCGCCAGCCAGCGGCGCTCCGTCATCCTCGAGTTGGTGCAGGAGTCCGGGGCCGTCAAGGTCTCCGACCTCGTCGAGCGCCTCGGCGTGTCGGACATGACGATCCGCCGGGACATCGAGCGCCTCTCGGGCGACGGCCTGCTCGAACGGGTGCACGGCGGTGCGCTCGCGCTCGACGGCACGCGCAGCAGCGACGAGCCGGGGTTCTCGGCGAAGTCGAGGCTGCAGCTCGCGCAGAAGCTGGCCATCGGCCGCGCGGCCGCCCGGCACGTCGAGGCCGGCAGCTCCATCGGCATCTCGGCGGGCACGACGACCTACGAGCTGGCTCGGGCCGTCAAGGACGTGCCCGACCTGACGGTGGTCACCAACTCCGTCCCGGTGGCCCAGCTGCTGCACGACTCGGGGACCCCCGGCCAGACGGTCGTGCTGACCGGCGGGGTGCGCACGCCGTCCGACGCGCTCGTGGGCCCCGTCGCCGTGGCGGCGCTGCGCTCGCTCCACGTCGACATCCTGTTCCTCGGCGCCCACGGCGTCGAAGGCCGCACCGGCCTGACCACCCCCAACCTCGTCGAGGCCGAGACCAACCGGGCGCTCGTCGAGTCGGCCCGTCGCGTCTGCCTGCTCGCCGACTCGTCGAAGTGGGGCACCGTGGGGCTCAGCACGTTCGCGGATCTCGCGGACGTCGACCTGTTCGTCACCGACGCCGCCTTCCCGGAGCGCGCCCGCGAGGCCGTGCGCGAGATGGTGGGGTCACTGGAGATCGCGGAGGCCTGATGACCACCCCCACCCCCGCGCGCACAGCGGCGCGCTTCACCACGAGGCACCTGGCCGACGGGCGCGAGATCATCTACGTCGACGAGCCGGGCACCCCGGAGCGCACGGCGGAGGACCCCCGCCCCGTCGAGCCGCGGGTGCAGTCCGGCGAGCTGCGCCACGACGCGCTCGTCGACGACTGGGTGGCCATCGCGGCCCACCGGCAGCACCGCACCTTCATGCCGCCCAAGGACGAGTGCCCACTGTGCCCGGCCGGGCACGGCTCGGTCCCCTCGGAGATCCCCGAGCGCGACTACCAGGTCGTCGTCTTCGAGAACCGGTTCCCGTCGTATGCCGTCACCTCCCTGGGCGCCGACGTGCCCGACCCCGCCGGCATCTTCGGCATGCGCCCGGCCGTGGGCCGCTGCGAGGTCGTGTGCTTCACGAGCGAGCACGAGTCGTCCTTCAAGGACCTGCCCGTCGAGCGGGTCCGCACCGTCATCGACACGTGGGCGCAGCGCACCGAGGCGCTCGGCGCGATCCCGGAGGTCGAGCAGGTCTTCGCCTTCGAGAACCGCGGCAAGGAGATCGGCGTGACGCTGCCGCACCCGCACGGCCAGATCTACGCCTACCCCTACCTGCCCGACCGCACCAAGTCGCTGCTCGAGGCGGCGCGCCGCCACCACGAGCGCACGGGCCGGCTGCTGGGCGCCGACATCCTCGCCGCCGAGCAGGCCGACGGCTCGAGGGTGGTCGTCTCCGGGACGCACTGGACGGCATACGTCCCCTTCGCCGCTCGCTGGCCGCTCGAGGTGCACCTGGCCCCGCACCGTGACGTGCCCGACCTCGTCGCCCTCGACGACGACGAGCGCGACGAGCTCGCCGTCGTCTACCGCGACCTGCTCGGGCGGCTCGACCGCTACTACGTCGCCGAGGACGGCTCTCCCGTCACGCTGCCCTACATCGCCGCGTGGCAGCAGGCACCGGCCAAGACGGGTCGCGACGTGTCGCGGCTGCACCTGCAGGTGATGTCGGTGCTGCGCGGTCCCGGACGCCTCAAGTTCCTCGCCGGCTCCGAGTCCGGCGTCGGCGGCTGGATCAACGACGTCGCGCCGGAGCGGGCCGCCGCCCGGCTGCGGGAGGTGGCTCCATGAGCGAACGCACCCCCGGGGAGGTCGTGGAGAGCGTGCGCACCGGCTTCGCCGAGCGCTACGGCCACGAGCCCGATGGCGTCTGGTCCGCGCCCGGCCGCGTCAACCTCATCGGCGAGCACACCGACTACAACGGCGGACTCTGCCTGCCGATCGCCCTGCCCCACCGCACGTATGCCGCCGCGTCCCGTCGCGACGACGGCCTCCTGCGGATGGCTTCCGCGCAGCAGGACGGCGTCGTCGAGGTGGCACTCGACGAGGTGTCGCCGGAGCAGCCGGGCGGCTGGGGGTCCTACGTCGCCGGCGTGCTGTGGGCGTTGCGCGAGGAGGGCCATGACGTGCCGGGGCTCGACGTGTTCGTCGACTCGACCGTGCCGGTGGGCGCGGGGCTGTCGAGCTCGGCCGCGCTGGAGTGCTCGGTCGGGGCCGCGGTCAGCGACCTCGCCGGCCTGGGCCTGCTCGCCGACGCCGGGGGGCGGGCACGCCTGGCCCAGGCGTGCATCCGCGCCGAGAACGAGATCGCCGGCGCCCCCACCGGCGGGATGGACCAGTCGGCGGCGCTGCTGTCCGACGAGGCCACCGCGCTGCTGCTCGACTGCCGCAGCTGGCAGACCGAGCAGGTGCCCTTCGACCTCGCCTCGGCGGGGTACGCCCTGCTCGTCACCGACACGCACGCCCACCACGAGCTCGTCGACGGGCAGTACGGCTCGCGCCGCGATTCCTGCGAGGAGGCCGCCGGCATCCTCGGCGTGGACCTGCTCCGCGAGGTGCCGGCGTCCGAGCTGGACGCGGCCCTGGAGAAGCTGACCACCGACGAGCTCCGGCGGCGGGTCAAGCACATCGTCACCGAGATCGACCGCGTCGAGCACGCCGTCGCCGCCCTGCGCGGCGGCGACCTCGACGAGGTCGGGCGCCTCTTCGACGCCTCGCACGTGTCGATGCGCGATGACTACGAGATCTCGTGCGAGGAGCTCGACGTCGCCACCGAGACGGCCCGGCAGCACGGCGCCCTGGGCGCCCGGATGACCGGCGGTGGCTTCGGCGGCTCGTGCATCGCGATCGTGCGCACCGAGTCCGTCGGCGAGGTGTCGCGCGCCATCGACGCGGCCTTCGCCGAGCGGGGGCTCACCGCGCCGTCGTCGTTCCCCGTCACCGCCGCCGGTTCCGCCCGCCGCGACACGTGACCCCGCCCCTGCGACGTGGTTCGTCCCGCTCGAGTGGGCGCACCGGATCACCCGGGCTGGCCAGGGTGCGGGCATGACCTCGGCGACGACGCCGGCCTCGAGCCGCCCCCTGCCAGCAGCCGTGCGACGCGGCTACGGCCCCGGCTCCGTGGCGACCGGCTCCTTCGGCACCGTGCCC
>NZ_BAAANB010000020.1:182486-186369 GCF_039529575.1 Terrabacter terrae
GCGTGCGAAGCCGGTTCAGGCGGGGAGGATGAGTCCCTTGGTCGCCTTGGCGCGCTCGAGGCGCTCGGCGACGTCCTGCCAGTTGACGACGTTCCACCAGGCCTTGACGTAGTCGGCCTTGACGTTCTCGTACTGCAGGTAGAAGGCGTGCTCCCACATGTCGAGCTGCAGCAGCGGGATCTGGCCGACGGGGATGTTGCCCTGCTGGTCGAACAGCTGCATGATGTGCGGCCGCTCGGCGATGGTGTCCCATGCCCAGATCGACCAGCCGGAGCCCTGGATCGCGTTGGCGTTGGCGTTGAAGTGCGCCTGGAACTTCTCGAAGCCGCCGAAGTACTCGTCGATCGCGGCCTTGACCTCACCCTCCGGCTGGCCACCACCGTCGGGGCTCATGTTCTTCCAGAAGACGGAGTGGTTGGTGTGACCACCGAGGTGGAAGGCGAGGTTCTTCTCGACACCGTTGAGCGCCGCATAGTCGCCGGACTCACGCAGCTCCTCCAGCTTGGCGACGGCGGCGTTGGCACCGTCGACGTAGGCCTTGTGGTGCTTGCTGTGGTGCAGCTCCATGATGCGCGCGCTGATGTGCGGCTCGAGAGCGGCGTAGTCGTAGTCGAGCTCGGGAAGCGTGTAAGCCACGTGTCGTTCCTTTCTGGAGACCAATAGGCCCTTGCCACTCTATGCCGCCGCCGCGATCAGGTACCGAGGAGGTCGCGGACGTCGTCGGCGGTGATGGCCCCCGAGAGCGAGCCGCCCTCGTCGACGACCCGCTGGAACAGGTCGCGCTTGCGCTCCTGCAGCGCCACGACCTTCTCCTCTATGGTGCCGGCGGACACGAGGCGGTAGACGGTGACCGGGCGGTCCTGGCCGATGCGGTGGGCGCGGTCGATGGCCTGCGCCTCGGCAGCGGGGTTCCACCACGGGTCGAGGACGTAGACGTAGTCGGCCTCGGTGAGCGTCAGCCCGAAGCCGCCGGCCTTGAGGCTGATGAGGAACGCCACGGCGTCGCCCTCCCGGAAGCCGCGCACCACCGACTGCCGATCGGTGGTCGACCCGTCGAGGTATGCCGTCTCGAGCCCCGCGCGCGTCAGCGCGGCCTCGACGATGCGCAGGAAGCCGGTGAACTGGCTGAAGACGAGGGCCCGGTGGCCCTCGGCCGCGAGCTCGCGCAGCTGGTCGACGAGGAAGTCGATCTTGGCCGGCGTGGCCTTGCCGCCGTGGGCCTCGTCGACGAGGACAGGGTCGAGGGCGAGCTGCCGCAGCCTCGTCAGCGCGGCCAGGATCGCGACACGGTTGGCCTCGGGGTCGTCGAGCAGGCCGAGCACCCGCTGGCGCTCGCGCTGGAGGTGCTGGTCGTAGATGTGCCGGTGGACCGGGTGCGGGTCGAGCGCCATGACCTGGATCTGCTTGGGCGGCAGGTCGATCGCCACCTGCTCCTTGGTGCGCCGGAGCATGAGCGGCCGGATGCGGCGGCGCAGGAGGTCGAGCAGCTCGGGGCGTTCACCGGACTCGATGGGCTTGCGGTAGCTCTTCGTGAACGCGTCGGGGCGGGGGTAGAGCCCCGGGGCGGCCAGCGACAGCAGCGACCAGAGGTCCATGAGGGAGTTCTCGAGCGGTGTGCCGGTGACCGCGATGGTGAAGGGCGCCCCGAGCCGGCGCACCGCCACGTGCGTCTTGGCCTGGCGGTTCTTCACGAACTGCGCCTCGTCGAGCACGACACCGCCCCAGCGCACGGAGTGGAACGTGGCGTCGTCGAGGCGCAGCACGGCATACGAGGTGATCACGACCTGGGCACCGGCGACCGTGTCGGTGAGCGGCACGCCACGCTTGCGCTCGGTCGCGGTGACGGCCACGGCCGCAAGGTGCGGCGCGAAGGTCTCGAGCTCGCCCATCCACGTGCCGACCACGCTCGTCGGAGCGACGACGAGCACGGGACCGCGCGCCTGCGCGCCGCCCTCCCCCAGCTCGCCGCGGTCGTGGGCGCGGACCAGGGCGGCGATGACCTGCAGCGTCTTGCCGAGGCCCATGTCGTCGGCGAGGATGCCGCCGAGCTGGGCGTCCCACAGCCGCGCGAGCCAGCGGTAGCCGTCGAGCTGGTAGGGGCGCAGGGTGGCGCGGAGGTCGGGCGGCGGCTCGGCCAGCGGGCCCGCCTCGAGCGAGCCGAGCGCCTCGACGTTGGCGGCCCACCGGGCACTCTGCTCGTCGACGACGCCCAGCGCGACGAGCTCGTCCCAGAGGTCGGCGTGGTGGGCGCTGAGCCGCAGGGCGCCCGTCTCGGGGTCGGCGATCTCGCGAGCCTCCTCGATGAGGTCGCGCAATCGCGTCAGCTCGGGACGGTCGAGGCGGAAGAACGCGCCCGAGTCGAGCAGCATGATGTCGTCGCCCCGGGCCAGAGCGGCGAAGAGCGGCTCGAAGGGCACCTCCTCGCCCTCGACCTCGACGGAGACGTGTAGGTCGAACCAGTCACTCCTGCCGTCGTCGGGCTCCTCCGCGTCGGAGCCCCGGCGGGCGCTCTCGGTCGCGCCGAGCCGGACCACCGGCGCCGACGTGACCTCCTCGTAGGAGGGGAGGTCGTCGTCCACCTCGACCGTGACGTGCTCGTCGGCCTCGAGCAGCGGGAGGACGTCGGCGACGAACCGGGCCGCGTCGAGGCCCGTGAGGACCACCCGCGGAACGAGGTAGGGGTGGCCGGCGACGTCGCTGCGCAGCGCCCCCCGGACGGACCGCAGGGACGTGGCGGCCCGGACGGCGGCGGACTCGGCGTCGCGGTCCCGACCTCCGACCGTGCCGAAGCGGGCGGTCGTGAAGGGTCGGGGCACCCCGTCGTACGCGTGGCCGAGGTCGATGCGCAGCTCCCCCGGGACGTCGCTGACGACGCGCACGTGGACCGTCACCACCTCGGTGCCGGCATCCGCGGGCAGCTCCGGCGCAGGAAGCGGCACCTCCGAGCGCACCCGCAGCCGTTGGCGCAGCCCGGGCACCACCGAGCGCAGGAAGCGGCCCCGCTCGTCGGCGGGGACCCGCAACCCGGCGAGCGCCGACGCCAGGGCGTCGGGTCCGAGGTCGAGGTCCTGCTCGAGCGGGACGAAGGTCAGCGAGCCGTCGTCGCCCTCGACCGCGATGGCGTGGACGGGGTCGCCGAGGTAGAGCCGCTCGCCGGTCGCCTCGTCTGCCACCTCGTCCGGCAGCCCCTCGATCTCGACGTCGAGGTCGAGGTCGCCACTGCCGTCGCCGGCGCGCTTGACGAGCAGCACGAGCGAGGCGCTGTCGTCGGCGACGCGGACGGGCCCGGTCACCCCCTCCCCGGGAAGGATCTCGATGCCGGCCGCCCGCGCCTCGCGCAGCAGCGGCCAGACCTCGGCGCTCGCGTCGAGGGCCAGCGGCGGGGTCGCGGAGAAGTAGGTGGTGCTGCCCGAGCCCTGCCGGGCCACGTCGTGCAGGCGGCCCATGATGCGCTCGTGCTCGGGCAGGAAGCGGATGCCCGGCCGCCACTGCGGCAGGGCGTCGTGCCAGGAGAGCGTGCGGTGCCACGTGCCCGCGCGGGTCCAGCGCGTGGGTCGGAGGCCGTAGCTGAGCTCGGGCAGGCCGCGTCGGCCTCGCTGGTCGCGGTAGACGGTGTCGACGAACAACCCGGCGGGCATGAGATCGCCCCGCGGCTCCGGTCGTTGGGCCACCGCGGGCTCGACGGGCCGCGGCCGCACGTGACCGAAGACGTCTGACCAGTGGGGAGGTACGGCGGCGGTGGCCCGTTCGTCGGACACGGGCTCGGCAGGGGCCGCAGCGCCACCGGCGGCCGGCGGCTCCACGACGCGCCCCTGCGCCACGTCCCGCGCGGTCACCATGAGGGCCACCACGTGCTTGCAGTCGGCGGCGACCGGACAGCTGC
>NZ_BAAANB010000020.1:186420-191159 GCF_039529575.1 Terrabacter terrae
ATCGTCTGGTAGGTCTCGGTGCCGCTGCCCTGGATGGTGCCGAGCAACATCATCCCGTCGGGGCGGGTGGCCAGGGAGCGCACCCGGCGCTCGGCGGCATACGCCATCCCCCGCTCGAAGGTGCGCGAGCCGACCTGCTGGGCGATGTCGGGGTCGGTGACGTCGCCCACCCACGTCGCTCGCCCCACGCTCCACGCCACCCGAGCACTCTACGTTCGCGCACCGACACGGTCCGGCCTTCCCTCCACAGGCTCCGGCAGGATGACGCCATGTCCGACCCGCGCACGCTGACCCTCGCCGACTTCCCGGTCCACCGCCCGGTGACGACCCGGTGGTCCGACAACGACATGTACGGCCACCTCAACAACGCCGTCTACTACGAGCTGTTCGACTCGGCGATCAACGGGTGGCAGGCCGAGCACCTGACCATCGACCCGATGACCGACGCGACCCAGGGCGTCGTGGCGGAGTCGTCGTGCGCGTTCTACGCCGAGGTGGCGTTCCCGACGCCGCTCGTCGTCGGCATCCGGGTGGTTCGGCTCGGGACGAGCAGCGTCACCTACCAGCTCGGGCTCTTCGTCGACCCCGACCGCAGTCCCGCGGCCGACGCGGCCATCAAGGCCCTGGGCCGCTGGGTGCACGTCGAGATCGACGCGAAGAGCCGCCGCTCCACGCCCATCCCGGCGCACCTGCGCGAGCTCATGCAGGCGGCGATGACGGAAGCCTGAGCTGGCTCTCGCGGTAGTCGCGCAGCTCGGCGATCACCGCTTCCTCGCGCTCGACCAGCTCGACCAGCTCGGGTGGCTCGGGCACGCCGGCGGACTCGGCCTCGGGGCTCGGCTCCGGGACGCGGACCCTGTCGATGCGGTCCTGCAGCTCGACGAGCTCGAGGATGAGCTCGCGGGCGCTGGGCACGGGTTCGGTGCCTGACATGGGGTCCTCCAGATGGACACGAGGCGTCGTATGCGTGGAGCCCGCTGGGTTGGAGGCGCGTCCACCTTGCGGGGCGTCAGGCACGGTGTCAAACCGGCGGAGACTGAACCACACCCTCCGCGGGTATGTGCGCGCTGCGTTGAACAAGCAGGCGCAGGAGCGGGGCTGCCGTGACGGCTGTCCCTCGAGCGAAGAAGCAATGCCATGCCTGCCGCACCGCTGAATGCCGGTCCCCTGGCTCCCACCCATGCCCCGGCCGCCTCGGGGGCCGTCTCGACGCCCGCAGCACCCGCCCTGCCGACGATCGGGGTCGAGGAGGAGTTCCTGCTCCTCGACCGCACCACCGGACTGCCGGTGCCTGTTGCAGGTCCCGTTCTGGCGCTCGCGAAGTCCGTCCACGGGCCCGCGCAGAACGCCCTCCAGCACGAGTTGCTCCGGTCGCAGGTCGAGACAGCCACCCCGGCCTGCTCCACGCTCGGGGAGGTGGCAGCGAGCCTGCGGGCGTCGCGGCGCGCGCTGGCGCTCGCAGCCGAGGAGCACCACGTCGGCCTGGGTGCTGTGGGCACGGCGCCGGACTGCCACGCGGAGCAGCCGGTCACCCAGGACACCCGCTACCTGGCCCTGCGGCGCACGGCGGGCGCCCTGGTCGACGAGCAGCTCCTCAACGGCATGCACGTCCACGTCGAGGTGCCGGACCGCGAGACCGGCGTCAAGGTGATGAACCGGCTGCGCCCGTACCTGCCTGTGCTGCTGGCCTTCTCGGCGAACTCGCCTGTCTGGCGCGGCCGCGACACCGGCTTCGCCAGCTGGCGGGCGGTGCACATGCAACGCTGGCCTGTCGAGGGCGCTCCACCCTTCTTCGCCGATGCGGCCGAGCACGAGGCGCACCTGAGCGCGCTGCTTCGCACCGGGGTCATCCTGGACCTGGGGATGGTCTACTGGCAGGCGCGGCTGAGCGAGCACTTCCCCACCATCGAGGTGCGGGTCGGCGACGTTGCTCCCGACGTGGACAGCGCCGTGGCGTTCGCCGGACTCGTGCGCGGCCTCGTGACCCAGGCGCTCGCCGACGAGGACGCCGGTCATCCCTGCCCCCAGCCGTCACCCTCGATCCTGCGCGCCGCCTCGTGGCAGGCGGCCAGCCACGGGCTGGACCGTGAGCTCGTGGTCCCGACGACGCTCGGCGACACTCCGCACCTGGACCCGGCGGTCGTCGTCGTGCTCGACGTCGCCCGACAGGTGGCTCCCCTGCTCGGCGACGAGGGGGAGGTCATGCTCTCGCTCGTACGCTCGGTGCTGGAGCGCGGCAACGGGGCCCGACGCCAGCGGGAGGCGCTCGCGCAGGGCGGTCTGCCAGCCGTGACGCACCTGGTCTGTGAGATCCCTGAAGAGGCGTGAGCCCCGCGTCAAGGATTCGAGACGCGGGTAACTGGCTCGCATGGACAGCAGCCAGGACACCCAGCAGCTCGACCAGGACAAGACACCGGTCCTCGACACCATCAAGCAGCTTCGCGATTCCGGCCTCTACCCCTTCTCGCTGCCGGGACACCGCTTCGGCAGGGGGATCGACGAGCGCACGGCCAGCGTGCTCTCCCGGGGCGCCTTCGAGGCGGACGTCATCATGGCGAAGTCCTCCGTGGGCGACGCGGAGAAGCTGTATGCCGCTGCCGTCGGCGCCCGCGACGCCGTCTTCACGACGTGCGGCTCGAGCATCTCGATCCACACCTGCCTGCTGACCCTCATCGGTCCGGGCGAGAAGATCCTCGTCGACCGCAACGTGCACAAGTCGGTGGTCGCCAGCCTCATCCTCGCCGGTGCCGAACCGGTGTGGCTGCGTCCCTCGTGGGACCACGAGCGCGAGATCGCCCACCCGGCGACGACCGAGACGGTCAAGCGGGCGCTCGAGGACGACCCCGAGATCCGCGCCGTCATGCTCATCACGCCGACCGAGTACGGCACCGGCGCGGACGTCAAGGGCGTCGCGGACCTCTGCCACGAGCACGGGCTGCCGCTCATGGTCGACGAGGCCTGGGGCGGCCACTTCGGCTTCCACCCGGACCCGCCGACAGCCGCCGTGAAGGCCGGTGCCGACCTGTCGGTCCAGAGCCTGCACAAGGCCGACGGAGGCCTCTGCCAGGCCTCGATGATCCTCGTCGGCGGCGACATCGTCGACACCGTGGACCTGCGGCTTCGGCTCGACCTCATCACCACGACCAGCCCCTCGCCGCTGATGTTCGGCTCGATCGACGGGTGGCGCCGGCACCTCGCTCTGAACGGCAAGGAACTCATCGACGGCGCGCTCAATCGTGCCGCGGCGATGCGGGAACGCCTGTCGGCCATCGAGGGCTTCACGGTCATCGACGAGTCGATCCACGAGACGACCGGCGTCGCGGAGTGGGACCCGCTGAAGCTCAGCGTCGACGTGTCGGCCCTGGGGATCACCGGCTACCAGGTCAAGGACTGGCTCGAGTCGGAGTGCCAGATCGCGGCCCAGCTCGGGGACGCGCGCCGGATCGTCTTCTCCCTGACGTACGCCGACGACGACCACGCGATGGACCGCCTGGGCGAGGCGATGGAGAAGCTCGCCACCGACCCGCCGAAGGAGCAGCGGCCCGCCCCTCAGATCCCACCGCTGGAGGAGCTGAACCTCGAGCAGGCCATGTCGCCACGCGACGCCTTCTTCGCCAAGACCGAGCAGGTCGAGGACCCCGTGGGTCGCATCGCCGCCGAGATGGTGAGCCCCTACCCGCCCGGCGTGCCCGCCGTGCTTCCCGGCGAGCGCTTCAACCAGGCGGTCGTCGACTACCTCCGGGCCGGGAAGGCTGCCGGCATGACGATCCCCGACGCCTCCGACCCGGACCTGAAGACCTTCCGGGTCGTCAAGGCGGAGGCGGACGACCTCACGAAGAGCTGACCGGCGTCCGGGCGGTGCGTCGCGCCGCCCGGCGCATCGCCGCGGTGTAGACCGGGCGCGCGAAGCGCTTGGCCCGCCAGGCGAGGTGCCCGTCGCGGTCGGTCAGGATGACGTCGCGGCGCGCGTCGATGCCGCGGACGACGATGGCGGCCACCTCCTCGGCGGAGCGTTTGGAGCCGCTCACCATCTTCTTGCCGGCTGCCTCCATCTCGGTGTCGGCGCCCTGGAAGGAGGCCCCGAGGTTGGTGCGGAAGAAGGACGGGCACACGACCGAGACGTCGATGTGGTGCGGCGCCAGCTCGTGCGAGAGCGTCTCACTCAGGGCGACGACCCCCGCCTTGACCGTGTTGTAGGCGGCCATGCCCGGGGCGTGGACGAGCCCCGCGAGCGACGCGGTGTTGACGATGTGGCCGCTGCCCTGCTCCTTGAGGAGCGGCGTGAAGGTGCGGCAGCCGCGGACGACGCCGAGCAGGTTGATGTCGACGATCCAGCGCCACTCGTCCATGGTCGCGACGTCGATGCGGCCGCCCGCGGCGACGCCGGCGTTGTTGACGAGCAGGTCGAGCCCGCCCCACGTCTCGCGGACGTGCGCGAGGGCGGCCGCCCACGCGTCGTCGCTGCGCACGTCGAGGGTCAGGTATGCCGCCGCCTCGGGCAGCACGTCGGGTCGGTCCTCGTGGATGTCGGTCGCGAGCACCTCGTCACCTCTCGCGACGAGGGCGCGCACGAGTGCGAGGCCGAGGCCGGAGGCCCCTCCCGTGACGAGGACGCGCCGGGGGGACGCGGGGGCGGTGGCGCGGGCGGAGGTGCGGGCGGAGGTGCGGGCGCGGGGCAGGCGTGACGGCATACGGCTCAACCTACTGGCGGACGGTGAGCGTGACCTTGCCGTGGGCGC
>NZ_BAAANB010000020.1:191209-198567 GCF_039529575.1 Terrabacter terrae
CTGCCGATCGGCGGAGCGAGCTGGCCGGTCCTGAGGAGCGGGAGGATCGCGTCCCACTGGGTGCGCAAATAGGAGGGGTCGGGTGTCCAGAACGCGCCCCAGCCGACCCCGATCACGCTGAGGTTGCCCAGGAGCAGCCGGTTGACCTTGACCTCGGGGATCTGCCCGGCGGTGAAGCCGATGACGAGCAGCCGCCCCTCTGGTGCCAGCGAGCGCAGGCTGTCGGTGAAGCGGTCGCCGCCCACCGGGTCGACGACGAGGTCGACGCCGCGCCCCTGCGTCAGCTCCTTGACGGCGTCGAGGAAGCCGTCGGCCAGCACGATGTGGTGGGCACCCGCGGCCCGGGCCGTCTCGATCTTGTCCTCGGACGAGACGACGGCGATGACCCGGGCGTCCATGGCGCGGGCGAGCTGGACGGCGGCCGTGCCGATGCCACCGGCGGCGCCGTGGACGAGGACGTCCTCGCCGCGCTCGAGCTGCCCGCGCCGGGTGAGAGCGAAGTGGACGGTGAGGTAGTTCATCGGCAGCGCCGCCCCGACCTCGAACGGCACGTCCTCGGGCAGCGGGAAGACCATCGCCCCGGGCACCGCGACGGTCTCGGCGAAGGCGCCGAGGACCGGGAAGGCGGCAACGCGGTCGCCCGCGTTGAACGCGGCGCCCTCGCCCGCCTCGCGCACGACGCCGGCACACTCCGCGCCGGGCACGAACGGCAGGTTCGGTCGCATCTGGTAGAGCCCGCGGGTCATGAGGACGTCGGGGAAGCTCACCCCGGCCTCGTGGACGTCGACGAGGACGTCGCCCGCCTCGAGGGTGGGCTCCGGCACGTCCTCGACGGTGACGGCGGAGGGTCCCTCGAGGCTCGTGATGCGGGCTGCTCTCATGCTCCGACCCTAGTTGGCGGTGGGCACGGGGGTGATGGCGAAGCGCGCACGGAGGAGGGCGGCGTCGCGTGAGCTCGGTCCCACTCCCAGCTCGAACTCGCCGGGCTCGACGACGCGGCGACTCGTGGCGTCGACGATCGAGCACGCCGACGCGGGGACCTCGATGCTCGCCGTGACCGACTCCCCCGGCGGCACGATGACGCGCCGGAATGCCTTGAGCTCCTTGGTCGCCCACGTGACGCTCGTGACGATGTCGGTCACGTACGCCTGCACGACCTCGTATGCCGTCCGCTGCCCCGTGTTGGTCAGCGTGACCTCCGCGCGCACGATGTCTTCGGGCGTGAGCTCCGTGGCGTCGAGGGTGAGGCCCGACCACTCGACGGTCGTGTAGGACAGGCCCTC
The DNA here is from genome assembly GCF_039529575.1 of Terrabacter terrae. Taxonomy (NCBI): domain Bacteria; kingdom Bacillati; phylum Actinomycetota; class Actinomycetes; order Micrococcales; family Intrasporangiaceae; genus Terrabacter; species Terrabacter terrae. The sequence continues at coordinate 192,493 of NZ_BAAANB010000020.1, forward strand.
GCCGAAGACGAACTGCGGCTCCTGCGTGAGATCGGCGTAGCGGTGGCCGTGCTGGCCCCGGACCTGGTTGTAGTAGGTCGGCTGCTGGCCGACGTGGCGCGGCACCGACACCGGGAGCCGCCCGGCCGGCTCGATGTGGCCGAGGACGAGCTCGGCGACGGCCCGCCCGCCGCGCATGCCGGGGCTGAAGGCCTCGACGACGGCTGCGGCGCGCAGCGCGCTCGGCGGCAGGACGTTCGGCTTGGAGTGGAGCAGCACGACGACGACGGGGATGTCGGTGTCGGCGAGCCCGTCGACGACGGCGTCGAGGAGGGCGACCTGACCGCCCTGGAGCTCGAGGGTGGCGGTCGAGCACCCCTCTCCCGTCAGGGCGACCGTGTCACCGAGGACCACGACGGCGAGGTCTGCAGCCCGGGCGGTCGCGACCGCCTCGGCGAGCTGGTCGGGGTCGACCGGCGCCCCCGCGGAGATCGGAGGACGCGGCTGGCCGTCGGGGAAGAGGGGGCCGTCCGGGTCGGGCACGAGCATCTCGATCTCGGCGCCGCCGGCGTGGCTGACGGTCCACGTGCCCGGGACGACGGCGCGTAAGCCGTCGAGGACGGTCTCCACTGCCTCGCGCGGGTGGCCGTCGGGCATCCAGTCGACCTGGCCGGACGCGCCGGCCCAGTCGCCGAGGTTGGCCTGCGGGTCGTCGGCGTTGGGGCCGAGGACGGCCACGGTGCGCGGGCCGTCGCCAACGGCATACGGCAGGGAGCCGTCGTTGGTGAGGAGCACGAGCGAGCGGCGGGCGACCTCGAGGTTGAGGTCGGCGTGCTCGGCGGAGCCGATGACGAGGCGCTGGCGCTCGAGATCCGGCGGGCGAGGGTTCTCGAAGAGGCCGAGCTCGAGCTTGAGCCGGAGCACGCGACGGGCGGCCTCGTCGATCTGCCCCTCGTCGAGCAGGCCGCGAGCGACGGCCTCCTGCGCCGCCTCGAAGAAGGCGGGGGTCGTCATGACGAGGTCGTTGCCGGCGCGGACGGCCACGGTCGCGGCCTCGACGTCGTCGGCGCAGACCTTCTGCTCCCAGACCATGCGGCCGACGTTGTCCCAGTCGGTGACCAGCGTTCCCCTGAAGCCCCACTCGCCCTTGAGCACCTCGTCGAGCAGCCAGCCGTTGGCCGTCACGGGGACGCCGTCGATGGCCTGGTAGCCGAGCATGAAGGTGCGGCAGCCCTCCTGCACCGCGCGCTCGAACGGCGGCAGGAACCAGGACGTCAGCTTCCGGCGGGACAGGTCGGCCTCGCTCGCGTCGCGGCCGCCCTGGGTCTCGGAGTAGCCGGCGAAGTGCTTGGCGCAGGCGAGGATCGCCGTGGGGTCGGTCAGGCCGTCACCCTGGTAGCCGCGGACCATGGCCGCGCCGAGCTCGCTGATGAGGTGGGGGTCCTCCCCGAAGGTCTCGCCGACGCGCCCCCAACGCAGGTCGCGGGTGATGCACAGCACCGGCGAGAACGTCCAGTGCACCCCGGTCGCGGCGACCTCGACGGCAGTGGCGCGGGCGGCCCGCTGGACGAGGTCGGGGTCCCACGAGCCGGCCATGGCCAGCTGCGTCGGGAAGATCGTCGCGCCCGGCCAGAAGGAGTGGCCGTGGATGCAGTCGTCGGCGGTCAGCAGCGGGATGCCGAGACGGGTCCGCCTCGCCAGGGCGATGGCCTCGTGCATCCGCTCGGGCGAGGTGTGCAGGATCGAGCCGGCGAGCTTGCGTTGCACGATGTCGGTGAGGTCGCCGCGCGCGTCGAGCTGCAGCATCTGGCCGACCTTCTCGCTCAGCGTCATCCGCGCCAGCAGGTCGTCAAGCCGCTGCTCGACCGGGAGGGAGGCATCGCGGTAGGGCAGGGCGTCGGTGGCGTCGTGAGGCACGTCCCGACGCTAGTCGACGTCGCCCGGCTCACCGGCGACCTAGGCTGAAGGCGTGATCGAGCCCCTGGTGCGACTTCCGGACGGAACCGTCAAGCAGGTCAACCCGATCAGCGGCACGAAGGTGTGGACGCTTCCCGGCCGCGGGGCCCGTCCATTCATGGTGGCGCGGTCCACCCCCCTTCCCCTCGATCCCGCCGACCACGACCGCCACTGCGCGTTCTGCTGGGGCCGGATGCTCGAGACGCCGCCCGAGATCGCGCGTGTCGTGCGGGAATGCTCGGCGAACGGGGCGGCGCAGGGCCCGCGGTGGCGCGAGCTGCGTGGCCTGCTGGCCGAGCAGCTGGACGACACGACACCGGAGTTCCGGCTCTTCCCCAACCTCTTCGAGATCCTCACCTACGACTACTGGCACCTGGCCCACGGCTTCGAGCCGACGCCGGAGTCACAGGCGCACCGGACGGCATACCTCTCCACGCCGCTGGGGCGCGAGCAGGTGACGGCGCTGGCGCACATCCGGATGCGTGCCCGGCGCACGGGGGGTGCCGACCCGGAGCCGTTCGACGAGGACGACCTCGAGCGCGAGTCGGTCGCACTCTTCGCCGGCAACCACCAGGTCGTCGTCGCCCGCCGGCATTTCGTCGACGGCGCGACGGACGACTCGCAGAACGCCGGGTCCGGGACACTGACGCCCGAGGAGCACTGCGAGTACACGCGGTTCACGATCGGGGCCGTGCGCGACCTCTACCGCGGCAACCCGCACGCCCGCTACGTCTCGGCGTTCCAGAACTGGCTGCGTCCGGCAGGCGCGTCCTTCGACCACCTGCACAAGCAGCTCGTCGCGATCGACGAGCTCGGCACCGACGTCGAGCGCGAGGCGGCGAGACTGCAGCAGGAGCCCGAGCTGTTCACCCGCTGGGGCGCGGACTTCGCCGAGGCCAGAGGGCTCGTCGTCGCGCGCACGCCGACGGCCGTCGCGTTCGCGGGGGTCGGGCACCAGTACCCGACCCTGGCCGTGCACACCTCGAACACGTCGGCGCGCCCGTGGGACCTCTCCGAGGACGAGGTGCGCGACTTCTCCGACCTGCTGCACGCCTGCCACGCGGCCACCGGCACCGGGGTGCCGACCAACGAGGAGTGGCACCACGGCCCGCCGTCGCTCGACCTGCCGATCCCGTTGCGGGCGCTGGTGAAGTGGCGGGTCTCCACCCCCGCCGGTTTCGAGGGGAACACGAAGATCTACGTCAACACCATCGACCCCTGGACGGTTCGGGACCGAACGCTCGCCCGCCTGCGAGTGCTGGCCGCCGAGGGTCGGGTCTCCGACCGCGTCGAGGTCGCCTGACCCGGGCGGGCCGGCGACCTCCGCGTCGACGGCCTCGGCCTCAGACCTCGCTGCCGTGGCCCTCGGTGCGACCCTCGTTGACGCCGCGGCCGGTCTCGGCCTGGAGCCGGTCGATGTGCTCGGAGGCCTGCGCCTTGGTCAGGTCGGCCGGCAGCGTCTCGCCGGCCTCGCGGGCCAGCGTCTCGAGGTAGCTGCGCTGTGCGCCGGTCATGGCCTCGTCACCGGTCACCCAGTCCTCGGGGTCCTTGACGGTCGAGTCGCCGGCCGTGCCGCCGATGACGTCCTCACTGCTGTCGGGGGCCTGGTTGTTCGAAGGTGTGTTCGAGTCGCTCATGGCTGGCTCGTACCCACTGGACGAGAGAAGCGCACGCGCGGCACCGCGGCCGGCGGTCGGCCCGGCAGGATGGGCCCATGCGAGGCTTCGACGAGCTGGTTGGCGAGGCGGAGTCGGCCGACCTCACCGGATGGGGCTTCGGATGGCTGGAGGGCCGGGCCACCGAGGAGCGCCCGCCGTGGCGGTACTCGAGGCTGCTGGCCGACCGGCTGGCCGTGGCGGAGTCGGCGCTCGACCTCGACACCGGGGGTGGTGAGGTCCTCGCGGAAGCGCCCGTGCTGCCGAAGCGAATGGCCGTGACGGAGGAGTGGCCTCCCAATGTCGCACGAGCGCGGGAGGTGCTCGGCCCGCGAGGCGTCGAGGTGGTCGAGACGACGCTGGGTGAGCCCCTCCCCTTCGCGGACGGTTCGTTCGAGCTGGTCACCTCGCGACACCCGGTGCGGCCGGACTGGGCCGAGATCCGGCGTGTGCTGGCGCCTTCCGGGCACTACCTGGCCCAGCACGTCGGTCCGGCGTCCGCCTTCGAGCTGATCGAGTTCTTCCTCGGGCCCCTCCCTCGCGAACGCAAGGGGCGCGACCCGCGTCGCGAGGTGGCGCAGGCCGAGGCGGTGGGCCTGACCGTCACGGAGCTGCGCACGTGCCGCTGTCGCATGGAGTACTTCGACGTGGGAGCCGTCGTCTGGATCCTGCGCAAGTGCGTCTGGTGGGTGCCCGACTTCTCGGTGGACCGCTACCGCGACCGCCTCAGCGAGCTGGACCGTCTGATCCGGCAGCGCGGCTCCTTCGTGGCGCACTCGTCCCGGCACCTGGTGCAGGCCCGCCGAGCCGACGGCGGTTGACGGCCGTGACGGTGCGTGGCGTCACGGCTGCAGCTGACGCTGCCGCCTCGCCCTGTGCATTGGGTCGTGTGGTGACCCAGAGTTCCGCGGGCCCCACCCGCTCCGGCCGTGGTTGGCTGCTGGGTCACGTGGAGACTCAATGCACTGGGAGCGACGGCACCTTGGGCACGCCGGCTTCCGTGGCGGAGCGAGCGAGCGCGTCCCGGAGGGCCGCTGCGGCCGAGTCGATGTCCCGCCGGGGCCACGCCGGGCCGCCCAGCTGAGCCCAGGCCACGCCTCGGGGGTCGATGACGGCCAGGAACGTCGCCGTCGTCGGCGGCGCGCCCGTGGTCGGGGCCCAGCGGTCCACCGTCGTCCCACGCAGCAGGGTCGTACCGCCCACGGTGCGGGCCGTCGTGTCGGCGCAGGCCGAGGCGCCGGCCGCGAGGGCTGGGCCGATGGCCAGCCCTCCACCCGGGCGCGGCGTCATGACGGTGTAGGTCATCGTCCGCGGCACCCGGTGGGGATCTCCGGGCGCTCCGGACCTCCGCCCGTCGGGGCCCGGGACGGCCGAGCTCACCCACCGCTGCGCAGCGGAGGCGTGGACGAGGGCGTCGACGGACAGGCCGGTCCACGGGACGGCCTGCGCGCAGTCGGGCTCCGGCGGCAGGTCACCCGGACAGGAGTCGGCGTCCGGTCCACGCGTGACGGTGACGGTCTCGTCCGGCAGGGCGTCGGGGTCCGGCCGCCAGCGGCCCTCGACCTTCACAGGACCGGACCACGGGCCGCGGACCGTCGTCGTGGAGCACTTCAGTGGGTCGACGGGCGTCATCTGCGGCGCAGCCGGAAGCCGCCGCACCGCTGCCGCGGTGTCGACGGCGGACACTGAGGAGGATCGGCCGGCCGGCGGCGCGTCCGCCGTGGCGGTGCAGCCAGCGGCGGCCAGCACGCCCACCAGACCCAGCACCGCGCGACGCATGGCTCAGCGCGCGAACGCCATGGCTTCGGTGACGTCGCCGCGGAGCATGTCGCGCCGGTCGAGCAGGTAGTTCTGGCGCATCAGCCACGGCGCACCGTCGCCCTGCTGGGGCAGCTCACGCGCCGCACGCTGCACATAGCCCGAGGCGAGCGGCAGCAGCGGCCGCCCCTCCATCCCGCCGGGGGCCCGAGGCGTCGCCGTGCGCCAGCCGTGCTGCTCCATGTGGTTCAGCAGACGGCACACGTAGCGGCTGGCGAGGTCGGCGCGCAGGGTCCACGAGGCGTTGACGTAGCCGACGCACACGGCGAGGTTCGGCACGTCGGCGAACATCAGCCCGCGGTAGACCGTCAGGTCGCCCGTCTGCCGGGGCTCCCCGTCGACGCGGATCGCGATGCCGCCGGCGAGCTTGATGCGCAGGCCCGTCGCGGTGACCACGACGTCGGCGTCCAGCTCGCGCCCTGACCTGAGCCGTATGCCGTGTGGCACGAACGTCTCGATCGTGTCGGTGACGACGTGGGCCCGCCCACCGCGTACGGCTGCGAAGAGGTCGCCGTCGGGCACGACGCACAGGCGCTGGTCCCACGGGTCGTAGGTGGGGGTGAAGTGGTCGGCGACGAGGTCGGTCGAGCCGAGCGACCTCGCGGCGCCCTTGGAGAGCAGCGACCGCATGACGGCGGGCCGGCGGCGGCTCAGCTCGTAGACGCCC
>NZ_BAAANB010000020.1:198627-200863 GCF_039529575.1 Terrabacter terrae
TGCAGCACGTCGCGCGCCCGGTCCTGCCGGGGCAGCGAGGCGATCCACGTCGGGGTGCGCTGGAGCATCGTCACGTCGGCGCCCCGGTCGGCGAGCGCGGGGACGAGGGTGACCGCCGTGGCCCCCGAGCCGATGACGACGACCTTCCGGTCGCTCACGTCGAGGTCCTCGGGCCAGAACTGCGGGTGCACGACCTGCCCCTCGAACTCCCCGATCCCCGGCAGCTGCGGGTCGTGCGGCCGCTCGTAGTCGTAGTAGCCGCTGCACAGGTAGAGGAACGAGCACGTCAGCTGCTCGGGCCCTCCCTCACCGGCCTCCCCGCGCTCGACCGTCACCGTCCAGCGCGCGTCCTCGCTCGACCAGTCCGCGGCGACGACCCTGTGCCCGAAGCGGATCCGCTCGGTGATGCCGTACTTGTCCGCCGTCGTCCTGAGGTAGTCGAGGATCTTCGGCCCGTCGGCGATGGCGTCCGGATCGGTCCACGGCTCGAAGGGGAAGCCGAGCGTCATCATGTCCGAGTCGGACCGCACGCCGGGGTAGCGGAAGAGGTCCCAGGTGCCGCCGATCGAGTCACGCGCCTCGAGGATCGCCCAGCTGCGTGATGGGCTCATCGTGGACAGGCGGTAGGCGGCGCCGACCCCGGACAGGCCGGCTCCGACGACGAGGACGTCCAGGTGCTCGAGATCGCTCACCGGCCCATTCTCACCCACCATGGTCCGCATGTGACGCGCGCCGCGCAGCCGGCTACCGGACGGTAACCAGCGGTTACCCTCGGGCGGGTGACGACGGCATACCCCTCCCTGCTCGAACCGCTCGACCTCGGCTTCACGACGCTGCGCAACCGCGTCGTCATGGGCTCGATGCACACCGGACTCGAGGACCGCGCCAAGGACTTCGACCGGCTGGCCGCGTACTACGCCGAGCGGGCCCGCGGCGGCGCCGGCCTCATCGTCACCGGTGGCTTCGCGCCGAACCTCGCCGGCGCGCTCTACCCGGGCAGCTCCGTGCTCATCACCTCGCGGCAGGCCCGCCGCCACCGGGTCATCACGAACGCCGTGCACCGCGAGGGCGGCAAGATCGCGCTGCAGATCCTGCACGCCGGCCGCTACGCGTACTCCCCGCTCGCCGTCTCGGCGTCGGCGGTGAGGTCGCCGATCTCGCGCTTCTCCCCGCGGGCGCTGACCCCGCGCGGCATCGGAAGGACCGTCGCGGCATACGCCCGCTGTGCCCGTGTGGCGCGCGAGGCCGGCTACGACGGCGTCGAGATCATGGGCTCCGAGGGCTACCTGCTCAACCAGTTCCTCGCGCCACGCACCAACCGGCGCACCGACGAGTGGGGCGGCTCCCCCGAGAACCGCCGGCGCCTCGCCGTCGAGGTCGTGCGCGCCGTGCGTGCGGCCGCCGGGCCCGACTTCGTCCTCGTGTACCGCCTCTCGATGCTCGACCTCGTGCCCGACGGCCAGTCGTGGGACGAGGTCGTGGCGCTGGCCCGTGAGGTGGAGGCCGCCGGCGCGACGATCCTCAACACCGGCATCGGCTGGCACGAGGCGCGGGTCCCGACGATCGTCACGTCGGTTCCGCGCGGCGCCTTCACCCGCGTCACCGCGAAGCTCCGGCCGCACGTCACCATCCCCGTCGTCACGTCCAACCGCATCTCGATGCCCGACCTGGCCGAGCGCGTCATCGCCGACGGCAGCGCCGACCTCGTGTCGATGGCCCGGCCCTTCCTCGCCGACCCGGACTGGGTCGCCAAGGCCGCGAGCGACCGCGCCGACGAGATCAACACGTGCATCGCCTGCAACCAGGCCTGCCTCGACCACACCTTCGCCAGGCAGACGGCCACCTGCCTGGTCAACCCGCGCGCGGTGCGCGAGACGACGCTCCTCCTCTCGCCGACCCGCCGCTCCAAGCACGTCGCCGTCGTCGGCGCCGGGCCGGCGGGCCTCGCGGCTGCCACCTCCCTCGCCGACCGAGGCCACCGCGTCGAGCTGTTCGAGGCCGGCGACGACCTCGGCGGCCAGTTCGCGCTCGCGATGCGGATCCCGGGCAAGGAGGAGTTCGCCGAGACGATCCGCTACTTCCGCCGGCGGCTCGAGCTCGGCGACGTCAAGGTGCACCTCGGCCGCCGGGCGGTGGTCGACGACCTCACCGACTTCGACGAGGTCGTCGTGGCCACCGGGGTCGAGCCGCGGATCCCCGACGTCCCCGGCATCGACCACCCGAAGGTCGTCACGTA
>NZ_BAAANB010000020.1:200909-202072 GCF_039529575.1 Terrabacter terrae
ATGGGCGCGGGAGGCATCGGCGTCGACGTCAGCGAGCTGCTCACGCACCTGGAGTCGCCGATGACGGTCGAGCAGTGGATGGCCGAGTGGGGCGTGGGTGAGCCGGACGCGTCGCGTGGCGGGATCGTCGAGCCGCACCCGGCCCCGTCGCCGCGGGAGGTGCACCTGCTCCAGCGCAAGGCGACACCGATCGGCAAGGGACTCGGCAGGACGACCGGATGGGTGCACCGGGCAGCGCTGAAGGCCAAGGGAGTCCACCACCACGTGGGCGTGAGCTACGAGCGCATCGACGACGCCGGCCTGCACATCACGCACGGCGAGGAGCGCACCGACCCGCAGGTGCTCGACGTGGACACCGTCGTGGTCTGCACCGGGCAGGAGTCGGTGAACACGCTGGGTCCCGAGCTCGTCGCGCGGGGCGTCAGGGTCCACGTCGTCGGTGGCGCCGACGTCGCGGCCGAGCTCGACGCCAAGCGCGCCATCCGGCAGGCCACCGAGCTCGCAGCCACCATCTAGCCGGCGGCCGGAGGCGCGGCTGACTCGGGCCGGTCGCCGGCGCCGAGCAGGAAGGTGGTCATCGGCCCCTTGCTCTTGACGAGCACGGTTCCGCGGCAGCGCAGCGTGAACCCCGGCCCGAGGGCTGCCGCCACGCGCTCGGTCACCTGGATCTCCCCGGGCAGCCCGTGGGACTCCATGCGGCTCGCCGTGTTCACCGTGTCGCCCCAGAGGTCGTAGATGAACTTCCGCCGCCCGATGACCCCCGCGACGGCGGGTCCGGTGTCCATGCCCATGCGCACGGCGAGCCACTCGCATCCCGGCTCCCGCGCGATGGCGGCGATGTCGGCGCGCATGGCGAGCGCCACCCGGGCGACCGCCTGGAGGTGGTCGGGTCGCCTCTCGGGCAGGCCACCGGCCACCATGTACGCGTCGCCGATCGTCTTGATCTTCTCGACCGACTCCGCGTCGGCCCGCCGGTCGAAGGCACTGAAGATGCGGTCGAGGAGCGCAACGAGCTCTCCGGGCGGGACCACCTGGGTGTGCTCGGTGAAGCCGACGAGGTCGGCGAAGAGCACCGTCACGGCGTCATGGTGCTCGGCGATGACGCCCGTCTCCCGCTTGAGCCGCGCGGCGATCGAGGCCGGCAGGACGTTGAGCAGCAGCCG
>NZ_BAAANB010000020.1:202144-209464 GCF_039529575.1 Terrabacter terrae
GTAGGCGCTGATGGTGACGCCCATGACGTTGAGCACGAAGAAGGTGATGACCAGACCGGCCGGCAGGTCGGCCGGGTGCTGGGACAGCCAGGGGTTGAGCAGCGCCAGCGTCAGCACCGCGGTGAAGAACGCCACCAGCCACCCGACGGAGCGCCGCAGGCCCAGCAGGGCGAGTGCGGCGAGCGGCACGAAGATGGCCCACAGCACCATCCCGCTCGAGGCGATGAACCCGCCGAGCGAGGCCTGCAGCAGGGCGGGGAGCACGAGGAACGCCACCAGCTGCGTCGTGCTGAACACGGCGAAGCGCCGGGTGCGGGACAGCACGACCAGCCCGACCGCGGTGATCACCTGGTAGGTCGCTGGGATGGCAGCCGACAGCGGGTGGCCGTATGCGAGGTAGGTGCCGACCCAGACGAACGAGAGCACCGCGATGAGCACCGAGGCGAAGATCAGCATGCCCTGCCGCAGGCCCTCGTCCTGCGACCGGCCCGGGACGGCCCCGATCTCGGCGAGTCGCTCGACGACGCGGATGAGAGCCCCACGAAGGCCCGTGCGAGGAAGGGCGAGCACGTCGTCTGCGCTCATCCCGCGATGCTACGGCGGGTCGGCGGACCCGTTGACCTCATTCCGGGTGGTTGCCCGCCGCCCCGTTGACGAGGAACGGGTGGTGACGCCCTCGTACATCACGTGTGCGACGAGGCCGTCCACGGCGTGCTTCAGCGTGTGGCAGTGGTCGGTCCAGATGCCCGGGGTGTCGGCGACGAATGCCACCTCGTACGTCTCTCCCGGACCCACGTCCAGGCGCAGCCGGGTGCCGGCCAGCCCGCTCGCCGCCCTGTCACCGCTCGCGCTGCCCGAGGCAGGAGTGCACCGCAGGGCCGCGGCCGTGCTCGCCTTCCTCGAGAACTCCTCAGGCCTCGAGGCCTCTGCTGGTCGGTGAACCACCTCTCGGTCCCAGGTGGGCGTCCACGAGGCGGGCGGCGTCGCCGGCGCCGTCCTCGGCCCGCACCCGCTCACCGAGGGCGTGTGCCGCCTCGCGGGCTCCCGGGGACAGGGCGAGCTCGAGCGCCCGCTGGAGCCGAGCGGGCGTCAGGTCCTTGCGCGCGATCGGCGGTGGCGCGACCCCGAGGTCGGCCATCCTCCGGCCCCAGTAGGGCTGGTCGGCGGCGTGCGGCACGACGACCTGCGGCACCCCGGCGCGGACGGCGGCGGCAGTGGTGCCGGCCCCACCGTGGTGGACGACGACCGCGCACCGGGGGAAGAGCACGTCGTGCGGAGCGGGTCCGGTGCCGAGGAGCTCTGCTGCGCCATCTTCCGGCAGGTGCTCGAGCGACAGGCCGGCGAGGCCCTCGCTGACGACCCCGCGAAGCCCGAGCCGGCCCAGGACGCCGACGAGGTCGCGCACCATGCCGTCGGGGTCGGGGGTCGGCATGGAGCCGAAGCCGACGAAGACCGGCGCATCGCCGACCGCGAGGAACGACTCGAGCTCGCGGTCCAGCGCCTCACCGTCGACGTCGTCGCGGACCCAGTAGCCGGTCTGGCGCAGGGCAGGCGGCCAGTCCTCGGCGGGCGGCACGACGCTCGGGCTGGCGCCGAGCAGGGTCGGCGTGCGTTCGGCTGCAGCGGCGTAGTCGTGAAAGCGTCGCCGCGGCGAACCTTTTCGTGCCCGCACGAGGTCGCCCGCGGGCCGGAAGAGGTCGAGGGCCACCCGTCCGGCGAGCCTGCTCCAGGCGAGGTTGACCCACGATGTCGAGCGGGGCCGCAGCGCCAGCGCGACCGAGTCTCCGTGGGCGCTGGGCCAGACCGGCGCAAAGACGGCGTAGAAGTGCGGCTTGGTCGGGCTGCCACCCCGATCGTCGCCACCGCCGTCCGGCGCCAGCAGCGCGTCGACGAGGTCGAAGGTCAGCGCCCCGGACACGACGGCATCCGCCTGCTCGACGAGCCGCCCCACGTCGGAGGCCAGCGCGTCGGCCGTCGCCGCCATGACCTGTCGCATGAGCCTGGCCTCGCCCATCTGGGTCCACGCCGACCCGCGCAGCGACTTGCGCCCCGGTCCCTCACGCAGCGGCCCCTCGAGGTCGAACGACAACGGCTCGAAGTCGACACCGCTGCCCGCCACGACGTGACCGAGGTCGGCGGGCGCGGCGAGCGACACGGCATACCCACGCCGCCGGAGGCGCTGCCCGAGCGCGACGAGGGGCTGCACGTCACCGCGCGAGCCCATGCCCAGTAACAGGAGTCGCACGTCAGCCCTCGCCGAGCTTCGCGCGCACGCGCGGCACGACCTCATCGGCGTAGAGGCGGATGCACTCCATCCGCTGGGCGTGCGGGAGGGTGCCGAAGGAGTACTTCAGCTGGAAGCGCGAGAGCCTGAGCACCTGCACGGTGTCGACGATCTTGGCCGCGACGGTGTCGGGCGAGCCGCAGTAGACCGCGCCACCGGGGCCGAGCTGCTGCAGCGCCTGCTCGCGGCCCATCGGGGCCCAGCGCCGCTCGCGGCCGAGCTTGTTCATGTAGGGCAGGAAGTGCGGCAGGAACTCCTCGACGGCCTGCTGGTCGGTCGCCGCGACGTAGCCGGGCGAGTGCACGCCGACCGGCAGCTCCGGCTTGCCCATCTCGGACAGGGCCCGGCGGTAGAGGTCGGCGAGCGGCGCGAACTGCCGCGCCGAGCCGCCGATGATCGCGATGACGACCGGGAAGCCGTAGTGCGCGGCCCGGACCACCGACTGCGGCGTGCCGCCGACCCCGACCCAGACGGGCAGGTGCCCTGACTCGGTTGCGGGCATGACCTTCTCGACCTGCACCGGCGGCCGGATCGAGCCCTCCCAGCGGAACGGCTGTTCGGCCACGACCGCCGCGAGCAGGTCGAGCTTCTCCTCGAAGAGCGTCTCGTAGTCGGCCAGGTCGAGGCCGAAGAGCGGGAACGACTCGATGAACGACCCTCGCCCCACAGTGATCTCGGCCCGGCCGTGGCTGACCCCGTCGAGGGTGGAGAAGCGCTGGAACACGCGGATCGGGTCGTCGCTCGATAGGACGGTGACGGACGTGCCGAGCCGGATGTGCTCCGTGCGGCCCGCGAGCCCGGCGAGGACCACGTCAGGGGCGCTGACGGCGTAGTCGTCCCGGTGGTGCTCGCCGATGCCGAAGAAGTCGAGGCCGAGCCGGTCGGCCAGCTCGCCCTCGGCCAGCACCTCCCGGATCACCGTCGCGGGGTGGAGCGGGGCACCGTCGGGACCCTCGGCGATGTCGCCGAACGTGTCGAGGCCGAGTTCGAGGCTCATGGGCCCATCGTAGGTATGCCGCTGACGGGCCACGTGCGCCGAGCGACGGGGTCCCAGCGCCGCACCGTCTCGATCGACCCGTCCACGGCCCGCAGCGGCCCGAGGACCGCGAGCGCCTCGCCGACCTGGGCGGCGGTGAGCGCGTGCGCCAGTGTCACGTGTGGGGTCCAGAGGTCCACGCGGACGAGCTCCGAGACGTCGGTAGCGCCCGTCATCGCCTCCGCGACCGTCCGGTGCAGGGCAAGCAGCGCCGCGCTCGGCACGACGAGCCGGGCGAGCACGTGGCGTCGTGCCCCCATCACGACGAGCGGTCCGAGGCGCACCGGGACGGGCGGCAGCGCCTCCAGCGCCCGGCACAGCGCAGCCTCGACGGCGTCGGGCACGACGCCGGCGGCCGAGAGGGTCACGTGCGGCGCGTTCGTGGGGCTGGTGTGACCGGCCTGGCTCGGCAGCTGCGCCTCGGCGAGCACCGCCCACTCACGCCGGATCTCGGCGTCCGCGGCGGCGTCGAGCAGGCCCTCGACCGAGTGCAGCGCCACGTCAGGCGGCGATACCGCGGGCCGTCGCACCCGTCCCCGAGCTTGGAAGCCTGTTTCCCGAGACCACGCCGTTCACGGCCCTACCGTATGCCGCTCCCACCTGGGCGAGCCCTTTTGCCACCGGGGCGAGGGACAGACGCGTGCGGTCGGGCAGAAGCACTGACACCCGGGTGCGGCGGTGCCAACCTGAAAGGTGCAACCGTTTCCGCGACCAGCAGTCACGTGGGAGGTCACGATGTCCGGTCTCGTGCGCAAGAGCCTCGACTCGCCCGAGGAGACGCGCCCCTTCGAAGGGGACACGGGCCAGCTGCAGCTGGTGAACACGCCAGAAGGGGTCGTCGGCCGGGCGACCTTCCTACCCGGCTGGAGATGGTCCGAGCACGTCAAGCCGATCGCCGGCACGGACAGCTGCCAGGCGGCCCACGCGGGCTACTTCGTGTCCGGCCGGATGAAGGTCGTCATGGACGACGGCGAGGAGAGGGACTACGGCCCGGGCGACTTCGCGGCCATGGCGCCCGGCCATGACGCCTGGGTCGTGGGGGACGAGCCCTGCGTCTTCATCGACTGGCAGGGTTTCGCCGACTACGCGAAGCGCTGAGGCCCCGGGCCAAGGGACACGTACCGCCGGCACCCCTGAGCCCCACCGCCTGCTACCAGCCGATCCCGGGCACGACCGCTGATGGTGCCCGGCGCCAACATCCGCGAGGGCGGCGAACACGCACGGTCTCCCACGGTGGGTACGTGCACGTCAGTGGCGGCACCTGCGTCAGGGCGGAGCGCTGCGAAAGCCGACAACCGACGGAGAACGGCCCGTGATCGCTTCGACCCTCTGCCCTTGGTGCGGTCTCCGTGCTGCTGCTCCCCCGCGGTCCCATGAGACGCGCATGGTGGCGGCGTCAGGCTCGGTGTCGGCGGCGCGACGTGAGTAGGCGACGGCACTGGGCCGGGTGGCGCACTCGAGGGCCCTCCTCCCCTCCCACAGCACTCCCCACCCCCATTGCCGGCGTCAGGCCTCTCCGGTCGGAGGCCCACGACGCGGACCCGCAGGCCTGGGCCGCATCCGCGTGGCAGGCACGTCAGGATCCCGGGCCGGGCCGGGCGGTTATGGCGCACCTGCCGCTCGCCGTGACTGTGCTCCTTGGCCTGCTGACGCTACCCATCGTGTGGGCAGGGCAGACGGGCGCCGACCACAACATGCGCGTTCAGTCGGTTGTCGTGCTCGTGGTGGTGTTCCACGGATGCTGCGTCTGGGGTGTCTGGCGGGTCGTGCGCTGGCGTGCCCGACTCCGCCAGCACCGTGTGCGTGTCATGCAGGCATGCGCCCTCCCGCACGGTGCTCGAGCCATCGTGGATGCGGCGATGCAGCGGTCCGGACGCCCCGTGCCGCATGACCGCGAGGCGTTCGTGCTGCTTCGTAACGAGGTCGTGGGGCTCTCCGGGGTTGACCCGTTCACCGCCGGCGTCCTGGTCTGGGAGGTCACCATCGGAGCAGCCCGTCAACCCGAGAGGTGTGAGTGGATCGGCAGCCCCACGGGCGACCACCGCACTTCGTACTGAGGGCGCACCACGCGCCAAGCGGGCCCACGCGGCGTGGGATACCCACGAGCGTGCAGTCGCTCGACGCGCCAGGCGGTCTCCTGCCGGCGCCCCGTTGTCACGCGATCGAGGGAGGCCAGCGATGGCTGCGCCACTCCTCCCAGGTCGCGAAGCCCGGTGGCGGCTCATCGACAGGCTCACTGCCGTCCAGCTCCCCCGACGTCGGGACGCTGATGATCTCGCCCCAGGTGGCGAGCTCCTCATCGGACATGTGCCAGGTCGTGTGAGGCTCCTCGGCCTGACGCCGGTCGAGTCGACGCCGCTGCTCGGCCGGCGTGAGCTCGAAGTAGCGCATCTGCACGGTCGCACCGAGATCGGCCGCAGCCGCTCGCAGTGCCGAGCGCTCATCCCTGCCCCAGAGGCCGTAGTCGATCACCACGTTGATGCCCAGCTGCAGGGCGCGCAGCCCGATCTCGATGAGCCGTCCTTCGATCACGTCCGACGCCGATGGCGGATTCGCGAGCCCGTACAGGGCCTTGACCCACTCGTCCTTCGTGAGCCGAAGAGCCGCCTCCTCAACCTCGATGCGCCGCGCCGCGGTGGTCTTCCCGGTGCCCGGAAGACCCACCGTGAGAAACAGCGTCGGTCGCGTCGATGCCACCTCCCCATTCAAGCGAGGGCCAAGAATCGTCGAAGGGCGTCTGCTCCCTGGGTCGTCACCGAGGCCTGAGGACGAATGTAGGTGCCCGGGGTCACGAGGACCCGCTGCTCGTCGACGCCGATTGCCCCATCAGTGGTGTGCTGCACGATGCGGTTCAGTCCGTTCGTGACGTAGCCGGTCTTCCGGCTCACAGCGGCCGAGGCGTGGTTCCCGACGATGTAGCCGGAGCCGCACGAGCGGGCACCGAGCTCGTCGAACGCGAACCCGACGGCGAGCTGTCGCATCAGCGTCCCGGTGCCTCGCCCCTGGTGGCGCAGTCCCAGCCAAGAGCCCGTCTCCACGTGGCGCGCTTGCCGGAAGCTCTTGGCGTGCACGTCCTGCATCCCGACGAGGACACCGTCGCGACGCACCGTGAGAGCCATGCGCCAGTCCTCGGGAGCGAACGTGGCTCGCTGGCTCCACCACCACGCGAGCGAGGCGGTCGGGAACCCCTCGGGCGACCCGGGCTGGAAGGGCTGGGCGTGCCAGTCGTTGAGGAAGGGCATCGGCAGGTCTGGTGCCTGGACCCCACCGCAGATGAGCTCGACGAGCTCCGGGATGTCCTCGTCGCGAAGCACGCGCATCTCGACGGTGCCACTCGTGATGCGCAGCCCGAAGGGAGGAAAGATCTCTTCGATCGTCAGCATGCCCACACTCTCCCCCGCAAGCGGTGCCAGATCGGCTCCGGTCGGGCCCACGTGTCGGGAACCGTAGCCCAATCGTCGTCCCGAAGGCGCCCGCATTCGGTGCGGCCCAGGTCTGACCGACACCGTTCCCTCCACTGACGAGGGGTCCGAAACCCGGGCCGGCGCAGCATCCGCACGAGATAACCGTGATCGGCTTCTTGGGCCACCACAGCTGCAGGTGCCAGTTCGGCCGGCGAGCTGCTGATCGACCGGCAGGCCTGCCGTCTCTGCCGATCAGAGGCCCTACTTCGTCGCGGATGCCCAGAGAGGTCACAGCAGGCGACCGCTCCGGCAACCCAAACCGCCGCATGTCCGGTGCCGCTGGAGGAGACTCGGAAGATGCGACTCAGGAACTTCCCCTGCTGGGTCATGGGCCACACGTTCCGCGTGAAGCCGGGCGACAAGGACATGCTCCTCTGCCAGCGCTGCGGCGCGCAGGAGCTGAGGTGGACCAAGCAGATGCGCGACAAGGCGGACAACCCCTGGTCGTAGCCCCACCGCTCATTCGTCACCGGCGAGGAGCGCGACCTCGGCGAACACCCATGCCGGGCCGCCGATGCTGCGCGTCCCGGCGTGGG
>NZ_BAAANB010000021.1:0-79385 GCF_039529575.1 Terrabacter terrae
GCGGGGACGGGGGAGCCGGTGGCGCCGGCGACGTTGACGGTCAGGGAGGCGCCGGGGGCCAGGGCGGTCTTGGTGGGGTTGGCCGTGGTGCCGGTCCTGGTGTCGAGGAGCCGCCTGGGGGTCACCGGGACGAGGTGGGCGAAGGCCCGTGGCGCCACGGGCGCTGATGCCAGCGAGGTCGGTCCGGTCCCCACGGCGTTGGTGGCTGTGACGGTGAAGGTGTAGGCCGTGTCGTTGGTCAGGCCGGTCACCGTCGCCGAGGTCGCGGACCCCGCCACCGTGGCTGTCACGCCGCCCGGCGAGGCGGTGACCGTGTAGCCGGTGACCGGGCTGCCGTTGGCGGTGGCCGCGGTCCAGCTCACGGTGGCCCGTCCGTCGTCGGGGACCGCGGTCACCGATGTGGGGGCCGAGGGCGGCGTGGCGACGGGCGTGAACCGCATGGCGTCGACCCCGACCTGCGCGGTGGTGGGACTCGCGCTGTTGTCGCTGGCGTGGACCTTCACCGGGGCGCCGGCCTGGGCACTGACGGTGCCGAGAGGTGTCCAGCCGGAGAGGAGCGACTGGTCGAGCGTCTTGGTCGTCGTGCCGCGGGCGTCGGTGACGGCATACGTCACCGTGGCCGTGGCATGCGTCTCCGGCACGTACGCCTCGACGGCGTAGAACCCGGTCGCGAGGCTCGGCGACCAGGTGGCGCCGTTCTCCTCGCCCCGGCCCGCGGTCGAGTAGGTGTAGTAGGCGCGTTTCTGCAGACCGGAGCCCTCGTTGGGCTTCCAGTAGTACATGTCGCCGGTGAAGACGAAGCTGGTGCTGCCGGGGCCGTAGGTGCCGGTTCCGTAGCTGACCGCGACCGGGTTGCCGGTCACCCGGCCGCCCACCCAGTTGGCGTCGATGTCGAGCTTGACGCCGCCCCACGTCTCGCTGCCGGTGCTGTACTGGTGCACCCGCTGGCCCTTGCTCCAGTAGGTGTCCTTGAATTCCGGGTAGTTGTCTGAGTCGGACACGGTCTGCAGGCCGTTCCAGTTCGCGAACCACACGTTGTCGGGCGCCGTGAAGCCGGTCGTGCCCATGGCCTTGGACAGGTCGACCATGAGCGAGGACGAGCTGCCGTAGGCGCCGGAGGTGTAGCCGCGGGCGTGCAGCTCCTGGCTCCACGCCGTCAGGAAGGTCATGACGGTGGCGGTGCACCCCGCGACGGTGTTGTCGTAGCCCTCCATGTCGTAGTAGACCGGCGTGCCGGCGCCGAGGGCGAAGTAGGCGGCGCGGCCGGCCGCGTCGGCGGCCGCGGCCTTGCCCTGCGCGGCGGCCTGCTTCGGGTCGATGGTGGCAAGACCCGTCTGGTTGACGCAGGGCGCCTGGACGCCGACGTAGATCGGGATCAGGCCCCAGCCCATCGAGCTGACCTGGCTCACCCAGCTCGCCGAGAGGTTCCCGTCACCGCAGGCTCGCATGGACCCGCCGATGTAGATGCCCGTCGCGCGGTAGGGGGAGCCCAGCCACTTCTGCATGGTCGTCGTGCTCGGGGCCGCGCAGGTGTCGAAGCCCATGCCGGTGAACGTCTTCGGGCCGGAGGCCGCCGTGGCGGTCGTGAGGGCGGTCGTGAGGGCGGCCGGGCTCGCGACCGCTGCGGCGCCGGTGGCGCTGTAGGTGCCGGAGGTGGTCGACGTGCCCGAGAAGGTGGCGGGAGCGACGGTGCTGGACGGGCCGGACGCGGCGGGTGCTGCCTTCGCGGTCGCGAGGACCTCGTCGACCTGCGCCTCGCTGTCGCCCCAGGCGGCGTCGACCTGCACGTCCCTGGTGGTGAAGCGGGCGGCCTTGGTGCGTTCGCTCGGGCTCCTCCCGGTGTGGGCCACGAGCGAACCCACCGTCGAGGTGCTCGGGGTCATCGGCGTCGTGTCGCGGTCTGCGGCGGGGTGCAGCCAGACGGTCGCGGCGCGCCCGACCTTGTGCGCCGGGCAGTCCTGCTGGCTGCCCGGCCTGCCGACGTAGACCGCCTTGACGTCGAGTCGCACGCAGCGGGACGGGTCCGCGTCGAGGTCCACGACCGACCAGTCCGCGGGGACGGTGAGCTGGACCCCGCGGTAGTCCACCGATCGCGGCTTCGACGGTGCCGTGGGCTTGATCGGGGCGGCCGGGCTCGGCCCGGCCGGCTGGGCGGTCGCAGTGGCGCCGGTGGTCGGCCCGGGGCCGGGCCCTGCCGTCGCTGCCCCTCCGGCGGTGACGGTCAGCGCCGCAGCGCCGACCAGGACCGTGAACCGGCGCCATGAACGGGACATCGTGAACCTCTCGAGCCGACTGCAACGGGTGGGCCGTGCCAGCCGGACCACCAGCCTCTCGACACAAAACGCGCATAACGTCGCCCGGCGTCGACGGTACCTCCAACTCCAGCCCCATGGGCCCCGACCGCCACATCGGTGTCGTCTCCTGGACCGGGCCGCGGGGGTGATCAGTCCACGAGGAGGTATGCCGGGTGCTGCGGGAGGGTGCCGGCGTCCCGGAGGTGCCGGCCGAGGTGCACGGCCCCGTCGAGCGCTCCGCCGGCGGCCGGGCTCCGCCGCTCGCCGGCCGCCTCGAGGCCCGCGTCGAGGGCGTCGGAGATCACGGGGGAGGCCAGCAGGCCGCCGGTGGCGCTGAGGACCGGCTGGTCCAGGCCGTCGGCCGCGCGGAGGAGCGAGGTGGCCAGCTGGGTGCCCGCCCGCACGCACAGCTTCCTGGCGACGGCATCCGTCTCGGCGGCCCCCGTGACGAGAGGAGCCACCGACGCGAGGCGCTCAGGGGCGTCGGGGGCGGCCATGACGAGCCGAGGCCAGGTCTCGGGCGGGCCGAGCAGCTCGGTGGCCGCGCGCAGGAGGGCCCGCGAACCGTCGGCGAGGCCGTCGTGGGCTCGCAGCGCCGACCGCAGCCCTGCCATGCCGAGCGCGGCGGCCGACCCGGCGTCGCCGAGCACGTGGCCCCACCCGTCGACGCGGCGCCACTGCGCGTCGAAGTCGGTGCCGAACGCCACGGCCCCGGTGCCTGCTGCCACGACGGCGCCCGCACCGATGCGGCCGGTCGCGCCGACGAGGTTGGCGACGGCGTCGCTGACGACGACGGTGCGTCGGGCGTCGAGTCCCGCCACCACGGCGGCGAGCACCGCGGCCCGGTCGGCGAGGAAGAGCAGGCCGCGCATCGACCACACGACGACCTCCGGGGCGGTGGTCGCACCAGAACACCCGTCAGGTGCCGGGTCGTCACGGGCCGGCCGTGCGGCGGTGTGGGCCAGCAGCGACCGGGCGTCCGCCACGAGGGCCGCCACGTCGATGCCGGCGGCCCCGACCCGCGCGCCCGGTGCCGTGACCACCGGGCCCGGCCCGGCGGCATACGTCTGCAGGCGAAGGCCGGAACCGCCGACGTCGACGGCGACGACGGTGCCCGGACGGCCCGTCATCGGGCCACCCGGGCGTGCGGGCCGGTCACTTCGCCATGCCGGCGGTCAGGCCCGCCACGATCTGCTTGGTCGCGACGAGGAACAGCACGATCAGCGGGATGGTCGTGATGACGAGCCCGGCGAAGACGGCCGAGTAGTTCGTGGCGTTCTCACCGAAGAAGTTGGTGAGGCCGACCGGCAGGGTGTACTTGTCCTCGCGGCGCAGGAG
Organism: Terrabacter terrae; assembly: GCF_039529575.1. Lineage (NCBI taxonomy): Bacteria > Bacillati > Actinomycetota > Actinomycetes > Micrococcales > Intrasporangiaceae > Terrabacter > Terrabacter terrae. Next base: position 3,633 of record NZ_BAAANB010000021.1, read on the forward strand.
CACCAGCGGGAAGAGGAAGTCGTTCCAGATCGGCACGAAGCGGAAGACTGCCACGGTCGCGACGGCCGGACGCACCATCGGCACCATGATCCGCCAGAAGGTCTGCCAGCTGCTGGCGCCGTCGAGCGACGCAGCCTCCTCGAGCTCCTCGGGGAGCTGCCGGAAGAAGGTCGTCAGCACGAAGATCGAGAACGGGATGCCGGACGAGGCGTACATCAGCGTCAGGCCGAGGCGGGAGTCGATCAGGCCGAGGCCGTCGAAGAGGTAGAAGATCGGCAGGATCGCAAGGTGGATCGGCAGCATCAGGCCCGAGAGGAACAGTGACTCGAGCCAGCGGAAGATGCGCGACCGGCCACGGGCGAGGGCGTAGGCCGCCATCGTCGCGACCGTCGTCGAGAGGGCCACGGCACCGACGGTGACGACCAGGGAGTTGCCGAAGTACGTCGCGAAGTTGCCGGTCGTCCAGGCCTCGACGTAGCTGGCGGTCGTCGGCGGGCTCGGCAGGCCGAGCGGGTCGGAGATGAGGTCGCCGTTGGTGCGGAAGCTGTTGGTGACCATGAGCAGCAGCGGCACGAGCGCCAGGGCGGCATACGCCCAGAGCAGGATGCTGGCACCCGCGCCGCCGACGGGCCTCGTCGCCCGCGGCGGGGGTCGCCGGCCCTCGCGGGCGGGCCGCGCCGCGTCGAGGTCCTGGGGCACCTCGGTGGAGGCGACAGCCGTGGTCATGCGGTGATCCTCCGCTCGTGGCGGCGCAGCACGGCCGTGGCCGCGTACGCCCCGCCGAAGATGATGAGGAAGAGCAGCGTCGCCAGGGCCGACGAGCTGCCGATGGCGTCGGTGGCGCCGGAGTCGAACGCCGTGCGGTAGAAGAGCAGCGACACGAAGTCCGTTGCGCCCGCGGGGTTTCCGGTGGACCCGCCGAACGCGTACGGCAGGGCGAACGCCTCCATGGCGAAGATGAACGTCAGCACCGACACCGTGCCGATGGCGGGCACGAGGAGCGGCAGGGTGATCCGGAAGAACGCCTGCCGGTTGGTCGCGCCGTCGACGCGGGCGGCCTCGGTCAGCTCCTCCGGGACCCCGCCGAGCGCCGCCCCGTAGAGCAGGACCGGGAAGCCGATCCACTGCCACACGCTGACGAGGATGACGACCCAGGGGGCGGTCTTCGGGTCACCGAGCCACGGCAGCGCCCACGAGTCGAGCCCGAGCTTCGTCAACAGCGTGTTGACCGGTCCGAACGTCGGCGAGAGCAGCAGGGTCCAGAGGTAGCCGATGACGATCGGGCTCACGAGGTAGGGCATGGCGTAGAGCGTCTGGAGCACCCGCCGGCTCCGCGGCCGGCTGTAGAGCAGGTACGCGATCGCGAGACCGAACGTGTTCTGGACCAGCATCGTGCCGAGGAAGAACAGCACGTTGTGCAGCAGCGCCTGCGGCAGGTCCGTCGTGAACGGCGCCTTCGTGAAGAGGGTGACGAAGTTCGTGACCCCCGCGAACGCCCCGCGGGTCGTGCCCTGCCACGAGAAGAAGGCGTACGAGAACGCCGTCACCATCGGGTAGAGCACGAACACCGCGAAGAGCGCGAGTGCCGGGGCGACGAAGACCAGGCCGGTGCGGCGCCTCATGCCATGCCTTTCGGGTCGAGCGTCACGCGCTGGGCTTGAACCAGGTCTTGACGCCGGTGTCGAGGTCCTGGCTCACCGCGGAGGCGTCCTTGCTGCCGAGCAGCAGCTCCTGCAGGCCCTTGCCCATCAGCTCGCCACCCGAGGGGGTGCCGTAGCGGAAGTCGGTGAGCAGCAGGTAGGGCGAGCCGGAGTTCTTGTAGTTGTCGCTCATCTGCTTGAGCAGCGGGTCGCTCGGCTCGACACCGGGAACGGCGGAGATCTGCTTGATCTCCTCGCCCACCATCTGGCCGAACTCCTTGGAGGTCATCCACTTGACGAGCTCCGTGGCCTCGGCGGGGTGCTTCGACTTGGCGGAGACGCCGAAGTTGCCATCGGCCCATCCTGCCGTCGTCGCGGGCGAGCCGCTCGGCGAACCGGGGGCCGGCGGCACCTGGAAGATGCCGATCTTCATGTTCGGGTTGGCCTTCTGGAAGACCGACAGGTCGAAGCTGCCGCCGGGGATCATCGCGGCCTTCTCGGCGGAGAAGAGCGTCTGCGCATCGGTCTGCGCGACACCGGTGACGTTCTTGGGCATGTACTTCTCGAGGTCGCCGACGACCTTGACGGACGCCACCCAGTCGGGGTCGGTGAAGGTCTTCTTGCCCGAGACGACTGCGTCGCGGAAGGCCTTGCCGCCGAAGCGGGCCCCGGCCACGACCTCGTGCACGATCGGCAGCGTCCAGTCGTCCTTGGCCCCGACGGCGATCGGGGTCACGCCTGCTGCCTGGAGCTTGTCGTTCGCGGCGATGAACTCGGCCCACGTGGTGGGGGCCTTGAGGCCGTTCTCCTCGAAGAGGCCCTGGTTGTAGAACATCTGGACGGTCTGGCGCGCGAACGGCACGGAGTAGGTCTTGCCGTCCTCCTTGCCCTTGGCGCTGGCGACGATGTTCTCGTCCCAGCCGGAGAGGTCGACCTTGCCGTCGAGCGGCAGCAGCGACTTGGAGGCCACCGTGGTCTGCAGCTGGCCGTAGGAGCGGACCTGCGGCACGTCCGGGCCGTTCGAGCCGGCAAGACCGGTTGCGAGGATCTTGTTGTACTCCGTGGCCTTGAATGCCTTGAAGTCCACGTGCACGTTCGGGTGCGACTTCTCGTAGGCGGCGAAGATCTTCTTGTATGCCGCCTCGTCCTCCACGCGCCACGACCAGACCGTGAGGTCGACGTTGCCGTCACCGCCGGCACCGGTCGAGCCCGACGAACCACCGGCCGACGGGGAGCAGGCGGTCACGAGGAGCGCTCCGGAGAGCGCGGCGAGCGTGACGAGCGTGCGGCGTGCGCGCCGCGTCGAGCCGGGAAGGCGTGAGGCGAACGTCATGGTGGTGCTCCTGTCGGGTTCTGCAGGGTGCCGGGGGGTGGCACGGGGGTGGGCGGGGAAGAGGTTTCAGCGTTCGGGAGTGGGTGTGGCAGCGGCCGGTGTGACGGCGCCCATCGCGCTCAGCGCCCGGGCGACCGAGCCGCCGTTGGCGGCGATCGCGTCGCGGGCCGTCGCCACGCCGACGCCGGCGAGCATGGCGAGCAGCGCCGGCTTCAGCTCGCCGTCCGCCTCGTCGAGGGCGGCCCGGGCCTCCTCGGAGCCGGCTCCGGTGGCCTCCTGCAGGATGCGCACGACGCGGCCGCGCAGCTTCGCGTTGGTGGCCACGACGTCGACCATGAGGTTGCTCCACGTGTGGCCGAGCCGGATCATGACGGCGGTCGAGAACGAGTTGAGGACGAGCTTCTGGGCCGTGCCGGCCTTCAGGCGCGTCGAGCCGGTCAGGGCTTCGGGGCCGGTGCGCACGGCGAGGAGGATGTCGGCGTGGACGGCCGCCTCCGCGTGGGGGTTGGCGGTCACGAGGGCCGTGACGGCGCCGAGCTCACGGGCACGCGCCAGCGCGCCGGCCACGAACGGCGTACGCCCCGAGGCGGTGAGCCCGACCGCGATGTCGCCGGCACGCAGCACGTCGGCCTCTGAGCGGCCGAGGTCGGCGTCGTCCTCGACGTTCTCGACGGCGTGGACCAGGGCACGCGTCCCACCGGCGTGGTGGGCGACGAAGAGGCCCTCGGGGGCGTTGAAGGTGGGGAGCAGCTCGGCGGCGTCGAGCACCGCGAGCCGGCCCGAGGTGCCGGCGCCGAAGTAGTGGACGGCCCCGCCGGCGGTGAGCGAGTCGACGGCGCAGTCCACGAGGCGGGCGAGGTCGGGCAGCACCTCGTTGACGGCGACCGCGACCTTGGCGTCCTCGGTGTTGAGGGCCCGGAGGATGCCGAGGGAGGTGTGCGTGTCGATGGACGTCGTCCCGGGGTGGCGCTCCTCGGTGGGGGCGTCCACGGTCACCTCGCTCTTCACCCGTCGGAGGTTACTTTCCTACGGTGACACCGTCAATGCCGTAAATGAGTAACGTTCCGGTCACGGGCCCGGCCCGTGGGTTCAGTCGGTGACGTGGTGGCCGGCGACGGCCTCACGGGTGTCGACGACCGCCTTGCGGGCGCGCCGCAGGTTGCGCTGGGCCACGGCGATGTAGAGGCAGTCGACGACCGTCAGGGCCGCGATGCGGCTGGCCGTCGCCCCCGAGCGCAGGCTCGTCTCGCGGGCTGCGGTCGTGAGCAGGAAGTCGACTCCCGAGGCGAGCCGCGAGAGGGGGAAGTTGGTGATGGCGAGGGTGTGCGCGCCGGTGGAGCGCGCTGCGGCCAGCGCCTCGATCGTCTCGGTCGTCGTGCCGGAGTGGGAGATGCCGACGGCGACGTCGCCCGGGCCCAGCAGGGTGGCACTCGTCAGGGCGATGTGCGGGTCGTTCCAGGCGAAGGCGATGACGCCGATGCGGTGCAGCTTCTGCTGCAGGTCGGTGCCGACGATGGCACTCGCGCCGATGCCGTAGATGTCGACGCGGCCGGCGCGGGCGATGGCAGCAGCCGCTGCCGCCAGGGCGTCACGGTCGAGCTGCTGGGCGGTCTCCTCGACGGCGCTCGCGTCGGTGAAGGCCACCTTGGCGATGATGTCGTCGATCGTGTCCTTGGCGCTGATGTCGGTGCCGCTGCGCCGCAGCGTGCGCGGCTGTGCGGACTCCTCGGCGAGCGCGAGGCGCAGCTGCGGGTAGCCGGGCAGACCCAGCCGGCGGCAGAAGCGCAGCACCGTCGTCTCGGACGTGCGCGCAGCAGTGGCGAGCTCGCTGATGGTCAGGCCCGCTGCTCGCCGGGCGTCCGCGAGGACGATGTCGGCGACGCGGTCCTCGGCGGGTGACAGGGAGGGCCGGATCCCCCGCAGGTGGATGAGCAGCGACGCGCTCGCAGCACCTGCGGGGGAGGCAGCCCCGTCCTCGGTCCTTGGCATGGGCCTACGCTACGGCGTCGCGGCCGGCCAGCCGCCACCCTTGGGGGGTGAGGGTGTCGGGCGCCTTCTCCCCGTCGAGCAGGATCCCGCCCGGGCCTTGCACGCGGATGTCGTCGACCGCCACGCCACGGCCGAGGTAGCCGCCGTCGGTGGTGTGCCGCCAGCGCAGCTGCTGGGACCCGGCCGGCAGGTCGGCCCGGACCTGGACCCACCTGCGCGTGCCGGAGCCGGAGATGACCCCGTCGGCGGTCTCGGTCTGGCCGCGGTCCCTGAGCTCGAGGGGCAGTGCCGTCCAGGTCGCCCCACCGTCGGTGGAGCGCTCGAGGTGGAGCAGGTCGGTCTCCTCCGTGTCGAGGAAGAGGTCGAAGCCGAGTCGGGCACCACTCGTTCCGACGGCAAGGGTGGGCGTCGTCAGCGTGGTGGTCGCCGCGTTGTCGGAGCCCGTGACCCAGGCCGTGTCGCCGTGGCGGGGCCGGATGCCCATCGCCGCCGCGAGACCGTGCGCCCACTCGCGCCGTGCCCCGTTGACCGAGCCCCAGTTGCGCGACGGGTGCACGCGGTTGGTGAGCAGGATCGCGAACGAGCGCGACGTGAAGTCGATGACGATCGAGGTGCCGGTGTAGCCGGTGTGTCCGGCGGTGCGCGGTCCGGAGAGGGCGTCCATGTACCACCGCTGGTCGAGCTCGAAGCCGAGGCCGTGGTCGTCGCCCGGGAACGCCTCGTTGAAGTTGGTGATGAGGGCCTCGACGCTCTTGCGGCTGAGGATGCGCTCTCCCCGGTAGGCGCCGCCGTTGAGCAGGGCCTGCGACAGGACGGCCAGGTCGTCGACGGTGGAGAAGACGCCCGCGTGCCCGGCGACGCCGCCCAGCGACCAGGCGTTCTCGTCGTGCACCTCGCCGCGCACCATGCCGCGGGGCGGGGCGCTCTGGTACTCGGTGGCGGCCGTCCGGGCCTTGTCGGCGGGGTTGTAGCCGGTGTCCTTCATCCCCAGCGGTGCGGTGATGCGGTCGCGGACGACGACGTCGAGCGCCTGGCCGCGCAGGCGCTCGACGAGGACACCCAGGGTGATGAGGTTGAGGTCGCTGTAGAGGTATGTCGTGCCCGGCGGGTTGGTGAGCGGCTGGTCCATCACGGCCTTGATGCGCGAGGCCTTGTCGGGCCACTTGCTCCAGAGCGGCAGCCACGACGTGAAGCCGGAGGTGTGCGTCAGCAGCTGCCGCACCGTGACGGACTCCTTGCCGTTCGCCGCGAACTCGGGGAGGTATGCCGCCACCGGGCTCTCGAGGGAGACCTTGCCCTCCTCGACGAGCTGGACCACGGCGATCGAGGTGAACAGCTTGGACATCGAGGCGAGGTCGAAGACGGTGTCGGTGCGCATCGGCTCCCACTGGTCGCGCGGGAGCTCGGTGGTGGCGTCGGCGTAGCGCAGCGCCCAGCCGCTCGCGTCTCGCTCGACGATGCGTCCCTCGTGGCCCATGATCCCGACGGCGCCGGCGAAGAGCGGGTGGCCGCCGGGCGGGCTCTGCTCGTGGGCGTGGATCTGCGCGACCGACTCCGCGATGGGCGCAGGGTCGAGGCCCAGGGAGGCCGGGCCGGCGTCGGACAGGACGGTGTTGGGCGGGGCGAAGCCGCGGTCCGGCTTGCTGAAGTCGTCGGCGGCGGCCGGACCGGCGGTCACGAGGCTCCCCACCACGGCGAGGCTGCCGAGGGCGGCCGGGACGAGTCTGCGCAGGCGCATGTCACTCCTGGATTGTCGGTGGTCGAGCGCTGCGCGGTCAGTTCGCCGGGCCGCGGTAGAGGAGGTACTGCTTGCGGCGGGCGTCGAAGCCGGCGAGCTCGTCACGCCAGGCGCCGACGACCTCGTCAGCGGAGGCGCCGGCCGAGATCTGCCTGCGCAGCCGCTGTGAGCCGGTGAGCTTGTCGATCCAGTAGGGCCGCGCCGGGTCGTAGGAGTCGTAACGCCAGTCGAAGTCGGGGTAGAGCGCCTTGGCGGCGACGAGCATCTCGACGGCGGCACGCATGGGGTCGAACGTCGACGGGTCGGTGACGTGCAGCTGCACGCCACCGCAGACCTTGCCGGTGTGCTTGCTGAAGGTCGGTGAGAAGTACGCCTCGCGGAAGCCCACGCCCGGAAGGCCCAGTCCTGCAAGGCGTTCGGCCCACTTGTAGTCAACGAACGGCGCGCCGACCAGCTCGAACGGCCGCGTGGTGCCGCGCCCCTCGGAGAGGTTCGTGCCCTCGAACATGCCCGTGCCCGGGTAGACGAGCGCGGTGCCGGGAGTCGGCATGTTGGGACTCGGCATGACCCATGGGAGCCCGGTGACGGCATACGGCACGTCGCGGCGCCAGCCCCTGACCTCGATGACGGACAGCTCGTCGAGCCGGCTGCCCGCGTCGGCGGCCAGGAACTCGCCGTCGAAGTAGCGGGCGAGCTCGCCGACGGTCATGCCGTGGGCCTGGACGATCTCCTTGGCGCCGACGCCGGAGGTCCACGGTGTCGTCATCATCGGGCCGATCGCCTTGCCGCCGATGGGGTTCGGTCGGTCGAGGACGACGAAGCGGGCGCCGACGGCGACGGCCGCCTGCATGGCGGTGTACATGGTCCAGATGTAGGTGTAGAAGCGCGCGCCGACGTCCTGGATGTCGAAGACGACGGTCTCTACCCCGGCCGTGCGGAACATCGAGGTCATCCTCGCGACGTTCGCGCCGTAGGCGTCGTAGACAGTGAGGCCGGTGCGCGGGTCGGGGTGGGTGCCCTCGGAGTCGCCGGCCTGCGCGGTGCCGCGGAAGCCGTGCTCGGGCCCGAAGACGCCGACGATGTCGACGGCCCCGGACTCGTGCATGTCGTCGACGATGGTGCGCAGGTCGGTGAGGATGCCGGTCGGGTTGGTGATGACCCCGACCTTCTGGCCCTCGAGCGTCGACCAGTGCGACGCCGCCGCGCTCTGGGCGCCGGTCGTCACGGGGTTGTTCGGGTAGCTGCTGCCGTATGCCGTCGGGGTGCCCTGCGCTGCCCGTGAGCCCGCGGCGGTCGCCGGGATGGCGACGGCGCCGAGCGCTCCGGCGGTGAGCAGCTGCCTGCGGTTGAGGTTGGTCATGTGAGGAGCTCCGTTCGCGTGCCGGCCGGGCCGGCGTCAGTAGGTGAGGCCGTGGCCGAAGGGGTACAGCACGGTGTCGGGGTCGCCGGCGACGGGGATGTCGACGGGCAGTGAGGCGGTGGGGGCGACGTCGCCCACGATGACGCGCGCCGCCGCCTCGATCGCGACGGGGCTGTAGGAGTAGGTCGCGACGTAGGTGGGCGCGTCGGTGAAGTAGGCGATGTCGTAGGGGTCCCGCACGGCGACGACGACGACCGTCCTGCCGGTGGCGAGCAGCTGCTTGACGAGCTTCTGCTGGCCGCCGCGCTTGTCGGTGACGCTGGTGTCCCAGGCCTTCATCGTCGTCACGACGACGACGTCCTTGTCGGCCGCCGCCGCCACGGCGGAGGCGACCTGCGCGTCGGTGGGCGACGTGCCGGTCTGGAGGGTCTGGACGGTGGCGCCCTTGCCGGTCAGCGCCGCCGCCAGGGTGGCGGTGGTCCCGACGCCGTAGCCGGTGACCAGGACCTTCTTGCCCTTCGGGGCCAGCGGGAGCGCCTTGGCGTCGTTCTTCACGAGCGTCGTCGTGCGGTCGGTGATGGAGTTCGCAGCGGCCAGGTGGGCCGGCGTGCCGACGACCGAGGACATCGCAGCCGGGTCGGCGTACGGGCGGGCCACGATGCCGCGGCGGTACTTCAGACCGAGCACGCGGCGGACCTTCGCGTCGAGCTCGTCCTCGGTGATGCGGCCGCTGCGGACGGCGTCGAGGACGGCGGCGAAGGCATCGTCCATCGCGGGCGTCATGAGCAGCTGGTCGACACCGGCGAGGAGGGCTCGAACGGCCACCTCCGCGTCGCCGTAGAGGTCGCGGACGCCCTGCATCGCAAGGGAGTCGGTGACGATGACGCCCTTGTAGCCGAGCTGGCCGCGCAGGAGGTCCGTCATGATCGGCTTGCTCAGCGTTGCCGGGTTGCCCGAGTCGTCGAGGGCCGGGAACGACAGGTGGGCGGTCATGATCATGTCGATCTGCTCGTTGATCGCGGCCTTGAAGGGCGGCGCGTCGATGGCCTCCCACTGCTCGCGCGTGTGCGTGATGATCGGGAACGCGACGTGGCTGTCCGTCGCCGTGTCGCCGTGGCCCGGGAAGTGCTTGGCGGACGATGCGACACCCCCGTCGCGCTGGTAGCCGGCGACCTGGGCGGCCGCGAGCTGCGCGGCGAGCTCGGGCCGCGACGAGAACGACCGCGTGCCGATGACGGGGTTGAGCGGGTTGACGTTGACGTCGCAGTCGGGCGCGAAGTTCGTGTTGACGCCCATGGCCAACAGCTCCATGCCGGTGATCGCGGCGGCGGTGCGGGCGTCGGGGGCGCTGCGGCCGGCGCCGAGGGCCATCGAGCCGGGGAACTGGGTGGCCGGCGGTCCGATGCGGGTGACGACGCCCTGCTCCTGGTCGGTCGCGATCTGCAGCGGGATGCGCACCTTGCTGGCCTGCGTCAGTGCCGCCTTCTGCAGCCCGTTGGAGAGGCCCACGATCTGGTCGGGGTTCTGCACGCTGTCGGTCCAGGCGAAGTAGATGATGCCGCCGAGGTGGTACTTCTGCACGACCTCGGCGGGGCTGGCGACACCGTAGAGGGGCAGGTTGCGGGCGTCCGGCGTCGTCGCGTCGCTGCCGTAGACGTTCTGGATGAAGAGCTGGCCGACCTTCTCCTCCAGCGTCATCCGCGCCATCGTCGAGGTCACCCAGCCGTTCTCGGCGGCCGGGGGGTTGACCGGGTTGCCGGCCGCACGCGCGCTGCTGGCGGCTGCACCCGCGGCTGCGGCGGCGAGCCCGCCTGCGATGACCGAGCGCCGCGAGAGGTTGGACATGGACATGGGAGCCTCCGGAAGATGTGAAGAAGTGACGCATTCCGCCCTTCCTCCGGAACTTACCTACGCCTTCGGAGGTCGGCAACAGATAGCGCGATCCCGTCGGGCTGACAGGGCCGGCAGGACAACGGGACGGGCGTGTTCACGTCGCGCGGGTCGAGGCGGGGCGGGCTCACCAGCCGGCGAGGGACCTCACGGTCTGCACGGTGTCGATCTCGGAGACCGGCTTGTCGTCGCGGTAGCGGATGACCCGTGCGAAGCGCAGCGCCATGCCGCCCGGATAGCGGCTCGAGCGCTGCACCCCGTCGAACGCGATCTCGACCACCTGCTCGGGCCGCACAGTCACGACCCAGCCGCTCTCCTCGGCCGGGTCGACGGCGAGCTCGCGGAAGCGCTCGGTCTGCCAGGTGAGCATCTCGTCGGTCATGCCCTTGAAGGTCTTGCCGAGCATGACGAGCTCGCCCGTCTCGGCGTCGCGCGCCCCGAGGTGGATGTTGGAGAGCCATCCCTTGCGCCGCCCACTGCCCCATTCGACCGCCAGGACGACGAGGTCCAAGGTGTGCCGGGGCTTGACCTTGACCCACCCGGGACCGCGCCGGCCCGCGGCATACGGCAGGTCGGGGTCCTTGACGACGACGCCCTCGTGACCGGCGGCGACGAGGTCGGTGAAGAACTGCTGCGCGCGCTCCGGGTCGTCGGTGAGCTCGCGGGGCACCATCCACGACGGGGGCACGGTGTGGGCCAGGTGCGACCAGCGGGTGGCCGCCGGCTCGTCGAGCAGGTCCTTGCCGTCGAGGTGCAGCAGGTCGAAGAAGTAGGGCGTCAGCGGCACCTCCGCACGCAGGCGCTCGACGTCGGCGCTGCTGGCGGTGCGCGCGCCGGTCACCTGGAAGGGCTGCGGGCGCCCGTCCTCGGCGAGCGCAATCACCTCGCCGTCGAGCACGAGCGTCTCGACGTCGAGCCCGGCGAGGGCCTCGGTGATCTCGGGCATGCGCTCGGTCACCTCGTCGAGGGTGCGCGTGAAGAGCCGCACGGTGCCGGGGCTCATGCGGTTGTCGACGTGCGCCTGCAGGCGTATGCCGTCCAGCTTGGTCTCGACGACGACCTGGCCGCCCAGCGTGGCCAGGGCCGACGCGACGTCGGGCGCCGCACCGGCGAGCATGGGCCGTAGCGGTCGTCCCACCTCGAGCGTGAGGGCGTCGAGGGCCTCGGCGCCGCCGGTCAGGGCCGCGCGGGCGACCGGTCCGGCGAAGCCGGCGACCATGACGGCCCGGCGGACGGCGGCGTCGGGGACCTCGCCCGCCTTGGCGATCGCCTGGAGCACGACGCCGTCGCCGGCGCCCTGGCGCGTCTCACCGGTGATGAGGCCGCGCAGCCAGGACTGCTCGTCGGCGGTGGCCCGGGCGAACAGGTCGCGGACGGCCGCGGCGCGGGCCGCTGCCGAACCCGAGCCGCCGATGCCGGCGATCGCGGTGGCGGCCGCGTCGACCTCCTCGGCGGTCAGGCTCGACTCGTCGGCCGGCTCGGGCAGGTCCTGCAGGCCGCGCCAGCTGACGCCGATGCGCCGCTGCGGCAGCACGCCGGACAGGTGCGCCGTGACCACCTCGACGACCTCGGGGCCGTCCTGCGCCGCCCGCCGCAGGCAGGCTGCGAGGGCCTCGACCTTCGCGGTGCGCGAGGCGGTGGCGGCGACGGTCCGTGAGGTGGCGACGACGTCGGAGAGCTGCATGACCTGATCTTGCCCGGCGCCGCCGACACCCAACCCTCAGGTCGGGGTCCCGGCTACATTTCGAGCATGGGTGACACAGCCGGTCGGTCCCGCGGTCTCCTCCGGACGCTCGCCCTCGGCGTGACCGCCACGGCCGGCACCCTGGCCCTCCTCGAGCGGGTGACCCCGTGGCCGTCGGCGTTGCTGGTCCGCCCCGCGTTCGAGCGCGTTGCCGCGCGCACCAGCTCTGAGCTGCGGAAGCACGTCCCCGGCGATCTCGTCGAGACGGTCGACGAGGCATACGACATCAGCTCTCCCGACGGGCGGCTCGACGTCTTCCGTCCCGCCCGGGAGGAACCGCTCCCGACCGTCGTCTGGGTGCACGGCGGCGCGTTCCTCTCCGGAGGCAAGGGCGACGTCGCCAACTACCTGCGTGTGCTGGCCGGCCGAGGTTTCACGACCGTGGGCGTCGACTACTCCATCGCGCCGGGCTCGCGTTACCCGACTCCCGTCCGGCAGGTGGCGGCCGCTGTCGCGCACCTCGTCGACCACGCAGACCGGCTCGGCATCGACCCCGGGCGGATCGTCCTCGCCGGTGACTCCGCGGGTGCCCAGCTTGCGGCGCAGGTCGCCCTGCTCGTCACCGACCCGGCGTATGCCACTGAGGTCGGGATCGACGTCGCGCTGGAGCCCGCGTCGCTGCGGGGCCTCGTGCTCTTCTGCGGGGCCTACGACTTCAGGCTCGCCCGCGGCTCGAGTCGCCTGGGCAACTGGTTCATCGACACCGCGATCCGGTCGTATCTCGGCCCATCTCGCCACGACGAGCGGACCACGCGCCACGGCACGGTCCCGCTGCACGTCTCCCCGTCGTTCCCGGCCACGTTCCTGTCGGCCGGCAACGGGGACCCGCTGCTGCCGCACACGCTGGGTCTCGTCGAGGTTCTCGAGCAGCAGCAGGTCGACCACGAGGTCCTGCTGTTCCCCGAGGACCACGACCCCCGCCTCGGCCACGAGTACCAGTTCGACCTCGACAGCCTGGAAGGACGCGAGGCCCTGGATCGCGCGGTCGCCTTCGTCGACCGCGTCACCGGCTGAGGGTGGGCGGCCTGCGCAGACCGTGGCCTCTCGACGGTGGCGATGCGGCCGTTCGTGGCCTCTCGACGGTGGCGGGGTGAGGGTCACTTGACGGAAGGGGCCCCTTGTCGACAAGGTAAGCAAGCGCTTAGTCCATCGCGAGGAGCAGCATGCCCGACACTGCAGTCGTCACCGGGGCCGCCCGGGGCATCGGGCGCGCCATCGCGTCCCGCCTGGCGCGCGAGGGCTGGCGGCTCGTCGTCGCGGACCTCGACGCAGCCGCGCTCGCAGAGGTCGCCGAGGAGCTCGGTGCACTCGCCGTTCCCGGCGACACGTCGACCGACGCAGGCGTGCGCCACCTGCTCGAGACGGCATACGCCCAGCTGGGGCGCGTCGACGTGTTCTTCGCCAACGCGGGCATCGGCACGCTGGCGGGCCTGGACGCCTCGGACGCCGACTGGGCCCGCGCGCTCGACACGAACGTCTTGGCGCACGTGCGTGCCGCGCGACTGCTCGTGCCGCGCTGGCTCGAGGCGGGCGGTGGCCGCCTGGTCGTGACCGCCTCCGCGGCCGGGCTGCTCACGATGCTCGGCGACGCTCCCTACTCGGTCAGCAAGCACGCCGCCGTCGCCTTCGCCGAGTGGCTGAGTGCCACCTACCGCCACCGCGGCATCGTCGTCCAGGCCATCTGCCCCCAGGGCGTGCAGACCCGGATGCTCGAGGAGTCGGGCCCCCTCCAGGAGCTGCTGACGCGCGACAGGGCCGTCAGCCCGGACGAGGTCGCCGAGGCGGCCTGGCAGGCGCTCGCCGGCGACGAGTTCTACGTGCTGCCGCACCCCGAGGTCCGCGACTACTCCGCGCAGCGCGCCGCCCATCCCGACGCCTGGCTCGCCGGCATGAACCGGCTCCAGCAGAAGCTCGACCAGACCCGCACCCCCAACGAGGAGAACGCATGACCGAGCAGCCCCCCACCCAGCGCACCGCCATCGTCACCGGAGCCGCGCGCGGCATCGGCGCCGCCGTCGCCAAGCGCCTGGCCTCCGACGGGTATGCCGTCGCCGTCCTCGACCTCGACGAGTCGGCTTGCGCGGCAGTGGTCTCCGAGATCGAGGCAGCAGGTGGCAAGGGCCTGGCCGTGGGCGTCGACGTCTCCGAGGAGGGCGGCGTACAGGCGGCCGTGGAGCGCGTCGCCTCCGAGCTCGGGGCTCCGACGGTGCTCGTCAACAACGCCGGCATCATCCGCGACAACATGCTCTTCAAGATGACGACCGACGACTGGGACGCCGTCATGAACGTCCACCTCCGCGGCTCGTTCCTCATGACGCGTGCCACCCAGAAGCACATGATCGACGCGAAGTTCGGCCGCATCGTCAACCTCAGCTCCACCTCCGCCCTCGGCAACCGCGGCCAGGCCAACTACTCCGCTGCCAAGGCCGGCCTGCAGGGGTTCACGAAGACCCTGGCCATCGAGCTCGGCAAGTTCGGCGTGACGGCCAACGCCATCGCCCCGGGCTTCATCGCCACGGACATGACGCGCCAGACCGCCGAGCGCATGGGCATCACCTTCGAGCAGTTCCTGGAGGGCGCGGCTAAGGAGATCCCCGTCGCCCGCGTCGGCCAGCCCGAGGACATCGCGGCCACGGCCTCCTTCCTCGTCAGCGAGGAGGCCGGGTTCGTCTCCGGCCAGGTCATCTACGTCGCCGGCGGGCCGAAGGACTGACGTGCCGGACGCCGACCGCACCGACCCGCCGGGACTGCCGCTCGACGCGCTCCGGGGCTTCCTCGACCGTGAGGCCCACGGCCTGCTCGACGGGCCGCTGACCGGACGGGTCGTGGCGGGCGGCAAGTCCAACCTCACCTACGAGGTGGGCGACGGCGCGAGCATCGTCATCGTGCGCCGCCCGCCTCTCGGCCACGTGCTCGCCACCGCGCACGACATGGTGCGCGAGCACCGCGTCATCACCGCCCTGCGCGACACCGCCGTCCCCGTCCCGACGACGTATGCCGTGTGCGACGACCCCGACGTCATCGGCGCGCCCTTCTACGTCATGGAGCGTGTCGCCGGCACGCCCTTCCGCTTCGAGGCCCAGCTCCAGCCGCTGGGGCACGAGCGGGTGCGGTCCATCAGCGAGCGCATGGTCGACACGCTCGTCGCGCTCCACGCGGTCGACCCGGCGGAGGTGGGCCTGGCGGACTTCGGTCGTCCCGAGGGCTTCCTCGAGCGGCAGGTCCGGCGCTGGAAGCAGCAGCTCGACGCCTCGCGCAGCCGGGACCTGCCCGGCATCGACGAGCTCCACGCGCGGCTCGCGGAAACCGTTCCGGCACAGAGCGACACGACGATCGTGCACGGCGACTTCCGCCTCGACAACCTCCTCGTCACGGCCGACGACGAGGTGTCGGCGGTGCTCGACTGGGAGATGGCGACGCTCGGTGACCCGCTGACCGACGTGGCCCTGCTCGAGGCCTACCAGCGACTCCCGCTCCTCATGGACTCCGTCACCGTCTCGGACGTCTCGCGGGCCCCGGGCTTCATCAGCGGGCCGGAGCTGCGCCAGAGGTATGCCGCTGCGAGCGGACGTGACCTCGGGCACCTCGCCTTCCACCTCGGGCTCGCCTACTTCAAGCTCGCGGTGATCCTCGAGGGCATCCACTACCGCTACACCCGGGGCCAGACGGTCGGGAGCGGCTTCGCCGGCATCGGCGAGGCCACCGTCCCGCTCGTCCGAGCCGGCCTCGCCGCCGTCAAGGAGAGCTGACATGGACTTCGGATTCGACGCCCGCACCGAGGAGCTGCGCTCGTCGCTGCTCCGCTTCATGGACGAGCGGATCGTCCCTTCACTGCCCGTCTTCGACGAGCAGGTGGCCACGCTGCCGGACCGCTGGGCGTGGAGCACGGTGCCCGTGCTGCAGGAGCTGCGCCAGGAGGCGCGCGACCTCGGCCTGTGGAACGTCTTCCTCCCCGGCGAGCACGGAGCCGGCCTGACGAACCTGCAGTACGCCCCGCTCGCCGAGATCACCGGCCGGTGCATCCGTCTCGCGCCGGCGGTGCTCAACTCCGCCGCGCCCGACACCGGCAACATGGAGGTGCTGGCCCAGTTCGGCACCTCCGAGCAGCAGGAGCGGTGGCTGAAACCGTTGCTGCGTGGCGAGATCCGCTCGGCGTTCGCCATGACCGAGCCTGACGTCGCCAGCAGCGACGCCACCAACATCGAGCTGTCGATCCGGCGGGACGGCGACGACTACGTCATCAACGGGCGCAAGTGGTGGATCACCGGGGCGATGAACCCCGAGTGCGAGGTCTTCATCGTCATGGGCAAGACCGACCCCGACGCCGACCGGCACCGCCAGCAGTCGATGGTCCTCGTCCCGCGCGACACCCCCGGCGTCGAGATGGTCCGCGGCATGGAGGTCTTCGGCTACGACGACCACGACCACGGCGGCCACGCCGAGCTGCGCTTCACCGACGTCCGCGTCCCGGCGAGCAACCTCATCGGCGCGGAGGGCACCGGTTTCGCCATCGCCCAGGCACGCCTCGGCCCCGGACGGATCCACCACTGCATGCGGTCGATCGGCCTCGCCGAGGTCGCCGTCGAGGCGATGTGCCGCCGCGCGTCCGAGCGCGTCGCCTTCGGCCGTCCGATCGCCGAGCAGGGCGTCGTCCGTGACTGGATCGCCGAGTCCCGCGTGCGCATCGAGCAGCTGCGCCTGCTGGTGCTCAAGACGGCCTGGCTCATGGACACCGTCGGCAACAGGGGCGCGCACACGGAGATCCAGGCCATCAAGATCGCCACCCCCAAGACCGTCGAGTGGATCCTCGACAAGGCCATCCAGGCGCACGGCGCAGCCGGCCTCAGCCAGGACACCGAGCTCGCGGGCGCCTTCGCCGGCATCCGCACCCTGCGCTTCGCCGACGGCCCCGACGAGGTGCACAAGAACGCCCTCGCCAAGGCCGAGCTGCGCAGGTATGCCGCCCGCTGACGGCCCGCACCCCGGCACCCGCCGCGCCACCCGGCATACGCCCCCGACGACCTGACCGCCCGCCCGCACGACCGCACGAAGGGACCGACGATGGACTTCGACCTCAGCGCCGAGGAGCGCGAGATCCGCGACTGGGTGCGCACCTTCGTGCGCAAGGAGATCGTGCCGCTCGAGCCGCAGGTGCTCGAGCGCGAGCGACGGAACGAACGGGGACTGACGGGCGAGGAGCTGAAAAGCCTTCAGGACAAGGCTCGCGCGTCGGGCTTCTTCGGCATCCAGACGCCGGAGAGCCACGGCGGCATGGGTCAGGGCGCCGTCGTCGCGGCACTCATCGAGATCGAGCTCGGCCGCTCCTTCGTGCCGTTCCGCTTCGCCGGCGAGGCCGACAACATCCTCTTCTCGGCCACCGAGGAGCAGCAGGACACCTACCTCCGTCCGACCATCGAGGGCACCCGAAAGTCCTGCTTCGCCATCACCGAGCCCGGCGCCGGGTCCGACGCGCGGGCCATTCGCACGAGCGCCCGACGCGAGGGCGACGAGTGGGTCATCAACGGGGAGAAGACCTTCATCACCGGCGGCAACGAGGCCGACTTCGTCATGGTCTTCGCCGTGACGGACAAGGAGAAGGGCGCCGACGGCGGCGTCACCTGCTTCCTCGTCGACCGCGACCGGGGGTGGACGAGCACCCCGATCGACACGATGGGCGAGTGGGGACCGGCCGCCCTCGTCTTCGACGACGTACGGGTGCCGCACTCGGCCATCCTCGGCGAGGAGGGCAAGGGCTTCGAGCTGGCCATGCGCTGGATCGGCAAGGGACGCTACATGCTCCCGGCCCGCGCGCTCGGCTCGTGCGAGCGGCTCGTCGAGATGGGCATGGAGTGGGCCCGCAACCGCGTCACCTTCGGGCAGCCCATCGCCGAGCGGCAGGCGATCCAGTGGATGGTCGCCGACTCCGCGGTCGAGATCGAGGCGCTGCGCTGGCTCGTCCTGACGGCCGCCTGGCAGGTGGACCGTGGCCTCGACTCGAGGCAGTCACAGTCGATGGCCAAGCTCTACGGCGGCGTCAAGGCCAACGAGATCGTCGACCGTGTGCTCCAGATGCACGGCGGCATGGGCTACACCCGCGAGCTGCCCGTCGAGCGGTGGTACCGCGAGCTGCGCCTGCTGCGGATCTACGAGGGCACCGACGAGATCCAGCGCCGCACGATCGCCCGCAACCTGCTCAAGCGGCACGCCTCGGTGCGCGGCCACCTGGGCTGAATCGGCGAGGACGGCCGGACCGCCGAGGACACTGGAGCGATGGCAGGTGCACCTGCAGCCGCGAAGCAGTTCAACAAGCTCGCCATCCACCTGGCGGGGCGCCGGTTCCTGCCGGTGTGGGCGGTGCTGCACCACCGGGGGCGCTCGACCGGCAGGGAGTACGCGACGCCCGTCGCGGTCCTCGCCACACCGACCACGTTCGTCATCGGCCTGCCGTGGGGCCGCCGCACCGACTGGGTGCGCAACGTACGCGCCGCCGAGGGCTGCACCATCCGGTGGAAGGGTCGCGACTTCAGGTGCACCGCACCGACGTTCGTCGACAGGAGTGTCGCCCTCGCGGCGTCGACCGGCCTGGCAAGGCGGGTCATCGAGCGACGTGGCATGGCGGGTGGCTACCTCCAGCTCGCGCGAAGTCCCGCTCCAGAGGGGTAGTGGCGCCGGACCGCGGGTCCACCTCCACCGCCTCGCCTCCGGATATCGCATACTGCGCCAGGACACCCGAGCGGGCACTGCGGACATATCGTGAGCATCGGGACAGCTCCACCGACGGCAGTCCCGTCCGGGGTGGTCGCGGGATAGGGGACAGGGTGCGCAAGGGCGAGACGTGGGAGGTGCTGGCGCTACGCCGGCTCACCGAGCTGATGAACCGCGTCAGCGCCCAGGACGACCTCTCGGTCCTCTTCGACATGGTGGTCGACGGCGCCGCCGACGTCGTGGGTTTCAAGGTGGCCGCGATCAGCATCGTCGTCCCCTCGGGCGATGTGGAGGTCGTCGCCGTCGCGGGCGACGAGGACGCCCGCTCGGAGCTGCTCGGCCGGCGCACCGCCCGGGAGACCCTGGAGGCCGAGTTCGCCGTGGCCGAACGGTGGGGCAGCCTGCGCTTCGTCCCGGCCGGACAGCTGCCGGCCGGGTCGGCGGACGGGTGGGTCTCCTCCGACTGGCCGGCCCCGACGCCCGAGGACGACCCGGACGCGTGGAACCCGCAGGACACGTTGATCGCGCCGTTCTTCGACGCGGTCGGGGAGCTGCTCGGCATCCTGTCCGTGGACCTGCCGCTCAGCGGCCGGCGCCCCGACGCGACCCGACGAGCGGTGCTCGAGCTCTTCGCCAACCAGACAGGCATCGCGGTCTCGGCAGCCCGCCAGCGGCATACCCTCTCGGAACGGGTTCGTCTGGCCGAGGCGGTCCAGACGGTCGCCCGCATCGCCCAGGAGGACCTCGACCCGGCGAAGGTCGTCGACGTCGCCGCCGCGCCCATCTCGGCGGGCCTCGCGGCCGCCGGACTGTGGCTGCGGGCGTTCGGCGCAGAGGACGACGACGAGCGCGAGAGCGTCTCGGCGCGCAGCGGTGCCCCCGTGCATGCCCCCGTCTCGCTCGTCGACACCGCGCGGCGGGCAGCCATCAGTGGCTGGCGCGCCGGTGTGGTCGCCGTCGTCGGCAGCGGGCAGGCCTCGCCCGCGTCCTTCTGGTGTGCGGACGACGTCGAGCGAGCCGAGTCCTTCCTCGCGTCCGCCGGGGCGCGCTCGTTGCTCATCGCGCCGATGGGCTCGGGGTCGAGCTGCTTCGGCTACATCGCCTGCACCCGGGGTCCGTCGGACCCGGACTGGACCGATGCCGAGGCCGAGGCGGCCCTGGAGATGGGTCGTGACCTCGGCCGCGCCATCCGGAACGCACGGTTGTATGCCGTCGAGCGGCGCGTGGCTGCCGAGCTGCGCGAGGCGGACCGGGGCAAGACGCAGCTCTTCTCGACGGTGTCGCACGAGCTGAAGAACCCGCTCGCCTCGATCGTGGGCCACGTCGAGCTGCTCCGGCAGGAGCCGGACGGCAACCGTGACTGGTCGCTCGGCGTCATCGAGCGCAACACGGAGCGGCTCCAGCGCCTCGTCGACGACCTCCTGACCCTCTCCAGGGTGAGCGACCCCGACCGGGCGCTGCCCGAGGCGGACGTCGACCTCGGAGAGGTGTCGCGCGAGGTGGTCGACATGTTCCGCCCCCGCGCCGACACGCAGCAGGTCAGGCTCACCTTCGAGCGGCAGGACGAGCTCCCGCTCGTGCGCGGCAGCGCCGGGGACCTGGAGCGGGTCGTGCAGAACCTCGTGAGCAACGCGGTGAAGTTCACTTTGCCCGGCGGCAGCGTGGCCGTGTCGGTGGCCAACCGGCGCAACCGGGTGGTCCTCGAGTGCGTCGACGACGGAGTGGGCATATCGGCCGAGGACCAGGCGGGGCTGTTCACGGAGTTCTTCCGCGGCACCAACCCCGCGAGCCTCCGGGTCCCCGGCACCGGTCTGGGCCTGAGCATCGCGCAGCGTGTGGTGGTCAAGCACGGGGGCCGCATCGTCGTGGAGTCCGAGCCGGGCCGCGGCACCAGCGTCCGGCTCCTGCTCCCGGCCCGCTGACGGACCCGCCCTGCAACCGCCGGCCGTCGAACAGCGACGTCAAGGGCCTGTCAACGAAGCCCAGCGGCGGGTAAAGTCGCAATGCGAGACATCGGGGACTCGCGGACCGCACCACCGGCTCGCCGTTGGTTCGCTCCGGGAGCGTCTCGCTGAGTCCTGACCCCTCAGGCCCCCGAAAGGGGTGAGCGATGACAGACAACTCCTCCGCCGACTCCCGAGCCCTGCTGGTCGACCTCCTGCTTCGCAAGGTCGCCGCAGACACCTATCCGTCGAACACGATGATGGACTACCTCGAGGAGCTGCTGCTCCCCGACGAGGTGCCGGCGTACGTCGCCGTTCTCGCGCAGAAGGTGCGCGACGACACCTATCCCAGCATCTCCATGCTGCGCCGCCTCGTCGACCTCTCGAGACCCGCGTAGCAAGACGAACCGGTCATTCGGGGACGAAGCCGACAGGCAGTCGTCTCCGCGGTTTCGTCTGTGTCTGATACGTCGCACTTCTAGCGAAATGCCTTGTGGCACAAGGGCTTTCGTCAGGCCACTTCGTTACCTGTGCTTTCTCAGCGGGTAACCATGAAATCGAAGGAGGTGGGCCGCGACCTGCAGTCCGGACGGGCAGCATCGCGGCTTGGGTCTATGTCTGTACCGACCAGGATCGTTGTGGGTGTCGCGGGTGGGTACCTGCTCGGGCGCACCAAGAAGCTCCGCCTCGCTCTCGCGTTGGGCGGCCTGTTGGCGGGCCGGAAGCTGGCGTCCCAGGGCCAAGGCGTGCAGGGCCTGCTGGGTCAGGGCTCGAAGCTGCTCGAGAGCAACCCCCAGCTGAAGGAGCTGCAGAACCAGGTGACGGGTCACCTGCTCGAGGCCGCGCGTGAGGCGGCGCTGGTGGCGGCGGCCTCCCGCATCGAGGCGCTGACCAAGTCCCTGCAGGGGCGCCAGGAGAGTGGCGAGGACCAGGGTGGCGGGCAGCAGGGCGCTGAGGCTGCCCTCGAGTCCGCGGTCGGGGGAGTCACGGGCTCGCTCGGTCTCAAGAAGCGCTCCGGCAAGGGCAAGAAGGAGGCCCCGTCCGACGAGGAGCAGCAGGACCAGGCCGGAGGCCAGGAGTCGGACGAGGAGCCCGAGGACGAGGGCTCCGAGGAGCAACCGCAGGACCGGGTCGGTGAGGGCGACGAGGACGAGTCCGAGGAGGAGGGGGCCGACGAAGAGAGCTCCGAGGAGCAGCCGCAGGACCGTGCCGCTGAGGAAGACGAGGAGTCGGACGACGAGGGGGCCGACGAAGAGGGCTCCGAGGAGCCCCAGGACCGGGCCGGCGGCGCCGGCGATGAGCAATCGGGTGAGGACTCCGATCAAGATGGAGCAGGCGCGCAGTCGGGCCAGCGGGAACGACTCCGCGGGCGCCTGCGTCGTCGGCGTCCTGACGGAAGCAAGGGGGGCTCCAGCGGTTCCGGAGGTTCCGCCGCCTCCGAGGACGAGGCCACACCGCGCGACGTAGCCAAGAAGGTCTCCGCCAAGAAGGCCAGCAAGCGCGTGGCCGAGAAGGGCCGGTGACCACCATGAGCGAGAGCATGGGTCGATCCCGCCTCAAGGACGCCTCGAGTGGTCTCCTGCAGACCCTTGGCCAGAAGGTCGTCGGCTCGGTCGGTAACCGGGTCAGCGGGCTGACGGAGCGGCTGGAAGGGGTCGCCAGCGGCAGCCCTTCGACCAAGGCGCTTGTCGGTTCCGGGACGTCCGTCGTCAAGGGCGAGAGCCCTGTCAAGGGCGCCGTCAAGGGCATGGCCTCAGGCATCAAGGACAAGGTCACCAACGCCATTCCGGGCCTCGGCGGAGGCAAGGGTGGCGGCGGCTCGAAGTCGCCGAAGGCGACCAAGGCCACCAACTTCCAGGAGATCATCGACGTCGGTGTGCCCATCAGGGTCGCCTACAACCAGTGGACCGAGTTCGGCAGCTTCCCGAGCTTCATGAAGAAGGTCAAGAACGTCGACACCCCCGAGGACACCAAGACCGCCTGGAAGGCGCAGGTGTTCTGGTCGAGCCGGACGTGGGAGTCCACGATCCTCAAGCAGGTGCCGGACGAGCGCATCGTGTGGCGGTCGAAGGGGCAGAAGGGCCACGTCGACGGGACGGTGACCTTCCACGAGCTGAGCCCGAGCCTGACGCGCATCATCGTCGTCCTCGAGTACTACCCGCAGGGTCTCTTCGAGCGGACCGGAAACCTGTGGAGGGCCCAGGGGCGCCGGGCCCGGCTGGAGGTCAAGCACTTCCAGCGCCACGTCATGACCCGCACGATCCTCGACCCCGACAGCGTCGAGGGCTGGCGAGGAACGATCGAGGACAGCGAGGTCGTGACGACGCACGAGGACGCCCTCGAGCAGGAGGCCCAGCAGCGCGAGGCCGAGGAGCAGGAAGGTCCTGACGGCGAAGAGGGCGCCGAGGGCGCTGAGGAGCAGGGAGGTCCTGAGGGCGAAGAGGGCGAAGAGGGCGCCGAGGAGCAGGGCTCCGAGTCCGAGGAACAGGGCCCCGAGTCCCCGGAGGAGGGCTCCGAGGAGGAAGAAGGCCCTGAGGGCGAAGAGGGCGCCGAGGACGATGAGGGCGCCGAGCGCGAGGAGGGCGCGGAGGACGAGGAGGGCGCCGAGGACGAGTACGACGAGGACGAGTACGAAGACTCCGAGGAGGGCGACGAGGACGACGAAGAAGGCGAGGGCGACGAAGAGTCCGCCGAAGACGAGTACGACGAGGACGAGGGCGACGAAGAGGACGACGAGGACGAGGACGACGAAGAGGACGACGAAGAAGGCGAGGACGACGAGTACGAAGAGGACGAGCCGCCCGTCAGGCGGTCCGCGCAGCACGGATCGGCGAGGTGACCCCATGAGCTCGGCGCCCGTTCCTGACCCAGGAGGTGCAGCATGACCGTGCAGACCCATCGTCGAGGCGGCGGAGGAGGCTACCTGTCGCGTCCCGCGCCCAGCGGCCTCGCCGACGTCATCGACATCATCCTCGACAAGGGGATCGTCATCGACGCGTACGTCCGCGTCTCGTTGGTCGGCATCGAGCTGCTGACCATCGATGCCCGGATCGTCATCGCCAGCGTGGACACCTACCTGCGCTTCGCGGAGGCGACCAACCGGCTCGACCTCTACGAGAAGGGCGGGAAGGACCTCCCGGAGCTGGTCCACGACATGCAGCACAGTGGCGCCTCCGGCAAGACCTCCGGGGCAGTCGAAGGCGTGAAACGCGCACTCACCCGAGGCGGCGACGACGAGAAGAACCAGGAGCGTCGCCCCGCCAAGAAGTCCACCTCGTCCGCAGGCTGAGCAGCGAAGGTTCGCGATGACACCCACCGGCTCCGCCCGACCACCCCTCGACAGCGGCCCCGAGGACGAGCTGTTCGTCTACGGCATCCTGCCCGTGCAGGACCTCGATACCGGCGAACAGGCCCTGGTGGGGCTGCAGGGGTTGGACGCCGGACCGGTGGAGTTCGTCCGGTTCGGCGGCCTGGCCACCGCGGTGTCGCACGTCGACGTCGACCGGCGACCGGGCCGCCGGGCCGACCTGCTCGCGTACCAGTCCGTCCTCGACGGTCTGGCGCAGGTCGGACCGGTGGCTCCCGTGCGCTTCGGGTCGGTGATGCCCGACGCGGACACCGTGGTCGCCGAGCTGATGGCGCCGGATGCCGCACACTTCGTCGCCCTGCTCGAGCGGCTGCGCGGGCGGCGGCAGTTCAACCTCAGGGTCACGCCGGTCGAGGAGGCGGCCATCGGCGAGCTCGTGGCCGGCGACCCGGAGATCCGACGGCTGCGCGAGCGCACGCGCAACGTACCCGAGGACGCCTCCTACCGCGACCGGGTGCGGCTCGGCGAGCTCGTGGCGCACGGTCTGGAGCAGCACAACGCGCAGGACGCCGACATGGTCCTGGACGTGGTGGAGCCCCTGGCCGACGAGCACCTCGTGCGGACGCCACCGTCGGCCACGGAGGTCCTCGACGTCGCGCTGCTGGTCGACGACACCCGCAGCGGGGAGCTGGTGGATGCCCTCGAGGACTGCGCGGAGGCCTGGCACGAGCGGCTGCGCCTGCGGCTGGTCGGCCCACTGGCCCCCTACGACTTCGTCGGGGAGCGCTCATGGGCCTGATCGGCGGGATCTTCCTGCTGCCGCTGGCGCCGCTGCGTGGCCTCACGGCGGTGGCCGAGCAGATCCTGCAGCAGGCGGAGGACATCTACTACGACCCGGCGACCATCCGGAGCGAGCTCGAGGCCCTCGACCGCCTTCGCGAGGACGGCGAGATCGACGAGGCCACAGCCATCGCACGCGAGGACGAGCTCATCGAGCGGCTCATGGAGGCGCAGGAGAGGGGGCGCCATGGCTGACACGGGGGACACCGCCGAAAACGTCAGCGACCACGCCGGCGAGGACGCCGGCGAGGACGAGCGACAGCGAACGAGCAGGGGCGAGCGCCGTCCCCCCTCGGGCGACGGTGCACCCCGAGCAGCCAGGCGCCCGATGGACAAGCGCCCGAAGCGCCCGAAGCCCCGGATGAACGGGCGCACGGCCGCCAGGGAGGCGGCGCTCTCCCTCACCGACCTCACCGGCAAGGAGTTCGAGGGCATCGTCGGCATCCGGAAGTCCGGCGACGACTGGTCGATCGAGGTGGAGGTGCTCGAGATGCGGCGCATCCCCAGCACCACCGATGTCCTCGCCGTCTACGAGGTGACGATCGACGAGTCGGGGGAGCTCGTCGGCTACGAGCGCAAGGCGAGGTATGTCCGCGGCGACGCGCGGGAGGAGCGCGAATGACGGAGCGCTCCACGCCGCCACCTGCGGGCCCCGAAGCAGCGGTCCCGGCCACGTCCGGAGCCGGGACCGCGCCACGGCAGTACTACTCGTCCCAGCGCGGGCCGGCTGGGCCGACCGGCGGCTCCCAGCCGGCAAGCCTGGCCGACATCCTCGAGCGGGTGCTCGACAAGGGCATCATCATCGCGGGCGACATCCGGATCAACCTGCTCGACATCGAGCTGCTCACCATCAAGCTGCGCCTGCTCGTCGTCTCGGTGGACAAGGCCTACGAGATGGGCATCGACTGGTGGCGCCACGATCCCATGCTGACCGTGCGTGAGCGCGGGCTCGACGAGGAGAACCGGCTGCTGCGCGAGAGGATC
This sequence comes from Terrabacter terrae, assembly GCF_039529575.1. Lineage (NCBI taxonomy): Bacteria > Bacillati > Actinomycetota > Actinomycetes > Micrococcales > Intrasporangiaceae > Terrabacter > Terrabacter terrae. Next base: position 29,106 of record NZ_BAAANB010000021.1, read on the forward strand.
GCCGAGCTCGAGGGCCACGACGGAGCCTCCCGACCGGCCGCCTCCTCGGACGGGACCCCCCCGGACGAGACCGCCGCAGACGAGACCGCCCCCGACGAGACAGCCGCCGACGATGCCGAGGCCCAGTCGGGTGGGGCCTCCTCGTCGACGCCGAGGTGAGAGCCGTGGGGACATCGCGCGACGCCTCCCAGGTGTCGACGGCCGGGGCCGGCGCCCCGCCCCCGGGCACCGCGAGGTACCTGTATGCCGTGTGCCGGGGGCTGCCCGAAGGCGCCCTCTCGCAGGTGCGCGGCATCCACGACAGCCTCGTCGAGCTCGTGCCGTACCAGGACATCGTCGCCGTGGTCAGCACCGTGCCGATGGACTCCTTCGGCGAGGAGGCGCTGCGCCGCCACCTCGAGGACCTGGCGTGGCTCGAGTCCACGGTGCGGGCCCATGACGCGGTGATCCAGGCCGTGGCAGCCCGGGCGCCCACGGCTCCGCTGCGGTTCGCCACCGTCTGCTTCGACGACGACGCGGTACGCGCCCGGCTCGAGGAGCGGTACGTCCCGCTCACCCGCGCCCTCGACCGGGTGCAGGGCTGTGGCGAGTGGAGCGTGAAGGTCCTTGCCCCGGCCCCGGCCCCGGCGCTCGGCGCCGCGGCGAGACCGGCGGGGCTGACCGGTGCGGAGTACCTGCGACTGAGGAAGGAGCAGTCCCAGCGGCGGACCGACGCGGACGAGCAGGCGGCCGCCACCGCGCTGGTGATCCACGAGGACCTGGTCGCGCGCTCCCGGGCCAGCCGTCGGCTCCCGGCGCAGGACCCGCGCCTGTCCGGCCACTCGGGCACCATGCTGCTCAACGCGGCATACCTCGTGCCCGACGACGACGCGGACGCCTTCGAGGCGGCGATCTCGGGGCTGCGCAGCGACCACGGCGACGTGGTGGTGGACGGGCGTGGCCCCTGGCCGCCCTACTCCTTCGCGATGCTGGACGAGCAGTGAACGCGACGCCTTCGCAGGCAGCACCGGTGGCGGCGGCAGACCAGCGCCGGGCGCCGGGCAAGCCGGCGCGCGACCTCGCTCCTATCGCCCTCGTGGACCTGCTCGACCGGCTCCTCGGGTCGGGCGTCGTCGTCGCCGGCGACGTGGTCGTGTCGCTGGCCGGTGTCGACCTCGTGGAGATCCGGCTGCAGCTGATGATCAGCGCGGTGCGCGCCGAGATGGCCCGGGATCGCCGAGGGGAGGCGCGATGAGCGAGTGGGCCTGGGACGACCTGGTCGGGGCGGGCACGCCGGACGAGCCTAGCCCGCGGCCGCCGGAGCTCGCACTGCCTCGGGCCCTGCTGCCTCAGCGGCTCGAGACCGACGCCGATGCCGTGGCCCGCGACCTCCTCAAGCTGGTCCTCACGATCATCGAGCTCGTCCGTCAGCTCATGGAGAAGCAGGCCCTGCGACGGGTGGAGGAGGGTGACCTCACCGACGAGCAGGTCGAGGGGCTGGGCCAGGGGCTGATGCACCTGGAGGAGGCCATGGACGAGCTCAAGGAGCGCTACGGGCTGACGGCCGACGACCTCAACCTCGACCTCGGCCCCCTCGGCACGCTGTTGTAGGCGCGCCCAGGGGCACGACCCGCGTACGCGTCTCCCTCGAACGCTCGTACGCGTCTGCTGCTCGCCGCTCGCCGGCTCGCCGGTGCCCGCCGCCTCAGTAGACCCGCGGCATGGCGCGGTTGCGGCCCGCCGTCCGCAGCTGCACGAGCCCGGTGAGGTCCTGGCGCTCCAGTGCTGCCTGCAGCTCGCCGGTGACGGTATCGGCTGCGTCGGCCACCGTGCGCAGGTCGGCGCCCCGCTCGATGGTGGCGTCGAAGTGGGCCACGATGCGACCTCGGTCGTGGTTCACGCGCCCTCGGGCCGAGCGCACCCCGGGCGTCCGGGCCAACGCGTCGGCCGCCGCATCGATGACGGGCCCGGCAGCCACCAGGAGCCTGCCCTCCGGATCCGAACCGGGAAGCGAGAGGACGCTGATGCCGCGGCGCGGCAGGTGCGCGAGGAGCCAGCGGAGCCCGAGGAGGGCCAGGATGACCCCGCCGACGCCGAGTGCCCACGGCCACCACTGCTGCCGGGGCCACCAGCGGATGCCGCTGAGGTCCACGTGGTCGGGAACGGAACCGAGCCGGCCCGCCCACCAGAGGATGCCGAGCACGCCGAGCGCGACGAGCACCAGGCCCGCGAGGGCGGTCATGACCCGGTCGAGGGCCAACGTTCCACGGCTCATCGCTGCCGCCTCTCCGTGGTGACCCGCACCGTGGGTTGGGAGGCGAGCGGCTCCAGGCGCTGGGTGACCGCGTCGCGGACCCGCTGCGGCACGTCGGCATCACCGGTCGAACGGATGGTGACCGCCACCCGACGCGGCGTCGCGGAGGCGCGCACCCCCAGCACCCCGTCGACTCCCTCGGCAGCCGTCTCCACGAGGCGGGTGACGTCCCGTGGACGCAGGAAGACGCCGGTGCCGGCGGTCACCGCCGCGACCTTCGGCCCGGACCGGAGCAGCGCCTTGACGAGGAGGGCCAGGCCGAGGAGGCCGAGGAGGGCCCCGACCACGACCGTCCAGACCTCGGGTCGCACTCCCTGCACCACCGTCGCCAGCTGGTGCAGGAGCGGCTTGCCGCTGATCAGCCGGGCGTAGAGGAGTGCATCGCGCACCGCCAGCACCCCGATGGCGGTCAGGAGGGCGGCGAGCAGGATGCCGAGTGCGCCGGTGCTGACGGTCCGCCTGGGTGTCTTGGCCGGCGGCATCGCCGGCGTCGACGCCGGCGGCATGGCCGGCGACGTGGCGGGGCTGTGGCCCTGGTCGAGATGCGTCTGGCTCACTGGACCCTCCGGTGCTCGCTCGTGGCCGGCGCCACCGTCGCGACGGTCACGTCGACGGCGTCGACGACCAGGCCCACCAAGGTCGTGAGCCGGTCCCGGACGTGGCCGCGCACCTGCGCTGCGGTGCTGGCGAGGGGGACGGGCCAGTCGACGGCGATGTCCAGCTGGACTCGCACGTGCCCACCTGCGATGTGTGCCTTCACCTTGGGATACTGCCGTCCGACGACTCCCCCGAGGCCGGAACCGACGGAGCGCACCCCACTCACCTCGCACGCCGCGATGCCGGCCACGCGTTCGACGACGCGGTCGGCGACGTCGAGCCGTCCCCGTTCGGCAGGATCGGGGAGGCCGCCGGCCGACCCACGGCTGCTCGCCGCGGGCTGGGGCGGCGAAGCGGTGACGACCTCAGTCACGGCGACGGCCACCCATCAGCCGGGAGAGGTCGAGGCTCCCGTCGAGCTGGCCGCCGACGAGGAAGCCGACGGCACCGAGGACGAGGGCGAGCAGGAAGCCGGTGAAGCCGCCGGTTGCAGCGGCCACTCCGAGCAGCAGGCCGGCGATGAGGCCGATGGATGAGCTGGGCATTGCAGTCTCCTTTGACAGAAGTGCCGTCCGGTGAAGCAGCCGAGGCGGGTTCAGCGCTGCGTGTTCAGATGTCGGTGGTGCGCCGGGCCCCGGGAAACGACCGGGGGAGCCGGCCCCGGACCCTGCTGGCGGCGTGTCGGGTGCGCCGCGCCAGGCGCATCCGAGTGCCACGCCAGGTGCGGATGACGACCACGTCCACCGCTCCGACCTCCTGAGAGGCCGCTGGAGTCGATGCGTCGGTCGGCGAGGCCGCCTGGCCCGGCACCGCGAACGCCCGATCGATCGCGGCCATGGCCGAGAGGTACGCGTCGACGTCCCCGCCCCGGTCCGGGTGGTGCACCGCGGCGGCTCGTCGCCGCAGCCGCGCCCACTCGGTGCGCGCGGCCGGGTCGACGGGTCCGCCCCTGGTCATCAGGACTCCCGTGCCTTCGCCGTCCCACCGGGGGTGGCCACGTCGGCGACCACCACGTCGACCGGTCCGTGCGTGAGGCCGGCGACCGCCTCCCTGACCTGCTCAGCGGTGGTCTGGGCCGGCGCTCCCCACTCGAGGACCACGTGCACCGTCGTGCTCCCGGTCCGAAGCTGGACCCCTCTGACCGTGCGGCCCGGCAGGTGGGTCGCGGCCTCCCCGAAGGCCCCCGGGTGCAGGCCGGCGACGCCGGGCACGAGGAGCACCACCGCCGCGACGGCGTCTGCCATCTCGGTGGACGTGCTCTCGGGCGGTGCGAGGTTGCCGCCCGCCCCCGGCTCTCCGGTCACTGGACGCGCGGCTCGGCCTGCTGGTCCTGCTGGTCCTGGTCGTCACTCTCGAGGAAGACGTCCTGGACGTCGATGTTGACCTCCGTGACCTCGAGGCTGGTCATGCGCTCGATCGAGCTGATGACGTTGCGGCGGATGCCCTGGGCCAGGTCTGCGATGGACACGCCGTACTCGGCCACCAGCTGGAGGTCGACCGCGGCCTGTCGTTCGCCGACCTCGACGGAGACCCCCAGGGACTGGTTGGTGCGCCCACCCGGGATGCGTTCCCGGATGGCGCCGACGGCCCGGGCCGCCCCTCCACCGAGGGCGTGCACGCCCGAGACCTCGCGGGCCGCGATGCCCGCGATCTTGGCGACCACGGTGTCGGCGATGGTCGTGCGCCCCTGGTCGGTGACCAGCGGGGAGAGCACGCCACCTGCGCTGCCGGCGGAGGTGGCGCTCGTGCTCGATGACCTGCTCTGGATGTCGCTCTGCGCGTCGCTCATCACGGGCTCCTTCGAAGAGAGTCGAATTCAGCCGGTGGCAGTCGGGGCCAGGCGGGGCCGGGAAGACCACCTACCTGGGTATGTACCCGTAAGCGGCAGGCTCGCATCATTCGGGGGTGCACAGGGGGTGAGCCGGACGTGACCGCGGGGGCGTGGGGCGCCCGCGGCATCGATGGACGGAGGCACGATGAAACCACTGCGCTGGCTGCTCGCGGGTCTGGTCTGGCTCGTCGCGGGACTGCTGGGACTGGTGGGGGCGCTGCTGTGCGTCACCGTCATCCTGCTGCCTCTCGGCATACCGCTGCTGATGCTCACCCGTCGGCTCTTCTCGTGGGCGGCCGCACTCGTGCTGCCCCGGGCTGCACGCCATCCCGTCCAGGAGGCGGCGGACGCGCTCGCGCGCGGGACGAAGGACGCGGGCAAGAGCATGAAGGGTGCGAGGAAGCAGATGTCACGCCGCTCGAGGCGGGCGAGGAAGACGGCGGCCCGCACCGTCGAGGCAGCGAACCCGACCTCCTGATGGCGGGGTATCGCAGGTCCGTGGGGGCCGGCAGCGATGACTGACCGAGCCGTCACGCGCGACCGTGGGGGTGGCTACCTCTCGCGCCCAGCGCCGAGCGGGCTCGCCGACGTCATCGAGATCGTCCTCGGCAAGGGCATCGTCATCGACGCCTACCTGCGTGTCTCCCTGCTCGGCATCGAGCTGCTCACCGTGGACGCACGGGTGGTCGTCGCCAGCGTCGACACCTATCTGCGCTTCGCCGAGAGCACCAACCGGCTCGACCTGGAGGCCCAGGGTCCGCCCAGCCTGGTGGACGTGGCCATCGAGGGAGCGGGCAGCGCGATCGAGTCCGTCGCGGCCGACGTGGTGGAGGGAAAGGTCGAGGACGTCGTCGAGAAGGTGGAGGACACCGTGGAGAAGGCGAAGGACGTTGCGCAGAGCGTCGCCGGCACGGTCGTGGAGAAGACCCGCGAGGTGGTCGAGAAGCTGACCCCCGACGACGATGACGAGGACACCCGCGGCTGAGGGGCGCCCGCACGGCGGCCCGACGGCCCGGCGTGCGGCCTGTCAGGTCAGCGACAGCTCCACGCGCAGGGCCTGGTGGTCGGAGACGGGCAGCCGCAACGCCTCGCCGGCGCTTGCGCTCACCCGGCCGCGCAGCAGCACGTGGTCGATCTGCTGGGCGGGGGAGTCGACGGGGAAGGTGGGCAGGGACACGCCCGCCCGCATACCGGTGAGCCTCCCCGCGGGCTCGGGCCCCATGTTGAGGTCGCCGACGAGCACGAGCGGGCCCTCCTCCTCGCAGACGCTCGCGACGAGGTGGCGCAGCTGCCGGCGGTTCCACCAGTCGATGAACGACAGGTGGGTGTTCACGACGGTCACCGGCCCCTCGGGGGAGTCGATGTCGGCGACCACGGCCACCCTCGGCTCGTCCCGCACGAGCACCGGCCAGCGCTGGCCCTTGAAACGCATGGGCACCCGCGTCGGGACTGGAGCCAAGCGGACGACCCGCCAGCCGCGCACGGGGTACCTCGACAGCAGGGCGATGCCGTATGCCGCCGCGTCGGGCTGCTCGTCCCCCGTGGCCGCCACCCACGTGGCGCCGGGGCTGCCGGACAGGGCTGCGACGAAGCGGTGGTCGGGGGCGTCCATGACCTCGGCCGCGATGGCGGTGAGGTCGGCGTTGTCCGACCGGTGCTGGTTGTGGTCGACCTCCTGCATGGCGAGGACGTCGCAGTCGAGCCGCCGGACCGCCTCCCGGAAGCCCGCGAGGTCGACGTGCTGGTCGGTCGGCACGCGACCGTTGAGGATGTTGAAGGTCGCGAGTCTCATGCGTCTCGCCTACCCGCCGGGCGCCGGCGGTCACCCGCGGTCACCGGCCGTTGCGTGCGGCATACGGGCTCGGGCGGGTAGGCGGAGGTCATGGAAGCCGAGAACACCTCCGACCTGCGGGAGGCGCTGAAGACGGTCGCCGTGGCGCTGAAGACGACGGGCCTGCCGTTCGCGCTCATGGGTGGCTATGCCGCATGGGCCCGGGGTGGGCCCGAGCCAGACCACGACGTCGACTTCCTCGTCGCCGACGAGGACGCGGTGGAGGTCGCCGCACGTCTGGCCGACCAGGACCTCGACGTCGTGCAGCCGCCCGAGGACTGGCTCTTCAAGGTCTACACGCACGGCGCCATGGTCGACGTCATCCACCGCCCGGTCGGTGGCCCGGTGCACCGCGAGGAGGTGCTGCGGGCGACGCCGATGGAGGTGCTCTCGGTGGAGATGCCGGTGCAGGACGCGACGGACCTCGTGGTGCACAAGCTCGCGTCGCTGGACGAGCACTACTGCGACCTCTCAGCCGTGCTGCCCACCCTCCGCGCGCTGCGCGAGCAGGTGGACTGGGTCCGGGTCGCGAAGGAGACGTCCGAGAACGACTTCGCCGCAGCGGTGCTCTACCTCCTCCGGCGCCTGCACATCGTGGCGGACAAGGGCGAGGAGGAGGGCGAGGAGGAGGGCGAGGAGGAGGGCGAGGAGGAGGGCGAGCTCAGCCCATGACGAGGCCCTCGATGTCGTGCTTCTGGGAGATGGGCGCCAGCTCGTCGACGACCGGGCACGACAGGTGCTCGCGCACCCGCTCGGGCAGCTGCTCCCAGTAGGCCTTGGTGACCGCCAGGTCGTGGTGGGCGTCGTTGCCGGCGCCCGGGGCGTCGACGCCGAGGACGAGCACCGGTCGCGCCACCGACGAGGCGTTCGGCGTGCCGCGGTGGATCGTCAGGGCGGAGCGGGCCGAGATGTCGCCGACCTTCGGGTACTTGCGCTCGGCGCGAGCCTCGTAGCGCGGGTACATCGACTCCGGCGGGAACATCTCGTGGTCGAAGTCGTCGCCGCGGTCCCACTGGGTGCCCGGCGCGACCTCGAACGGCCCCATCTCGTCGGTCGTGTCGACGGTCGTGAGGTTGAACGCGAGCGAGGTCAGGCGGTGCTCGTCGGTGGTCTCGGACGGGCTCGGGAAGTCCCGGTGCCACGGCTGGACCTTCGCCCCGGGGAAGGGGGTGTCGAAGCCGACCTCCACGATCGTGTAGTCGCGCCCGAGCACCGTCTCGCACACGGTGCGCACCCACGGGTGGTCCACCAGGTCGACGAACCCGCGCAGCGCCTCGGGGTGGATCTCGACGTACCAGCGGTTGGGGCCGCGGCCCACGGCGCCGCCCTCGCGGGAGCGCGCCTCCTCGAAGGCGACGTCGATGTCCTCACGCAGCTGCCGGACCCACTCGGCCGAGAAGGCGCCCTTCAGGGCGATGATGCCGTCGGTGTCGAGCCCATGCCGGATGGCGGCGACGTCGAAAGGCTGGTCGAACTGGTCTGATCCGGTCACCTCGGTCCTCATGGTCCGACGGTACGCGCCGACGGGTGCGTCGCGGCCGATCGCGGTCCAGAACGGCCACATCGCTCTTGACACGACATTCGGCGCACTCCACACTGCCGAATGGCTTGGTGGCCCTGTGGCCTAGCCAATCCTTCTGACAACGAGGTCATCGGGCGGCGGGAGCGCCGGCTGACCGACCTCACCCGGCCGCGACGCCGAGCGCGACCCCGACCCGCCCCGAGAGAAGCCCCATGTCGCACACGTCTGACCTCGTCCTCGACGAGGAGCAGAAGGTCCGCGCCGACCGTCCCGGTCCGCTGCACCGCTTCACCGACCTGTCCGTCCGCTACGTCGAGAAGTGGATGCCGGACCCCTACCTCTTCGCCGTCATCCTGACGATCGTCGTGGTGGCCCTGATCTTCGCCTTCGTGCCGGGCGCGAGCCTCGGCGGCGTCGTGGACGGCTGGTACAAGGGGGTCTGGGGCGAGGGCAACATCTTCACCTTCGCCATGCAGATGATCCTGATCCTCGTCGGTGGCTACACGCTGGCCGAGGCCCCGCTCGTCAAGCGCGGCCTGCAGTGGCTGGCGAGCAAGCCGAGGAACCAGGCCCAGGGCGGCCTGCTCTGCTTCGGCGTCGCGGCGCTGGCGTGCGTGGTCAACTGGGGTCTCGGCCTGGTCGTGGGCGCCCTGCTGGCACGTCAGGTCTTCGGGCGGCTGCGCACGGTCAACTTCGCCTACCTCGTGGCCGCCGGCTACATGGGCTACATGGTGTGGACCTCCGGCCTGTCGAGCTCGATCGCCCTGGCCAACACCGACAAGACGAGCAAGCTCAACATCATCTGGTCGCAGACCCACCAGCTCGTGCCGCTCAGCGACACGATCTTCCGGCCCTACAGCTTCGTGCCGATGCTCGTGCTCGCCGTGGCGATCGGCCTGCTCGTCCACCGCATGTCGCCGCGTCCCCAGGAGACCACCGAGCAGGCGGACGTCGACCGCGAGGCGCTGCTCGCGCTCGACCAGCAGCCCCAGGACACGCGGCCGGCCGGCCCGCGCACCCTCGCCGAGAAGCTCGAGAACCTGTGGGTCCTCAACGTGCTCGTCTTCGTCGCCGGCATCGCCTACTTCGTGCGCAGCGGCTTCGCGCTCAACATCGGCTCGATGGTGATGCTCTTCTTCATCCTCGGCGCGCTCTTCCACTGGACGCCGATGCGCTTCATCCGCGCCTTCACCGAGGCGGCCAAGACCTCTGGTCCCCTGCTGCTGCAGTACCCGCTCTACGGCGGCATCATCGGCCTGCTCGGCTACACCCCGCACGCGGGCGTCCACCCCCTCCAGACGGTCATCGCCTCGGCGATCGTCTCGCACGCGACGTACTACACGCTGCCGTTCCTCAACTACGTCGCGTCGGTCGTCATCTCGCTCTTCGTCCCGTCCGGCGGAGGCCACTGGGGCGTCCAGGGTCCCGTCGCCGTCGACGCGGCCGTGCAGCTCGGCCAGACGTCGCCCGCCTACCTCGGCAAGATCTCGATGTCGGTGGCCAACGGCGAGGCGGTTGCCAACATGATCCAGCCGTTCTGGCTGCTGCCGGTCCTGGCGATCGCCAAGCTCAACATCCGCCGGGTGATGGGCTTCACCGTGGTCGCCTTCGTCGTCGGGTTCGTCGTCCTCGGCGTCGGCAGCCTGCTGATGCCGCTCCTGCCGTGACCGCGGGCTCGGGATGGGCGACGATGGCTCCGTGGACGTGAGCGCACCGACGGCAGAGCAGGCTTCCCTCGTCGAGCACTCGGCGGTCGAGCTCTCCGGGCTGATCCACCAGCGTGAGGTCTCCTGTGTCGAGGTGATGGCTGCCCACCTCGCGCAGATCGAGCGCCACAACCCCGAGCTCAACGCCATCGTGGCCCTGCGCGACCCCGAGGTGCTGCTCGCCGAGGCGCGGGAGCGTGACGAGGAGCTGGCCGCCGGTCGCAGCCGCGGCTGGATGCACGGCTTCCCGCACGCCGTGAAGGACCTCGCGGCCGCGAAGGGCCTGCCGCACACGTCCGGCTCGCGGATCTTCGCGGGCCGGGTCGCCGAGGCCGACGACGTGCCGGTCGCCCGCATCCGCGCCGCCGGGGCGATTGTCATCGGCAAGACCAACACCCCGGAGTTCGGGCTCGGCTCGCAGAGCTACAACGAGGTGTGGGGCACGACCGCGAACCCCTGGGACACCTCCCGCACGGCCGGGGGCAGCAGCGGCGGCGGCGCCGCGGCGCTGGCCGCCCGGATGGTCCCCGTCGCGGACGGCTCGGACAACATGGGCTCGCTGCGCAACCCGCCTGCCTTCAACCACGTCGTCGGCCTGCGACCGTCGTGGGGTCGGGTGCCCGAACCGGGCTTCGTGCCGTACGGCAGCGTCAACGGGCCGATGGGTCGCACCACGGCCGACGTCGCGCGCCTGCTTGCGACGATGGCGGGCCCGGACGCCGGCGCGCCGCTGTCGCTGGACGACGACCCGGCGGTCTTCGCCGCCATCCTCGAGCGCGACTTCAGCGGTGCACGGATCGCCTGGGTGGGGGACTGGGACGGTTACCTCGCGACCGAGCCCGGTGTGCTCGACCTGTGCGAGTCGGCCCTCACCACGTTCGAGAGCCTCGGCTGCGTCGTGGAACCCGCCCTGCCGGCATACGCCCCCGAGGAGATCTGGCGCTCCTACCTGGCGTGGCGCGCGTGGGGCAACCTGCGCTACGCCGACCTCTACGACGACCCGGCGACGCGCGAGCTGATGAAGCCGGAGCTGGTCTGGGAGATCGAGTACGGCCTGCGCCTGAGCGCCCGCGACCTCACGCAGGCCGCCGCCGCCAGGGACGGGTGGTATGCCGCGCTGGCCGACCTGCTCCAGCGCTACGACTACGTCGTGGCGCCCAGCGCTCAGGTCTTCCCCTTCGACAAGACGGTGCACTGGCCGGAGGAGATCGCCGGCCGGCCGATGGACACCTACCACCGCTGGATGGAGACCGTCGTCCCGTGGACGATGTCGACGCACCCGGTCGCGGCGGTGCCCGCCGGCTTCGACGCGCGCGGGCTGCCGACCGGCGTCCAGCTCGTCGGGAGGCGCCACGACGACCGCGGCGTCCTGCAGCTGGCCCACGCGTACGAGGCGGTGAGCCCCGTCATGGACGGCTCACTCCCGCCGCTGCTGACCCGCGCCACCCCCGCGTGACGCGTCCCGGCCCGCGGGCCTCTCGGCTCCGCGGACCGGGGGGTCGGCGCACCGGTCAGCGCACGTGCTCGTGCTCCTGGCCCGGCGCCTCCGCGGCTGTGTCGGCTGGGTCGTCCCGGTGGGCTCGATCTGCCCGGTGGGCTCGGTGGGCCTCTCGGCCGTGGTCGGACGCCCGCGCCTCGAGCGCCTCGAAGAGGGCGTGGCTGTAGGTCTGGAAGCCGAGCATCGCCTCGACCCACTCGCGATCGCGCTCCACCGACCCGTTGCGCGCGTCGCCCAGCTCGTTCACCACGGCGAGGCGCCGGTGCAGCTCGTCCGTCAGCACCGCCCCGAGGAACGTCGTCAGGTCCTCGGGTGAACCCGTCTCTATGGCCTCCTCGGCCAGGGGGATCACGGGGCCGACGTCGATGCCGGCGGGCCCCAGGCCGGTGAACGGTGCGCCCTCGGCCTCGCGGTGCAGCCGGACGACCGTCTCGAAGAAGAGGCGCTCGGCCACGACCCGGGCGCCGTGGCCCAGGGCGCGCACGGGCAGCACGGAGTCGAAGCTCGCCCTCACCTCGTCCTCGGCGCTCGTGGGGACGTAGGGCAGGACGAGCGTCACCTCGCCCGCTTCGAGGGCGTTTCGGGCCGCCCGGACGACGGGACCGTCGAGGGAGTCGCAGTGCGAGGGCATGGTGTCCTCCTCGTGGAGAGACGTGGCGAGACCCTCCTGTCCCTCGACGGTAGACAGCGGGGTGGCGGTGCGGCAGGGTCCAAGGTCCCGGCGCCGCGATGTCCCCGCACGGAGCAGCGCCCGGCCACGGTGCGAAGGGGGAGCACACCGCCGTCGGGTATGCCGCCCAGCGACTCCCGCACGACGCCCACACCCGGGACACCTGGCTCACCCGCATCCGCCCCTGGGAGCGCGGCGGGCGCACCTGGGAGGCCGTCGGCATCCGCCGCTGGAAGGACCGGCTGCCGGACTTCGGCGCCGCGCTGGGCGGCTCGTCCAAGCGCCACCTTCCGGGGCCGGGCGCCGCCGGCCGTGTTCAACCTTCGTGGACAGACCACCCCACCGTGGCTAGTTTGGGCAGATCGTCGGGGCGGCATCACCCGCCTCGGACCGATCGAGAGGGATGTTCCCATGTCTCGTCACCTCCACCTGTGCCCTCCCTCCACCGCAGACCGGGAGGCATGACCGTGTCCGGTTCCGGCCCTGAGCTCAAGAGGGCGCTCAACCAGCGACAGCTGACGATGATCGCCATGGGCGGCGTCATCGGCGCGGGCCTGTTCGTCGGATCGGGAACCGTCATCAAGGCCACCGGACCGGCCGCGTTCCTGACGTACGCCATCTGCGGGGTCCTCATCATCATGGTGATGCGGATGCTGGCCGAGATGGCCGTGGCCAACCCTTCCACCGGCTCGTTCGCCGACTACTCCCGCAAGGCGCTCGGCAACTGGGCGGGCTTCTCCGTCGGCTGGCTCTACTGGTACTTCTGGGTCATCGTCGTGGGCTTCGAGGCCGTGGCCGGCGCCAAGGTCATCAACTTCTGGCTCCCCGGCGTGCCCACCTGGGCGCTGAGCCTGCTCCTCATGCTCCTCATGACGGGCACCAACCTCATCTCGGTCTCCTCGTTCGGGGAGTTCGAGTTCTGGTTCGCGGGCATCAAGGTCGGCGCGATCATCGTCTTCATCGTGTGCGGTTCGCTGTTCGTCCTCGGCATCTGGCCGAACGCCGATCTGAACTTCAGCAACCTGACCGCCTACGGGGGCTTCTTCCCCAACGGGGGACTGGCAGTCACCGCGGGAGTCGTGACGGTGATCTTCTCGATGGTGGGCGCCGAGATCGCCACCATCGCGGCGGCCGAGTCGGACAACCCGGAGCGGGCCGTCTCCAAGGCCGCCAACTCGGTGATCACCCGCATCGCGATCTTCTTCGTCGGCTCGATCTTCCTGCTCGCGGTCATCCTGCCCTGGAACTCCTCCACGCTCGAGGCCTCGCCGTACGTCGCGGCGTTCCAGAAGATGGGGATTCCCTATGCCGACCACGTGATGAACGCCGTCGTGCTGACCGCCGTGCTGTCGTGTCTCAACTCCGGCCTCTACACGGCGTCGCGGATGCTCTTCGTCCTCGCGGCGCGCCGAGAGGCTCCCGCGTCGATGGTGTCGGTCAACTCGCGAGGCGTGCCGGTGGTCGCCATCCTGGCCTCGTCGGTCGTGGGCTTCCTCGCCGTCATCATGGCGGCCGTCTCGCCCGACACCGTCTTCTCCTTCCTGCTCAACTCCTCCGGCGCCGTCATCCTCTTCGTCTACCTGCTCATCGCCGTCTCGCAGATCATCCTTCGCTACCGGGCCGACCCCGCCACGCTGAAAGTGAAGATGTGGTGGTTCCCGGCCCTGTCGGTGATCACCGCGCTGGGCATCGTCGTGGTGCTGGTGCAGATGGGGCTGACCGAGGACGTGCGGATCCAGCTCGTGCTGAGCCTCGCGTCGTTCGGCGTGGTCCTCATCCTCTTCTTCATCAACCGGGCCCGCATCGCGCGACTGCCCGAACGCGTCGTGCCCGAGCACACCGGTGCCGCCCGACGCGTGCTGGTCCTGGCCAACCAGACCCTCGAGGCCGACGAGCTGATGACCGAGCTGCAGCGCATCGACGCCCAGGGGGAGGCGACCTACCACGTCTGTGTCCCGGCCAGCGCGGTCGAGACGGGCACCGCCTCCACGCACGGCGCGGTGTCGGTGCGCGACGCGACGATGGAGGCCGCCGAGGGTCGGTTGCAACGCACGCTCGAGGCGCTCGCGGCACACCGGCTCGAGGCCACCGGCGGTCTCGGCGACTACCGGCCGCTGCGGGCCCTCCGGACGGCGGTCCGGCAGTTCCAGCCCGACCAGATCGTCATCGTGACACTGCCCGCCTCGGAGTCCGTGTGGCAACGGTTCGAAGTCGTGGACCGGGCAGCCGAGCTGGCCATACCTGTGACCCACGTCGAGGCCGCCTCGCTGGTTGCCAAGGTCTGATGCATGACGATCGTCGTCGCATACACCGCGCAGGACAGCGGCACCTCGGCCCTCGAGCTGGCGAGCGTGCTGTCACGATCCACGGGTGAGCCCCTCGCCGTCACGGTGGTGGTGACGACGCCACACGCGGCGGGAGCACCCGAGTTCATAGACGGCGACTACCTCGGGCCCCTCGCCGCCTGGGGCGAGTCCGTCCTCGAGAAGGCGCAGACGAGTCTGCCGAGCGACGTCGCGGCGACCTTCGCGGTGCGTGAGGCATCCTCGATCCCCGGCGGGCTGCTCGGGCTCGCCGCGGACGTCCACGCCTCCGCCATCGTGCTCGGCTCGTCCACCAAGGGTCCCCTGGGACGGATCTCGCTCGGCAGCGTCACCGACCGGCTCCTCCACTCGGCCCCGCTGCCGGTGCTCCTGGCCCCACGCGGCTACCGTCCCGGGCCCGCTGCGCACCTCCGCCGGGTCAACCTCGGCTACGGGGGATCGGCCGACGGGGCGCACGTGGCCGTCGTGGGCGCGCGCCTCGCCCAGAGGGTCGATGCCGACCTGCGGGTCGTGACGTTCGCCGTCCGGCCGCCGAAGCGGTTCTACGGGAGTGTCGAGGAGTCGGCGGACGAGCTGGTCGTCGACAGGTGGGTGGCCCGGACCAAGGAGTCTCTGCGTACCAAGGTGGGCCGGACGGATCCGGCTCTCGGCGAGCGGCTCGCGCGGTCGCTCGTGCTCGGTGAGGGCGTCTCCTGGGGCAAGGCCATCTCCGACGTCCACTGGAGCGACGGCGACCTGCTGGTCGTCGGCCCGTCCTCGTCAGCCCCTGCCGCGCGCCTCTTCCTCGGCTCCCGGGCCTCCAAGATCGTGCGCTCGTCGCCCGTCCCGGTCTTCATGGTGCCGGCGCCGCGCGACGGCTGACTCTCCCGGGCCAGGACGTGCCGGGAGAGTCGGATCCCGCCCAGACCGGCGCCGCAGCATCCCACTCATCCGCGCTCGTTGCGCCGGGTCTCGAACTCTGAGTGCCCGTTCGGACACTTCGGGATGCGGTCACCTTGGGTGACATGGACCTTCTCGTCACAGGAGGCGCAGTAGAAGTCACCGGTCTTCTCGGCCTTCTCGCCCGCGTGTGCAGCCATGGGTCTCCTCCTTGGAACAGGTACTGGTATCGCATGCCTACCCGCCGCGCCTGCAGGTCATTCCTGTCATCGGGTGGAGGGGTGGCCCAGCCGGCGTCGGCCATTCGCAGGAACGACGAAACCGCAGGCCACGACGAGGTGACCTGCGGTTCCGGAGGTTGTGGCCAGGGGCGGGGTCGAACCGCCGACCTCCCGATTTCAGGGAGACGCATAGGTGCATGTCAGCGGCCCGCCTGGCCGCGTCGTGCGATCCGGCGTGCGATACGCCGTCAGATCGTGCAGGCCACGTACCCGCGTCGACGGTCACCCTGGTGGGGCGCCTCGGGGTGCTGGGGCGTTCAGGTCGTAGCGGATGCCGATGAGGCGGATGGCGAAGCAGACGCTCGCGCCGACGAGGGCGCCCGGCAGTGTGGCAACGCCGAGCTCGTGGGCGGTGACGATGATGGCTGCGCCGACCAGGGCTGGGATCGCGTAGAGGCCGCTGCTGAGCACGCTGGGCACGCGACCGATGATGGCGTCCCTCAGGGTGCCGCCGCCGACGCCGGTGATGGTTCCCAGCAGCACCGCCGGCAGTGGGCTCATGCCGCGGTCGAGGGCCTTGAGGGCGCCGGTGACGGCGAAGAGGCTCAGTCCCATGGCGTCGAGGACGTTGATGGAGAAGGACCGGTGGTCGAGTCTGGTGCCGAAGAGGAAGGCCAGGAGCGCGCCGCCGGCGGCAACAAGAAGGTAGCGCCAGTCGCTGAAGGTGGCAGGTGGGAGGGAGCCGAGCAGGACGTCGCGGACGATCCCGCCGCCCATGGCGGTGAACATGCCGAGGACGAGGACTCCGACGATGTCGAGGCGCTCGGCTCGGATGGCGGTCAGGGCGCCGTTGAGGGCGAAGACGAACGTGCCGGCGAGGTCGAGGACGAGCAGGGCAATGTGCGGGGTGGGCACCGGGCGGCCTCAGTGGCCCAACCACGCCAGGGCTGCGACCACGAGGGCGGAGGTGCCGGTGTCGAGGGTGGGCTGGATGACGGGAGCGAAGTAGGGGGAGTGGTTGACGGGGATGTCCGTGTCGATGCTCCCCACTGCGACGGCGGCGCGATACGTGTCCGGGTCCGTCCCACCGATCCCCCAGTAGGTGTAGGGCACGCCGAGGGCGGTGGGCACGTCGGAGAAGTCCTCGCTGGCGCTCTGCAGCGGCAGCTCGGTCAGGTTCTCGCCGAAGTGCTCGGCGAAGGCGGCGTGGACCCGGGCGGTGGCCTCGCCGTCGTTGACGGTCGGCGGGAAGCGGTCATAGAGCTCGAACTCGGGGTCTGACGGCGACCTGGACGCCTGGCACTCCGCGACGGCGACGCGGCGGATCGCGTCCAGGACGGTGGAGCGGGTCTGCTCGTCGTAGGTCCGCACATTGAGCTCGAGCACCGCGTGGTCGCCGATCACGTTGCTCTTGGTCCCGGCGTGGATGCTGCCGACGGTCAACACCGCCGGTGTGGTCGGGGCGACCTCGCGGGAGATGACCGTCTGCAGGCGGATGACGATCATCGCGGCCAGGACCACAGGGTCCACCGCCGCCTGGGGCATGGAGCCGTGTGCGCCGCGGCCGTGGACGGTGACGCGCATGCTGTCGGCCGCGGACAGGACCGCCCCGGCACGTGTTCCGACCGTGCCGGCGACTCCAGGTAGGACGTGCTGGGCCATCGCGACGTCGACCGCGCCCACCACGTCCGCGAGGCCGTCGCCGACCATCCGGCGCGCGCCGTCGCCGAGCTCCTCTGCGGGTTGGAAGAGGGTGACCAGGGTCCCGCTCCACGCGTCTCGGTGCCGGGTGAGCAGGTGTGCCGCGCCGAGCAGGCAGGTGACGTGCACGTCGTGACCGCAGGCGTGCATGACGGGAACCTGCTCCCCGGCGGAGGCGCCGGTGGGGGCGGTGGCGGTGCTCGCGTACGGCAGGCCGGTGGCCTCCTTGACCGGTAGCGCGTCCATGTCGGCCCGCAGCAGGACGCACGGGCCGTCGCCGTTGCGCAGCCGACCGACGACGCCGGTGCCCCCGATGCCCTCGGTGACGTCGAACCCGTTGTCGCGCAGCCTGCTCGCCACGTCGGAGGCCGTCTGGTGCTCCTGGTGGGACAGCTCCGGGTGCTGGTGCAGGTGCCGGTAGAAGTCCTCCTGCCAGGGGCGGCAGTCTGACAGGTCGTCCAGGATGGTGCTCACGTCCAGCTGCGGGCTGATCATCGGTCCTCCTGCGCTTCGTGGGTGTCGTTTCGGTAGATGCGTCCGCGGGCCATGACGAAGTCCACGCTCGCGGTCGCGGTGATGTCGGTGGTGGGGTCGCCGGGCATGGCCACGAGGTCGGCGCACGCGCCGGCTGAGATGACTCCGAGGTCCGTCCGCCGCAGGAGCTCTGCAGCGACACTGGTCGCGGCCTTGAGGGCGCGAACGGGCGTGATGCCGGCGGTGACCATCGCCTGGAACTCGCGGACCCCGTGGCTGAACGGGAACATGCCGCAGTCGGTGCCGAAGGCGATCTTGACGGTGCTGGCGGCGATCCGGTGCTGTGCCTGGAGGATCTGGGTGTGGTCGCGGGTGAACTTGCCCACCGCCTGTGGGGGCAGCGTGCCGTGCTCGAGCTCGGCGAGGTCCTCCTGCGTCATCTGCATCGTCGGGACGATGAAGGTGCCGGCCTCTTCGGCGAGAGCGATGCCGTCGTCGTCGATGAGGTAGGCGTGCTCGAGGCTGCGCACGCCGGCCCGGATGGCCTGCTGGCAGGCCTGCGCTGCGCCGGTGTGCACAGCGACCGGAAGGCCGAGCTGGGTCGCGGTCTGCACCAGGGCCGTGAGCTCGTCGACGAACCAGGTGGTGCGGGCCGGGTCGTCACCGGAGCTGAAGTAACCGCCGGCGTTGGCGGTCTTGATCCAGTCGCTGCCGTACTTGTGCTCGGTGCGCACCCGGGCGCGCACCTGCATCGGGCCGTCGGCCGGGTCCGCGACGGGCAGGTGCCAGCGTGGGGCGTACATGCCGCCGATGTCGGCGTGGCTGCCGGTGGCCCCGATCAGGTGACCGGCGACCACGAGGCGCGGACCCGGGACGGTTCCCGCGGCGATGGCGTTGCGCAGGTCCACGGTCGGCCACTCGGGGTCCATGGTCCCGAGGTCCCGCAGGGTGGTGAACCCGTAGCTGAGGTACCGCTGGGCCAGCCCGAGACCGGTGAGGGCCTTGCTGGCTGAGGTGGACAGCGTCTGGGCGGCGATCCTGGAGCCGGCCATCGTCAGGTGGACGTGGCAGTCGATGAACCCCGGGGTGACCGTCCGGCCGGAGAGGTCCACGACGTGGGTGCCGGTCGGCCGGGAGACGGAGCCGCCGACCTCGACGATGCGGTCACCGTCCACCAGGATCTCGGCCGGACCGGTCAGAGTGTCAGCGCGCCCGTCGAAGAGGGCGCCGCACACGATGACGGTAGGCAAGGCGGTGGCCCCTCTCCCTACTCGGCACCAGGTGGGAGGCTGTCGATGACCTCGACATGCGCGGCGTCCCAGGGAGCGGCGGTGCTTCCGTGGTTCATAGGTCGGGCTCCTTGCGGTCCCGGGGAGTGCTCGTGTCCATCGACGTGGGCCGGTCTGGTGCAGGGATTCACGCGTGTTACTCCCTCTCCGGCGATGGTCTCCGAGCCGGCTGAGCGCAGGCTGGGATCGCGCGCCACGGCCCGCGGGTGAGCGGCCGTGGACGGGGTCACCAGAGGTGCGAGGTGCCGTGAGCGATGTTGAAGTACATGCCGATGTGCGTGTAGTAGTTCAGCGCACCGAACAGCAGGAGCACGAGACCCCCGACGAGCCACGCGCGGGCCGCCCAGACCAGCAGGGCTGCCCGGTCGGTCAGCTGCGCGAATGCGAAGAGGATGGCGCCGAGTGCGACGATGCCCCACAGACCCCCGAGGAACAGGGCCTCCAGCAGCGGCAGGTGGCCGAAGCGTCCGCTGATGGGCTCCTCCGGTGGCGCGGCGCCGAGCTGGAAGCGGACGAACGTGATGGCCAGGACGCCCATTGCCACGCCGAGGGCGCCAACGAAGTAGGAAACCGGCTTGAGGGCCCGGAGGGCCGTCGCGTTGGCGGTGTCGGGGTCGGCGGTGAAGAGGGTCCTCTGGCGCCACAGGTACACCGCAGCGAAGAGCAGGAGTGCGCCGAACCCCGCCGCGGGCTGGCCGAAGGCGATGTTGGCGTACTCGAAGCCGTTCCCGCCGAAGGGCCACGTCACGGTGGTGTGGATCCCGAGTGCGAACAGTAGTAGGCCCGTGACGCCGAAGAACCCGGCCCATCCTTCGCTCTCGATCCTCTTGCCGCGGACCAGGCGGGTCAGGAAACTGGCGAAGCCGATGAGTCCCGCTCCGGCGGTGATGGCTACTAGCTCGTTGTAGACGACCATGTCGTCTGTCCTCCTTGTCCGACCTGCTTTCTCAGGCCTGTCGGGGTGTGTCCTGCGTGTTTCGCGGCTGTTCCTGTGTGGGAATGCCGTGTGTTTGCTCTCCTTGGGTGTCTGGTCTGGTCGCCCTCCGCACACTCACGGCAGGCGGTGTCGTCAGCGGGAGCGTTCCTGGTGGTGTGTTGCTGCCCGTGCCGGGTGCACCGCGCGAGACGTGGGCTGGGCGCTGCGATCTCCGCATGTCGCGTCTATCAGGCCGGCGATGAACCAGGCGACGACGAAGAGGATGGCGATGGCGCCGGGGATCAGGGCTTCGGTGGGGGCCATGAGAGCTCCTTCCTAGCGGGGGCGTTGCCCGCAAATAACGCTACAGTTGGTGTAGCGTTTTAGTTCATCGCTTTGTTCCAGGGGGAGCCGTGACACCTGCACGAGGCCGGCCTCGCGACGCGCAGGCCGATGTCCGGATCGCCGGCGCCGCCCTCCAGCTGCTCAGAGACGAGGGCCCGGCAGCGGTGCACATCGAGGCGGTGGCTGCCCGCGCGGGGGTGGCTCGAACGACGGTCTACCGGCGCTACCGCAATCGGGCGGCGCTGTTGGCGGCGACGTTGGATCAGCTGGAGGACGCGCCGTTCCCGGCGCCGGAACTGCCGCTGGAGGAGAAACTTCGCTGGCTCCTCGAAGAGGCGCTGCGCCTGGTCGAGGTCCAGCTGGGCCGTGGCGCGGTCGCCGCGGCGCTCGCCGATTCCGATCCCGCCTTCACGGCGGCCTTCCGGGCGCACTTGGTGCGGCAGCTGACAGCCTTGCAGGCACGGATCGATGCCGACGTCGCGGCAGGCCGGATTCGCGCCGAGGTGAACGCCGATGCGGTGGCCGGGCTGGCCTTCGGCGCCTACCTGGGCGAGGTGCTGCGGTACGGCCAGGCCCGGCAGGGCTGGGCGGACGGGGTCGTCCGAATCCTGTTGCACGGGACAGAGCCGCGACGGGCTGATCCGGCGACGTAGGCGAGCGGTGGTCCATGGCGCAGAGGGTTGTCGGGGCGGCCACCTGTCTCGAGCGCGACGATCGAGAGCTGGGATCCATCCGTCGCTGACACTGCGGACCGGCCATCCGCGATCGAGTTCGACCCGCGGCTACTCAGAGACTCGTGCGACAAGTCGTGCGACCACTCCCGGCGAACCTCGGCGTGTTGCGGTGAGTCACAATCGCTCGCCGACATCGCGGCTTCCCGGTGACCCATCCCGGGGATGCCGAAACCGCAGGTCACGACGACGTGACCTGCGGTTCCGGGTTGTGGCCAGGGGCGGGTCGAACCGCCTCCCTTCCGGTATTCAGGGAGACGCATCGATGCAGGGCAGCGGCCGCTTGGCCGCGTCGTGCGATCCGGCGTGCGATACGCATCAGAACGTCCTCGTGCCGCCCACTGTGGGGCGCGATCCGAACCCGGAGCCGTTGGCCGACTGCCAAGATTCCAGAGGCCGAAGTGATGAAAGGGTCCCAGCTTCGGGACGAAGCCGTGTCCGTGAGCTGCTCCCAGACCACCGATGGGATGGCGGGAAGGTCGACCCGGGTTTGGATACGTTTCATGGTCGTGCTGGAGCGTGGCTGGCTCAGATCGTGGTGGGGCCGGAGACTGTGGGCTGCGGCTGTCTTACGCCTCTGATCAAGAGGTAACCGAGCAGTGCCACCTCGCCGATGATCTCCGGTAGGAGGAAGACCGCTGCCGACGTGTCAGCGAAAGACGGGGCGAGGAACCGAGTCAGCGCATCGATGACGTAGCAGACCGTGGCGAACATGAGCAGGAATGAGAGCCAGTTGGGGAACATGCCGGAGCGGTAGCCGAGGAGGCCGAGGGCGAAAAGCCAGAGCCAGGACAACTGGGCGATCAGGTAGCCGTAGTGCTGCAAGTCCATGAAGAGCAAGACCAGTGCGTGGGATCCATTGACGCCGAACGCGGTGACGTACGAGTCGTTGGTGGCGACTAGCAGGGCGCCGAGCTGGTTGAGCATGTTCAGGGAGGCGATAGCGACCGAGACCGACACGAAGACCACCAAGGCCCGCGCAATGCTTCGTCCCGCGTGAGCGAACAGCCGGTGGAGTACCACGGCCAACACGAGCCATACCAGGGCCTGAACCAGGTCCGCCACGAAGCTGGTCCGCACCAAGGGCGCATTCGCCACGATGTTCGTTGACGTCGTTGCGGCGTTCCCCGGCACGTACACCTTCACGCGTACGAACTGGGCGAAGGCGCCGAAGACCGCTATCACGAGATAGAGCAGGCCAGCCACCTTGGCGAGCCGTACAGGCGAAGCCGTTGGAGTGTCGAGCAGCACGTGGGGTTGGTGGTCCGGTACTGCTACGGCATCCGGTCGGCGATCCGCAGGCTCATTCGTTGATGCGGCCCGGTCCAGGGCGCTGGTGCCTTCGGCCGTGGTGGTCGCGGCTGTGTCGGGCAGCTCGACCCGCGCCCCGCGCCGCGGGCTCATCAGCCGCCGCTGACGGGGAGGTCAGCGGCTATGTCGATCCCGTACTTGCTCGGCTTGAACCCTTTGACGATGAGCCAGATGCCGAGGGTGAGCTCGAAGACGGCGACGGGCAGCCCTGCGAAGAGGGCGATCGGCGAAAGGTTGGTATAGACGCCGAAGAAGATCGCGAGGTCGGAGATGAGCAGCAGCGGGGCGCCGACGAAGGCGATGATCGGCAGGAAGCGCGGGACCAGCCGGGACCGGTACAGCACGTAGCCCAGGAGCAGGTCGCAGAAGACGGGCATGAGGCTCTGGGAGAGCAGGAACGTCCAGGTGTAGGAGGCGAGCAGGCTGTGGCCGGTCGTGACGAGAGATGCGGGGTTCGCACCCGCGGTTCCCGCGACGTCGGTGCGTAGGGTGAAGATCGTCAGCATGCTGACGACGCCGGTGAAGATGAGGCTGGTCTCCACGACTCGCGCGGTGACGAAGCCGAGGGCGGCGGTCTGGCTGACCCGTCTGGCGACCGGGTAGAGCACCACGGCGGTGCCGATCCCGGCGAGGCCGACGACGACCTCGGAGAGGGCGCCCCACAGGACGCCGGCGTCGCTGCCCGCGCCGAGGACGAAGGTGCCGACGTTGTCCTTCACCGGTTTGTAGAGCGCGAGCGTCGGGATCGACACGAACGTGACCAGGTACAGCACCCCGGCGGTCAGGGAGATCCTTCTCATCGGGTCCATCCGTCGGTGCGCAGTGGTGGGTCCCGGGGCCATGGTGGAGCCGGGGCTGTGCGTGGCAGCGGTCATGGCGTGCTCCTTGTGGGTCGGGTGGTCGGGGGTGCCGGGCGTGGTTGCCTCGCCGGGCAGAGCGCTCATGAGACGACCGGCGCTGGCGTCCGCGGGGTCGTGTCGGAGGCGGTGGCGGGTTCGGTGCCGCCCAGGTCGAGCCGGAACGGCGGGTAGACGTCGGTCATGAGGCTGGTGTAGGCGGCGACGCGGAAGACCCAGCGGTTCATTCCGAGCACGAAGTCGAACAGGCCGCGCGGGTAGCGGTCGGCGAACAGCAGGACGAGCCCGGCGATCAGGACGAGCAGACCGATCAGGCCGGAGCCGTACAGCCACGCGTTGCCGTGGTTGTCGCCCTGGCTGACCTGGTTGTAGCCGCCGAACGCGGCACCGGTGAAGACTCCGATGATCAGGTACTGCGGCAGCGCGAGCAGCCACCACTTCACGAGCACGAGCCCCCGCGAGAGCGAGGCCGGGTAGTCCACCTCGAGCCGTGCCGGGTAGTCCGGGACGTCCTTGAGGGTGAACGGAGGGTACTGGTCGGTGCCCAGGGCGCCGTAGGAGTAGAAGCCCACGCGCCAGGACCAGCGCAGGACGCCGACATTGAAGGTGAACAACCCCGCCGGGTAGCGGCCGGTGAACAGGATCGCGAAGAACGCGATCACGCTCACCACCGCGAACGCCAGCCACAGGAACACCAGCACGACGAAGTGCGGTATCGCGAGCAGCCACTTGACCAGCCAGAGGCCGCGGCTCAGCGTCGGGGCCAGCTCACCGGTGAGGCGAAGAGGGTAGGGGCTTGGTTCGGTGTCCATGGTGGTCCTCTCTGTCGCGCGGTCGCGACGGTGGCTGGAGGGGGCGCCTCGAGGGTCGGCATGGCTCCTGGATCTGACGGCTTCTCGCTCCAGCGTCGTCAGTCGGCTCCTTTGGCTGCCCCAGTGCTGGTGCTCTCGACGGTACGCACGCACATCGAAACGTGCATTCGATTACTAGAATCCGTTTGCTATACTGCGCGTATGGGTGCAGAGTGGAGCTTCCTGACGAACCATGCCCGGGTTCTGGTCTGCATCGCTCACGACCCGGGTTTGCGGCTACGGGACATCGGCGAGGTGCTCAGGCTCACCGAGCGAACGGTGTTCGGCATCGTCACCGATCTGACGGCCGCGGGGTATGTCGTCAAGGACAGGGATGGCCGGCGTAACCGCTACCGGATCCAGCATCATCTGCCGCTGCGGCAACCCCTAGGCCGTGAGGCGACGATTGGCGAGCTACTCGCCCTGCTCGTGGCCTCGAACTGACGCGATACCGGCGCGTTCTACGCCGAGTGGTGCCGGGTCCGGGAAGTGGCTCGATGCCCTTCGCTGCTTTGTCCGCGGATGCTGCCATGTCCCGTTCAGCGCGACGTGCGGCGACGTACCGTCGAAGATGACGGAACGTGCTCCTGCCGCAAACAGAGCGGTGCTCGCGCTGCGCCACATGCGGTAGGAGGCGCCATGGCCACCACACCCACCCTGCCCGGGCAGGTCCGTCCGGACGACGGTTCGCAGCCGGAACCGCGAGGCCACATCGGCCGGGTCGTGGCCGGGTCACTGGCGACAGGGCTCATCGCCGCCGTCCTGCTGGCCCTCGCTCCGTTCGTCCCGCCCGACGAGGACCACGTGACGGGGGCAGCCCTCTGTGGGTTCGCGGTGGGATGGGCGACATTGGCGGTCCTCTCCACGCGGTACACCGAACAACCGCAGCGATGGGCGGTAGTGCCTGCCCTGGTCATGGGCGTGAGCGGTCTTCTCGTGATCGCGTTCGGCGACTCCTCACGCACGCTGCTGAACTGGATCTGGCCCCCGATGCTGCTGGCACTGGTGATCTGGATCTTCATCCAGGCGCGTCGACAGCTGCACAGCAGCACCCGGTTCTGGCTGCTCTACCCGGTGTTGGCGGTGTTGGCTCTGGCCGCCGTCGGCGGCGGCTACGAGACCGTTCGGGAGCAGGCAGACACCACGGCATACCCGATGGCGGGTCAAATGGTCGACGTGGGCGGACACAGCCTGCACCTGCGCTGCTCCGGCTCCGGTAGCCCGACCGTCGTGCTGCAACCCGGCGGAGGCGACTTCTCGTCGGTGTGGGCGCGGATAGCGCCCGCGGTGGCCGCCCACACCCGGGTCTGCGTCTACGACCGTCCGGGTCGCGGCTGGAGCGAGCCGGCAGACAGCCCCCAGGACGCCACCCAGGTCACCACCGACCTTCACGCCCTGCTGCAACGCGCCCACGTCCCAGGACCGTACGTCCTGGCCGGTCACTCCTTCGGCGGCCTCTACGTCCTGACCCACGCCGCCCGGTATCCCGACGACGTCGCCGGCATGGTGCTGATCGACTCCACCAACCCCGCCACCCAGGCGGTGCCGGCCAACGCCAAGGCGTACGACACCAGCTCCTACGACGCCGCCACGTCCCGTGTCGCAGCCCTCACGGCCGCGGCCGCGCGAGTCGGCGTAGTGCGCCTGATCGGAAGCTTCGGCTACGGCGATCTACCCCCGCAGCCGCGTGACGAGATCCGCGCCAAGACCGCAACCGCCGACTACGCCGCCGGCTGGATCGACGAGTTCGTCCAGGCCAACGCCTCAGGAGCAGAAGCGGTCATGCTGACCGGCCTCGGCGCCAAACCGCTCGTCGTGCTCACCGCCGGCGCCGAGACCGACGCCACCCACAACGCCGCTCAGAAGAAGCTGGCCACCTTGTCGAGCGACAGTTCTCACCGCGTGGTCCGGGGCGCCAGCCACATCGGTCTCATCACCAACGAGCAGTACGCCCAAGGCACCACCCAAGCCATCCTCGATGTCGTTTCCTCGGCCCAGAACCACCTGCCACTTGCGAAGTGACCACCGCCGCAAGCGAGCCCATCTTTTCCTGTCGGCTCCCGCTGAGCCATGGAGACCGCGGCCGGACAGCATCACGTGCAGCCGTCTTATCGGTCCGAAGCGCAGGGCCGCCGTTGACGTGCGTCGAACCCAGCGACGTACTCGGAGCCGACGGTGACCGAGCCCTCCCCGACTGCCCCGGCGACGCGCTTGACGGAGCCGAACCGCACATCACCGGCCGCCAACACGCCGGGCAGGCTCCTCTCGAAGGGCAACGGTAGGCGCAGCAGCGGCCACGCGCCCTCGGGAAGGTGGCGGCCGGTCAGGAGGAATCCCCGCTCACCCATGGCGACGAGGCCGGTGAGCCGCGACGACCTCCCGCCCCCGTCGAGCGAGTCCGATACCCCAGACGAGACGCGTAGGACCACCACCGATGACCACGATTCTCACATCGACCACCCCTTCCGCTTCTTCTTCACCGCGAGCTGACGCTGAGCCGCCGCACGCCCCCGACATCCGTGAGCGTCAGCCAGGCGACGACCGTCATATTCCGGCCGGTCGTGCCAGCCCGGCCATCGCGGGTGGCATGGGGTACGTCTCTAGGCATGGAGCCCATCCCGGAGACACATGAGGCGCTCGAGGAGCTGGAGCGGTACGGCGACGTCGAACTACGCGGAGACTTGCAGCGCCTGACCCAGCAGGCCAAGGAGCGTGTCCCGGAGCTGGTCGGAATCAGTCTCGGCCTGGTCACCGAGGGCTTGGTGCTGACCTACGTGGCCAGCGACGTCGACATCGCGGCGCTCGACGCCGTCCAGTACGCCGATGACGGCCCGTGCCTGGAAGCCGTTCGACAGGCCGCCACGGTACAGACGGACACCGAAGCCCTGCTGGACGAGGGCAGGTGGCAGCTGTTCGCGCAGGCCAGCGCTGCGGCGGGGATCCGCAGCAGCCTGTCGATGCCGTTCCGCCGGCGGGGCGTGGTGACCGGCGGGGTGAACCTGTACGGCGCCGGGCGCGACTCCTTCGAAGGGCATGTGGAGCAACTGGCCGAGTTGTTCGGTGCGTGGGCTCCGGGAGCAGTGGCGAACGCGGACCTGTCGTTCGCGACCCGGCTGGAGGCGGTGAAGAGCCCTCAGCGGCTCAGGGGGCAGGCGTACCTCGACCAGGCCATCGGTTTCTTGGTCGCGGCGCGCGGCCTTCAGCCGCAAGCGGCCGAGGAGAGCATCCAGGCAGCGGCAGCCCGGGCCGGGGTGGCCGTCCACGTGCTCGCGCGCGCCTTGGTGGAGGCTCTGGGCCCGCACGGCTGATGGAGAGAACAGATGCCGCGAGCCGGGTCGCCGGTCCACCGCTCCCGCCGTGGTGAAGCGCCGATACGCGCTCGGACGTTACGGGGCGCAGCCGGTGGGTACCCATTGGGCATCGTCGAACCACCGGCGGGATTGACGTTGGCTCGAGGTGCGCCGTGGATCAGCCGATTTTCCGAGGAACACACGCGGCCCCGGGGGTGGCAGGTCCGCCACGGCGGACGAGCCAGCAAACGACCGTGGAGCCAGCCGAGGGGAGTCCTGATCCGGAGCAGTCCGATGCCGGATCGGCTGTTTTCGCTGCGGGCCGCCCGCTGGCTTCGGCGGTGCCGCGCCCTGCGCGGCGCCGAGTTCGGCCGCCGTGGCGACGGCCTCCCCGCCCAGAAGCCACCGCCTCGGCGTTCGAGTGGCGCCGCGGTGGCGAGTTCACGGTCGGTGCCGAGGACGAGTTGATGTTGGTGGACGACGACGGCCACCTGTTGGGGGCGGCCGCCGCTTCGGTGCTGGCCGACCTGTGCGCCGGCCGCCAACCCGATGGTGGCGTCACCGGTGAGATCTTCGTCGACCAGGTCGAGCTCAACACGACGGTGTGCCAAGACGGTGAGGACCTCGCCGCGGCACTGCGCGGCCTGCGCCGGTGGTTGACCGCCAACGGCGCCCGGCCGATGGCCGTCGGGGTCCACCCCGACGCTCCGTTCGGGACGGCGCACATGGCGTCCTCCGCCCGCTACGACTGGATCTTGACGGAGATGGCGGGCCTGTTCCGCACCCCCACGGCGGCGCTGCAGATCCACGTCGCGCTGCCCGACACGCAGACCGCCATGCTCGCCTATCGCGGGCTACGCAACCGGCTGTGCCTGCTGCGTGCCCTGTCGGCGAGCTCGCCGTTCTGGCACGGGCAGGACTCCGGGCTCGCCTCCGCTCGGTCGGCGATCACCCGCTCCTACCCGCGGACCACGGTCCCGCCGGCCCTGCGGTCCTGGGAGGAGTACGTGACGACGAGCGAGCGGATCGTCACGGCCGCAGGGATCCCCGACTACACGTACGTCTGGTGGGACCTGCGCCCCCAGCCCCGGCTCGGCACCCTCGAGGTCCGCGTCATGGACACCCAGACCTCACTCGCTCGGGTGGCCGGCCTGGCCGCGCTCATCCAGGGCCTGGTCCGCCACACCGTGCAGGCCCCGGACACCGTGGACCTTCCCGACGACGTCCTGGCCGCCAACGACTACCGCGCCTGCCGGCACGGGCTCGACACCGCCGTCGTCGACACCGACGGCGCCAGCAGGCCGTTGCGCGAGGTCGCCGTGCGCACCCTTGCCGAGGCCCGCAGCGCACTGGCCCCGGAGGGGCTGGACCGCCCCCTGGACGTGGTCGAGTCGATGCTCGTGAGCCCGCCGGAGCCGGACCGGCAACGCCAGCTGTACCGGCAACACGGCATGCCGGCCCTGCTGGCCGACCTCGTCACCCGCACGACCAACCAGGACGGATGAGCCGATGTACGCAGACCACCTCACGCAACCTTGGCTCGACTGCCTCACCGCGAAGATCCCGGACATCCAGGTCTTCGACGCGCACACCCACCTCGGCGGCAACGATCCCAGCGGCTTCGCCGCCGGCCTCGATGAGCTGCTGGACGCGTTGGACGCCGTGGACGGACGGGCGGCCGTGTTCCCGCTGGCCGAACCGGCGGGCTACCGGGACGCGAACCTCGCCTGCGCCAAGGCCGCGGAGAGCTCACCCCAGCGGCTGGTCGCGTTCGCCCGGATCACCCCCGAGGAGCGTCCCACCGAGCTGCTCAAGGAGGCCCTGGCCGCCGGCGCGCGCGGCGTCAAGCTCCACCTCTCCAGCGACGACTTCAGCCTGGCCGACCCGCGGCTGGAGAATGTGTACGAGATCGCGCACGAGCGCCATCTGCCGGTGATCGTGCACGCCGGGCCCGAGCTGCCCACCCTCGGGGAGGACCCGCTGCGCGTCTGCGCGCGCTGGCCCGGGCTGCGTCTCATCCTGGCCCACTGTGCCCTCACCGACCTGGACCGCCTGAGCTACCAGTTCGCGGACACCCCGAACCTGTTCGTCGACACCTCATGGTGGACGCCAGCCAACGTGCTGGCGGCGATGAAGCTGGTCCCTCCCGGCCGCATCCTCAACGCCAGCGACCTGCCGTACTGCAGCCCGGCGCACGCGACCTTCAAGACCATCCGGTGCGCCTGGCAGGTCGGCCTGAAGCCGGACCAGATCGCCTCGGTCATCGGTGGCCAGTTCGCCCGGCTCATCGACGGCGCCACACCCCTGGACCTCGGCCCACCCCCAGCCGGGGAGCGGGCCCCGATCGGGCCGTCGCTGGAGACCGTGGCGACCAACCTGCTCGCCGCGCTGGAGTCCACCCAGCGCGGCGAGGACCCCGGCGTGTGCCTGACCGTCGCAAGGCATGCCTGTACCGTCCGGGACGACGACCCGCAGGCCCCCGCCCTCGCCTCGGTGGTCCAGCTGCTCGACCTCTACGAGGAGCACCAGAGCCGGATCCCGAAACGCAACCAGTTCAGCCCCGGATGGGACCTCATCTCAGCAGCAGCGTTCATCGCCCGCACCCCGGCTGCGCCACTGCCCTGAGGAGACGGTCCGATTCAGCCTGCAGATGCCTCCTCGGAGACGCAGGCAGCCAAGACGCAGACCAACCCTCTCGTCCCTCGGCTGCGGCGCGTCGGCGCTGGACTGGCCCGACTCCGAACGGCGGCGCGGGGGTGCGTGGCCCTTGAGAGATCTGTCCGGCTGACCTGCCCTGCCGTGCTCAACCTCAAAGACGGGTGAGGCTGGGTACGGGTCGCCCGACCCCGACGCGAACGACAGCAGGAGGTGCCACGATGCGGCGACTCGCCCAGGCACAGGGAGTGTTCAACGTCGTCAGCGGCGTCTGGCCGCTGGTGAGCATGCGGACGTTCGAGGCGGTCTACGGGCCGAAGAACGACCGCTGGCTCGTCCACACGGTCGCGGGCCTGCTGACGACGGTCGGCTGCGCCCAGCTGCTGAGCCGGAACCCGGTACAGCTGCGCGTCGCGCGGGTGGTCGGCATCGGCACCGCCGCCACACTGCTGACGATCGATGCGGTCTACGTGCCCAAGCGGCGGATCAGCCGGATGTACCTGCAGGACGCCGTGTGCGAACTGGGCTGGCTGGCGGGCTGGGCCTGGGTGTCGCGGCCACGCCGAGCCGGGCGCGCCTGACGCCCGGGAGGATGACATGGAGGTGCTCACTCCTCCCTCCGTCTGGCACCGACGGGCGCCTGAATCCCCTCGACGTCTGTGCTCTCCGTGGAGGCCGAGTCGTCTCCCAGCCGGCCAGACAAGTCCGAAGAAGGGCGTTGCCCGGCGGCTCCGCACGAGCAGTGTTCAACCTGCCCCCCACGTTCCTGAAGCAGCGGTAGAGGCCCGGCACTTGCGCTGCGCCACCCTAAATCGCGACCGCCATCACCGCGACGACCAGCACGGTAGCGCCCGATTCCACCACACCCTGCGCCACATGCCAGACCCCCTGTCCCTAGCGAGCGTCCTGTTTCGATGCGAGAGGCGGCTGGATCCGGCCTTCCGCTATAGCCGCCGAGCGGCCGCTGGCGACGCTTCTGCCTGAGTGCCGGCCACTCGCGGTGGAAGCGTGGCCAGTGCCCCCGACCCGCGGGTGATGGGTCGAGGGCCGGGCAAGGATGGCGTCAGGCGCGCTGGCCGCCGGTGTTGGTGGTGATGGTCTTGAGGTCCTTGCTGACCTCGAGCATGAGGTTCGCCCCGGCCTTGGTGCCGAAGACGTCGTAGGAGCCGTCGGGATCCTTGCGCAGGGAGGTCACCGTTACGGCGGAGTCGTGAGCCTTCACCGCGGCGGTGACCGTGGTGAGCTCGGTGGCGCTGACGGGGGTGTCGTTGTTGCCGCCGCCGTGGTGGCCGCCGCCGCCGTGTCCCCCGGGTCCGCCGTGGCCGCCGGTGTTGGCGGTGATGGTCTTGAGGTCCTTGCTGACCTCGAGCATGACGTTCGCCCCGGACTTGGTACCGAAGACGTCGTAGGAGCCGTCGGGGTCCTTGCGCACGGAGGTGACGGTCACGGCGGAGTCGTGGGCCTTGACCGCGGCGGTCACGGTGGACAGCTCGGAGCCGATGACCGGGGTGTCGTTGGTGGGGTTCGCCGACCCGTTCTGCGAGGCACCCGAGGTTGCGGTGGCCGGGGCGGGGCTGGGCGTTGTGGCGGCGTTCGAGAGGGCGGCGCCCGTTCCGATCAAGCCGGCTGCGGCTACAGCCGCCGCGATGCCGCTGAGGAGCTTGTTGCTGCGCATGCTGATTCCTGTCATCAGATGGGTGGCGGCCGGAGTCGACCGTTGACCAGAGACTCGCGTCGTCGCCTATCGCGAGGCTGTGTCGGGATTGGCAGGTTCATGTGGGTTCGTCTTCTGCTGCGGCATGGCGATCCAACCGTCGGAATGCCGGGATTGCGGGCGTCACAGTCGGTGCACAGCAGTGCTCAGAGGCAGCCACAGCCGTCCCGGGCAGCGTCTTGCTGACGGCTCGGCTAGTGGACGCCCGGCAAACGACCGGACGCCGTCCGAGCCCCGAGAAACGAGGTGTCGCCGTGAATGGCCTCCTGTTCACAGCGGTTGCGCCGCTGGGCCCATTCGCCCTGCTGCTGCTCATGGGCGTCGCCTTCGCCGAGACCGGATTCTTGGCCGGGTTCCTTCTGCCGGCGGACACGGTGGTGGTCGGCGCTGGCGTTCTCGTCGCGGCCGGCGCTCTCCAGCTGCCTATGTGGCTCTCCCTGATCGGACTGGCGTGCGCCGCGGCCGCCGGTGGGCAGCTGGGATACCTGGTCGGGCGTCGTCTGAGCCGGCGGCTGCCGCAAGGACGTGAATCGAGACTGGTCTCGCCGCAGCGCCTCGCGGCGGCCCAGTCGCTCTTCGACAGGTACGGGGTCAGAGCTATCCTCCTGTCTCGGTTCGTGCCGCTGGCCCGCACCCTCACTCCCGTCCTTGCCGGCGTCGCTGGGATGGACCGTCGGCGTTTCCTGCTGCACAACGTGATCGGGGCGGGGGCGTGGGCTGCAGCGATGTTTGGGGGCGGGTATTGGTTCGGTGCCATGCCGGCCGTCTCGGGCCACTTGGACGTGATCCTGCTCTGCATAGCCGCCGCCTCGATCCTGCCCGGCTTGGCGATGCTGCTGCGCACCCGGGTGGCACGGGCTCCGTCGGCCTGAGGCCACGTCTCTAGTGGCAGCGCCCCCCGCTACGACGTCGCACGAGGACGCGCCGCACCGACGACCGCGTCGGACCCGTCCGATCCGCGAGCGCTGGCTGGCTGGCTTCATGCCAACATCCGGAGAGCGGTCGCGGCCAAGCCCTCAGAAAGACCTCATGTACTCCGTCATGGAGGCTAGCCTCGCGGGCATGACCCAATCTCGCGCCAGGTCCCACCGAGTGCGGGACATCGCCGAGCAGTCAGGGCTCTCGGAGGCGACGATCGACCGGGTGCTGCACGGCCGTCCAGGGGCGAGCGCCCGGGCGGTGCGCGCCGTCGAGCAGGCCGTGCTCGACCTCGACCGCCAGCAGAGCCAGCTGCGCCTCGCCGCTCGCACGCTGCTGCTCGACGTCGTCATCCAGGCCCCGTCGCGGTTCAGCACCGCTGTGAGGTCAGCACTCGAGGACGAGCTCCCCGCGCTGCGCCCAGCCGCCGTCCGGGCGCGCTTCCACCTGCGCGAGAACGCCGATGTCGCCGCCGCGGTGGAGGTGCTCGACGGACTGGGCCGGCGCGGACGCGTCTGCCACGGCGTGGTGCTCAAGGCGCCTGACGACCCCGCCGTCGCGTCTGCCGTCGACCGGCTGGCCGCCCGCGGCATCCCCGTCGTCACCCTCGTCACCGACGTCCGCGACAGCGCGAGGGTGGCCTACGTCGGACTGGACAACGCCGCGGCCGGGGCCACGGCCGCCTATCTCGTGACGCAGGTCCTCGGCGACCGGCCAGGAGACGTGCTGCTCACCTTGAGCCGGTCGTTCTTCTTCGGTGAGCAAGAGCGGGCGGAGGCCTTCACCTCGGCGCTGTCGCGCCTCGCGCCCGGTCGGCTCATCCACAGGATCACCGACAGCGACGGCCTCGACGCAACGATGGGAGCGCTGGTGGCCGACCTGGTCACCGAGCAGCCGCGCGTCGCCGCGGTCTACTCGGTGGGGGGTGGCAATCGCGCCATCTCCCGGGCCCTCACGGACGCGGGCCTTCCTCCCCGGGTCTTCATCGGACACGACCTCGACGAGGACAACCTGGAACTGCTGCGCTCCGGAGTGCTCACCGCCGTGCTCGACCATGATCTCCACGCCGACATGCGCAACGGCGTGCGTCAGCTGATGCGAGCGCACCGGCTGGTGCCCGGTGCGCCCACGTCCGTCGCGGCCAACGTCGAGCTCGTCACGGCATACAACATTCCCCCGCGGATCCACGCCCACTGAGGGGGAAGCCGGAGGCATTCTCGAGCCGTGAGGGGTTTTTGAGGGTTTGTTCGGCGCCATGACGGCGTGGTTGCCCTCAGGCTGAGGTGACCGACGTGGACCACGACGTCCCCGGGCGCAGCCGCGGCCCGGAAGCGCCGTCTCGGCGCCACCAGCCCATCTCGAGGAGAACTCATGCGCCTTGGCCTGATCGGACTCGGCCGGATCGGGTCGTTCCACGCCGCCACCCTCTCCCGGCTGCCCGCCGTCGACTCCCTCGTGGTGACGGACGTCGTCCCAGCGGCGACACGGGCCGTCGCCGAGCGCGTGGGTGCCGAGCAGGCCGACTCGCCAGAGAGCCTCCTGGGGAGCGGCATCGAGGCCCTCGTCATCGCTGCCGCCACGAACGCCCACACCCAGCTCATCAGGGCCGGCGTCGACGCCGGACTGCCGGTCTTCTGTGAGAAGCCGCTGTCCGCTGACCTCGCCGAAGCCGCCGCCATCGCTCAGTACGTGACGGACAGCGGTGTCCCGGTGCAGGTCGGCTACCCGCGCCGCTTCGACCCGGCCTTCAGCGCCGCCCGTGCGGCTGTGGAGTCGGGGGAGCTCGGCTGGGTCCACACGGTGCGCTCGACCACCCTCGACCCAGCGCCCGCGCCACGCGAGTACATCGCAGCCTCCGGTGGAATCTTCCGGGACTGCAGCGTGCACGACTTCGACACCGTCCGGTGGGTCACCGGCCGCGAGGTCGTCGAGGTCTACGCCACAGGCAGCGCACGGGGCGAGGACTTCTTCGCCGAGCTCGGTGACGTGACAACAGCGGCCACTGTGCTGACCTTCGACGACGGCGCGACCGCGGTTGTCTCGAACAGCCGCTACAACCCGCGTGGTTATGACGTCCGGCTCGAGCTGCACGGGACTGGCGACAGCGTCGCCGCCGGTTGGAGTGACACCACTCCGATACGCAACCTCGAACCCGGCTCAGCGTGGCCCTCCGGGCCACCCGCCACGTTCTTCATGGACCGGCTCGGCGCCGCCTTCGAGGCCGAGCTGCAGGCCTTCACCGACGTGGTTGCCGGGCGACGCGAGTCGCCATGCGACGTCGACGACGCCCTGGCCGTCGCCCACATCGCCGAAGCTGCAGGACTGTCCCTGGCAGAGCATCGTCCGGTGCGGCTCGACGAGATCCGGCACCCATGACGGCTGCGGCGCCCCAAGAGTCCGACCTGCTGCTCGCCACCTGCTGGACCAGCGCAGGGGATGCAGCGTCGGACCGGTCCGACCTGCGCAGCCAGCTGAGCCTGCGCGAACGGATCGAAGCCGCCTCAGCGGCCGGCTTCCGCGGTTTCGGGCTGCTCTCCGACGACCTCCCGGCGGCCGTTGCGACCTACCGCCTTCAAGGCATCCGCGCCTTGCTCGCCGACAACGGGATCTCCCACCTGGAGCTGGAGGGCATCCCGTACTGGTGGGACGACGGCCCCCATCGCGAGGAGTCGGATCGACTCCGCCATGAGCTCCTGGAGGCTGCGGAGGCGCTCGGCGCACGACACCTCAAGGTCACTCCGGATGGCGACGACGGCCCGTGGAACCGTGACCTGTGGACAGCTCGGTTCGCAGTACTGGCGGCCCAGGCCGCCGATGTCGGCGCACGCCTGGGCCTCGAGTTCTTCCCCTGGTCGAACATCAAGACGCTGCACGACGGTCTGCGGTTCGTCGCGGATGCGGGACACCAGGCAGGTGGCGTCATCATCGACACGTGGCACATCGCCCGGGCGCAGACACCCGCCTCCGAGCTCGCGGACGTCCCGCTGGACCGCATCGTCGGCGTGGAGCTCAACGACGCCGACGCGCAAGCCATCGGGACGCAGTTCGAGGACACCGTCCATCGCCGCCGCTACTGCGGGGAGGGCGTGTTCGACCTGACCGGCATGATCACGGCCCTGCGCGCGGCCGGGTGGAACGGGCCATGGGGGGTCGAAATCCTGTCCGACGAGCATCGAGCCCAGCCGGTCCGCGAGGCGCTCGCCCGCGCCGCCGCCAGCGCGCGCCACGTCCTGGAACGAGCCGACCAATGCGCAGTGCCGTGATGAGATGCGTCCCGGACAGTCACCGGCACAGGAACAGCTGATGACCTCTGCCGCTATGGCGCTCCTGGCCGTCGCCGCCCTGCTCATCGGCTTCGCCAAGACCGCCATCGGCGGCGTCGCGAGCATCGCCGTGACCATCTTCGCCCTGGTCCTGCCCACCAGGGAGTCGACCGCGGCGATCCTGCTGCTGCTCATCGTCGGTGACTTCGTCGCGGTGTGGCACTACCGCCGCGATGCCGACATCGCACTGCTCCGGCGGCTCCTCCCAGCCGTCCTGCCGGGCCTGCTCCTCGGCGCGCTCTTCCTCTCCCGCGTCGACGACAGCACGCTCCGTCGTGCCATCGGCGGCCTGCTTCTCGTCCTGGCGGCACTTCAACTCGTGCTGACCTGGCGGTCGCCGGACGCTTCCCGCGTGGGCTCGTCACGTGCAGCAGCCGGGAGCACCGGAGCGGCCGCCGGCTTCGCCACGATGACCGCTA
The DNA here is from genome assembly GCF_039529575.1 of Terrabacter terrae. Lineage (NCBI taxonomy): Bacteria > Bacillati > Actinomycetota > Actinomycetes > Micrococcales > Intrasporangiaceae > Terrabacter > Terrabacter terrae. The sequence goes on from NZ_BAAANB010000021.1 coordinate 65,272, forward strand.
ATGCGGCAGGGCCGGTCATGACGCTCTACCTGGTCGCGCAAGGAGTCGACAAGCGGCGGTTCCTCGGCACGAGCGCGTTGTTCTTCTTCGGCGTCAACCTCTGCAAAGTGCCATTCAGCGTCGGACTCGGGCTCTTCGGCAGCGAGACGCTCTCGCGGACACTGGCGCTTCTGCCCTTCGTGCTTGTCGGCACATGGGTCGGGCTCCACACGGCACGCCGACTGAGCCAGACCCGGTTCGATCAGGCGGTACTGGCCGCCACGGCCGTCTCGGCGCTCGCGCTGCTGGTGGGCTGAGAGCGACCCGGGCGCAAGCCGCGGTAAGACATCCTTGGTGGCCACAGCCGCAGGGTGCGCGGGCCGACAGCCGACGTCCGCGTTCTGCCGCTCCTGGGACGACGTCCGTCCCCTCCTCCGCCGAATACGCGCAACGGTGACCGCTCTCTGTATCGCGCCGGGTTAGCCTCACCTGAGCCGGACAGACAGCGATCAGGGGGTCGACATGCGGTTGAGCAGTTGGCAAGTCGGTGGGGTCGGAGTGCTCGTCACGTTGAGTGGGTGCTCCCAGTCCCAGGCTATGGACGCGCCGTCGACCGGGGGCCACGCCGGCGTGCTTCAGGTCGCCGTATCGCAGACGTGCACCCCAGGGTCCGTTCCCGGGTGTGAGGGCGTGGGCGACGAACACTTGTCGTTATCCCGCCGGGCTTCCTCTCGGCAGGAGTGGCCTCAGCGACTCTTTCTGCTGACGATGGCTCGGCCATTGACGTGGAGTTCGATTCCGATGGGGCGGCCACATTCAGTAAGGCAACGAGTCAGGTCGCCCAGAAGGGCGACGAGGGCCGGCTGGTTCTGAAAGTCCAAGACCCAGGTGCTCTCAGCGGTTCGCGTGCCGAGCGCCCTTAGGGCCACGCAGATCCGTGTCGTCGTGCCGAAGCCCCTCAACGCCAAGGACGTGGCGCACCAGATCGCACGCAGTTAGAGCGAACTCGTCGGGCCCTTTCCCGGGCCACTCCCGAGTGCCTCAGGCGAGAGCGCACTCGGGTCGATGTGCCTCGGCGCAGGAGGAACGCGGGTTACCGCTCATGGCATCCCTTTAGGTCAAGACGTGGCGCGGACCGGGGTTCTACGCTGGGTGGTGACGTGTCCGGTCGTCCTGATCGAGATGGATGCGCGGTCCCCGAGCCTGGCTCAACGGCGCTTGACACCAATAGGAGCATCTTTGCCGCTCCTCGGGCCTCCTTGCGCGGTGGCTTCCAGCCGGTCGGCCTCTCGGGCGTGGTTCCGGAGAGAACCCGGTGGTGCGCCTCAGGCGTCAGGCGTCGCGTCGTCGCAGCCGCACTGCGGCCAGGAGCAGAACGACCGCCGCGTAGCCGCAGAAGAGTCCGAAGCCGGCCCAGGGACCCAGCGCCGCGGGATCGGTGTGCACGTGCATGACCCCCTCGCCGACCGTGCTGGGCAGGTACGTGTCGATCGGGTCCGACCATGAGGTCGGCAGGAACCGCACGATGATCGGCAGGACGAACAGCACACCGAACAGCGCGGAGATCGCGCCGGCGGTGTTGCGCAGCAGCGCGCCCAGGCCGAGCCCGAGGACACCGACCACGGTCAGGTAGAGCGCGGCGCCGAGCACGGCACGGAGCACCCCCGGGTCGCCCAGCCCGGCCTGCAGGTTCTTGCCCTTGAGGATCGACTGCCCGACCAGGAACGCGGCCAGCACGGAAGGAACCGTCACGACCAGCGTCACGAGCGCGAAGACCACGGCCTTGGCCCATAGGACGGGCAGGCGGGACGGGACGGCAGCGAGCGTGGCCCGGATCATCCCGGTGGCGTACTCGCCGGTGATGAGCAGCACGCCGAGGACGCCCACGGCCAGCTGTGCCAGGAAGATCCCGGCCAGGCTGCGTGAGGTCGGGTCGAAGCCGGCCGCCTCCCGGGCGTCGTGCGGGGGCCAGTGCGCAACGGTCACGGACGGAACGAGGACGGCGAGCCCGAGGATGAAGACCACGGCCGCAAGCATCGAGAAGCCGGTCGATCGCAGCGACCGGAGCTTGGTCCACTCGGAAAGCACGACCCGGGCCTGAGTGACCTTCTTGGGGGTCGCGGTACTCGGACGCACCGGGGTCCCGCCCGGGGTGCTGTCCGTCGCGTCGCTCGAGCTGTTCGTGATCGCGGTGCTCACCGGTTGACTCCAGCGGTCGTGAGCGCGCTGCCGCCCTCTGTGGTCGTGGTCGTGCCGTGGTACTCCACGGCGTCTTTCGTCAGGTCCATGAAGGCCTCCTCCAGCGAGGTCTGCTGCGGGGACAGCTCGAGCAGCGTGATCCCGGCGGCGCCGGCGGCGATCCCGACCTCGTCGGTGCTCATCCCGCTCACCTCGAGAACGTCGACGCCGGTTGACTCGACGCGCACGTCGGGACCGGTGAGGAGCGTCGCCAGGGCGGCCGGGTCGATGGTGCGGACCCGGACCCGGTTCCCGGAGGCACCGGCGAGGAAGTCCCGGACGCTGGTGTCGGCGATCAGCTTCCCGCGTCCGACGACGATCAGGTGCTCGGCGGTCTGGGCCATCTCGCTCATCAGGTGCGAGGAGACGAAGACCGTGCGGCCCTCGGCGGCCAACGACTTGAGCAGGGTCCGGATCCAGCGGATGCCGTCCGGGTCGAGCCCGTTGACCGGCTCGTCCAAGATGATCGTCTGCGGGTCACCCAGCAGCGCCGAGGCGATGCCAAGGCGCTGCCCCATCCCGAGGGAGAAGGTGCCGGCGCGCTTCTTGGCGACCTCGCGCAGACCTACCAGATCCACCACCTCCTCGACCCGGCGCCGAGGGATGCCCGCCGTCTGCGCCAGGGCCAGGAGGTGGTTGAAGGCGCTGCGGCCCGTGTGGACCGAGCGGGCCTCCAACAGGGCGCCGACCTCGTGCAGTGGAGACTCGAGCTCCCGGTAGGCCCTGCCGTTCACGCGCACCGAGCCGCCCGTGGGCGCGTCCAGTCCGAGGATCATGCGCATCGTGGTGGACTTCCCGGCGCCGTTGGGCCCCAGGAAGCCGGTCACCACTCCGGGCCTGACCGTGAAGGTCAGGTCGTCCACGGCGGTCTTGGTGCCGTAGCGCTTGGTAAGACCGCGGGCCTCGATCATGGGCAGCTCTTTCATCGTCGACATGAAGCATCAGGTTTTGCAGTGGCCGTTGGGGCTGGTTTCCCAGCTGCGGCAGCAGTTCGGCGGGACGGCAGGCTCCCGCACGCTGCCTCATCCACCTGTGCGCACACTGTGGTCCGGCCATGAGTGCGCGCTGTCCGGAGCGGCCGTTCAGTCGACGACCGCCGCGCGGGTCCGTCCGGTCACCACGGCGTAGCCGACGATGACCGCGATCGCAGCCGCCCACACCACCGTCACCAGCCCCGTGCCGAACCCCAGCCCGCCACGGGCCACCGATACGCCCATCCAGTCGGCGACCGAGGCACCCAACGGCCGGGTGATGACGTATGCCGTCCAGAACGCGGGCACGGGCCCGAGCCGCAGGCGCCGGTACCCGAGCGCGGGCACCGCGAACGCCGCGGCGAAGAGCACCGCCGAGCCCAGGTAACCAAGCCCCAGCACGACCGCGGTGAGGTCACCGGCGGCCGTGCCGAGCGCGAACGTCGTCAGCACGGTCGCCCAGTAGAAGAGCTCCCGGCGCGTCGTGTCGATGCTGTGCACCGACAGGGTCCCCTCGGCCCGGTGCCACAGACCCAGCAGCAGCGCGAGCACGAGCGCGAAGCCGACGGACGAGACGGCATACGGCACGCCGAGCCCGACGTGGGCCACGTCCGCGGCGACCGTGCCGAAGACGCTGACCATCGCCACCGCCGTCCAGTACACCCACGGCACGTACCGCTTGGCCGCCAGCTGCACCGCCAGCGCCGCGACGAGGGCCACCCCGGACAGGCCGACGGCGATGACCGGGCCGATCGTGTGGGCCAGGTAGTCCGAGGCGGTCTCGCCCATGCCGGTCGTAAGGAGCTTGAGCACCCAGAACAGGGCGGTTAGCTCCGGGACGCGGGCCAAACGGCTCCCGGTTCGACTGATGAGGGTGGCACGGGCCTGTACCGTGGCGGGCTCCGGAACGATCACGACCGTGTTGGTGCCAACCGGAGTTGGACGTTCCCTGACATGTCCGGCGCGAGGTGCCACTCGCGTACGGCGCGGGCTAGCTGTACCCGGCCACCACGTTCGTAGCAGCGAGCCTGCTTGAACGAACGAGAACCTCCGAATGGGATGTGGCTGGTTCGCTGGCTCGCCTGCGTTCGTCGTGGACGGGGGGCCAACCGTCGTGCCACCGCGGCCGGGATGCTCACGCCTGCAGTGCACCCACCGGTCGCCCGGGCGTCGATGAGGGCGGGCGGCTACTGCCTCCCTCCGTTCACTTCAACGACTGGACTGACCCGGACCAGATCACCGCGGAGCTGGTCGCCGACCTCGAGCGGATCGGCAGCACGCGCTGACCCGGGATGCGCATGCGCCAAGGGCCGCCCATTGGCGCGTGCGGGGCCAACGTCGAAGGAAATGGTTCGTACCAATATTGCGCACACCATAGACGTGGTTGGGAGTCTCGCCTTAGCCTTCCGTCATTGGTCCGTACCACTTAAGGAGTCACAGATGAAGGCGAAGGCCACTCGGTTGGTGACGCTCACCGCTGTGGGCGTCGCCCTGGCCGGCTGCGCGCCGAGCACGGGCGCCGGCGGCAACAGCTCCGCCGCCGGCGACCAGGGCAACGGGCAGGGCACCGTGAAGATGGTGCTCTGGCCCGGCCCGGAGGGCGACGCGATGAGCAAGGTCGTCGCGGCGTACAACGCCGGCCAGGGGCAGAAGGACAAGATCAAGGTCGACATGACCCTGCTGTCGCGGCAGGACACCTTCTCCAAGGAGTCGACCCTGATGGCGGCCAAGTCCAGCCAGCAGGACATCTACTTCGTCGCCAGCTACAACGTCGGGCAGTACTCCAACGCCCTCGAGCCGCTGACGAACGTCGACGCCAGCAACTACTTCCCGGTGGCCGTCGACGGCCTGAAGTACCAGGGCAAGCAGTTCGCCCTGCCGCTGGACGTGTCCAACCACTTCCTGCTCTACCGCAAGGACCTGCTGGACAAGCTGCTCTCGTCGAAGAGCCAGTGGCCGGCGTACGAGGCGGTCGCTGCCAAGGCGGTCGGGGAGAAGCGCGACCCGAAGCCGGCCGAGCAGTGGGACTGGAACGACTACATCGCGATGTCGGCGTGGTTCAGCAAGTCGGCCAACCCGACCTCGCCCACCCAGTACGGGACGATCCTGCAGGCGAAAAACCTGCTCTACAACACGATGATCTGGGACGACGTGCTCTGGGGCGAGGGCGGCAGCTGGACCACCCCGGACGGCAAGGCGAACCTCGACACCCCGCAGGCGCAGAAGGCCGTCAACGTCTACAGCACCATCTACAAGAACGGCTGGACTTCGAAGGACAGCTCGCAAGCCGAGTTCCCCGAGACCCAGGCGGCCCTGAAGGCCGGCAGCGCCGCGTTCGCAGTGCAGTGGTCGGCCGGCTTCGCCGAGCTCAACGACCCCTCGAAGTCGCCGCAGGTGGCCGGCAAGATCGCGATCGCGCCGGTGCCGGGACAGAAGACCCATGTGCACGCCCTCGCGGTCGCGCTCAACAAGTACTCGACCAACAAGGCCGCGGCCACCAAGTTCCTCACCTACCTCGCAACCACCGACGCGATGACCGCCTACGCCAAGGCTGGAGGTATCCCGGCCATGCCGAGCGTTCTGAAGGCGAACGCGTCGATCAACCCGGCTTTCGACAAGATCGCGGAGTCGATCGACAAGTACGGCTACTCGGTGCCGGTGTTCCCCAGCACCTTCCAGGCGTACAGCAAGCTGGCCGAGACCCTCAGCGGAGCGTGGGTCGGTCAGCAGGACGCGGCTACCGCCCTCAAGGACGCCAACGCCGAACTGCAGAAGCTACTCGGCTGACCGTCACCACCTGACCGGGCAGCCACGAGGCCGGCTGCCCGGTCGTACGGTCGGGGCCGCGGCGTCCTGCCACGGCCCCGACCCGGAACATCAGAACCGAAGGAGACAGTTCCATGGCTGCCACCACTGCTTCTCGCGGAGCAGCAGCGAAGTGGGTCCTGGGGTCCCCGCTCATCCTCTTCACCGCGATCTTCGTGGCCTACCCGGTGTACCAGGGCATCCAGACGGGGTTCTTCGGCCTCTCGCTGCAGGACCCGGCCGTTCCCTTCACCGGACTGAGCAACTTCACCGAGGTGCTGACCGACCCGGGCTTCCTCGCCGCGGCCCGCTTCACGGTGCTGTTCGCTCTCGCCGTTACCGTCCTGGAGACCGTTCTCGGCTTCGGGCTGGCCCTGCTGATGAACCGCCAGTTCCCCGGCAAGCGTGTCTTCTTCACGATGCTGCTCGTGCCGATCATGATCGCCCCGGCCCTGATGGGGGTGATGTTCCGGCTGCTGCTCAACGGCGACATCGGCCTCGTGCCGGCCCTCCTGCACGGTGTCGGCGTCGACGTCTCCCTCTTCGCGCCGGACACGGTCGTGCCGCTGCTGGTGCTGCTCGACATCCTGCAGTGGACGCCCTTCACCTTTCTGATCATCTACGCCGGACTCCAGTCCTTCCCGACCGACGTCCTGGAGGCGGCGCAGATCGACGGCGCCGGCTGGTGGCGCACCCTCGGGTCCGTCATCCTGCCGATCATGCGGCCGATCATCTTCGCCGCCGTGTTCCTGCGGCTGATCGACGCCATCCGCACCTTCGACGTCATCTACGTCCTCACTGCTGGCGGGCCCGGCACCAAGACCACCACTATGAGCATCTACATCTACAAGACAGCCTTCGAGTCAGGACAGTTCGGCCTGGCCGCGGCAGCATCGACCATCGTCATGATCGCTTTGGTTCCGTTCGTGCCGCTGCTCGTCAAGCGCATCGTCAACCCGGGAAGGGGCGCCGCATGAGCTCCGCCGACATCAGCACTCACGCTGCCGGCAGCCTGGCAGGCTCTCGCGCCAAGGCCCGCGACAGGGGCACCGGGACGCACCGCTCGAAGCGTCGCCGTCTCTGGTGGACCACCCTCGCGGTCGCCGTCGTGGCCGTTGTCGTCAACGTCCCCTGGATCAACGCCCTCATCGTCAGTTTCAAGTCCGACGGCGACATCTCCCGCGGGGCGTTGGCGCTCGGGCGCCCGACGACCGACCACTACGCCAACTCGCTCGGAGCTGCCGGCTACGACTTCCCGCGCTTCTTCCTCAACTCCGGCATGATCGCGCTCGGGGCCGTCGCGCTGGTCCTGCTCATCGCCGTCCCCAGCACCTACGCTGCCATCCGCTTGGGGTTTGGCGGCCGGTTCATCATGAACGCCTCCAGCGCCCTGCGGCTGCTGCCGGCGATCTTCTTCGCCGTGCCCTACTTCCTGCTCATGTCGAACCTGGGCCTGCTCGACACGGTGCCGGGCCTCATCCTGGCCAACACGTTCCTGAACCTTCCGCTGGCGATCATCCTGCTCGGAGCCGGGTTCCGCGACGTGCCCATCGAGCTGGAGGAAGCCGCGCAGGTCGACGGCGCCAGCACGTACCGCATCCTCTACTCCGTGCTGATACCGATCCTGGCGCCGACACTGGTCGCCGTCTCGGTCCTGGTGTTCATCTTCTCTTGGAACGACTACCTCTTCGCCCTGGTCCTGTCCTCGTCGAACGCGACGCCGGTCACCCTCGGGGCGGCGAACTTCGTGACCAGCACCGGCATCCGCTGGGGCGACATCTCGGCCGCCACCGTCCTGTCCACCCTGCCGCCGGTCCTCTTCGCCGTCTTCGCGCAACGGTTCCTGGTCAGCGGCCTCTCAGCCGGGGCGGTGAAGGGATGACGATGTCGATGGACACCGACACCTCACGTCCGAAGTACGAGCTGGTCGCCGACGCCATCGACCGCCGCGCCGCCGAGCTCAACCCGCACGACGCCCTGCCCTCAGAGCGCGAGCTGATGCAGCAGCTCAACGTGAGCCGGATGACCGTCCGCCGCGCCATCGAACAGCTCGTGCGCCGAGGGCTCGTCTACCAGGTCCACGGCTCCGGCACCTTCGTCGCAGACCCCGCCGTGGTCACCAAGACCCTGCACCTGACGAGCTTCACCGAGGACATGGTCCAGCGGGGGCTGACCCCGACAACCACCGTGCTCAGCTCCGGCACGACGCAGGCAACGCCCGAGATCGCCCGACTGCTCGAGATCCAGCCCGGCGAGGACGTCTTCCTCCTCGAGCGGCTACGGCTCGCCGACGGCAAACCAATGGCCATCGAGCGCGTGCACCTACCGCCGCTGGGCATCGACTTCACCACCATCGACCCGGCCACCTCCCTCTATGCCCAGATGGAAGCCCAAGGCTGGACCGTGGAACGCGCCGCCCAGACCATCGAGGCGGTCAACCTCGAGCACGACCAGGCGCACGCCCTCGACCAGGCCGTCGGCGCCGCAGCGCTACGCGTCACCCGCGTCAGCTACACCGACGCCGGGCAACCGGTCGAGCACGCCTTGACCATCTACCGGAGCGACCGCTACGGCTACGACCTGGTCATCAGCAGGGACGCCGGATGATCCTCGTCGCCGACATCGGCGGTACGAAGATCGCCGCCGCACGCGCCGACCATGTCGGCACGCTCTGCTCAGAGATCATCGAGGCGCCCACACCCTCGCGAGCCGATGCTTCCGCCGTCGTCGCCACCACGATCGAGCTGCTGCGACAACTGCGAACCAGTCACGAGCGAGCCGTTGCGATCGCGACCGCCGGCGTGGTCGACAGCCAGGCCGGCAGCGTCCTCACCGCCACGAGCAGCATCAGCGGCTGGGCCGGAACGCCGCTGGCCACGCTGCTGGCTGACCACGTCGGCCTGCCGACGTGGGTCCTAGGGGACGGCAACGCGTTCGGCGTGGGCCTTGCGGCCGAGCACGGCGTCGACAGCCTCGTGGCCCTCATCGCCGGCACCGGCATCGGCGGCAGCCTCATCGTCGGGGGCGCGCCCCTGACCGGCGCACACCACGCCGGCGGCCATTTCGGCCACATCGTCTCCCCGCAGGCCGCCGGGCTCGCGTGCCCCTGCGGAAGCACCGGCCACCTCGAGGCCGTCGCGTCCGGACACGGCATCCTCGCCTGGTACCACGCGAACGGCGGCGATCCCGCGGTCGCCAGCAGCCTGGAGCTGACGCAGCGCTCCGGGGACGACCTGGCTTGTGCGGCCCTAGCAACCGGGGGGGCCGCCCTCGGCGCCGGCGCCGCCGCCCTGGTCAACGCCCTCGATCCCGACCTGGTGGCCGTGTGCGGCAGCGTCGCCAAGGCAGGCGCCGTCTGGGAGTCGGCACTACGCACCGCATACGCCCAGACGCTGATGCCCGGCCTCAGCCACACCCCGATCGTCATCGCGGCCTCCGGGCCCGAAACGGCGCTGCGCGGAGCAGCGCACTACGCACTCAGGAGGATGAACGCATGACCGCCCACAGGCAACGAGACGTGCTCGCCGAAGTCGAAGGGCAGCTCATCGTCTCCTGCCAGGCCTACCCGGGCGAGCCGATGCGCGCCCCCGCCATCATGGCCGCGGTCGCGCTCGCCGTCGTCCAGGGCGGCGCCAGAGCCGTGCGCGCCCAAGGCATCGAGGACCTGCGTGCCATCCGCCCGCTGGTCGATGTTCCCCTGATCGGGCTCGTCAAGCGCGGCAGCGACGGCGTCTTCATCACCCCGACCGAGCAAGACGCCCTCGACTGCGTCGCCGCCGGCGCCGACATGGTCGCCCTCGACGGCACGACACGGGACCGACCGGACGGCCGAGCGCTGCGTGAGAGCGTCGAGGCGGTCCACCGGGCGGGGGCACTTGTCATGGCCGACTGCGGCAGCGTCCGTGACGCTCACTACAGCGTCGCCGCCGGCGCCGATTGTGTCGGCACGACGCTGGGGGGGTACACCGGCGAGCGGCCGGTCACCACCGGCCCGGACCTCGAGCTCCTCGAGCAGCTCGTCACGTCGGTCGACGTCCCGGTGATCGCGGAGGGAAGGGTGCGAAACCCGGAGGACGCAGCCGCCTGCCTCGCCGTCGGCGCGCATGCCGTCGTGGTCGGAACCGCCATCACGCATCCCACGCGGATCACCAAGGCGTTCGTCGAGCGCCTGCGCACAACGACCGCGAACCCGGTCAGACCCTGATCGACGGCGATACCCGCAAAGGAGGAACCCGTGGACGTCGGCATTGCCGAGTCAGCCGCAGACGCCGCCTCCACCGCAGCAGACCTCATCCAGCGCGCTGTCCGCGCCAAGCCCGAGGTCGTGCTGGGTCTGGCCACCGGGTCGAGCCCCGTCGGCATCTACGACGAGCTCGCCCGCCGCCTCAGCGACGGCGGAATCTCGTTGGCCGCGGCGTCGGCGTTCATGCTGGACGAGTATGTCGGTCTGCCCCCTGACCACCCACAGGCGTACCGCTCCGTCATCGAGGACAAATTCACGCGGAAGGTCGACATCGACCCGGCCCACGTCCACGGGCCCGACGGAACCGCCGATGACGTCGAGGCAGCCTGCGCCGACTACGAACAGGCGATCCGCGCCGCCGGAGGCATCGACGTACAGATCCTCGGCATCGGAACCGACGGGCACATCGCCTTCAACGAGCCGAGCTCCTCTCTGGCCTCCCGGACGCGCATCAAGACCCTGACCAGGCAGACGCGCATCGACAACTCCCGCTTCTTCGACGGCGACCTCGACGCCGTCCCTAGCCACTGCTTGACGCAAGGAATAGGCACCATCCTGGAAGCCCGACAGATCCTTTTGATCGCTGCCGGAAGTGCCAAGGCGGAAGCGATCCGGCAGACCGTCGAGGGGCCGGTCAGCGCCAGATGGCCCGCCACCGCGCTACAGCTCCACCCGGCCGTCACCGTGCTCCTCGACCCCGCTGCAGCCTCCCGGCTCGACCTCGCGGACTACTACCGAGAGGTGTGGGCTAACAAGCCCGAGTGGCAACGACCGTAAGGGCCGATCAAGTGTCGGCCGTGCGCAGGTGGCGGTGACGCCCACCGGAGCGTGAGCGGGTCGACGCTGGCGCGTCCGACTACGCCCCCGCGGACGTGCCACCGGCCACCGATCCCCTTCCCGAGGGGTCTTCGCAGGAGGCGGACCTCGCTCAGCGCGGCCTGACCGACGATGAGCCCGGGTGAGCGAGGAGCGTCGGATGAGGAAACTCGGCGGTAAGAGGGTGATGCGTGCCGCGGTCCGGGAAGACGCCTCGCGGTGAGCCGGCTATAGCCAGGGAAGGCGGTGGTTCTCGAGGGGCCAGCCGAGAGTCGGCCACGTCCTTGCCTGCCCACCGGGCTGGCGCGGCCATTGCATGTGCCTTGGCGACCTCGGGTACGCCAACGGTGGCGCACATCGGCAGGACTGCCGATGTTCTGCCCGCGGCTCATCGTCCAGAGTGGAGCAGTGGCCGGCGCCTGAGCCGACTGGTCTCTCGATGGAGGAGGAGCAGTGCAGTACGACGACTTCGTCTCGTCCGTGCAGGCCCGCAGCGGCCGCCCCCGCGATGAGAGCGAGACGCTGATCCATGCGACGTTGAGAGTGCTGGCCGAACGGTTCAACGCCGATGAGGCCTACGACCTGCGTGCTCAGCTGCCCGGGCCCCTGCAAGCCGATCTCATCCCGCTGCGATGCAAGTTCATCGAGGCCACGCGCCGGTCCATGGGGACGCGGACCGGTAGAACTGACATGGCGGGTCGCGCCCGGCGCTATCCCCAGCAGCACCCAAGATCAAGTGGCGGTGCCCGGGAGGGGCGAGGATGTGGGCATGGCGCAGGCAGGAGAGGACGGGTTCGCGGCTTCCTCGATGCCGTCGCCTCGGTACTCGACGGGGAAGTCAGTCGGACGGAGGCCATAGCCATCAAGGTGGGGCTGTCCCGGTCGCATCTCAGCCGGCTGGTGAGTGCCGTCACCCACGAAGCGCCGAGCGCGCTCTGTCGTCGGGTGCCGCTGGAGCGGGCGGCGTACCGCCTGATCACGAGCGGCGACGCCATTCTCGACATCGCGCTCGAGGCCGGCTACTCCTCCCACGAGGCCTTCACAAGGGCGTTCTCCAGCGCCTACGGAGTGGCGCCGACGCTGTGGCGCCGTGCCCCGACGAGGCTTCAGATCGACGCGCCCAAGGGGGTGCACTTCCATCCGCCCGGCAGCCTAATGTTGCCGGCACGAGGGAAAGTCTTGGGTATGGATCTCATCGTGCGCATGCTCGAGCACAACGTCTGGCTGATCGAGGAGATGCTGCGGCGCTGCCAACGGTTGACAGATGAGGCTCTCGATCGACCCATTAAGTTGTCGGTGGCTGGAGTAGACCCTGACCCGACGCTGCGCTCATTGCTGGCGCGACTGGTGGGCCAGATGGAAATGTGGAGTGCCGCCATCGCCGGGCACGCTTACTCCTGGCCCGACGCCACCCCGAGCGTGATGGAGATGCGCCGACGATTGGCCCTCGTCGGCCCCGAGTTCGTGGCGCAGGTGCGGGCCATTTGCGACGATGGACGCCTCGACGAGGCTGTGCTCTGTCCAGGCGATGACGTCGAGGTCTACACCTACGGCGGCGTGGTCGCACACGTCCTGACGTATGCCGCGCACCGCCGCATCCTCGTCGCCGGAGCCCTTGAGGATGAAGGCATCACGGACCTCGACGAGGACCCGGTGCGCTGGATCTCCGCGGCCGGCTGACCCGGGACACAGCCCCGCTGCCCGATCGGTCGAGGAGCCCCACCGACCGGAGGCATCGGTCATCCGGCAGCCGTAGCCGGGGCACGCCTGGGACATGTGGGTCTGCTGCACCTATCGGTGCAGCAGACCCAACCGCCACCCAAGCGGCCCAACCGAACTGTCACCTACCGGTGCAGCAGACCCTTTGTGCTGTGCGCTGGACTCGGTGCGACCTTGTGGGCGCGGGTGCCCGGGCTCTGTCTCAGGCTGCGGCGGCCAGCTTTGTGAGGACGGCGGCCTGCTCGGTGGTCAGGGCCTTGCCGGTCTGGGCGGAGACCTGCTGGTCGAAGGCGCGAAGGATGTTGGCTCTGGGCCCGTTCTGGCCGCGGGCAGCGGCTTGCGCGGCGGCGGTGAGCTTGTCGCAGAGGCCGGTGGCCACATCGGTGCTGGTGGAGAACTGGGTGGCCAGGTTGCACAGGCTGGAGTAGCTGACCTGGACCTGGAAGGTGGTCGTCGCTGACCCTTGGTTGCCGGCGTTGTCTACCGCGCTGGCGGTCAGCGTGTGTGAGCCGAGCCCGAAGGTGTAGGCAGGTCCTGTGGTGTCTGCGCAGGTGGACGAGGCGATCCCGGAGAGCGAGTCAGCCGGGGTGCAGGTGATCGCGACCTGCTGATCGACCGTGTAGCTGCCGGCGTTGCCGCTGTAGGTGACGGTAGCGGCGGTGGTGTCGATGCGGATGCCGGTGAAGCTCGCCGTGGCGGTGTTGCCGGCGTTGTCGGTGCAGGTCCCGGTCATGGACTGACCGTCCCCGTCGGTGCTGAGGCTCTGGTCCGGCGTGACTGAGGCGACGCCGGATCCGCCGGGCTCGTCGGTGCAGGTGAAGTGCACGGTCACCTCGTGGTTGGTCCAGGTGCCGGAGGTGTAGGGCGTGCCGTTCGATGTCGCCGAGGCGGTGACCGTGGGCGCGGTCGTGTCGCCGGGCAGGTCGAGGCCCACCGCGCTGGAGAGGCCGCAGTCGCCGGCGTTGCTCGAGCTGACGGTGATCGTGTACTGACCGTCCGAGGGGGCGGTGTAGCTCCACTGGCGCCACGGTGTCCCGCCGTAGCTGCCGACCTGGTTGACGCTGGAGGCGAACACCGTCGTGGTGCTCCCGGCGCCGGTGACCGACAGCTGCACGGAGCCGGAGTCGTCGAAGGGCACGTAGTCGTTGGCCTTGAAGAAGGACCAGCCGGTCACGGTCTGACCGGCGTTGGCGGTGAAGGACTGCGTGAGGGCGTTGGTGGGGCACCCGCCCAGTACGACGGCGAAGTATTGGCCGTCCGGGGCCGTGTACCCGGCGTAGGAGGAGGTGACGAAGCCGTTGCCTGACCACCCGCTGGTGTTGCCGGCCTCGAAGCCGGGGTTC